>NZ_LMNK01000002.1:0-1450056 GCF_001423335.1 Aeromicrobium sp. Leaf289 | reverse complement strand
CAGCTCCTCACCCGCCTCGCGAAGATCGAAGCCAGGATCAGCGCTCACAAGATGGCTGCGGCCCGGGTGCTCGAGAAGGCCCGCAAGGCCGCAGCCAATGGTGACGGTCCGCGACCGGGAACGGGCACCTCCACCGGAGCCACGATCTCGATCGACTTCGGGGGTGACCGCAGCGGTGCCGACGCGTTGGTGAACACCGCGCAGCGGATCGAGGAGCAGACCACCCTCATCGAGAACGCGCTCGCCTCCGGAGTGATCAGCACCAAGCAGGCCGACCTCATCTCCCGCGCCCTGGCCAATCTGCCCGACGACGTGACCGCAGAACAGCGTGAGCGATGCGAAGAGACTTTGCTGAAGGACGCGCAGAAGCTGACGCTCAAGGACCTGCGCCGCAGGGCCGCCCGGATCACCGAGACCTACCGCAACACGACCGATGAGGTCGACGCCGACGAGGACGAGATCCTCCGCCGCCGCGAAGACGAAGCCCGCAAGAAGACGTCGTTCTCCATGTGGGACAACAACGACGGCACCGTCACCGGACGCTTCACCCTCCCCGAAGCCCAGGGCGCCATGCTCAAGACCGCGCTCGACGCGCTCGCCGCACCACACCAGAAGGTCGGGACCGTCAACGCCGCCACCGGCGAGATGGACGAGGTGGGGTTCGGGCAGACCTACCCCCAGCGCCTCGGACACGCCTTCGCCACCCTCGTCGAGCACCTCCCCGCCGACTCCCTGCCGTCCAACGGTGGTGTGAGTGCCGTCGTGACCGTGAACCTGGACCTCGACACCCTCGTCGGAGGTGTGAAGGCCGCCGGCCTCTCCGACGAGGCGAGGCGACTGGCCTGCAGCGCCCAGATCGTCCCGATGGTCCTCAACGGCACCTCACTCCCGATCGACCTCGGCAGCGCGAACCGCTACTTCAACAGGTCGTCCCGACGAGCGATGGAGAAGAGAGACGGCGGCTGCACCGCACCCGGATGCGACCGCGACTCACGGTGGACCGAAGCCCACCACCTGAATCCCTACGCCATCTCCAAGACCACCGACATCAGAGACGGCGCCCTCCTCTGTTCGTTCCACCACCACCGAGTTCACGACCAACAGTGGTCAGGCCGGATCAATCCCGATGACGGCCACGTCGAGTGGAAGCTCCCCGGCTCCGACACCTGGCAACGAAACCAGCGCTGGCGACCCTGACGAATCCACCACGGCACCCCGACCCATCGGTCGGGGCACTCGTGCTGCCCGGCCAGCACTGACCCATGTTGCTCGACCACGCCCCGCGGCTGGGAACAGGCTTCGGCCCCGAGAGCGGACGACGAGACTCGAACTCGCAACATTCTGCTTGGAAGGCAGAGACTCTAACCAATTGAGCTACGTCCGCTCTCGGGGCCGAAGCGACTCCAGGATGCCACATGCGCGTGGCCGGTGATGCTGCGGCCCGCGGGTCAGTCGCGACGTGCGAGCAGGAGCACCGCTCGGTCGTCGTCCTTGGTCTTCACCCGTCCGATGATGCGGCCGGCGGCGCCCTCGAAGCCGGGTCGCACGGCACGCGCGGCCACGGACCGGAGCCACTCGACGCCTTCCTCCACGCCCTGTTCACGGGACTCCACCACGCCGTCGGTGAAGAACAGCAGGGCCTCCCCCGACGCGAGGGTCCCTCGGGTCTCGTGGAAGTCGGGGTGCTGCAGGATGCCGAGCGCCGTGCCGCGGGCGTGGTCGGTCTTCCAGTCCGATGCGCCGGGGTGCCAGTGCAGCGCCGGCGGGTGGCCGGCGTTGATGATCCCGTAGTCCCCGCTGCGCAGGTCGATCGTCACGTGCACCGCCGTGGCGAAGCCCTCGTCCCAGTCCTGCCGCATGAGGAAGTCGTTGGCGGCCGCGAACAGGGCGAGCGGCGGCAGCGCCCCGATCAGACCACCGAGGGCCCCGGCGAGCTGCAACGACTGGGTCCCCGCGGCCACGCCCTTCCCACAGACGTCGACGAGCACCATCTCGAGCTTCCGCTCGTCCTCGCTCAGGTTGGCGACCATGAAGTCACCGGAGAAGTGCACCCCGCCCGCGGTCAGCATCGCGGACTCCGCGTGCCACGGAGCCGGCAGGGGCGGGACCTTGCCCTGAGCCTGCAGCCGGTCTCGGAGGTCGACCAGCATGGCCTCGCCCAGCGGACCGGGAAGTCCGCTCCGCCGACGTCGCGCCTCCCACAGCTGGATGCCGGCCACGACGGTCATCATCACGAGCGAGCTCACCCGGTTGGTCGTCATGCCCGTCTCGAGCGACTCGACGGTGACCGTGACGGCCACGAACAGCGCGATCGTGCCCACCAGCACGAGCAACGGCTTGAAGCGCAGGGTGATGCTGCCGAGCAGCAGCGGGATCACGAAGGTGAAGGCCGGGAACACCGGGTACGACACGATGGAGAGGGCGAGGATCACCGCGCTGAGGACCGCCAGCACCCCGAGGACCGCGACCTGACCCTCCTGGGTGCCGGTCTGCCAGCGCACGACCCGGTCGTCGACGTAGCGCCCCACGGTGTGCCGGGCGCGGCGAAGACGTGATCTCACCGGCCGAGCGTACCCGCGGCCTGGCACGTGGGGCACCAGAACAGGTTCCTTGCCGCGAGGACCTGGGTGCGCACCTCGTCGCCGCAGACGTAGCACTCCCGCCCGTCGCGACGGTAGACGTAGACCTCGCCGCCGTGGTCGTCGCGTCGCGGGAGCCGACCCATGACGGCCGGGCCGTGCGCCACGTGGACGGTGTCGATCCGACCCTTGCGCACGCCCTCTCGCATCAGGGCGACGAGGTCGGCCCAGAGGGCGTCCCAGATCGGCTCGGGCAGGTCCCGGCCGGGCAGGAACGGGTCGATGCGGTGCCGGAACAGTGCCTCCGCCCGGTACACGTTGCCGATGCCGGCGACCACCGACTGGTCCATGAGCAAGGTCGCGATCGGCGCCCTCGAGCGGTGGATCCGCTGCCAGGCGCGGTCGGGCTCGGCGTCCGCCCGCAACGGGTCGGGACCGAGCCGCGCGACGAGCGCCTCCACCTCTCCGGGCAGCAGCAGCTCGCACGCCGTGGGACCCCGCAGGTCCGCCGTGCGCGTGGGCCACTCCGCCGGGCCCTCGAGACGCCAGCGCACCTGGCCCTTCACCTCGGGGACCTCGCCCTCGGCGTGCTTCGAGATCCGGAACGCCCCGTAGAGGCCGAGGTGGACGTGCACCTGCTCGTCGAGGCCCTCGAACCGCACCAGCAGGTGCTTGCCCCACGCGTCGGCACCGGCGAGCACCAGCCCGTCGAGCCGGCCGGCTCCGTCGACGAAACGGCCCTGCGGACTGCTCGAGCGCACCCGGTCGCCGGTGAAGGTCTTCGTGAGGCGCCCGGCCAGGCGGTGGAGGGTGTGCCCCTCAGGCACGACGGTTCCGAAGGTCGGGGACGCCGCGGGAGAGAGCCACCAGGCGAGCGTAGCCATGCGGGTCGGACGCGCCAGTCGACCGTCCTGGAAGGTGCGGGCCGATGGCGGGGTCGGGCCGTGACTCCTGTGACGCCTCCTGTCATGATGAGGGATACGTGTCAGACGTGCGACCCTCCTGGGACGTGACGCGGCGGGTGAGGAGTCTCCGATGGAGCTCGGCAACAGTCGGCGCGCACTGGTGCGGTTCGCCTCGCTCCTCGCGTCGTTCGACGAGTCCAGCTACGTCGCTCCGCGCCTGTGCGAGGCCGCCCGCATCGTCGTCGGCGCCGACGGGGCATCGATCTCCGCCGCACTCCTGAACACCAAGCACGAGCTCCTGTGCGCGACCGACGACGTGACCCAGCGATACGAGGAGCTCCAGGAGGTCGCCGGAGAAGGCCCCGCCTTCACGGCCAGCCGTACCGGCGAGCTGGTCACGGTCCGCCTCGGCGACGTCTCCGCCGACCACTGGCCCGCCCTCGCCGTGATGAGCAACGACCTCGAGGGCACCATCTGGTCCGTCCCGATGCGTCCCGGTCGCCTCGTCGTCGGCGTCCTGACGCTGCACCGCGCCCACGGGCCGCTCGAGGAGGAGCTCGAGACCGTGCAGGAGGTTGCCGACGCCGTCGGCACCGCACTGCTCCAGGACTCGAGCGTCCTCGCCCCGGTCACCAGCGACACGGAGGCGTGGTCGGTACGATCACAGCTGCACCAGGCGAGCGGCATGGTGATCGCCCAGCTCGGAGTCAGCCCGGAGGATGCGGTCGCCCTGATCCGGGCACACGCGTACGCTCACGACAAGGACGTCAGCGTGGTGGCGGCCGACGTCATCGCGCGTCGAATCGACTACACGGACTTTCGCATCGGAGGCGACTGATGAGCGACATGGCACGCGCACTCTCCACGGTGTCGGCCTCACTCGTCATCCCCCACGACGTCGCAGGAACGTTGACCGCGCTGCTCGAGGAGGTCACGCAGGCCTTCGGCGCCGTGGCGTGCTCGGTGGCCGTCGCCGACCGGCACGACCGCCTCGAGGTCCTGACGTCGTCGTCCCACCGCGAGGACCTGCTCACGCTGCACGACGTCCAGGCCGCCGAGGGTCCGCTCTTCGAGGCGTGGACGCACGGCAGGCCCGTCACGATGCCCGACATCTCGAGCACGACCCATCCGTGGCCCGACCTCACGGCCGCGATGGAGACTGTGGGGGTCTGCTCCGCCCTGGCCGTGCCGCTGCGCTGGGGCGGCCAGCCGCTCGGTGCCGTGGGCCTCGTGCGCACCGTGCCGGGCGACTTCGACGCCGCCCAGGCCGTCCACCTGCAGGCGTTCGCCGACCTCGCCATGCTCGTCATCGTCCACGCGGACCCCGTCTCGGTGCGGACCGCCGTCCAGCGGATCGACGACGCACTGACCGGCCGGATCGCCGTCGAGCAGGCCAAGGGTGCGCTCGCGTACCTGCACGACTCCACGACCGCCGACGCGTACGACCTCCTGCGCAGGCGAGCCGAGGAGGCCGAGGTCACCTTGAGCGAGGCGGCCCACATCGTGCTGCGCGAGGCCGAGCAGGGCCGAGACGACGCCTAGGGCCAGAGACGTCGGCAGCGCGGCCGGCATCGCGGTGCGACCAGCCGTCGACGCATGACGGCGCCCGTCGGTGGCACCTCGTCCGTCCGCCGGAGACCCATCCGCCGCAGCGCGCCCTCCGGAGACCCACCGTCGATCAACCCGACCTCGCCGCCCGACCGATCCTCGGCCGGCGGACCCGTCGGGCCCCCAGGGTCTCGGCGATCCGAGCGATCATCTCGTCCAAGGTGGTCGTGGGCGCGTACCCGACGAGGCGCCGGACCGCGGTGTTGTCCGGGACGTGCCGGTGCTGGTCCTCCCTGCCGGACCCCTGCCTGTCCGCCTGCGGGACGTGGACGATCCGGCTGTGGCTCCGCGTCACCCGCGCGACGCGGCGCGCGAGGTGGTTGACGCTGAACGCCTCGGTGCCCCCGATGTTGTAGGCCCGGCCGATCGAGCCCTTCGACTCCTGCACGGCGACCATCGCGGGCACCACGTCGCCGACGTAGGCGAAGCACCGGGTCTGCTCGCCGTCCCCGAACACGGTCATGGGCTCGCCGGCCATGGCCTCGGCGACCAGGTGCGGCACGACCATGCCGTACTGGCCCACCTGACGCGGACCGATGGTGTCGAACAGCCGGACGATGCGGACCGGCAGACCGCGCTCGGTCCAGTAGGCGTGGCCGTAGGCCTCGTTGATGCCCCTGGCCGCGGCATAGGTCCACCGCGAGCGAAGCGGCGTGCCCAGGACCCGGTCGCTGTCCTCGGACAGGGTGTCGATCGCGTTCTTGCCGAACACCTCCGCCGTGGACACCAGCAGGACCTCGGCACTGGAGTCCAACGCGGAGTCGAGGACGTTCTCGGTGCCGTGGATGTTGATCCGCATGCCCGCGAGAGGCGAGCCGAGGGCCGCGTGCGCCCCGACGGCAGCTGCGAGGTGGAAGATGCGATCCGCACCCCTGACCGCGGACCGCACCTCCGACTTCTCCATGACCGAGCCCGATCTCAGGTGGAACCGTGGGTGGTCGAGCACCGTCGCGAGGTTCCTGATGTCGCCCGTCGAGAGGTCGTCCAGGACCACCACCTCGTCGCCCCGCTCGAGGAGCAGCTCGACCAGGTGACTTCCGACGAACCCCGCGCCGCCGGTGACGACGGACCGGTTCGTCCCGCTGGTCACGCGGTGTCCCCGGCCGTCGTCGACGTCGATCCACGCACGGTGTCGACGCCGGGCGCGATGCGATCGAACTCGTCGTCGAGGGCCACGCCGACGGCACGGTAGGTGTCGTCCAGGAGCTTGGTCAGCTCGGCGGTACCCAGCGTGCGCACCACGTGGACCTCCTGCTCGCACCGACCGACGAGCTGGGCGGCACGCTGCGCTGAGGCCGACGTCCATCCGGCGACCACGCGGGGGCCTGCTTCCTTCGCCGTCGCGCCGCGTCCCCCGATCCGGCGTCGGGCGCTGAAGGCGACGTGCACGGACGATCCCGGCTCGAGCCCGCGGTCGCGCAGCGGCTTCACCAGGAGGTCCTCCGTGCACCCCACGTACGCCGTGGAGGTGAGGAGGATGAGCTGGCCGGGGACCGCCTGGTCCACCACCACGGCGCACAGGGCTCGCAGGAGCTCGACGTCGGGGGCGTCGTCGTCGTCGGGTGTCGGCCCGCACACCACCACGGCTCGCGCGTCGCCGGCGCGGGCTAGGTCGGGCGAGACCGTGAACGTGTCCAGACCGAGGGTCGTGGCGAGACGCAGGAGGTCCTGGCCGGCAGGTCCGACGTCGTCCGGCGCCCGGCTCGGCGCCGGGACGTCCAGCGCGAGGACCCGCGATCCTGCCCTGTGGTGGGCGAGCGCCGTCAGCAGTCCGACCCGGCCGAGCCCGACGACGGCGACGTCGAAGGGGAACAGGTGCTTCAGCACGCTGCGCCGGGACGCCCGGGACGTGACGACCGAGGTCGGAGGACGGCGGCGTGCCGTGGCCAGCTGGGTCTGGGGGGAGTCGGCGAGCGTCATGGGGTGCTCCTTCTCGTCGGCGCCCCGTGCGCCGTCCTGGACGCCACTCTGGCCCCGACGCCCACAGGCTGAGAAGCCGAATCGCTCAGGCGTGCGGGGCGCAGCCGGACACCCGCACGTGGCCCGCCGCGGCCCGCATCCAGGTGTGCGGGACACCGCCGACGGCGGAGCGGAGCGCGACCGACGGCTCGGGTCTAGCCGCCCTCGCGCAGCATCTCCGCGACGAGCTCCGAGCGCGACGCCACCCCGATCCTCCGGTAGATCGCCGTGAGCCTCAGCTCCACCGTGCGGACCGACATGAACATCGCCGCGGCGATGTCGCGGGTGCGCAGGCCGTCCTTCACGTGAGTGGCGACGACCCACTCCTCGTCGCTGAGCTGGTCCCTGACGGGAGTGGCTTCGATGCCGTGCTCGGACGCTCCGCGGACCGCCCACCCCGTGGCCCCCGCGATGTCGAACGCGGCGACGGCCAGGGTCCGGGCCCGGGCACCCTCGTGCGCGTGGCCGAGCGCGGTGAGCCGGGTGGCCATCACCGCGAGCGTGCGGCCCTGCTCGTACGGGGACTCGCCCGGCTCGAACAGGCCGGCCGCGGCGGTGAAGAGCGGCAGGGACGCCTCACCCTCGGCGGTGAGCGCCCGCATGCGCGCGATCGCGAGGGCCGCCCACCGACTCGGATGGGCCGCCTGCCGGGCCTCGAGGGAGGAGAGGAGCCGGGTCGCCTCCCGGTGCCGACCCGTCGCGACACACGCCTCCGCGTAGTCGGCCCACTGACGCAGGAGGGTGGGATTGCGGAACCGGGCGGCGTAGCCGGTGACCTGGCGCAGCAGGGTGACCGAGGTGTCCGCGTCACCCCGGAGGAGGGCGATCGTCCCCCTCAGGGCGAGCGCCCGGGCCATGGTGGCGGGTGCACCCTCCAGCGAGGCCAGCTCACTGGACCGCTGCAGGACCTCGTCGGCGTCGTCGGTGCGTCCGACCGAGTACTGGATCCAGGCGCGCACGTACAGCTGCCCGGAGGACCGCAGCCCTGCCCACGGGGAGTCGGGGTCCCACGCGGTCGCGCACTCGCGGGCCCGTCGGAACTGACCGGCCGCCACCTCGTTCCCGACGGCGCCGAGCCGGGCCAGGTCGGTCCACACCGGGTCCAGGGCGGTCGGGTAGTGCAGCACGATGTTGAAGAGGTCGCGCGCCTCCCCGTGTCGCTCGGCCAGGGAGTGCGCCCGCGCCTGCATCAGCAGGGGCGCCGGCTCGCTGCCGTCCAGCGACCCGAGGCCGGTCACGGTGGCCCCCTCGGTCGACTTCACGCCGTCGATGGCGTCGAGGGCCGCGATGGTGATCCCGAGCTGGTCGACGGTCTTGTCCGAGAGCCGTCCCTCCGTGGCGGCGGTGGACGGGAGAAGCGCCCGCGCCTCCGCCGTCTCCCACCGCTCGGCGCGGAACCATGCGGCTGCGAGCTGGAGGCCGGCCGCCGTGTCGGGGGCGTTCCCGGCGTGCAGCTCGGCCAGGGCCCGCACCTGGTCGTCGACGAGCTGCTGCGACGTGACCATCTCGTGCACCAGCTCGAAGAAGGCCAGGCGCAGCGCCTGGGTGGCCGTGATGTCGACGACCTGCGGGTGGTGGCTGTAGCGCGCGGCCAGCACCACCTCGCCGTGGCGCAGGAGCTGGGAGCAGAGACCGATGATGGTGTCGAGGTGCCGGTCGACGTGCTCCACCCGCTGCAGCGCCCGCTCGGCCAGCTCGACCGCGGCCGCGACGTCGCCCGACGCGACGAGCCCGACCGCGCTGCGCAGGAGCGCCTCCACCCCGACGGGCTCGCCGTCGAAGCTCCCGTGCCACGCCTCGAGGTGCTCGCTGCGTCCCCGGGCCGCAGCGGCGAGACGCGCGTGCCCCTCACGGCGCGATGCCGATGACTGGGACCAGTAGATCCGGGAGCGCAGGCGGGCGTCCCGGAACGCGACGTGCTGGCCCCTACGGCTCAGGACACCCTCGTCCACCAGCTCGTCGACCGCGCCGGGCAGTCCGGAGTCGACGAGCCCGAGGACCAGGGGGTGCGCGAGGGACGAGAGGGCCACGACGTCGAGGGCGGTCCGCTGCCTCGCGTCCAGGCCGTCGAGGATCGGAGCGGTCAGCACGGCGGACCACGAGCCACCGCGCGGCGGGAGCTGGAGCCAGGCGTCACCTCGCGCCTGGTCCGGGTCGAGACGTTCCAGGTGCTCGCGCAGCAGGCTCGGGTTGCCGCGGCAGTAGGTCGAGAGCACGCGCACGGTCGACTCCGACGGTTCGTGTCCCGGGTCGCGGACCTCGTCGGCGAGGACGTCGGGCGGCAGCGGGCGCAGCTCTCGGCGGGGGATCCCACCCAGCGGCGCGCTCGCCGACATCGTCCGAGCCGTCACCACGAGCCGGAGCCCCGTGTGCAACAGGCGACCGGCCACGAGGCCGAGCACGGCCTGGCTGTGCGCGTCCATCCGGTCGACGTCGTCGACCAGCAGCAGCGTCGCGGGCAGTCGCATCGCCTGGATCACGTCGAGCACGTGGTGGGCCGCGTCGAGCTCCTGGCCGGGTCCCTCCGCCATCGACGCGGCCCGACGCTCGAGGTCGGGCGCCAGGTGCATCGAAAGCCCCACCAGCACCGACTCCAGGCCGGACATGGCGTACGCGGCCTCGTGCGGGTTGGTGCGCACCATGGTGGAGGGGACGGGCGTGCCGTCGACCGCCTCGCTCAGCAACCGGGTCTTGCCGATCCCCGGCTCTCCCACGACCAGCAGTGCACCCTCACGAGGTCCTTCGGCGAGGTCGATGATCGACCTCAGCGTGTGGTGGTGCGGGGTGGCGGTCACACGGCCTCCTGGTCCCCGACGCGAGGCACCGAGAGGTGTCTACATCGTCATGGTCGCCCAGGCGGGCCTGCAGCACCAGGGCCGGAGGTCCACGCCCGACCCGCCGACCTCAGTCGAAGCGACCGGTGGACTCGTACGTGGCGAGCAGGTCGATCCGGCGCTGGTGACGCTCGGCTCCGCTGAACGGCGTGGTCAGGAAGGTCTCGACGATCTCGACGGCCTGCTCGAACGTGTGCATGCGCCCGCCGATGGCCATCACCTGGGCGTCGTTGTGCTCACGGGCGAGTGCGGCCGTCTCCGTGCTCCAGGCGAGCGCCGCTCGAGCGCCGCGCACCTTGTTGGCGGCGATCTGCTCACCGTTGCCCGACCCGCCGATCACGATCGCCAGCGACCCCGGCTCGTCGACCGCGGCCTGGGCCGCCGCGACGCAGAACGGCGGGTAGTCGTCGTCGGCGTCGTACTCGTGCGCGCCGTGGTCGACGGGCTCGTACCCGTGGTCGGTGAGCCACGCCGCGAGGGCGTCCTTGAGCTCGAGGCCGGCATGGTCGGTTCCGAGGTGCACGCGCATGCGGACAGTGTCCCAGAGCGGACGGTTGCCGGTTCAGCGGCCTTCGCGCACCACGCGCCGCACGAACCCCGCGAAGGCGTCGGCGGACTCCTCGCCCCGGAACTCCCCCAGCACGTAGCGCTTGCGAGCCGACCGGGCCTCGGCCAGCGGGTCGTCCACGAGCAGGTCGTCGAGGACCTCGTCGAGGTTCTCGAGATCACCGCGCAGCACGTACGCGGTCTGGGCGATGGGGTACTCGTCGCGGAACTCCTCGACGCTCGACCGCATCGCCGTCATGCTGTACGGCTTCTCGGACTGCAGCCAGTCGGACACGACGCTGGACACGTCGGAGATGAGGGCGTCGGAGGCGTTCGTGCAGTCGGCCACGCTCCACTCGACGTCGGCGCGCCGTCCCCACACGTGCGCGGGACCGCCGGCGGCCCGGTCGGCCTCGAGCAGCCCGTGGATCTCGTGCACCACGGCCCGTCGGATGCGCCAGCGGTAGCTGAGCGGGTGCGGTCGGAAGACCACGCGCACCCCGCGTCGCAGGAGCGCGGCGACGATCTTCGGTCCCTGCTCCAGCGAGGAGAAGTTGACCGCGGGATCGAGGCCGTGCCACGTCGGCGCGTAGAGCACGGTCGGCTGCTCGAGGGACCCGATGGCACCGCGAGCGGGCTCGATGTCCCACGCCTGGGGGCGGCCGAGCACCTCGAACTTGTCGGCATCCACGTGGATGCCGTGGTTGGCGTATCGGTCGATGCCCGCCTGGCCGCACACGACGAGGACGTCGTAGTCCGCGTGCCGGGGGTTGTAGTTGGCCGGCTTGTCGGAGTCGCCGTGGTTGAGCCACACGTGCGTGATGTCCCGGCGCGCCATGAACCGGGCGTTGGTCTGGGCGTTCTGCACGTAGAAGAAGGCGCGGAGGCTGGGGACCAGAGCGTCGTCGAGGTCCTTCATCCCCCGTGACCCCAGCTGCACGAAGGGCGATCGCAGCGGGGTGTCGCCCTCGGTCAGGATCCGCTCGACGTACTTGGCGTGCAGGTTGATGATGACGTTCGGCTCACCGGAGCGCAGCAGGTAGGGCTCCCACATGCGAAGCTGCCACGGACCGCCCGACCTGCCGGCGTAGGCCATCGCCGTGGTCGGGGCGTGACGGACCAGGGCGCGACGCAGTCGTCTGCGGTGCCGCCAGTGCCGCAGCGTCCCCTCCGACGCGCCGACCGCGAGCGCGACGGCCACCACGACCCCGGGCACCGCCACGAGGGGCGTCGGGCGGGTGAGGGCGAGCACCACCAGGACGGCGAAGGCCGCACCCAGCAGCGCGGTGCGCAGCAGCGGCACCAGGCGGTGCGGGGCCGGAGGTCCGTCCGCGACGCCTCGCAGGCCGTAGGCGTGGGTGGGGACGACCACCAGGGGCTCGCGGCTGAGCTGCCGGTCGAGAAAGCGGCGCCAGGCTGGGCGCTCGGTCTGCCCCGGCTCGGCCTGCTCCACCACGCGCGACAGTATGCCAGCCGCGATCACGCCTCCCGTGCCGTGGACCGCGCCGTGTCGAGCCACCCGCCGACCGCGACCACGAGGGCCCGTGACGCGTCGAAGACGGCCGGCTGCCGCCAGAAGGAGTGGATCATCCCGAGGGCCCGGTGCGCGGTGACCTGCACGCCGGCGTCGGCGAGCGCTGCCGCATACGCCTCGCCCTGGTCACGGAGCACGTCGTGCTCGCACGTGACGACGACGGCGGGCGGGTGCTCGGCCAGGTCGGCTGCGCGGAGCACGCTCACCTCGGGCTCGTCGGCCCGGTCCCCCGGCGCGTACGCCTCCCACATCCACGTCATGTCGTCGATGCCGAGGGCGGCGTTCTCGAGCGACGGGTCGAGGTCGGCCCGGCGGTCGGTGACGGGGTACAGCAGGACCTGGTGGTCGAGGAGTGCCGGGTCGCGCACGCACAGGCCCGCGACGAGGTTGGCGCCGGCGGAGTCGCCGATCGCGGGGACCCAGTCGGTGTCGACCCGGTGGCCGCGGCCGTTCGCGCGGAGCCACCGGGCGGCCCGCTCCACGTCGTCGAGGCCCGCCGGGAACGGGTGCTCCGGAGCCAGTCGGTAGTCGACCGACAGCAGGGCCCAACCGGTGACGTGCGCGAGGTACCGGCAGAAGACGTCGTGCGTCTCGACGTCGTGCATGACCCAGCCGCCCCCGTGGACGTAGAGGGCCACGGGTGCGCCGAGCCTCGGACGGTAGAGCCGGCACGGCACGCCGTCGGCGTCCACGTCGGCCACGTGGTCGAGGCCGATGCGGTCCTGCTCCAGGGCGGCCGCCCGCGACTGGGCGCGGATGTCCCTGACGGCCTCGAGGTCCAGCGGCGGCCCGCCGTCGTCGGATCCAAGGGCCGCCAGGTAGGCCCGGGCCTGGGGGTGCAGCGTCATGGGGTCAGCCTAGGACTCGGGGGCCCGCGTCGGGCTCCGCGAGCGACACCGGGAAGCGTCGCCCACGGAGTCCACCCGCGCTCAGTCGAAGATCGGGTCGCGGTCGCGGGTGCGCTTCAGCTCGTAGAACCCGTCGTACCCGGCGAGCAGCCGCGCGCCGTCGAACACCCTGCCGGCGTCCTCGCCCTTGGGCGCGGGCGACAGCACGGGGCCGAAGAAGGCGGTGCCGGCGACGGAGATCACGGGGGTGCCGACCTCCTGGCCGACCCGGTCGATGCCGTCGGCGTGCGAGGCGCGGACGGCGTCGTCGAGCGACGTGTCCTCCGCGGCGTCGGCGAGCTCGGCGGGCAGGCCGACCTCGGCCAGGACCTCCTCGTAGAGCTCACGCGTGAAGTCGCGTCCGCCGGGGTGACGGGCCGTGCCGATGGCGGTGTAGAAGGCGCGCAGCTTCTCCTGCCCGTGCTGCTGCTCGATCGCGATGGCCAGCCGGACCGGACCCCACCCGGCCTGGATCATCTCCTTGTACTCGTCGGGGACGTCCTTGTCCTCGTTGAGCACCGACAGGCTCATCACGTGGAACACGGTGTGCACGTCGCGCACCTGCTCCACCTCGAGCATCCAGCGCGAGGTCATCCACGCCCACGGGCAGAGCGGGTCGAACCAGAAGTCGACGGTCTCGGTGGTGGCGGTGGCGTCGGTCGAAGTCATGCCCCGATCCTTCCACGCGAGCCCCAGCGCGCTCGGCGACCCGGCGATCTCACAGTGCCACCCCCGACCGTGTGCGGACAGTGTTACCGAGCCCTGACGTCGGGCGGTGCGCCGCGAAACACGTCGTCCCTAGCGTTCGAGACGTCCTGGGGCCCCTCGGCCCCTCCCGGATCGAACGAGGAAGTCCATGACGATCGAGCTCGACACGCCCCGCTCCGCTCCGTCGGCACCGACCCGGGCCGCGACCCCGCCACCGCAGCGTCGCACCGGCCGGTGGATCGACCACTGGGACCCGGAGGACCCCGCCTTCTGGGAGTCGCAGGGACGTCGGGTCGCGCGGCGCAACCTCGCCTGGTCGATCTTCGCCGAGCACCTCGGCTTCTCCGTCTGGCTGTTGTGGAGCGTCACGGCCACCTTCCTCGCCTCGGCCGGCTTCGCGTTCACCCCCCAGCAGCTGTTCTGGCTGGTCGCGGCTCCCAACCTCGTCGGCGCCCTCATCCGGCTGCCCTACACGTTCGCCGTGCCCCGGTTCGGTGCCCGCAACTGGACGGTCGTGAGCGCCCTGCTCCTGCTCGTGCCGACCGGGCTCTTCGCCTGGTTCGTGCAACGGCCGGACACGCCGTACTGGGTCTTCATCGTCATCGCGGCGACGGCCGGCGTCGGAGGCGGGAACTTCGCCTCCTCGATGGCCAGCATCAACTTCTTCTACCCGGCGAGCCGCAAGGGCGCGGCACTCGGTCTCAACGCCGCCGGCGGCAACCTCGGTGTCTCCCTGGTCCAGCTGTTCCTGCCCGTCGTGGTCGGCGGCGCCGGTCTCTTCGGACTCGTGCAGGCCAGCGGCTCCGGGATCGCGCTGGAGCGGGCGGCCTACGTGTGGGGAGGTCTGGCCGTCCTGGCCGCGGCCGGCGCGTTCTTCTTCATGAACAACCTGTCGGTGGCGGCGTCACGACCCCGCGAGCAGCTGCGCGTGGTGACCTACCGGCACACCTGGATCATGGCGCTGCTCTACATCGGCACCTTCGGCTCCTTCATCGGCTTCTCCGCGGCGATGCCCCTGCTCATCAAGATCAACTTCTGGAACCAGCCCGTGCCCGACGTCGTCGGCATCGGCGTCAACGTGGCCTCCTTCGCCTTCCTCGGCGCCCTCGTCGGCTCGATCACCCGACCGTTCGGCGGCTGGCTGGCCGACCGGTTCGGCGGAGCACGGATCACCGTCGTGTCCTTCGCCCTCATGACCGTGGGCACGCTCGCGGTGCTGCTCACCCTCACCCGGCTGACCCCCGTGCCCAAGATCGACCCGACCACCGTCGACCCGGAGACCTTCACCTACCCGACCGCCGTGACGAGCGCGGTGGAGGCCAACGAGCAGGTGTTCTGGTTCTTCCTGGCCGCCTTCCTCTTCGTCTTCGCGGCCTCCGGCGTCGGCAACGGGTCGACCTACCGGATGATCCCCATCATCTGGAAGGTGCAGGCCGAGCAGGCGGGGCCGGAGGGCTCGCCCGAGCGTCGCGCCGCCCTCCTGCGCTCCACGCGCGAGGCATCGGCCGTGCTGGGCATCGTCGGAGCCATCGGTGCGATCGGTGGCTTCCTCATCCCGATGACGTTCGGTGCACCGTGGATCACGGACCCGGTCTCCGCGGTGAAGACGGCCTTCGCCCTGTTCGCGGCGTTCTACGTGGTCTGCCTGGTGGTCACCTGGGCCGTCTACCTGCGGCCGCGGTCCGCTATGGCCCGCGCGAAGGTCTGACGTGCACGACACCCCCAGCCCCATCACCGACACCGACACGCACTGCCCCTACTGCGCCCTGCAGTGCGCGCAGCGGCTCGGCGGCCACCCTCTGGCCGCCGAGCCCCGCGACTTCCCGACGAACCGCGGCGGCATGTGCCAGAAGGGGTGGACGTCGGCGGAGCTGCTGCGCACCCCCGACCGGCTGGTGGAGCCGCTGCGGCGCACGCCCCGGGGGCTTCGACCGGTGAGCTGGGAGGAGGCCCTCGACGACATCGCCGACCGTTCACTCAGCCTCGCCGAGCAGCACGGACCCGATGCGCTCGCGGTGTTCGGCGGGGGCGGTCTCACCAACGAGAAGGCCTACCAGCTCGGCAAGTTCGCACGGCTGGCGCTCCGCACGCGGATGGTCGACTACAACGGGCGGTTCTGCATGTCGTCCGCCGCGGCGGCGGCCAACCGGTCGCTGGGCGTCGACCGCGGTCTGCCGTTCCCGCTCACCGACCTCCGGGACGCCGACGCCGTGCTGCTGCTCGGCAGCAACCTCGCCGACACCATGCCACCGGCCGTCCAGCACCTCGCCGGCGCTCGGGAGCAGGGCGGGCTGGTGGTCGTCGACCCGCGGAGGTCCGCCACGGCTCGCCTGTGCGACGACGGCGCGGGGACCCACCTGCAGCTCGTTCCCGGCACCGACCTGGCACTCCTGCTCGGCCTGCTGCACGTCGTCCTCGGTGAGGGCCTGGCCGACACCGCCTACCTGCACGAACGCGTGGACGGGGTGGAGGAGGTCCGCCGTTCCGTGGCCTCCTGGTGGCCCGAGCGCGTGGCCTCGGTGACCGGTGTCCCGGAGCCGCAGCTCCGCGCCGTCGCCCGGCGGCTGGCCGACGCCTCCCCGCACCGTGGCGGACGGGGCGCCTTCGTGCTCACCGGTCGCGGCGCGGAGCAGCACACCGACGGCACCGCGACGGTGTCGGCCGCGATCTCCCTGGCACTGGCCCTCGGGCTGCCCGGCGCCGAGCGTGGTGGCTACGGCGCCCTCACCGGGCAGGGGAACGGGCAGGGTGGTCGCGAGCACGGGCAGAAGGCGGACCAGCTCCCCGGCTACCGGTCGATCGAGGACCCCGCCGCCCGGGCCCACGTCGCGGGGGTGTGGGGTGTCGACCCCGACGCCATCCCCCGGTCCGGGGTCCCCGCCGTGGAGCTCCTGGCCGGGCTGGGCACCGCGGACGGTCCGCGCGGACTCTTCGTGCACGGGAGCAACCTGGTGGTGAGCGCTCCCCGCGCCGGTGCCGTGCGCGAGCGGCTCGCCTCGCTCGACCTGCTCGTCGTGTGCGACGTGGTGCCCTCCGAGACGGCACTGATGGCCGACTACGTCCTGCCGGTCACGCAGTGGGCCGAGGAGGAGGGGACGATGACCAGCCTCGAGGGTCGCGTGCTGCGGCGCCGACGCGCGGTCACGGCACCGCCCCAGGTCCGCGACGAGCTCTGGATCTGGGCCGAGCTGGCCCGGCGGCTCGACGCCCCCGGCACGTGGTCCACCGAGTCCCGGGAGGTCTTCGACGAGCTCGCCCGTGCCAGTGCCGGCGGACGGGCCGACTACGCGGGCATCGCCCACGACCGGCTGGACAGGGGCGAGGCGCTGTACTGGCCGTGCCCCGATCCGACGCACCCCGGGACCCCCCGTCTGTTCACCGAGCGCTTCCCCACGGCGTCGGGACGGGCCACGATGGTGCCGGTCTCGTCCGACGGACCCGACGACGCCGTCCGCGAGGACGCACCCATCCACCTGGTCACCGGTCGCCTGCTGCAGCACTACCAGTCCGGGGCCCAGACCCGGCGGGTCCCGGCGCTGCGCCAGGCCGCCGGCGAGGCCCACGTCGAGATGCACCCGGCGCTGGCGGCACGGCTCGGCGTGGACGCCGCGGAGCTGGTCCGGGTGACCTCGACCCGCGGCTCGATGGTCGCCCCGGCACGCCTGACCCGCGACATCCGCCCCGACACCGTCTTCGCGCCCTTCCACTTCGGCGGCGACGGACTCGTGAACGCCGTCACCAACGACGCCACCGACCCGGTCTCGGGGATGCCGGAGTTCAAGGTCTGCGCCGTGACCGTCGAACGGGTCGAGCCGGGGGCGGGCGTCCGCCGACCGACCGGCGCGCCCACCACGCTGCTGGAGGTCGAGTCATGAGGATCGTCGTGGTGGGTGCCGGGATGGTGGGCCACCGGTTCGCCTCCGAGGCGGTACGCCTGCGCCCGGACGCCGACGTGGTCCTCGTCGGCGAGGAGCCCTACGAGCCGTACAACCGCGTGCTGCTGTCGGAGCTGGTGGCGGGTCGGACCGACCTGGCCGCCCTCACCCTCCCGGCCACCCCCGGCGTCGAGGCGCTGCGGGGCGTGCGTGCGGCCGGTCTCGACCGCGCCGCTCAGCGGCTCACCCTCGACGACGGCACCACGCTGGCGTGGGACCACCTCGTGCTGGCCACCGGCGCACGGGCGCGCACGCTCCCCCTGCCGGGCCTGGACACCGCCGACGGGCCGCCGGTCCCCGGCGTGCACGTGCTGCGGAGCATCGACGACGCCCGCGCCGTCGTCGCGGGTGCCCTGAACGCCGACCGCGCCTGCGTGGTGGGAGCCGGCGCCATCGGGACCGAGGTGGCCTGCGGCCTGCGTCGTCGCGGGCTCGAGGTGACGGTGCTCGCCTCCCGCGACGGGATCCTCGACCGCGACCTCGACGAGCACGTCGCGCAGGTGGCCGGGCGCACGCTCGCCGACCTCGGGGTGCGGCTCGTGCCGCGCGCCAGGATCCGCGGCATCGAGGTGCAGGACGGGCACGTGGCCGCGGCGGTCCTCGGCGACGGCACCCGCGTCGGCACCGACCTGCTGGTGCTGGCCACCGGTTCCGTCCCCCGCACCGAGCTCGCGGCACAGGCCGGCCTCACGGTCCGTCACGGCATCGTCGTGGACGAGGACCTGCGCACGAGCGACCCGAACGTCAGCGCGATCGGCGACTGCGCCGAGACGGCGGACGGCGTCAGCGGCCTGGTTGCTCCCGGCTGGGCCCAGGCCGACGCCCTGGCGGCCCACCTCGTGAGGTCGACGCCCGTGCCGACGCTCGCGGTGACCGGTGCGGCCATGCGGCTCAAGGCCGTGGGCCTGGACGTGGTCACGGCCGGCGTGCGGGCCTCGACCGCCCGGCCCACCGACCGCGTGGTGGCACTCGACGACGGCGGTGCGCGACGGTTCGTGGAGGTGGTCGTGCGTCAGGGCACGCTCGTCGGCATGACGTGCGTGGGCGCGCCCGACCTCGCCGCTCGACTCTCCGTGCAGCTCGATCGCCCGGGCATCGCCCCGCCCGACCCGCTGCAGCTGCTCGTGGGCGCACCGGAGGAGCAGGCGGGCTCCCCCACGGCGATGCCGTCGAGCACGACGGTGTGCCGGTGCAACGGCGTGACCAAGGCCGACGTCGTGTCGTCGTGGGACGACGGCTGCTGCACCCTCGACGAGGTCGTCGCGGCCACACGCGCCACGACCGGGTGCGGAGGATGCCGCAGCCTCGTGTGCGGCCTGGTCGACTGGCTGCAGGAGGTCGACCCGCCCGCGCGACCCGCACCGGCACCCACTCCGACGGCGATCTCACGCCCCGCGCCTCAGGAGCGTGAGACAGGTGTTGCAGCCCGGTAACCGTGGACGTCGGACCTCGACACACGGGCTTCGTAGCGTCGACGACATGGAACGCAGCACCCTGGTCGTGGCCGGAGCAGGCATGGTCGCCCGCCGCCTCGTGGAAGCCCTCGTGGAACGAGGTGCCACCGACACGTGGGACGTGGAGGTGTTTGGCGACGAGCCGCACGCACCCTACGACCGGGTCGCGCTCACCAGCTACTTCGACCTCGGGCGACCCGAGGACCTGCTGCTCGGGGACCAGGCCCTCTGGAGCACGCCGGGCGTCACCCTGCACACCGGCGCCCCGGTGCAGTCCGTCGACACCGCGACCCGGACCGTCGTGGCCGGTGGCGAACGGCGTCGCTACGACGCCCTGGTGCTGGCGACCGGGTCGTACGCCGCGGTCCCCCCGGTCGAGGGAGCCGACCTGGCCGGCTGCTTCGTCTACCGCACGATCGAGGACCTCGACTCCCTGCGCACGTGGATCGACGAGCGGTCGTCCGCGCTCGGGCGACCGGTGCGAGGCGCGGTGGTCGGTGGTGGCCTGCTGGGGCTCGAGGCCGCGGGCGCCCTCACGTCGCTCGGCGCCGAGACCACGGTCGTGGAGTTCGCGGACCGCCTCATGCCGGTGCAGGTCGACCCCGGTGGCGGCGAGGCGCTGCGCCGGCTGATCGAGGGTCTCGGCGTCCACGTGCGCACCTCGACCGCGACCTCCCGCGTGGACGCCGACGACGAGGGTCGTGTCCGCGGCATGGAGTTCGCGTCGGGCGACCGGCTCGACGTCGACGTCGTCGTGTTCGCCACCGGCGTGCGGCCCCGCGACGAGCTCGCCCGGGGCGCCGGGCTCGACGTGCACCCACGCGGTGGTGTGCTCGCCGACGCCGGCTGCCGCACCAGCGATCCCGCCGTGTTCGCGATCGGCGAGGTCGCCTGCGTCGCCGACCGTGTGTGGGGCCTCGTCGGCCCCGGCTACACCATGGCCGAGGTGGTCGCCGACCGGCTGCTCGGCGGCGAGGCCGCTTTCACCGACGCCGACCTCTCCACCAAGCTCAAGCTGCTCGGGGTCGACGTGGCCAGCTTCGGCGACGCGTTCGGCACGACCCCCGGCAGCCTGGAGGTCGTCTACGCCGACCCCGTCCAGGGCCTCTACAAGAAGCTCGTGCTGAGTGACGACGCGTCCACGCTGCTCGGCGGGGTCCTGGTGGGCGACGCCTCGGCCTACGGCAGCCTGCGGCCACTCGTGGGGCACGCCCTCGGCACCGACCCCACGGGCTGGCTGCTGCCCGAGTCCGCCGAGCGACCCACGGGCGGCGCGCTGCCCGACGAGGCGACCGTGTGCTCGTGCAACAACGTGACGGCCGGTGCCGTGCGCTGCGCCGTCACCGAGCAGGGGTGCACCGACCTGGCCGGGGTGAAGGCCTGCACCAAGGCCGGCACCAGCTGCGGCTCGTGCGTGCCGATGGTCAAGCAGCTGTTCCAGGCCCAGCTGGCCGAGGCCGGGATGGAGGTCAGCGACGACCTCTGCGAGCACTTCTCCCTCAGCCGTGCGCAGCTGTTCGACGTCGTGCGCGTCAGCGGGATCCGGACCTTCAGCGAGCTGGTGGCCCGCCACGGCCGTGGTCGCGGCTGCGACGTGTGCCGGCCGGTCGCGGCCTCGATCCTGGCCTCGCTCTACCAGGAGCACGTCCTCGACGGCGAGGGCGCGGCGCTGCAGGACACGAACGACCACGTGATGGCCAACATGCAGAAGGACGGCACCTACTCGGTGGTCCCGCGCATCCCCGGCGGCGAGGTGACCCCCGAGGGACTGATCGTCATCGGCGAGGTCGCGAAGGACTTCGGCCTGTACACCAAGATCACCGGCGGCCAGCGGATCGACCTGTTCGGGGCGCGGATCGAGCAGCTGCCCGCCATCTGGTCGCGTCTGGTCGACGCCGGGTTCGAGTCCGGGCACGCCTACGGCAAGTCGCTGCGCACCGTGAAGTCGTGCGTCGGGTCCACGTGGTGCCGCTTCGGCGTGCAGGACTCCGTCGGCCTCGCGATCGCCCTCGAGCTGCGGTACCGCGGGCTCCGCTCGCCGCACAAGATCAAGCTCGGCGTGTCCGGCTGCGCGCGCGAGTGCGCCGAGGCGCGCGGCAAGGACGTCGGCGTGATCGCCACCGACCAGGGCTGGAACATGTACGTCGGCGGCAACGGCGGGTTCACGCCCCGGCACGCCCGGCTCTTCGCCGAGGACCTCACGACCGAGCAGCTGGTCCGTGCCATCGACCGGTTCCTCATGTACTACGTGCGCACGGCCGACCGGCTCCAGCGCACCGCACCCTGGGTCGAGTCGGTCGAGGGCGGCCTCGACGCCGTGCGTGCCGTCGTGATGGACGACGCCCTCGGCATCGCCGCCGACCTCGACGCGGCCATGGACGCCCACGTCGGGGGCTACCGCGACGAGTGGGCGGCCACGCTCGAGGACCCGGAGAAGCTCCGCAAGTTCGCCTCGTTCGTCAACGCCCCCGACGTCGCCGACCCCGACCTGGCCTACGTGCCCGAGCGCGGCCAGAAGCGACCGGCGTCGCCGGCCGAGCGCGGCGTCGTCATCGCCGGCGACACCTTGCCCGTCCGCACCGCAGGAGGCCCTCTGTGACCACGTCCCTCGTCCCGACGCAGACCACGACGGCCCACGCCGTGTGCCGCGTCGACGACCTGCACCCCGACCGCGGGGCCGCCGCGCTGGTCGACGGCCACCAGGTCGCGCTCTTCCTGCTCGCCGACACCGGTGAGGTGCTGGCGGTCTCCCACCGCGACCCGTTCACCGGCGCGAACGTGATGGCCCGTGGGCTCGTCGGGTCGCGGGGTGAGGCCGCCACCGTCGCCTCGCCCCTGCACAAGCAGACCTTCGACCTGCGCACCGGCCGGTGCCTCGACGACCCCGACGTGTCCATCGCCACCTGGCCCGTCTCGGTCGTCGAGGGCGTCGTGCACGTGCTGATCGACCAGACTGGGTGACCGTGAACGTCCTTCGACCCGTCCTCGCCGGCACCGCGGTGCTCGTCACCGCCCAGCGCCGGGCCGAGGAGCTCGCCGGCGCCCTGCAACGGCGGGGGGCCGAGGTCACGACGGCGTCGTCGCTCGGCGTGGAGTCACACATCGACGAGGCCGGTCTGCTCGCCGAGACCCGCCGACTGCTCGCGGACCCGCCGGACGTCCTGGTCGTCACGACCGGCATCGGCTTCCGTGGCTGGCTGGACACCGCAGAGGCCTCGGGCGTGGGGCACGACCTGGTCGAGGCGCTGGGCCAGACCCGCATCGTGGCCCGGGGGCCGAAGGCCCGGGGTGCCCTCCAGGCCGCGGGACTCACCCCGGACTGGGTCGCGGAGTCCGAGACGTCCGCCGAGATCGTCACGCTGCTCCTCACCGAGGGCGTGTCGGGTCTCCACGTGGCGGTGCAGCACCACGGGGCCGGTGACGACGGCATCGAGTCGGCGTTGCAGGACGCGGGCGCGACCACCACCACGCTCGTCGTCTACCGGTGGGGCCCACCCCCCGACCCCGAGGCCGTCGAGCGCTCCGTCCGCATCGCCACCTGCGGCGGGTTCGACGCCGTCGTCTTCACCTCGGCGCCGGGCGCCTCGGCGTGGTTCGAGGTGGTCGAGCGGCAGGACGGTCTCGACGCGTTGCAGCACCTGGTCGCGGCGCGGCGGCTGACGCTCGCCGCGGTCGGACCCGTGACGGCCGACCCCCTGATGACGCGCGGCTTCCGCCCGCTCGTGCCGGAGCGCTCGCGCCTCGGCGCCCTCGTCCGTGAGCTGATCGTGCACCTCGGCGAGGACGCCGCCGCGATCGAGGTGCCGGACGGACAGCTCCGCCTGCACGCCACGACCGCCACCCTGGACCACACGATCCTGCCCGTCTCGCCGAGCGGGCTCGCCGTGCTGCGGCTCCTGGCCGAGAAGCCCGGCAGCGTCTGCACGCGCGAGCAGCTGCTCGACGTACTGCCCGGGGACTCGCGCGACCCCCACACCGCCGAGATGGCCGTGGCCCGGCTTCGCGACGCGGTCGGCCGGTCGACCATCCGCACCGTCGTCAAGCGCGGCTACCGCCTCGCGGTCGAGGAGGAGACATGAGACCTGCGCTCGTCGCCACGTCCCACGGGACGTCGAGCCCCGAGGGCCGCAGGGCGGTGGCCGCCCTCGTCGAGGCGGTCCGGCAGCGGCTGCCGCACGTGGAGGTCCTCGACGCCTTCGTCGACGTGCAGGAACCGTCCCCGGACGCGGTGACGGCGCGGCTTCGAGGTCCGGCCGTGGTCGTGCCACTGCTCCTCGCGCCGGGGTTCCACGTTCGGGTGGACATCGCCCGTGCGGCGAGCGTTCCCGGCGCGTCGGCGGCCCCCACCTTGGCCCCGGACAGCCGTGTCGTCACCGTGCTCGTCCGACGACTCCTCGAGGCCGGGACGTGCGACGACGACGTCGTCGTCATGGCGTCGGCCGGCTCGAGCGACGACCACGCCAGGGCCTGCTTCGAGGAGGTGGCCCGCGACCTCAGCGCCGCCATCGGCCAGATCGTGCCGGTCGGCTATGTCGGCGGCACCGGACGACCGCTCGACGACGTGGTCGCCGACGCACGCGCCGGCGGGGTCGACCGACGCGTCGTCGTCTCCTCGTTGCTGATGGCGCCGGGCTTCTTCCACGACCGCATCGCCCACGCCGACGTCGACGTGGTGACCCGGCCGCTGCTCGACGACGGTCCGGTCGACACCCGCCTCGTGGACCTGGTGCTGGAGCGGTACTCCGATGCCGCGGCTCAGGGGGCGTGGAGCGGCACGGGCTGACCGGCGCGCATCTCCTCCACGAGCGACGCGACGACCGCGTCGAGGCGACCCTCGTGCGCGGCGGCGACCCTGCGCTGGCGCTCGTACGACGGCCCGCGTCGGACGATCTCGTCGATGCCGGCCAGCTCGTCGGTGCAGCCGAGCCGCTCGGCGACGGGCTCGAGCGTGACGAGCAGCCGGGCGAGGTCGGCCGTGACGAGGTCCTCGTGCGCGTGCTGGTCGAGGATGAGCCAGGAGTCCATGCCGTACCGCGCGGACCGCCACTTGTTCTCCTGGGCGAACCACGGCGGCAGGTCGGGCAGGTCGTGACCGGCGTCGAGCTCGCTCGAGAAGTGCTCGACCAGGCAGTGGGTGAGCGCGGAGATGCTCATCAGCTCGCTCATCGTGGGGATGCCGTCGCACACGCGGACCTCGAGCGTCCCGAACTTCGGGGACGGACGCAGGTCCCAGCGGATCTCGTCGAAGACGTCGATCACGCCGGTCGTGGTCAGGTCCTGCGCGTAGTGCTCCAGCTCGGACCACTCCTGGAAGTGGAACGGCAGCCCCGCCGTCGGGAGCTGCTGGAACATGAGGGCCCGGTTGGAGGCGTATCCCGTGGCCTTGCCGCCCCAGAACGGCGAGGACGCGCTGAGTGCCTGCAGGTGTCCGTAGTACGCGAGCATCGCGTTGCTGATCGGCAGCACCTTGTCGCGGTCCTCGATGCCCACGTGCACGTGCACGCCGTAGATCAGCATCTGGCGGCCCCACCACTGCGTGCGGTCGATGAGCGTCGCGTAGCGCTCCTGGTCGGTGACCTTCTGGTTGTCCCAGCGGGCGAACGGGTGGGTGCCGGCGCACATCAGCTCGACCCGGAGGGGGTCGGTCACGGTGCGGATCTCGTCGATCGCCTCCTGCAGGTCGGCACCGGCCTCGGCCACGGTCCGTCGCGGCCTGGACACCACCTCGACCGTGTTGAGGAGCAGCTCCTGACGGATGAGCGGGTGCTGACCCCCTCCCGCTGGGGCGACGGCGTCGAGCACCGTCTGCGCGACCTGGCGCAGGTCGCCGGAGTCGGCGTCGACGAGGGCGAGCTCCCACTCGATCCCGACGGACGAGCGCTCGGAGCGCGCGAAGGGAAGATCCACCCCCTCATCCTGCCCCAGGACGACGGCCGAGGCCTTATCGTCCCAGCATGCGCGACGTGAGCGGGGCCTGGCGGTCCGACCACCCGTGGGCGGTCGTGTACGACAAGGTCAGCGGTGACCCGCGGCTCGGTGCGCTCCTGTGGCGCGTGGGCGTCGGCTCGAGCGTCGACGAGCTGCACCGGCGGGCCCGCCGCGAGCTGACCGCTCTCCCGCCCGGGTCGACGGTCCTCGACGTGCCTTGCGGCGGGGGCGTGGCCCTGCGCGACGTCCCACCGGACGCGGCGCTGCAGTACGTCGCCGCCGACATCTCCCCCGCCATGCTCGCCCGCACGCGACGCGAGGCCGAGCGACTCGGCCTGCCCGACGCGGGCCCGCTCGCCGTGCGGACCCGCGAGGCCGACGTGCAGGACCTCGACGACGCCGACGACACCTACGATCTCGTGCTCGCCTTCACGAGCCTGCACTGCTTCCCCGACCCGGAGGCCGCCGTGCACGAGCTGGCCCGGGTGCTCAAGCCCGGCGGACGCATCGTCGTGAGCGTGTTCTGCTCCGACGCCGGCCTGCGGTTCGTCCCGGTCCACCTCGCCGGTCGCGCGGTCGGGGTGCTCGGCCCCGGGGTCCGGCGCGGCGACGTCCGCCGGTGGCTCGTGGAGGCCGGCTTCGTGGACCTGCGGCTGGACCAGGCCGGTGGACTCACGTACGCCGACGCCACCCTCGCCTGATCCCGGACGGCCGGCCGCCGACCGCGCACCACGGTGTCCTCCGCGGTGCATAGAGTGGGCGGCATGCCCGGAACCAACCTGACCCGTGAAGAAGCGACCGAGCGCGCAGGCCTCGTCTCCACCGACCACTACGTCGTCGAGCTCGACCTCACCACGGGCGAGGAGCGCTTCGGCTCCACCACGACCCTGCGGTTCGGCGCGGTCCCGGGCTCGTCGACCTTCGTCGACCTGGTCGGCGCCGAGATCGGCGCCATCACGCTCAACGGCACCTCGCTCGATCCGGCCACCTACGCGGACAGCCGCATCCCGCTGCCCGACCTGAAGGCCGAGAACGAGCTGGTCGTCGAGGCGACGTGCGCCTACTCCCACTCCGGCGAGGGCCTGCACCGCTTCGTCGACCCCGTCGACGACCGCGTGTACCTGTACACCCAGTTCGAGGTCCCGGACGCGCGCCGGGTCTTCGCGACCTTCGAGCAGCCCGACCTCAAGGCCACCTTCGACTTCCGCGTCACGGCCCCGTCGCACTGGGCGGTCGTGTCCAACTCCCCCGTCGCCGAGACCATCGAGGTCTCCGAGGGCGCCAGCACCCGGGTGTTCGAGACCACCAAGACCATGTCGACCTACATCACCGCCCTCGTGGCCGGCGAGTACCACGGCGTCGAGGACGTCTACGTCGGCGAGTACGGCGAGATCCCGCTGGGCGTCTGGTGCCGCCAGTCCCTCGTCGAGCACCTCGACGCCGACGACATCCTGCTCGTCACCAAGCAGGGCTTCGCGTTCTTCGAGGACGCGTTCCAGATGGCGTACCCCTTCGGCAAGTACGACCAGCTCTTCGTGCCGGAGTACAACATGGGCGCGATGGAGAACGCGGGATGCGTGACCTTCCGCGACGAGATGATCTTCCGCAGCCGGCAGACCGTCGCCGCCTACGAGCAGCGGGCCAACACGATCCTGCACGAGATGGCGCACATGTGGTTCGGCGATCTCGTGACCATGAAGTGGTGGGACGACCTCTGGCTGAACGAGTCGTTCGCCGAGTTCGCCGCGCACCACTCGTCGGTCGAGGCCACCCGCTTCACCGACGCGTGGACCGGCTTCACCAACAACCGCAAGAACTGGGCCTACCGCCAGGACCAGCTGCCGTCGACGCACCCCATCGCCGCCGACAACTACGACCTGCACGCGGTCGAGGCCAACTTCGACGGCATCACCTACGCGAAGGGCGCCTCGAGCCTCAAGCAGCTCGTGGCCTGGGTGGGGGTCGACGACTTCTTCGCCGGCCTGCGCTCGTACTTCACCAAGCACGCCTACGGCAACACCACGCTGCAGGACCTCCTCGTCGAGCTGCAGGAGGCCTCGGGCCGCGAGCTCGACTCGTGGGCGGCGGAGTGGCTGCAGACGTCGGGCGTCAACACGCTGCGCGCACGCTTCGAGACCGGCGACGACGGCACGTTCACCTCCTTCGCCGTCGAGCAGACCGCGATCGAGGAGTACCCCACGCTGCGTCGCCACCGCATCGCCATCGGCCTCTACGACGTCGTCGACGGCCGGTTCGTGCGCACCGAGCGCATCGAGACCGACGTGCGGGGCGAGCTCACCGAGGTCCCCGAGCTCGTCGGCCTGCGTCGGCCGGCCCTCGTGCTCCTCAACGACGACGACCTCACCTACGCCAAGATCCGCCTCGACGAGCAGTCGTTCGGCCAGCTGGTCGAGCACGACATGGCCTTCACCGAATCGCTGCCACGGGCCCTCTGCTGGGGCTCGGCGTGGGACATGACGCGCGACGCCGAGCTGCCGTCGGCCGACTTCGTGTCCCTCGTGCTGGCCGGCGTCGGCTCCGAGACCGACCTGACGGCCGTCGCCTCGCTGCTGCGCCAGGGCCAGTCCGCGGTCAACCTGTACACCTCCGACGAGGACCGACCGCCGCTCGCCGAGCGCTGGGAGGCCGGCGTGCGTGCCCTCCTCGAGGCGGCGGAGCCGGGCAGCGACCACCAGCTGGCGTTCGTGCGCGGCTACGCCGCCGCGACCACGTCGGCCGAGCAGGTGCGTGCCCTGCTGGACGAGGGACTGCCGGGGCTCGACGTCGACACCGACCTGCGCTGGACGTTCGTGACCGCCCTCGCCCGTCTGGGCGCTGCCGACGAGGCCGACATCGCTGCCGAGCTGGAGCGCGACAACACCATCTCCGGCCGTGAGCGCGCCGCCGCCGCGCGCGCCATCCGTCCCACGGCCGAGGCCAAGGAGGCGGCCTGGCAGGCCGCGGTGGTCGACGAGTCGACCCCCAACGAGACCCGTCGCCAGACGGCGTCGGCGTTCCAGGTCTCGGGGCAGGGCGACGTGCTGGAGCCCTACGTGCAGCGCTACCTCGAGATGGCCGAGTCGGTCATCGAGGACAAGGGCGTCTGGATCGGGCAGGTGGCGCTGGTCTACCTGTTCCCGCTCGCCAACCCCGCGCCGTCCACCCTCGACGCGGTCGACGCGTGGCTCGGCTCCACCGAGGCCTCGGCCGCGGCCAAGCGCTACGTGAGCGAGGGTCGCGACGACCTCGCCCGCGCCCTGCGCGCCCGCGCCCCCCGCTGACCGCGGGCCGGGAGATTCCCAGGTCGACCTGGGAATCTCCCACCACGCACGGAGAGCTCAGCCGCGCACGGGAAGCGAGCCGTGCGTCCCTGCGATTCCCAGGACGACCCGGCAATCTGCGTGACGGGTCGGCGCGGGTGCCCCCGCTCCGCGATTCCCATCAGCTGATGGGAACGCCGCACTCCCCTGGCGGGTACGCCATGGGGAGTGGGTGAGAACGCAGGTGGGTTCGTGATTCCCATCAGCTGATGGGAATCACCGAGCCGGCCGGGCTCAGTGGTGGGCGGCCTCGTTGCCCGGTGCCACCTCGAGGTCGGTGGACGGCGCCGGGGGCACGTAGTTGTTGCGCGCCGTGAGCAGACCGAAGAGCGACACGACCACGAAGAGGCCGACGGTGCCGCCACCGAAGAGCAGCAGCCACTCGAGCGTGCTGCGCTCGGGAGCCGCAGGCCAGGCCTCGGAGGCCGGCGAGTCGGCCCAGGCGGTGGCAGAGGTCGTGCCGAGCACCACGAGCGTGGAGACGACGACGGCGAGGATGCGCGCGGGAGCCTTCATGGCCACCATCGTATCGCCCGTAGGCTGGAGGCATGCTCGGCCTCGACGTGAACCTTCCCCAGTCCTGGACGTGGGAGTCCCTCACCACCAGCGGGACCCGCATCGTCGCGATCATCGTCCTGGCGCTGCTGCTGCGCTGGGTCGCCCGCCGGGCCATCGGTCGCATCGTCAAGAAGACGGGTGAGGGCCAGGTCCCCGGCGCGATCGCGAACACCCGGGCCGGCGCCATCCTGTCGGACATGCGCCCCGGCGCGGGCGAGCGGCGCAAGCAGCGGGCCCAGGCGATGGGAGACCTGCTCGGCTCCATCGTCGGCCTGGTCATCGCCGGTGTCGCGTTCGTCATGATCCTCGACGTCGTGGGCGTCCCCATCGCGCCGCTGCTCACCAGCGCCGGCATCGTGGGCATCGCGCTCGGCTTCGGCGCCCAGACGTTGGTGAAGGACTACCTCGCCGGCGTCTCGATGATCCTGGAGGACCAGTACGGCGTGGGCGACTCCGTCGACCTCGGCGAGGCCAGCGGGATCGTCGAGGCGGTGGGCCTGCGCATCACGCGGCTGCGCGACGTGAACGGCACCGTCTGGTACGTCCGCAACGGCGAGATCCTGCGGGTCGGCAACCAGAGCCAGAACTGGGCCCGCACGGTCCTCGACGTGACCGTCGCCTACGACTCCGACCTCGACGTCGTGCAGGCGATCCTGGCCGAGGAGGCGGAGGCGATGTACCACGAGGAGCGCTTCGCCGGAGTGATCATCGAGGAGCCCGAGGTGTGGGGCGTCGAGCGCTTCGACAAGGACGGCGTGGTCGTGCGCGTCGTGCTCAAGACCGCGCCGCTGCAGCAGTGGCTGGTGGCCCGCACCCTGCGTCAGCGCGTGAAGCGGCGCTTCGACCAGTCCGGCATCCGCATCCCGTCCACGGCGGCGGTCCCGTTCGAGAGGACCACCGAGTGAGCTCGTTCTACGACGAGATCGGCGGTCACGCCACGATCGAACGCATCGTCGACGTGTTCTACGCGGGCGTGGCCACCGACGAGCTGCTGCGCCCGATGTACCCCGAGGAGGACCTCGGCCCCGCGGCGGAGCGGTTCACGCTGTTCCTCGAGCAGTACTGGGGCGGGCCCACCACGTACAGCAACACCCGCGGACATCCACGACTGCGGATGCGGCACGCCCCCTTCGCCGTCACCCTGGCCGCGCGCGACCGGTGGCTGCACCACTTCCGCGCTGGACTGGACGCCGTGCAGCTCACGCCCGAGCAGGACGCCCAGTTCTGGGCCTACGTGCAGCACGCGGCGACGTTCATGGTCAACACCGCCGACGAGCCCTCCCCCGACCAGGCCTCACCCGGACTCACGCCCACCGTTCGACGCGGCGCAGGACCGGTCAGCGAGGGCTGAGCTGCTCGGTCAGCACGGCGCGCTCGTCGTCGTCGAGGACGCGTGAGCGCTGCGCCTGGAGGTCGAAGCCGACCAGCACGGCCTCGGCCCGTCCGCGCCGCCCCTCGTCGAAGAGCGTCGTGACCGTGAAGGACGAGCGGCCCACCCGCGTGACGACTGTCCGGGCCGGGTACGGCTCGCGCTGCCACGCGAAGGGCTCACCGAGCGTGAGGTCGACCTGGGCGACCACGAAGCGTGCGGCGCCACCGGCGCCACCGGCGCCCCGCACCCGTGCCACCGAGGCGATGCGCGCCTCCTGGGCGTACTCGAACACCGCGATCGGCGTGGCGACGTCACCCGTCCCGACGTCACTGCGCCGGACCGCCACGTCGTAGCCCTCTCCCCCACCCGGCACGTCGCCGTCGGGCGCCGGGGCGTCCGACCACGTGACCCGCGCGAAGGGCGCCGCGCTGGTGGCGGGAGCGATCTCCTGCACCAGCCGACTGCCGTCGTCGGTGGACGTCACCCGCAGCGGCGTCCGGCTGAGCAGCAGGGGGCGCAGGAACTCCACGGAGATCGAGCGGGCCGTGCGGTCGGCCAGCTCACCGGCGGCCACGTGCACGGCGCGCGCCTCGGAGGCGTAGTCGAGGTACACGACGTTGTTGACGTGGCTCAGCTCGTCGAGATCGGCCCAGCGCATGGGCAGCTCGTGCTCGAGCCGGGTCGGGTCATGAAGCGGGTTCGACACCCGTCGATGCTCTCAGACCGGGGTGGGGACGCCCTGGTCGGTCGTCTCGATGACGACGAGGGTGTCGCCCTCCTGGACGATCTGGCCCTCGGTCACGAGCACCTCGGAGACCGTGCCGGTGGCCGGCGCGTGCACCGGCAGCTCCATCTTCATGGACTCCAGGACCGCCAGCACGTCGCCCTCGACCACCTGGGCTCCCACCTCGGTGACGAGCTTCCAGACGTTGGAGACGATGTCGGCCTTCGCGGCCGACGTGCCGGGGGCGCTCACGCCTGAGCCCCCTGGGCGCGCGGTGCCAGGACGCCGAGCGCCTGCACCATGCGGTCGCGGGTCTCCTCGGCGACGATCACGTCGTCGAGGATGCCGGCCTCGGCCGCGAGGTAGGGCCGGGCGACGTTCTCGCGGTACTCGGCGGCGAGCTCGTCGCGGAGGGCGTCGGGGTCCTCGGCGTCCTTGAGGGCGCGACGGTGCAGCAGCGCCACGGCGCCACCGGGGCCCATGACGGCGATCTCCGAGCCCGACCACGCCCAGGTGAAGTCGGCGCCGAGCGACCGCGAGCCCATGGCGATGTAGGCGCCGCCGTAGGCCTTGCGCACCACCACGGTGAGCACGGGCGACTGCGCCTCGACGTAGGCGCGCAGCATCGTGGCGCCCTGGGTGATCACGCCGCGACCCTCCTCGACCGTGCCGGGCAGGAAGCCGGGGACGTCGACGAAGGTCAGGACGGGCAGGCCGTAACGGGCGCAGAAGTCGACGAAGCGCGACGCCTTGACCGACGCCTTCGCGTCGAGGATGCCGCCGCGGGCCTTCGGCTGGTTGGCGATGATGCCGACCGGGCGTCCGTCGAGGTGGGCCAGCACGGTGAGCACGCTCGGGGCGTGCTCCGGGCTGAGCTCGAGCCGGGGACGGTCGTCGAGGACGCCGTCGAGCACCTCGTGCATGTCGAAGACGATGCTCGACTTGTCCGGCACCACGTGCGGCAGACGCGCGACGGCCTCGGGCCGAGCGGGCGCCGGCTCGACGAGGGCCTGGGGACCGCCGACGTGCGACGGCAGGAACGAGAGGATGCCGCGGGCCGCGTCGAGCGCAGCCTGCTCGTCGTCGACCTCGAGGTGGGCGACACCGCTGGTCCGGGTGTGCATGCCGGAGCCACCGATCTCGTCGGCGGTGGCGTCCTCACCCGTCGCGGCCCGGACGATCTCCGGCCCGGTGAGGAACATCTGGCCCTGCTCCTTGACCATGATGGTCCAGTCGGTGAGCGCCGGGGAGTAGGCCGCGGCGCCCGCGCAGGGGCCGAGGATGAGCGAGATCTGCGGGATCTTGCGGCTGGCCTCGACGTTGTTGGCGAAGATGCCGCCGCAGCCGTGGAGGGCGTGGATGCCGTCGTGGATCCGCGCTCCGCCGGAGTCGTTGATGTAGACGATCGGGTGGCCACGGTCGATCGCGATGCGCTGGGCGCGCTGGACCGTCTCGGCGAACACCGCTCCGATGGCCCCGGAGGCGACCGCCGCGTCGTGGCTCGCGACGACGACGGGTCGACCGCCGACGAGCCCCCACCCGATGACGACACCGCTGCCGCTGGAAGGTCCCGCCGTGCGCAACGGCGAGATCTCCACGAACGTGCCCTCGTCGACCAGGAGGTGCGCGCGTTCGCGCGCGGTGTTCACACGTCGGCCACGGGGCTCGACGCGGGCGGTCCGCTCCTGACGTCGCTGCGCGAGGACGTCACGGTGGTGCGGTCGGCCGGCGTCCAGCCCGCTGTCGACTGCTGCGTCGGCTCCCGCGTCGAGGGCGGTGGGCACGTCGAGCTGCGTCATGCGATCTCCTGAAAACGTGAGGGTTTCCTCAACTGTACCGCAAAGCCGAGGAATCCCTCATCTTTGTGACCCACCTCGCCCCGCCGGTCGCGAGCGCGCCGAGGGGTCTGGCCGCGACTGCACCCGTGCGCTACCGTGAGCCCAGACCTAAGCAAGCGCTTACCTCAGGAGAATCTGCATGAGCGAGAACCGCCGCACCGCCCTCGTCACCGGAGCCGCCCAGGGCATCGGTGCCGCCGTGGCCCAGCGCCTGGCCGCCGACGGCCTCGCCGTCGCCGTCGTCGACCTCGACGAGGGAGCCTGCGCCGGCACCGTCGACGCCATCACCGCCGCGGGCGGTTCCGCCATCGCCGTCGGCGCCGACGTCTCCGACGCCGCCGCCGTGGACGCCGCGGTCGAGCGCATCGCCGCCGAGCTCGGCGGACCGACGGTGGTCGTCAACAACGCCGGCATCATCCGCGACAACCTGCTGTTCAAGATGACCGTCGACGACTGGGACGCCGTCATGGCGGTGCACCTGCGCGGCTCCTTCAACACGGTCAAGGCCGCCCAGAAGCACATGGTCGAGGCGAAGTTCGGCCGCATCGTGAACCTCTCGAGCACCTCGGCGCTCGGCAACCGCGGCCAGGCCAACTACTCCGCCGCCAAGGCCGGCCTCCAGGGCTACACCAAGACCCTCGCCATCGAGCTGGGCAAGTTCGGCGTCACCGCCAACGCGATCGCCCCCGGCTTCATCCAGACCGACATGACCGCGGCCACCGCCGAGCGCATCGGCGTCCCGTTCGACGACTTCATCAAGTTCAGCGCCGAGCAGATCCCCGTCCAGCGCGTGGGCCAGCCCGACGACATCGCCCACACCGCCTCGTTCCTCGTGAGCGAGGGTGCCGGGTTCGTCTCCGGCCAGGTCATCTACGTCGCCGGCGGACCGAAGGACTGATCGCACGTGACCGGACCCGAGGGGCTCGACCTCGACGCGCTCCGACGCTGGCTCGACGACCAGGCCCCCGGCCTGCTCGCCGGGCCGCTCGAGGCGACGCTCATCACCGGCGGCAAGTCGAACCTGACGTACGCCGTCACCGACGGTGAGCGCGACGTCGTCGTGCGTCGCCCGCCCCTCGGGCACGTGCTCGCCACGGCGCACGACATGACGCGGGAGCACCGGGTCATCGACGCGCTGGCGGGCACCGCCGTGCCGGTCCCCGCGACCTACGGCCTCTGCCAGGACGACACGGTCATCGGCGCACCGTTCTACGTGATGGAGCGGGTCGTCGGCACACCCTTCGCCCGCGCCGCCCAGCTGGTCGAGATCGGCGAGGAGCGCACCCGCACCATCACCGAGCGGATGGTCGACGTGCTCGCCGACCTGCACGCCGTCTCCCCCGACGACGTCGGGCTCGGCGACTTCGGTCGACCCGACGGCTACCTGGAGCGGCAGGTCCGTCGCTGGAAGAAGCAGCTCGACGCCTCCCGCAGTCGCGACCTGCCCGGCATGGACGACCTCATCGCCCGGCTCGACTCGTCGATCCCGCAGACCAGCGAGGGCACGATCGTGCACGGTGACTACCGCCTCGACAACGTGCTCGTCGACACCGGCCCCGAGGGTGGCGACCGCCTGACGGCCGTCCTCGACTGGGAGATGAGCACGCTGGGCGACCCGCTCACCGACGTCGCGATCCTGCTGGCCTACCAGCAGCTCGCCGAGAGCGCGGCCGACGGCCCGGGTTCCGCCATGGTCACCGACGCCGCGAAGGCGCCGGGCTACCTCCCGCGCGAGGAGGTGCTGCGCCGGTACGCCGAACGGTCCGGACGCGACGTCTCCGACATCGACTTCCACCTGGCGCTCGCGTTCTTCAAGCTGGCCGTGATCCTCGAGGGGATCCACTACCGGCACGCGCACGGACAGACGCTCGGCGCGGGCTTCGACGGCATCGGCGACCTGATCGAGCCGCTCATCCAGGCCGGTCTGCGCGCCTGACCACCTCACGGGGCGGCGACCGGTCGGTCGTCCCCGTGAGGTGACCCACCAGTAGGTCGAGCCCCGAAGTGGCGTGCAGGGCGGCGCCCGTCCCCTAGGGTGGGCCGCGTGACCGCGGAGATCCTCGAGCCCCGACGTCGCCCGACGCAGGACCGCAGCCGGGCGAAGTTCGAGCTGCTGCTGCGCACGTCGCGCGACCTCCTGCTCGACGTCGGCTTCGAGTCGTTCACCTGCGAGGAGGTCTCGCAGCGGGCCGGGCTCCCCACCGGGACCCTCTACCAGTACTTCGCGAACAAGTACGTGATCGTGTGCGAGCTCGACCGGCAGGACGCCGTGGCCGTGCACGAGGAGCTGACCAGCTTCTCGGAGATGATCCCGTCGCTGGACTGGCTGCGCTTCCTCGACCGGATGATCGACCACGTGGCCCGGCTGTGGGCCGACGACCCGTCGCGGCGGGCTGTGTGGCTCGCCGTGCAGTCGACCCCGGCCACCCGAGCGACCGCTGCCGTCACCGAGCGCGAGCTCGCTGCCGCCGTGGCCCGCTTCCTCGCCCCCCTGACGCCCGGCACCCCCCGCGAACGTCGCCGGATCATGGCCGAGGTGCTCCTCCACGTCAGCTACTCGATGCTCAACTTCTCGGTGCGCGACGGCCAGAGCCACGCCGAGGCGGTCATCGAGCTCAAGCGTCTGCTCGCCGCGTACCTGCTGTCGTCGGAGCCCGACGCCCGCTGAGCGCGGCTCAGGACCAGGCCAGCAGCACCACGACCGCCGCGACCGCGAACGCCAGCGCGGCCACGCTCGCCGGCACCCGGCCGTCGCCGACGAGCTCGATCGACACCTCGCCGCCGCTCGACGACGTTCCTCGACCCCGGAGCACCAGAGCGCCGACCCACCCGACCATCGCGAGCACGAGCACGGCCGAGACCACGGTCAGGGCCGTCCCCTCGATCCAGGCGACCCGTGCCACCAGCAGGCCCAGGACCACGCACGACGCGGCCGTGCGGCGCCAGGCGAGCCAGGTCCGCTCCTGCGGAACCGCCCGCGGAGGACTCACCCGGGCACCGCCAGCACGACCAGGACCACGCAGGCCACGACCACCGCGCCGACGAGCAGGAGTCCGACCCCGTTGGAGGGCAGCGGCCGACCTTGGCGCACCGCGCGCTCGGTACGCGCCCAGCTCCGCCAGGCATGCGCGGCGCACAGCGCACCGGCGATCGCGAGCCCGGTCGACGTCAGGGCCACCACGAGGTCGGGCAGCTCGAGATCGAGCACGTGCACGGCCACCGCCCCGGCGAGCAGGGCCAACGAGGTACGGATCCAGGCGAGGAACGTGCGCTCGTTCGCGAGCGAGAAACGCGGATCGGGCTCCTCGCCGACGCCGTACACGCTGCGTGGCCAACGACGGTCGCCACGGTCCTCGGTGGTCATGGGACGACCCTAGCGACGCGCACCCTCCGCCAGCACGACGTAGGCGAGGGCGTGGTCACCGTCGTGGCTGAGGCTCACGTGCGCCTCCACACCGGGCAGGTGCTCCGCGACCTCCCCGTGCAGACGCAGACGGGGGCGGCCCCACGCGTCGCACACCACCTCGACGAGCCCCAGCACCTCGTCGCCCATGACCGGCGGCTCGCCGAAGATCGAGGCCGACCAGGCCTTCACGAAGGCCTCCTTGGCCGCCCAGCGCGCCGCGAGGTGGCGACCCTCGCCACCACCGTGCTGCCCACGACCGACCTGCGCCGCGCGCTCGGCCGCGTCGCGCCGCTCCCCCGGGGTGAACACCCCGGCGAAGCGTGTGCCGGGGAGGGCGAGCTGGTCGACGAACGACGGCACGTGGACCAGGTCGACGCCGACTCCCAGCACGGTCCTCTCGACCGTCCCGGGAGACGGCGCGCCGGCAGCCCCGCCGGCGCCGTCTGCCGCCCGCGGCCCGGCACCCCCGCCAGGGGTCACGAGCAGGCCGTGGCGACGTACACGTCGTCGTCGCCCAGACGCGCCTGCGGGTCGAGCAGCACCGACGCCTCCCGGCCCCGCACGCCCTCCTTGCCGAGCCGACGTCCCGCGGGACGCTCGTACGCGGTGGCCGCGCCGACCATCACCTGCGCCAGGCGCATCCGGCCGGCCACGACCCGCTCGCGCGACCGTGCGACGTAGTCCTCGCGCTCGGCCTCGGGCAGCGCCTGCACGAACGCCTCCGGGTGCGCCAGGGCGATGAGCCCCGCCACGTGGCCGAAGCCGAGGCTCGTGACCAGGCCGGCCTTGAGCGTCGCACCGGCGAGCGGCTCGCGCAGCCAGACCAGGTGCTCGTGCTCGGCGAGCACGTCGTCGACGCAGTCGAGGCTGCGGTTCGGCGGCAGCATCCCGCCGGCCAGCACCTGGGTGAGACCGATCAGCTGGAATGCCGCGGCACCACCCTTCGCGTGGCCGGTGAGCGTCTTCTGCGACACCACGAACAGCGGGTTGCCGGCGCTGCGACCGATCGCCGCCGCGAGCCGCTCGTGCAGCTCGGACTCGTTCGGGTCGTTGGCGTCCGTCGACGTGTCGTGCTTGCTCACGACACCGATGTCGTCGGCGTCGAGGCCGAGCACCGTCAGCGAGCGGGCCAGCTGCGACTCGCGCCCCCCGATGGCCGCGGCCAGGGCACCGATCCCGGGCGCCGGGATCGACGTGTGCACGCCGTCCGCGAACGACCCGGCGTAGGCGACCACGCCGTGGACCGGCAGGCCCATGCGGGCCGCGACGTCACCGCGGGCCAGCAGCAGCGTGCCGCCGCCCTGGGACTCCACGAACCCGCCGCGACGACGGTCGTTGGCCCGGCTCACCCGACGCGGGTCGATGCCCTTGGCGAGCATCGCGCCCGAGTCGGCCGTCGCGGACATGTCCGCGAAGCCGATGATGCCCTCGGTGCTGAGGTCGTCGAAGCCACCGGCCACCACGAACTCGGCCTTGCCGACCTTGATCTTGTCGACGCCCTCCTCGACGGAGACCGCCGTGGTGGCGCACGCGGCGACCGGGTGGATCATCGCGCCGTAGCTGCCGACGTAGGACTGCACGACGTGCGCGGCGATGACGTTGGGCAGCGCCTCCTGCAGGATGTCGTTGGGGTTGTTCTCCCCCAGCAGGGTGTTGATGTACAGCGCGTGCATGGAGGCCATGCCGCCCATGCCGGTGCCCTGCGTGTTGGCGACGAACGCCGGGTGCACCCAGCGCATCAGCTCGGCCGGCGTGAAGCCGCTCGAGAGGAACGCGTCGACGGTGCACACGAGGTTCCAGATCGCGACGCGGTCGATGGACTCCAGCATCTCCGCCGGGACGCCCCAGGCGGAGGGGTCGAAGCCGGTCGGGATCTGACCGCCGATGGTGCGGCTCAGCTCCATGCGGCGCGGCACGCGGATCTCGGTGCCGGCCTTGCGGGTGACGGTCCACTCGCCGTCGGGCGACGACGTGATGCTGGTGCGCTCGGGATCGGCGGCCACCATGGCGCGGGCCTCGGACTCGCTGCCGACCGAGAACGTCAGGTCGTCGTCGAGGTACACCGACGTGAGCAGCGGCGCCGTGTTGTCGACCATCGAGCCGTCGTCGCCGTAGGTGCGGATGCCGCACCGTGCGACCACGGCGTCGTGGTACCGCTCGTGCACGTCGGCCTCGTCGACCGGCTCGTTCGACTCGACGTCGTACCAGCCCTGGTTGACGTCGTCCCACATGATCAGGCCGGTGTTCCAGGCCAGCTCGAGCACGCCGGCCGCGGACAGCTCGTCGTGCACCTCCATCTCGAAGCGCGTGCGGGCCGAGCCGTACGGGCCCAGCTCGCCGGTGCCGACGATGACGACCATGTCCTCGGGGCGCGCGGTGACCTCGCCCCACGCCGGGGTGGCGGCGTCGGGCAGCTGCGCCGGCGACGGCGCGAGGGCCGCCACGGTGGGCGTCTCGTCGTCCTCCTCGACCGTCGGGCGCTCCACGCCCTCGGCCAGCGCGCGCAGGTCGAGATCGGCCTCGCCCAGTCCGCCGGTCAGGTCCAGCTCGACCGGGGCGACGGACGCCTGCTCGCGCAGCGCGGTCGTGCAACCCTGGGTGAGCAGCGCGTCGGCCATCTCGTCGGGGCTCCAGGTGCGGACACCGGCGGACTCGACGGCCTGCACGAGCGGGTCGTTGCCGCCCATGAGGCCGGTGCCGCGGACCCAGCCGATGATGGCGTGGGTCAGCGTCACGCGGTCCGACCAGCTCTTCTCGGCACCCCACTTGGTGACGACGGCATCGAGCGCGGCCTTGGCCTCGCCGTACGCGCCGTCGCCGCCGAACATGCCGCGGTTGGGCGAGCCCGGAAGCAGCACGTGCAGGCGGGACGCCAGGTCGTGGTCGCGGCCCGTGGTGGCGAGGGCACCGACGAGGCGCTCCACCGACCACAGCAGGATGCGGGCCTCGACCTCGGTGCGGCTGCCTGCGTCGGACAGGTCGCCCATCACGCGCCCGGCCGCGAACGGCACGAGCAGCGTGGGCACGAGCGCCGGCTTGGTCACGGTCTTGGTGCTGCCGACCGTGCGGGCCTGCTCGGTGACGATCCACGACGAGAGCGCGTCGACGTCGGCGAACGAGGCCATGTTGGCCGGGACCACCCAGAGGCGGGCACCGGCACGGGCGTGCGTCCGGTAGAGCTCGCGGTAGAACCCGACCTTGCGGCTGTCGAGGCTCGACGTGGTGGCCACGACCGTGGCGCCACCGGCGAGGAGCTCACCGACGACCGAGGCGGCGATCGAGCCTCGGCTGGCGCCGGTGACGACGGCGACGTCGTCGCTCCAGGTGCCGGGCGTGGTGTCGAGGGCGGCCTCGGCGATCTGCTCGAGGCGGGCCCTCAGCGCGGCGTCGTCGGTGCGTCCGGCCCACCAACGGGCCTGCGACGCCACGACCTCGCCGCTGCCGGTCAGGTCGATCTCCTTCTCCGCCCACGGCCCGGAACCCCCGCCGGGCGCGGTCTGGCCCAGCGCGATGCGCGCGAGATCCTCACGGGCGCTGGCCCAGCGGTCGTCGACCAGCACGGCACGGCGCTCGTCGAACGCCGGCGCGACCGCGTCGACCCAGTCGGAGCCGAGCTCGGCCTCGACCCGGTCGAGCACACGCTGGGCGTCCTCGTCGGTCTCGGTCGACGGGACGTCGGCGGCGAGCCCCAGCTGCGCGAGCAGGTGACGGGCGGTGCTGGCGAGCACACCGTCGGGTCCGGTGATCTCGCCGGTGATCTCGGCGAGCGCGGCGGCGTCGACGGTGGCGTCGGAGCCACCGGCGGACGGCAGGTCCACGCTCACGCCGTGGCGCGCGGCCACGGCCTGGACGGCGGCGTCGACGGCCGCGTCGACCTCGGCGCCGTTGGACGGCACCGGGATCGTGGCGAGGTCTCCCCCGCGCACGCTGGCACCGTCACGCGTCGAGAGCGCCAGCTCGGCCAGCACGTGGCTCGCCCAGCCCGCGCCGAGCTGCCAGACGTCGGTGACGCGGTCGGCGACGGCCGACTGCTTGCGACCCGTGGGGCCGAGCACCTTCTTGAGGTGGTCGGCGAAGGTCGCGGAGAGCACCGGACCGAACGGCTTGTAGCTGCGGGCCAGGCCCTTGACCTGGGCCGAGAGCGTGGGCACGTCGGCATCGGCAGCGCCGTCGATGGCGCCGAGCGACAGCTCGCCGCCGAGGTCGACCAGCAGCTGGTTGCGGCGCGACGACGCACCGTCGCAGAGCGACTCGATGGAGTCGGCAGCACCGATCTGCTCGGGGCGCAGCTTGGTCCACCAGGCGATCAGCGTGCGGGTGCCGTCGGCGGCGTCGAAGCCGAGGTCGGCCGGACGCGGACCGCCGGAGGACACCGGGGCCGCGGCGGGCGCCGGGGCGGCCGTCGTCGCGGCGGACTCGGCGGCGGGCGCCTCGTCCACGACGTCGTCCTCGATGGGCGCGGGGTCCTCGTCGGTCGCGAACACCGCGGCGGCGTCCCGCTCGACGTTCACGACCTCCACGCCACGCTCGCCGAGCGTCGACTGGACGGCCGGGAGCCTGATCGTGGACGACGCGAGGTTGGCGACGGTGGGCGACTGGCCCACGCCGATCTCGACGAAGCGCTCGACCCCGAGGCCACCGTTCTCGACCGACGCGAACATCAGGTCCTGCGTCTCGATCCAGCGCACCGGGCTGGCGAACTGCCAGGCCAGGAGCTCGACGAGCAGCGTGCGGCACAGCGCCTGCGGGCGGGCGGCCCAGGTGTCGAAGTCGGACAGCACGGCGTCCAACGGGGACTCACCGACGAGATCGGCGATCTCCTGCACGAAGCCCTGGCCGAGCGAGAACGGCCGCGGCACGAGGTTCGGCACGTACCGACCCTCGAGGATCGTCGGATCGATCTCGGCCGGCAGCAGCTCCTCCAGGCGGGCCCGGAAGTCCGGGACGCCGCCGTGCAGCACGCGGGAGTGGAACGGCACGTCGATGCCGGGCACCAGGATGAAGGCGGCCTTGCCACCGAAGCGTGCGCGACGCTCGGCGATGTCCTCCTCGAGGACCTCGAGACCGCGCACGGTGCCGGCGATGGCGTACTGCGAGCCGCGCAGGTTGTAGTTGACGATCTGCAGGAACTGCCCGCTGCGCTCGGCGACGCCGTCGACGTAGGCGGTGACCTCGTCGTCGGCCAGGCCGATCTGCGACGGACGGATGGCGGCCAGGCGGTAGTCGCTGCGGCCGTGCTCGTCGCGGGGGACGAGCGTGTGCATGACGGAGCCGCGCTGGAACACGACCTCCACGACGGCCTCGAGCGGGATGACACCCGACACGGCCGCGAGTGCGTTGTACTCACCGACCGAGTGACCGGCCAGCACGGAGCCCTCGACGAACGCGCCGGACTCGCGCAGCTCGGCCATCTGGGCGGCGCCGAGCACCGCCATGGCCACCTGCGTGAACTGGGTCAGGAACAGCACGCCGTCGGGGTGCTTGTGGGTGGTGCCGTGGGCGACGAGCACGGTCGGGTTGTCGCGCACGACCGTGAGGATCGAGAAGCCGAGCGCGCTGCGGGTGTGCGCGTCGGCACGGTCCCACACGGCGCGGGCGGCCTTGGACCGCTGGTAGCCGGCCATGCCCATGCCCGGGTGCTGGATGCCCTGACCGGGGAAGGCGTAGGCCGTGCGCGGTGCGGCCACCCGGGCCGTGGCGGCCATGACGAGCTCACCACCGGCGCGGCAGGTGACCTCGACGACCTCGTCGCCGTCGACCAGGGCGGTGCGCTCGGCCTTCACCGAGACGGCCGCACCGGGGGCCAGGGGGCTGAGCCAGCGGGTGGTCCAGCCGAGCAGCGTGCGACCCGTGGCGTCGGCCACCACGCGCTGCGCGGCGGCGGACAGCCACATGCCGTGGGCGATCGGCTCGCCGAGACCCGCCAGACGGGCTGCGGCCACGCTCGTGTGGATGGGGTTGTGGTCGCCCGAGACGGAGGCGAACGCGCGCAGGTCGGTGGGGGTGACCACCGTGCCCTCGGCGCGGGTGCGGCGCGGCGTCGGGTGCACCTCGGCGTCGCCCAGACGGCCACCCGCACGGACGGGCTCGCCGGCGTCGGCCGAGCCGGGACGGCCCCGCACGCAGAAGCGCTCGACCAGCGTGGCCACGGTGCCGTCGGCGTCCGTGGCGGTGACGTCGACCGTGACGACACGACCGAGGTCGGTGGCGCGAACGGAGCGGACGGCGGCGCGGAGGGTGAGCTCGGTGCCGTCGACCGGCGTGCGGGTCACGTCGATCGCGTGGTCGAGGTGCACCAGGTCGAGCATGCCCTCGACGACGGGGTCTCCCGCCTCGGTACGGCTGGCGCCGATGACGGCGAAGACGGCAGGCCAGGCGAGGCCCACGAGTGCGTCGGGCACGAACGCGGCGGTCTCGCCGGCGGTGACACCGGCGTGGTCGGCAGCGAGGTCGTCGCTCCACGGAGCACTGAGCGTCGCGGCTCCCTCGGAGACCGACGGGAGCGAGCCGCCCGCGGCGGCGGTGAGGAGGTCGAGCATCGCGGCGGCGGCGGTGCTCGTGGAGATCACGGGCGCGCCACCGGTGGCCACGCCGTCGGTGACGTCGAAGGTGAGCGTGAGCGTCCGGCCGCCACGGTCCAGCGGCACGACGAGCTCGGCGGCGTGGCCCGATCCGGTCAGGACGGCACCCGTCTCGGGGTGCTCGGCGCGCTCGGGGGCGACGCTGACCCAGCCCGTCGACGACGAGGCCGGGGTCCCGAGGCGGTGCACCGGGTTGCGCACGGCGCGCCCGGCCCACACGGCGTCGGGCGAGGCGAGCACGAGGGACACGGCGCCGGTGGCGCCGTCGGCGCGGCGCAGGCCGACGACCTCGAGCGGTGCGGCACCCGAGGCGAGCACCGCGTCGACCGCGGCGTCCTCGAAGCGGCTCAGCAGGTCGGCCACCGGCTCGTCCACGCGGGTGATGCCCGCGACCGAGACGGTGCCGGGGATGACGCAGACCTCGTCGGCGGCGAAGCGCGGGTCGTGGGCCTGCCACAGGGAGTCCGAGCGCCACCAGCGGCGCACGTCGGCGTCGACGACGGGCACGAACGGCACGGGCTTGCCCGGACGACGGCACACCTGCACGAAGAAGGGGACGTCGGCCGGGTGCAGCACGACGTCGTCGGCGGCCGGGTGGGCCTCGCGAAGTGCGGTGAGTGCGGCGGTGGCGTCCTCGACGTCGGCGGGCGTCGCGAACAGGGTGGCGACGGGGCCGTGGTCGACGTCGACCAGGCGCGCCTCGGCGCGCTGCAGCATCGCGTGGAAGCGGTCGCGCAGCGTCACGTCGAGCCAGGCGGAGCCGCCCTCGTCGTCGTGTCCGGTGGGTGCCGCATGATCGGTGGTGAGCGCGGCGAAGCGGTCGAGCCACGCACCGTACGTCATGGTCGCGACGTCGCCGAAGTACGGCTTGGCGGTGCGGTCGAGGGCCTCGACGATCTCGTCGCGGCGGGCTGCGACGGCGTCGGCGTCGCCGGCGACCTCGTCGAGCAGCCGTCCGGTGCGCGACGCGGTGTTGTCGATCTCGTGGATGTCGGCGCCGAGCTGGCTGCGGCCCGAGGACATGCCCCCGTCAGCCGCACCCGCCCCGACCCACGCGGGCGTCCCGGGGGTGTCGACGAGGAGCTGCTTGACCGCGGGCGAGGTGGTGGCCTCGAGGGTCGCCATCGCCGCGGTGCCGACGAGGACGCCGTCCAGCGGCATGACGGGGTGGCCGTGGGCACGGGCCCACTCACCGGTCAGGTAGGCCGCAGCCACCTCGGGGGTGCCGATGCCGCCGCCGACGCAGACGACCACGTTGTCGTGGGCGCGGAGCTGGGCGTACGTGGCGACGAGCAGGTCGTCGAGGTCCTCCCACGAGTGGTGACCGCCGGCCTTGCCGCCCTCGATCTGCACGATGATCGAGCGAGGCGCGACCTTGTCGGCGATGGCGAGCACCTGGCGGATCTGCGCCACGGTGCCCGGCTTGAACACGACGTACTCGATGCCGACCTCGGCCAGCTCCTCGACGAGCGCGACGGCCTCGTCGAGCTCGGGGATGCCGGCGGTGACGATCACGGAGTCGATGGGCGACCCGGCGGCCCGGGCCTTCTGCACCAGACGCTGACCACCGAGCTGCAGCTTCCACAGGTAGGGGTCGAGGAAGAGGGAGTTGAACTGGAACGTGCGGCCCTCGTCGAGGAGGTCGTCGAGCTCGGCCATCCGCTCGGTGAAGATCTGCTCGCTCACCTGGCCGCCGCCGGCGAGCTCGGCCCAGTAGCCGGCGTTCGCGGCCGCGGCCACGATGGCGGCGTCGACGGTCGTGGGCGTCATGCCGGCCAGCAGCACGGGCGAGCGACCGGTCAGACGCGTGAACGCGGTCTCGACGCGCAGGCTGCCGTCGGGCAGCGTGGCGGCGGTGGGGGCGTAGGACGACCAAGGACGGCTGCGACGGGGAGCCGCGCCGGGCACCGTCAGCTCGCGGTGGCCGCGGCGCGTGGCGACGGAGACCACGCCGGCGCCCCGGACCTTCGCCTCGGCGGCGCTCAGGCGCGCGGCCAGGTCGCCGGGACCGACGTCGAGCAGCCACTCGGCACCGGCGTCGAGCACGCGCTCGACCTCGGCGACCCAGTCGACCGGCTCGACGACGGCACGCCGCGTGAGCGTGCGAGCCTGCTCGGGGTCGAGTCCGCAGGTGGCCGCCCAGGTGGCGGCGAGGTCGGCGGCCTCGGAGAGCGCAGGGTGGTGGAAGGCGAGCTGCGCGGCCACGGGCTCGACGACGGGCTTGAACGCCGCGCCTCCGGTGACCTTGCGTGCACGCTCGTCCTTCTGGGCGGCGGCCACCTCGTCCATGAGCGTCACGGCACGGCGCAGACCCTCCTCAGGACCCGACAGCACCACGGAACGACGTCCGTTGCGCAGGTGCGTGACCACGTCGGCCGAGGCGGGGAGCGTCGAGAGCGCCTCCGCCACGCGCGCGGGGCTCTCCCCCGTGACGCTGAGCATCGTGGCTCCGAGCAGGCCGCGGCGGCGACCCACGACGTGGGCTGCCGCACCGGCCAGACGGGCGTACGCGTAGAGCTCGGCCGGGTCGGCGCCTGCCAACGCCTCCAGCGCGAGGGAACCCTGCGAGTGCCCGGCGGACGCGACCGGCGGGGTCGCGGTGACGTCGAGTCCCTGGCGGCGCAGGGCCGCCAGCCCGGCGAGCTGGGTGAGCAGGATGCCGGGGACGGACACGGCCGGGACCTGCTGGTCGACGGCCGAGGGAAGGCTGGGCGCCTCGTCGTCCTCGGCGGACTCACCGACGGCCAGGGCGTCGACCCACGCGAGCGGCGTGACCGTGGCCCCGGTGCGCAGGAGCTCACCGGCCACCGGCTCGAGGGTGCGCTCGGCGCGATCGACGACGGACGTCAGGTCCGCCTCCAGCGCGAAGTCGCGGACCAGGGTGGCGAGCGCGTCGAGCCAGGCCTCGCCCTGTCCCCCGGCGACGACGGCGTAGCGCTGCCCACCCCGCAGACGGTCGACCAGCGCCTCGCGGCGGCCTCCGGTGGTGGCGGTGCTCGTGGTCGTCGGCGTCGTGGGGGTGGTGGTCACGTCGAATTACCTCGCTGCGGCAGATGGGTGGAAGCACCATCGTCGCAAAACGTGAGAGGATCCTCAAGTTTATTCCGAGGGTTTCCTCATGTTCTGTTGGTCACACGTCCGTCTGCCTGCGGCTGCGCTGCCTCCACTCCGACCCTGCGTGGTCTCCGAAAGAGCCTCGACCGGACGGCCCCCAGCGCGCTCGACCCGGCTTCCGAGCCCACCATCGGTGGATCCTCAACCGCAGATCGCGCGCTGCAGTTGCTGAGACACCGATGGGTACGCGGGAACCGGGTCATCGGTGGATCCTCAACCACAGCAGCACTCCTGCGGTTGAGGATCCACCGATGACCCGGGTGTGCCCGCAGGTTCGGCCGCGCCGCACCCCTCTGTCCGGTCGAGGCCTTTCGGAGGCCGAGCCGAGACCCGGCCGGAGCAGCGCACCCGCAGGTCGACGCCGGCCGAGAGCGACGCAGTCGCAGGGTGGAAGACGAACGACCCCGCAGCCGCCGAAGCAGCCACGGGGTCGATCGAGGAAGCCGAGGTCAGACCCCGCCACCCAGGAGCAGTCCACCGTCGGCGGTGATGGTCTGGCCGGTGAGCCAGGCGGCGTCCTCGGAGAGCAGGAAGCCCACGACGCCGGCGATGTCCTCGGGCTGCCCGAGGCGCTTGAGCGGGTACGGCGCGGAGACCTCGTCCTCGCGACCCTCGTAGAGCGCCTTGGCGAACTTCGTCTTGACCACGGCCGGGGCGACCGCGTTGACGCGGATGTCGGGGCCCAGCTCGACCGCCAGCTCCTCGGTCACGTGGATGAGCGCGGCCTTGGAGGCGCCGTACATGCCGATCATGGGCGCCGGCTTGAGGCCGGCCACGGACGCGACGTTGACGATCGCGCCGCCGTGCTCACCCATCCACTGGCCGTACGCCTGCTGCGCCCACGCGACGGCGGAGAGGACGTTGACGGCGAAGATCTTCGCCGCGGCCTCGAGGTCGATGTCGATCATCCGGCCGTACACGGGGTTGATGCCGGTGTTGTTGACCAGGAAGTCGAGGCGCCCGAAGGTCTCGATCGCGGTCCGCACCGCCTCCTCCTGGTGGCCGGCGTCGTCACCGGAGCCCGCCACGAAGACAGCGCGGCCGTCTCCGAGCGTCGCGGCAGCCTCGGCGAGCGCGTCGGGCTTGCGCGCCGTGATGAGCACCTGGGCGCCGTCGTCGACGAGCCGCTGCGCGATGCCGAGACCGATGCCCCGGCTGGCGCCGGTGACGATCGCGACCTTGCCGTCGAAGCGCCCCATCAGGAGAGCCGCTCGATGACCATGGCCATGCCCATGCCGCCGCCGACGCACATCGACTCGACGCCGAACTGCTTGTCGTGCCACTGCAGCGAGTTGATCAGGGTGCTCGTGATGCGTGCGCCGGTCATGCCGAACGGGTGGCCCACGGCGATCGCGCCGCCGTTGACGTTCAGCTTGTCCATCGGGATGCCGAGGACCTTGGCCGAGCCCCACGACTGCACCGCGAAGGCCTCGTTGATCTCGTACAGGTCGATGTCGTCGATGCCCATGCCAGCGTTGCGCAGGGCGGCCGGGATGGCCTCCACCGGACCGAGGCCCATGATCTCCGGCGAGAGGCCTGTGACCGCGGTCGAGACGATGCGTGCGAGCGGCGTGAGGCCGAGGGCCTTGGCCTTCTCGTCGCTCATGATCACCACGGCGGCGGCACCGTCGTTGAGCGGGCACGCGTTGCCTGCGGTCACGGTCCCGTCAGGACGGAAGACCGGCTTGAGCTGGCTGACCGCCTCCATCGTCACGCCCGCGCGGGGTCCGTCGTCCTTGGAGACGACGGTGCCGTCGGGCAGCGTGACCGGGGTGATGTCCTTGGCCCAGAAGCCGGACTCGATCGCGGCCTCGGCGAGGTTCTGGCTGCGCACGCCGAACTCGTCCTGCTCCTCGCGGCTCATGCCCAGGTGCTGGGCGACGTTCTCGGCCGTCTGGCCCATCGCGATGTAGAGGTCGGGCAGCTCGCCGCTCTCCCGCGGGTCGGTCCAGGTGTCGGCACCACCTTCGGCACGCTTGGCCGTGCGGGCGATCGCGTCGGCGAACCGCGGGTTCTCCGAGCCCGGCAGGTCGGAGAAGCCGTTCTGGAAGCGGCTCACCGTCTCCACGCCGGCGGAGATGTAGGCGTCACCCTCGCCGGCCTTGATGGCGTGGAACGCCATGCGGGTGGTCTGCAGCGACGACGAGCAGTAGCGGTTCACGGTCACGCCGGGCAGGTGGTCCATGCCCGAGAGCACGGCCACGGCGCGCGCGAGGTTGTGCCCCGCCTCGCCGGCCGGCTGGCCCACGCCCAGGTGCAGGTCGGTGATGTCCTTCGGGTCGAGCCCGGGGACCTTCTCCAGCGCGGCCTGCACCATCTGCACGGTGAGGTCGTCCGGACGCATGTCCTTGAGCGAGCCCTTGACGGCGCGCCCGATGGGCGAGCGGGCGGTCGAGACGATGACGGCTTCGGTCATGGTGCTGCCTTCCGGTGGTGGGAGTCGTGCGGCGGGGTGGTGCGGCCCTCTACGGGCTCAGGGACGGTCGGCTCAGAACCCGAGGTCGCGGCCGATGAGCTCCTTCATGATCTCGTTCGAGCCGGCCCAGATGCGGGTCACGCGAGCGTCGCGCCAGGCACGGGCGACGCGGTACTCGTTCATGAACCCGTACCCGCCGTGGATCTGGACGCAGTGGTCGAGGACGGAGTTCTGCAGGTCCGACGTGTACCACTTGGCCTTGGCGGCGTCGACGGCCGTGAACCGACCCTCGGCGTGCGCGGCGACGGCCTGGTCGAGGTAGGCCTCGGCCACCTCGACCTTCGTGACCAGCTCGGCGATGAGGAACTTGTTCCACTGGAACGCGCCGATGGACTGGCCGAAGGCCTTGCGGTCCTTCGCGTACTGGATGGTCTCGAGCAGGATCTGCTTGGCGTGCGCGACGTTGGAGATGGCGCAGCTGAGTCGCTCCTGCGGAAGCTTCTGCATCATGTGGATGAAGCCGCGGTCGATCTCGCCGATGATGCGGTCGTCGCCCACGCGGACGTTCTCGAAGAACAGCTCGGCGGTGTCGGACTCGGTCTGGCCGACCTTGTCGAGCTTGCGGCCGCGACTGAAGCCCTCGTCGCCGGCCTCGATGGCGAACAGGGTGATGCCCTTGGCGCCCTTCTCGGGCGAGGTTCGCACGGCGGTGACCACCAGGTCGGCGCTGTAGCCGTTCGTGATGAAGGTCTTGGAGCCGTTGATGACCCACTCGTCGCCGTCTCGCACGGCGGTGGTCTTGAGCGCGGCGAGGTCGGAGCCGCCGCCCGGCTCGGTCATGCCGATGGCCAGGAGGCACTCGCCCGTGGCGATCTTGGGGAGCCAGCGCTCCTTCTGCTCCTGGGTGCCCAGCTCCACGATGTAGGGGGCGGTGATGTCGGAGTGGATGCCCACGCACGACGCCAGGGCGGCACTGACCTTGCTCAGCTCCTCGGCCCAGACGGCGTTGAAGCGGAAGTCCTCCGCGCCGGAGCCGCCGAACTCGTCGGGGATCTCCAGGCCCAGGAGACCCATCTCACCCGCGGCGAGCCAGAAGTCGCGCGGGATGGCCTTGTCCTCGATGTACTGCTCGATGTTCGGCGCGACCTTCTTCGCCAGGAACGTCGCGCAGGTGTCGCGGAAGTCGTCGTGGTCAGCGGTGTAGACGGTGCGGTCCATCGGGTCCCTCGTGCTCGGGTGCGGGCCTGGTTCACTACGCGCGGGTAGGTAAGCGCTTGCTTAGCGTGCCCGGCATGGGCCATGCTGTCAACCGACGAAAGGGACCTGTGATGACAGCCACGGCACGCGAGCGTCTGCTCGAGGCCGCCGTCGAGGCCTTCGCCGAGAAGGGCTTCACGGCGACCACGACCCGCGACATCGCAGCACGCGCCGGCATGAGCCCGGCAGCGGTGTACGTGCACCACGACACCAAGGAGAGCCTGCTCTTCACGGTCAGCATCGACGGGCACCGCTCGGCGCTCCACGTGGTGGAGTCCGGCGACGATCCCGCCGCCACGCCACCGGAGCGCCTGCGACGGCTCGTGCACGACTTCAGCGCCTGGCACGCCTCGCACAGCCGGGTCGGCCGGATCGTCCAGTACGAGTTCGACGCACTGACCCCCGAGCACCGCGCCGAGGTCGCCGCGCTGCGCCGCGCGATCGAGCGCAGCCTGCAGCAGGTGCTCGAGGCCGGCGTGGCCTCGGGCGACTTCGCCGTGGACGACCTGGTGGGCACGGCACGCGCCATCCTGAGCCTCAGCATCGACCTGGTGCGCTGGTTCTCCCCCACCGGGCCGCAGACGCCCGCCGACGTCGCCGAGCTGCACGCGCGGCTCGCCCTCCGCATGGTCCTGTCCCACGACGACTGACGGCGCCCACCCCGAGGGGTGAGCGCCGTCGGGCGCGGGCAGGTGCGAGGCTCAGGCCTGGAGCACGGCCTCCGCGTTGATCGTCAGCGTGATCTTGTCGCCGATCATGACCTTGTCACCCTCGAGCGGGATGTTGAAGTCGATGCCGAACTCCTTGCGGCTGATCTCGCCGGTGGCCTCGACGCCGACGCGGGTGCCGCCCCACGGGTCGCCGCCCTCGCCGAGGAAGTCGACGTTCAGCTCGAGCGGCTTGGTGACGCCCTTGATCGTCAGGTCGCCCTGCACGACGAAGGTGTCGTCGGACTTCTGCACGACGCCGTTCGTCGTGAACGTCATCTTCGGGTGCGCCTCGGTGTCGAAGAAGTCACTCGAGCGCAGGTGCGCGTCGCGGTCCGCGGTGCCCGTGTTGATCGAGGAGAGGTCGACCTCGACGGTGACGGTGGAGTCCGTGACCGGGTCGGCGGTCACGAGGGTGCCCTCGAAGGTCTCGAACTTGCCGCGCACCTTGCTCATGATGTGGCGGACGGCGAAGCCGATCTCGGTGTGCGTGGGGTCGAGGTTCCACGTACCGGTGGTGATGGTGCTCATGGTGTCTCCTGAAGATGGGGAGTGAGGTTCGTGGTTGAACCTTCAACGTTCGAGACGGTAGCATATAGTTGAAGACTCAATCAACCCTCTCGACCGGGATCCCTCCCGCACTAGGATGTGCCCATGACCACAGCGCCCACCGACACCCCGTGGCTCGACGCGGACCAGCAGCAGTGGTGGCGCTCCTACATGGGTGGCACGACCGTCCTGATCGACCAGCTCGACCGCGACCTCCGCGCCGCCCACGACCTCTCCATGGCCGAGTACGAGATCCTCGTGCGCCTCTCCGAGGCCGACGACCGCTCGATCCGCATGGCCGAGCTCGCCGCGGCCGTGTCGCACTCGCGCAGCCGCATCACCCACACCATCGCCCGGCTCGAGCGGGACGGCATCGTGCGACGCACGGCCAGCTGCACCGACGGGCGCGGCGTGAGCGCCGTGCTCACCGACCACGGCTACGAGGTCCTCGGCCAGGCTGCCCACACCCACGTGCGCGGCGTCCACGAGTACCTGGTCTCGCGCTGCAGCCGCGAGGACCTCGAGGCCGTGGGCCGCGTGTTCGAGGCCGTCCGTGACGGCCTGGAGGGTCGTCGCTTCTAGTCGAGACATTGCACGCGTGCTATGGACACCCATAGCACGCGTGCAATAGTCTCGGTGTCGTGAAGGACATCCGGGACGAGGCGCTCTACGCGGGCGTCGTGGCACAGGTCGTCGCGCGGCGGACGGAGCTCGGGCTGTCGCAGCGTGAGCTCGCCGACCTCTGCGGCACCACCCAGTCGGCCATCGCCCGGTTCGAGTCGGCCACCCGGCCACCGAAGCTCGACACGCTCGCTGCGGTCGCCGAGGCCCTCGACTGCACGCTCGAGGTCACCTTCCGCGCCCGCACCCGACCAGCACGCGCCCGATCGACCGAGGAGACACCATGAGCACACGCGTCGACACCGAGGACATCGCCTCGACCAGGAGCGAGCGGGTGCTCGCCGTCGTCCTGGTCGTCTTCCTGCTGATCGGCTCCGGCTGGTTCTACGTCAAGATCGACGACTGGGTCGGCGGGTCCCGCGCCTGGGAGTACACCGCCGCCGAGCAGCGCTCGATCGACGCCGCCGAGACCGCCGAGGACCGGGCCTGGCGGGCCGAGGAGGAGCGGGACACGGCCCTGACCGACCTCGAGCTCGCGCGGGAGAACCTCAGCCTCGCGATCGAGCAGGACCAGCCCACCGAGTCGCTGTCCGAGACGTTCGAGGAGGCGCAGACCGAGTACGCGGAGGCTCGTGCCGAGGCAACGACGGCACGCAGTCGAGCCGACGCCGCCCAGCAGGCCGCCGACGACGCACGCGAGACCTACGACGACCGCGCCCGCGGCAAGGACGGCCGCTACTGGATCGTCGCCCTGCTGCGCCTGCTGTTCGTCGGAGCGCTCGTCGGCGGGTCCCTGCGCCTCATCACCGTGCAGCGCGCCCGCGAGTCCCGCTACCTCACGCTCGGGCTCTCGGCGGTCGCTGCCTCCACCCTCACCGCCGTCTGGTTCGCCGGCGACTACATCACCGACTACATCGACGTCCTCGAGCTCGGACCGCTGGTGCTGTCGGTGCTCGGTGCCGGCGCGACCGTCGTCGCGTTCGTCGCCCTGCAGCGGTACCTCGCCCGCCGCGTGCCCCGCAGCCGGGTCCGCAAGGGCGAGTGCCCGTTCTGCGGGTTCCCGGTCAGGGGCGACGGCCCGCACTGCGAGGGGTGCGGCCGCGAGGTCGTCGGCGAGTGCGGCGCCTGCTCCAGCCCTCGGCGGGTCGGCTCGCCGCACTGCGCCGTCTGCGGCCACGACTGACGCGACCCGGTCAGGCGTCGAAGTCCTGTGCGCGCCGCAGCACCGTGGCTCGACGCACGAGCGGCCCCGTCACCGCGAGGTGACGGGGCCGCTGCGTGAGGGTGCGGTCAGTCGCGCGTGAGGCGACGGTGCGTGACGCGGTGCGGGCGTGCCGCCTCCTCGCCGAGGCGCTCGATCTTGTTCTCCTCGTAGGAGGCGAAGTTGCCCTCGAACCAGAACCAGCGTCCGGGCTCGTCCTCCGTGCCCTCCCAGGCCAGGATGTGGGTGGCGATGCGGTCGAGGAACCACCGGTCGTGCGACGTGACCACGGCGCAGCCGGGGAAGTCGAGCAGCGCGTCCTCCAGCGACGACAGCGTCTCGACGTCCAGGTCGTTGGTCGGCTCGTCGAGCAGCAGGAGGTTGCCGCCCTGCTTGAGGGTGAGCGCGAGGTTCAGCCGGTTGCGCTCACCACCGGAGAGCACCCCGGCCTTCTTCTGCTGGTCGGCACCCTTGAAGCCGAACGAGGCCACGTAGGCGCGGCTGTTCATCTCGAAGTTCGCGACCTTGATGAAGTCGAGTCCCTCGGAGACGACCTCCCACACGTTCTTGTCGGCCGCGATGCTGCCGCGGGTCTGGTCGGCGTAGGAGATCTTGACCGTCTGGCCGACGTCGAGCGAGCCGGAGTCGGGCTGCTCGTGGCCGGTGATCATGCGGAACAAGGTGGTCTTGCCGACGCCGTTGGGCCCGACGACGCCGACGATGCCGGCGCGCGGCAGCGAGAAGCTGATGTCGTCCCAGAGCGTCCGGCCCTCGAAGCCCTTGGTCAGGTTCTTGGCGTCCAGCACCACGTCACCCAGTCGGGGGCCGGCGGGGATGTTGATCTCGCTGGTGTCGATCTTGCGGTCGCGCTCGGCGGCGGCGGCCAGCTCCTCGTAGCGGGCCAGACGGGCCTTGCTCTTGGCCTGGCGTCCCTTCGCGTTGGAGCGGACCCACTCCAGCTCCTTCTCGAGCATCTTGGCGCGCTTGGCGTCCTTGGCCCCCTCGACCTTGAGCCGGTCCTTCTTGGTCTCGAGGTAGGTGGAGTAGTTGCCCTCGTAGCCGTGGATGCGACCGCGGTCGACCTCCGCGATCCACTCGGCCACGTTGTCGAGGAAGTAGCGGTCGTGGGTCACGGCCAGGACGGCGCCCGGGTAGGTCTTCAGGTGACCCTCGAGCCACTGCACGGACTCGGCGTCCAGGTGGTTGGTGGGCTCGTCGAGCAGCAGCAGGTCGGGCTGCTGGAGCAGCAGCTTGCACAGCGCCACCCGGCGGCGCTCACCACCGGACAGGTGGTCGACCAGCTCGTCCGGCGGCGGGCAGCGCAGCGCGTCCATGGCCTGGTCGAGCCGGGAGTCGAGGTCCCAGGCGTTGACGCTGTCGAGGAAGGTCTGCAGGTCACCGGTCTCGGCCATGAGGGCGTCGTAGTCGGCGTCGGGCTCGCCCATCTCGGCGTACGCCTCCTCGAGGCGCTTCATCTTGCCCTTGACCTCGGAGACGGCCTCCTCGACGTTCTCGAGCACGGTCTTGCCGTCGGTGAGCGGCGGCTCCTGCTGCAGCATGCCGACGGTGGCGTCGGGGTCGCGCACGAGGTCGCCGTTGTTGGGCTGGTCGAGCCCGGCCATCAGCTTGAGCAGCGACGACTTGCCCATGCCGTTCGGGCCGACGACGCCGATCTTGGCGCCGTGGAGGAAGGAGAGGGTGACGTCGTCGAGGACGACCTTGTCGCCGTGGGCCTTGCGGACGTTGCGGAGGGAGAGCACGTAGTCAGCCATAGGCGTCCCAGCCTAGCGAGACGTTCCTGCCGCGCGACCGTCGCGGGTCTCAGCCCAGGGCGCGGACGATCCCGCTGCGATACCGCTCGTACCGGTCCAGCTCCGCCTGGAGCGGCGCGAGGACCTTCTCCTGCGCCACCTCGTCGACGGCGCGACGGAGCACCGCCTCGGCCCGCTGGGCGCGTCGTCGAGCACTCGCGCGGACGGTCACGCGGGCCAGCACCGCCAGGACGACGCCCACGGCCAGACCACCCACGAGGAGCAGCAGCGGCAGGGAGAAGCCCACCACGACGGGCGCCTCGGGGACCTCCCACCCGGCGACCCGGCTCGCGAGCTCGACGGCGCCCCAGCCCACGCCGGCGACGAACGCGGCGAACGCGAGCCACTGGAGGACGTCGACGAGCCTCCACCACACGGGGGTGCGGGACAGCCCGAGGTCGATGCGGTCGATCGTGTCGTCGAGCTCGCGGACCACGTCGTCGCCGGTGCGGACCGATGCGTTCCGCACCGCGTCGCGCCAGGGGCGCTCGAGGCCGACCGCGGCCTTCTCGGCGATCTCGCGGACCGCGGACTCGGCCTGGGCCCGTTGGACGTGACCGATCGACGGCCGTACCGCCCGCGTGAGCGACGCGACCGACCCCGTCGGGTCGATGCCGAGCTCGCGGAGCGGGTCCTTGCGGAGCCGTCCCACCCAGCGCAGGGGTGGCCAGCCCGTGTGGCGTCGGGCCGTGCGCAGCGTCGAGGCCTCGACGGCCTCGACCAGCTGCGGGGCGCCCACGCTGTCGAGCAGGGCGAGGTCGAGGGCCTGCCGGTCGATGTCGGTGAGGCCGGGGATGTCGGCGCGGCCGCCGGTCGCGACGACCCGCTGGGCGGCCTCGGCCACGTCCTGGGCCAGCCGGTCCTTGGCCGACGCCTTCGCGCGGATGCGCCGCGCCAGCTCACGCTTGAGGTCGTCGACGCCGTCGCCCCGGTGCGCCGAGACGCCGATGACCGGGACGTCGGGCAGCCCCTCGCGCTCGAGGATCGCGCGCACGTCGCCGAGGGCGCGTTCGCGGTCGGAGTAGTGGATGCGGTCGATCTGGTTGAGCACCACCAGGGTCACGTCGCTGTAGCCGGCCATCGGTCGGATGTAGCGGTCGTGGATGGCGGCGTCGGCGTACTTCTGCGGGTCGAGCACCCAGACCAGCAGGTCGGCGTACTGCACCAGGCGGTCCATCTCGAGGTGGTGCGACACCTCGGTGGAGTCGTGGTCGGGCAGGTCGAGCAGGACGAGGCCGTCGAGCTTCGTGTCGGCCGAGGAGCGGTCGAGCATGCTCATCCGCGACACCTGGTGCCGCGCCGGGATCCCCATCCACTCGAGCAGCTCCTGCGCTCCGTCGGGGCCCCAGGAGCAGGCGAGCGCCCACGACGTGGTGGGCCGACGCACGCCGACGCCGGCGAGCTCGAGGTCGGTGAGGCAGTTGAACAGCGACGACTTGCCCGACCCGGTGGCACCGGCGAGCGCGACGATGGTGTGCTCGCCGGACAGCCGCAGCCGGTCGGACGCGCGCTCGGCCAGCGCCGCGGCAGGGTCGAGGACGTCGTCGGCGAGCCGGTCGCGCGCGGCCTCGACCGCCTCGCTCAGGCCGTCGAGCCGGGTGGCGACGTCGGATCGCTCGCCGCCGAAGACCTTCTCCGCGGCACGCGCGACGGGGCCGGGGCGCTCGGTCATGAGGCGGTCTCTCCGTCCAGGAAGTCGATGTGTCGTGCGTAGTCTGCCCGACGCGCGGCCTCGCGGAGCCTGGTCTGCGCCGCCTCGATCGTGGTGGGGTCGGTCAGGAGGTCGAGGTAGCGCTTCTGCTCGCTCTGCACCAGCGCCTGCATCGATGCGACGAGCGACGTGTGGGCCCGCTCGGCGAGGTCACGGACGGCCTGGTCCCCGAAGATCGCCTCCAGCAGCTTCTGCGCCACGACCGCCGTGCCACCGGCCACGCCGACCTCGGCGCCGGTGAGGCCGGCCGAGCCGCCGACGAAGACGACCACCATGAGCGCCACGCCGATGCCGTTGACGCCGAACGCCAGGAACTTGGCGGTCATGCGCTTGTCGGCACCCTCGGCGCGCACCATGTCGAGCACCTCGGCCTGCCAGTCCCGCACCAGGCGCTCGGCCTTGACCCGCACGTCGCGGGACGCGCGGTCGAGGCCGCGCTCGGTGGCGATGAGGGCACGACCGGACTCCAGGGACGACCAGGAGCGGTACACGGCCTCGGCCGCGGACTCCAGCTGCTCGACGACGATCGTCTGCAGACCGCTCTCGACGGCCTCGCTGACCTCGGCCGAGCGGGTGCGCTTGCCGGTGACCTGGTCGACCAACCGGTCCCGGATGCGGCTGACCCGCTCCTCGACCGACCGGAGCAGCTCGCCGTTGCCCACGTAGTCCTGCCAGCGCGACAGCACCTCGCCCCGCATCACGGTGCCGTCGCCCGCCTTGCGGGCCAGCAGGTCGGCGGCCTCGCGGTACACGCCGGTGGCGTCGTCGTGCAGGCGCTGGGCGGTGGCGCGCTGCTCGTCGAGCGCGTCGGCCACGCCGTGCGACCGCATGACGTTGTGGCGGACGGCGCCGTCGAGGGTGCCGAAGACCACCGCAGCGCGTCCCTCGGGGTCGGCCGCGAGGTCACGCAGCCACCCGATGATCGGTGCGACCGCCGCGCGGGGCAGCAGCCCGTCCTCGCCCACGGCGGACTCGGGCACCGTGAACAGCGGGGAGTCGGAGAGCCCGCGTGAGGTCATCATCCGGGCCAGGTGGCCCCGGACCTCGACCACGGCATCGTCGTGGGTGCGGTCGAGCACGACGGCCACGGAGGTGCTCCGCTCGGCGGCCTTGCCCAGGTAGTCCCACGGCACCTGGTCGGCGTAGCGCGCCGCGGAGGTGACGAACAGCCAGAGGTCGGCGGCGGCGAGCAGCTGGGACGCCAGCTCGCGGTTGCCCTGGTCGATGGAGTCGATGTCGGGCGCGTCGAGGATCGCCAGGCCCCGCGGCACCCCGGTGGACTCGGCGAGGCGCAGCGCGTGGACGTCGTTCGTCACGGCCTGCGTGCGCGGCAGCTCGGGCAGGATGCGGTCGGGCTGGAACCACTCGGCGTCGGCGGGGTGGTGCACCAGCACCGGCGAGCGGGTGGTCGGACGCAGCACGCCGGACTCGGTGACGGGCTCGCCGACGAGCGAGTTGACGAGCGTCGACTTGCCGGCACCGGTGGAGCCGCCCACGACCGCGAGCAGCGGAGCCTCCAGCTGCACGAGCCGCGGGATCACGTAGTCGGACAGCTGGTCGACGATCTCGGCGCGGGTCGAGCGCACGTCGGAGACGCCGGGCACCTCGAGTCCGAGGGGGGCGGCGGTCACGTCGGTGAGCAACCTGCTCAGCGCTCCCAGCAGCTCAGCCGAAGCATGTTCGCTGGGCACCGGCGGTCCTCCCGTCCTGACGTCGACGACCTGGGTTCTCTCCCGCCCCAGGGCTGGGGACCAGGTTAGTGGACCGGACACCACTCGCGCGCCGCTCCCACGCCCTCACGCGTGCGGGACGGCGCGGTGGGCCACCGGCAGCGGCGGTGGGAGCCTGAGCGCGGGCCGCAACGCGTACATGGCGTCGAGCAGCGCGTACGTCCGTTCGACACCGTGCGGCTTGGCGTGGCCGCTCATGATCGCGTCGTGCAGGAAGGCCATCTCGGTGGCCAGGCGCTGGTAGCGCCGCACGACCTTGGCGGCCACCCGGCCGTGGTTGGAACGGGCGTGCTTCCGGGCCTTCTTGCGGTACGAGAACCGCGAGAGGTAGGGGATCTCCGCCGGGTGGATCCAGCCACGCTCGGCCACGTAGGACAGCGAGCGCTCGAGCGTGCGCACCTGCCGGACTCGCGTGACGACGGCGATCACGCCGACGACCAGCAGCACGAGGCCGAGGGCCAGGTACACCAGGACGAACCCGGCGCCGCCGCCGTAGGACAGCGAGGCGTTCCAGAGGCCGTGCAGGGCGACGCTGACGGCCATGCCGAGCACCCCGATCACCACCTTGAGGACCTTCGAGCGGACCAGGACCGCCAGGCCGAGGGCGATGCCGAAGGCGGAGGTGAACAACGGGTGCGCGAACGGGCTCACGACGCCGCGCACGAAGAACGTGCCCGCAGCACCTTCGGCGCCGGCGACGGGGATCTCGGGCGATCCGAGGTAGCTGGCGGCGTAGTAGCCGATGTTCTCCACGAAGGCGAAGCCGAGGCCGACGAGCCCGGCGACGACGAGCCCGTCGAGGAAGCCGTCGATGATGCGGCGCCAGCGCAGGAAGGTGAACAGCAGGAAGAGGCCCTTGGCCGGCTCCTCGGACAGGGGCGCGACGAACGAGGCCAGCTGCTGGTCGGTGAGGTCGGCCACCTCGGCCACGACGAGCTGGACGACGAGCGCGATCGCGACGGCCCCGACACCACCCCACACGAAGGCCGCCACCTTGTAGCGACGGGGCTCCGGCTCGTAGCGGTCCAGCCACCAGTACACGAGCCACAGCACGGGCAGCGGGATGAAGGCGTACAGGACGGCCAGCCGCGCGCCCTCGGCGTCGCCCGCGCTGGCGGCGAAGATGCCGACCGCGACGAGCCCGATCACGACGCCGATGCCGACGAGCACCATGAGGAGGGTCCGGCCGCGCTGGCGCGGTGTCTCGCGGTAGCGGGGCAGACGGCGCGGGATCTCCCCGCGGCCCGCCTCCTGCGGCACGGCGACGTCGTCGGCGTAGGGCTGGCTCACCCGCAGGAGCCTAGGCGAACCGGTCCTCCCCCGCCCTCTGCCACGCAGGCCGTCCTCCGGCCTTCCCCGTGCATCGGGGCACCAGCGCCCGGATCCGAGCGCGTGGTGGGCCGCGGTGCTCCGAAACGCAGCGCCGTCGCGGCCACTACGCTGGTCCTCGGCCCCCGTAGCTCAGTCGGATAGAGCAGAAGCCTTCTAATCTTCGGGTCGCAGGTTCGATTCCTGCCGGGGGCACTCACCCCCTGACGGTGGATCCGCAGCCGCAGAACGCCTCCTGACGTTGCTCAGGCACCGACGGGGGCTCAGGCCGGTGCGTCGAGGGCGGTGAGCTCGTCGGGCGTGAGGTCGACGTCGGCGACGCGGAGGGCGGAGTCGAGCTGCTCGACCCCGCTCACCCCGACGATGGGGCGGATCTGCGGCCGTGAGGCCAGCAGCCAGGCGAGCACGACCACCGAGCGGGGCACGCCGTGGTCGGCTGCGACCTCGTCCAGCACCGCCAGCCGCCGGGTGGAGCCCGGGTGCTCGTACGGCTCCGGGAACGGACGGTCGGCGCGGTCGTACGCACCCTGGACGAGCGGCGAGTACGCCCACAGCTCCACGTCGGGGTGCTCGGCGACGTAGTCGATCGTCTCGTCGGTCACGAAGCCGAAGCGGTGGTCCTTGCCCTCCACCGCGGCACCGGGCCGGGGATGCAGGTACGACGTGGTCAGCTGGAGCGCCGTCCAGGGCTCGAGCCCGCGGTCCAGCGCGATCGAACGCCCGCGCTCCACCCGCCACGTCGGGTGGTTGGAGACCCCGAGCCGTCGGACCGACCCGGCCTGCACGAGGGCGCCGAACGCCTCGACCGACTCCTCCAGCGGCGTTCCCCGGTCCTCGCCGTGCGCCCAGTACAGGTCGATCACGTCGACCCCGAGCCGACGCAGGCTCGCCTCGCAGCCGGCCCGCACGACGTCGGCCGACAGCCCCTCGACCGTGGCGCCGTCGGGGCGCGGGTGGTCGAGCGGCTCCACCCCCACCTTCGTGGCCAGCTGAACCCGGTCACGCCGGGAGCCGTCGGCGGCGAGCCACCGACCGAGCGTCTCCTCGCTCTGCCCGCCGTGACCCGACGCGTCGGACCAGAACGAGTAGCAGTTCGCGGTGTCGAGGGTGGTCCCCCCGGCGTCGACGAAGCGGTCGAGGAGCGCCCGAGAGGTCCGCTCGTCGGTCCGGGTGCCGAAGTACATGGTGCCGAGCACCAGCCGACTGACGTCCATGCTCCCGTTCTACCGCAGGAGCGCCGCCGTTCGCGCCGGCCCTCGGCTGCCCGCGGTGGCTAGACTTCGGTGCGGCGATGGATCCCGCCGGGGGCCACGTGCTCCGAACCGCCGACCGTGGCTGATGGTTTCCTGTCCGACGACAGGAGAGGTATGTCCGCATTCCCCGAGATCCCCGACGATCCCGATCTCGACGTCGCCGATCCGCGCACCGCGGGTGCCGCGCCGCGACCGGCGCACCTGCGACCGTCGCTCGTCGCGCTGGTGGCGCTGGGCGGCGCGGCCGGGTCGGCCGCACGCCACGGCGTCCAGGTCGCGCTCGGCTCCGTCGACCGCCTCCCGGTCGGCACCCTTGCGGCGAACGTGGTCGGCGCCTTCGCCCTCGGCCTCCTGCTCGAGCTGCTCACCCGCCCCGGGGCCGACCACGGCCGCCGTCGGGACCTGCGCCTGCTCCTCGGGACCGGCTTCCTCGGTGGCTTCACCACCTACAGCGCCTTCGCCCTCGAGACGGAACGACTGGTCGCGACCGGGGAGCCGGCACTCGCGCTCTCCTACGCCCTCGCGACGGTGGCAGGCGGCTTCGCGGCTTCCGTCCTGGGCGTGGCGGCGGGGCGGACGTGGCGCAGGAGAAGGGCCGCTCGGGGGCAGGCCGGTCGAGGACGGGCCGGTCGAGGACGGGCCGGTCGAGGACGGGGGTGGCGACCGTGACCACGCTGCTCATCGCACTCGCCGGCGGGCTCGGCTCCGCCGCGAGGTTCGTCGTCGACGCCGTCGTGACCGGGCGACTCGGGTCGCGACTCCCCTGGGGCGTCGTGCTGGTCAACCTGACCGGCTCGTTCGCCATCGGCGTCGTGGTCGGCTCGGCGTCGGGCCTCACCCAGACGGTGGTCGCCACCGGCTTCCTGGGCGGCTACACCACCTTCAGCACCGCGAGCCTGGACTCCGCGCGGCTCGCCCTGCGCGGGCGCGGAGGTGCTGCCGTCGCCCACGCCGCGGGCACGGCGTGCGCGTGCGTCCTGGCCGCAGCGGCCGGGATCGCCGTCGCGTGACGCACGAAGGGCCCCGCACGAGGTGCGGGGCCCTTCGGGACGAGCGGAGTCAGGCAGCGGAGGTGATGGCCTGCTGCAGACCGGCCGGGCTGACGTCCTCGACCTTCTTGCCGCCGACGTAGACGGTCGGGGTGCCGCTGACCTCACGGTCGCCGTCCTGTGCCGTCTCCTTGGCCTTCTCGATCCACGGGACGAACTTCTCCGTCTTGACGCACTGCTCGACACCCGTGATGCCGAGGCCGTCGAGCGCCTCGACCAGGGCCGAGTTCTCGGGGCCGGCGGTGCCCTCGTCGGGCTGGTTGGCGTAGAGGTAGTCGTGCACGGCCACGTAGTCCTCGACGCCTCCGGAGTCGAGGGCACAGATCGCCGCGTTGGTCGAGCGCGAGGAGTACTCGTTCAGGCTCTGGCCGTCGAGGAACGAGAAGGGGCGGTAGACGATCGTGATGGCACCGGACTCGACCTGCTGCTTGAGGAAGGCGCCGGACGCCTGCTCGAAGGAACGGCAGGCGGGGCACTGGAAGTCCTCGTACAGCTCCACCTCGACCGGCTCGGCGTCGGCGGTCGCCTCACCACCTGCCGCGGCGGTGTCGTAGACGATGCCGTAGTCCTCGGTGGCGTTCTTGGGCGCGACCAGGTCGGTGTTCTTGGCGTTCTGGTCCGACGTCGTCTTGATGGCGTAGCCACCGACGGCCACCAGCGCGATCACGACGACCACGATGGCCACCGTGATGACGTTGCGCTGGCGCTTCTCGGCCTTCTCGCGCTCCTTGCGCATCTGCTCGGCTCGCTGCTTGCGGTCGTTGCTCACGTGGTCTGGCTCCTGTGCGGCGTCGTGGGGCACGGCGGAAGCAGGGGCGGTCCGCCTGTCGTGGGGCACAACGATCGTCGCGTCCCCTCGGTTCCCCGGAAGGCTACCCGCCGTGGTCCCGTGCCCGGCGGCCTCGTCGGCCCCGCGCCATGGCCTAAGGTGCCAGGCGTGAACGACAAGCTGGTGTGGATCGACTGCGAGATGACCGGACTCTCCCTCGAGGACGACGCCCTCGTCGAGGTCGCGGCCCTGGTCACCGACTACGAGCTCAACGTGCTCGGCGACGGCGTGGACCTGGTGATCAAGCCGCCGGCGAAGGCGCTCGAGCAGATGAACGAGGTCGTCACCCGCATGCACACCGCGTCGGGACTCATCACCGAGCTCGACGCCGGGACGACGCTGCGCGACGCCGAGGAGCAGGTGCTCGACTACGTGCGCCAGTTCGTGAAGGAGCCCCGCAAGGCACCCCTCGCCGGCAACACCATCGGCACCGACCGCGCCTTCCTCGCCCGCGACATGACCGAGCTCGAGGGCTTCCTGCACTACCGGGTCGTCGACGTCTCCTCCATCAAGGAGCTGGCGCGCCAGTGGTTCCCCCGGGCCTACTTCGCCGCTCCCCCGAAGGCCGGCCACCACCGCGCCCTCGAGGACATCGCCGACAGCATCGACGAGCTGCGCTACTACCGACGCACCGTCTTCGTGCCCGACCCCGGGCCCGACTCCGACACCGCTCGCACCGTCGCCACGCAGATCACCGAGAAGCCGACGTTGGGCCCGTCCGACTCCTGACGGGCCACCGTCCAGGACCCCCACGACCGTGGGCTATGATCGTCCACGCCGTGGCGGGGTTCCGCCGCGCATGGTGGGCGTAGCTCAGTTGGTAGAGCACCGGCTTGTGGTGCCGGTGGCCGCGGGTTCAAGTCCCGTCGTCCACCCCGTCGAACGAAGCCCCCGGACCCGCCCGGTCCGGGGGCTTCGTCATCGGCTCGGGCACCGTGTAGGCTGGTCAGCAGTTGTAGACGTTGGTTGTGCCAGAAAGATCGAGCACCCGGGTTCCCCCGGATGCTCCGCTTCTCCCGGTTGATGCGCGTCGCGACACCCCCGTCGCATACGACACGCGTATGCGCACCACCGCAAGGAGAAACATTATGGCTACTGGAACCGTCAAGTGGTTCAACGCTGACAAGGGCTTCGGCTTCATCGCTCCCGACGAGGGCGGCGAGGACGTCTTCGCTCACTTCAGCGCCATCCAGGCGAACGGCTACCGTTCGCTCGAGGAGAACCAGAAGGTCGAGTTCGACGTCGAGCAGGGCCAGAAGGGCCTGCAGGCGGCCAACATCCGCCCCGTCTGATTCCTTCTCGTCACCACGACGAGACGCACGACGCCCCCACCGCTCGCGGTGGGGGCGTCGTCATGTTCGGGGCCGTGTCAGGGCCCGCGGTCGATCTCCACGTCGCCGGAGTCGCTGCGCACGAGCACGAGGCGCGCCCCCTCCTGCACGTCGCCGTCCCCGGCCGGGGCTCCGTCGGCTCCGGCTCCGGCGCCGACCCCCTCGACGTCGCCACTGCTCGACGTCGCCTCCACCTCGTAGGGCCGGTCCCCGTCGGGCAGGCCGAGGTCGACGTCGCCGCTGCCCGTGGTCACCTTCACCGCGAACGGCTGCTCGGCGAAGGTGGCCTCGACGTCACCCGACCCGGTGGTCACGGTCAGGTCCTGGACACCCAGGCCGTCGAGGTCGACGTCGCCCTCGCTCGCGCGGATCGTGACGACGCCGGCGGTGAGACCGGCCACCTCGACGTCGCCGCTCCCGCCGACGACGTCGACCTGCAGACCCTCCGGCACCGTGATCGTCAGGTCGACACCGCAGCCCGGGCTCAGCCACGCCCGGCAGTCGGCCACGACCTGGACCACGCTCCCGCGGCGTCCCAGGGCGAAGTCGGTGTCGAGCAGGCCGCTCGTGACCCGGGCCGAGTAGGTCGGCGACGCCACGTCGCCCTGCACGACGCGCACGTCGGCCGAGGGCACCTGGAGAGCGAGCTGGCGTGCGTCGCCGAGGTCGATGCTGCCGGTCTCGGTGCGCACGTCCTTCGTGAGGTGCGAGATCAGCGCGAACCCACCGACCGCGAGCGCGACCAGGACCAGCGTCGCCACCACGGGGACGAGCGTGCGCAGGAGGGGAGACGGACCCGCGTCGGGGTCGTCGGCGAGATCCAGGCCGTCGAGAGCCCCCGGCGGCGGATCGTGCATCACGACGCCGTGTCCGCTCCTGGGCCCGCTCCCCCGCCCTCGGCCGTGGCGACCGGCACGACGTCGGCCGCACCCATGCGTGCGGCGTCCGCGGTCTCGTCGTCGGGCATCGTCTGGGACTCCCGCTCGGCGGCGACCCGCTTGAGGTAGTGCTCGACCTCGAGCTCGCGCTGGTCGTCGGTCCAGCCGAGCGCGTCGCCCATGAGCGACGCCACCTCGCGGGCGACCTCGGTGCCACGGTCGAAGGTCTCGATGGAGATGCGGGTACGTCGGGCGATGATGTCGTCGAGGTGGCGCGAGCCCTCGTGGGTGGTGCCGTAGACGACCTCGGCGCGCAGGTAGTCGTCGGCGCCGGTCAGCGGCTCGCCGAGCGACGGATCGGTGGCCACGAGGTCGAGGACCTCGACCACCAGCGATCCGTACCGGTGCAGCAGGTGCTCGATGCGGCCGACGTTCAGGCCGCTGTCCTCGGCGAGGCGGTGCCGCTGGTTCCACAGCGCCTCGTAGCCGTCGGCGCCGAGGAGGGGCACGTCCTCCGTGCAGGAGCCCGGAACGTTGCGGTCGAGCTGGTGGGTCATGCCGTGCACGGCGGCGTCGACGGCGTCCTTGGCCATGATGCGGTAGGTCGTGTACTTGCCGCCGGCGATGACCACGAGGCCCTTGGTGCTGGTGGAGACCGCGTGCTCGCGCGACAGCTTGCTGGTGGCGTCGGACTCCCCGGCCAGCAGCGGCCGCAGCCCGGCGTAGACGCCCTCGACGTCGGCGTGCGTGAGCGGCTCCACGAGCACCGTGTTGACGTGCTCGAGCAGGTAGTCGATGTCGCTGCGGCTCGCCGCAGGGTGGTCCTTCGAGAGGTCCCAGTCGGTGTCGGTGGTGCCGATCACCCAGTGCCGTCCCCACGGGATGACGAAGAGCACCGACTTCTCGGTGCGCAGGATCAGGCCGCCCTCGCCGCGGATGCGGTCGCGCGGGACCACGAGGTGGATGCCCTTGGACGCGCGCACGTGGAACTGCCCGCGCTCGGCCGCCATGCCCTGCGTCTCGTCGGTCCAGACACCGGTGGCGTTGATCACGACGGCGGCACGGACGTCGAGCTCACGGCCGGACTCCAGGTCCTTGAGCCGGGCTCCGGTGACCCGCCCGCCCTCGCGGATCAGGTCGACGACGCGGGTGCGGCTGGCCACGTGCGCGCCGTAGGCCGTGGCGGTGCGGGCCAGGAACATGGTGTGCCGGGCGTCGTCGACCTGGGCGTCGTAGTAGCGCAGGGCGCCCACGAGCGCATCCTTGCGCAGGCCGGGGAAGATCTTGCGCGCGCCGCGGCGGGTGTGGTGGCGGTGCAGCGGCACACCCTTGCCGTAGCCGGACGCCTTGCTCATGGCGTCGTACAACGCCACGCCCGAGCCGGCGTAGAAGCGCTCCCACCCGCGGTGCTGCAGCGGGTAGAGGAACGCCACCTCGCGGACCAGGTGCGGTGCCAGCTTCTGCAGGTTGAGCCCACGCTCCTTCAGGGCCTCGGCGACGAGCCGGAAGTCGAGCATCTCGAGGTAGCGGAGCCCGCCGTGCATGAGCTTGCTGGAGCGGCTCGACGTGCCCGACGCGAAGTCGCGCGCCTCCACGAGACCGACCGAGAGGCCCCGGGTCGCCGCGTCGAGTGCCGACCCGGCACCCACCACGCCACCGCCGATCACCAGGACGTCGAGCGGTTGCTGCTCCATCGCGTCGAGCGCGGTCTGACGGGTGTGGGGCGACAGGGGTACGGGGCGCATGACTCCAGTCAATCAGGGACACCTGACGCGCGCGTCCCGAGCGGCGGCCGGCCTCGCCTAACCCCGGCGCCGCGTCGTCGTTGTCCTGACCATGGACCTCGTTCGACGCCACCCCGTCGCCGCCGCGGCCGTCGTCGCCGCGCTGCTCGTGCTGGTGGCCCTCGTCGTCCCGCTGCCGGGCGGCTCCGGCGACGGACCTGCCGGTGGTCCGGGGGCCGCAGGACCGGACGGGAGCACCCCGTCGGTGCCCAGGCCCACCTCGTCGCCGTCCATGACCACCGCGGCGGAGGCCGCCGACTCCACCTCCGGCCTCGTGCGACCGTCGGTCGTGCGGGGCCAGGAACCGGCCGGCCTGTCCGGGTCGGGCGGCGTCCTGAACGTCCGCGCCCATCGCATCACCCTGAGCGTCCGGTCCTCCGACCCGATCGGCGTGGTCGGCTACAACATCCCCACCAGCCGGGACCGCCCGAGCGGTACCGTGCGGGGGGTCGGCCGGTCGTGGTCGCTCAGCACCCGCGTCTACGGCCGCCCGGACTACGCCCAGATGTTCCTGCAGGCGGGGCCGGCCAGCGTGAGCATGACCTGCACCATCACCGTCGACGGCAAGGTCACCGAGCAGCGGACGACGAACGGGCCGTACGGCCAGCTGTTCTGCCAGGGCTGACCTGCTGCCAGGGTCGGTGCCGACCGCTCAGAACACCCCGGTGACGGCCTTGTAGAGCTCGTTCGCGCCCACGGCCAGGAACAGCAGGGCGCAGGCGCCCAGCGCCACGTTGCCGGTGACGCCGTTGCGCCACTCCCGGGGCGTGCGGTCGGAGTTCAGCAGCCCGAGGAGCGTGATGGCGAGGAACGGCATGAAGATCGCGCCCAGCACGCCGTACGCCAGGATGATCCCGACCGGCTCGTTGAGGAACAGCAGCGCCATGGGCGGGAACGTGAGCCACAGGACGTAGGCCCTGTAGTACGAGCCGCCCGAGAGCATCCGCGGGTCGTCCTTGGCCAGCCCGCGCGACGTGCCGAGGTAGTCGGCGAACATGAGGCTCACGCCGTTCCACACCCCGATGAGCGACGAGAACGACGACGCCCAGAAGCCGAGCAGGAAGACCTTGCCGAACACCTCGCCGTACCGCTCGTCGAGCACGTCGGAGAGGTCCACCAGGGCCTTGTCGCCCGTGGCGAGGGCGATGTTGGCGCTGTAGAGCAGCTCGGCACCCACGATGAGCATGGCCACGACGAACACCCCGGTCACGGCGTAGGCCACGCCGTTGTCGAGCCGCATGACCCTCATCCAGCCCGAGGACGCCCAGCCCTTCTCCCGCAACCAGTACCCGTAGGCGGCCAACGTGATGGTGCCGCCCACGCCGCCGGCGACGGCGAGCGTGTTGACGAGCGCGCCGTCGGGGATCGTGGGCACCAGGCCGGGGAGCATGTCGGGCAGGTTCGGCGTGGCCAGCACCGCCGCCCCGACCACCGTGACGAACATGATGCCGACGAAGATCGCCATGAGCTTCTCGACGAACCCGTAGCGACCCAGCCACACGACCGCGAACCCGAGGAGACCCATGCCGATCGCCCAAACCTTGAGGTCCGGCCCGTCCGGGAACAGCGCCACGAGCGGCAGCGCCGACGACGACATGGCAGTCGCGCCGTACACGAGGCCCCAGATGACGATGTACGGCCCGAAGTACCAGCTCGTCCAGCGGCCGAGCGAGCGCCAGCCCTGGAAGATCGTGCGGCCCGAGGCCAGCACGTAGCGACCGGCCCCCTCCACGAGCGCGATCTTGAAGACGGTCCCGAGCACGACGGCCCACAGCAGCGCGTAGCCGAACTTCGCCCCGGCCGACAGCGTGGCGACGAGGTCACCGGCTCCCACGCCGGTGCCTGCGACGACGATGCCGGGCCCGATCAGCTTCCAGCGCGCTGCAGGCTCGAGCCCGGTCCTGCCGGACCCGTCCGAGGCGGGCTGGTCAGGCGTCGGCTGGCCAGGAGTGGGCTGATCCATGTTCTCCCCCGAGGTCATCCGGACACCCTAGGAACCCGGTGCGCTGCCCGCCAGTCCGGTCGGACCGCGCAACGGTTCCGCTCCGGGCGGCACTCCCGTACGGTCGCAGCATGTGGTGGTGGATCCTGACCGGCGTGGTCGTGGCGGCGCTCGTGGTCGTCTGGCTCGTGCTGCAGCACCAGACCGACCTGCTCGGACGGTCGCGGCGGCACGAGGAGACCGACCCCGAGGTCGCACGGGCCCTGCGCGAGGTGCGACGGCAGATCGACCAGGGCAAGGGCTTCCCGCACCGCTGACCTGCCCAGGGGTCCACCGGACTGGCAGGCTTGGTGCATGGTGAGCAGATGGTTCGGCCGACCAGGCAGCGGTTGGTACGCGACGACTGGCGACGGGAAGGCCCAGCGCCAGGTCACCGCTGAGGTCGCGATCGTCGGCGGCGGGCACAACGCCCTCGTCGCCGCAACCTACCTGGCCCGTGCCGGGCTCGACGTGCTGCTGCTCGAGCGTCTCGACGACGTGGGCGGCGCGGCGGTCAGCGCGCAGACGTTCCCCGAGCACGACGCCCGCCTGTCGCGGTACTCCTACCTCGTCAGCCTCATGCCGCAGGCGCTCGTCGACGACCTGGGCCTGCGGCTGGAGCTGCGCTCGCGCGACACCGCCTCGTACACGCCGTACGAGCGCGACGGCGAGGCCCGGGGACTCCTGGTCGAGACCGGCGAGGGCGACGCCACGCGTGCCTCGTTCCGGGAGCTGACCGGCTCCGACGACGCCTTCGAGGCGTGGCAGGAGTTCTACGCCGAGGTGGCGATGCTGGCCGACGCCGTGGCCCCGACCTTCCTGCGGCCCCTCCCCCGGCGCGCCGACCTCGGTCCGGTCGTCGACCAGCAGGTCTGGACCGACGTCGTCGAGCAGCCGCTCGGGGTCGCTCTCGAGCGGCGCTTCGACGACGACCTCGTGCGCGGCGTCGTGGGCACCGACGGTCTCATCGGCACGTTCGCGTCGCTGCACGACCCGTCGCTCGCGCAGAACCGCTGCTTCCTCTACCACCTGGTGGGCAACGGCACGGGTGAGTGGCGGGTGCCCGTCGGCGGCATGGGTGCCGTCACAGGAGAGCTCGAGCGGGCGGCCCGGGCCGCCGGAGTCCGGTTCATGACCGGCGCGGAGGTGGACGCCGTGACGCCGTGGGGCCCGGACCCCTCCGTCGGTGACGAGGACCACTGGGTGGCGGTCGAGGGCGACGACGGCGACGGCGCCTTCCTCGTCAGGGCCGGCTGGGTCCTCAGCGGCATTGCACCGTCGGCGCTCCACGACCTCGTGCCCCAGCCTGACGACGAACCCCCTCGGCACCATCCCTCGGGCTCGCAGCTCAAGATCAACCTGCTCGTGTCCCGCCTCCCCCGACTGCGCTCGGGCGACGACCCGCGGATCGCGTTCGCGGGGACCTTCCACGTCGACGAGGCCATGAGCCAGGTGGAGGCGCTGCACGTCGCGGCGTCGCACGGCGAGCAGCCGTTCGCGTCCGGCGAGCTCTACTGCCACACGCTCACCGACCGTTCGATCCTCGGCCCCGAGCTCGCCGCGTCCGAGGCCCAGACGCTCACCTACTTCGGGCTGCACACGCCCTACGAGAACCTGCTCGACGACGGCGCGGCCGAGCGCGAGTACCGCCGGTTCCTGACCGCGATCGACGCCCACCTGGCCGAGCCGCTGGAGCCGCTGGTCCTGGGCGTCGAGGTGAAGACCCCGGCCGACGTCGAGGTCGCGCTCGCGATGCCGGGCGGGCACATCTTCCACGGCGACCTCGCCTGGCCGTGGCTCGAGGACGACGAGCCGGCGGACTCCCCGGCGCAGCGGTGGGGCGTGGCGACGGCGCACGACCGGGTGCTGCTGTGCGGCAGCGGCGCACGACGAGGCGGCGCGGTCAGCGGCATCGGAGGCCACAACGCCGCCCACGCGCTGCTCGAGATGCTGGGCCGTCGCCCCTGATTTCGTCACGCCGAGGACGGCTGGTAATGTACTTCCTCGCGCGCACCTCTAGCTCAATTGGCAGAGCAATTGACTCTTAATCAATGGGTTCTCGGTTCGAGTCCGAGGGGGTGTACCACCGACGTGGCTCCGAGCATCGCTCGGAGCCACGTCGCTCTTCCCCGGTCTCGCCGGCCGCAGCGGCGCGGGAACCGACACCACCTCCCGGACGTTGTGCCCGGCAGGAGGTTCCACCATGAAGTGCCCCACTGACGGTGCCACGTTGACCATGAGCGAGCGGTCCGGCGTCGAGATCGACTACTGCCCCGAGTGCCGAGGCGTGTGGCTCGACCGCGGCGAGCTCGACAAGATCCTCGATCGCGTCGCCACCGACATCGCCCCCGCTCCCGCTCCCCCGACGGCTCCCCGCGTCGCGCACCGCGACGACGACCGCACGTTCGGCTACGAGCGCCCCGACGACCGGTACCGGGACGACAAGTATCGGGGCGACCGGTACCGCAAGCCGAAGAAGAAGGAGCACTGGCTCATGGAGATCCTCGGCTGACCGACGCCGCGGAACAGTCGCGTCGGGCTCGGCGTTGACACCTCCATGAAGATCCTGCTGACCGGGGGAACCGGGTTCATCGGCGGCGCCGTGCTGCGCCGCCTCGTCGACGACGGCCACGACGTCACGGCCGTCGTGCGCAGCGCCGGGTCGGCCGAGACCGTGGCGGCCGCGGGTGCCACCGCACTCGAGGGCGACCTCACCGACGTCGCATGGCTCTCCGCGACCCTGCGCGAGCACGACGGTGCGGTGCACACCGCCTCGCCGGGGGACGCGACGTCGCCGGCCCTGGACGACGCGGTCGTCGACGCCGTGGTCTCGGCGTTCGGCGGGACGTCCCGACCCTTCGTCCACACCGGCGGGGTCTGGACCTACGGCGACGGCGACGCGATCACCGAGCAGACCCCTCCGGCCCCACCCGCCCTGACGGCCTGGCGACGCGAGCGCGAGCAGCGGCTGCTGGATGCCGACGTGCGCGCCACGGTGGTCGAGCCGGGCGTCGTCCACGCACCGGACCAGGGCATCCCCCAGCTCCTCGTCCACGCCCAGCGCACCGGCGAGGGCGCTCTCGAGCTCGTCGGCAGCGGCGAGCAGCACTGGGCCACGGTGCACGTCGACGACCTCGCCGAGCTCTACGCACTCGTCCTCACCTCCGGCGAGGGCCACGGACACCTGCTCGGCGTCAGCGGCCACTCCCCCAGCGTGCGCGACCTCGGACTGGCCCTCGCGGACGCGGTGGCGGGCACCACCACCGAGACGGTCCACGAGCGGCTCGGCGAGGCCTTCGGCGACGCCCTCCTGCTCGACCAGCAGGCCGACGGCGCCAAGGCGCGAAGCCTCGGCTGGACACCGTCACGCCCGACCCTCGTCGACGAGCTGCGGGCCTCGCGCGCCTGACCGGGCGATGACGCACATGTGGGTGGGCTGGCTGGAGGCCGAGCTGCTGCTCGGCGACGTGCACTCGCTCAAGGCCAAGCGTGGCGTGGTGCGGCCCGTGGTCCACGAGCTGCGACGTGCGCTCGAGGTCTCCGTGGCCGAGGTCGGCCACCTCGACCTCTACCGGCGCGCACTCGTCGGGGTCGCACTCACCTCGGGCGACCGGTCGCACGCCGAGTCCGTACTCGACCGGGCCGAGCGGATGCTCGCCTCCCGACCTGAGCTCGAGCTGCTCTCGGTGCGCCGACGGCTCGTCCGTTCCGACGACCTCGACTGACGCCTCAGGGCGCCGCCGAGGTGGCGGCCCGACCCGCCCGGTGCTCGAAGATCAGGTGGGTCTCGGTGCCCGCGACCTGCGGCAGGCCGCTCACCTCGTTGACGATGTCGCGCAGGTCCTCGGTGTCCGCGCACCCCACGTGGAGCAGGTAGTCGTAGGAGCCGGACACGTAGAAGGTGTTCAGCACGTAGGCCCGCGACGCCATGACGGGCGCGAAGTCCGGCAGCGACGTGCGCGAGTCGCGCGTCAGGGACACCGCGATCATGGCCTGGATCTCGAGCCCGAGCACCGCCGGGTCGACGTCGGCGTGGACACCGCGCACCACCCCGCGCTCCACGAGCGACCGCACCCGGCCCAGGCACGTGGACGGCGCGACGCCCACCCGTCGGGCCAGCTCGTTGTTGGGGAGGCGGCCGTCCTGCTGGAGCAGGGCGACCAGCCGCCGGTCGACGTCGTCGAGTGGTCGAACATCCTTCGGCACGGCGCCACCTCGCGGGGCTGGGAGTCGGTCAGCACACGGAACAAGTCATACCCTACAGAATGATCTTCAGGTTTCTTGCGGTCTTTCGAGTCGAAAGTTCACGATAGGTCCATGCGTATCGGCGTTCCTACGGAGATCAAGAACCACGAGTACCGCGTCGCGATGACGCCCGAGGGCGTCCGCGAGCTGGTTGCCCACGGCCACGACGTCGTGGTGCAGGCCGGTGCCGGCCTGGGGTCCTCGATGCCCGACGAGGAGTACCGGGCCGCCGGCGCCTCCGTGCTGGACGACCCCGACGAGGTGTGGGGCACCACCGACATGGTCATGAAGGTCAAGGAGCCCATCGAGCCGGAGTGGCACCGCATGCGGGAGGGCCAGGTGCTGTTCACCTACCTGCACCTCGCCGCCGACCCGGCGTGCACCCGCGCGGTGCTCGACAGCGGCACCACCGCGATCGCCTACGAGACCGTGCAGCGCGCCGACCGCTCCCTCCCGCTCCTCGCGCCCATGTCGGAGGTGGCCGGCCGCCTCGCCACCCAGGTCGGCGCGTACCACCTGATGCGCCAGGACGGCGGGCGCGGCGTGCTCATGGGCGGCGTCCCCGGCACCCTGCCTGCGGCCGTCACCGTCATCGGTGGTGGCGTCTCCGGCGAGCACGCCGCCACCATGGCCGTCGGCCTGGGGGCCGACGTGACGATCCTGGACCTCAGCGTGCCGCGGCTGCGCGAGCTGGACGCACGGTTCGCCGGCCGGGTGCGCACGGTGCACTCCAACGCCGCCGAGATCGAGCGGACGGTCACCTCGTCCGACCTCGTCATCGGCGCCGTGCTGCTGCCGGGAGCGAAGGCTCCCACGTTGGTGAGCAACGACCTGGTCGCGGCCATGCGGCCCGGCTCCGTGCTGGTCGACATCGCGATCGACCAGGGCGGCTGCTTCGAGGACTCGCGCCCCACCACCCACGACGCGCCGACGTTCCGGGTCCACGACTCGGTCTTCTACTGCGTGGCGAACATGCCGGGCTCCGTGCCGCGGACCTCCACGTACGCGCTGACCAACGTCACGATGCCCTACGCCCTGGCGCTCGCCGACCACGGCTGGCAGGCGGCGCTGGCCGCCGACCCCGCCCTGGCCCTCGGGCTGAACGCGCACGCCGGCCGGCTCTACAACCGCCCCGTGGCCGACGCGCTCGACCTCGAGGCGCTGGACGTCGCGCGGGTGCTGGCCGCCTGAGGCCTCAGGCCGCGAGGCGTGCGAGCAGCGCCACCCCGCCGACGGCGGTGGTGACCGCTGCGGCCAGCCACGCGCCACCAAACAGCTCGAGGCTCTCGTGGAACGACCGGGGCGGGCGCGGCTCGCTCGGCGGCGTGTGGTGCGAGTGCTGGTGCGCGGTCGAGGTCATGCCTCGAGCCTGCTCCCGAGCGGCGTCAAGGCTCCAGCGGGCGGGGCGTCAAGATCGCGTCAGGACAGGTCCGAGAGCAGGCGGTAGCCGAGCCCTGGGTCCGTGATCAGCATCCGGGGATGGGCCGGGTCGTCCTCCAGCTTGCGGCGAAGCTGCGCGAGGTACACCCGCAGGTAGTGGGTCTCCCGTTCGTACGACGGGCCCCACACCTCGGTCAGCAGCGTGCTCTGGCGCACGAGCCGCCCCTCCGCGCGAGCCAGCACCTCGACGATCTTCCACTCGGTCGGGGTCAGGTGGACGGTCTCACCCGCACGCGCAGCCCTGCGGTCCTCGACGTCGAGCTCCAGGTCACCGACCCTCACCACCGGGGCCGGTGTCGGCTGGGCCCGGCGCACCGCGGCACGGACGCGCGCCAGGAGCTCCTCCATCCCGAACGGCTTCGTGACGTAGTCGTCGGCACCGAGGTCGAGCGCCTCGACCTTGTCGTCGGACTCGTGGCGGGCCGAGAGCACGACGACCGGCACCTGCGACGTCTGGCGGATGCGGCGCAGCACCTCCGTCCCGTCCAGGTCGGGCAGGCCGAGGTCGAGCAGCACGACGTCGGGCACCCGTTCGGCGAGGGACTGCAGCGCGGACCTGCCGTCCGCGACGGTCTCGACCTCGTAGCCGCGGGCCCGCATCGCGATGCCGAGGGTGCGCAGGATCGCGGCGTCGTCGTCGACCGCGAGCACGACGGTCACCGGTGCACCTCCGTCTCCACCGTGGCGACGGGCCGGCTCAGCGCGCACCCCGACGCCGGTGCACGTCGAGCGCCACCAGGGAGGCGGAGGCCAGCGCAGCGGCCAGGGCGGTCGGGCGTGGCACCGCCCGGGTGGACCAGGCGTGCCAGAAGACCGCCTGGTCGAGGGCCTGCAACGGCCCGAACGCGGCGAGCCCGTCGGGGTGACCGGTGAGCGCCCTCGCGCAGAGGTACACGTTGCGCGCCCCGAACAGGCGCCACCCGACCGAGCCCGCCCCCGTCAGCTGGTCGGACGGGATGCCGAAGACCCGCTGCAGCACCGTGGGCGCGAGCAGCGCCGACAGCCCGACCGAGCCACCGATCGCCAGCATCGCCTTCTCGGTGCGGTCGAGGTCCACGTCGGTCGGCATGCGCCCAGTATGGACGGGTCACGCGACTCACGAGGCCGCCCTCGGAAGCTCGACGACGAGCGTGAGGCCACCACCGGGGGTGTCCTCGGCCGTGAGGGTGCCGGCCATGGCCTCGGTGAGGCCCCGCGCGACGGCGAGGCCGAGCCCGACGCCGGAGCCGCGCGGCACGTCGCCGAGACGCTGGAACGGCGCGAACATCTCGTCGCGACGTTGCTCGGGCACGCCGGGACCACGGTCCACGACGCGCACCACCACCCGACCGCCGACCGCGGTGGCGTCGACCCGCACCGTCGCCCCGTCCGCGTGCTTGAGCGCGTTCTCGACGATGTTGGCCAGCACACGCTCCAGCAGGGCGGCGTCGGCCCGCGCCTCCGGGAGGTCGTCGGGGACGTCCACCTCGACCCCGGCACCGGTCACGACCCGCTGCACGACCGCGCCGACGTCGACCGGGTCGGTGCGGGCCACCACGGCACCGGTCTGGAGCCGACTCATGTCGAGCAGGTCGACGACGAGGGCGTCGAGGCGGTCCGCGCCGTCCTCGATCGTCTCCAGGAGGTCCGCCCGGTCCTGGTCGGACCAGGGGACGCCGGGGTCGCGCAGGCTGCTCACCGCCGCCTTGACGGCGGCCAGCGGCGTGCGCAGGTCGTGCGAGACCGCCGCCAGCAGCGCCGTCCTGGTCCGCTCCCCCTCGGCCAGCACCCGTTGCTCGGCCTTCACGGCCGAGGCCGCGCGACGCTCCAGCAGCACGGTGACGTGGGCGACGACGGCGGCCAGCAGGGCGTCGTCACCGCCCGGCGCGCCGTCCCCGACGAGGACCAGCTCGTGGTCGGTCCCCACCGGGACCACCGTCTCCGTGCCGACGAGCTCGCCGTGGCGCCCCAGGACCGTGCCGTCGACCGAGCGCAGGACCACGCCGTCGACGTCGACCAGCTCGACCGTCGTGCGCAGCAGCCGGTCCAGGTCCTGGCCCGCATGGACGAGCTGGTGGGCCAGGACGCTCAACGTGGCGGCCTCCTCACGGGCTCGCCTCGCCAGCAGCGCGAGCCGCGCCGCCCGGTCGACGACGAGGGCCACCGAGATGCCGACGAGGACGAAGAGCACCACGGCGACCGCGTTCTCGCCCGTGGCGATCCGCAGCGTCCGGACGGGAGGCGTGAAGAAGTAGTTCAGCACCCCGCCGCTGACGAGCGACGCGGCCACGGCCGGACGCAGCCCGCCGAGCAGCGCCGTGCCGACGACGAGCACCATGAAGAGCATGGCCTCCGTGGGCAGGCCGTGCAGCTCGGGCGTGGCGAGGAGCAGCGCCGCCAGGGCGAACGGCCCGAGCACACCGACGACGAACCCGGCGAGCGTGCGCCGGTGCCCCAGGGCCGACTGCTCGCGCACCCGCGCCTCGCGGCGGCGCGCCTCGTCGTGCGTGACGATGTGCACGTCGATGTCGCCGGACTCGGTCACGATCGTCTCCCCGATGCCCGGCCGCAGCAGGGTGGAGAGGCGACCGCGACGACTCGCGCCGATCAGCACCTGGGTGGCGTTGCGACCGCGGGCGAAGTCGAGGATCGCGGTCGCGGCGTCGTCGCCAACCGCGGTGTGGAAGGACCCACCGAGGTCCTGCACCGTCCGTCGCAGCTCCTCCAGCCGGGCCGGTCCGGTCTGGCGCAGCCCGTCGCCTCGCGAGACGTACAGCGCCGACCACGGCGCACCGCCCTCGGCTGCGGTCCCTCTCGACGCGATGCGCGCGGCGCGGCGCAGGAGCGACTCCGACTCCGGCCCGCCCGTGACGCCGACGACGATCCGCTCGCGCGTGGCCCAGGTCGCGTCGATCTCGTGCCGCTCCCGGTAGCGCTCGAGCCCCTCGTCGACCCGCTCCGCGAGCCACAGCAGCGCCAGCTCGCGCAGCGCTGCCAGGTTCCCCTCGCGGAAGAACTGCGACAGGGCCGCGTCCACGCGGTCGGCGGGGTACACGTTGCCGTGCGCGAGTCGGCGTCGCAGGGCCGAGGGGCTCATGTCGACCAGCTCGATGGCCTCGGCCGCGCGGACGAAGGAGTCGGGCACGGTCTCGCGCTGCCGGACACCGGTGATCGCCTCGGTGACGTCGTTGAGCGACTCCAGGTGCTGCACGTTCACCGTGGTGACGACGTCGATGCCGGCCTCGAGCAGCTCCTCCACGTCCTGCCAGCGCTTGGCGCTCCGGGAGCCGGGCGCATTGGTGTGGGCGAGCTCGTCGACCAGGCACACCTGCGGCGCGCGGGCGAGCACGGCGTCGACGTCGAGCTCGGTGAGGGTGGTCCGACCGTGCTCGACGCTGCGTCGCGGCACGACCTCGAGGTCGCCCAGCTGCTCCGCCGTGCGCAGTCGGCCGTGCGTCTCGACGACGCCGACGACCACGTCGGTGCCTCGCGCCGCACGCCGCGCACCCTCGTCGAGCATCGCGTAGGTCTTCCCGACTCCGGGCGCAGCGCCGAGGTAGACGCGCAGGCAGCCGCGTCCCGGCTCGCTCGACCCGCTGCTGCGCACGGACTCAGTCTGCACCCGGCAGGCTCGCGTTCAGCTCGAGGACGTTCACGGTGGGCTCCCCGAGGTAGCCGAGGACCCTCCCCGACGTCGCCTCCTCGACCAGCCGGCGCACCTGGTCGACGGGCAGGCCCCGCTCGCGCGCCACCCGCGCCACCTGCAGGTCCGCGTACGCGGGACTGACGTGCGGGTCCAGGCCCGAGCCGGAGGCCGTGACCGCGTCGGGCGGCACGGCAGCGGGCTCGACGCCCTCCTCGGCCGCCACGGCGGCACGACGCTCCTCGATGGCGGCGACGAGGTCGGGGTTCGAGGGGCCGAGGTTGGACGGGGCCGACGCGAGGCCGTCGTAGGAGCCGGCCGACGGTCGTGGGTGGAACCACGTGGGTCCCTCGAAGGTCTGACCCAGCAGCCGGGAGCCGACGACCTGGCCGTCGACGCGCAGCAGGCTGCCGTCGGCGCGGTCGGGGACGGCGCGACCGACCGCCCACACCGCGGCCGGGTAGAGCACGCCGAGAAGGACCGTGAGCACGAGGAGCACCCGTGCGGCGGCGAAGGACTGACGAAGGAGGTCGCGAAGCACGACGATCACCCGATTCCTGGGATCTGAGAGACGAGCAGGTCGATGAGCTTGATGCCGACGAAGGGGACGACGACGCCGCCGAGGCCGAACACCAGCAGGTTGCGGCGCAGCACGCTCGCGGCGTCGGCCGCGCGGCTGCGCACCCCCTTCAAGGCGATGGGGATGAGGGCGACGATCACCAATGCGTTGAACACGACGGCCGAGAGGATCGCCGACTCCGGCGTGGCCAGCCGCATCACGTTGAGCGTGTCGAGCGACGGGTAGGCCGCCACGAACATGGCCGGCACGATCGCGAAGTACTTCGCGAGGTCGTTGGCGATCGAGAACGTCGTGAGCGCACCGCGGGTGATGAGCAGCTGCTTGCCGATGCGCACGACGTCGATGAGCTTCGTGGGATCGGAGTCGAGGTCGACCATGTTGCCGGCCTCCTTGGCCGCCGACGTCCCCGACGCCATCGCCACGCCGACGTCGGCCGCGGCCAGGGCCGGCGCGTCGTTGGTGCCGTCACCGGTCATGGCCACCAGACGCCCGCCGGCCTGCTCCTCGCGGATGAGGCGCATCTTGTCCTCGGGCGTCGCCTCGGCCAGCACGTCGTCGACGCCTGCCTCCTCGGCGATCGCCCGGGCGGTGAGGGCGTTGTCGCCCGTCACCATGACCGTCCGGATCCCCATGCGTCGCAGCTCCGCGAACCGCTCGACCATGCCCTCCTTGACCACGTCCTTGAGGTGCACGACGCCGAGGGCCCGGGCCGGCCCGGCGTCGCCCTGCCGCTCGGCCACGACGAGAGGCGTGCCGCCGGAGCGGGAGATCTCGTCGATCGCCTCGGTCACGGTCGGCGACAGCGGCGTCTCGACCCACGCGGTCACCGCGCTGCCCGCTCCCTTGCGCAACGAGCGGCCGTCGGGCAGGTCCACACCGGACATGCGCGTCTGCGCCGTGAACTCGACGGCCTCGGCGCCGCTCGGCAGGGATGCACCCGTGCCGCTGCCGCCGGTCTCGGCGACCGCCAGGTCGACGATGGACCGGCCCTCGGGCGTCAGGTCGGCCAGCGAGGCCACCCGCGCCGCCTCGGTCAGCTCGGCGAGGGTCACGCCCTCGGCCGGCACGAACCTCGACGCTCGGCGGTTGCCGTAGGTGATGGTGCCGGTCTTGTCGAGCAGCAGGGTGCTGACGTCTCCTGCGGCCTCCACCGCGCGGCCGGACATCGCGAGCACGTTCACCCGCACCAGCCGGTCCATGCCGGCGATCCCGATCGCGGACAGCAGCGCCCCGATGGTGGTCGGGATGAGGCAGACCAGCAGCGCGACGAGGACGACGGTCGGCTGGGGCGCTCCGGCGTAGTCGGCCATCGGCGCGATGGTCACGACGGCGAGCAGGAAGATGATGGTCAGGCTGACGAGCAGGATCGACAAGGCGATCTCGTTGGGGGTCCTGCGCCGCTCGGCTCCCTCCACGAGCGAGATCATGCGGTCGAGGAAGGTCTCCCCCGGCGCAGCCGTGACGCGCACGACGATCTCGTCGGAGAGCACGCGCGTGCCGCCGGTGACGGCCGAGCGGTCGCCGCCTGCCTCGCGGACGACGGGGGCGGACTCCCCGGTGATGGCGGACTCGTCGACGGTGGCGACGCCCTCGACGACGTCTCCGTCGCCCGGGATCACCTCGCCGGCGGCCACGCGGACCCGGTCGCCGACCCGCAGCTCGGTCCCGGGCACCACCTGCTCGACGCCGTCGGCGTCGATCCGCCGGGCGGTCACGTCGGTGCGGGCAGCACGCAGCGAGTCGGCCTGCGCCTTGCCGCGGCCCTCCGCGACGGCCTCGGCGAGGTTGCCGAAGACGACCGTCAGCCACAGCCAGACGGCGATGGCGAGGGTGAACACGCTCGGGTCGACCACCGCCGCGACCGTCGTGACGAGCGAGCCGATCCAGACGACGAACATGACCGGGCTGCGCCACAGGTGGCGCGGGTCGAGCTTGCGCAGCGCGGCCGGCAGCTGCGCGAGAAGCTGCCGCGACAGCGGGGTGGTGGCCGAGGTGCGGGTCATCGGGAGGCTCCTGTCAGGGCCTCGGCCACCGGGCCGAGGGCGAGGGTCGGGAAGAACGTGAGCGCGGAGACGAGGAGCACGACGCCCACGACCAGCCCCCCGAACAGCGGGGTGTCGGTGGGCAGCGTGCCCGCCGTGGTCGGCACGCGTCGCTGGCGTGCCAGCGATCCCGCGAGCAGCACCACGAGCACGATCGGCACGAACCGGCCGAGAAGCATGGCCGCCGCGAGCGTCAGCTGGAAGAACGTCGACGTCACCGTGAGGCCGCCGAACGCGCTGCCGTTGTTGTTGGCCGCCGAGGTGAACGCGTAGACCACCTCGGAGAAGCCGTGACCGCCTGGGTTGCCCATCGCCGCCACGCTGGACGGCAGGGCGATGGCCGTGCCGACGCCCACGAGCACCAGGGCGGGCGAGGCGAGCGTGTAGAGCGCCACGAAGGTCATCTCCTTCGTGCCGATCTTCTTGCCGAGCAGCTCGGGGGTCCGGCCCACCATCAGTCCGGCGACGAAGACCGCCAGGATCGCGGCCACGAGGATGCCGTAGAGCCCGGCGCCCACGCCGCCGGGCGACACCTCGCCCAGCATCATGTTCGTCAGCACCGCGCCGCCACCGAGGGGCGAGAACGAGTCGTGGGCCGCGTTGACGGCACCTGTCGACGTGCCCGTGGTCGAGACGGCGAACAGGGCCGAGGCCCACTCCCCGAACCGGGTCTCCTTGCCCTCCATCGCCGCCCCGGCGGCCGTGGCGGCCTGGCCCTGCCCACCGACCTCGGCCCACGTCGTCACGGCCAGGGAACCGGCCCACAGGACGCTCATGACCCCGAGGAGGACGAGGCCCTGGCGCCGGCGACCGGTCAGCGTCCCGAAGGTGCGGGTGAGGCAGACGGGCACGACCAGCAGCAGGAAGATCTCGAGCAGGTTCGTGAGCGCGGTCGGGTTCTCGAACGGGTGGGCCGAGTTGGCGTTGAAGAAGCCGCCACCGTTGGTGCCGAGCTCCTTGATCGCCTCCTGGCTCGCCACGAGGCCGCCGGGGACCACCTGGGTGCCGCCGGCGAGGGTGCGGACCGTGACGTCGCCGAGGTTCTGCACGACACCCGCCAGCAGCAGGAGGACCGCGGCCACCGCGGAGAGCGGCAGCAGGATCCGCACGACCCCACGGACGAGGTCGACCCAGAAGCTGCCGAGCGTGGTCGTCTCGGTCCGCACGAGACCCCTCACGAGCGCCACGGCCACCGCGAGGCCGACCGCGGCGGACACGAAGTTCTGCACCGTCAGCCCGAGCGCCTGCGCGCTGAACCCGAGGGTGGACTCCCCCGCGTAGGACTGCCAGTTGGTGTTCGTCACGAACGAGACCGCCGTGTTGACGGCCATGTCCCACGGCATGCCGGGCAGACCGCGGCTCCACGGGAGGGCCGACTGGCCGACCAGGATGGCGAGGAGCAGCGCGAGGCTCACGGCGGAGAACGCGAGCACGCTCAGCGCGTAGCCGCGTGCGCTCTGCTCGGCGTCGGGGTCGATGCCGCCGACGCGGTAGACGGCTCGCTCGACGCGCAGGTGACGGCTGGAGGTGAAGACACGGGCCATGTGGTCGCCCAGCGGGACGTAGACCACGGCGAGGAGCGCGAGCAGCGTCGCGATCGTCAGGAGGCCGGAGACGGTGTCGGACATGGGCGGCTCAGAACCGGTCGGGCCGCACGAGGGCCACGACGAGGTAGACCAGCAGCGCGACGACGCCGAGCAGCTGGAGGGCGGTGACGAGGGACATGCCCCCAGCCCACACCCGTCACGGCCGCTCGACGCCCGTCCTGACGGGCTTCTGACGCGTCTTGACGCCTTCTTGACGCGCCTTCTCGACGCAGCGCCCCGAGGCGCAGGGTTCAGGCGGTCAGACGGGCCACGGCGGCGGCGATGCGCTCGTCGGTGGCGGTGAACGCGACCCGCACGTGGTGCGCACCGCGCTCGCCGTAGAAGTCACCGGGTGCCACCAGGATGCCGCGCTCGGCGAGCCAGGCCACGGTGTCGCGGCAGCCCTCCCCGCGGGTGGCCCAGAGGTAGAGCGCCCCCTCGGAGTGGGTGATCGTGAAGCCGGCCGACTCCAGGGCGCGGCGCAGGGCGTCTCGCCGCTCGGCGTAGCGCCGACGCTGCAGCTCCACGTGCTCGTCGTCGGCGATCGCTGCGGCGAAGGCGTGCTGCACCGGGGTCGGCACCATGAAGCCGAGGTGCTTGCGCACCGCCAGCAGCTCGGCCACCACTGCGCGGTCGCCTGCCACGAACCCGGCGCGATAGCCCGCCAGGTTGGACCGCTTGGACGTCGAGTGGACCGCCAGCAGTCCTTCGTGGCTGCCCTCGCACACGTCGGGGTGCAGCACCGAGACCGGCTCCGCGTCCCAGCCGAAGTCGGCGTAGCACTCGTCGGACACGAGCAGCGCGCCTCGTTCGCGACACCAGCGCACCACGGCCCGCAGGTGCTCGGCGCCGAGCACCTCGCCGTGCGGGTTGGCCGGGGAGTTCACGTACACCAGGGACGGCACGTCGGTGAGCCCGTCGGCGACCGGGTCACCGAGGACCACGCGGGCGCCGGCGAAGCGGGCACCCACCTCGTAGGTGGGGTACGCCAGCGACGGCAGCACGACGGTGTCGGCCGGGCCCAGCGCGAGCTGGGTCGGCAGGTTGGCGATGAGCTCCTTGGAGCCGACGGTGAGCAGCACCTGGTCGGCGGCGAGCCCCGTGACACCGAGCCGACGGCGGAGCCAGTCGACCGCGGCCTGGCGGACCGCGTCGGGTCCGAGCACCGTCGGGTAGCCGGGAGCGTCCGACGCCGCGGCGAGCGCCTCACGGGCGACCGCGGGCGTGGGGTCCACGGGGGTGCCGATCGACAGGTCGACGATGCCGTCGGGGTGGGCGTTCGCGCGCTGCTTCGCGTCGGCGAGCGTGTCCCACGGGAAGTCCGGGAACCGCGCGGACAGCCGGGGCCGGTCCATCACTGCCTGCTCATCGGCCGCGGATCACTCCTGGTTCTGCGGCGGGAGCGCAGCGATGAACGGGTGGTCCTTGTCGATGACACCCGTGCGCGCCGCACCACCGGGAGACCCGAGGTCGTCGAAGAAGTTCACGTTGGCGTCGTAGTACTCCTTCCACTCGGACGGGGTGTCGTCCTCGTAGAAGATCGCCTCGACCGGGCACACCGGCTCGCAGGCACCGCAGTCGACGCACTCGTCGGGGTGGATGTAGAGCATCCGCTTGCCCTCGTAGATGCAGTCGACGGGACACTCGTCCACGCACGCGCGGTCCTTGAGGTCCACACACGGCTGGGCGATCACGTACGTCACGGGAGACTCCTTCGACACGAGCACGGCTGCACGACCCGAGGGCTCACGGGCAGGCCGAGGACCAGTATCGCGCCTCGGCCAAGGGCGTCCGCACCCAGGTCTGCCTCATGAGACGGTACTGCCGTGAGCGACGTGGAGATCCTGGTCGGGCAGCGCGCGACGGTGCGCCACCGGCTCGACGACGGCAGTGCCACCGACGTGGTCGGGCGCGTCGTCGAGGCCGGTCCGAACGGCGTGACGGTCGAGCGTCGTGACGGGTCCGAGGTCGTGGTCGCCGCCGACCGCGTCGTGGCGCTGAAGGTCGTCCCGCCGCGTCCGGCGCGCAGCCGTCGCGCCCTCGACGTGGGCGTCGACGAGCTCGTCCGCGTCACGTCGCGAGGGTGGCCGGCGCCGGACGTGGAGCGGCTCGGGGACTGGGAGCTGAGGGCCGCGGGCTCGTTCACCGGGCGCGCGAACTCGGTGGCCGTCGTGGGCGAGCCGGGGCTGCCCCCGGCGGAGGCCGTGGCGCAGGTCCTGGCGTTCTACGCCGCGCGCGGACTGCCGCCCCAGGCCCAGGTGGTGGTCGGCTCGGACTGGGAGCGCCGGTTCCTGGATGCCGGCTGGTTGCCGAGGGCGGGCTACCGCGGCGGTGCGGTGGTGCAGGTCGCCGACCTCGTCGACGCGCCAGAGGCCGACCCCCGCGTGGACGTGGTGGGGGCCGCGTCCGACCGCTGGCTCTCGCGCTACGGACGGGTGGACGACGCCGCTGCCGCCCGAGCCGTCCTCGAAGGACCGCGCACGGTCGGGTTCGCCGAGCTGGAGGACGGCGGGGTGCCTGCTGCGGCCGTCGGACGCGTGGTGGTGACCGGGGAGTGGGCCGGTGTCGCCGCCGTGGAGACCCTCCCCGACCACCGGCGTCGCGGCCTCGCGGACGCCGTCGTGCGCACGTGCCTGGCCTGGGCGCACGAGCGCGGCGCGACCCGCGTGTACCTGCAGACCATGCCGGACAACACGGGCGCTCTGGCGCTGTACGCCCCCCACGGCTTCGTCACCCACCACGAGTACCGCTACCTCGAGCCCTCACAGGAGGCTCACAGCCGATCCAGCGGGGGCCACAGCGCCGGCGCCTAGCGTGACCGCATGAGCACCCACCACGACGAGGTCGAGGACCACGACCTCGGACTCTCCCACGACCTCCCGACCCTGTGGCACCGCCGCCGCCTGCTGGGCCTCTTCGGCGGCGCCGGTGCGGCGGTCGCCCTGGCCGCCTGCTCCACCGACTCCACGGGAACCGCGACCGCCACGTCGAGTGGTCCTCCCGAGGGCGGCGGACCCGGCACCTCGGCCGAGGTCGGGGACGGCGAGATCCCCGAGGAGACGAACGGCCCCTACCCCGCGGACGGCACCAACGGCGTGAACGTCCTCACCGAGTCGGGCATCGTGCGCAGCGACATCCGCTCGAGCTTCGGTGGTGCGAGCGGGGTCGCCGAGGGCATCGCCCTGACCCTGACGCTCACCGTCGTCGACGTGAGCAGCGCCGACGACGCCGGCACCGCTGCAGCCGGGGCGGCGGTGTACGTGTGGCACTGCGACCGCGACGGGAGCTACTCGATGTACTCCGACGACGTGGCGGACGAGAACTACCTGCGTGGCGTGCAGGAGGCCGACGCCGACGGCACGGTGACGTTCACGTCGATCTTCCCGGCCTGCTACGCCGGGCGGTGGCCGCACGTGCACTTCGAGGTGTACCCGAGCCTCGACGACGCGACGTCGGCGAGCAACCGGCTGAGGACGTCCCAGCTGGCCTTCCCGGAGGACGTCTGCGCCGACGTGTACGCCACCGACGGCTACGGGAGCAGCGTCTCGAACCTCGCCCAGGTCTCGCTCGACTCCGACAACGTGTTCAGCGACGGCTACTCCCTGCAGCTCGCGAAGGTCAGCGGCTCCGTCGCCGACGGCTACACCGCGTCCCTGCGGGTCCCGATCTGACGGCCGCAGGTGGTTCGGGACCGGGGATGGCCGACCCTCAGTCGTCCTTCGGCTCCTCGCCGCAGACGATCCGGGCCGCTGCCTGGTAGTTGGCCGTGTCCGTCTCGCGCTTGACGACCTTCCCGCCCTTGCTGAGGGTGCGGTAGATGTCGATGTCGAACCCCTGCAGCGGAGCCTGGGGCACGCAGTCGTCGGAGTCGTCGTAGCGCGTGGCGGGGGCGCGGAAGTTGCGGCGCTCGGACTTGCCGGCCTTCACCTCGAACTCCTTGGTGCCCCACATCTGGACCGTGGTGCGGCCGACGCCGCCCGGGCTGCTCTTCTGCACGAACGCGCGGATGAGCACACCGCTCTGGAGGTTGTTGCGGAAGCGCAGGTCGAGCGAGCCGAAGTAGACGGTCGCCTCGCGGCCCACCGGGTAGCGGTCGATGTAGAAGGCGTGCGGGTGGTGCTCCACGTCCTCGAGGCCGGCGAAGAACGCCGCGTTGTAGGTGGTGGTGACCACCTGCGACACACCTCCGCCCAGCTCGTCCTGGAAGCGGCCGTTGTTGATGACCGAGCCGGTCGTGAACCCGTTGGCCGCGGTGCGCTCGCCGACGGTGTCGTTGAAGGAGAACGTGTCGCCCGGCTTCAGGATGGTGCCGTCGAGGATCTCGGCCGCGCGGCCCTGGTTGACGTTGCGGTACTCGGCGTGCGGGTACTCGGTGGTGAACTCGCCGATCTTCTCGACGATCTTCAGCGCCTTGGCGTCCTCGGTGGTGAACACCGGCTCGACGACCTTGGCCTCGACCTGGACGGTGCGCTCGTCGCCGGTCTCGGTGAGCACCGGCACGAGCTTCTCAGCCATCTCCTGCGGCTGCAGGCCGACGCCCTCCTTGCCGGGCACCACGACGGGCTTGTCGTCGCGGATCTCGACCGTGGCATCGACGGCCTTCCTGCCGATGCCGGTCGTGGCGTCGGTGAGCGGCTCGGCCAGCTTCTCGGGGTCGATGACCGGGGCCATCGCCCCGTCCACGGGCTCGACGGTGAGCGCGGGCGCGTACGCGGTGACCGGGAGGTCCACGTCCTTGTCGCCGACCTCGATGGTCACGGGCGCGGCGACGGCGGGCTCGGCGACCTCGGTCATCGCCTGACGCAGCCCGTCCTCGTCGACCGCGGGCTCGACGGCGGCGGTGGGCACCTTCGCCGGGTCGGTCTGCACGAGGTACTGGTCCTGCACGAGCTGGGCGGTGTCGTCCTTGCGGACCACCAGGCCGGGCTTGGGCGCACGGGGCTTCGGCTTCGCCTCGGGGAAGGTGATGAGGGCCTCGGTGACCGGCACGTCGACGGCCTCGGCGACACCGTCGACAGCCGCCTTCAGGGCTGCGTCGTCGACGTCGAGGGCGGGCGCGTGCTCGTGGCTGCCGAAGAACAGGGCGACCATGTCGCGCGGGTCCCAGCTGCGGACGCCGCCCGCCTGGTCGACCGACGCGTCGACGTCGAGAGCCAGCCCGGCCTCCGCCGGGTCGATCTCGAAGGACTCGTCGGCGTGGGTGAGGGTGACGGGGTCGCCCTCACGCGGGGTGAGCTCCTCGTCGACGGCGGCGCGGGCGGCGGCCGGTGACAGCCCGCCCACGTCGACGCCGCCGATGCTCGCGTCGGCGGGCATGCGGGTGCCCGTCAGGACGTAGCCGCCCACGTACAGGCCGCCCAGGACGACGACGGCGGCGAGCAGGGCCCAGCGGCCCCGACGGCGCGGGCGCTCGTCCGACGGCTCCTCTCCCCCGGTGGGCGGGATGCCGGCGGCCCCGTCGTGGCGGTCCGTCGAGGACTCCTCGTGCGGGCCGTCGTGGAGCGGGAGCGCGTCGTCCTCGGGCTCGTGCCGGAGCTCGTCGTCCGGCGGCGGGGTGCTCAGCGCCGAGCCGGCGAGGGCCGCGGCGACGGCCGACCGCGTGCGCGTCTCGTCGCGACGGTCGTCGTCCGGGTCCTCGTGCAGGTCGTCGTGCTCGTCCTCGACGGGGTCGGCGTCGATCGCGTGCGGCGGCGGGACCGAGTCGTCGTCGACGTCGTCCTCGTCGAGGTCGTCCTCCTCGGGGTCGTCCACGTCCTCGAACGGCTCGTCCTCAGCGACGGCCTCGGCCGGGGTCGCGGTCTCGTCGACGTCGACGTCCGGCTCGACGGCGTCCTCGGAGAGGGCGATGTCCTCGTCCGCGGGGTCCTCGTCCGCTGCTGCGTCGAGGGCGGGGTCCTCCTGCGCCTCGACGTCGGTGTCGTCCGCGGGTGTCGTGTCACCGAGGTCGAGCTCGGCGTCGTCGTGCTCGGCGAGGGGCTCGGCGTCGGTGAAGGTGTCGTCGAGGTGCCGGTCGTCGGCTCCCTCGGCTCCCGTCTCCCCCTCGCCGGGGCGCGGGTGCTCGGAGTCGGGTCCCTCGACGTCCGGCCGCTCAGGTCGCTCGTCGCTCATGCCTTCTCCTGGATGGTCTTCTCGCTGAGGGGCGACCGCACGATCGTCCCGTAGTGCGACCGGTAGTACAGCAACGGGTCGTCCACCCCGTCGCGCACGGCCGCGCCCGTCACTGCACCCATGATGACGGAGTGGTCGCCACCGTCGTGCACGGCGTGCGTGGTGCACTCCAGCCAGGCCAGGGCGTCGTCGAGCAGCGGCGCGCCGTTGGCGCCGCGGTGGAACGGCACGCCGGCGAGCTGGTCCTCCAGTGGTCGGCCGCGGTCGGCGAACCATGCCGAGGCGTCGCGCCCCTCCTCGGTGAGGATCGAGACGCCCCACGTACCTGTCGTGAGCACCGCGTCGTGGAACCGGCTCGCCCTGTGCGAACACACCAGCACCATCGGGGGCTCCAGCGACACCGAGCAGAAGGCGCTGGCCGTCATGGCGTGGTCGACGCCGTCGAGGACGGTGGTGACCACCGTGACACCGCTCGCGAACCTGCCGAGGGCGTCGCGGAAGGCACGCTGGTCGACGGACGCGGTCATCGTTCCAGCCTAGGAGCGAGCAGGACCGCGGCGGCGCACACCCCCAGGCCCCCGATCATCCAGGTCCAGCCGATCGCGTCGGCGGCCACGAGGTAGGAGCCCGACGGCTGCAGCTGCTGGAGCAGCAGCACCAGGGTCCAGCCGAGCCCGAACCAGGCGGCCCCCACCCGCACCGCGAAGCCGCAGGCCACGGCCACGAGGGCCACGGTGACCAGGCTGAGCACCAGGCCGCCGGGCCGGTCGGCCCCCATCACCTCGAACGTCGTGCGGTGCACGAGGGACCCCAGGACCCCCACCCAGACGCCGAGCAGCACCACGACCAGGCGGGCGAGGGCCGCCGCCGCGCTCACACCCCGGTGCCGGCGAAGAGGTCGTCCTCGAACGTGGTGCCCGGCGCCGGCGCCGCGACACCCTTGACGAGGCGGTAGTGCTCGGTGCCCCACGCGCGCTGGGCGACGTCGTTGGACAGCGCGAAGAACGGCCCGTCGACGGCGATCTGCGTGGCGTGGGCCCGCATGGCGTCGAGCTTGGCGTCGACCCAGGTGCTGCCGTCGACCACGGCGTCGAGGTCCTCGTCGCGGATCGCGAACGGCGGCAGGTTGTCGGGGTCCATGCCCTCCATGAACTGCAGGTCCCCGGCCTCGCGGATCTCCTTGATGCCCTGACGCATGGCCGACTCCGACATCGCCGTCCAGTAGACCTTCGCCACGTCCCAGGCCTCGCCGAGGTCGTGGCGGTAGGACCGTGCCGCCGCGAGGGCGACGGCGTAGTGCGCCACCCGGTTGGCCTGCACGTGGTCGGGGTGGCCGTAGTTGCCGAACTCGTCGTAGGTCACGAGGACCTGCGGCCGGATCTCGCGGATGACGGCGACGAGCTCGTTCGTGGCCTCCAGCAGGTCGGCGTGCCAGAACGCGTTCGCGTGGATCTCGTCGGCGGCGGTGGCGTTGCCGTTCTCGTCCCACTTCATGCCGGAGTCGCGGAAGCGGCCGTCGCCACCGAGGCGGCGGAAGTCGGTGACGCCCAGGATCCCCATCGCGTCGGTGAGCTCGGTGAGCCGGTGCGCGCCGAGCTCGTCGTCCTGGTCGGCCGCCAGGTGCTCGAGCTCGGGAACGAGGATCTCGCCCATCTCGCCGAGGGTGCAGGTGACGAGGGTGACGTGGGCCCCCTCGCTCACGTACTTCGCCATGGTGGCGCCGTTGTTGATGGTCTCGTCGTCGGGGTGGGCGTGGACGAGCAGGAGACGACGTGCGGGCAGGGCCATGGCGCCAGCGTATCGACGCGGCACGAGCGCGGGCACGGGAGCGCAGGAGGGGCGCGAGGGCACGGATGGTGAGATGGGTGCCATGACGGTCTCCTACCCTCGCCTCGCCGCCCGCACCGCACGCTTCACGCTCGGCATCCCGCGCAACGTGACGGTCTCGCCGGACGGCGGCACCGTGTGGTTCGTGCGCACCGCCGACGGCGTCAGCCGCACCGGTGCCCTGTGGGCCCACGACGTGGCCACCGGGCAGGAGCGGGTGCTGGTGGACCCCGACGCCCTCCTCGCCGACGGCGAGCAGCTGTCGGCAGCCGAGCGCGCGCGACGGGAGCGCTCGCGGGAGACCGGCGCCGGTGTGGTCGACTACGCCGTCGACACGGCGGGGCGGTGGGCCTCCTTCGCCCTCTCGGGCAAGGCGTGGGCGGTCGACCTGGCCGCCGGTGCCGTGCACGAGCTGCCCACCGTCGACGGCGTGATCGACCCGCGGGTCGACCCCACCGGTCGACGGGTGGCCTACACCGCTGCCGACGGCGCCCTCAGGGTCGTCGACCTGCAGGGCGAGGAGAGGACGGGCGACGAGCAGGTGCTGGCGGCTCCGGAGACGGCGACCCAGGTCTGGGGCCAGGCCGAGTTCATCGCCGCGGAGGAGATGAGTCGGTACCGCGGGTTCTGGTGGGCCCTCGACGGCTCCTCGCTGCTCGTGGAGCGCTACGACGACGCCCCGGTGCAGGTCTGGCACGTGGCCGACCCCGAGAACCCCGACCGCGAGCCGGTCGCCCAGCGCTACCCGGCCGCCGGCACCCCCAACAGCGAGGTGACGCTCTGGCACGTCGCGCTCGACGGCACCCGCACCGAGGTGCAGTGGGACCGCGAGCGGTTCGAGTACCTGTCGAGCGTCACGTGGACCGAGCACGGCGCCCCCGTGCTGCAGGTGATGAGCCGCGACCAGCGCAGCGCCCGGGTGCTGTCGGTCGACGTCGCGGACGGCTCCACCGAGACGCTGCGCGAGCTCTCCGACGCGGCCTGGGTGGAGGTCACGAGCGCGCCGCGCCGTGCGCCGGGCGGCCGTCTGGTCACCGTGGAGGACGTGGACGGCTCGCGTCGGCTCGTCGTCGACGGCACGCCCGTCGGGTCGTCGGAGTGGCAGGTGCGCGGCATCGTCAGCACCCACCCCGACGCGGTGGTCGTGACCGCGTCGGCGGAGCCCACCGAGGTGCAGGTGCTGCGCGTCGGCCTGGGCGGGACGTCCGACGTCGAGCCGCTCACGTCGGGCCAGGCCGTGCACGGTGCGGCCGTCGGCGGCGGGACCACGGTGGTGAGCCGCTCCGCGCTCGACGCGGTCGGCACCACCTTGACGGTGCACCGCGAGGGCACGGCCGAGACCACGCAGCTGTCGGTCGTCGCAGAGCCGGCGCCGTTCGAGCCCGACGTGACCGTCGTGTCGGTCGGTGAGCGCGAGCTCCGCGCCGCCGTCCTCTTCCCGCGTGACCACGTGCGGGGCTCACGCCGCCTGCCGGTGCTCATGGACCCCTACGGCGGTCCGCACGCCCAGCGCGTGCTCGCGTCGGCCCGCATGTTCCTGGAGGCGCAGTGGCTGGCCGACCAGGGCTTCTGCGTGATCGTGGCCGACGGTCGCGGGACGCCTGGTCGCGGGGCGGTGTGGGAGCGGGAGATCCTCGACGCGTTCGCCGAGGTCACCCTGGCCGACCAGGTCGACGCACTCGCCGGCGTGGCCGAGCGCTTCCCCGACGACGTCGACACCTCGCGCGTCGGCATCACGGGCTGGTCCTACGGCGGCTACCTGTCCGCCCTGGCCGTGCTGGCGCGACCCGACGTCTTCCACGCCGCGGTGGCCGGCGCTCCCGTGACCGAGTGGCGCCTGTACGACACCTGCTACACCGAGCGCTACCTGGGGCACCCCGACGAGCGGCCCGACGTGTACGACCGCAACTCGCTGCTGCCGCTCGCCCCGCGTCTGGAGCGTCCGCTCATGCTCATCCACGGCCTGGCCGACGACAACGTGGTGGCCGCGCACACCCTGCGCCTGTCGTCGGCCCTGCTCGCGGCCGGCAAGGCGCACACCGTGCTCCCCCTGTCGGGCGTCACCCACATGACGCCCCAGGAGGTCGTGGCCGAGAACCTCAAGGTGCTGCAGGTGGACTTCCTGCGCACCCACCTCGGGGCCTGAGCTCTCCGCGCTGCTCGGACCATCCTCGACCTGCGGCCGCGCTGCCGGTCCTTCGTCAACCTGCGGCTGCGCTGCCGGTCCTTCGTCGACCCGCGGCTGCGCTGCCGGTCCCTCCTCGACCTGCGGCTGCGCTGCTTCCGCTCCGAGTCGGTCTGGTCTCCGAAAGGGCCTCGACCTGACGGTGGGCCAGGGGTCGGTCGAGCTCCCGGGCCGCGGCTGGGCGGTCAGCGGTAGATGACACGCCGAATGCGGAAGTCAGAGGTAGGTGGCGCGCGGATAGCGGGTCTCCATCCGCGGGCCACCTCCCTCCACCCTCGCCCGTAGCGCGGGCCACCTACCTCCCGGGAGCGACGGGACGCAGGCCCGAGAACCCGGGCCACCACGCACCCAGCTCCCCGGTCGAGGCCCCTTTCGGGGCCCACCTCCGCGCAGAGCCGAGGCAGCGCACCCGCAGGACCAGCACCCGCCGAGCCAGCGCAGCCGCAGGACAGGACGAGGACGACGCCTACCCCTCCCGCTTCAGCCGCTTCGGGCCGTCGGGCAGGTCGGGGGCCGGAGCATCCTCGGACAGCCGCTCGTCGCCCGGCAGCCAGCCGCCGTACACGTCGACCATCTCGACGACCCGCTCGTCGAAGGGCTCGACGACGACCGCCCACGCATGGTCCTCGGCGTCGTCCTCGCCCGCGAAGCCCTCGCGTCGGGCGGTCACCGTGTAGCCCTCGGCCTCCAGCGCCTTGACGAGCTCGTCGGCGTCGTCGCGCTCGTCGAACCAGATCTCGCTCATGGCGACGATGGTAGGACGGGGTTCGGAGGGGCGGGACTCAGCCGTGGTGCAGCGTGAAGTCGTCGAAGTCGAAGCCCGGCGACACCATGCAGCTGACGAGCGCCTCCTCGTCGGTCGGGACGGTGCGCTGCCACCGCCCTGCAGGGACGAGCACCTGGCTCGACTCCCCCGCCCCGACGCCGACGTGGTGCCGCTGCCCGGCAGCGGGCGCCCGACCGTCGCCCCCGAGCTCCAGCACGACGGTCCCGGTGTGCGCGAGCCACAGCTCGTCGGACGCCACGCGATGCCACGCCGACGACTCGCCCGCGGGCAGCAGGAACCAGATGAGGGTCGCGGTGGGGCGGACCCGTCCGTCGGGCAGCGTGACGTCGACCGGGGAGCGCCAGGTCTGCCGGTACCACCCGCCCTCGGGGTGGGGCTCGAGACCGAGCCGACGTGCGGTGGCAGGTGCCTCGGAGGGGGTGGAGCTCATGGCCGCACGGTAGTAGCCTGGGGGTCCCCGATCCGTGAGGTGATCTGCCACCGTGAAGTTCTGAGGTCCGAGCCCTGCGCGCGTCCGCTCGACGCTGCGCGCCTCGTCGACCTCGTTCACGGTTGCTCCTGCGACCCCGGGCGCGTGCCCGGACTCTCGGGACGTCCTGACGTCGTGTCCTCCTGACGGCGCGCTCGCGCGGCTCACACCGCTCCAGCCCGCCACGACCCTCAGGAGGCCCCCATGGCTGCATCCCTGTCCTTCCACCACGTCACTCACACCTGGCCCGACGGCGCACCCGCCCTGTCCGACGTCGACCTCGACCTCGGGCCCGGGCTGCACGGGCTCGTCGGCAGCAACGGCAGCGGCAAGTCCACGCTGCTGCGCCTCGCTCACGGCGACCTCGTCCCCACGGGCGGCTCCGTCCTGACCACGGGGTCGCTGGAGCTGCTGCCGCAGGACCCGGTGCGGACCGTCGAGGGGCTCACCGTGGCCGACGTCCTCGACGTCGCCGACACCCTCGTCGCGCTGCGCGCCATCGAGGCGGGCAGCACCGACCAGGCCGACTTCGACCGGGTCGGGGACGACTGGGACGTCGAGGAACGAGCCGCGGCCTGGCTCGCTCGGCTCGGGCTCGGCTCGCTCGGCCTGTCGCGCGAGGCGTCGAGCCTCTCCGGCGGCGAGCTCGTGCTGCTGGCCCTGGCCGCCCGCCTGCTGCGCAGGCCCGACGTGGTGCTGCTCGACGAGCCCACGAACAACCTCGACCGACGCGCCCGCGCGCACCTGACGTCGGCGCTCGGCGCGTTCGGCGGGGTCGCCCTCGTCGCGAGCCACGACCGCGAGCTCCTCGAGCGCATGGACACGATCGTGGAGGTGCACGCCGGACGGGTGCGCACCGTCACGGGCGGGTTCTCCGTCTACGAGCAGGTCGTGGCGGCCGAGCAGGAGGCGGCGGGGCGCGCCGTCCGCGACGCCAAGGCGGACGTGCGGCGTCAGGAACGTGAGCTGGTCGAGGCCCGCGCCAAGCTCGCCCAGCGGAAGCGGACGGCGCACAAGGCCGAGGCCGAGAAGCGGGTGCCGAAGATCGTCGCCCACGGCCGGCGCATGGCGGCCGAGGTGTCGGCCGGGAAGCTCCGCGGCGCGCACGAGGAGCACGTGGCCCGCGCACGAGCCGACCTCGACGCGGCCGAGGAGCTGGTCCGCGACGACCGCGAGATCCGCCTGGAGCTGCCCGACACGGCCGTTCCGCGCACCCGTGACGTGCTGGTCACCGAGGGGCTCGTGCTCCCGCACGTCGGCACCGAGGTGGCCCTGCACCTGAGGGGGCCGGAGCGCGTGGCACTGACCGGGCCCAACGGCAGCGGCAAGACCACCTTCCTGGAGGTGGCTCTCGGCCGGCTCGCCCCGGCCACCGGGTCCGCGACCGTGAGCGTGCCCGTCGGCAGGCTCGCCCAGCGGCCGACGCTCCCGGACGAGGACGCCTCCGTCCTCGAGAACGTGCGTCGGGTGGCTCCGGAGGCCGACCCCCAGCACGTGCGGGCCCAGCTGGCACGGCTGCTGTTCCGTGGCCGTGCGGCGGAGCGGATCGTGGTGACGCTGTCCGGGGGCGAGCGGCTGCGCGCGGCCCTCGCGTGCGTGCTGCTGGCCGACCCCGCGCCCCAGCTGCTGCTGCTGGACGAGCCGACGAACGACCTGGACCTCGTGAGCGTCGGGCACCTCGTGGAGGCGCTGCGCGGCTACCGGGGGGCGCTCCTGGTGGTCAGCCACGACGAGCGGTTCCTCGACGAGCTCGAGCTCGACCGCCGGGTGGCGCTCCCGTCGCCCAGCGGACCGGTGCGACCCGCACGAGACTAGGAGCGTGAACCCCGACGGACCCCCGCTGGACGGGCCGAGCATCATGCGCCAGACGTGGGCCGACATCGCCTTCGTGCACTGGGCGGTCGACCCGTCGACCGTCGAGCGATTCATGCCGCCCGGGGTGCGCCCCGACGTGCTCGACGGCAGCACCTACGTGGGCCTCATCCCCTTCCGGATGCAACGTGCCGGGTTCGGGACGGGGCCCGCGGTGCCGTGGCTGGGCACGTTCCACGAGACCAACGTGCGCCTCTACTCGGTCGACGACGCAGGCCGCCACGGCGTGGTGTTCCTGTCGCTGGAGTCCTCACGGCTGCTCGTGTCGGCCCTGGCCCGGATCGTCTTCGGCACGCCGTACACCTGGGCCCGGATGCGGGTCGACCAGCACGACGACCGGCACCGCTACACGTCGCGTCGTCGGTGGCCGGGGCCGCGCGGGGCGGGCGGGCGGATCGAGGTGCGCCCCGTCGAGCCGCTCCACGAGCCGAGCGAGCTGGAGCACTTCGTGACCGCCCGGTTCGGGCTGCACACCCGGGTCCTCGGCCGGACCTGGTGGGTCCCCAACACGCACCAGGCATGGCCGCTGCACCGCGCCGAGCTGGTGTCGCTCGACGACACCCTGGTCGAGGCGGCCGGCCTTCCCGGGCTGGCGGCCACGGAGCCGACGTCGGTGCTGTGGTCCGAGGGCACCTTCACGACGTTCGGGACGCCGCGCGGCGCCGTCCCTCGCCGGGCAGCAGCACTCGGGTGAGCACCACGCCCCACACCGCTGCGAGCGGGAACATCAGCAGCCCGTAGACCGCCGCCGGCACCGAGATGTCGGTGTCGTCGAGCACCTCGACGGCCACGTAGATGGCCAGGGTGGCGTTGTGCACACCGATCTCGAACGAGCTGGCCACCGCCTGCGCTGGCGTGAGGCCGACGAGCCGCGGCACGAAGAACCCCACCACGAGGCTCACGACGCAGAACAGCGTGGCGGCCGCGCCCACCTGCGCCAGGTAGTCACCTGCGTCCGAGCCGGTGCTGGCCAGGATCCCGAGCACGAGGACCAGCAGGATCACGGCCGACGCGATGCGCACCGGCTTGTCGGCGCGCTGGGCGAAGCCAGGGCTCTTCGCGCGCACGAGCATGCCCACGAGCACGGGGGCGAGCACGACGACGAAGACCTCGACGACCTTGCGGAACTGCAGCGACACCTCGTCGTCGAGCCCGTAGTGGGCGATCGCGAGATTGGTGATGAGCGGCAACGACCCGATCGCGATGATCGAGTTGATCGCCGTCAAGGACACGTTCAGGGCGACGTCGCCCCGGAACAGGTGGCTGTAGAGGTTGGCCGACGTGCCACCCGGCGACGCGGCGAGCAGCAGCATGCCGACGGCGAGCAGCGGGTCGAGGTCGAACGCGGTGACCAGGCCGAAGCAGACGACCGGCAGCACGACGAGCTGGCAGGCCAGGGCCACCGTGACCGCCTTCGGGTGGCGGGCCACGCGCCGGAAGTCGTCGGGCGTGAGCGAGAGGCCCAGCCCGAACATGATGATCCCGAGCGCGATGGGCAGCCCGACGGTCGAGAGCGCGGAGTCCATGGGCGAATCCTAGGAGTGATGCGGGTCACATCCTGGTCGGCGCTCCGGTCGATCGAGTGGTCCTGTCGGTCAGCAAAGGGCGTCGAGGATCGCGGGGATCCGCTCCCGGAAGGCCGCCACGCGGTCGCGCGTGCGCTGCGGCTCGCCGACCTTCTGCAGGTTCGCGATGCCGGCATCTCCCCGGGCGATGCCCGCGGCGATCCGCTCGCTGGCCGTCGTCATCCGCGCCACCACGGCGTCGAGGAGCGTCACCGGGCCCCACTCCCCGTAGGCCTCCACGACGAGGTCCAGACGTCGGGCGGTCTCCTGCGCACCGATGTCGCGGTAGAGCGGGATGCCGGTCCAGACCGAGAAGGCGAGGTCGTCGATCGCACGCCCGGGGCCCGCCATGTCCCAGTCGATCATCGCGACGAAGTGGCCGCTCTGGATGATCCAGTTGTACGCGCCGGGGTCGTGGTGGCAGATGATCTGGTCGGCCTCCAGGAGCACCGGCTCGTCGCCGGTGCCGCGCCACCGCAGCGGCTCGTCGGGGCGGAAGTCCTCCACCAGGTCGTGGTACTCACGCAGCCACGTGACCGCCTCGACCAGCACCGTGTCGAGCACGACCTCCTGGTCGACCGGCACGCCGCGACCCTCGACGTAGCTGAGCACCTCGCGACCCTCCTCGTCGACACCCTCGACCCGTGGCACACCGCCGAGGCCCTCCGCGGCGAGGTGGTCGAGCAGGGCGTGGACGGCCGGCGTCCAGGGCCCCGTGGGGCGGCGGACGGTGCGTCCGATGCGGATCGCTCCCCCGACGGCACCCGGCAGGTGCTCGACGTCGGCGCTTCCTCCGTCGTCCGGTCCCGTGTCCTGTGCGTCGTTCACGTGGCCCATCGTGGCACGCTGTCTCCCGTGGCTCACGGACACGCGCACTCCCTGGACGACCTCGACGTCGGCCCGCCCCGCCGGGGCCTGGCCGCGACCCTCGCCGTCGTGGTGGGGGCCATCTCGCTCGTGGCGGTCGTCGCCATGGTCATGCTGTGGCCGTCGGCGTCGGAGGTCCCGCGCGACGCCAACCCGCTGAGCGGCGAGGGTGTCAGCCTGGTCGACGCCACCGTCACCGCCGTCAAGCCGTTCGACTGCGGCTCGGGCGGGGTCGGGCCCGACAACCTGCCCACCGTGGCGGGCGACTGCGCCAACGTGACGGCCGAGACCGACGCCGGCGACGCCTCGTTCGTGCTCGACTCGGCGCGCTTCCAGGCCGGCATCGACGTCGGCGACGACATCGAGGTCATCCGCATCGCGCCCGCGGGCCAGGAGGCGACGTTCGAGTTCTACGACTTCCAGCGCAGCTTCCCGCTGCTGGCCCTCGCCATCGCGTTCGCCGTGCTGGTCGTGGCGGTCGCCCGCTGGCGTGGCCTGTTCGCGCTCGTCGGCATCGGCGTCACGCTGCTCGCGCTCATGCAGTTCATCCTCCCGGCCCTGCTGGCCGGCAGGGCCGCGCTCCCGGTGGCGATCGTGGGCTCGACGGTGATCATGACGCTCGTGCTGTACCTCGCGCACGGGGTGAGCATCCGCACCACCAGCGCCCTGTTCGGCACGTACTTCGGCATCGTCGCCACGGCGCTCTTGGGCGCGCTGGCGACCGACTGGTCGAGCCTGACCGGCATCGGCTCCGAGGACGACCGGACGCTGGTGGCCACCGTGCCCGACCTGTCGATGTCGGGGGTCGTGGCCGCGACGATGGTGATCGCGGGGCTCGGCGTGCTGAACGACGTGACCGTGACCCAGGCGAGCGCGGTGTGGGAGATGCGCGCGCTCCAGCCGACCGCCAACGCGGCCAAGCTGTTCACGTCGGCCATGCGGATCGGCCGCGACCACATCGCCTCGAGCGTGTACACCCTCGTGTTCGCGTACGCGGGCTCGGCGATGACGGTGCTGCTGCTCATCACGGCGTACTCCCGGCCCCTGGGTGAGATGGCGTCGACCGAGGAGCTGGGCCAGGAGATCGTCCGCACGCTCGTGGGTGCCATCGGACTCGTCCTCGCGGTTCCCGTGACGACCGCGATCGCCGTCGCCCTGGCCCCCGCGGCCGAGGACGAGCCCGAGCACGCGGGCGGCCACCGCCGCGCCCCCGCCTGACTCCCCCCACCTCCACCGCACGCCCCGTCTCGACGCGTTCGGGTCGATCTGCGTCGGACGAACCGACGCGAGCGCGTCAGGACGCGGGCCGTGGCGCGGTGGCGTGCGTACCCTCAGGACATGGAGTGGGTCGGGATCGTGCTGTTCGCCGTGGGCGTGCTGGCCGTGCTGGTGCTGGCGCTGTACTTGTTCCAGCGCTCGCTCGACAAGCCCGGCGGCCGCGAGGGCCTGGGCACGATGGGCAACGGCATGGGCGTCATGGACAACTTCTTCAGCCCCTCGCGTGCGGACGCCAAGGAGGAGCTCGAGCGGCAGAAGCGTGCCGCCCACGTCATGCCGTCGCCGGACGAGGACGACGACGAGCGCCACGGCCGGGTCCGGCGCAACCCCGACGGATCGCCGCGTTCCATCCGGATCTCCCGCCCTCCGACGCACGACTGACGACGCCCGGACGACCCCGCTCCCCGGCGACCTCGTCCTGGGACGGTCGCCCCAGTCGCGGTTCTCAGGAGGCGGCCCGGGACGAAGGGCCCTACCGTCGAGGGATGCAGACCGCCCGCACGATCCTCGCGAGCACGATCGGCTTCTACGCGTTCATGGGCGCACAGGCCCTCGACGCGCTGCGGACCGGCTCCTCCCGCCGCCGCTGAGCCTCAGGCTCGTCGCGCGCCCATCGCCTCGCGCATCCCCCGCGTGGCCAGCTGGTCGGCCAGCTCGTTGTCGCTGACCCCGGAGTGACCCTTCACCCAGAACCACTCCACCTCGTGCCGGTCGCACGCGGCCTTGAGCCGCTGCCAGAGGTCGACGTTCTTGACCGGCTGCTTCGCCGCCGTGCGCCAGCCGTTGCGCTCCCACCCGGCGAGCCAGGACGTGATGCCGCTGCGCACGTAGGTGCTGTCGGTGTGCAGGTGCACCGTGCTCGGCCGGTTCAGCATCTCCAGCGCCATGATCGGCGCCGTCAGCTCCATCCGGTTGTTGGTCGTCGAGCCCGGCTCGCCGCCGCACAGCTCGCGCACGTGCTCGCCGTAGCGCAGCACCGCGCCCCAGCCGCCCGGACCCGGGTTCGGCGTGCATCCCCCGTCGGTGTGGATGGTCACGACAGCGGTCTGCAGGGCTTCGGTCGACATGGCGGGCCCATCCTCGCACCCGACGGCCGCGCGCGGGGGTGCGCACCGCCGGGGCGCGTAGCGTGGCGGTCATGAGCCTGCACACCGCCGACGAGCGGACCGTCCTGGAAGGTCTGCTCGACGCGCAGCGGACCGAGATCGCCCTGCTGCTCGACGAGCTCGACGACGCCGAGGCGCGCACCCGGCTCGTGTCGTCGATGACCACCGTCCTGGGCCTCGTGAAGCACGCGACGTTCGTGGAGAAGGTCTGGTTCCACTCGCGCGTGGCCGGCGTCCCGCGCGAGGACCTGCGCCTGCCCCGCACGCCGGCCGAGAGCTTCGAGCTGGCCGAGGACGACACCATCGAGTCGGTGCGAGCCGACTACGACGACGCCTGTGACCGCTCGCGCGTCGTGGCCGCCCAGCACGACCTCGACGAGACCTGGCCGTGGCACGACGGCCCGGTCTCCCTGCGGTACCTCTACGGCCACATGATCGCCGAGCTGGCCCGGCACGCCGGGCACGGCGACATCCTCGTGGAGCAGTTCATCGCGCGGCGCCCCGTCGGCACGGACTGAGCGTGATCGACCCGGTCGTGGCGCTGGCCGTGGTCGGCGCCGCGCACGCGGCGTTCCAGACCACGGTGTCGGTGGTCGTCTACCCAGCACTCGCCGCGGTCGGGCGCGAGGGCTTCGCCGCCGCGCACGAGGCGCACTCGAGGCGCATCGTCGCGCTCGTGGCCCCGCTCTACGCCGCACTCCTCGCCATGGGCGGGTGGGCCGCGCTGGCCGATCCGCGCCCGCTCGTGCTGGCGGCGGTCGCGGCGCACGGCGTCACCCTCCTGCTCACGGCCTCGGTCGCCGCCCCGACCCACGGACGGCTCGGGTCGGACGGCCCCACCCCGGCGCTGCTGCGCCGACTGGCCCGCTCCGACCTCGCCCGCACGGCCGCCGCGTGGACCGGCCTCGTCCTGTCGCTCCTCGCCCTCGGCTGACCCGGGCCACGCACGATTCTCCCTCTGCGCGATGAGGGCTTCTCCCTTCGCGTGGACCGTGCCGCGTGAAGGAAGCATCCTTGCCCGCGGCTGTGTCGCTCAGGCGAGGTGCAGGGGGTCTCCGACCGCGAGGACGCCGGGCGTCTCGACGTCGGCGTACACCGCCAGGCAGAGGTCACGCTCCGCGCCGAGGTGCTTCAGCAACGACCCCTCCGCGGAGGTCCCGTCCTGCGCGACGTCGACCATCCGGCATCGCGGGACCCGCTCGACGACGCGAAGGACCACGCTCCCGAGGGTGAGCGAACGACCCACCCAGGTCTCCTCGACGAACGGCTCGTCGGTGTCGACGACGACGTTGACGCGCAGCCGACGCGGGTCCGCGTCGACGCTCCACCGCTCGGCGCACCACGCGAGGGTGGCCGTGCCGACCAGCGACACCGCCCCTTGGTCCTGGTGCCCGACACCTGCCTCCGGCAGCACCCGCACCGCGGCCTCCATGACGGTGCTCAGCTCGGCGTCGAGCACCGCGTCTCCCACCGTCCACGTACCCGCTCCGCTCGACACGACCACCTCGCCGGAGTCCGTCGTGCACGCCGCGTGCTCGAACACCGCGTCGCGCCGACGGAAGCGGCGGCTGTCCTTGCCCGATGCGAACCGTCCGTCCTCGTCCTCCACGGCGTACCAGCGGTCGCCCACCAGACCGCGCGCGTCGAGCTCGACGCTGTGCAGCGCCTCGCCGCCCATCGACTTCACCGGGTAGCGACGCAGGGCGACCACCGTCGGGCGAACGACACCGGGCGTCGTCACGGAGCCGTCGCCACCCGGACCCGGTTGCCGTCGGGGTCGACGACCTCGCAGTCGCGCGCCCACGGGTTCTCCTCCACCTCGACGCCGAGGTCGGCCGCGATCGCGTCGACGTCGGGCACCCAGAGGTAGACGAGCGACGGCCCGGGCGCGTCACCGGTGTGCTCGGACAGGTACACCCGGCACCCGTCGCGCACGACCCCGACGAACCGTGGGAGGCCCGGCTCGAACACGTGCCGGAACTCCTCGGCGAACCCGAGCCGCGCCCACCACGGCAGCGACGCGTCGACGTCGGCGACACGCAGGATCGGGACGGCGGAGACCTTCTGACGGCTCATGGCGTCACCCTCACACGACGGAGATCAGTCGGTCCACAGGACGACGACCCGACGCCGCCCCGGCGACGACCTCGACGTTCCGCGTCACGGGCTCGATGGCTTGCCTACCTGGGGATCGCTGCGACCGGATCCGAGGCGTCCTCCACGGGAGGACCTTCCCGCGAACGACGGGCCGCGCGACCATGTCCGACTCGGCCGGATGGGCTGCGACCTACACGTTGAAGCGGAACTCCACCACGTCGCCGTCGGCCATGACGTATTCCTTGCCCTCCATGCGGACCTTGCCGGCCGACTTCGCTGCGGCCATGGACCCGGCCTCGACGAGGTCGTCGAAGGAGACGATCTCGGCCTTGATGAAGCCCTTCTGGAAGTCGGTGTGGATCACGCCGGCGGCCTCGGGGGCGGTGGCGCCCTTCGGGATCGTCCAGGCGCGCGTCTCCTTGGGCCCGGCGGTCAGGTAGGTCTGCAGGCCGAGGGTGTCGAAGCCGACGCGGGCCAGCGCGTCGAGGCCCGGCTCCTCGACGCCCATCTCGGCGAGCATCTCCGCCCGCATGACCTCGGCCTCCTCGTCGTCACCCAGCTCGACCAGCTCGGCCTCGCTCTTGGCGTCGAGGAACACGGCCTCGGCGGGAGCCACGATGTCGCGCATCTTCTGCTTGAGGGCCTCGTCGGCCAGCTCGTCGGCGTCGCAGTTGAAGACGAAGAGGAACCGCTTGGCGGTCATCAGGTGCAGGTCGCGCAGGAGCGCGAGGTCGAGCCCGGCGTTCAGCACTCCGGTGCCGGCCTCGAGCGCGGTCTGGGCCTTCTGCACCTCGGCCAGCTGGGCCGCGAGCGACTTGTCCTTGCGCGACTCCTTCTCGAGCCGCGGGACCGCCTTCTCGACGGTCTGCAGGTCCGCGAGGATCAGCTCGGTCGAGATGGTCTCGATGTCGCTGCTCGGGTCGACCTTGCCGTCGACGTGCGTGACGTCCTCGTCGCGGAACACGCGGGTGACCTGGCAGATCGCGTCGGACTCGCGGATGTGCGAGAGGAACGCGTTGCCCATGCCCTCGCCCTCGGACGCGCCGCGGACGATGCCGGCGATGTCGACGAACTGGACCGTCGCCGGGAGGATCTTGGCCGAGCCGTGGATCTCCGCGAGCTTCTCGAGCCGCGAGTCCGGCACGCCGACCACGCCGACGTTCGGCTCGATCGTCGCGAACGGGTAGTTCGCCGCGAGGACGTCGTTCTTGGTCAGGGCGTTGAAGAGGGTCGACTTGCCCGCGTTGGGGAGTCCGACGATGCCGATGCTGAGTGCCACGAGGAACCAGCCTACTGGTCCGGCTCACGCAGCCCGACGGCGCGCATCAGCCCCAGACCCGCACCCACAGGCGACGCCAGAAGCCCTCGGTCGCGGCCAGCTTGGCCCGACGTCGGCGCAGGGCCGCGGTCTCCCCGTCCGCAGCGCCGGCCCAGCCGCCGGTGGCCAGCCCGGTGCCCACGGCCTGCTCGGGCGACGCGCCGCCGACCATGGCCGAGCCCGCGCCCGAGAACTCGGCGAGCCGGCGGTAGCAGTCGCCGCACAGCAGCCGCCCCGACACGGTCTCGTGGGCGCCGGGACGGCTGCCGCACTGCGTGCAGGTGCTCATGCGGCGAACCTACTCCCGCACCTCGGTGGCGTCGAGGTGCTCGGGACGCAGCGTGAAGTGCCGGCTGACCCCGCCGTACCAGGGGTCGTCGGGCACCTCGCCGAGGTCCTCCGCGCCGAGCCGCCGAGCCACCGCCGCCGACGGCGCGTTGTCGGGGTACATGCCGATGACGAGCGAGGCGTGTCCGGCGGCGAAGGCGCTGCGGGCGTGGGCCGCCGCGCCCTCGGTGGCGTACCCGTGCCCGGCGCTGTCGGGGTGCAGGTGCCAGCCCAGCTCGTACTCCCCCACGAACCCGCCGTCGATGCGCTCCATCCGCGACACCAGCACCGTCCCCGCCATCACCCCGGTCTCGCGCACCTCGAGCGCGCGCCACGCCTGCAGCGGGTCCTCGGCCTCGCGAGCGTTGACCCGCACGACCCACGCGCGGGCGGCGTCGAGGTCGGCCATGGGCACGAACGGCGGGTTGTCGAGCCAGCGGATCACGTCGAGCCTGGAGAGGATCGAGAGCACCCTCGGGGCGTCCGCGTCGACGAAGCGGCGCACCGCGAGCCGCGGCGTCTCCACGCGCTCGGGGAAGTCCGACCCGGTGAGCATGAGCCCGAGCGTACGGACCCAGGTGCCACGATGGCCGCATGACCGTCATCAAGATCAACGCCATCACCGTGCCCGACGACGCCGGCGACGAGCTGGCCCACCGCTTCGCCGCCCGCGCCGGTGCCGTGGACGGAGCCGACGGGTTCGAGGGCTTCGAGCTGCTCCAGCCCACCGACGAGCGCACCCAGTGGCTCGTCATCACCCGCTGGCGCGACGAGGACGCCTTCCAGGCCTGGCTGGCCTCGCCGTCGTTCGCGCACGGCCACCGGTCGGAGTCCGAGCGCGGTGGCGGCGACGCGCCCAGGCCGGTGTCGACCCACAGCGAGGTCTGGTCGTACCAGGTCGCCGGCGGATCGACCGGCAACCCCGCGGCCGCCCCCACCCCCGGACCCGCCTGAGACCCGCCGTTCCAGCGCGCCGCCACGACTCTGTCGGTCCGATGCCCTAGCGTCACAGGCATGGCAGCCTCCGTGGCACCCTCGCCTGCCGGACTGGCCCGTCACGATCTCGGGGCCCGGCAGTCGATCCTGTTCGCCACGATGGCCCTCGCCGCCATCACCTCGCTCGACGTCGTCACCGACGGTCGCCTCGGCCTGATCTTCTCCGTGGGCTTCGTGCTCGTCGTGGTCACGGTGCCGCTCGCGGTCGACGTCCGCTCGCTGCTGCCGGCCGGCGTCCTGCCGCCCGTGCTGCTCCTCGTGTTCGTGGGCGTCGTGGCGGCCGCATCGCCCGACGCGGTCGAGGTCTCCGGCCTGCCCGACGGCACCGGCTGGTTCGGACGCACCCTCACCGGCGTCATCGACCGCGGCGTCACGCTCATGGTCGGCCACGGACTGGCCCTCGCCGCGGTCGTGGCCCGGATCGTGACCGACCCCCACCACCCGCGTCGCGCGCGGGTCGCCCGTCCGGCCCGTCGCACGGTCTGACCCGTGGAGGAGTACCTGCGGCTCAACCGCGCCATGTGGGACAGCCGTGCCGCACGGCACGCCGCCGCGGCGTCCTACGACCTCGACCGCTACCGCCGTGACTCGGCCGCGATCAGCGACGTCGTCCGCTTCGACCTGCCACGGCTCGGCGACGTCAGCGGCCTCGACACGGTGCACCTGCAGTGCCACATCGGCACCGACACCCTCAGCCTGCACCGCCTCGGGGCCACCGTCACCGGGCTCGACCTCTCCCCCGCGTCGCTCGCGGAGGCCCGCGCGCTCGCGGCCGAGGTCGGCGCCGACATCGGCTACGTCGAGTCCGACGTGTTCGACGCACCGGAGGCGCTGGGCCGCGAACGCTTCGACCTCGTCTACACCGGCATCGGTGCGATCTGCTGGCTGCCCAGCATCGACCGGTGGGCCGCCACCGTCGCTGCGCTCCTGCGCCCCGGCGGGCGGCTGGTGTTCCGCGACTGCCACCCCATGCTCGGCACCCTCGACGTCGTGGACGACCGCATCGAGCTGGTCTACCCGTACGCCGAGCACGTCGAGCCCCTCGTCTTCGAGGACACCGCGTCCTACGTCGACCCGGCCGACCACACGCTGCCCGGGCTGCCGTCCCGGGAGTGGGCGCACGGTCTCGCGGAGATCCTCACCGCGCTCATGGCGCACGGCATGGTCCTCGAGACGGTGCTCGAGCACGACAGCGTGCCGTGGGTCGCGCTGCCGGGCCACATGACGCCGCACCCCGAGGCGCCCGGCGAGTTCCGGCTGACCGACCGGCCCGAGCGGCTCGCCGCCAGCTTCACGATCGTCGCGAGCCTCAGCCGCTGAGGGCGTCCAGCACCTTCTGAACCCGCCGGGCCCGGGTGTCGTCGCCCTTCGCGTCGGCCACGCTGCGCGCGTGCTCCTTGCGCCGCGAAGGGGCGAGCGCGTCGAAGGCGGCGCGGAGACCGGCGGACCCCAGCGCCTCGGCCAGCGCGGGTGGCACCTCGACCTCGCGCGGGGCGTCGTCGCGCCGGATCACCACGTCGACGGTCTGCCAGACCTCGACGCCCAACGTGGCACGGGCGGCCTTGCTGAGCCCCACCAGGTTCTCGCCGCCCATCCGGGCCAGCCGCAGGGGCACCGTCGTCCCACCGATCGTCACGGCCACGGGGAAGGTCTTCCCGTCTCCCAGCCCGGCCACCTGCTCGTCGGTGAGCACGACGGCCGCCGCCGGCCCGCGGGGCTCCAGCGTCGTGGTCATGCGCAGCTCTGTCATGGGTCCTCCTGGGGTCGGGGAGTCAGCGTAGGTCTCGTCCGCGTGGGGTTGCCAGGGGTCCGGGGGCTGCCTAGCGTGGACACGACCGGGCCCAGCCAGGGCCGACTTCGGGGGAAGCAGGTCGCACCATGACCGCACGCACGTCCGTCCGCCTCACCACCGGCTTGCTCGCCGTCGGGCTGGCCACCACCGCGCTCGTCGCCACGACGTCGGCCGCCGAGGCCCGCACGCCGGCCCCGGGACCACCCTCAGGCTCGTCGACCGCCGTCGGCTCGGGTGGAGCCGTGTCGTCCGTCGACGCCGAGGCGTCCCGCGTGGGACTCGAGGTGCTGAAGCGTGGCGGCAACGCGGCCGACGCCGCCGTGGCCACCGCATCGGCGCTGGGCGTCACCGAGCCCTACAGCGCCGGGATCGGCGGTGGCGGCTACTTCGTCTACTACGACGCGAAGCGCAAGAAGGTGTCGACGATCGACGGCCGTGAGACCGCGCCCGCCGGCATCACCCGTGACGCGTTCATCGACCCCGAGACCGGCGAGCCCTACCCGTTCACGCCCGACCTCGTCTCGTCCGGCGTGGCCGTCGGCGTCCCCGGCACCCCGGCCACCTGGGAGGCGGCGCTGCGCGACCACGGCAGGTGGTCGCTGCGCAAGGCCCTGGCGCCGTCCATCGCCCTGGCCTCGAGGGGCTTCCGTGTCGACGAGACGTTCCGCAGCCAGACGCTCGACAACGCCGAGCGCTTCGCGGCCTTCCCCGCCACGGCGAAGCTGTTCCTGCCGGGCGGCGACGCACCGAAGGTCGGCAGCACGTTCCGCAACCCCGATCTCGCCCGCACGCTCTCGCTCCTCGCGGCGAAGGGACCACGCGCCTTCTACACCGGCGCGGTCGCCCGCGACGTCGCCCGCACCGTGCAGGCACCGCCCAAGGACCCTGCCGCCGACCTGCCCGCACCCGCCGGCTCCATGACCGAGCGCGACCTCGCCGGGTACCGCGTGGACCGCCAGGCGCCGACACGGGCCCGCTACCGCGGCCTCGACGTGTTCGGCATGGCGCCGTCGTCCTCCGGTGGCATCGCGGTGGGCGAGGCGCTCAACATCCTCGAGGGGTTCCGGCTCGGTGGGGGGCAGCGCCTCGGCACGTCGTTGCACCTGTTCCTCGAGACCTCCGCCCGGGTCTTCGCCGACCGCGCCGCCTACGTCGGCGACGTGCCGGGCGTGCCGACGTCGACGCTGCTCAGCCAGCGCTTCGCCGACTCGCGGGCCTGCACCATCGACCCCACCAAGGCGTCGAGCCGCCCCGTCGCCGCCGGCGCACTGGACGGCTCCGGTTGTGCCACGGTGGCCAACGAGGAGAAGCCCGACACCGAGAACATCTCCACCACCCACCTGTCCGTCGTCGACCGGTGGGGCAACGCCGCCTCGTACACGCTCACGATCGAGCAGACCGGTGGGTCGGGCATCACCGTCCCCGGCCGCGGTTTCCTGCTCAACAACGAGCTGACCGACTTCACGGCCGTCTACGACCCGAAGGACCCGAACCGCATCGAGCCCGGCAAGCGTCCGCGTTCGTCGATGTCGCCCACCATCGTGCTCGACCGTGGCCGCGTGAAGTACGTCGTCGGCTCGCCGGGCGGCGCCACCATCATCACCACGGTGCTGCAGGTGCTGGTGAACCGCATCGACCTCGGCATGACCCTGCCGCAGGCCGTGGCCGCACCGCGCGCGTCGCAGCGCAACGTCGCGGTGACGCCCGCCGAGCCCGCGTTCATCGAGCAGTACGGCTCGCTGCTCGCCCCATTCGGCCAGCAGCTCACGCCGTCGGGCGACGCCTTCACCTCGCAGGCCGAGATCGGCGCAGCCGCCGCGATCGAGCAGGACCGGCGCGGTCGGCTCATCGCGGTCGCCGAGCCCGAGCGCCGCGGTGGCGGCACCGCTCTGGTCGTCAAGCCCGACCGGCGGCGCTGAGCGCCGCGACCCGGGTCGGCGATTCCCATCACCTGATGGGAATCACGAGCTCCCCCTGGTTCTTCCTCGCTGACCCTGGAGGGAACACCGAGGTGAGTGGGGGATTCCCATCACCTGATGGGAATCGTGGGACTGCTCAGACGAGGCCGGCGGCCTTCATGTCCTTGCGCAGCTCGGGCGGGAGGGCGAAGGTGAGGGTCTCGTCGGCGGTGCGGACGGCGGCGGCGTCGGGGTGGCCGTGCTCCGAGAGGTACGTCAGCACGTCCTGCACGAGGTCGTCGGGCACCGAGGCGCCGGACGTGACGCCCACGGTCTCGACGCCGTCGAGCCAGGCCTCGTCGAACTCGCTGATGTCGTCGATCCGGTACGACGCCTTGGCGCCGGCCTCGAGCGCGACCTCGACGAGGCGCACCGAGTTGGAGGAGTTCGACGAGCCGACGACGATGACCAGGTCGGCGTCCTTCGCGATCTCCTTGACCGCGACCTGACGGTTCTGGGTGGCGTAGCAGATGTCGTCGGACGGCGGGTCCTCCAGCTGCGGGAACTTCTCGCGCAGCCGGCGCACCGTCTCCATGGTCTCGTCGACGCTCAGGGTGGTCTGCGACAGCCACGACAGCTTGGTGCCCTCGGGGAACTCGAGGTCGTCGACGTCGGCCGGGCTCTGCACGAGCGTGATGTGCTCGGGAGCCTCGCCCGCGGTGCCCTCGACCTCCTCGTGGCCCTCGTGACCGATGAGCAGGATGCGGTAGTCGTCGGCGGCGAACCGACGCGCCTCGTGGTGCACCTTGGTGACCAGCGGACAGGTGGCGTCGATCGTCTTGAGGCTCCGCTCGGCCGCCTCGGCGTGCACCATCGGCGACACGCCGTGGGCGGAGAACACGACCGTGGCGCCCTCGGGCACCTCGTCGAGCTCCTCCACGAAGATCGCGCCACGGTCGGCCAGCGTGTTGACGACGTGCTTGTTGTGCACGATCTGCTTGCGCACGTACACGGGGGCGCCGTAGAGGTCGAGCGCCTTCTCGACCGTGATGACGGCGCGGTCGACGCCTGCGCAGTAGCCGCGCGGGTCGGCGAGGAGGACGCTCCCGCCGACGGGGGGCATGCCGAGGTGCACGTTGGTCGTCATGACCTCATCGTAACGACCGGGGGCAGACGTCGAGGACGTCCGCCGCCGCCTCCGGCCTCGGAGGTAGGTCTCGCACCTCATCGGCCGTCGACGAGGTGCGAGACCTACCTCCGGGCGAGCCGTTCGGTGCGTCACCTACCTCTGAGGGCTCGTTCGGTGCGTCACCTGCCTCCGACGGGCCGGGACGGGGAGGGCCGTGGGTGGCGCGGAGCGTCGGGGCGACCTCCTAGGGTGTGGGCCATGGCCCTGGACACGAGCGCGGACTCCCCCGCGCCGCTGCGCCAGGTCTCCACGCTCATCGGGCAGTGGGTCGGCCGGCTCGGGCCGGTGTGGGTCGAGGCCGAGGTCGCCCAGCTGACCCGTCGTCCCGGCATCTGCTTCCTCGTCCTGCGCGACCTGCGCGCCACTCTCTCGGTGCGCGCCACGTGCCACGCCTCGGTGCTCGACGCGTCTCCCGCCCCGGTCACCGAGGGCGCGCGGGTGGTCGTGCACGCCAAGCCGGAGTTCTACGAGCCCAACGGGTCGCTGACCCTGCAGATCCGCGAGATCCGGCCCGCCGGCGAGGGCGAGCTGCTCGCCCAGCTCGAGCGCCGCAAGCAGCTGCTGGCCGCCGAGGGCCTGTTCGACGCCCGGCTCAAGAAGCCGCTGCCGTTCCTGCCCGGCACCGTCGGCCTGGTCACCGGCCGCGCCTCGGCGGCCGAGCGCGACGTGCTCGAGAACGCCCGGCTGCGCTGGCCCGGGGTGCGGTTCGAGGTCCGGCACGCCCTCATGCAGGGCAGCGGCTCGGCCCGCGCCGTGGCCGCCGCCGTCGAGGAGCTCGCGTCGCAGGTCGACGTCATCGTGGTCGCGCGCGGCGGCGGGTCGCTCGAGGACCTCCTGCCGTTCTCCGACGAGGCCCTGGTGCGCACCGTCCACGCCTGCCGCGTGCCGGTGGTCAGCGCCATCGGCCACGAGCAGGACACACCGCTGCTCGACCTCGTGGCCGACGTCCGCGCGTCCACACCCACCGACGCCGCCAAGCGGGTGGTCCCCGACGCCGCCGAGGAGAACGACCGGCTCGCCGGTGTCCGCGCCCGCCTGCGCCGGGCCGTCTCGGGCTTCGTCGCGCACGAGGCGCACGCGCTGGCCCAGCTGCGCTCCCGGCCGGTGCTCGCCGCGCCACTCACGCTCGTCGACGCCCAGGAGGACGCCCTGGCGCACCTGCGCGAACGCACCCACCGGGCGCTCGGGCACCGGCTCGACCGCGAGCACGACGCCGTCGGCCACCACCTCGCGCGAGTGCGGGCCCTGTCGCCACTGGCCACGCTCGAGCGCGGCTACGCCGTGGCCCAGACCGCCGACGGGCACGTGCTCACGTCGGTCAACGACGTCCCCGACGCCTTCGTCGTGCGCCTGGCCGACGGCAGCGCCCACGTCACCACCGACCGCACCGAGGAGACCCGCCATGACGACTGACCCCGCCCCCGAGACGGAGCCCGACGGGCAGGAGCTCTCCTACGAGCAGGCCCGCGACGAGCTGGTCAGCGTCGTCCAGCGGCTCGAGAACGGTGGCGTCGGCCTGGAGGAGTCGCTCGCCCTGTGGGAGCGCGGCGAGCACCTGGCCGCCGTCTGCCAGCGGTGGCTCGACGGCGCCCGCGCGCGGCTCGACCGTGCCGCCGGCCACCACGACGACGAGGACGACGAGGCCTGACCGGGATCGACCGCCCGGCTCAGGCGAGGGACGCGAGGTACTGCTCGAGCGTCGCGCGGTCCACGTCGCTCGTCACGACGGCGGTGGTGCGCTGCTCGGGACCCTCCACCTCGCGCGAGTAGGTGCTCTCGCCGTCCGGTGAGGTCCAGCGGGTCCAGGTCTCGCCACCGACCTGCACGTCGTCCACCCGCTCGCTGCCCTCGGCGTACTCGTCGACGGCGGCGTCCTCGCCCTCGGGTGCCTGCGTGAGCCCGATGAAGTCGGTGTCGGACGTCAACGTCCCCAGGCTCCACACGCCGTCGCGCACCCGCGACGACGTGACCTTCCAGCCCTCCGGCAGCGACGTGGGCGCCAGCAGGTCGGCCCCGGTCTCGCGCTCGGCGCCCGGCAGCACGGCGGAGTAGTCGACCGCGGGCACGTCAGGCGTCTCGGGCGTGCTGCCGAACAGGAGCTGCGTCGCGGCCCAGACCAGCAGCAGGGCTGCGCCGAGGACCCCGACGGAGCGGAGGATGTCCCCCAGCTTGGGATTGCCTCGACTGGAACCGGCCATGCGTCCTCCGCTGCTCTGTCGTGCCGCACCTGCGGCTGGTTCGTCGGTGTTCCGCCGCGAGTGCGGCTAGGCTCCGGTCATGGTCGTGCACAGGCTCTCCGACGCCGCCGCGCTCGTCGGCGTCAGCGATGACACCCTACGACGCTGGCAGCAGCAGGGCCGGTTCAACCCGGTCGACGCCGACGGCCGGGCCGGCATCGAGGGGGTCGACCTCGCGAGGCTCGCCGCCGACCACGCGGCGACCCCCGACCACGGACCCGAGCACACGAGCGCGCGCAACCGGCTGCGCGGCATCGTCACGCGGGTCACGGCCGACACCGTGATGGCCCAGGTCGAGCTCGTCTGCGGGCCCTACCGCGTGGTCTCCCTCGTCAGTCGCGAGTCCGTCGACGCCCTCGGCCTCGAGCCCGGCGCCATCGCCTGGGCCACCGTCAAGTCCACCAACGTCTCGCTGGAGGTCACCCCGTGAAGCGTCTCGCCCTGCTCGTCCTGACCCTCCCCCTGGTCCTGTCCGGCTGCGGCAACAGCGACGCCGTGGACCCCCGGGCCGACGTCGACAGCACGCTCACCGTGTTCGCGGCGGCCTCGTTGAAGGGTTCGTTCACCGAGCTCGCCGACCGCTTCGAGGAGCAGAACGAGGGCGTGACCGTGGAGCTGAGCTTCGCCGGGTCGTCCGACCTCGCCGCGCAGATCGCCGAGGGCGCCCCGGCCGACGTGTTCGCCTCGGCCGACGAGAAGAACATGACGACGCTCGTCGACGAGGACCTCGTGGAGGGCGAGCCGCAGGACTTCGCCACCAACACGCTCGTCATCGTCACCCCACCGGACGACCCGGGCGACGTCACGTCGCTGGCCGACCTGGGCAACCCCGACCTCGACGTCGTGGTCTGCGCGCCCCAGGTGCCGTGCGGTGCCGCCTCCGAGAAGCTCGCGAAGAAGGACGGCGTCACGCTGGCTCCCGACAGCGAGGAGCAGTCGGTGACCGACGTGCTGGCCAAGGTCGCGGCCGGCGAGGCCGACGCAGGCCTCGTGTACGTGACGGACGCCGAGGCCGCGGGCGACGACGTCGAGACCGTCGAGGTCCCCGGCGCCGAGGACGTGGTCAACACCTACCCGATCGCAGCGCTCGCGGACGCCCGCCAGCCCGGGCTCGCACAGGACTGGGTCGAGTGGGTCACGAGCGACGAGGGTCAGAAGGTGCTGGACGACGCCGGCTTCGGCCCGCCGTGACCACGCCGACTCCCGCGCAGGCCCCCGCTGGGCGGCGCGGGGCAGGGGGGCGGGGGGCGGGCTGGCCCCGCGGGGACCGCTCCCCCACCTCCGGCGACCTGCCCGGCTGGATCTGGGTGCCCGCTGCGGCCGGCGCCGCCCTGGTGGTGCTGCCGCTCGTGGCCCTGCTGGCTCGCGTCGAGTGGACCGACCTGCCGTCGCTGCTGACGTCGGAGTCGGCGCGGTCGGCCCTCTGGCTGAGCCTGCGGACGGCGGCGGTGTCCACGGTGCTGTGCATCGTGCTGGGCGTGCCCATGGCCTTCGTGCTGGCGCGCGCCCGGTTCCCCGGCCAGGCGCTCCTGCGCGCGCTCGTCCTGCTCCCGCTGGTGCTGCCACCGGTCGTGGGAGGCATCGCGCTGCTGGCCACGTTCGGTCGGCGGGGGCTGCTGGGCGAGTCGCTGGACGTGCTGGGCGTCCAGGTGGCGTTCTCCACGACCGCGGTGGTGCTGGCGCAGACGTTCGTCGCTCTGCCGTTCCTGGTGATCAGTCTGGAGGGCAGCCTTCGCACGGCGGGTCGGCGCTACGAGGTGGTGGCCGCGACGCTCGGGGCCCGCCCCACCAGGGTCCTGCGCCGGGTCAGCATCCCCCTCGTGCTCCCGGGTCTGCTCTCCGGCGCCGTGCTGGCGTTCGCCCGCGCGCTGGGCGAGTTCGGCGCCACGATCACCTTCGCCGGCAGCCTGCAGGGGGTCACGCGCACGCTCCCGCTCGAGATCTACCTGCAGCGCGAGACCGATCCCGACGCCGCCGTCGCGCTGTCGCTGCTGCTCGTCGTCGCGGCGGTCGCCGTGATCGCGCTGGTCCGCGGACGGGGGTCCTCCCTGTGAGCGTGCAGCTGGTCGTCGACGCCCCCGACCGCGGCGTCATGCTCGAGCTCGACGTCGCGCCGGGCACCACGCTGGGCCTCGTGGGGCCCAACGGTGCCGGGAAGTCGACCGTGCTCGCCACGCTCGCCGGCACGCTGCGTCCGCAGCACGGTCGCGTGGTCGTCGACGGCGAGGTCCTGCTCGACACCGCCTCCGGCACGTGGTGCGCCCCGCACGAGCGCGGCGTCGGCCTGCTCGCGCAGGAACCGCTGCTGTTCCCGCACCTCGGCGTCCTCGACAACGTGGCCTTCGGCCCACGCAGCGCGGGCGCCTCGAGGGCCGCGGCACGGGAGACCGCTCGCGACCATCTCGACGAGCTGGGCTGCGCGGACCTGGCGGACCGTCGGCCCGGCACCCTGTCGGGCGGTCAGGCGGCTCGGGTCGCCCTGGCCAGGGCACTGGCCCCCGACCCACGTCTGCTGCTGCTCGACGAGCCGATGGCCGCCCTCGACGCGGGCACCGTCCCCCTGCTGCGCTCGGCGCTCGCGCAGGTGCTGCGCCGACGTCGGCAGGACGGCGGGACGGCCGTCCTGGTCACCCACGACGTGCTCGACGCCCTGCTGCTGACGGACCGGCTCGCGGTCGTCGAGAACGGCCGTCTGGTCGACGTCGGCCCCACCGCGCGCGTCCTGGAGCAGCCACGGAGCAGGTTCGCCGCCGACCTCGCCGGACTCAACCTGGTGCGCGGCACCGCGACCGGCCCGGGCCTGCACGGTGACGACGGACTGGTGGTGCACGCCGCCACGGCCGCGCTCCCCGACGGCAGCCCGGCCGTGGCCGTCCTGGACCCGGCGGCGGTCGCGGTGCACCTCGACGCCCCCGTCGGGAGCCCGCGCAACGTGTGGCCCGCCACCGTCACGTCGGTCGAGCCGCGCGGCCGGCGCGCGCTCGTGCGGACCGACGTCGTGAGCGCCGACGTGACCGTCGACGCCGTCGCCGAGCTGCGGCTGGAGCCCGGCCGACGCGTCCACCTGGTGGTCAAGGCGAGCGAGGTCCAGGTGCACGGGCTCTGAGCGACGCCCGTCGCCGGTAGGGTGCACTCGTGGACAGCCTGCAGCCCGCCGCCCAAGCCCCGGACCGCAACCTCGCCCTGGACCTCGTCCGAGTCACGGAGGCCGGCGCCATGGCCGCCGGCCGCTGGGTCGGACGCGGGGACAAGAACGGCGCCGACGGCGTGGCCGTCAACGCGATGCGGAGCCTCATCAACACCGTCGCGATGGACGGCGTCGTCGTCATCGGCGAGGGCGAGAAGGACGAGGCCCCGATGCTGTTCAACGGCGAGCACGTCGGCGACGGCACGGGCCCGGAGTGCGACGTGGCGGTCGACCCGATCGACGGCACGACGCTCTGCGCCAAGGGCATGCCCAACGCCATCGCGGTCATGGCCGTCGCGCCCCGCGGCTCCATGTACGACCCGTCGGCCGTCTTCTACATGGAGAAGCTCGTGGCCGGCCCCGAGGCCGCCGATGCCGTCGACATCCGGCTCCCCGTGGCCGAGAACATCGCCCGCGTGGCCAGGGCCAAGGGCATCAGCAACAGCGACGTCACGGTCTGCGTGCTCGACCGACCCCGCCACGCCGACCTCACGCAGCAGATCCGTGACGCGGGCGCGCGCATCAAGTTCATCAGCGACGGCGACGTCGCCGGGGCCATCGTGGCGGTGCAGCCCGACTCCGGGGTGGACCTGCTCGTCGGCACCGGCGGCACGCCCGAGGGCATCATCACCGCCTGCGCCATCAAGGCGATCGGCGGCGTGATCCAGGGCCGCCTCGCCCCCACCGACGACGACGAGCGTCAGCGTGCGATCGACGCCGGCCACGACCTCGACCGCGTGCTGCTCACCGACGACCTCGTGGTCGCCGACGACTGCTTCTTCGTGGCCACCGGCATCACCGACGGCGAGCTGCTGTCCGGGGTGCGCTACTCGGCCGGCAAGGCGTTCACCGAGTCGATCGTCATGCGCTCGCGCAGCGGCACGATCCGCAAGATCACCAGCGAGCACCAGCTCACGAAGCTCAAGGCGTACTCGTCGATCGACTACGAGCACTGAGCCTGCCCTGAACCGCCGCATGGCCGACGATCGGGGGATCCATGGAGACGTCTGACGAGGGACGCGCCCGTCACGTGCGCAGCGTCGACGACGTGCTGGCCCTCATGGACACCCTCTTCGACTCGACCGCCGACCGGTGGTCCGACGGGGCGGGCCGGTCCTGGTGGGACGACTTCTACACCGACCGGTCGCGCCCGGTGCCGTTCTTCGTCGACAAGCCCGACGAGAACCTCGTCGCGTGGCTCGACGCCGGGCTGGTGCCTCCGGGACGCGCGCTCGACCTGGGCTGCGGCGCAGGGCGCAACGCCCGTCACCTGGCGTCGCGCGGGTTCCAGGTCGACGGCATCGACCTGTCGCAGACCGCCGTCGCGTGGGCCCGCGAGCACGCACCCGCTCAGGAGCCAGCCCAGGAGCCGGCACCGCGCTTCCACGTCGGCGACGCACTCGGCGAGGCCGGCGCGACCCTGACGGGACCGTACGACCTGGTGTACGACTCGGGCTGCCTGCACCACCTGCCGCCGCACCGACGCATCGCCTACCTGCGCCTGATCGACCGCGTCCTCGCCCCGGGCGGCGTCCTCGGCATCGTCTGCTTCGCCGACGGGCAGATGGGCACGAGCGTCCCGGACGCCGAGCTGTACCTGCGCGGCGGGCTGGAGGGCGGGCTGGCGTTCACGCCGGAGTCGCTGCGCTGGATCTTCCAGGACCTCGAGCCCGTCGAGTCCCGGCCGATGCTGGCCCAGGACCCGGAGGCGACGCTCTTCGGCGAGGAGTTCCTCCTCACCGCGCTCTTCCGCCGCCCGTGAGGTGCCGTCAGCGCGGTCGGGGCAGGCCCGCGGCGGCGAAGATCCGCGCGTAGATCTCCCGCACCACCGTCTGCTTGCGTGCGTTGTACTGCATCACGTGCTCTCCCGCCTCGGCCGCGGCTGCCGCCGCCGCTCGCTTGGCCTCCGCGTACAGCTCTCGATCGTCGGGGTGGTTGCGCAGCCAGTCGCGGAACATCAGCATCCGCTCCGCCTCGGCCGAGTCGCGCTCGAGGACGTGCAGGTTGGTGCGCGGCCGGCCGTGGCGCAGCAGCCGGTGCCCGTGCCACCACGGCTCGCGCACCGTCAGGACGAAGCCCTGCTGCTCCAGCGCCGGGACGTAGGCGTCCTCGTCAGCGGGATCGGGCACCACCAGGAGAAGGTCGATGATCGGCTTGGCTGGGAGCCCGGGCACCGACGTGGACCCCACGTGCTCGAGGCTCACGACGTTCGGCCCGAGCGCGGCGCGCACGGTCGCGACCAGGCCGGCCGCCTGCTCCGGCCAGGTCGGGTCCGGGTCGACGACCGCCACCTCGCGGCCCGGTCCCGCACCACCGACCCAGGGGCTCGATCCCGGCGGCGGCTCGGCGTCGTCGAACCGGACGATCTCCTCGGAGGTGGCCATCGTCCGACCCTAGACCGCCGGACGGACGACCGGGCGACCGTCCGTTCCACGGGCCCGGCTGGTCCCGAAACCGTACGATCGGGTCCATGGCCGGTTCTGGAGAACAGTTCGCGCACCTGCCCTCGGGCATCGACCTCTGCTTCGAGACGTTCGGTGACCCGAGTGATCCACCCGTCCTGCTCGTCATGGGGCTGGGCGGGCCGATGGGCTGGTGGGACAGCGAGTTCTGCGAGCGTCTGGTGGCCCGTGGCTACTTCGTCGTCCGCTACGACAACCGCGACACCGGCCGCTCCACCAAGCTGCGCCAGCACCGGGTCAGCCGGATCGACATCCTCAAGGCGGTGGCGGGCCTGGCGAAGGCGCCGTACTCCATCGGCGACCTGGCCGCCGACGCCTTCGGCCTGCTCGACCACCTCGGCATCGACGCCGCGCACGTCGTGGGCGTGTCGATGGGCGGGATGATCGTGCAGACCATGGCCGTGGCCGAGCCCGACCGCGTGCTGTCGCTGACGTCGATCATGTCGACCACCGGCAAGCGCACCGTCGGGTACCAGAACCCCAAGATCCTGCCGGCCCTGCTGAGCAAGGCCGGGCACACCCGCGACGAGTACGTGGCCCGCTCGCTGCGCGGCACGTCGATGATCTCGTCCCCGGACTTCCCGACCGACGAGGAGTTCGCCCGCAACCGCGCCTACGAGACGTACGACCGCGGCTGGTCGGCCGGCGGCGTCACGCGCCAGCTCATGGCGATCCTCACGCAGCCGGACCGCACCACGGACCTCGAGGCGCTCGACGTGCCCTCCACCGTGATCCACGGCCTGAAGGACCCGCTCGTGCACCGCTCGGGCGGCCGCGCGACGGCCGCCGCGCTCAAGGGCTCGGAGCACCTCGAGATCGCCGGCATGGCCCACGACCTGCCCAGCCAGCTCTACGACACGATCATCGACGCGGTCGTGCGCACCACCGAGCGCGCCTCCGCGCGGCACTAGTCGTCCCAGGGCCGGGGCTCAGGACTCGCTCCACACCCCGAGCCGATTGCCCGCGGGATCGGTGAAGTGGAACCGCCGCCCACCGGGGAAGGCGAAGATGTCGTCGACCACCGAGCCGCCGGCGTCGAGGACCACCTGGCGCGTGGCCTCGAGGTCGGCCGACCACAGCTGCACGAGCGGGCCGCTCGTCCCCGGGGTCCCGGCCGGGTCGAGGCCGCCGACCTCACCCTCGCCGTCGAGCGCCTGGATGCCGACGTAGGCGGGGTCGTCTGCCGGGCCGTAGTCGGTGAAGGACCAGCCGAAGGCCGCGCCGTAGAAGGCCTTCGCGGCCTGCAGGTCCGGTGCCGGGAGCTCGACGTAGTCGATGCCGTGGTGGGTGTGCGTCATGGCGCGACGCTAGCCCCGACCACCGACACCCCTGCCCACGACGACCGTCCTAGGCTGGCCGAGTGGACGACGAGGTGGTGGTGCGGACGCGTGCCGACGGCGCCACGGAGCTGCGCGTCAACGGCGTCTTCGTGATGGACGACGTCGAGACCTCCTCCGAGCGGGTGCTCGCGGAGCACGCGCTCGACGCCGGAGCCCGCGAGGTGCTCGTCGGAGGCCTCGGACTCGGGTTCACCGCCCGTGCGCTGCTCGAGGCCGACGGTGGTCGACGCGTCGAGCGGCTGGTGGTGGCGGAGCTGCACGATGCCGTGCTCCGGGCGGTGCGCGAAGGAGCCGGCGCCGGTCCCGAGGTCCTCGACGACCCGCGCAGCACCGTGGTCGTCGGCGACGTGCTCGACGTCGTCGCGACCCAGCCCGCGGCGTCGCTCGACGCCGTGCTCCTCGACGTCGACAACGGACCGGACTTCCTCGTGCACGACGCCAACGCGGCCGTCTACGACTCCACCGGGGTGCGCGCGTGCGCCCGTGCGCTGAGGCCGGGCGGGACGCTGGCCGTGTGGTCGATGGCCGACTCCGAGACCCTGCGCGAGCGGCTCGGCGAGGTGCTGGACGACGTCCGCGCCCTCGCCGTGCCCGTCGACCTGCAGGGCCGCGCCGAGCACTACTGGGTCCTCACCGGCCACGCCCGCTGACCCGGAACGCTATGGTCGCCCCGTGGCAGCCGCAGACTTCCTCTACTCCGACCTGCTCCCGACCGGGCCCGACGAGACTCCCTACCGTCTCGTCACCACCGAGGGCGTCTCGACGTCCGAGGTCACCCTGCCGGACGGCAGCACCCGCACCTTCCTGCACGTGGAGCCCGAGGCGATCCGCCGGCTCACCGCGGAGGCGATGCACGACATCAGCCACTACCTGCGGCCCGCGCACCTCGCCCAGCTGCGGCGCATCATCGACGACCCGGAGGCCTCCGGCAACGACCGGTTCGTGGCGCTCGACCTGCTGAAGAACGTCAACATCTCCGCCGGCGGCGTGCTGCCCATGTGCCAGGACACCGGGACCGCGATCGTCATGGGCAAGAAGTCCGAGGGCGTCCTCACCGGCGCCGACGACGCCGAGGCCATCAGCCGGGGCGTGCACGACGCCTACACGACGCTCAACCTGCGGTACAGCCAGCTCGCTCCCCTCACCACGTACGAGGAGAAGAACACCGGCACCAACCTGCCGGCGCAGATCGAGCTGTACTCCACGCCCGGCACCAAGCCCACCCCCGAGTACTCGTTCCTGTTCATGGCCAAGGGCGGCGGGTCGGCCAACAAGTCGTTCCTGTACCAGGAGACGAAGGCGATCCTGAACCCCACGCGACTGCTGGAGTTCCTCGACGAGAAGATCAAGAGCCTCGGCACCGCCGCCTGTCCGCCGTACCACCTGGCGGTCGTCATCGGCGGCACGTCGGCGGAGTTCGCGCTCAAGACCGCCAAGTACGCCTCGGCGCACTACCTCGACGAGCTGCCCACCGAGGGCTCGATGAGCGCGCACGGCTTCCGCGACGTCGAGCTGGAGCAGCAGGTCTTCGAGCTGACGCAGTCGTTCGGCATCGGCGCCCAGTTCGGCGGCAAGTACTTCTGCCACGACGTCCGCGTCGTGCGCCTGCCCCGCCACGGCGCCTCCTGCCCCGTGGCCATCGCCGTGTCCTGCTCGGCCGACCGCCAGGCCCGCGCCAAGATCACCCCCGAGGGCGTGTTCCTCGAGCAGCTCGAGACCGACCCGGCGCAGTACATGCCCGACGCCGGCGTGGCCGAGGACATCAGCGGCGGCGAGGTCGTGCAGGTCGACCTCACGCGACCGATGGACGAGATCCGCGCGCAGCTGTCGCAGTACCCCGTCAAGACGCGGCTGTCCCTCACCGGTCCGCTCGTCGTGGCTCGCGACATCGCGCACGCCAAGATCGCCGAGCTGCTCGACGCCGGGAAGCCGATGCCGCAGTACATGAAGGACCACCCCGTCTACTACGCCGGACCGGCCAAGACGCCCGAAGGCATGGCGTCCGGGTCGTTCGGTCCCACGACGGCCGGCCGCATGGACTCCTACGTGCGCCGCTTCCAGGAGGCCGGTGGCTCCCTGGTCATGCTCGCCAAGGGCAACCGCAGCAAGCAGGTCACCGAGGCGTGCGACGCGTTCGGCGGCTTCTACCTGGGCTCCATCGGTGGCCCGGCCGCCCGTCTGGCCCAGGACTGCATCCGCAGCCAGGAGGTGCTGGAGTACCCCGAGCTGGGCATGGAGGCGGTCTGGAAGATCGAGGTCGAGGACTTCCCGGCGTTCATCGTGGTCGACGACAAGGGCAACGACTTCTTCACCGACCCGTCCGGTGCCGTCACCGTGCCGGTCACCGGGCTGCGCGTCCGCTCCGCCGAGTAGCCGTCCGACGGGCCCGCGCTAGCGTGGTCGCATGACCGAGACCGACACGACCTGGCGCATCGAGCACGACACCATGGGCGAGGTGAAGGTGCCCGCCGACGCCCTCTGGCGTGCGCAGACCCAGCGCGCCGTCGAGAACTTCCCGATCTCCGGCACCCCGATCGAGCCGGCCCAGATCAAGGCCCTGGCCCAGATCAAGGGCGCCTGCGCGAAGGCCAACGCCGAGCTGGGCATCCTCGACGCCGACGTCGCCGAGGCGATCGTCGCCGCCGCGGCCGAGGTCGCCACGGGCGCCCACGACACCCAGTTCCCGATCGACGTGTTCCAGACCGGGTCGGGCACGTCGAGCAACATGAACACCAACGAGGTCATCGCCACCCTCGCCACGCGCTCGCTCGGCAAGGACGTGCACCCGAACGACCACGTCAACGCGTCGCAGTCGAGCAACGACGTGTTCCCGACGTCGATCCACGTGGCGGCCACGGCCTCCACGGTCAACGAGCTGCTGCCCGACCTCGACCACCTCGCACAGGCCCTGGAGCGCAAGGCCGACGAGTTCGCCGAGGTCGTGAAGTCCGGCCGCACGCACCTGATGGACGCCACCCCCGTGACCCTCGGCCAGGAGTTCGCCGGGTACGCGGCCCAGGTGCGCAAGGGCATCGCCCGCATCGAGCGCGCCCTGCCGTCGGCCGCCGAGGTCCCTCTGGGCGGCACCGCCGTCGGCACGGGCATCAACACCCCGGTCGGGTTCCCGCAGCGGGTCATCGAGCTGCTCGCGGCCGACACGGGCCTGCCGATCACCGAGGCCACCGACCACTTCGAGGCCCAGGGCGCCCGCGACGGGATCGTCGAGCTGTCCGGGGCGCTGCGCACCGTCGCCGTCAGCCTCACCAAGATCTGCAACGACCTGCGCTGGATGGGCTCCGGACCCCGCACGGGTCTCGGCGAGATCAACCTGCCGGACCTGCAGCCCGGGTCGAGCATCATGCCCGGCAAGGTCAACCCGGTGCTGCCCGAGGCCACGCTCATGGTGTGCGCGCAGGTCATCGGCAACGACGCGACGATCACGTACGCGGGCGCGTCGGGGTCGTTCGAGCTGAACGTGCAGCTGCCGGTCATCGGCCGCAACGTCCTGGAGTCGATCCGGCTGCTGGGCAACACCTCGCGCGTCCTTGCCGACCGCTGCGTCGACGGCATCACGGCCAACGTCGAGCGGTGCCTCGAGCTCGCCGAGTCGAGCCCCTCGGTGGTCACGCCTCTCAACCGCCACATCGGCTACGAGAACGCTGCGGCCGTGGCCAAGAAGGCGGTCAAGGAGCGCAAGACGATCCGCGAGGTCGTGCTGGAGGAGGGCTACGTCGAGCGTGGCGACCTCTCCGAGGCCGACCTCGACGCCGCCCTCGACGTCATGAGCATGACCCACCCCTGACGGCGGTCATCTCGGGTCGTCCAGCGAGCCCTCGTCTTCTCGGCGTCGAGCGTCGGCAGGTCAGTCGCGTCGGGCCAGCTGGTAGCCGTCGGCGTCCCAGACGGTGACCCAGGAGCCGCCGAAGGTCTCCTCGGCGTAGGTGCGGGCGTCCGGCGGCGAGCCGACGCCGGCCAGCTGGTCGAGCAGCACGTACTGCGGGTCGCCGGCGGGCATCGGGCCGTTCCCGACCGTTCCCAGCCAGTACACGTCGCGGTCGGTCGCGAGGTGGGTGATGAGACCGATGTCGGTCACCACCGAGGCGCCGTCGGGCACCAGGTCGACGACCTGCTGGGCCACCTCGGCCCGAGGCGGGACCTCGTAGGTCTGCGGCTCGGTGAGCGCCCACAGGGCCGTCGACGGCAGCATCACCGCCGTGAACGCGAGGGCCGGCAGGGCGAGCCACCGAGCGACGGGGAACCGGCGCATGGTGTCGACCGCCGCGACGACGACGATGGTCATGAGCAGCAGCGAGTAGTGCCAGTCGGTGCCCCAGTAGAACGGGTTGTCGCCGACGAAGCGCCACGCGAACGTGGGCAGCACCAGCAGCACCCACGGCGACCCGAGCGCCGCGAAGCCGGTGACCGCGAGCGTGAGCACCACGGTCCAGGCCTTCCTGCCCGGCTCGTCGAGCAGCGTGGCGAGCACGCCACGGTCGCCGCCGACGCTGGACGCGTAGTCGTACACGCCGCCGGGGTTCACCGACGGCAGCACCACGAGCACCACGAGGGCCGCACCCACCACGCCGACGGCCGCGAGGAGCGTGCCTCGGCGGCGCTCCCCCGCCAGCATCAGCACGAGGCCGATCATGAGGACGGTGGCCCCCATGTCCTCCTTGACGAGCAGGAGCGGCAGCGACCACCCGACCACGGCCCGCCACCGACGGTCCACGTAGGCGGCTCCCGCGAGCGCCAGGAGCGGAGCCCCGAACGCGACCTCGTGGAAGTCCGACCTGACCGCCGCGGACACGCCGAAGGACAGCCCGTAGGCCACGGTGAGGGCCCCTGCCGCCCACGGCCCGACGTGGCGCGACGCCAGCCTGCCGACCACCAGCACCGAGACGCCGAGCAGCAGCGCCTGCCCCACGAGCAGCGTCTGCGCCGACGGGAACACGGCGTAGAAGGGCGCCAGCAGCGCGGTGATCGGCGAGAAGTGGTCGCCCAGGACGTTGAAGCCCGGCCCCTTGATGTCGACGATCGGCCAGCCCAGGCCGGCGTAGCCCCGCACCGCCTGCTCGAAGATCGCGTTGTCCCACGACGTCGGCTCGAACCGGCGGAACCGCAGCAGGGAGAGGGCGGCGTAGGCCGCGGTGCACCCGAGGGCCCACAGGACGGGCAGCACCCAGCCGCCCGGCGACAGGCCACGCACCGAGGCACCCCCACCCCCGGGCGCCGCCGAGGCCTTCGGTCCGTCGAGCGCCGGCTCCCGACGGTTGACGTCGTGGTCGGTCACGACGTACGGAGCCGGGCGCCGGTCTCGACGTCGAACAGCAGCACGCGCTCGCGCGGCACCACGAACCGCACGTCCTGGCCGGCGGAACGGCGGTCGGTCGAGGGCAGCTCGGCCACGAAGAAGTTCTGGAACAGGTCGAAGTCGAGCCGGTCCTCGATCTCCTCGAGCATCACCTCGACCTCCTCGTCGAGGTCGTAGCCCACGTACACGAGCTGGGTGCCGCCGCGCCACTCCGCGTCGTCGACGCGACCGGCCACCGTCACCTGTCGACCCGCCTCGGCCTGCGCGGCGATGGCGCCGGCCGTGAGGGGCTCGCCCGCCGACGCCGCAGCGGGGGCAGGATCGGTCGAGGGCTCCTGGCAGTGCTCGGGTCGGATGCCGACGATGACGGTGGCGCGCTCGCCGATCGCGGCCCGCAGGGCGTCGTCGAGCGGCACGGAGGCCACGGGCGTCTCCACGTGCGTGTCGCCGACCGTGGCCGGCAGCAGGTTCATGGGCGGCTGCCCGAGGAACGCGGCCACGAAGAGGTCGTCGGGATCGGCGTAGACCTCGTCGGGCGTGCCGGTCTGGTGGACGGTGCCGCGGTGCATGACGGCCACGCGGTCGGCCATGGTGAGGGCCTCGTCGGCGCGCGAGGTGGTGAACAGCGACGTGCGCTGCTCGTCGCGCTGCCACTGGGTGGTCACCGACCGCACGTGCGTGCGCACGCGGTCGGCCTGGGCGCTGAACGGGTCGTCGAACAGGTAGCCGAGGGCGTCGCGCACGAGCGCCCGGCCGATCGCCACCCGCTGGCGCTGGGCCGGCTCCAGGTCGGCCGGCTTCGCGTCGAGCATGGAGTCCAGCGCCAGGAAGGCCGCCACCTCGTCGATCCGCTCGGCCAGCTCGACCTTGTCGTGACCGCGGCGCAGACGGGTCGCGAAGGCCAGGTTGTCGTGCACGTCGAGGTGGGGGTGCAGCACGTAGTCCTGCAGCACCAGGGCGAGGTCGCGGGCCCGGGGGCCGACCGCGTTGACGACGATGTCGTCGAGGAGCACGTCGCCCTCCGTGTGCTCCTCCAGGCCCACCAGGACCCGCAGGACGGCCGACTTGCCGGCACCGGCCGGTCCGCACAGCACCGTCGTGCTGCCCTCGGGGACGACGAGGTCGAGCCCGTCGAGCACGGTCGTCCCGTCGGGGGCGTCCAGGTGGACGCCTCGCAGCTCCATGGAGGTCATCGGTGGTCCCTTCCGATCAGGCGACGGACGCGACGGGGTGCGATCGCGACGAGGGCGAGCACGGGCAGCAGCCACAGCAGCCCGATGGCGGCAGCCTGGGACGGCTCGACCGAGCCGAGCAGCAGTGTCGCCGGCAACGTGCGGGAGTCGTCGGTGGGCCCGAGCGCCGCGCCCAGGACGGCGTCCTGCGCAGCGACCACCCACACGAGGGCCGCGACGACGAGCAGGTCGGGCGCCAGCACGGGCACCACGAAGGCACGCAGCTCCTGGCGCCGGGTGGCGCCGTCGCTGCGGATCGAGTCGCGCAGCGACCACGGCGCGTCGCGCAGCACGGGGATGCTCAGCCAGACCGCCAGCGGCAGCGCCACGAGCAGCAGGACGGGCGCCACGCTCCAGCGCGAGCCGAGCACACCCAGGTCGGCCGCCGTCACGGACCACGGTCCGGCGAGGGCGACCAGCGGCGCAAGCAGCACGGCCACGAAGGAGACCACCACGACCCGACCTCCCCGCACCCGACGTCGGGTGAGGGCGTAGGCGGCCGGGACGGCGAGCAGCATGGCCACCGCGGTGGCGACGGTGGCGGCGGCGACGCTGGTGAGCGCGGCGTCGCGCAGGACCCCGGCCCCCAGCACGTCGCCGAACACCGACCACCGGGGGTCGGCCGGCAGGAGCGAGTCGGCCGTCGTGTCGGCGGGGGTGAGCGCGACGGCGAACGTCCACCACAGCGGCGCAAGGGTGGCCACGACGAACAGCTCGAAGCCGAGGACCGCCCAGAGCGAGAGTCGCCGTCCGGTGTCGGCCACGAGCACGCCGACGGCGCCGGTGATCATCAGCACCACGGCGGTGGCGAGCCACAGCCAGCGGTCCGCCCCGGTGATCAGCAGGATCCCGACGTTGGCGATGACGAAGCCGGCCACGAAGGCGGTGCCGGCGGCCCAGAGGCGTGAGCGGACGGTGGGTCTCATGCGTTCCTCCCGGGCCGGAGGACCGCGACGAGGGCGCCGGCCACGAGAGCGGCGAGCAGCAGGAGCAGGACGGCGACGGCCGATGCGAGCCCGACCTCGAACGCCCCGAACGTGGTGTCCCACAGCAGCACGGGCACGGTACGCAGCCCGTCCCTCGGGTCGGCCAGCAGCGGGCCCTCGAGGGCGCGCAGGGCGTCGAGCGAGCGGTAGAGCACGGCGACGGCCACGGCAGGACCGGCCGCGGGCCAGGTGACCCGACGCAGCCGCTGCCACCACGTCGCTCCGTCGGCGATCGCGGAGTCGAGCAGCACGCGGTCGACGCGCGAGAGGCCGACCAGCAGGATGAGCGCCGTGATGCCGGTCCCCCGCCACACCTCCGAGCCCACGACGGCCAGCGCCGACGCCGCGGTGGCGCCGCCGTCGTAGCCGAACCAGGCCGGTCCGACACCGGTGGTCAGCGCGTCACGCCAGATCGTCGCCGAGAGCACCGGCAGCAGCGCGAACGGGACGAGCAGGAGGACGGCCACGACCGCAGCCGGGACGGCGAGCCGTCGGACGGCGGCGGCGACGATCGAGCCGAGCAGCAGCTGCAGCAGGACGGCGGACGCCACGAGCAGCAGGGTGACCGAGACGGCGACCCACCACTGGCGGTCGCCGAGGAGTCCGGTCAGGTTGTCGAGCCCCACGAACGTGTCGTCCCGGACCGTCAGGGAGGAGCGCCGCAACGACGACCAGACCGCGAGTCCCAGCGGCCACAGCGTCAGGCCCAGCAGCACCACGAGCGACGGCGCGAGCATCGGCCAGCCCGAGCGTCGACGGCCGGGCGGCACGGCGCCCTGACGTCGACGACGGCGACGGCGGCTGGGCGGCGCTCCGATCGGCTCGAGGTCGTGGCCCTCGGGCTCCTCCGCGTCGTCCTGCACCACGTCACCGACCGCATCGTCGGCGGCGGTGTCGGGGTCGGTGTCGACGGGGTCGGTGTCGACGGGCTGCTCGGCGTCGGGCACGTCGGGGCCGGGACGGTCGGTGCTCACGGCAGACCTCCCGCGACGGCGGACCGCACGGCCTTCTGCGAGAGGTCCGGGGTGGAGGACCCGACCGCCGACAACGGGGTCCAGGTCTTCTCGAGCGCCGCCCTGACCCGCATCCAGTACGGCGTCTGGGGCAGCGCCAGCGCCGTCTCGAGGGCGGGTCGGGTGACGTCGGCCAGCGGGTAGCCGGCCACCACGTCCTGCGCGTCGTAGGTCGTGGCGCGCGCCGCGCTGTGCCCTGAGCCGGTCATGAGGGCCGCGAGCGAGTCGGCCGACGTCAGGCAGGAGACCGCCTCGTACGAGAGCGACGTGCTCGGCGCGTAGAGCGGCACGGCGAGCGCCGCCCCCGTGGCGGGGGCCGCGGGGGTGTCGGCCACCTGCGGGTACGGCGCCCACTGCAGGTCGCCCGCCACGGTGGCGACGTCGGGGTCGGAGACGAACGAGCTGGGCGCCACGACGAACCCGCCGCGTCGGGCCAGGCCCGCACCGGCCTCGGCGGTCGGGTCTCCGCCGAGGCGGGCCTCCGCGAGGTACTCGACGATGCCGGCGGCCTCCTCGCCCGCGGCGGAGTCGAGTCCGACGTCGGGCGAGCGGCCCTCACCCTCCAGCAGCGTGCCGCCGGCGCCGACGACGAGGGCGTTGACCCACGCGGCGAGACCTTCGCCGTCGGGGTCGTCCACGAGCACCTGACGGCCGCTCAGCTCCGCGCCCGCCAGCAGGTCGTCCCACGTGATCGGCTTGGTCGTGTCGAGCCCGGCCCGCTCGGCGGCGTTGCCCCGCCACCACAGCAGCCACGGGTCGAACGTCCACGGTGCGGCCACCAGCAGGCCGTCGACCGTGGTGGCCTCGAGCGCGGCGGGCACCACGTCCTGGGCGAAGGGCTGCTTGAGGTCCTCGGGCACCGGGGCGAGCACCTGCGCGGCGGCCAGCTCGGCACTCCAGGCCATGTCCATGCTGAACAGGTCGATCGAGTCGTCACGGGCCAGCAGCCGCCGCACCAGCTCGGCGTGCCGGTCCTCGACGTCGTCGGGAAGTCGCTCGATCTCGATGCGGTACCGCCCGCCCGAGGCGTCGGAGCACGACTCCGCGAGGGACTCGACGTCGGCGCGCTCGGGCCCGACGTACCAGCTCAGCGTCGTCGGCCCGGGCTCCTCCGCGGGACCGGCGCAGGCGGCGACGAGCAGCATCACGGCAGCGACGAACGCCGCGGACACTCCCCTCCTCGTCACGGGGTCACTCTGCCACAGCAGGGGGCGTGCCGGACGGTGTTCGCCGCGCGGCACGCCCCTCGCGACCGGGCCGTCGGACGACCCGGTCGGCGTCGCTCAGACGCCCACGTCCTCCAGCATCTCGGTGACGAGCGCCGCGACCGGCGACCGCTCCGAACGGGTGAGCGTGATGTGCGCGAACAGGGGGTGCCCCTTGAGCTTCTCGACGACGGCCACCACGCCGTCGTGCCGGCCGACCCGCAGGTTGTCGCGCTGGGCGACGTCGTGGGTGAGCACCACCTTGGAGTTGGCGCCGATGCGCGAGAGCACCGTGAGCAGCACGTTGCGCTCGAGCGACTGCGCCTCGTCGACGATCACGAACGCGTCGTGCAGCGAGCGTCCGCGGATGTGGGTCAGGGGCAGCACCTCGAGCATGCCGCGATCGACGATCTCGTCGACGACGTGCGGCGACGCCACCGCGCCGAGGGTGTCGAAGACCGCCTGCGCCCAGGGGCCCATCTTCTCGTCGGAGCTGCCGGGCAGGTAGCCGAGCTCCTGGCCGCCGACGGCGTAGAGCGGACGGAAGACGACGACCTTCTTGTGCTGGCGACGCTCCATCGTGGCTTCGAGGCCGGCGCAGATCGCGAGGGCGGACTTGCCGGTGCCGGCGCGGCCTCCGAGCGAGACGATGCCGATGTCGGGGTCGAGGAGCAGGTCGAGCGCGATCCGCTGCTCGGCCGAGCGGCCGTGCAGGCCGAAGGCGTCGCGGTCGCCCCGGATCAGCTGCACGCGCTTGTCCGCCGTCACCCGGCCGAGTCCGCTGCCCTTGTCCGAGAGCAGGACCAGGCCGGTGTGGCAGGGCAGGTCGCGGACGGTCTCGTCGTCGAGGAGCGCCACGTCGAGGCTGCCGTCCTCGTAGAGCGTGTCGAGGTCGACGGCGTCGACCTCGACCTCGCGCATGCCGGTCCACCCGGACTCCAGCGCCAGCTCGGCGCGGTACTCCTCGGCCGCCAGCCCGACGGCCGACGCCTTGACGCGCATCGGCAGGTCCTTGGACACGAGGGTGACGTCACGCCCCTCGTCGGCCAGGTTCTTCGCCACGGCGAGGATGCGGGTGTCGTTGTCGCCGAGCCGGAACCCGGCGGGCAGCGCCTCGGGGTTGGTGTGGTTGAGCTCCACCCGGATGCTGCCGCCCTCGTCGCCGATGGGCAGGGGGACGTCGAGCATGCCGTGCTTGACGCGCAGGTCGTCGAGGAAGCGCAGGGCCGTCCGGGCGAAGTAGCCGAGCTCGGGGTGGTGCCGCTTGCCCTCGAGCTCGGTGATCACCACGACGGGGATGACGACCTCGTGCTCGTGGAAGCGGGTGACCGCACCGGGGTCGGCCAGCAGGACGCTGGTGTCGAGGACGTAGGTGCGGACGTCGGCGTCGACCTCGGCCGACTCGTTCGCGGCGGACACGCTCTTCTTGACAGTCATGTCTGACTCCCTGCGAAGAACCCGCGCGCCCCTGCGCCGGCCCTTCCCTACTCGGTGGGGGTGGGGCGGCTGGGCTCCGGGGCGAGCATCAACACCCTCGCAACGTACGTCCGCCCCCGCCCCCGGGCGTGGCGACACGCGGGTGTGCGTGTAACGCCCAGATGAACTCTGCGAGGCCCTCGCGCTGCAGCGCTGCGCTGCGTCGGCCGGGGGCTCGTGTGGTGCTGTGCTGCTCCGGCTGGGCCTCGACCTGCGGCTGCGCTGCTCCGGGTGGGTCGTGCCTTGCGGCTGCGTCGCTGTGGCTGCGAGGCGACCTGCGCTCCGAAAGGGCCTCGACCGGCGGTCGGGTCTGGGCTCGGGTGAGTTCTCGGAGAGCGGGTCGGGGGACGCAAGGTTCTGCGTTCGTGCGTGAAGGGGCGAAGGATGCTGCGTTCGTGTTCGGATCCCGTCATCAACGCAGCATCGTTCGGGCTTCCGCGAGCGAAGGCAGAATCCTGCGTCCGCCGGGGGGTTCGGCGCGCGGTGGGTGGGCAGGGATTCTCCTTTTGCGTGGGACGGTCCACGCGAAGGAAGAACCGTGCGTAGATCACGCGCAGATGGAGAATCGTGGCCGCGCCCCGCAGACCCACCCGAGCCCAGACCCCCCGCTCCGGTCGAGGCCCTCTCGGAGACCACCTCGACTCGCAGCCACAGCGACGCAGCCGCAGGCGAGATCCCAGCCGCACCCCGCAGACCCACCCGAGACGAGACCCACCGTCCGGTCGAGGCCCCTTCGAAGACCACCCCGCTCGGGACCCGCGGCGACGCAGCAGCGAGCGAAGGCCCGGCCGGGAAGGAGCAGTCGTAGCGGAAGGCGACGCCTCAGGCGCCGAAGCGACGCTCACGCGCGGCGTAGGAGCGCATGGCACGCAGCAGGTCGACGCGGCGGAACGCGGGCCACAGCACGTCGGAGAAGTAGAACTCGCTGTGCACGCTCTGCCACAGCAGGAAGCCCGAGAGGCGCTGCTCCCCCGAGGTGCGGATGACGAGGTCGGGGTCGGGCTGGCCCTTCGTGTACAGGTGGTCGGCGATGTGGTCGACCTCGAGCGTCGAGGCGACCTCCTCGAGGGAGCGACCCTTGGCGGCCTCGGCCAGCAGCAGGGCGCGCATCGCGTCGGTCAGCTCCTGACGTCCGCCGTACCCCACGCACACGTTGACCTGCATGATCCCGTCCGTGTCGGGCGACGCGGCGGCCGCGCGCTGCAGGCGCGCCGACGAGTCGTCCGGCAGCAGCTGCAGGTTGCCGATGAGCCGCACGTGCCAGCGGCCGTCGTCGGCCAGCCGCCCCACGAGCGCCTCGACGGCGTCGAGGATGCTGGTCAGCTCGGCCTCGGGTCGCTGCAGGTTGTCGGTGGAGAGCACCCAGAAGGTGACGGTCCCGACGCCGAGCTCGTGGCACCAGTCGAGGAACTCGTCGACCTTCGCCGCACCCGCGCGGTATCCCTGCTCGAGGTCCATCCGGGCGTCCTTGGCCCAGCGCCGGTTCCCGTCGACGATGGCGCCGACGTGCCGCGGCATCCGGGACGGATCCAGGTGCTTGAGCAGTCGGCGCTCGTAGACGCCGTAGGCGACGTGGCTGAGCCCCATGATCCTCATCCCACCACACCCGGCCGGTCAGGTCGGGAGGGCTACTCTGTCCCCCATGTCCCGGACCGATCACGACTCGTCGACCGACGAGGTCACCGACCGCATCCGCGACAACCTCGTCGAGCTCAAGCCGAAGCTGCGCGGGTGGCTGCACGCTGCCACGGCGCCCCTGAGCTTCTTCTCGTTCCTCGTCATGCTGGTCATCGCCGACGACGTCGTCGTGCGCGCCGGCGTGGCCGTCTTCATGGTCTCGGCGCTGCTCCTGTTCGGCACGAGCGCGCTGTACCACACCCGCACGTGGTCCGACGAGGCTCGCGTGGTCTGGAAGCGGCTCGACCACGCCAACATCTTCCTGCTGATCGCCGGGTCCTACACGCCCTTCAGCCTGCTGCTGCTCGACACGAAGGAAGCGACGATCATGCTGTCGCTCGTGTGGGGTGGCGCCTTGGCCGGCGTGGCGTTCCGCGTGTTCTGGGTCGGCGCCCCGCGGTGGATCTACGTGCCGCTGTACATCCTGCTCGGCTGGGCAGCGGTCCTGTACTGGAGCGAGTTCGAGGAGAACGCCTCCACCGCGGTGCTCGCGCTCATGGTCATCGGTGGCGGGCTCTACACGATCGGCGCGCTCGTCTACGGCTTCAAGTGGCCCGACCCGTTCCCGCGCTGGTACGGCTTCCACGAGGTGTTCCACACGCTGACGATCGCGGCGTTCATCGTCCACTACATCGGCGTCAGCCTGCTCGCCTACCAGCAGCGGTGAGCCCGGGGCTGTCGGTTCCCGACGGGGCCTCGCCGGACGACGTCTTCGACGCGTTCGGCGCTTGGGTCGAGGGACGCGGCATCACGCTGTACCCAGCGCAGGAGGAGGCGGTGCTCGAGCTGCTCTCGGGCTCGAACGTGGTGCTCGCGACGCCCACCGGCTCGGGCAAGAGCCTGGTGGCCACCGCCGCCATCGCCGGCGCCCTGGCCCGCGACGAGTGCGCCGTGTACACCGCACCCATCAAGGCGCTGGTGAGCGAGAAGTTCTTCGACCTGTGCGACGTCTTCGGCGCCGAGAACGTGGGCATGCTCACCGGCGACGCGTCGGTGAACCCCGACGCGCCGGTGGTCGTGGCCACGGCCGAGGTGCTGGCCAACCTCGCCCTGCGCGAGGGCAGCGCCGCCGACGTCGGCCTGGTGGTGATGGACGAGTTCCACTTCTACGCCGACCCCGACCGCGGCTGGGCGTGGCAGGTGCCGCTCGTGGAGCTGCCACGGGCGCAGGTGCTGCTCATGTCGGCCACGCTGGGCGACACCACGACGCTGCGCGAGGACCTGGTCCGGCGCACGGGTCGCGAGACCGCGCTCGTGGCGTCGACCGAACGGCCGGTGCCGCTGGTCACGGAGTACGTCACGTCGCCGGTGCAGGAGGTCGTGACCGAGCTGGTGGAGACCGGCCAGTCCCCCGTCTACATCGTGCACTTCACGCAGGCGTCGGCGCTGGAACGGGCGCAGGCGCTCAGCAGCGTCGCGCTGGCGTCGCGGGCCGAGCGCGACCTGATCGCGGAGGCCATCGGTGGCTTCCGGTTCACGTCGGCGTTCGGCAAGACGCTGTCGCGCCTGGTCCGCATGGGCATCGGCGTGCACCACGCGGGCATGCTTCCGCGCTACCGCCGTCTGGTGGAACGGCTGGCGCAGCAGGGTCTGCTCAAGGTCGTGTGCGGCACCGACACGCTGGGCGTCGGCATCAACGTGCCCATCCGGACCGTGCTGTTCAGCGGGCTCACCAAGTACGACGGGCGTCGCCAGCGCCAGCTGCAGGTGCGCGAGTTCGCGCAGATCGCCGGGCGGGCGGGTCGGGCCGGCTACGACACCGTCGGGCACGTGGTGGTCCTGGCGCCGGAGCACGACATCGAGAACGCGAAGGCGATCGCCAAGGCAGGCGACGACCCGAAGAAGCTCCGCAAGGTGCAGCGCAAGAAGGCGCCCGAGGGCCACGTCTCGTGGAACGAGGCCGTGTTCGACAAGCTCGTGAACGGCACGCCGGAGCCGCTCGTGCCGCGCATGCACGTCACCCACGCGATGGTCCTCGACGTCGCGCAGCGTCCCGGCGACGCGATCGCCGCGCTCGACCGGCTGATCGAGGAGAGCGTGGTCCGTCCCGAGGACGTCGAGCGGCTGCAGACCCGGGTGCGCGACATCGTCGAGGCCCTCGTGGCAGGCGGGGTGGTCGAGAGGCTCGACCCACCCGACGCGGAGGGTCGCACCCTGGTCCTGACCATCGACCTGCAGCGCGACTTCGCCCTCAACCAGCCGCTGTCGCCGTTCGCGATCGCCACGCTCGAGCTGCTCGACGTGGAGTCCCCGGAGTACCACCTCGACGTCGTGTCGGTCGTCGAGGCGACGTTGGAGGACCCGCGGCCGATCATCTCCGCCCAGGTGTTCCGCGCGCGGGGCGAGGCGGTGGCGCAGATGAAGGCGGACGGCATCGAGTACGACGAGCGGATGGAGCTGCTCGACGAGGTCGAGCACCCGAAGCCGCTGCGCGACCTGCTGGAGGCGGCCTACGAGACGTACACCCAGGGACACCCGTGGGTGCGCGACCACGAGCTCCGCCCGAAGTCGGTGGTGCGCGAGATGGCCGAGCGGGCCATGACGTTCTCCGAGCTGGTCTCGGACTACGGGCTCGCGCGCTCGGAGGGCATGGTGCTGCGGTACCTGTCCGACGCGTACAAGGCGCTGGAGCGGACGGTGCCGGCGTCGGCGCGCACGGAGGAGCTGACCGACCTGACGGCCTGGCTGGGCGAGCTGGTGCGCCAGACCGACTCGAGCCTGCTCGACGAGTGGGAGAAGCTGGTGAACCCGGCCGACCCGGCGAGCCTGGACCGGGCGCAGGCCGTGGCCGACGGCGAGGAGACGATCCGCCCGGTCACCACCAACGAGCGCGCGTTCAGGGTGCTGGTGCGCAACGCGATGTTCCGTCGGGTGGAGCTGGCTGCGCTGGGCCGGTGGGACGCGCTGGGCGAGATGGACGGCGAGGACGGCTGGGACGCCGAGGCGTGGCGCGAGGCCATGGCGGCCTACCGCGAGGAGTACGACCACCTCGGCACCGGCCCGTCGGCCCGTGGCCCGGCCTTCATCGACCTGCAGGTCCAGGGGAGGACGTGGCACGTGCGCCAGACCTTCGAGGACCCGGAGGGCCACCGCGACTGGGGCATCTCCGCCACCGTCGACCTCGACGCCAGCGACGCCGCCGGCGAGGCCGTCCTCACCGTCACCTCCGTCGGCCCCGCCTGACCCCACCCTCCCCCCATCGGTGGATCCTCAACATCTGTCCCGCCATCGGTGGATCGTCAACGTCAGCGACGCTGCTGCGGTTGAGGATCCACCGATGCGGGGCCGGTTCAGAGCAGGGCGTGGTCGGTGACCGGCAACGCGCAGACGTGGTCTCGGCAGACGTAGGCGGTGGCGCGACCGTCGACGGCCACCCGGTCGGCGAGCAGCGGCACGGCAGGATCGGCCGACGCGGCCGCGACGACGACGGCCGGCGACGTGCGCAGCAGGGCGGCTCGATGCATCCCCGCGCGTGAGTCCGCGTCGGGTCCGACCACGGCGATCTCGTCGGGCCCGGCCACCAGGGCCTCGGCGGCGGCGAGGGTCCACCCGGCGAAGCGCGGCAGCTTCTCCCCCAGCTGCGCGGCCGAGCGCACCGCGCGCTCGGCGGCCTCGCGGTAGCGCGGGTCGGCGGTCACGGCCGCGGCGGCGACGAACGCGTGCGCGGCGGCCGACGTGCCCGACGGGTACGCGTTGTCCGACGCGTCCTGCGGACGGACCACCAGGTCGGACGCGTCGTCCGCGGTGTCGAAGAAGTCGTCGCCGTCGGATGCCGCGAAGTGGTCGAGCACGCGCTCGAGCACGGCCCGGGCACGCTCGAGCCACACCGCGTCGCCGGTCACGCCGAGCACCGCGACGAACGCCTCGGCCACCGTGGCGTGATCCTCCAGGACACCGTCGTGGACCCCTGCCACGCCGTCGCGCGACGCCCGCAGCACGCGGCCGCCGTCGCGCAGGTGCACCTCGGCGAGCAGCGTGGCAGCGCGCACGGCGGCGTCGGTGAACCGCGGCTCCTCCAGCAGCACCCCCGCCTCGGCGAGGGCGATGACCGCCAGGGCGTTCCAGGCGGCCACGACCTTGTCGTCACGTGCGGGTCGGGTGCGCTCGGAACGAGCCGCCAGGAGCGTCGTGCGCACCGACGCCCACCGCTCGGGGTCGTCGGGGTCCTCGCGCAGCTGCAACGTCGAGAACCCACGCTCGAACGTGCCCGGGCCGGTGACGCCCAGCAGCTGCGCCGCCCACGCCCCGTCGGAGACGCCGAGCAGCCGCATCAGCTGGTTGGGGTTCCACGCGTAGAACGCGCCCTCGTGGACCTCGCCGCGCGGGTCGGCGCTGTCGGCGTCGAGGGCCGACGCGAACCCGCCCTCCGGCGTGGCCAGCTCGGCCAGCAGGAACTCCGCCGTCTCGGTGGCGACGCGCCGTGCGAAGGCCTGCCGCGCGACGTCTCCGGTCGCCAGCTCGGCCCGCCACCAGTGCAGGTAGACCCGCAGCAGCTGGGCGTTGTCGTAGAGCATCTTCTCGAAGTGCGGCACCTGCCAGTAGCGGTCGACGCCGTAGCGGGCGAAGCCACCGGACAGCTGGTCGTACATCCCGCCGCGCGCCATCGCGTCGCAGGTGGTGCGGACCATCTCGAGGGAGCGTTCGGTGTCCGTGCGCGCCCAGTGCCGCAGGCACGCCTCGAGGACCATCGACGGCGGGAACTTGGGGCTTCCGGCGTAGCCGCCGGCCTCGTCGTCGTGCTGGCCCGACAGCACCGTCTGCGCCGCGTCCAGCGCCTCGGCGTCGAGCGCGGAGCCGCCCGCGTCCACCACGTCGCGCAGGTGCTCGAGGACGTCGGCACCGACCTTCGTCACCTCGTCGCGGCGGTTCTGCCAGGCGTCGGCGAGCGCCTGCAGGATCTGCGTGAACGCCGGCTGCCCCTGCCGCGGCTCGGGCGGGAAGTACGTACCGGCGAAGAACGGCTCGCCCGTCGGCGCGAGCACGACGGTCATGGGCCATCCGCCCTGGCCGGTCATCGCCTGCGTGGCGCGCATGTAGACCGCGTCGACGTCGGGCCGCTCCTCGCGGTCGACCTTGACGTTGACGAAGTGGTCGTTCATGAACTGCGCGGTGGTGGGGTCCTCGAACGACTCGTGCGCCATCACGTGGCACCAGTGGCACGCGGCGTACCCGACGCTCAGCAGGATCGGCCGGTCGAGCGACTGCGCGAGCGCGAGCGCCTCGTCACCCCACTCCCACCAGTCGACGGGGTTGTCGGCGTGCTGGAGCAGGTACGGGCTGGTCGCTGCGCTGAGTCGGTTCGGCACCCCTCCACCATGCCAGCCCGGCCGCGGGACGCTCGTCGGTCCGCCGTCCCGGCCGCTCATCGGACACACTGGCGCCATGAACCTGGTGGCCATCGCGTTCTCGACGGGCTGGGCGAGCGGGGTGAACGCCTACCTCGTCGTCCTGACGCTCGGGCTGGCCGACCGGCTCGGCGGGTTCGAGCAGATCCCCGACCAGCTGGCCCGGCGCGACGTGCTCGTGGCGGCCGGTCTGCTCTTCGCGATCGAGCTCGTCGTCGACAAGATTCCGTACCTCGACTCCACCTGGGACGTCGTGTCCACCGTGCTGCGCCCCACCGTGGGCGCGGCCCTCGGCGTCCTCATGGCGGGCGACGCAGGCGCCAGCGAGGCCGTCTACGGCACGATCAGCGGCGGCAGCGCGCTGGCAAGCCACCTGGTGAAGGCCGGCACACGCCTCGCGGTCAACGCCTCCCCGGAGCCGTTCACCAACATCGGGGTCAGTGTCGGCGAGGACGTCACCGTCCTGGGCGTCGTGGCACTGCTGCTCGCCAACCCGTGGCTGGCGTTCACGCTCACCGCGGTGCTGCTGGTCGCCGGGATCGCGATGCTCGTGCTCCTGGCGCGCCTCGTCCGACGAGGTCGGGCTCGATGGCGACGCCGACGGTCCGGGCCATCAGGGACGGTGAGCCCGTGACGCCACGGCAGTACTGGCGCGCGGTCCTCGGCTCGGCGGTGCTCGCCGTGGCTGTCGGCACCGGCGGTCTGTTCTTCGTGTTCTTGCTCGCGTACGGCTTCGCGGAGACCATCACACCGGTGCACCACGTCGCCTTCCTGCTCGGGACCGCGGCACTCATCCAGGTGTCGACGGTCCTGTCGGCCTCCGCGCTGCGCTCCGAGATCGTGGAGCCCGGCCTCACCCGCGGCCTGGCCAGGTCGGCGACGCTCGTCGTCCTGCTCCCGGCCCTCGCGGTGGGCGTGGTGGTCAGCCTGACGCACGAGGACCAGAACTCCGTGACCGCTGATCAGCCCGACGTCCCGTTCGTCGCGATCGTCGTGCTCTGCTCGTTGGCGGCGGTCGGCGCTGTCGTGTCGCTGGTCCGGACGTACCGGAACCGCGTCAGTCGCGGTTGACGCGCTCGTCGTCGGAGCGGTTCTGGAGCGGCGCGTCGTCGGCCTGGTCGCCCTCCCAGGGCTGGGCGGCCTTCTTGGTGTGCTTCGCGAAGGACTTGGCCAGGAAGAACACGGCCACCGCGAGGGCGGCGACGATGCCGAGCGCGAGCCAGCCGGGACGCACGATGTTCGGGTCGAGGCCACGCGGCCTCTCGGCCGTGACCAGGATCGTCAGGAGCTCACCCATGGCCCCAGCCTACGCCTGCGGTTCCGGGGTCCGCCGGTCGGCCGGGTCAGCGCAGACCGGCGAAGAGGTCGTCCTCGGGCAGCGACGTCTCGACCTTGGAGTCGACCAGCTGGTAGTCCTCGGTGGGCCACGCCTCGGCCTGGACCTCGTTGGGGATGGAGAAGAACCAGCCGTCGGGGTCGATCTGGGTGGCGTGGGCGAGCAGCGCGGCGTCGCGGACGTCGAAGTACTCGGCGCACTCCACCCGGGTGGTGAGCCGGGCCTCGTCCTCGGGCTTGCGCTCCCACTTCTCCATGCGCTCGGCGTAGGGGTTCTCGAGGCCGTGCCGCTCGACGGCCGCGGAGATCGCCTCGAGCTTCTTGAAGTTCCAGCCGAGGTGGTAGTAGAGCTTGCTGACCTGCCAGGCCTCGCCCAGCTCGGGGTGCCAGTCGGGGTCGGCCGCCTTCTCGTAGGCGAGGACGCTGACCTGGTGGCACATGATGTGGTCGGGGTGCGGGTAGCCGCCGTTCTCGTCGTACGTGGTGAGGACCTGCGGCTTGAACGAGCGGATGAGGCGCACGAGCGGGATCGCGCCCTCCTCGACCGGGACCAGGCCGAAGCACCCCTCGGGCAGCGGCGGCTTGGGGTCGCCCTCGGGCCAGCCGGAGTCGACGAAGCCGAGCCAGTCCTGGGTGACGCCGAGGATCTCGCGGGCGCGATCCATCTCCTCGCGACGGATCTCGGTGATCAGCTCGGGGTTGTCCTCGATGCCCGGGTGCTGGAACTGCGGGTTGAGGATGCTCCCGCGCTCACCCCCGGTGCACGTGACGACGTGCACGTCGACCCCCTCGGCGACGTACTTGGCGGTGGAGGCGGCACCCTTGCTCGACTCGTCGTCGGGGTGCGCGTGCACGTGCATGAGGCGCAGCTTCTCGGTCACCGCCCCAGTGTTCCACCGGTACGCACACCCGCACGGACGGGGTTCACCAGGCAGGACGCCACCGTCAGGACCGACCTGGGAGAATCGTGGCGTGAGCACCCTCGACGAGCGCTACGGCCGCCGCACCACGCGACGCTGGGTGTGGCCGACGATCACCGCCGTCGGGGTGGCCCTGGGCATCGTGTGGGCCGCCTGGGTGGCCCTCGACACCGAGCCGGTCACGGCGGAGGTCCACGGCTACGCGGTGGAGTCGCCCGCGCGGACCGTCGCGACCATCGAGGTCCGACGTCCGGAACCGGTCCCCGTCCGCTGCACCGTCTACGCCCAGGCCCTCGACCACTCCGTCGTGGGCGAGCGCACCGTCGACGTGCCCGCCGGCACCCGCGAGCGGACGCGCGTCGAGGTGCCGATCAGCACCGAGCGCGAGGCCGTCACTGCAGTGCTGAGGACGTGCCAACTCACCGACTGACTGCTAGGCTGCACGTTCGACCCCAGGCTCGATGCCTGGGGTTCCGCTTGTTTTCCAGGAGGTTCGAACATGTCTCAGTCCAGCACCGAGACCATCTGGGTCACCCAGGAGGCGTACGACCGTCTGAAGGTGGAGCTGGCGAATCTCAAGGACGTCGTCATGCCCGACATCACCGAGAAGATCGCCGCCGCCCGCGACGAGGGTGACCTCAAGGAGAACGGTGGCTACCACGCCGCCCGCGAGGAGCAGGGCAAGGCCAACGCCCGCATCCAGCAGCTCGAGGACATGCTGCGTCGCGCCGAGGTCGGCGAGAAGCCTGCCGACGACGGCATCGTCGAGGCCGGCATGGTCGTCGGCGTCACGTTCGCCGGCGACGACGACGTGGAGCGCTTCCTGCTCGGCTCGCGCGAGCTGCTGAGCCTCGACTCGGCCGTCGACCTCGACGTCTACTCCCCCACGTCGCCGCTCGGCGCAGCGATCTTGGGCAAGAAGGTCGGCGACGACGCCTCCTACGAGGCGCCCAACGGCAAGACGCTCACGGTCTCGATCGTGGAGGCCAAGCCCTTCTGAGCGACCGTTCCTGACGCGGCCCTCGAGTCCGCGGCACGAGGCATGACGAGGCCCCGGGACCCGATGGTCCCGGGGCCTCGTCGCGTCCGACGCTCAGACGAGCAGGTGGCCGAGCTCGCCCAGGCGCCGACGTGAGGCCTCGGCGTGGTCGGGTCCGCGGGTGGCCGCCTGGACCGCGACCTCGACCTCGCGCACCCCGAGCGACTCCGCGGAGCGGTCGTGGGCCACGTCGAGCACGTTGACCTGCAGGTCGGCGAGGTCGGTGAGCAGCCGCATCAGCTCGCCCGGGCGGTCGGAGAACCGGACCCGCAGCTGCATGAAGCGACCCGCGGCGGACAGGCCGTGGCGGATGACGTCGAGCAGGAGCAGCGCGTCGATGTTGCCGCCGGACAGCACGGGGACCACAGGGCCCTGGAACCGTCCGGGGTCGTCGAGCAGGGCAGCCACGCCGGCGGCACCCGACGGCTCGACGAGCATCTTGGCGCGCTCGAGCAGGCCGATGAGGGCCGCGCTCATGGCGTCCTCGCTGACGGTCACCACGTCGTCGAGCTGCTCGGCGATCACCTCGAAGGGGATGAGTCCCGGCTGGGCCACGGCGATGCCGTCGGCCATGGTCGGACCCATCACGCCGGTGACCGGGTGGCCCTCGGCGAGCGAGGTCGGGTAGGCGGCGGCGTCGGCGGCCTGCACGCCGACCACGGAGACGTCGGGTCGGCGTTCGCGCAGCAGGGCGATGCCCGCGGCGAGCCCACCGCCACCGAGAGGCACGAGCACGGTGCGCACGTCGGGCAGCTGCTCGATGATCTCGAGGCCGACGGTGCCCTGCCCGGCGAGGACGTCAGCGTGGTCGAAGGGGTGGATGAGCACGGCGCCGGTGCGCTCGGCGAACTCCTGGGCGTGCACGAGCGCCTCGGTGACGCCGGTGCCGGCAAACTCGATGTCGGCGCCGTAGCCGCGGGTGGCGGCGATCTTGGGCAGGGCCGCGCCGTCGGGCATGAAGATGGTCGCCTTCGCGCCGAGCAGCTGCGCGGCGAGGGCGACGCCCTGGGCGTGGTTGCCGGCGCTGGCGGCCACCACGCCACGCGCTCGCTCGGCGTCGCTCAGCCGCGCGATGCGCACGTAGGCGCCGCGGATCTTGAACGACCCGGTGCGCTGGAGGTTCTCGCACTTGAGGTGCACGTCGGTGCCGACCCGTTGGCTCAGCCACCGCGAGTGCGCCATGGGAGTGCGCTCGACCACCGGCGCGATCAGCTCACGCGCCGCCTCGACGTCTCGCAGGTCCACCACCCTGCTCACCCTAGACGGGCTCCCCCACGCTCCGCGTCCGCCGGTCGTGGCCGTGAGAGGTAGGTGGCGCGCGGAATGCCGTCGAGCGGTAGGACGCCCGCGGATTCGACCCGCGTATCCGCGGCACACCTACCGACGACCCGTGACGAAGCGCGGTGCACCTACCGCCGATGCAGCGCGCCGACGGTCTCAGGCCGGCTCGGGCTCGGCGTCGGAGTCGGCGTCGGGAGGTATGTCCTCGGGTAGTCCGTCCTCCTGCAGCGGCGCACCGGCCTCGGCGGCGAGGTGACGCACGATGCCGTTGAGGCAGGCCACGAGCGGGACGGCCACGAGGGCGCCGACGATGCCCGAGACCGTGATGCCGGCGGCGATGGCGATGATGATCGCGAGCGGGTGCACGGCCACGAACCGGCCCATGAGGAACGGCTGCAGCACGTGCGACTCCAGCTGCTGGACGGCCACGACGGCCGCGAGCATGAACAGGGCCACGATCGGACCCTGGGCCACGAGGGCCACGAGCACCGCCACGAGACCCGACAGCAGTGCGCCGATGATCGGGACGAACGCACCGAGGAACACCAGCACGCCGATCGCGAGGGCGAGGGGCACGCCCAGCAGCCAGGCGGCGACGGCGATGCCGATCGCGTCGGTGAGCGCAACGAGCACGGTGGCCCGGACGAAGCTGGTGAGGCTGTGCCAGGCGGTCTCGCCCGACGTGTGCACCTTCTCGCGCGCGGCCTGCGGGAACAGCGCCACGAAGAACGCCCAGATCCGGTTGCCCTCGTAGAGGAAGAAGAACGACGCGAAGAGCGCGATGAAGAAGCCGGTGACGAAGTGCGTCAGGGTGGTGCCGACAGCGGCCAGCTGGTCGACGGCGGCGGTCTCGCCGAACGTGCGGATCGCGTCCTGCACCTGGTCGACGTAGCGCGTCAGCTGGCTGTCGCTGAGTCCCAGCGGACCGTTCTGCGACCAGTCCTGCACCTGGGAGATGCCCTCGATGACCTGGGCCTTGAGGTCGTAGAACTGGGTGGAGAGCTGTTGGCCCACGAGCGCGATGAGCCCGAAGAACAACGAGAGCATGGTGAGCACGACGATGGCCGTGGCCAGCAGACGCGGCAGGCCCCTGCGCTCCAGGAAGTCGACGGAACCGATGGTCAGGGCGGTGCCGAGCAGCGCGATGGCGATCGGGACGGAGACCTCGGAGAAGAAGCTGAGCAGCCAGTACAGGCCGTAGCCGGCGGCCCCGATGACGAGGAGTCGCCAAGCCCACGCCGTCGCGATCTCGACGCCGACCGGAATCTCTGGACGCGTGCTCACCTGCGTGGTTCCCTCACTCGGACGACACTATCGGGAACAGCGCACCGCGCACGGTCGTTGACACGCGTGGACCCAAGGAGTGTGACCCGATGATCTTCGGAACCCGCAAGACCGAGCTCCCCGACGCGCAGAGCGCCCTGCCCGGCCGCGCCGATCGACCCTTCGCCGTGGGCACCACGCACCGCGTGCTCGGCACCCCCATCGAGACCCCGCTCGACGCGGGCGTCGTCCCCGACGGCTTCGAGGTGACCGTGGTCGGCCTCGGCTGCTTCTGGGGCGAGGAGAAGACCTTCTGGGAGGTGCCCGGCGTCTGGTCGACGTCGGTGGGCTACGCCGGTGGCATCACCCCGAACCCCAGCTACGAGGAGGTGTGCACCGGCCGCACCGGCCACGCCGAGGTCGTGCGGATCGTCTTCGACCCGTCGAAGGTCACGTACGCCGACCTGCTCAAGGTGTTCTGGGAGAACCACGACCCGACGCAGGGCATGCGCCAGGGCAACGACCGCGGCACCCAGTACCGCTCGGTCCTGCTCACCACCACCGACGAGCAGCAGCGCCAGGCCGAGGAGTCGCGCGACCGCTACCAGGAGCAGATGACCAAGGCCGGCTACGGCCGGATCACCACGGCCATCTCCCCCCTGGGCGAGTACTACTACGCCGAGGAACCGCACCAGCAGTACCTCGCGAAGAACCCCTTCGGCTACTGCCCGCTGCACGCGACGGGCGTCAGCTACGCCTGACCCGGCGCACGCCGGGAGCCCGTCGGACCACCGGTCCGGCGGGCTTCGTGTGTCACTCCTCGGTCCGGGCCGCCCTGTCGTCCGCCGAAATTGCCTCGGCATCCCGCATCCTGCGCCGCTCGATCTGCTTCAGCGTCGGGTTCTGTCGAAGCCAGATGAACGCGTTGGCGGCCAGGAAGATCGCGCAGGCAACGAGCAGCGCCACCGGCCTCGACAGGCCGGTGATGGCCGCAACGGAGCCTCCGGCGCCCATCAGCGCGAACACGGCCCAGACGCGATGACTCCTAGGCGCGTCCTTCATGTATTGCTCATAGGTCTTCATCGGTGCCGCCACATCAGTTCGTCCGTCCCGACAGCGTAAAGGTGCGCAGGCTCTTCCTCCCCGAGTGGACGAGGGACTCCTCACCCTCACGAGACATCCGGCTCGATCGTCGGTATCCCTTCCACACGCCGTCTTTTCCGCTGCGCATCGACCCTGACGCGGTGTAGAACGGCACCGTGTCAAGAGAGGACGTCGAGCGCCCGGGAGGCGGCGCGTCCTACTCGTCCTTTAACGAGCCCGTGCCGTTCGACCTCGAGGCGGAGGCTCGCGACGCGACGGGTGCGACGTGCCACGTCTGCGAAGCACCGGCGACCGTGATGGTCGAGGTGCTCCGGCGCACGGACAGGAACGGGAGCGCCGTGGTCCTGTGCGACGAGGATCATCGCCTGGCCTCGGGCGGAGAGCTCGAGGTGCTGGCCCAGCGCATGGCGCAGGACGGGATAGGTGACGTCGACGACCACCGCAGAGTCGCCCGGATCCTCGTCACCGACCTGGGCAGATCCACCCCGATCCCCCCGTAGCGGTTGGCGCTGACCAGCGGCCCGACCCAGCATGGTGTTCTGACGCATTCGCGTCGATCCATGCGCGAATAATCGTCGCCAACGCGTCAGAACGCGAATGGGGCCGGCGCGGTTCGCAAGGATGGGGAATGCAGACGCCACCGAAGGCGTTCGAAGCAGTGGTGCCGATGGACCCGTCCGCGCGCCGCGACCAGCCGCCCGAGAGCCGCGGAGGACACCGTGACCACCATCAAGCCGACCCAGCGCTGGGCGTTCGGCATGCTGCTCGCCCTCGTGGCCGTCGCGCTCGGCGTCTCGGGTGCACCCGCACCGCTCTACGCGCTGTACGCGCAGGAGTGGGGCTTCGAGCCCATCACCACCACCGTCGTCTTCGCGGTCTACGCCGTCGCCGCGCTCGGTTCCGTGCTGGTCACGGGGTCGATCTCCGACCGCTACGGACGCCGGCCCGTGCTCGTCGCCGCCGTCCTGCTCATCCTGGTGGGCCTCGGGCTCTTCATCGCGGCCGACTCCGTGGCCTGGCTGCTCGCGGCGCGGGTGGCGCACGGGCTCGGCGTCGGCGCCGTCGTGGTGGTCGCGTCGGCTGCGCTGCTCGACCTGCGACCCGACGACGGTGAACGCACCGGTCGCCTCACGGGCGTGGTGTTCAACGGCGGCATCGCCGTCACGCTCGTCGGTGTGGCCCTGATCGTCGACATGGGCCCCGCGCCGACCGTGCTGCCCTACGCGGTGCTCGTCGCCATCATGGCCGCGCTGCTGGTGGCCGTGCTGTGCATGCGCGAGCCGCACACCGACGACCGCGCCGTCACCCTCAACATCGCGCGACCGCGCGTGCCGGCCTCGATCGCCGGACACTTCCGGTTCTCCGCCCTCGGCGTCATGGCCGCGTGGTCGGTGCTCGGCGTGCTGCTGTCGCTGTACCCACGGATCGCGTCGGAGGCCATCGGGGCGACGTCGGTGCTGTTCGGCGGAGCGGTGGTCGGTGCGTCGGCGGCAGCGTCGGCGCTCAGCCAGGCGGTCGGTGGCCGCTGGCCCGCCCGACCGACCGCCATCGTCGGCGACCTGGGCACCGCGGTGTCGCTCGTGCTGTGCGTGCCCGCGGTGGCCTGGGGTCACGCCTGGGCGATCGCTGCGGCCTCGACGTTGGTGGGCCTGTTCTTCGGCCTCGCGTTCGGCGGGTCCCTGCGCCACCTGAGCCAGCACGTGCCCGCCGCGCACCGTGGCGAGGTCATGTCGGCGTTCTACGTGCTCGCCTACGGCGCCATGGCGGTGCCGACCGTGCTGGCCGGCTGGGCCGCCACCGTGTGGAGCCCCCAGACCATCTTCGCCCCGTTCATGGTGGCGGTGGCCGTGGCCTGCACCCTCGCGGCGCTCCTGGGGATGCGCACCCAGGAGGAGACCGTCGACGAGCCCGTCGCCGCCGCGTCGTGACCGAGCCGCTCGACGACCTGCCGGAGGTGCCCGACCTCGCAGGTCCCGGGATGCGGCTGCTCCTCGTCGGGATCAACCCCAGCCCCATGACGGCGCGCACCGGGTTGCACTTCGCGCACCCCGGCAACCGCTTCTACCCCGCGCTGCGCGTCGCCGGGATCTTGCCCGCCGACGCGACCACGCCCGAGCTCGCCGCGCCGGTGCTCGTGCAGCGAGGGGTGGGCATCACCAACCTGGCGCCTCGCCCCACCGCCCGCGCCGACGAGCTGACCGACGACGAGGTGCGCGCCGGGCGCGACCGTGTGGCGGCCGTGGTGCGTGCCCACCGTCCGCGCGTGGTGGCGGTCGCAGGGATCACCAGCTTCCGCACGGCCTTCGGCGACCGCCGTGCACGGGCCGGTCGGCAGCCGACCGACCTGGAGGGCGCGCAGCTGTGGGTCGTGCCCAACCCCAGCGGACTCAACGCGCACGCCACCGTCGAGACCCTCGCCCGCGACTACCTCGAGGTGGCCCTCACGGCCGGAGTGACCGTCGAGGACAGGGCGTGATTCGTTGTTCGCCGACGGCGAACTGACATACACTCACTCATGGGAATTGAGTCGACTAGACTCAGGTTTAACTGGATGTCCCGGTCGCGGTGGCCGGGCCGAACGATCCCCCAGGAGGACACCATGAGCAACGTTTCCGTCTTCACCCGTCGCGATCCCTTCGCCGAGTTCGACTCGCTCGTCCGGAACGCGTTCTCGCCCAGCGGCAGCACCTCGCGCCTCGACTTCACCCCCGCCGTCGAGACCGTCCGCGACGGTGACGACGTGGTCGTGCGTCTCGAGCTGCCCGGCATCGACGTCTCGAACGACGTCACGGTCGAGGTGACCAACGGCCGCCTCGTCGTCAAGGGCGAGCGGCGCGACGAGCGCGCGGAGAGCAAGGCCGGCGAGTCCGGCGAGCAGCCCACGCGTCGCATCAGCGAGATCCGCTACGGCTCCTTCGAGCGCAGCTTCGGGCTGCCGGGCCACGTGACCGCCGAGGCCGTCAGCGCCTCCTACGACGCCGGCATCCTCGCGGTCCGCGTCGCGGGCGTGTACGCGGGCACCGAGCCCACGCGCATCGAGATCAGCCAGGGCTGACCCGCACGACCACAGGGCCCCGTCACCCAGCGGTGACGGGGCCCTGTCGCGTCTCGGTCAGAGGCCGAACCGACGGCCGGCGGCGGCGAACACGCCCTGGTAGCGCGAGCCCAGGACCCGCACGGCCGCGTCGAGCACACGGGCGTCGTTGCCGATGAGGACGCGAGGGCGGCCCTTCTCGACACCGCGAAGGATCACCTGCGCAGCCTTCTCCGGCGACGTGCGGGCGAGCTTGTCGAACGAGCGAGCCAGCTCGTCGTGGTCGCGCCCCTCGGCCTGGTCGGCGTTGCGAGCGATGTTCGTGGCGATGCCGCCGGGGTGCACGCACGTGACCTTGACCGGGTGCTTGGCCAGGACCATCTCCTGACGCAGCGACTCGGTGAAACCACGGACCGCGAACTTGGCCGCGTTGTACGCGCTCTGCGACGGCATCGAGAAGATGCCGAAGATGCTCGAGACGTTGACGACGTGGCCGTCGCCCGACGCGATGAGGTGCGGCAGGAACGCCTTGGTGCCGTGCACGACGCCCCAGAAGTCGACGTCCATGACCTTCTCGACGTCCTTGTACGACATCTCCTCGACGTTGCCGGTGAAGGCGATGCCGGCGTTGTTGAACACCAGGTTCACGCGGCCCAGGTCGGTGGCCACCAGCTGCGCGTACTCCTCGACCCGCTCGCGCTCCGCGACGTCGATGACGTCGCCGCGCACCCGGGCGCCCGTGGCCTCCACGAGGCGCTGGGTCTCGGCCAGACCCGCGGTGTCGACGTCGCTGATGGCCAGGACGGCGCCCCGGCGGGCGAGCTCGACGGCGAGTGCGCGACCGATGCCCGAGCCGGCGCCGGTGACGACGGCGACCTTGTCGGTGAAGTGGGTCATGGGGGATCCTCTCGACGACTCAGATACCGACGGTATCCGAGTTGAGCGTAGAGCACGACGCTCGCTGGGACAAGACAATGCCTGCATTCCCCGCCGTCCCGGGACTTTCGCCCGTAGGCTCAGGGGCATGAAGACCCTCGTGCTGCCCTCCGGCGTGCGTGACGCGCGCCCCGAGGACGTGGGCACGATCGTCACGATGGTGCGAGAGCTGGCCGAGTACGAGCAGGCCGCCGAGCAGGCCACGATGACCGACGTGCAGCTGTACGAGGCACTGTTCGGCACCGACCCGCCGGCCTCCGCACTCGTGGTGGAGAACGGCCACGGGTCCGTGGTCGGCTTCGCACTCTGGTTCCGCACGTTCTCGACGTGGGACGGCGTGCCCGGCATCCACCTCGAGGACCTCTACGTGCGCGCGTCGCGCCGCGGCGCGGGCTTCGGCCGCCGCCTGCTCATCGGGCTGGCGCGCATCGCGACCGAGCGCGGGTACAGCCGCATCGAGTGGGACGTGCTGCGCTGGAACTCCCCCGCGATCCGGTTCTACGAGTCGCTCGACGCGACCCCGCAGGACGAGTGGCTGGCCTACCGGCTCACCGACAAGGCGATCGAGCTGCTCGCCGAACCCTGATCGACACCGCTCGGAGCGTGCCCTGCCCTCAGGTGCCCCGCTCTTGGTTGCCCGCCCTCAGGACAGCATGGCGGTGCGCAGGCGGTCGAGGGTGCCTGCGTCGCCGCCGACCGAGGAGTACCAGCCCTCGACGCCGCCGGGGTGGGCGTCCCACCGGTCGATGACGTGCTCGATCGCGTCGCGCGGGACCATGAGGAACGCGGCCGGCACCGGCGGGTGGTCGGAGCCGGGATGGCGAAGCCGGGCATCGATCTCGGCGGTGGCCCGCTCGGTGAGCATGTAGTCGGCGACGACGTCGGGGCGCTGCACCCCGAGCAGGCTGAGCACGAGCGCCACGGAGATGCCGGTGCGGTCCTTGCCCGCCGCGCAGTGGACGAGGGTGGACCCTCCCGTGGCGGCGGCCTGGGCGACCTCGTCGACCAGCTGCGCCAGCATCTCGCCGGCGGTGTCGAGCACCTCGCCGTACAGGTGCTTGAGGGTCGGGGTGTCCTCGTGCCAGCCGGGCCGCAGCGCCTGCAGCAGCGAGAGCGTGACGACCCTCGGACCCAGCGGGGTGAGCGGGTGCGGGCCACCGTGCTCGACGGCGGACCGCAGGTCGAGCACCAGGGAGGGCGGCCACGGGGTGCCGTCGGGCACGACGTCGGTGGGCTCGGGCACGCCGCTGCGCAGCAGCAGACCAGGCCGGACGGAGGCACCGTCGAGGCCGGTGACACCACCGACGTCACGGAAGTTGGGGATGACGACGCTCACGCCGCTCATCGTAGGTGTGAGGACCCACACTCCCTCCGGGCCGGTTCTGGGGCGGCCCTCTCAGGCGGGTGGATCTAGCATGGCGTCGTGAGAATCCCCCGCAAGATCGCGTCCCAGGCCGCGATCGGAGGGGCAGCCGCCGTCACCGGCTACTACGGCGTCATCTTCAGCGAGCTGATGGTCGCGAAGCGGGCGATCGGCATCACCGACGCGCGTCCACCGAGCGCCGACGGCCTGTACGGCGAAGAGCTGCCCCGTGAACCCGTGCGCTGCCTGGTCCTCGGCGACTCCGCAGCCGTCGGCTACGGCATGGCCCGTGCCGACGCGACTCCTCCTGCCATGCTCGGCATCGGCCTGGCGCACGTGCTCGACGCCCAGGTCGAGATCCGCTCCGAGGCCGTCGTGGGCGCGCAGACCCACGACCTGCGCGACCAGATCGAGGCAGCCGGCGACTTCGATCCCGACCTGGTCGTCATCGTTGTCGGCACCAACGACGTGACCCACCGCGTGCCCGCCTACCAGTCCACCCGGCTGCTCGGCTCGGCCGTGAAGAAGCTCGTCGACGGCGGCGCCCAGGTGGTGGTCGGCACGTGCCCCGACCTCGGGACCGTGCGACCCCTCCCCCAGCCGCTGCGCTGGATCGCCCGGCGCAAGAGCCGCTCGCTCGCCCGCAAGCAGACCGTGGCCACGGTCCGCGCCGGCGGTCGCGCCGTCTCGCTGGGCAGCCTGCTCGGCGTGCTGTTCACCGAGAAGTACGACGTGATGTTCGGCGAGGACCGGTTCCACCCCTCCGAGACCGGCTACGCCAACATGGTCTCGGTGCTCGTCCCGTCGCTGGCGGCCGCGTGGCGCGAGCGCGACCGCGACTTCGCCGTGGCGCACTTCGGCGGCTCCCCCGGCACGATGTCCCTCACCGACGCCGCAGAGAAGGCCGCGCTGCGCGAGGGCACCGAGGTCACCCGCGACGGCCGCTGGGCCCGCATCCTGCGCCGCCGCTGACCCACGATTCTCCCTTCGCGCGTCCGCGGACGAACGCTTCTTCCTTCTCGTGGACCGTTCCACGAGAAGGAAGAATCTCTGCCCCCATGGCCGGGGTCGCGGTCCAGCAACGACGACGGCCGGCCACCCCGTGAAGGGTGGCCGGCCGTCGTGTGGAGTGGTGTCAGTCCGAGCCGCGCAGGATCGCGAGGATGCGCAGGATCTCGATGTAGAGCCAGATCAGCGTGACCGTGAGGCCGAAGGCGGCGCGCCACGACTCACGCTCGGGCAGGCCGGCCTCGACGCCGCGCTCGACGAAGTCGAAGTCCATGATCAGCATGAACACGGCGAGCACCACGGCGATCGCGGAGACCACGAGGCCGAGGCCGTCCATGCCGCGCAGGCCGCCACCCTCGAGGACGCCGGTGATGCTGAGCACGAAGTTGACCAGCATGACGCCGACGAAGGCGAACATCGAGATCGTGACGATCTTGCGGAACTTGTCCGTGACCTGGATGTTGAAGAACTTGTAGGCCGCCAGCGTGGCGCCGAACGCGACCATGGTGGCCAGGACGGCCTGGAAGACGATCGTCGGGTCGCCGACCCAACCGGCCACGACCTTGGAGAAGGCGCCGACGAAGACGCCCTCGGCCACCGCGTAGGCGAGGACCAGCGCGGGGCTGATGACCTTCTTGAACGAGTTGACCAGCGAGAGGCCGAAGCCGACGATCGCACCCGCGAACGCGAAGCCGAAGGCCTTCTGCACCGCCGCCTGGTCGGTGGCGATGTCACCGATGAGGAACCATGCTGCCGCGGCGGTCGCGATGACGACGCCCAGGGTGAGGGCGGTCTTCTCGACCGTGGACTCGATGGTCATGACGCCCGTGCCACGTCCGGTGGACGTGTGCGTGGGGCCAGGCTGCGAGGTCGAGCCGTCGAGGTCGATCTTCCACTGCGAAGGATCGGTGGCGCGGGCCGTGCTGGTGCCACGGCCGTTGAACCCCTCGGATCGGTTGAAGACGGGGTTGTTGCTCTGCATGGTTCCCTCCGGGAATCAGTACTCAGCACTACTGAGGAAGTCGATGTGACCTCACCCTACATAACGTCCGAGAGGCGCGATTGTTTCCCGACACGGACTGGTTTCGCAGGGAAACCAGTCCGTGTCGGGTGGATCAGTCCGGCGCGTCGGTCGGGGCGGTCGACGGCGCTTCGGACGGGCTCGTCGACGCCTCGGGAGCAGGGGCCAGTGCCGGCACCTTGAGGAACGGGGCCTCGGGAACCTTCGCCTCCCCGATGACGGCCGACGAGGCCGAGCCGAGCTCGTCGAGCACGTGCTGCACGACGGACAGCGGGTAGACGTTCATGACGTCCTGGCCGGTCTCCAGCGTCGCCGGCGACCACGCGGTGCCGTCGGCGGCGATGCCGTCGGTGCAGCCGTTCGCGCACTCGTCGCGCACGGTGTTCAGAGCGGGGGCCAGCGCGCGACCGTCCTGGTCGAACAGCTGCACGCCACTGAGGGGGCGGCCCTGCGCGTCATAGGGGTAGATGTTCGTGATGCTGGAGCCGTCGAGGGACATCCCCGCCGGGTCCTCGGAGCCGACGTAGGTCATCTCGTAGGTGCTGGTCTCCCAGGACTGCGCCGTGGCCACCACCGGAAGGAGAGCGACGGCGGCGACGACGTTGCCGAGCACCAGGAGCGGGCCGATCCGTGGGGCACCCCAGAGGCCACGACCCCACTGGACGCTCACCGTCACGAAGGCGGCGAGGAGGATCCACGTGCCGAGCGTCGTGGGGGCGAAGCCGGACTCCCAGCCGAAGAACGCCGCGACCAGCCACGAGGCCAACCAGGCCCGGGTGACCCACCAGACCGGCTGCAGCACGGACAGGAAGTCGAGGACGCCCCGGCCGACCGGGCTCCGACGCAGGGCCAGGGTCACGTCGCGCCACGTCTCGCTCGCCCCCTGGCGCAACGAGTCGAGGCCGCCGGCCAGGCCGGAGCGCTGGTCCTCCTTGAGTGGCAGGCCGGCCGCGGCGCGCAGCTCGGCGGCGTAGGCCACGGGGTCGGGGAGCTCGCGGGCGAGGTCCTCGGCGTAGGCCTCGGCCAGGTCGGCCTCCAGGCCCTCGGTGAGCTCCTCGAGCTCGTCGGCGGGCAGGTCGGCCAGCTGGGCGCGCACGCGGGCGGCGAAGGCGCTGATCTCGGTCGGGATGGTGGTGCTCATGCGGCGTCCCCCGTCAGGAGTCGGTTCATGGTGTCGGCGAAGTCGGCCCAGACCTTGCGCTGGGCCGCGAGCATCGAGCGCCCCTCGGGCGTGACGCCGTAGTACTTGCGGTGCGGCCCCTCCTCGGAGGGCACCACGTACGACGTGAGCGCGCCGGCCGCGTAGAGGCGCCGCAGCGTCCCGTACACGGAGGCGTCGCCGACGTCCTCGAGCCCTCCGGCGCGCAGGCGGCGCACGACGTCGTAGCCGTACCCGTCCTCGGACTCCACGACGGCCAGCACGGCCACGTCGAGCACGCCCTTCAGCAGCTGCGTTGCATCCATGCGGTGGACAGTACCACGCACTGCGCAGTACCTCGCAGAGCACGACACCGGGTCCGCGTGTCGCGCTCCGACTAGCCGTCGACGTCGGCCAGGTGGTGCGCCACGTCGTGCCAGAAGTACTGGGCGAAGGTCTCGACGGTGAAGACCGAGCCGTCGCTGCGCAGGCCGACGCGGCCCCACGCGTCGGACGGGACGGCGTCGAAGGCTTCGGCCAACTGCTCCCCCGCCGCGGTCAGCTCGCGGGCCACGACGCCCGGGTCCTGCTCGGCGTAGCGCTGCTCGACGGCGGTCGCGTCCTGGTCCCAGTTGGCGAAGCGGGCCTCGCCCTCGTCGGCGGTGAGCATGAGCCGGAGCCGCTCGGCGAAGAGCACGAGGACGTCGCGCACGTGGCACGCGTACTCGAGGTCGGACCAGACGTCGGGGCGGCGCCGCACCGCCGCATCGGGACGAGCGAGCACCTGCTGCCAACGGGGCAGGCAGGCGCGCACCATGTCGGCCACCCCGCGCGGGTCGACGTCGTCGGCGCGGAACCCGCACTCGGCGCACGGCTCCTGCAGGACCCACGTCCAGTCCTTGTCGTCGGGGACGATGCTCTCGTCGACGGTGCTCATGCACCCGATCGTGGCCGACGATCTAGGGTTCGAGCCATGCCCGACGCTGCCGACCAGCCGCGAGATCCCGCCACCGCCGAGGACCCGCCCCGCTTCCGCCGTGAGCCGGTCTCGTTCACCCGTCGCGGAGGACGCCTGACCGAGAAGCAGCAGGACGCGTGGGACGCGATGGCCGAGACGTACGTGCTCGACGTCCCGCGGGCCGGGACCGACACGTCGGTGACCCCCGACTGGCGGGTGGAGCCGGAGCGCGTGTTCGAGCGCACCGCGCCGCTGGTGGTGGAGATCGGCAGCGGACGCGGCGAGAACGTGGTGGCCGCGGCCCAGCAGCACCCGGAGTGGGACTTCCTCGCGATCGAGGTGTGGGTGCCGGGCGTGGCGACGACGCTCCTGCAGGCGCGCGCGGCAGGCGTCACGAACATCCGGCTCGCGGTGGCCAACGCCACCGAGATGCTGGGAACGGCGCTCGAGCCGACGTCGGTGCACGAGCTGTGGACGTGGTTCCCCGACCCGTGGCACAAGAAGCGTCACACCAAGCGACGCCTGGTCACGGTGCCGTTCACCGAGCTCGTCGCGCGGGTTCTCGAGCCCGGCGGGACGTGGCGCCTGGCCACCGACTGGGCCGACTACGGCGAGCAGATGTCCGAGGTCATCGCGGCCAGCCCCCACGTGAGCGGCGGCCCCGTGGACCGGTTCGAGGGTCGCGTGCTGACCAAGTTCGAGCGCAAGGGCCTGGACAAGGGGCGCGTGATCCACGACTTCGCTGCGCAAGTTCTGCAGCACTGACGTCCTACACTGGCCGGATGGACGGCACCGCCACGGCAGACCTGCTCGGCATCACGGACGGCTTCCGCGTGTGGGTCGTCGGCGAGACCGTGGAGGAGCGCTCGCTGCTCGACCCGCTGCCCGAGGGCGTGGAGACGTTCGACGAGTACGTGCACTCCCTCGACGCCACCGTGGTGATCACCGACGACGTGACCGCGTTCGCCGAGCAGGTCGACGAGGTCTTCCCGCAGCTCGGTTCCGTGCCGCTCGTATGGGTGTGCTTCCCGCCGCACGACCTCTCGGCCGACGAGGTCGCCGAGGTGGTCCACGAGTTCGGCTGGGGCGCCACGCCGCCGGTGCTGCTCGACGACGCGTGGATGGCCATGCGGCTCGCGCAGGACTGAGCCCCCAGGCCTGATCGACACTCAGGCCGAGCCGGCCGCCTCACGTCGCTCGAGACGTCGACGATCGGCGTCGTGAGCATACTGCGCCAGCTCGATCGCTCGGTCGACCGTCTTCTCCCCCGGGTTCACGACGGACACCCAGCCGTACGCGCCGTAGATCGGGTGCGGGACGAACGTGTCCGTGGCGGCGTGGTCGACGTCGGCCACGCTGAGCTGGCCCGGCGGGTGGCCGAAGAGGTCGGCGTAGGCGTCGGCACCGACGTTGAGGTTCAGGCGCCAGCGGCCCGGCTCGTCGAGGTTCGAGACGGTGTCGTCGGGGTAGTTCTTCGTGACGATCGTCGTGTGCGGCTGCCGGTTGGTCGGCACCTCGCCGTTGGGGGCGTAGTAGAAGAAGTGGTCGCCCCACGAGATCTCGGGGTGGTTGCTGCCCTCCTCGGGCGCGAGCTCGAGCGCGCCGGGCAGGCTCCGCAGCGCGGTCAGGACGTCGTCGATGGCCATGCGGTCAGTCTGCACCCCGCGGGTCGCCACCGACCCGGTTTGGCGACCTCATCGCGGCACGATCAATGTGAGGCAGGCGTACAAGCTCGAGCGGCGCATCCAGGGCTCTGCCGTTAGCGTCTGAGCCATGTTCAAGCACGGGCCGAAGCACTACCGAGCGTTCTACCTGTCAGGCTTGTGGGCACTCGTGATGGTGCTGGTGGTGATGGTGCTGCAGTTCACGGGTCAGACGATGGCCGCGAACATCGCGTTCTCCATCGGAGCCGCGGGTTCCGTCCTCGGCCTGCTGATCACCGCGATGTACTACCGCCTCTCCAAGCGCGAGCGTCGCCCCAAGTGATCTCGGTCCTTCGGGCAATCGGTCACGGTCAGTCGGGACGCTGGGACGCGATGACCGCCCGGTAGGCCTTGAAGGAGTCCTTCGGCGTGCGCACGAGGGTGTCGTAGTCGACGTGCACGAGACCGAAGCGCTGGGAGTAGCCGGCGGCCCACTCGAAGTTGTCGAGCAGGGACCAGTGGAAGTAGCCGCGCACGTCGACCCCGGCGTCGCGGGCGTCGAGCACGGCGGCCAGGTGGTCGAACAGGTAGCGGGTGCGGCGCTCGTCGCGCACGTGGCCGTCGCTGCCGGGCGCGTCGGCGTAGGAGGCGCCGTTCTCGGTGACGTACACGGGCGGGAGCGCGTCGCCGTAGCGCCCCTTCAGGCCGACGAGCACCTCGGTGAGACCTTCGGCCACCACGGGCCAGCCGAAGTCGGTGCGCTCGCGGCCGTCGATCTCGTGCAGCGAGAACGGCAGGTCGGCCGGCAGCGGGAGCCCGTCGCTGGCGGCTTCGCTGCTGGCACCAGGGGGTCCGACGAGCTGCGGGTTGTAGTAGTTGACGCCGAAGAAGTCGAGCGGGGTGGCGATGACGGCGAGGTCGTCGTCGCGGTAGCCGCTGAACCCGGCCTCCATGCCCTCCCAGGGCCAGCGGCCGAGGAGCACGGGGTCGACGAAGAGGCGGTTGTAGAGGTCGTCGAAGAAGGTGGCGGCCTGCTCGGTCTCGTCGGTGTCGTCGAGGCGCCACACGGGCACGTGGTTGTTGACGATGCCGACGGGCCCGGTGCCGGCGGCGCGCAGGGCCTGCACGGCACGGCCGTGGGCGAGCAGCTGGTGGTAGGCCACGGGGAGGGCGTCGAAACCGAGGGTCTTGCCGGGGGCATGCACGCCGGCGCCGTGGCCGAGCAGGGTGACCACGACGGGCTCGTTGATCGTCATCCAGCGGGTCACGCGGTCGCCGAGACGGGCCGCGACGACGGACGTGTAGTCGGCGAAGCGCTCGGCGACGTCGCGGTTCTCCCACCCGCCGAGGTCCTCGAGCCACTGCGGGGTGTCCCAGTGGAAGAGGGTGGCCGACGGCTCGACGCCCGCGGTGAGCAGCGCGTCGACGAGCCGGTCGTAGAAGTCGAGGCCCTCGGGGTTCACGGCGCCACTGGGGTCGGGCTGGATGCGCGACCACGAGAGCGAGAAGCGGTAGGCGTCGACGCCGAGGGAACGCAGCAGGCCGACGTCCTCGAGGTAGCGGTGGTAGTGGTCGCAGGCCACCTCGCCGGTGTCGCCGTTCTCGACGCGACCGGGCTGCGCGGTGAACACGTCCCACGTGGACGGGGTGCGTCCGCCGACGTCGACGGCGCCCTCCACCTGGTACGAGGCGGTGGCCGTGCCCCACGTGAAGTCGGAGCCGAAGGCGCCGGCAAGGCGGCCGAGGGACAGGTCGATGGGGTCGGTGTCGCTCACCCGTCCAGTCTGCCCCTGGATCGGGTCGGTCGTCAGGTGCGGCGACGTCGGCTGAACGCCTCGGCGAGGTCGATCGCGCCGACGATGGCCAGCACCAAGCCGAACGGTCGGCCCTGGAACCAGAAGAGCTCGGTGTCGGAGAAGGCCAGCGCCAGCACCGCGCCGGCGACGACGAGCACGACGCCGAGGGCCAGCTGGAAGGTCGGGTTCATGCCCTCACGCTAGGCAGGCCCGCTCCCCCGCAGCATCGGCCGAAGGGATGAGCCGCGGGGTTCTTTCGACGTCGGCTCAGGGCGTCTGGCGCTGCTTCTCGATGAACGTCATGACGTGGAAGACCACGAGCGCGGCGATGGTGCCGAGCGCGATGCCGTTGAACACCATGTCGCCGACCTTCAGCTCGGGGTTGCCGATGCCGATCACCAGGGCGATGCCGGCGGTGAGCTGGTTGACCGGGAGGGCGAAGTCGACGTTGTTGTCGATCCAGATCTTGATGCCGACGATGCCGATGAGGCCGTAGAGGGCGATGGTGACGCCGCCGAGCACGCCGGTGGGGATGGTGTTGATGAGGGCGCCGATCTTCGGCGAGAACGACAGCAGGATCGCGATGGCACCGGCCACCCAGTAGGCGGCGGTGGAGTAGACGCGGGTGGCGGCCATGACGCCGATGTTCTCGCCGTAGGTGGTGGTGCCGGATCCTCCGCCGGCTCCGGCGATCGTCGTCGCGAGGCCGTCGGCGAACAGCGCCCGGCCGGTGCGCTCGTTGATGGACTCGTCGTCGGTCAGCTGCGCGACGCTGCGCACGTGGCCGACGTTCTCGGCGATGAGCACGAGCACGACGGGCAGGAAGGCGGGGATGAACACCCAGCTGATCTCGGGGGTGCTGAACGCGGGCAGGCCGAGCAGGTCGGCCTTGCCGACGGGGTCGAAGTCGAGCGCACCGGTGACCCCGGCGTAGACGTAGCCGGCGACGACGCCGACGATGATCGACAGCCGACCGATGAGGCCCTTGAACACGACGATGGTGAGCACGAGGACGACGAGCGTGATGACCGCCATCCACGGCCCGGCCTTCGCGTTGTTGACTGCCGTGGGCGCCAGGTTGAAGCCGATGAGCGCGACGATGGAGCCGGCCACCACCGGCGGCATGAGGGCGTTGATCCACCCGATGCCGGTCTTCATGACGATCGCGCCGACCGCCGCGAGGATCACGCCCGTGACGACGATGCCGAACATCGCCACCTCGATCGACGCCCCCGACGCCGCGACCGCGCCGATGGGCGCGAGGAACGCGAACGACGACCCGAGGTAGCTGGGCAGCCGGTTCTGCGTGAGGACGAGGAACAGGATCGTGCCCACGCCGGAGAAGAACAGCGTGGCGGTGACCGGGAACCCGGTGATCGTCGGCACCAGGAACGTCGCACCGAACATCGCCACCACGTGCTGCGCACCCAGCCCGATGGTCCGCGGCCACGTCAGCCGCTCCCCCGGTCGGACGATCTCGCCGTCCCGGATCGTCTTGCCGTCGTGGTGCAGGTTCCAGTTCAGGGGCATGGGGGGATTCTGGCGGAATCAAAACTCCCGGCAGACATCCGGTCCAAGAAGACCGGTGCCATCTCTTCCGGACACCCGACGAACGCGGAGCGCTGGACGACGCTCCCACAACCACAGAAACTCCCTCGTCCTCGTCCGCGGCTAAAGTATCGGCGTGGAGCCCCCAGTCACCGGTCCCGGCTCCAGGTCGGGCAGGTTCAGCACGCGCAACCACGGAAGTTTCTACACACCCGACTCGGTCGCCCGTGTGATGGCCGAGTGGGCGTCGCGCGCGCGCCCGCTCGGTACCTGCAAACTGTTGGACGCTGGCGCCGGCGGCGGCATCCTTGCCGAGACGGCACTGAATCTGATGACGCGGTCCTCCGACCTTGAAATACACCTGGTGGAGAGCGATCCTGTCATGGCGCGCCTGCTCGAAATTGATTCCCGCGACTGGTCGGGGGCTGAGCAAGCCCAGATCGTCACCCATGACAGGGACTTCTTCCGGTTTGCTTCCGAGATGCTCGATCGCGGCAGGCGCTTCGACATCGTCGTTACCAATCCGCCCTACCAGCAACTGAACTCCAGCTCAGCCGAGTGGAAATTCCTCCGATCGCTCGGAATCAAGGTATCGAATGCCTATGCCGCTTTTCTCTGGCTTTGCACAGATCTCCTTGCCGACGACGGAACTCTAATCGCACTTGTTCCACGCAGCTTCTTTAATGGAAAGCAGTTCGAGGCCTTGCGTAGACACATATTCAACAGAACCTCCCTTACTCGAGTCCACACGTTCGAGAGCAGGTCAGCCGTCTTTAAGCGCGACGATGTACTTCAAGAGACAGTGATAGTGGAGATCCGGAAGTCAATTCACTCACCGCCAACGATCAGACTCAGTTCGTCAAGCGGCCCCGACGTGAGTGATGATCAGGGCCGGCTGTTGCCAACGGATCAGGTCCTCTGGCCGAACGAGTACGGGCGAGTGATCGCAGTGCCCACTCAAACAGACCCTCCCGATCGCTCCTCATGGCCACTTCTTCCGAAGGCGTTTCCGACCCTATCGATCGCGACCGGCAGCGTCGTCGACTTCCGATTTCCACATGCCATCCGCCCCCATGGACAAGCAACAGACGGCTTCGTTCCCCTGATCGATGCCAACTTTGGGCATCTTAGAATCCGCGATAGTTCGCGGCGCCCACCCCGAGAGATCACCGTGAGCGACGAAACGCAACGCCACATTTTCCCCCCAGGCAACTACGTCGTCCTCAGGCGCTTCTCACCGAAGGAACAACGTCCGCGGTTGCGCCTGCAGGTGATTCGAGAATCTGACTGCTCGACCGAGGGCGTCGCCTTCGAGAACCATGTCAACGTGCTGCATTCGATGAAGCGGGGTCTGACCGATGAGACCCTGGAAGGGTTGCTCCCGTTTCTGCAAAGCGAGGACGCAAACTTGCAGTTTCAAGCAATCAGCGGATCGACGCAGGTCAACGTCAGCGACCTCAAGTTGCTTCGCGTGCCACCAAGAGATGGCAACATCTAACCACCAGTAGCGGACAAGGGAGCAGAGTGTGTCGGAGTCAGGGCAGACCAGGGTTGAGCGCAGGCCTACTACGCAGGACGTTTCTTGGTTCCTTGACTTGTCCCGGAACGGGCAATTGAACCTTGACCCGTCGTATCAGCGTCGAAGCGTTTGGACCGCCGGGGACCGCCGCTACTTTCTGGACACTATTTTCCGCAACTACCCTTCGCCAGCCATCTTCCTACATAAATCCATTAGCGACGACGGACAGGCCACATACCATGTCGTGGATGGGAAGCAGCGCCTGTCCACAATCCTTCAATTCGTCGCGAATAAAGTCTATCTGCCCAAAGATTTCGGTGACGACCGCCTGGATGGAAAGCGCTGGCGGGACCTCACGCCCGAACAGAAGAAAAGTTTGTGGGACTACCCAATCCCCGTGGAGCTTATCGATTCTATCGAGGCTCCGGTTATCAAAGATGTGTTCGCGCGACTCAACAAGAACTCGAGGAAACTGACGCGCCAGGAGCTGCGTCATGCTCGTTTCGACGGATGGTTCATCACTTTCGTCGAGGAGGAAGTCCGAGATGATCTATGGAAGGACCTGAAAGTTCGAACCAGCGCCAAAGAGAAGCGCATGATGGATGTACAGAACCTGAGCGAGCTTTGTGGCGTCGTTATCAAAAAGGACGTCACCGGTTTCGACCAATTTGCACTGGACGAGTTGTATGCCGACCACGAAGAGGCCGATGACGAGGCATCGAGTTTCGATCCCGAGGATTTCGGACACAAATTCCAGACCGCCAAAGATGCCCTTCGAGCACTCAATGAGCACGAACAGGCCGCGACTAGATGGGCGCAGCCGTTCGTTCACCTCTACTCTCTCTGGGCTCTCATCGTCCTCGAGCACATGTCGGACGATGATGCCCGCGCTTTCGCGCCGAAGTACGTCGCCTTCATGCAGCAGGTCGCGCAGTTCGAAATGCTGCCAGAGACTACCGTTGACTCACTCGTCGATGACGGATCCCTAGATCCCTCCCAAACTCACAGCGACGACGCGATCAGCTCTCTCCCCGAAGTTGCAGAGGGCCTGACAGGGGCGGATCTGAACGTGGCTCGATACAAGGCGTCCTCCGTCGGCGCATCGACAGAGCTTCCTCAGCGCCGAGAACGCCTCGAGACACTGCGACGGCTACTGAAGAGCTCGTGAAGGTAAGCCCGAAGATCCGGGCTGCGTTCGAGCAGCAGCACCGCATCAACAGCGAACTCGAGACACGCGTTTCGAGTGCGGTCGGGAGCCTAAAGGCCAAACACTGGCACTACGAGTCTCGGCTCAAGCAACTTGAGAGCTTCGCCGTGAAAGTGGAGTCAGGCATGGCCAAGGATCCGCTAGCGCTCGAAGATTTCCTAGCGTGTGTTCTGGTCGTGCCCAATTTGGCGGATCTTGCCGAAGCGGAGGAATTGATACTGGGTCGTTTCGAGCTTCGCGATCGACGTCCCACTGTGCACAATCGAACTTCGAAGAAACCTTCCGACTTCCCTTTCGACGACGTGCGGTTGTACCTTCGGTTCGGCACCGACGAAACGTTGCCTCCTACCGAAATGGACACGGTTGTATTTGAACTTCAGATCCGTACATTCCTGCAGCACGCTTGGACGGTGGCAACACACGATGTCGTCTATAAAACCGATAGATTGAGCTGGCCACGCGAACGGGTCGCCCACCAAGCGAAAGCCATGCTAGAGCACGTTGAGCTGGCGGTCACGAACCTCGAAGTGCTTGAGAATAGTCCGCCCTTCCCAGTAGACACCGACCATTTTGATGCCATCAACAGTATGATTGACGTGCTCGAAGAAAACTGGTCCGGCGATCAGTTGCCCACAGACAAAAAGCGATTGGCGACGTCACTCCTATCGACGGCGAAGAACGTTATCGGTGGGGATGATTTCGATGCCGTAACACGCACGTCCGAGATTCTCTCGACAGGCAGGGCCGCCCGCGGCGGAAGTCACAACCTTGATTGGTCTCCAGCACGCACTGTCCTCGAGTATCTGGCCGATGAAGAGTCGACCAAGTTGAAGAAGCGGTTGAAGAAGAACTCCCGCTCGAAGCTATACGTGCCAATCGATCTTCTTGAGCGACTGGGTCTGAGTCCTGCCGATGCCCCCGGGGCGACAACGATTGTCTGAAGGTCAGAAGTCGTGGCTTTCGTCGGCGGCGAACCGTCCTCAAAGACCTCCCCGTCATCCGCGATCGCACACAGTTGCGTCGCAAGACGGGAGCATGGGGGATGAGCGAGATGAATTCATCACGACACGTGGCTGCTCACCGTCCCCGGCCTCCCTTCTCGAGGCGTCGGGGTCACTAGGCACACTGCATACGTGTCTGACCCGCTCAACAGGCTGCTCGCCGCACCGCCCGACCTGCCGGTCGTCGCGGGACTGCCTGCGCTCGCCGACGCGCTCCGCAGCCGCGGGGTCGCGGTGGTCCAGGCTCCGCCGGGCACCGGCAAGACGACGTTGGTCCCGCCCGCGGTCGCTGTTGCCGTCGAGGGGAGGGTTGTCGTCACGCAGCCCAGCCGCATCGCCGCCCGCGCCGCTGCCCGTCGGTTGGCAAACCTGCTGGGCGAGCCCGTCGGGGAAACGGTCGGGTACTCCGTGCGCGGAGACCGGAAGACCAGCCGACGGACGCGCGTCGAGGTGGTCACCACCGGCCTGCTGCTCCGGCGGATCCAGCACGATCCCGAGCTGGCCGGCGTCGGGGCGGTCGTGCTCGACGAGGTGCACGAGCGCCACCTCGACGCGGACCTGACCCTGGCGCTGCTCATCGACATCCGCGCCAACCTGCGCGACGACCTGACGCTCGTCGCGATGTCGGCGACCATCGAGGCCGAGCGGACGGCTGCACTGCTCGATGACGAAAGCGCGGCGGCCCCGGTCATCGACGTCCCCGGCGCTCTTCACCCGGTCGAGTCGGTCTGGTGCCCGCTGCCTCCTGGCGCGCGCCGCACCGACGACCGCGGCATCACCCCGGCCTTCCACGACCACGTCGCGGCGACCGTCCGACGTGCGCTCGCCGAGCTCGAGGGCGACGTGCTGGTCTTCGTGCCGGGCGTGGGTGAGGTCGAGGCGACCATCCGACGTCTCCGAGATGTGCCAGCGGACGTGCACCCGCTCCATGGACGCCTGTCCGGCGCTGAGCAGGACCGGGCGCTCAGCGAGGGTCCGCGTCGTCGCGTGATCGTCTCGACCGCGGTCGCCGAGTCGTCGTTGACCGTGCCCGGCGTGCGGGTCGTGGTGGACGCCGGCTTCTCGCGCGAGCCGCGCACCGACCACCGCCGCGGGCTGTCGTCGCTGGTCACCGTCTCGGTGAGCAAGGCGGCCGCCGAGCAGCGGGCGGGACGAGCCGGCCGCCTGGGCCCTGGCGCCGTGCTGCGCTGTTGGTCGAAGGAGGAGCACGCGCACCTGGCCGACCACCCCGAACCCGAGATCGCCACCGCCGACCTGACGGCCTTCACCCTGGAGCTGGCGTGCTGGGGCAGCGACGACGTGCGCGACCTGGCGCTGCTCGACCAGCCGCCTGCCCATGCCCTGGAGACAGCGCGGCAGGTGCTCCTGGACTTGGGAGCGATCGACGAAGACGGACGGGCCACCCCACGCGGACGGGTGATGGCCGGCGTGCCGGTGGACCCACGGCTGGCACGGGCCCTCATCGACGGGGCCGGTCTCGTCGGGGCGAGGCGCGCGGCCGAGGTGGTGGGGATGCTCAGCGAGGACGTCCGCGCTCCCGGCGGAGACCTCGTCGCGGCACTCCGCTCGCTGCGCAACGGAGACCGGTCCGGCTCGTGGCGCACCCAGGTGAAGCGGCTCGAGGTGATTGCGAGAGAGCATCTCGACGGCAAGCGCGGTGGAGACGACGCACGAGCCCTCACGGACGACGTGGCGGTGGGCCTGGTGGTGGCCCTGGCCCACCCCGACCGGATCGCGCGCAAGCGCCCCGGCGGATCGAGCTACCTGATGACGGGCGGCACGGGCGCCGCCTTCGACCGCCGCGACTCCAGCTCTCTCGCCGGGCTCGAGTGGCTCGCCGTCGGCGACGCCGACCGTCGGTCCGGCGAGCGCGAGGCACGCATCCGGGCGGCGGCCCCGCTCACCGAGGACCTGGCGCTCGAAGCGGCCGGTTCACTGTGGACCGAGGTGGACGACGTCACCTGGTCCGACGGGCGAGTGCTGGCCCGACGACGCACGATGCTCGGCGCGATCGAGCTCGCGTCCGTCCCCATCACGAACCCGCCGACCGAGGCGGTCACCGCGGCCATCGGCGAGGCCCTGGAGAGCGAGGGCATCGGGCTCCTCAGGTGGTCGGAGGCGGCCACGGCGCTGCGCACCCGACTCGACTTCCTGCACCGTGCGCTCGGCGACCCCTGGCCCGACGTCAGCGACGAGGCCCTGACGACGAACCTCGACGCATGGCTGGGGCCGCAGCTCGCGCGGGTCCGCTCGGCGCAGGACCTCCGACGCATCGACGTCGGCGCGGCCCTCCGTGCTCTCCTGCCGTGGCCCGAAGCAGCCAGGCTCGACGAGCTGGCGCCCGAGCGGGTCGAGGTTCCCAGCGGCTCGAACGTGCGGATCGACTACGCCCAGGAGCAGCCCGTGCTCGCGGTCAGGCTGCAGGAGGTCTTCGGCTGGACCGCGGCGCCCACCCTCGCAGACGGCAGGGTCCCGCTCCTGCTGCACCTGCTCTCCCCCGCCCGACGGCCGGCCGCCGTCACGGCCGACCTGGACTCCTTCTGGGACAACGGCTACCCGGGGGTCAGGGCCGACCTGCGCGGTCGCTACCCGAAGCACGCGTGGCCCGACGACCCGCGCACGGCGCCGGCCACCCGACGGACCAACGCGTCCCGCGACCGACGACGATGAGACGTGAAGACATTCGTCCCAGTTTCACCCCCGGCGACCGCCGGGCTCGACTAGCCTGACCACGTCGACGCGCTCCATCGGGGACCGTGATTCGTCACGAACCCTGCACCACACGTCGACCTCCGCACGCACGATCGTGGGCCGAGGGCCGGTACCAACGATCGGAACCATGCATGAAGCAGCGCCGGGCAGTCTCCAGGACGGCCGCGCTCGCGGTCGCCGTCGTCACCTCGACCATGACGTGGATGGCGCCCGCCCAGGCCGCCCCAGCGCCACGACCTGTCGCAGCCGCCGTGGCCCCGGTGGCGGCCGTCCCGACCGCCAACCCCTGCGGCGCCACGGGCACCGACATGAACGGCACCGGATGCCGGTACGCCACGGTCGGCACCGACACCTTCAGGGCGCCGTACTACCAGCCGAACGTCACGTTCACGACGTACGGCGCAAGGTCGTCCGGCACCTTCCGCGAGTCCCGCGACTGGGGAGGCATGGCGCGGGGGACGCTGAGGCTGACGCCCGGCGCCGACTACCAGGTCAACGTCGGCGGACCCGCACGAGGTGACACGAAGCAGCTCGGCGGATTCAACGGCGGTGGCAACAGCGGTCGCACCTCCATCGAGTCCGGCTCACTCCTCACCGGCGCGCAAGGCGGAGGAGGCGCGTCCGACGTTCGCGAGGGCACCTACGGCCTGCTCGACCGCCTCATCGTCGCCGGCGGCGGAGGCGGCTTCAGCGGCTGCACGACCGAGGGATGCATCCAGGGCGGTGCCGGCGGCGGCGACAGAGGCTTCGACGGCGACAGCGGGGTCGGCTCGTCGGGCGGCGGGGGCGGCAGCCAGACACAGGCCGGCCGGTCCCCCGGCGCAGCAGGCAGCGCCGGTCGGGGCTTCGGTGGGTCGGGCGCCTCGGGACCGCTCGCGATCTCCGACCCTGGCGCCGGGGGAGGCGGCGGCTACTTCGGCGGCGGTGGAAGCGACGTGGTCTTCGCCGTCAACCCCTCGGGCGGCGGCGGAGGCAGCGGCTACATCACGCCGCGCGCCACCGACACCTCGTCCAAGACCGGTGGCCAGGTGGACGCCTATCCCCTCCCGACCGACCGTCTCGACATCCAGGGCGAGAAGGACGGCCGTGGCCTCGTGACCGCCACGTGGCCGGGCGGTCCGGTCTCGGCGAACGTCACGGTGACCGCGAGCCCCAGCGGTCCGGTCGACCCCGACACGATCGTGACGTTGACCACCACGGTGACGACCTCCACGGGCGTCACGCCGGTGGGCAACATCCGCTTCGTCGACTACACCAAGGCCAACGGATCGACGAGCCCCGACGCGCCCGGAGCCTGCCCGTGCTCCAACATCACCGGCGACTTCATCGACAGCACCCAGAACGGCACGTACGTCAAGCGCGTCCGGGCCGGTTCGCTGCCCTACGGCACCGACCACGCGATCGTCGCGATCTTCGACGACCGGTACGGCGAGATCCCGCAGACCAGGTCCGCCCCGGCCACCTACTCGGTCAACGTCCCCCCTCCCCCGGGCGTCGATCTCGGCCTGACGCTCACCGGAGCTCCCAACCCGGTGAAGTCCGGCTCCGACCTCACCTACACGCTCGACGTCAGCAACTACTCGACCACCGCGGCGACGTCGGTCAAGCCCGACGTGTTCGTGCGCAACGTCTTCGGCAACGACGTCGTCCTCGACCTCGCCAAGACCTCGTCGTTCTGCCGGACGACGATCGACGGCGCCACGGCCGTCACCTGCGACTTCGGCGACCTCGCCGCCGGCGCGACCGAGAGCGCGACCATCGTGGCGAGACCGCTGAAGGTCGGGGACCAGGTCGCCTCCGCGAGCCTCTTCCGGCCCGCTCAGACCGACCCGAACCCGGACAACGACTCCATCGAGATCTCGACCGTGGTCGAGGCGGCCGACCCGCCGCCGCCGACCGACCCCTCGGCCGACCTGTCGGTCTCCGTGCAGGCCCCCACCCGGGTGGACGACGGCGACGGCTTCCTCTACAAGATCGGCAGCTACAACGCCGGCCCCGACACCGCGAGCGACGTCACCATCACCGACGTCCTGCCCGACGGGGTCACCTTCGACCCCGACACGACCTCGCCGGAGTGCACGAACGACGCGGGCACCGTCACCTGCGACGCCGGTGACTACGAGCCCGGACGGATCAAGAACGTGACCATCGGCGTCACGGCCGACCAGGTCGGCACGGTGTCCAACACCGCGACGATCCAGGGCGACCTGGACGACCCGAGCTCGGCCAACAACTCCTCCACCGCGACCACGGTGGTCCGGACCCCGCCGCCGACGACGGACCTGTCCATCGTGAAGACCGCGCCGTCGCGGGTGGTGTATCGCGCCGACCTCGTCTACGAGATCGCCGTCACCAACAACGGGACGGATGCTGCGGCCGAGGTCGAGGCGACCGACGTGCTGCCGGAGGGGACGCGCTTCAAGTCCGCCGGGACGTCGTCGGCCTGCCAGCCTGACTTCCTGCAGCGGGTGGTGACGTGCGACTTCGGCACCGTCGCCGCCGGCGCGACCGAGACGGCCGAGATCGTCGTCGTCTCCGACGTGTTGCGTCGGGTCTCCAACACCGCGACGGTCGCTGGCGATACCGCCGACCCGGACCCGACGAACAACTCCTCCACGACGTCGACGCTCGTGCAGGACCCGAACTCCCCGGCCGACCTGTCCATCAGCAAGTCCGCGGGTGTGCTGCAGGCGGAGGTCGGCGACGACATCACGTACGAGCTCGAGGTCGGATACGCGGGGCCGGCCAACACGGCGGCCTTCAGGGTGACGGCGATCGACGAGCTCCCCGACGGGGTGACCTTCAAGCGCGAGGGCACGTCGGACGCCTGCACGGAGGTCTCGGGCACCGTGACCTGCGACCTGGGTCAGATCTTCGGCGGGACGTCGAAGATCGTCGAGATCGTCGTCACCGCCACCCGGGCGGGCACGGTGTCGAACACCGCCACCGTCGAGGGCCTCGGCGTCGACCCCGATCCGACGAACGACGAGGCGACGGCGGTCGTCCAGGTGACCGCACCGCCGGAGCCGGGCGCTCTCGGCTTCGCGACCTCGGACGTCGAGGTCGACGAGGGCGGCACCGCGACCGTCACCGTCGAGCGGACCGGCGGGACCGACGGCTCCGTGAGCGTCGACTACGCCACCAGCAACGGGACCGCCGGATCGAGCGACTACACCTCCTCCGCCGGCACCCTCACGTTTGCGGACGGTGAGACGACCAAGACCTTCACGGTCGCGACCACGCAGGACACGGCGGTCGAGTCCGACGAGACCGTCACCCTGACGCTGTTGAAGCCCACCGGGGGCGCCACCCTCGGCGGCGACGACGCGACCGTCACGATCATCGACGACGACGAGGAGCCCGAGCCCCCCGTGGAGCCGGGAACCGTCGGCTTCGCAGTCACCAACACCGACGTCGACGAGGGCGGCACCGCGACCGTCACCGTCGAGCGCACCGGCGGATCCGACGGCGAGGTGACCGTCGGCTACGCCACCAGCAACGGGACCGCAGGGTCCGGCGACTACACGTCGGCCTCGGGCACCCTGACCTTCGCCGACGGTGACACGACCAAGACCTTCACGGTCGCGACCACCCAGGACACCTCCGTCGAGTCCGACGAGACCGTGGACCTGGAGCTGCCGAACCCCGGCGGTGGCGCCACGCTCGGCGACGCCGATGCGACCGTCACCATCATCGACGACGACGAGGAGGAGCCCGAGCCCCCCGTGGAGCCGGGGACCGTCGGCTTCGCGGTCACCAACACCGATGTCGACGAGGGCGGCACCGCCACCGTCACCGTCGAGCGCATCGGTGGCACGGACGGCGACGTGACGGTCGACTACGCCACCAGCAACGGGACCGCCGACTCCGACGACTACACGTCGGCGTCCGACACGCTCGCCTTCGCGGACGGTGAGACGTCGAAGACCTTCGAGGTCGACACCACGCAGGACACCCGGGTGGAGGCCGACGAGACCGTCGACCTGACCCTGTCGAACCCCACCGGCGGCGCCACCATCGGCGACGGCGACGCGACCCTGACGATCACCGACGACGACGAGGAGGAGCCCGAGCCGCCGGCGGAGCCGGGAACCCTCGGCTTCTCGGCCCAGGACTACCCGGTCCAGGAGGGTGAGGCAGCCACGATCACCGTGACCCGCACCGGCGGGAGCGACGGCAGCGTCTCGCTCACCTACGCGACCGACGACCCGACCGCCGGGGCAGCTCGAGCCGCCGGGGCAGACGGGTACACCCCGACCACCGGCACCCTCACCTTCGCCGACGGCGTCACCTCGCGGACCTTCACGGTCCAAACGACCGATGACGACGTCGACGAGCCGGACGAGACCATCGAGCTCAGCCTGACGAACGCCACCGGCGGCGCCACCCTCGGTGACGCCGCCGCGACCATCACGATCACCGACGACGACCCCGCCGTCACCGATCCGGGCGACGGCACGGATCCCGGCGACGGCACGGATCCGGTTGACGGTGGCGACGGGACTGATGCTGGAGCCGGCGGTGCGGGCAGCGGCGTCGGCACTCGCGGCGACCCCGCCGCCTCGGCCCTCCCCGAGACCGGTGGCCCGAACGTCGCCCTCCCAGTTCTCGGCGCCCTGCTCATGCTCGCCGGAGCCGCCTTGACCGTCGGTCGACGTCGGCGGGACGCGTAGCCGACGGGTCCCACGCCGACTGCGGGCCCTGTGAGGGCCAGAGCTCGCTGAGCAGGAGCCGGGTCTCGGCCGTTCATCCCACCGCCGGCAGATCGTTGCCGGAAAGGACTTGCGCTCCGATGAAACATGTCCGTACCATCGAATGGAACGGTACCGTTCCGTTTCATCCATGTTTCGTCGCGCACCAGGAGCACCATGACCCCGGCAGAAGCCGCAGCCGCCGCCCGTCCGCGCGTGGAGGGCGAGCGTGAGCACGAGATCCTCGAGGCTGCGCTCGACGTCCTCGCCGACGTCGGCTACGACCGCCTGACCATGGACGCCGTGGCCTCGGCCGCTCGGGCATCGAAGGCCACGCTGTACCGCCGGTGGGAGACCAAGGCGAGCCTCGTCCTCGAGGCGGTCCTCGCCCAGAAGGGCCCTCTTCCCGCCCTTCCCGACACCGGCACCCTGCGCGGCGACCTCATCGCCTCGCACTGCGGCCGCGGAGGCCTGACCGACGAACGTCAGATCGCCATCTTCAGCGGGGTGCTCACGGCTCTCGGCCGCGACGCCGAGTTCGCCGACGGCTTCCGCACCCGGTTCCTCGGCCCCAAGGTCGAGGCGACCCAGGAGCTGTTCGCCCAGGCCCGCGAGCGCGGCGAGATCCGCGACGACGTCGACCTCGACATCGTCGGGTCGGCCCTCGCCGGCATCGTGCTGCACCGCGAGTTCGTCATGGGCGAAGTGCCCACCCCCGAGAGGATCACCGCCGTCATCGACCAGGTGATCCTCCCCGCCGTCCTGCGCCACTCCCCCATCCAGACCCCGAAGGACCCCTCATGACCGACACCACCCCCGACGCCGGGAATCACGTCACAGAACCGGAGGACCTCGCGCCTGAGACCAACCGCAGGCTGGGCTGGGCGCTGGTCATCATCTGCATCGCGCAGCTGATGGTCGTGCTCGACGCGACGATCGCCAACATCGCCCTGCCCTACATCGCAGCCGACCTGCGGATCGGCGAGGCGAACCTGCAGTGGATCGTGACGGGCTACGCCCTCGCATTCGGTGGCCTGCTGCTCCTCGGCGGCCGCCTGGCTGACCTCTACGGACGGCGCCGGATCTTCATCACCGGCCTCATCGTCTTCGCCGTCGCCTCGGCGCTCGGTGGCCTGGCCCAGAACGAGCCGATGCTGCTCGCGTCGCGTGGGCTGCAGGGCATCGGCGCGGCCATGGCCGCGCCCGCCGCCCTGGCCTTGATCACCACCACCTTCCCCGCCGGACCGCTGCGCAACCGGGCCTTCAGCGTCTACGCCGCTCTGTCGGGCGTGGGCGCGGCGATCGGCCTGATCCTCGGCGGCTGGCTGACCGGGCTGGAGCTGGGCAGCCTCGAGGGCTGGCGGCTGACGTTCCTCATCAACGTGCCGATCGGCCTCGTGGCCGCGTTCCTCGCGCCGCGGTTCCTGCCCGAGAGCAAGCCGCAGCGCCTCGCCCTCGACATCCCGGGCGCGCTCAGCGGCACCCTCGGCCTGGCCGCGCTGGTCTTCGGCCTCTCCCGGGCCGGCGACGAGCGCTACGGCTGGGGTGACACCTCGACCATCGTGTCGCTGGTCGTCGCGGCGGTACTGCTCGTCGGCTTCATCGTGATCGAGCGCTCCGTCAAGAGTCCGCTGCTGCCCCTGAGCATCTTCGCCAGCCGCGCCCGCTCGGTGGCGTTCGCCTCCATGATGATCACCCCGGCGGCCATGTTCGCGATGTTCTTCTTCCTGTCGCTGTTCGTGCAGAACGTGCTCGGCTACAGCCCGCTGCACACCGGCTTCGCGTTCCTGCCGTTCACGGTCGGCATCGTCTTCGGCGCCACGCTGTCGTCCAAGCTGATCGCCCGCATCGACCCCCGGTTCATCGCCGGAACCGGCACCGTCCTGGCTGGCATCGCCCTGTTCGGGTTCTCGCGGATCAGCGTCGACGACAGCCCCGCCAACCTGCTGCGCATCGCCGGCGGCAGCGGATCGCTGAGCGACGACGTGAACTACTGGACGGCCATCGCACCGTTCATCGTCCTGATGGCCTTCGGCATGGGCCTGGTGTTCGTGACCATGACCCTGGTGGCGGTGCACGGCATCCCGTCCGAAGAGTCGGGCATCGGCTCGGGGGTGCTCAACACCATGCAGCAGGTGGGTGGCGCCATCGGCCTGGCCGCCCTGTCGACGGTGGCCCTGCACTTCTCTACCAACCGTGGCGAGGAGATCGGCGGCGCCATCCAGGCAGCGTCCGGGTCGAGCGGCGCGCCGGCGCCCGACGTGGCGGAGCGCCTCAACGAGCTGATCGGACAGGCCGCCTTCACCGAGGGCGCGACGAACGCGTTCCTCGTGGGCGCCTTCATGATCTGGACCGCCTCGGCCATCATCTGGATCCTGCTCAACGTCAAGCACGACGAACTCGCCACGGACGGGCCGGAGGGCGTGGCGGTGTGAATCTCGGACGTAGGTCGATCTCAGACGAGGGCACATCGGTACTCCCGGTGCGTTTCGAACCTCACTGAGTCGGTCCCATGCCGCGCCGCGCGCCCCTCAACTTCATGCGCCGCGCACTTGGCGACCCCCAACCCAGCAAAAGCGATGAGGCACCGGCGCCCCGCGCCAGACCCAATCGGCGATCCGACACGCTCCGCCTAAGAAGACATAGCAATCTTTGCTGAGTCGACTAGGTCGAGCGGGCTTATAGGCTGCGTTGTCCCGCACTCGCGCCGCGCGCCGGAATGGGTGCCCCGCAGCCCAGCTACGACAGAGGAGGAGGCTTGGTCGCTTCTCGCTCAGCCTCGCGGGCTGGTCAGCAGGAACCTTTGAGCCCGATCCTGCAGCCGCTTACTGGTGAACGGATCTTTTGCCACGCGCTCGAAAAGAACCTCTCCTTTCCGCTCGGCCACGTACCGAAACTCTTCGCGAACTAGACTGAGCAGCTCTCGGAACCGACGGTCTGACGGGATTTCGAGCGATTCAGCGAGGTCCGAAGGCTTGGGAACCATCTTTCGCGTCATTGCGACTGCAGCGAACATCGCGAGATGGAAAACAAAGTTCTCCGAATCGGCCCGGGTATCGGGGGACGATTTGAGGAACTCTTCAGTTCTGCGCAAGAGTGTGATTGCGACCGAGTACATCTCGATGGGATGGTTGTTGTCAAAGACGGAGTAGTAAACCTCATCGGAGAAGATGCTTGAAACTTCGCCGCGAGCAATATGAGGGACTTGGACGAGTATCGACATCACTGCCTGCCCCATTTGATCAATCGATACAAGTTTGTTGAGCGGAATACTACGATTATGGTAGTAATTCTTCCGGCGCTCGTAATAGAGGCCCTGACTGCGAAGATGCTCCTCAATCTGCCGCTGCACCTTATCCGTGGCGCGCAGCGCACTTGTCCCCAGCGCTGTCTGACTGTTCGTCGCCTGAATGATCCGATCTCGAACACCGTCGTCGGCAGCTTGGATGACCTTGACGAGAGAACACTTCGATTCTCGGTGAATCCGTGAGCCCCGCCCCGCTTGAATATCTCGTGTGACGTCTGCAGACCGTTAACAACTTGAGGTGACTCGAGTTTCAGCAATTTGCTCGCAGGCTGAACCATGTCGGCAACGATGGTGACCCCATTGTTCAGCCACCAGAAGTCGACGTCCTTGTCTTCGTGTTCCAGCGTCGACTGAATACTACGATTGACCCCCGTCTCGCCTTCGTAGTCTCGAACGTTCGCCTCGAAAAGCGAGGCATCTAAACGCCCAGAGGGATCGGTGATGAATCGCTGATACTCGTCGAGCCTTACCACCCCGATGTACCCGCCAGCCGTATCCGTCGAAATCGGATTCTCAGCCAAAGCCAGCTCACGCGATGTTGGCACTCGCTCTCGAGCCATGTCTGCCACTTGCGCCGCCACGAGGAAATGCGCCGCGGGCGTGCACCCGCCGAAGCATTCAGTCAAGATCCTATTGAGCCGTTCACCCTTCTCCACGACATTCGGGTGAACTTCGTCAGCCTTCAACGATGCGAAACCGCAGTAAATGCTGAGACTGGGCATCTCAAGAGCGCGGTAAGCCGTCAGAAAGCGCCGCGTGATTTCGATAACGCGCCCATTAAATCGTCGAGCCAAGGCGGCCTCGTCGCGCTCGAACTCAAGCAGTTCAGGAAGATGAACGATCATCTTCTCCACCGCCGATTCGGAGAACCCGCGAGTGTTCTTGATCTGTAGAAGCACCAAATCCAGTTGCGCGTTCCTACCAAGCGCCGACAGATCCGTATCGTCGCGCACGCAGTACCCGTTCACGAAGATGTGGATCGAGTCCAGCCCGCCGTCATTCGCTCCGTCAACGATCCCCGCCAATAGATCATCGTGACTAGGACGATACTCACGAAGATAATGCTTCGCGACAAAGTAGGCCTCTTGAGAAGCATCGTCGAGTCCCGTTGATTCCGAGCGCGACCTGTCGATCATGTCTTGGAGTAGAACTACATCGTTCGATGCCATCAAATGCCCTCTCGTCACGAATTAAGCGAGCCTAACGGACGAGGAGCCCCGCGAACGCTCGGTTTCGCCATTACCGAAGCAGTGCTCCCGGTGGGGGTCGAACCCACACTGGGGCGGGTTTAAGCCGCCTGCCTCTGCCATTGGGCTACGGGAGCGCGGGGCCAGCCTAGGCGGGGGCGCGTCAGTCGACGCCGAGCCAGGCGAAGAACTCGTCGGCCGAGATCACCGGCTTGCCGTACTCGCGGGCCTTGCGCGCCTTGCCCGACTGGGTGCCGACCTCGGCGACCACGAGGAGGTCGCACTTCGTCTTGGTCACGTTGGCGACGGGTGCAAGTGCGGCATCGCGGGCAAGGCGCTCCATTGCGTCGCGCTCGTACATCCGACCCGACGGGGAGGTGGCCGTGCCGGTGAAGCAGACGCGGGCACCTGGCTGGAGCACGTCTGGCGCCGAGGGGTTCGCCTCTGCGACTGACGCGACGAGGTCGTCGACGAAGGACTCCCCCAGTAACGACTCCACGGTGCGGAGGCGCTCGACCAGAGCGTCGGAGAGCCGCGACGCCTTCGTGGCGACGTTGGCCAGCCGCGCCACCATCGCCTCGGCAACCACGGTCGGGGGCGAGCCGGCGCCTGAGTGGTCCGCGCCGTCGAGGAGGGCGGCGCTGATGCTCGTGCTTGCCTCCACCAGTGCCGAGAGCGTCGGGAGTCGGTCGGTCGAGGGCGGGGCGAGGCCGGGATCGCGGGTGAGCAGGTAGCTGGGGTCGGGCAGGCTCTCGGCCGGCTCGAAGGGCGTCGACGACGCGAGCGCGACGCCGGACTCCCGCAGCCGCACGAACGCCGCGAGCGTCGCGCGGGCGCGATCGGCAGCACAACCCGACGACTCCGCCATGCGCTCCTCCGACGACAGCGCGCCGTACGGCACCTCCACACCGAACGGCATGGGCACCACGTGCTGCAGCCGCTTGAGCTCGAAGTCGACCTTGGCCAGCGCGTCGTCGACCCGCACCCCCACCGGCGTCACGCCCTCGAGCAGCGGGGCGAGCACCGCCCACGCCTCGGGCAGAGTGGGCGCGAGCAGAACGTCGTCGGCGGTGATGCCAAATCTCGCACGCGCGTCGGCCAGGTCGCGTTCGGGGTTCACGAGCGTGCTCACCGCGGTGCCGTCGTCGAAGGCGACGGCCAGCTCGATCGGACGCGGCCGCGAGAACGTCCCCTCGTCGCCGACGAAGCAGACGCCCAGCCCGGCGAACCGGTCGGGTGCGGAGCGGGCCACTGAGCCCGACAGGAACCGCGTGACCCGGCGGTCGGTGCGCAGGTGGCGTGGCTCGATCGGCTTGCGCAGCACCAGACCCGCCATCGACGTCGCGCGGCTCAGCGCCACGTACACCTGGCCGGTGGCGAACACGCCGCCTGTGAGGTCGACGACGAGCCGGTCGAGCGTCTGCCCCTGGCTCTTGTGGATCGTGATCGCCCACGCCAGCCGGCACGGCAGCTGCGTGTAGGTGCCCACCACCTCGCGGCTCAGCGAGCCGCCGTCGACCACCGGGCGCGTGACCTCCCACGTGTACGCGCCGACCGTGACGACGGAGCCGTCGGCCAGCTCCACGTCCAGCTCGCGCTCACCGTCGACCACGGCCATGTCGACGACGCGCCCCAGCGTCCCGTTGACCCACCGGTCGCTCGGGTCGTTGGTGAGCAGCATGATCTGCGCGCCGACCTTGAGGTGCAGCACCGCGTCGGTGGGCGGGTCGAAGCCGCCGACGTCGCCGCTCTCCCGCGCGACGTGCGCGACGGCCTCCCCCGGCAGCCGCTCCAGGCGCTGGCGGTTGCGCGACGTGACGATCGAGTTCGACGGCGCGAGCGTCAGCCACAGCTCGTCCTCGGGCGGCTCGAAGTCGGCGTCGACACGGGTGTTCAGCTCCGCCCGCGCGGACTCCAGCAGCACGCCCTCCCGCACAGCGTTGAGCAGGGAGGTGAGGCGGTCGTCGCCCAGCTGACGGAAGACCGTGGTGAGCGCGACCGTCGGGAACGCGTCGCGCTCGAAGCAGTGCGCGGAGTAGAAGTACTCGGTCTCGTAGTGCGTGCGGAAGAACTCCGTCTCGCGGTCACCCACGATCGGTGGCAGCTGCAGGAGGTCGCCGACGAGCACGACCTGAACGCCACCGAACGGCTCGCCCTCGCAGGGACCGAAACGTCGGAGCGCCGCCTCCACCATGTCGAGGACGTCGGCCCGCACCATCGACGCCTCGTCGACCACCAGCGTCTGCAGACCCCGGATGGCCTTCGTGAACCGACCGGGCCGGTAGGTGCCGGAGCGCACGTCGTCGAGCGTCGTCGTCGGACGGAAGCCGAAGAGCCGGTGGATCGTGTAGCCCTCGACGTTCAGCGCCGCGATGCCCGTGGGCGCGGCCACCACCACGCGCCGCTCGGTGGTGGCGAGGAAGTGCCGCACCAACGTCGACTTGCCCGTCCCCGCCTTGCCGGTGAGGAACAGGTGACTGCCCGACTCGAGCAGCTCGAGCGCGCGCTCGATCTCCGGCGTGATGGTCAGGTCGGGCACGGGGTCAGGGTGTCATGGACCGGTCCTGGGCCCACCGATACTCGGTCAGCACTACCTACTGCTTCGCTCCCTGGCTGTAGCGAGCCACCTGCGCCTCCGCGAGCTCGATGGCGAGATCGGCGTCGGCGGACGCCAAACCACCACCACCCGCGGAGATCATCACCGGTCCCACGAGGACGAAGTTCTGCAGCAGCGTCGTGCCGTCGGTCTCGATCTTCACCCCCGCGGATGCGTCTCCGACCTTCGGTGCCGACATCGGCGTGTAGGTCAGCTCCGAGCCCTCGTAGACCTCGCTCTTGCAGGTCTTCAATGCCTTCACGAGCGCGTCCCACGACGCCTTGGCGTCCTCGACCGACTCGAACTGCCGGATGGCCACGCGTGCCAGCTCCGCCGACACGCCTCCACCCTTCGTGAAGTCCCGGCTTGCTCGGAACTTCTCCTCGGCCGGCGGGTCATAGTCGCAGAAGTACTTGTTGCCCTCGTCGGTCGGCGGGTCCTGGCTCCACCCGGCGGGGAGGTCGTCGATGCCGAGCAGGAGGTCCTCCAGCTCGTCCTTGGACTTCACCTTGTACGTCGGAGCAGCAGGCGATTCCGAGGCCGACGCGCTCGGCGTTGCCGACTTGTCTGCGCCTCCCTGCTCTGGCTCAGCGCTGCCGCTGCACGCAGCGAGCACCACGAAGATCGCGGCGGCGCCGAGCAGGCGAAGTCGGGGAACGCTCATCACGCTTCGTCGACGGTTCCGGCGGCCGGCGCGGCGGGCGGCGTCTCCTTGGCCAGGCTGAGCTGCCACGCCGCGCCCACGACCCAGGCCACGCCCGCCAGCAGAGTCAGGTAGAGACCGATGGCTGCTGCGCCGTTCATGTCCAGCAGCCCGATCAGCGCAACGAGGACCGCCAGCACCAGGAGGACGATCTGAGAGGCCTTGCCCGGCGTGCGGGGCTCACCGAAGAGACCTGTCGTCGCAGCGAGGATGCCCGCACCCGCGCCGGCCATCACCAGGGTGATGACACCGTCGCCCTCGATGCCGAGCGCACCGAACCCCATGATCGACACCCACGGCAGGAATGCAGCGATGAAGACGACCAGGATCGCGACGGCAGAGATGCGCTGAGGAGTAGAAAGCCGTTCAAGATTCATCTGCGCAGCCTAGGCACGGCCACGACGCACGTCTCGCGAACGGTGCGAGTCGGGACGAACGGCTCGACACGATCGATCGTTTCTGGCGCGCAGGCGAGCTGATGGTCGGGACCACTAGCCTCGCGGCATGGACTTCGCGTCATGGCTCAGTCTCGGCACGCTCGTCACCCTGGCCATCGGGCTCGGCGTCCTCGCCTGGCACGCTCGGGGGCAGAGACGGATGCGTCGAGCCGAGTACGGAAACGTCTACATCCAGCGCCACTGGCAGATCGAGGACGACGTGCTCGTCGCGGACGAGGGTTCCCCGCAGCACCAGATGCACCTGCAGCGCTACCTGCGCCTGCTCGAGGACGAGTTCGACGCCGCGACGCTTCGATTCCTCGACCTTCCTCAGTGGGCCGTGTGGCACGGCGTGCTCGACGACGATCGAGCACGGCAACGCGTCACCGAGGCCCTCCACGCGTGCGATCCGGCCGCGGGCGAGTTCCGACGTCTCAAGCGCTGCCTCGCCCAGCGCGAGAGGGACAGGGCCCGCCACGACATCTCGCGGTGCAAGGCGACCCAGGTGTACTCGGCGTAGTTCACAGCGGAGTCCGTTGCGCATCGAACGCCACCGCGCCGGGCCCGGGCGAGCCCCAAGGCGATGGACGCGACGCGGCCCCCGACCTGCGTGAGGTCGAGGGCCGCGTCGGGCTGTGCTTCGGGTCAGGCGCTGAGGCCGGACTCGATCGTCTGGAGCTCGTCGTCGGTGAGCTCCAGGTCGGCCGCCTCGGCGGAGTTCTTCGCCGACTCCGGACGCGCCGGGGATCGGGACGACGACGGGCGCCTGGGCGAGGTGCCAGGCGAGCGCGACCTGGTGAGGCCTCAGGCCTGGCCCCAGATCCTCGGACCCGCCTCGTGCGCGACCAGCTCACCGAACGCGACCTCCCGTGCATCTCCGTCGCCCTCGAGGCGATAGGGCAGGTGGACGACCAGGCTCGCGCCCTCGCTGTGCTCGAGCTCAACGCGGAGGGCGTCCGACCCGTCGAGCAGCACGTCGGCCACGAACGCGACGGCGCGCAGCTCGGCGGCGTTCGCCCCGGCTCCCGCATAGAGCGCCTCGAGCACGGACGTCGAGTCCGGGTGGTCGCCCTCGCCCGGGTCGGCGCCGAGCAGACGCTCCTCCCCCGTGCGGTCCAGTGCTGCCCCGAACGGGTACAGCTCGCCGTAGCGCTGCAAGGTCTGCTCGGCGAATCCCACCGCCCCGTTGAGCAGCCCGTTCAGCTCGTCCTGCGCGTCGTCGCTCCCTGAGGTCACCCGGCAACCCTCGCACCCGGCCATGCATCCGACAACCGTCCAGACGCGAAGCGGCCCCCGACCTGCGTGAGGTCGAGGGCCGCGTCGGGCTGTGCTCGGGTCAGGCGCTGAGGCCGGACTCGATCGTCTGGAGCTCGTCGTCGGTGAGCTCAAGGTCGGCCGCCTCGGCGGAGTTCTTCGCCGACTCCGGGCGCGAGGCGCCGGGGATCGGGACGACGACGGGCGCCTGGGCGAGGTGCCAGGCGAGCGCGACCTGGTGGGGGCTCACACCGCGGGCGTCGGCCACCTGCTGGAAGGCGGAGTGGTCCGAGCCGAAGTCGCCGGCCTTCTTGATGCCGCCGAACGGGCTCCACGGCAGGAACGCGACGCCGATCTCGGCGCAGTGCTTCAGCTCGTCACGGCTCGACAGGAACGCCGGGCTGAACTGGTTCTGCACCGACGCCAGCTTGCCGCCGAGCACCTGGTTGGCCTCGTCGATCTGCGCGACCGTCGCGTTCGAGATGCCCGCGTGCTGGATGACACCCTCGTCGAGCAGCTCCTTCAGCGCGCCCACGGACTCCGCGTACGGGACGTCCGGGTCGGGGCGGTGGAACTGGTAGAGGCCGATCGACTCGACGCCGAGCCGCTGTGCCGACGCCTTCGCCGCCTCCTTGAGGTACTCGGGGCGTCCGTTCTGCGTCCACGAGCCGTCGCCGGGGCGCAGGTGGCCGCCCTTCGTCGCGACGAGGACGTCCTGGCCGGACGAATGGCTCTTGAGCGCCTCGGCGATGAGCGACTCGTTGTGGCCGACCTCGCCGGCGTCGCGGTGGTAGGCGTCGGCGGTGTCGATGAAGTTCACGCCGGCGTCGAGCGAGGCGTGGATCGTGGCGATGGAGCGCTCGCGATCGGGCCGCCCCTCGATGGACATCGGCATGCCGCCGAGGCCGATCGCGCTGACGGTCACGGGTCCGATGGTGCGCTGCTGCACAGGTCCTCCTGAAGTCGATGGGAAGTGGTCAAACCTTCAATTTCCACCGTACGTCGGGATCCCAGGGACGCCAGCCGAGTGACGTCGGCGCGGGTCAGGAGCCGGAGACGTCCACCTGGTTCAGAAGCGGCTCCCCCGCGACGAGACGACGCACCTGCTCGCGCACGAGGGGCTCGATGCGCTCGAGGCGCGTGGCCACCGCACCGCCCACGTGGGGCGCGATGAAGACGCCGGGCGTGGTCCACAGCGGGTGGTCGTCGGGAAGCGGCTCGGGGTCCACCACGTCGAGCGCCAGCCGCACGTGGCCCGACGCGGCGTGCGTCACGAGCGCGTCGGTGTCGGCCACCTTGCCGCGCGCGACGTTCACCAGCAGCGCGCCGTCGCGCATGGCCGAGAGGAATGCGTCGTCGACGAGGTGGTGGGTGGAGTCGCCGTACGGCACGGCGACGATCACAACGTCCACGTCGGCCAGCAGGTCGTGCACCTCGTCGATGCCGTGCACGTGGCCACGCTCGTCGTCACGTGCACTCGACGCCACGCGCACCATCTCCACGCCGAAGCCGTCGAGCCGCGTCGCCACCTGCTCGCCGATGCCGCCGACGCCCAGCAGCATCACGCGCTTGCCGAGCAGACCGGGGCGCGCCTCGTCCTTGCTCCACCGTCCCTCGGAGCGGGTCGCGTTGCGCGCGAAGTCGTCGAGGCCACGCAGCGAGGCCAGGGTCATGGCCACCGCCAGCTCGGCCGTCGGCGCCTCGTGCACGTCGACCGCGTTGCACCAGGTGATGCCGTCGGGCACGTTGCCGATCGCGTCGTCGTAGCCGAGGGACTGCGCCTGCACCGCCTTCACCCGCCTGACGTCGAGCACCGACAGGTCGCCCGTGAGCTGGTACGGACGGACCGCGAGGTCGAGCACGACGTCGGCCGGAGGCTTCCCCGCGAAGTCCCACACATGCAGGGTGGCGGTGCCGTCGGACTCGAGGTCGGCGAAGAGGTCGCGGGTCGTCTCGTCGGGAAAGCTCAACTGCAGCGTCATGCCTCCGATCATGCCCGCCGTCCGCCCCGCGCCTTACCGTGGGTTCGTGAGCACCTGGGGCATCGTCGCGGCCGTCGTCGGAGGCCTCGTGCTGCTCTGGCTGGTGCTCGTCGTCGTGCTGTGGCTCGCCGCGCGCCGCGAATCCCGCGACGTCGACCTGCGCGACCTCGTCCGCCTCGTCCCCGACCTGGTGCGCCTGGTCCACCGCCTCGCCCGCGACCCCGCACTCCCCCGCGGCGTCCGCATCCGACTCGGCGCGCTGCTCGTCTACCTGGCCCTGCCCATCGACCTCGTGCCCGACGTCATCCCCGTGGTCGGGTACGCCGACGACGTCGTGGTCGTCGCGCTCGTCCTGCGGTCCGTCGTGCGGCACGCGGGGGCCGACGCCATCGAGCAGCACTGGCCCGGCAGCGACGCGGGGCTCGTCGCGGTGCTGCGCCTGGCCGGCGTCCGGCGCGAGGTGGCCTGACGTGGACCACCGCACCCGACTCGACGACGAGCGCCGGTCGCTCCTGCGCGCCATCGCCGTCCGCGACGCCGACGTGGCCGGCATCGTCGCCGCCCGCGAGGGCTCCAACGTCGACGACGAGCACGACCCCGAGGGTTCCACCATCGCCTTCGAGCGGACCCAGGCCGACCACGCCGCCGCCAACGCCCGACGTCGGCTCGCAGCGGTGGAGGCGGCGCTGGGTCGGCTCGACGACGGCACCTACGGCGTGTGCGAGGTCTGCGGTGAGCCGATCGCGGAGGGTCGATTGGAGGCATTGCCGGCCACCACACGGTGTGTGCGGTGCGCGTCGGGCCGGAAGTCCTGATCTCACTCGGACCTTGGTCACGTATTCGAACACATGCTTGTTTCTTGTCTGATCTACCCTCTAGAATGAAGGTAGACCAGCAGGAGGAAGCATGAGCGTCGCCGCACTCGACACCCATCCGGTGCCGTCGTGCGTGCGTTCCGCGCGTGAGTCGTTCTCCGCGGTCCCCACGAGTGCGTGGGACGGACTGGAGACCGGCGAGGTCCGCCGTCTGGTCGGTGAGCTGTCCCGGTTGGAGTCCCAGGTCGCGGCCCACAAGATGGCTGCCGCACGCGTGCTCGAGAAGGCGCGCACGGCCGCAGCCAACGGTGACGGACCACGGCCGGGAACCGGCACCTCGACCGGGGCAACGATCTCGATCGACTTCGGTGGGGACCGCAGTGGCGCCGACGCGTTGGTGAACACCGCGCAGCGGATCGAGGAGCAGACCACCCTCACCGAGAACGCGCTCGCCTCCGGCGTGATCAGCAGCAAGCAGGCCGACCTCATCTCCCGCGCCCTGGCCAAGCTGCCTGACGACGTGACCCCCGAGCAGCGTGAGCGGTGTGAAGAGACCCTCCTGAGGGACGCGCAGAGGCTCAGCCTGAAGGACCTGCGGCGCCGAGGGGATCGGATCACCCAGGCGTACAGAAAGAAGACCGACGAGGTCGACGCGGACGAAGACGCCATCCTCCGGAAGAAGGAAGAAGCTGCCCGGGCGAAGACGTCGTTCTCGATGTGGGACAACAACGACGGCACCGTCACCGGCCGGTTCACCCTCCCCGAGGCCCAGGGCGCGATGCTCAAGACCGCCCTGGATGCCCTCGCAGCACCGCACCAGAAGGTCGGGACCGTCAACGCCGCCACCGGCGAGCACGACGAAGTGGGGTTCGGGCAGACCTACCCCCAGCGCCTCGGCCACGCCTTCGCCACCCTGATCGAGCACCTCCCCGCCGACTCCCTGCCGTCCAACGGTGGCGTCAGCGCGGTCGTGACCGTGAACCTCGACCTCGACACCCTCATGGGCGGCGTCAAGGCCGCCGGAGGCGAGGCGACTGGCCTGCAGCGCCCAGATCGTCCCGATGGTCCTCAACGGCACCTCACTCCCGATCGACCTCGGCAGCGCGAACCGCTACTTCAACCGGTCATCCCGCCGGGCGATGGAGAAGAGAGACGGCGGATGCACCACACCAGGTTGCGACCGCGACTCACGGTGGACCGAAGCCCACCACCTCACCCCCTACTCCCTGAGCGGGACCACCGACGTCAACGACGGCGCACTCCTGTGCTCGTTCCACCACCACCGCGCCCACGAGCAGGGCTGGGTCGGGCGGATCAATCCCGATGACGGACACGTCGAGTGGAAGCTCCCCGGCAGCGACACCTGGCAACGCAACACCCGCTGGCGACCCTGAACCCTCACGCCCACGACACCCCGTCCACCCGGTCGGGGCACTTGTGCTGCCCAGGTTCGGTCGCGGTCGCCGAGGGGACGGTGCGGGCGGGACTACAGCCCCGCGGCGCCCCAGGCGATGCCGTCGAGGATGTCGTGCTCGCTCACGGTCACCGTGTCGGTGGCGAGGGGCACGGCGTCCAGCACCGCGTCGAGGATCATGGCGCCGGCGCCGATCACGTCGGCACGGCCGGGATGCATGAATGGCAGGGCCCGGCGGTCAGCCACCGACATGCGCAGCAGCGAGAGGCAGGCGGTGCGCATGTCGTCGACCGAGATCCGTGCCCCGTGGATGGCCGACGAGTCGTACGACGGCAGCTCCAGCGCGTGCGCAGCCACGGTGGTGATGGTGCCCGCCACACCGACGAGGGTGCTCACGGGCTCCAGCGAAGAGACCTGAGGGACGAGCAGCCCGTCGAGGTAGGCCTCGAGGGCCGTCACCTCGTCGATCGAGACCGGGTCGCTGGGCAGGAAGCGCTCGGTCAGCCGCACGGAACCGACGTCGAAGGAGTGCGACCACTGCACGTCGCCGTCGGCGCCGACCACCAGCTCGGTGGAGCCGCCGCCGATGTCGACGACGAGCGCCGAGCCGCTCGTCGAGCGGGTGGCGCCCAGGAACGAGGCGCGGGCCTCGTCCTCGCCGGTGAGGACCTCGGGGCGCACGCCGAGGATCGACTCCACGCCGTCGTTCAGCTCGTCGGCGTTCTCGGCGTCGCGTGCCGCCGACGTCGCGCAGAAGCGGATCCGCTGCGCACCCAGCACCGTGGCCAGCTCACCGAACTCGCGGGTGACGGCCAGCGTGCGGTCGAGGGCGTCGGGGTGGAAGCGGCCGGTCTCGTCGACCCCCTGGCCGAGGCGGACGACCCGCATCTCGCGGACCACGTCCCGCTTCTCCTCGCCCCTCACGTCCGTGACGAGCAGGCGCAGGGAGTTCGTCCCACAGTCCATGGCGGCCACGCGGAGGGCATCCGGCATGCCCCGACCCTACCGAGGCCGAAGGGCCCGGACGGTGCCCGGGCCCTTCGGCTCATCCCACCTGCTGCGAGGTCAGCGCGAGGTCTCGACCAGCTCCTCGTCCCCGCGCGGGGTGTAGCCGTGGTCGTCGTCGACCATGCTCGTCTCGTCGAACGGGTCGTTGCCGGCCAGCACCTGGTCCAGCTTCTCGCGGTCGAGCGAGTTGGTCCACGTGCCCACCAGCACCGTCGCCACGGCGTTGCCGGCGAAGTTGGTGAGGGCGCGCGCCTCGGACATGAACCGGTCGATGCCGACGATGAGGCCGACGCCGTCGACCAGGTCGGGGCGGTGCGACTGCAGACCACCGGCGAGCGTGGCCAGGCCGGCTCCGGTCACGCCGGCCGCACCCTTGGAGGCGATCATCATGAACAGCAGCAGCGAGAGCTGCTCGCCGAAGCTCAGCGGGTCGCCCGTGGCCGACGCGACGAACAGCGTGGCCATGGTCAGGTAGATCGCGGTTCCGTCGAGGTTGAACGAGTACCCGGTGGGCACCACGACGCCGACCGTGGACTGGTGCACACCGGCGTGCTCCATCTTGGCGATGAGGCGCGGCAGGGCCGACTCCGACGACGACGTGGACACGATGAGCAGGAACTCACGGCCCAGGTACTTCAGCAGGCTGAAGATGTTGATGCCGGTGACGACCTTGAGCAGCAGGCCCAGGATGCCGAACACGAACAGGAAGCACGTGATGTAGAAGCCGATCATGAGGACCGCCAGGCTGCGCAGGGCGTCCATGCCGGTCTCGCCGACGACGGCGGCGATGGCACCGAAGGCGCCGATGGGCGCCAGCCACATGATCATGGCCAGCACGCGGAACACGAGCTTCTGCAGGTGACCCACCCCCACCAGCACGGGCTCGCCGGCGCGGCCCATGGCCTGCAGGGCGAAGCCGACCAGCAGCGCGACGAAGAGCGCCTGCAGCACGTCACCGGACGTGAGCGAGGAGACCATGGTGTCGGGGATCATGTGCAGGATGAACTCGGCGGTCGTCTGCTTCTCCGAGCCGGCGGACTCGGCGGCCTTGGCCGCGCCCTCCTCGGTCAACTGCAGGCCCTCACCCGGGTGCAGGATGTTGCCGACGGCCAGGCCGATGGCCAGCGCGAACGTCGACATGGTGATGAAGTAGCCGAGCGCGAGCCCGCCGACCTTGCCCACCTGGGCGGCGCTGCGGACCGAGCCGACGCCGAGCACGATGGTGCAGAAGATGACCGGGCCGATCATCATCTTGATCAGCTTGACGAAGCCCTCGCCGAGCGGCTTGAGCTCCTTGGCGAAGTCGGGGGCGGCGAAGCCGACGCCGATGCCGGCGAGCACCGCGATGATGACGGCGATGTACAGGTAGTGGGTGCGGTCACGCTTGACGCGTGGCTGCGAGGTATCGGTGGCCATGGGGTTCCTCCTGGTGGGCTGACCTGCACACCGTGCCCTCCGACGTGACCCCGGTCACCGTTGCGTACATAGAGTTCGTGACCGCCATCACAGGAGGCTCCCGACTTCTGGGACGATGCCCCCTGTGTCCCGTGCCGCGTCCCGAGCTCCGTCCGTCGCTCGCCAGATCCTGCTCTGGCAGGTCGTGGTGGTGTGCGTGCTGGTGCTGGGCGGGGTCGCACTGGCCTGGTTCGACGCTCGCGCGGACGCCACGTCGTCGGCCCGGCAGCGGGCACTCGACCTCGCCGTCGCGGTGGCCGACACCCCCACCGTGCGCGACGCGGTGCGCACGTCGAGCCCGACGACCGTGCTGCAGCCGTTCGCCGAGCAGGTGCGTCGCGACAGCGGCACCGACTTCGTGGTGGTGATGTCGCGCGACGGCATCCGCTACTCCCACCCCGACGTGGACGTGATCGGCGAGCGGTTCATCGGGTCCATCGAGGAGGCACAGGCCGGCCGGACCCACACCGAGGAGTACGTCGGCACGCTTGGTCCGTCGGTGCGGGCCGTGGTGCCGGTCTTCGCCGAACCCGGCAGCCGCGACGTGGTGGCGCTCGTGTCGGTGGGCATCCGCACCGACAAGGTGCAGGACGAGGTCGTGGACGCCCTGCCGAGGATCCTGGGCGCGGCGGCACTGGCCGCGGTGGTGGGCATCGTCGGCGCCTGGCTGATCCACCGCCGGCTGCGACGTCAGACGCACGGGCTGGGCGAGCAGCAGATCACCCGGATGTACGAGTACTACGACGCGGTGCTGCGGGCGGTGCGCGAGGGCCTGGTGCTCGTGGACGCCGACGGTCGGGTGAGCCTGGTGAACCAGGAGGCCGAGCGCCTCCTCGACGTCGGGTCCGACCGCGTCCTGGGCGCCGACGTCGCGACCCTCGGGCTCGAGCCGTCGCTCACCGAGACCCTGCGGGCAGGACTGCCGCTCACCGACGAGGTGGTGGCGCTGGCCGACCGCGTGCTCATCGTGAACGCGGCGCCGGCGCAGTGGGAGGGCCGCGACGTGGGCACGGTGGTGACGATCCGCGACCGCACCGAGCTGCAGGGCGTGACGGCCGAGCTCGACACCGTGCGAAGCCTGGCCGACTCGCTGCGGGCGCAGAGCCACGAGACCGCGAACCGGTTGCACACGATGGTCTCGCTCGTGGAGATGGGCCGCAGCGAGGAGGCCGTGGAGTTCGCGACCCACGAGATGCAGCTGGCGCAGGGGCTGACCGACCACATGGTGGGGGCGGTGGAGGAGCCGGTGGTGGCGGCGCTGCTGCTGGGCAAGTCGGCGCAGGCGCACGAGCGAGGGGTCCGGCTCGACGTCGACCCGGCGTCGGTGGTCACGGGTCTGCCGGTCGGCGCGCACGACGCGGTGACGGTGCTGGGCAACCTGCTCGACAACGCCATCGACGCGGCGCAGGGCACGCCGGACGCGACCGTGGCGGTGCACCTGCACGCGAGCGAGCTGCACCTCGACGTGGTGGTGGAGGACTCCGGGCCGGGCATCCCTAGGGAGGCGCGGGAGCGCGTGTTCGAGCGAGGCTGGTCGACCAAGGTGGTGGAGCAGGCGCACGGGCGAGGGCTGGGGCTCGCGCTCGTGGGGCAGGTGGTGCGACGTCACGGCGGCACCGTGCGCGTGGGCACGGGTGCGCTGGGCGGAGCGCTCGTCGAGGTGGAGATCGGGGACGACGCGTGATCCGGACGCTGGTGGTCGAGGACGAGAAGGTGGCGGCGCAGGCGCACGCCCAGTACGTGCGGGAGGTGCCCGGCTTCGAGGTCGCAGCCGTCGCGATGTCGGCGCAGGAGGCCGCGCGGGTGCTGCGCGAGGAGGCGATCGACCTCGTCCTGCTGGACATGCACCTGCCCGACGGGCACGGCCTCGAGCTGCTGCGTCGGCTCCGGGCGGCCGGGAGCCGGGTCGACGTCATCGCGGTCACGTCGGCGCGCGACGTGGAGATCGTGCGCGACGCGGTGGCCCAGGGCGTGGTCGGCTACCTGATCAAGCCGTTCGCGTTCGGGGCGCTGCGCGAGCGGCTGACCGCGTACCGGACCTTCCACGAAGGGCTCCAGGGCGCCGACGACCTCGACCAGGGTGCGGTCGACCGGATGCTGGAGTCGCTCCGCCCGGTCACCCGCTCGGGGCTGCCGAAGGGGCTGGGCGTCGAGACGCTGCAGCAGGTGAAGGCGGTGCTCGCCGAGCACGGCGCCGCCTCGGCGGGCGAGCTGGCCGAGCACCTGGGGTCGTCGCGGGTCACGGCCCGGCGGTACCTGGAGCACCTCGCCGAGACCGGTGAGGTGGAGCGGGTCACCCGACTGGGGCGGGCGGGGCGCCCTGAGGTGGAGTACCGACCGCGCGTCTAGCGCTCATCCGTGCACGGTCACCGCGTAGCCGTCGGGGTCGGCGAAGGTGAAGGTGCGTCCGAACGGTCCGTCGACGGGCTGCTGGAGGATCTCGACACCGTGGGCGACCAGGTCGTCGTGGACCGCCTGGGCGTCGTCGCTCGCGAGCCACAGCGCGACCCCGGCGCCGGGGCGGGGCGAGACGGCCGCGACGTCGAGGCCGGGCAGCGGCTCGCGGACGGCGAAGGCGACCGGGCTGGTCGCGAAGACGACGGCGCCGGGCGGCGCGACCGGGGCACGCGTGAGGCCGAGCCGCTCCTCGTAGAAGGCGGCGGACGCCTCCAGGTCGGCGACCTGCAGGGCGACGAAGTCGGGTCCGGTGACGGTGGCCATGGGCGTATCCATTCTCTCGGGTGAATGTCAGGTTCCTGACACTCAACCGTATGTCAGAATACTGACATGACGCAACCCGGCATCGACGTCACGCGGTCCGTCGGCCTCGCGCTGAAGCGCACCGTCGCGACCCTGCGCTCCGTCATGGACGACGTCCTGCGCCCCCTCGACCTCTCGGTGTCGCAGTACGCGTGCCTGGAGCAGCTGTCTCAGCGACCGGGCCTGTCGGCAGCGGCCCTGGCGCGCCACACGTTCGTCACCCGGCAGTCCGCGCACACGCTGCTCCAGGGCCTGGAGGAGCGAGGCCTGCTCGAGCGGTCGCCGGCGCCGCCGTCAGGCCGGGCACTCCCCCTGCAGCTCACGCCGGCGGGGGCGGACCTGCTGCGGTCGGCCAGCAGTGCCGTCGCGGCGGTGGAGGCGCAGATGGTCTCGGCCGTCGACGCCGGCAGGATCGACCAGCTGCTCGCCGACCTGGACGCCTTCGCGTCGGCCCTCGATCAGTCGGTGGCGTCAGGCGCGGGCGCGCAGGAGGAGCTGCCCCAGTAGTCGCCGAGCAGGTCGACGGCCTCGTCGCCCAGGGGGTTGACCCCGCTGCCCTTGGCCAGGGAGTGCCCGACGAGCACGTGCAGGCACTTGACGCGGGTGGGCATCCCACCGGCGGTGATGCCGTCGACCTCGGGCACGTGCGCGATGGCCTCGCGCTCGGCCAGGTACTGCTCGTGCGCCCTCGCGTACTGGGCGGCGAGGTCGGCGTCGTGGACCAGGCGCTCGCTCATCTCGGCCATGAGGCCGGACGCCTCGAGCGTGCCGATGGCGCCGGCCAGGCGCGGGCACGTGACGTAGTAGAGCGTGGGGAACGGCGTGCCGTCGGGCAGCCGCGGCTCGGTGCGCACCACGTTGGGGTGGCCCGACGGGCAGCGCGAGGCGATCTCGAGCACGCCGCGGGCCGGACGGCCCAGCTGCTCGGCCACCGCCGCCAGGTCGGTCGGGTCCGGCTCAGTCATCGTTCTTCAGCACCTCGTCGGGGTCGGGCACGGGCGTCCTGGCCGACGGGGTGCGTCCCGACGCCTCGACACTGCCCCACAACGTGTCGTACCACTGCTTCTGGGTGGGGTCGGGCGGGTCGTCGAGCGTGGGGACGTCGCCCTGCACCGTGCCGTCGGACCCGATGACGCGGTAGCCGACCTCGCCGGGCATGACCCAGCCGAAGCGCTCGCGCGCCTGCTGGCGCACGTAGGCGGAGTCGTTCCAGCGGTCCTCGGTGTCGCCGAGGTCCTCGATGGACGCCTCACGCGTGGCGATCTCGGCCTTGAGCTGCTGGATCTCGCCGCGCTGCTGCCACCAGGCGTGCAGCGCCGACGTGTACGAGGCGAGCAGGAGCAGCAGCACCGCGAGCAGCAGCACGGCCCGGGTGGTGAAGCGCTGACCCATGCCGCGGGCCACCGCCGCACCGCTGCGCGGACGGGCAGCGCCGGGCCTGGTGGCCGGGCGGCCGGCCCCCCGACCCGAGCTCGGGCGCGCCGACCCCGCGGCACCGGACGAGCGACCCGAGGGTCGCCGCGCCGGGCCGCCCTTCGGTTTCGGTCGTCCAGGACCGCGGGAGCCGGCCACGGGTCAGAGCGCGAGCCGCGGGAAGGCCGAGGCGCCGGCGTACACGGCCGCCGAGCCGAGGGTCTCCTCGATGCGCAGCAGCTGGTTGTACTTGGCCACGCGGTCGGAGCGGGCCGGGGCACCGGTCTTGATCTGGCCGCAGTTCGTGGCGACGGCGAGGTCGGCGATCGTGACGTCCTCGGTCTCGCCCGAGCGGTGGCTCATCATGTTGCTGAAGCCGTGGCGGTGGGCCAGCTCGACGGCGTCGAGGGTCTCGGTGAGCGAGCCGATCTGGTTGACCTTGACCAGCATCGCGTTGGCGGCGCCCTGCTCGAGGCCGCGGGTGAGCCGCTCGACGTTGGTGACGAACAGGTCGTCGCCGACGATCTGCACCTGGTGGCCGATGCTCTCGGTGAGCGCGATCCAGCCGTCCCAGTCCTCCTCGTCGAGCGGGTCCTCGATCGAGACGATCGGGTACGCGCCCACGAGCTCGGCGTAGTAGTCGGCCATCTCGGCCGAGCTCTTCTTCGCGCCCTCGAACGTGTAGGAGCCCTTCTCGAAGAACTCCGAGCTGGCGACGTCGAGCGCGAGGGCGATGTCGGTGCCGAGCTTCAGGCCGGTCGTGTCGACGGCCTTGGCGATGAGGTCGAGCGCGGCACGGTTGGACGACAGGCTGGGCGCGAAGCCACCCTCGTCGCCGAGGCCGGTGGACAGGCCGTCCTTCTTGAGGACGGACTTGAGCGCGTGGTAGACCTCGGTGCCCTGGCGCAGCGCCTCGGCGAAGGTGGGCGCGCCGATGGGCGCGATCATGAACTCCTGCACGTCGACGTTGGAGTCGGCGTGGGCGCCGCCGTTGAGGATGTTCATCATCGGCACGGGCAGGACGTGGGCGTTGGGTCCGCCGACGTAGCGGAACAGCGGCAGGCCGGCCGAGTCGGCGGCGGCCTTCGCGAGGGCGAGCGAGACGCCGAGGATGGCGTTGGCGCCCAGCTCGGCCTTGTTCGGGGTGCCGTCGAGCGCGATCATCGCGGCGTCGACCGCCCGCTGGTCGTCGGCGTCGAAGCCCACGATCTCGGCGGCGATCGTGGTGTTCACGGCCTCGACGGCCTTGCGGACGCCCTTGCCGAGGTAGCGGTCGCCACCGTCGCGCAGCTCCACGGCCTCGAACTGGCCGGTGGACGCACCGGACGGCACGGCCGCACGACCGATCGTCCCGTCGTCGAGGGCGACCTCGACCTCGACGGTGGGGTTGCCGCGCGAGTCGAGGATCTCGCGCGCTCCGACGGCTTCGATGCTGGCCATGCTGCTCCTGCTGGTGAGGGGTTCAGGTGGTGCTGCGGTCTGCCCCCAGCCTAGTGCGGCCCGAACACGTCTCGCGCCAGGCGCGGGGCCACGCAGGATTCTGCCTTCGCGAGCGGAACGTCGAACGATGCTGCGTTCGTGACGGGATCCGGTGGCGAACGCAGCATCGATCGGCCGACCACGCACGAACGCAGGATCCTGCGTCCTCAGCCGAGGCGGGAGCGGACGGCCCGACGGAGGGCCTCCTCGGCGTCGACGCCCTGGGCGCGGGCCTCGGCGACCAGCTGCAGCAGGCGCGAGCCGACGTCGTCGCCGGAGGTGTCGAGGTCGGGCACGCGGTCGAGCACCTTGCGGGCCGTGGCCAGGGCGGGCAGGTCGCGGGCGATGCCCTCCAGCGGCGACTCACGCGGCTTCTCCTGCGCCTTGACCGCCTGCCAGGCGGCGTCGATCTCCTCGGGGGTGCGCGCGTCGCCGTCGGCGAAGACGTGCGGGTTGCGGCGCACGAGCTTGTCGGTGATGCCTGCGGCGACGTCGTCGACGTCCCACCCCTCCCCCGTGTCGGCGGCGACGGCGGCGTGGAACACCACCTGCATCAGCAGGTCGCCAAGCTCCTCGCGCAGCAGGTCGGAGTCACCCGCGTCGAGGGCCTCGAGGGTCTCGTACGTCTCCTCCAGCAGGTAGCGGCCGAGGGAGTCGTGGGTCTGGCCCTGCGTCCAGGCGCACTCGGCACGCAGACGGGCCATCACGTCGACCAGGTCGAGCAGGCGCTCGCCCGGCCGCTCACTCTCGGGCCGACTCACGAGCCCACCCTCACGACCAGGCCGCTCACGAACAGCGCTGCGTGGCCGGCGCGACGAGCGGGGCGTCCTCGTTGAGGACGTCGGAGGAGACCGAGAGCGAGCCGGTGGCCGCGACCTGCTGGCCGTCGTCGCCGAGGCCGAAGCGCGGGTCGATGCTCACGTCGGCGGCCTTCACGGCGTCGGCGAGCACGGCCCGGCCGGCCTGCTGGACGTCGTCGGCGTTCTGCTCGGTCACCTGCTCGCCGGTCTCGGCGACGCCCAGCTGCTCGGCGATCGCGTAGGTGCGCTGGCCGGCCTCGAGCACGCGGACGGCCTCGTCGAGGTCGACGTCGGGCAGGGCCTGCGCCACCTGGTCGCGCTGGGCGCGGGTGAACTCGTAGTCACTGGGCGAGATCGAGATGTCCTCGCGCTCTGCGAGCTCGTCGGCCACCACGCCGCTGACCAGCTCGGCCACCGCCTGGCGCCGGACGTCGGCGTTGTCGACCGTGCTCCCGCCGGCCTGGGCGCTGGAGAACAGCGAGACCTGGCAGAAGACCACGGCCGCGCGGTCGGCCTGGTCCATCGAGATGGTGGTGCCGTCGACGACCGCCGCCGCACCGGGACTGATGGAGCCGCCGCACCCGGCGAGCAGGAACCCGGCCAGGACGGCGGGCACGACCTTGGACGTGACGGGGATCACCGGACGCAACCTCATGGCGGCCACCTTAGCGAGCGCCGACGACCACGGGTCAGCGGTCGTACGCCTCGAGGATGAGGTCGGCGGCGCTGGCCGCGGCGAGCTCGCCCGACAGCACGGCCTCGCGCACCTCGTCGCGCACCCGGGCGACGTCCTCGTCGGTGCGCAGGCGCTGGTCCAGCTCGTCGCGCACGAGCGCCCAGGTGAACTCCAGCTGCTGCTGGGCGCGCTTCTCGCGCAGCCCCTTCTGGCCCAGGAACTCGCGGTGCCGCACGAGCCGGTTCCACACCGTGTCGATGCCGCGGTGCTCCAGCGCCGAGCACGTGACGACGGGCGGCACCCAGCCATGCGTGCCGGCGTAGACGAGACGCAGCGCCCCGGCGAGGTCCTTGGCGGTCACCTCGGCCTCCTGGGCGCGCTCGCCGTCGGCCTTGTTGACGGCGATCACGTCGGCGATCTCCAGGATCCCCTTCTTGATGCCCTGCAGCTGGTCACCGGTGCGCGCGATGGTGAGGAACAGGAAGGTGTCGACCATGCCGGCCACCGTGATCTCGGACTGGCCGACGCCCACGGTCTCGACGAGCACGACGTCGTAGCCGGCGGCCTCGAGGACGGTCATGGCCTGCGACGTGGCCCGCGCGACGCCGCCGAGGGTGCCGGCGCTCGGCGAGGGCCGGATGTAGGCCTGGGGGCTGACCGCCAGCTGGGCCATGCGCGTCTTGTCGCCCAGCACCGAGCCGCCGGTGCGCACGCTCGACGGGTCGACCGCCAGCACGCCCACGCGCTTGCCCTGCTCGACGAGGTGGGTGCCGAGGGCCTCGATGAACGTGCTCTTGCCGACGCCGGGCACGCCGGAGATGCCGACCCGCACCGCTCCCCCGGCGTTCGGGGTGAGGGCGGCGAGCAGCTCCCGCGACGCCGCCCGGTGGTCCGCGCGGCTGGACTCGACGAGCGTGATGGCCCGCGAGACCCCCGCGCGACGTCCGTCGAGGACGTCCGCGGCGAGCTTCTCGACGTCGGTCATGCGCGCCGCCGCCCGCTGTCAAGCCGTCCACAGGTTTCGTGCGGACGGGATCGACCGTGTCGCGGACCCCTGGAAAGATCGGCTCGGACGCACGACACTGAAGGGGTGATCGAGGTGAACGAGCCGCAGGTGTGGACGCTGATCGGCGTCTTCGGAACGGCCCTGTTCGGCATGCTCACGCTCATGTCGACCATGTTCGTCCGGATCCTGCGCACCGAGATCGGGTCCCTGCGCACCGAGATGCGCACCGAGATCGGGTCGCTGCGCAGCGAGATGGGCACCGAGCTCCGATCCGTGCGGGGCGAGATCGGGTCCCTGCGGACCGAGATGCAGGCCGAGTTCGCCTCGGTCCGCACCGAGATCAAGTACCTCGACCGCGACGTCCAGGCGTTGTCGCGTCGCGTGTTCGGCGACGACGCCGCCTGACCCGCCACGCGGCACCTCGACGAGCTCGGCGCACGCACCGGCATCAGGACCCGTCGCCGGTGCGCAGCCGGTCGAGCAGGCTGAGCGCGGAGTCGGCGATGACGGTGCCGGGCAGGAACACCTCGGCCGCCCCCATCTCCTTGAGCGTCGGGACGTCGTCGGGCGGGATGACGCCGCCCATGACGATCATGATGTCCTCACCACCCAGGTCGGCCAGCGCCTTCTTGAGCTCGGGCAGCAGCGCGAGGTGGCCGGCCGCGAGGCTCGACACGCCGACGATGTGCACGTCGGCGTCGACCGCCTGCTGCGCGACCTCCTCGGGCGTGGAGAACAGCGGTCCCACGTCGACGTCGAAGCCCATGTCGGCGAACGCCGTGACGATGACCTTCTGGCCGCGGTCGTGACCGTCCTGGCCCATCTTGGCCACGAGGATCCGGGGGCGTCGGCCCTCCGCCTTCTCGAAGGCGGCGGTGGCGTCGACGACCTTGCCGATGTTGCCGCCCTGGCCCGCCTCGGTCCTGTACACACCGGAGATCGTACGGATGACGGCCTGGTGCCGGCCGTAGACCTTCTCGAGCGCGTCGGAGATCTCGCCGACGGTGGCCTTGGCGCGGGCGGCGTCGACCGCGAGGGCCAGCAGGTTGCCGTCGAGCGAGCCGTCGCTGGACGACCCGCGCTCGGCGCTGGCGGTGAGTGCCGCGAGCGTGCGCTCGACCTCGGCGGGGTCGCGCTCGGCACGCAGCCGCTCCAGCTTGGCCACCTGCTGGGAGTAGACCGACGCGTTGTCGACCTTGAGCACGTCGAGCGGGTCCTCGTCGGCGAGCCGGTAGGTGTTCACGCCGATGACGGCCTGCTGGCCGGAGTCGATGCGGGCCTGCGTGCGCGCCGCGGCCTCCTCGATGCGCATCTTCGGGATGCCGGCCTCGATGGCCTTCGACATGCCGCCGGCCTTCTCGACCTCCTGGATGTGCGCCCAGGCACGGTTGGCCAGGTCGTGGGTCAGCTTCTCCACGTAGTAGGAGCCGCCCCACGGGTCGATGATCCCGGTGGTGCCGGACTCCTGCTGCAGCAGCAGCTGGGTGTTGCGGGCGATGCGTGCACTGAAGTCGGTGGGCAGCGCGATGGCCTCGTCGAGCGCGTTGGTGTGCAGGCTCTGGGTGTGGCCCTGCGTGGCCGCCATGGCCTCGATGCAGGTGCGCTGCACGTTGTTGAACACGTCCTGGGCGGTGAGGCTCCAGCCCGACGTCTGGCTGTGGGTGCGCAGGCTCAGGCTCTTGGGGTTCTTCGGGTCGAAGTCGCTCACGAGCCGCGCCCACAGGGCACGGGCCGCGCGCATCTTCGCGATCTCCATGTAGAAGTTCATGCCGATGGCCCAGAAGAAGCTCAGGCGCGGCGCGAAGGCGTCGATGTCGAGGCCGACGTCGAGACCGGCGCGGATGTACTCCACGCCGTCGGCCAGCGTGTACGCCAGCTCGAGGTCGTTCGTGGCCCCGGCCTCCTGGATGTGGTACCCGGAGATCGAGATGGAGTTGAACCGCGGCATCCGCTGCGCCGTGTACGCGAAGATGTCGGAGATGATCCGCATCGACGGCGCCGGCGGGTAGATGTAGGTGTTGCGGACCATGAACTCCTTGAGGATGTCGTTCTGGATGGTCCCCGAGAGCTGCTCCGGCTTCACCCCCTGCTCCTCGGCCGCGACGATGTAGAGCGCGAGGACCGGCAGCACCGCGCCGTTCATGGTCATCGACACGCTCATCTCGTCGAGCGGGATGCCGTCGAACAGCTCACGCGCGTCGTAGATGGAGTCGATGGCCACACCGGCCATGCCGACGTCGCCCTTCACCCGCGGGTGGTCGGAGTCGTACCCGCGGTGGGTGGCGAGGTCGAACGCGACCGACAGGCCCTTCTGGCCGGCCGCGAGGTTGCGGCGGTAGAAGGCGTTGGACTCCTGCGCCGTCGAGAACCCGGCGTACTGGCGGATGGTCCAGGGCTGCGTCGAGTACATGGCCGGGTACGGCCCGCGCAGGAAGGGCGCCAGGCCCGGGTAGGTGTCGAGGGCGTCGACGTCGGCGAGGTCGTCGGCGGTGTAGAGGTTCTTGACCGCGATGCCCTCGGGTGCGTCCCACGGCTCGGCGCCCTCGACGGCAGAGGCGTACGCGCCTGCGTCGGGGGCGGGTGGCTGCTCGGGGTCCAGCGGCTGTCCGGCGAACGAGGCGGGGATCGTCACGAGGCCAGCTCCTCTCGGGTGCGGCGCAGGAAGGCCAGGGCGTCGAGCCCGGCCGCGCAGGAGTCGTCGACGTCGGCGGAGACGGCGTCGGGCTTGCCGGCCACGACCACGTGGCGGGCACCGGCCTCGCGCAGGGCGGCGACCAGCTCGCCACCCCACTCGCCGTAGAGCGGGTCGGGTCCGGTCAGGCACACGACGGCGGGTGCGTCGGCCTGGCGGTACGCCTCCACGACGGCGTCCACCCCGTCGGTGGCGCCGGCCGTGACGGTCTCGATGCCACCGGCGGCGAACAGGTTGGCCGCGAACGTGGCGCGCGCGGTGTGCTGGGCCACCCGCCCCATCGTCGCGAGGAACACCGGCGCGGTGGCGCGGTCGTCGCGCATGGCCTCGAACTCGTGCGCGTAGCGGTGCACCGGCAGGGTGCGGCCGTACGGGCGACGCTCGGGCTGCTCCTCGTGCAGGTTCGGGAACTCCGAGACGCCCGTGACAGGACGCTGCCGTCGCGCCACCTGCAGGGCGCGGTCGGAGACGGTCGCCTCGACCCGGGTCCGGAGTGCGTCGAGGGCGGCTGCGAAGCCCGCCTCCCGGTCGGCGGAGTCGGCGACCACGGCGTCGAGCTCTCCGAACAGGTCCCAGGCCGCGCGCGCGACGTCGTCAGTGAGCTTCTCGACGGCGTGCGCACCCCCGGCGGGGTCGACGACGCGGGCCACGTGCGACTCGCTGATGAGCAGGCTCGAGGTGTTGCGGGCGATGCGCCGGCTGAACACCTCGGGCAGGCCGAGCGGCTCGTCGAACGGGAGCACCGTGACGCTGGAGGCGCCACCGACGCCGGCTGCGAAGGTGGCCACGCAGGTGCGGAGCATGTTCACGTAGGGGTCGTACGCCGCCATCATGGGCCGCGAGGTGACGACGTGCTGGCGCTGGCCGCGGCCGCTCTCGGCCACGCCGCTCAGCTCGAGCAGACGGGCCCACACCCGCCGGGCGGCGCGCAGCTTGGCGATGGTCGGGAACTGCTCGTCGGTGGCGGCGAGGCGCACGTCGAGCTGGTCGGCGGCGGCGTCGACGTCGAGACCGGCCTCGGTGAGCAGCCGCAGGTAGGCGGCTCCGGCGAGCAGGGAGTAGGCGAGCTCCTGCACGTCGGACGCGCCCGCGTCGTGCACGGCGGTGGCGTCGACGACGATGCCGCGGGCGCCGCGCCGCTGCGCGAGCCGGGCGACGTCGACGGCGACGGACGGGTCGGTGACCGCACCCTCGACCCCGATGCCGAGCGTGGTGCGGGCCAGGGACCCGAGGGGGTCGGCGCCGTAGCTCGTGCCGGGTGCCGGGTCGACGGCCTTGTCGTCGACGACGGCGTCGAGGGCCTGCGCCGCACCCAGCGGGTCGGTCGGGTCCTCGACCACCACGGGAGCCAGGTCCACGAAGACGGGCTCGAGGACGCGGGCCAGCGCGTCGGTCGGCACGGCACCGTCGCCCACGGCGATCCAGAGCGAGTTGACGCCGTTCTCGACGTCGGTGAGCACGTGCTGCGCGGTCAGGTCGGCGTCGGGGTCGGCGAACCAGGCCCGCACGTCCCAGCCGTCGAGCTCACGCGTGGCGGCAGAGCCTCGCGTGAAGGGGGCCTGGCCCGGCAGCCCGGTCGGCGCCACGTCGGCCGACAGGGCCGGCGTGCCGAGCGGGGCGACGCCGATGCCGTCGAGCGTCGAGCGGGTGAGCAGCGCCCACACGTCGGCGTCCGGAGCGTCGTCGGCGAGCTTCTTGGTCTTGCGCAGGACGGCGGCGGTGGCCTTCTCCCAGGCGTGGACGTCGGGCTCGACGCCTTCGGCCAGCGGGACGGCGACCGTCGCCTCCGGGCCCACGCCGGAGCCGGGGTCAGATGCCATAGGGGGCATCGTAGGGCGGGCCTGTGAGCCCGGCCACCCGGTGTGACGAAGCCGACGGGGGCGGGAGCGACGTCGCGCCCGGTGCGATCACGACACGGAGAAGGTGAGCTTCGCCCACGCCCCTGCGCCCTTGGCGTTGCGGGCCCGCACCATGGCCACGCGCTTGCCCTTGCCCAGCGCGCTGCGCGACACGGCGTACGAGCGCTGCGTGGCCGACCGCGTGGCGCTGCGCACCACCTTCGAGCCCGCCATGATCCGGACGTCGTAGCCCGTGACCGCCGTGAAGCCGTCGGCCGCCGGGGTGGACCAGGAGACGGTGCGCGTCCTCGACCTCGAGGTGCCGGAGACCCTGAGCGACCGAGGCGCGGACGGTGCCGTCGTCATGACCGCCGGCAGCACGTCGGTGGTGCTGTTGGAGATGTTGATGAGCGTGACCCGGCGGCGGGGGTCGACCGCGACGCCGTTCGGACCGTTCGGCCGCGACGCCACCCGCACCACCCGAGCGGGGGTCGCGTTCCCGTCGCTGCTCGGGGCGAAGACGACGACGTGTCGTGCGGCGTCGTTGTTGGTCACGTAGAGGTTGCCTCCCCCGTCGAACGCGAGGGCGGAGGGGTTGTTGAGCCGGCTTCGGCTCCCACCGAGCACCGAGACGGGTCCGGCGTCACCGCTCGAGCCGTAGGCGAAGGCCACCGCCGCGTCCGCCTCGGACGACACCACCCAGAGCAGGCTCCCCCGGCGGACGACGCCGCTGACGCCCGAGAGCTGGGTCCGCGGTCCGACGATGCGGTGCAGCGGTCGTGCGTTGCCCGACGCCGACGGAGCGAAGGTCGACACGGCGGACGCTCCGGCGTCGGCGACGTGGATGTAGCCGGCGGCGTCGACGTCGATGCCGCTCAGGCTGACGATGCCCGTCGAGGCGCCGGTGATGACCCGCTCCGGCGCCACGTCGCCGTTCGCGCCGGGCGCGAAGATGCGGATGGCGTCGTTGGAGCCGTCGATGACGTGCACCGAGCCGTCGGCGTCCACCGCGACACCGTTGGGGTAGCCGAACCCCGTGGCGGCGCCGGCGATCGTCTTGGTCGCGGTCGTCGACCCCACCGGGAAGTACCGGACCGCGTTGTTCGAGACGATCCAGCGCCCTCCGGAGGCGTCGACGTCGACACCGACGGGGTCGGTGCCGGCGAAGGAGCCGGACTGCACCGGCGTCACGGTCACGTCGTCGGCGTGGGCCGGGGCGCCCAGGCACGCCAGGACGACTGCGGTGGCCGTGCTGGCCGTGGTGGCGACGACCGTCGCGCGGACGTTGTTCCTCATGGACCGACCTCGGGTGCTGGGGCCCGACGGCGCGGGCGAGCGGTCCCCCGAACGTCCTCATCCTGGGACGTCCGGCCCCTCGGGGACAGGGGTGGTTCGACGTAATGTCCGGCGCTCACGGGGACGCTGCCAGACTGGTGGGGTGAAGATCCCCGCGAAGCTCCTGCCCCGCGACGGTCGCTTCGGGTCCGGCCCGTCCAAGGTCCGCCCGGAGGCGCTGGCCGCGCTCGCCGCCACCGGCTCCTCGCTGCTCGGCACGTCGCACCGCGCCGCACCGGTCAAGAACCTCGTCGGATCGGTCCGCTCGGGCCTCTCCACCCTGCTCGAGCTGCCCGACGGCTACGAGGTCGTGCTCGGCCTCGGGGGCACGCACGCCTTCTTCGACGCCGCCGTCCACGGGCTGGTCGAGCGACGCAGCCAGCACCTGGTGCACGGCGAGTTCTCGCGCAAGTTCGCGACCGCGGCCGCACGCGCGCCGTTCCTGCAGGACCCCGAGGTGCTCGAGTCGGCGCCGTCCACGCACCCGCTCCCCCGCGCGACGGCCGGCGTCGACGTGTACGCGTGGGCCCACAACGAGACCTCCACGGGCGTGATGGTGCCCGTGGAGCGGGTCCCCGACGCCGACCCCGACGCGCTCGTGCTGGTCGACGCGACGTCGGCCGCCGGTGGCCTGTCCGTCGACGTGTCGCAGACCGACGTCTACTACTTCGCGCCGCAGAAGTCGTTCGCCTCCGACGGTGGTCTGTGGCTGGCCGTCATGTCCCCGGCGGCGGTCGAGCGGGCGCAGCGCATCGCGGCCTCGGGCCGGTACGTGCCGTCGTTCCTGGACCTGCCGACCGCCATCGAGAACTCCCGCAAGGACCAGACCTACAACACGCCCGCGGTGGCCACCCTGGTGCTGCTCGACGAGCAGGTGCGGTGGCTGAACGAGCACGGCGGCATGGACTTCGCTGCCGGCCGCACCCGCGACTCCAGCGCCCGCCTGTACTCCTGGGCCGAGGCCTCGCCCTTCGCGTCGCCGTTCGTCACCGCCTCGGCGGAGCGGTCGTTCGTGGTGGGCACGATCGACCTCGACGCGTCGGTCCCGCAGCAGACCCTGACCGAGATCCTGCGGGAGAACGGCATCGTCGACGTCGACAGCTACCGCGGCCTGGGCCGCAACCAGCTGCGCATCGGCATGTTCCCGAGCGTCGAGCCCGACGACGTCAGTGCCCTCACCGCCTGCATCGACTGGGTCGTCGAGCGGCTCTGAGGCAGTCCGCCGCGGTCGTCAGTCGACGACCGTGGCGGAGCGGTGCAGCTCGCGGTGCTCCTCGTAGATGCGGGCGTTGCGGTGCAGGCCCTCCACCTCGTCGTCGCTCAGCTCGCGCCGCACCTTGGCCGGAACCCCGGCCACGAGGGAGCGCGGCGGCACCTGCATGCCGGCCGTCACGAGCGCTCCGGCCGCCACGAGGGACTCGCTGCCGATCACGGCACCGTTCATCACCACGGCCCCCATCCCGATGAGGCAGTGGTCCTCGACGACGGCACCGTGCACGACGGCGTTGTGGCCGACCGAGACCCCTTCGCCCAGGACGACCGGCTGACCCTTGTCGACGTGGAAGGCGCACCCGTCCTGCACGTTGGAGCGCGGACCGATCGTGATCGGCTCGTTGTCGGCACGCAGCACCGCGCCGTACCAGACGCTGGCGCCGTCCTCGAGCACGACGGACCCGGCCAGGGTGGCGTTGGGGGCCACGAAGGCGGACTCGGCCACGCGCGGACGTCGGTCGTCACCCAGGTCGATCTGCATGCGTCCGACCCTAGGTCACCGGCTCAGGTCAGCCAGCGCGTGATGGGGTCGATGGCGAAGTAGACGACGAACAGCACCGACACGACCCACATGAGCGCGTGGACCTCGGCGATCTTGCCGCGGGTGACCTTGAGCAGCACGTAGGCGATGAACCCCGCACCGATGCCGGCCGTGATGGAGTACGTGAACGGCATGAGCACGATCGTCAGGAACGCCGGGATCGCGATGTCCGGGTCGTCCCAGACGATGCCCGTCACCTGGGTCATCATCAGGAAGCCCACGAGCACCAGTGCCGGGACCGCCGCCTCGTTGGGGATGTGCTGCACGAGCGGGGCGAAGAACGTGGCCAGCAGGAACAGCAGGCCGGTCACGATGCTCGCGAGACCGGTGCGCGCGCCGTCGCCGACGCCGGACGCCGACTCGATGTAGGAGGTGTTCGACGAGACGCCCGCGGCGCCACCGGCTGCGGCGGCGATGGAGTCGACGACGAGGATGCGCTGCGCGCCCTCGGGCGAGCCGTTCTCGTCGTTGAGCCCGGCCTCGGCGCCGATGGCCGTCATCGTGCCCATCGTGTCGAAGAAGTCGGCCAGCAGGAGCGTGAAGACCAGCAGCGAGGCCGCCACGACGCCGACGCGCTCGAAGGAGCCGAACAGCGAGAACTGGCCGAGCAGGCCGAAGTCGGGCGTGGCGAAGAACGAGTCGGGCCACGACGGGACGTTGAGGTTCCAGCCCTTCGACGTCGGGTCGCCGTTGCTGCCGGGGGTGTCCGTGACGGCCTGCACGACGCCGGCGAGCACGGTCGTGGTCGCGATGCCGATGAGGATGGCCCCGGGGACGCCACGCGCGTGCAGGGCGATCATGAGCAGCAGGCCGATGCAGAAGACCAGCACGGGCCAGCCGGACAGCTCACCACCGATGCCGAGGCCGATCGGCGGGGCCGCGTTGCCCGTCGTGCGGACGAAGCCCGCGTCGACCAGGCCGATGAGCGTGATGAACAGGCCGATGCCGACCGCGATCGCGGTCTTCAGCTGGGCCGGCACCGCGTCGAACACGGCCTTCCGGAAGCCCGTGAGCACGAGCACCAGGATGATGAGGCCCTCCAGCACCACGAGCCCCATCGCGTCGGCCCAGGTCATCTGCGAGGCCACCGAGTACGCCACGAAGGCGTTGAGGCCGAGGCCCGTCGCGATCGCGAGCGGGAAGTTCGCCACGGCGCCCATCAGGATGCTGAGCACGCCCGCCGCGAGCGCGGTGCAGGCGGCGATCGTCGTGAAGCCCGATCCCGGTTCGGAGCCGCCGCCGAGGAACGAGCCGTCGGCGTCGGGGACGCCGGCGAGGATGATCGGGTTCAGGACGATGATGTAGGCCATCGTCAGGAAGGTCACCACGCCGCCGCGGACCTCCCTCGCCACGCTGGAACCGCGGTCGGTGATCTTGAAGTGGCGCTCGAGAACGGTCGTCATGGCACCGCAGCATGCCAGACCGTCCGGCGACGTTGATGTCGTGCCTGGGTCGATCGGGTTTCAGGACGCGTCGGCGCCGCGCGGCGGCATCGACAACGGGTCAGTCGTCGTCCTTGCGGGTGATCCAGACGCCGACGAGCGCCAGGAGCAGCACCGCGAGCCCACCGGAGACCACGACGAACCACGGCCGGCCGATCTCACCGGGCTGGTCCGCGGCGGTGGCCGACGGGGAGGCCGACGGCGTGGGGGTGGCGCTGGGTGCGGCCTGGCCCGCCTCTCCGGCCGAGAACCCGACCCGCACGAGCTCCCAGGGCGACCCCTCGCTGCCGATCAGGTAGGAGCCGCCCGACGGCTCGAACGCCACCGTCTCGCCCTGCGGCTGGTCCGGCAGTGCCTCGCTGCGCACGAGGCTCAGGTCGCTCGCGTCGAGCACGGCTGCCGCGATGTAGTTCCGCACCACCACGAAGCGTCCGTCGGGGCTGGTGGAGGCGTCGGTGGCCATGAGCAGGGTGGGCTCCCCCACGGGCTCGGGGACGTTGGTCTCGTCGGTCGACAGGTCGGCAGGCAGGCGCAGGATGCGACCGGCCAGGAGCTCCTTGGTGACCAGGAGGAAGCGACCGTCGGCGTCGACGGCCAGCGACTCCACGTCGGCCGGACCGTCGGAGTAGCCGACCGGGTACCGCGTGGAGCGGGCCGAGCCGTCGCCCGGACCGGGCTCGTCGATCGCGTAGAGGGCGGTGTCCTTGCGCTGCGCGAGGTTGTCGCCGACGTCGGCCACCCACAGCCTGCCGTCGTGGAGCATGAGCGCCTCGGTGTCCTGCCACGCCGTGCCGGTGACCGTGGTGGTGCCCACGACCTCGCCGGTCGAGACACGCACCGCGAAGACGACGTCGGCGTTGCCGGAGTCGTTGATCGTGTAGGCGAGGTCGTCGTGCACCGTGCTGACCGCCAGGCCGCTCGACTCGGCGATGCGGGAGTCGGTGACGGTGCTGACCACCCGCGAGTCGACCGGGCTGTCCTCGTCGTCGGCCCCCACGGCCGCGTCGGCATCGCGGGTGAACGACACGACGGCGGCCACCAGGATCAGGACGACCAGGAGGGCCGGGAACAGGAGCCGACGGCGACGGGGGTTCATCGGCACCATCCTCCCAGCGTCTCGCGCCCCGGGCCCGTCGAGGGTCGTCCCGGGCCGAGGGGCGCCACGGTCGACGAGCCCGCGCGACGAGCCGGGTACCCTGGGCCCTGTGAGCGACGAGTCGGAGTGGGCGGTCCGCGACGGCGACGGACCCGAGACGATCGAGCGCAAGCTCGGACACCGCGAGCGCGCCCGGCTGGAGCGTTCGGCCCGCCGTCACGAGCTCGGCCGCCCCGAGGTCACCGAGCTCGAGATCGGCCGCACCACCCACAAGGTCGCCCAGGTCGAGCCCATGGACCTCGACGGCGTCCGCACCATGACCGTCGGCACCATCCTCTGGGGCGTCGTCGCGCTCGCGCTCGTCCCGTTCCTCGGCACCCTGCAGGACGACGGCCGCACCTGGTGGCTGTGGACCGCCCTCGCCGGGTTCGGCCTCGGGCTCATCGGCATCGAGTACTGCCGGCTGCGCCGCAACGCCCTGCGCCACCAGCCCGGCCGTCGACGCTCCGAGTAGCGCCGGGCCCGCGCGCCCCTGCGGGACGGAGCCGGGTCAGCTGGTCTCGAGGCCGTCGACCGCGATGGTGTCCCACACCGGCGGCGGCAGCTTCTGCGGGCCGGCCGAACGGCTCAGCCTGGCACCGGAGTGCGCCCCGCAGCCGTGCTCGAAGGACACGACGCGGCCGTCGTCGTTCGCCGACCCGTTGGCACACACGCCGAAGCGGTCCGCGAGCGGTCCGGCCAGGCTCACCAGGAAGCCGCACGAGTGGCAGGTGCCGGGGGCCTGCTGGGCGAGCGGTGTGTCGGGGCCCTGGTCGCCGTCGTGCCAGCGCTGCGCCGCGAGGTCGCGGCCCTCGAGCGACAGGACCCAGGGGCGTCCCAGGCCGACCTCGCGCGCGAACGCGCGGTCGACGGTCTCGAGGTGGTCGCCGGCGGACCACGACGGCACGAGCCGCGCGTCGTCCTCCTCGGGGGGCAGCAGGTCGCCGGGGCTCAGGTCGCCGGGCTGGATGCGATCGCGGTAGGGCGTCCAGGCCGGCGCCACGACGGCGTCGTCGCCGGGCAGCAGCACCACGTCGTTGACGCTGACCGCACCGTCGTCGATCGCGGCCGAGAGGCTCACGGCCCACGTCCAGCCGCGGTATCCCGGTCCGGTGCAGGCGAACAGGTGGGTCGCGAGCCGCTCGCCGTCGTCGACGACCCGCAGGTGGTCTCCCACCGTGGACTCGTCGGTGGCCTCGAGCAGCGCGGTGCGAGCCACGTCGTGGGCGGCGGCCAGAACGGCGTCGGTCGTCATGTCCCCGATTGTCCCTCATCGACCCCACCTGCGGGCACCCACCCGGGACGGGCCCGGCTCGACGGCGAGCCTCGGGCGGTCGAGCCCCGCCGCGTGGGGCAGGATGACTCCATGGCCCAGACGAGCGACGGTGGAGACCGCGCTCCCGGTCCCGACTGGCCGGGTGCGCACCCGCACGGACCCACGGGACCCGACACCCTCGACGACCTCGACGCCGACCCCGACCCTGGTCCCGCCGGCGAGCCCGACCCGCCCGGTCGGCTGCCTCGCGCGGCCCGCATCTCCCAAGGGCTGCGCCGCACCGGGCGCACCGTGGCCCGTGGTGGCGTGGGCGCCTACTCCGGGGCGCGCCGCTTCACGCACGCCGGCGGCGCGGGCGAGTCGGGACTGTCACGCCTGCTCGAGCTGCACGCGTTCAACACCGCCGGCGACGCGGCCATCGCCGTCTCCCTCGCCGGGACCCTCTTCTTCACCGTCCCCACCGAGCAGGCGAGCGGCCAGGTGGCGCTGTTCCTGGTGCTCACGATGCTGCCGTTCGCTTTCGTGGCGCCCCTGATCGGCCCGTTCCTGGACCGCTTCCGCCGCGGCCGGCGGTGGGCCATCGGCAGCACCCTCGCCATCCGCGGGTTCTGCTGCTGGGTGCTCGCCGGTGCCGTCGCCGACGAGTCCGCGGCGTTCTACCTCGCGGCGCTCGGCTGCCTGGTGGCCTCGAAGGCCTACGGCGTCACCCGGGCGTCGGCCGTGCCGCGGCTCCTGCCCGAGGAGTTCACCCTGGTGAAGGCGAACTCGAGGATCTCGCTGACGGGCACCGCCGCCGCGGCGCTGTCGGCCCCGATCGCGATCGGTGCCGCGACCATCGGGGCCGAGTGGTCGTTGCGCTACGCGTTCGTCCTCTTCGTGATCGGCACGGTCCTGGCCATCCTGCTGCCGGCCCGGGTCGACTCCAGCGAGGGCGAGGAGCAGGTCGACCTCGCCGACCTCAGCGGCCGCACGCCGCGAGGCGGGATCGCCGTCTCCCGGCACGTGGTCGACGCGCTGCGCAGCAACGCGGGGCTGCGGCTCATCACCGGCTTCCTGACCATCTTCATGGCCTTCACCCTGCGCGAGCCGCCGGCGTCGCTCGGCTGGACCGGCAACGCCACCGTGCTGATGGGCCTCGTCATCGGGGCCGCCGGCGCGGGCAACACGCTCGGCGTGGTCATCGGGTCCTGGACCCGCTCGCGCAGCCCGCACCGCGTCGTGCTCGCCGTGCTGCTCGTCGACATCACGGTGCTCGTGGTCGCCGCGGCGTTCTTCCGCTGGCCGGTCGCGGCGCTGCTCGGCCTGACCGTCGGGCTGTGCCAGTCCCTGGGCAAGCTGAGCCTCGACGCCCTGATCCAGCGCGACATCCGTGAGGAGGTCCGCACGAGCATGTTCGCCCGGTCCGAGACCCTGCTCCAGCTGTCGTGGGTGATCGGCGGGCTCATCGGGATCGGGCTGTTCACCCTCGACACCGACGTGGCGCTGGCCATGTTCGTCACGGCCGGCATCGTCGTGGCCTGGGGCGTCTTCGTCCTGACCCGGGCGGTGCAGTCCCGCGAGCCGGTCGGCCCGGCCGTGCCACCTCACCCCTGAGGAGGTCGCACTGCCGAACCGCTCAGGCGGTCACGAAGCTGCGCATGCCGATCGAGCCCATGTCGACCGAGGTGTTGAAGAACCGGATCTCCTCGTCGTCCTCGAGCAGGCTGAGCGAGGCGACCATCGGGCGGTAGTGGTCGTCCGTGGGCACGGCCAGGCGGGCCTCGCGCCACGTCCCGTACGGGTCGAGCAGGGCGTCGACCCGACGTTCGACCAGCGCCTCGGCCGTGTCGGCGTCGAACTGCTCGGCCCAGTCCCAGGCCTCCGCCCCGGGCTCCCACCGGGCCCGGCCGAGGGCGTGGACGATGTTGCCGCTGCCGATGAACAGCACCCCCTGGTGCCGGAGCCGGCGCAGTCGGGCGTAGAGGTCGTGGAGCCGGGGCAGCGGCAGGGTGTCGTCGATGCTGATCTGCAGCACCGGCACCTGCGGCTCGGGCGCGAGGTACTTCAGGATCGACCAGGTCCCGTGGTCCAGCCCCCACTGCGCGTCGAGGGCGGCCTCGTACTCGACGAGCTGGTGGGCCAGCACCTGCGCGACCGCGTGGTCGCCCACGGAGTCGTAGCGCACCCGGTAGAGCTCGTCGGGGAAGCCACCGAAGTCGTAGATGACCCGGTTGCGCGGCGCGTCGGTGATGTGGGTGCGACCCGGCGTCAGCCAGTGTGCGCTGATCACGACGATCGCCTGGGCCTGCGGCAGCCGGCGACCCTCGTGCTCCCACGTGCGTGTGTAGTCGCTCTCGCGGATCGCGTGCATGGGGTTGCCGTGACCCACGAAGAGCACCGGCATCCGTTCGCTGGGGCTCAGGCGCGACTCGAGGTCGGCCACGGAGTAGGCGACGCCCGGGCCCGACGTCGAGGGGGTGCTGGTGGTCATGGTCGCTCCAGGTAGTAGATGCTTCAACTACCAGTGTACGCCCTGCTCCACCACTTCGAACGGATCGGCCCGACCGGTTCCGCCCGACCGCATCGGCCGGGACGACGACGGCCCACCCCGGACCCCTCGCGGGGCGGGATGGGCCGACGTGGACGGCGTCGGGCGCGAGACCTCCTCAGGCGTCGAGCTCGGTGGCCAGCGCACGCAGCAGCTGCGCCACCGGCTTCGCGGAACGCGAGTCGGGGTGGCGGCCGTGGCGGTAGCCCTCGCCGAGGTCGTCGAGCAGTCGGATGAGGTCCTCGACGATCGTCACCATCTCCTCGGGCTTCTTGCGCCGGGCCCGTGCCTGCGTGCGCGAGACCGGAGCCGTGCCCTCGAGCACCCGGACCTGCAGCGCCTGGTCACCGCGGCGCCCCTGCGCCACGCCGAACTCGACGCGTGTGCCGGACTTGAGCGCCGGGACGTCGGAGGGCAGCGCGTCGGAGTGGACGTAGACGTCGCCGCCCTCGTCGCTGCTGATGAAGCCGAAGCCCTTCTCGGTGTCGTACCACTTGACCTTGCCCGTGGGCATGCGCGTGTCCTTCTGTCAGGGGGGTGGAGCTCTCTGCGTCCAGCCTAGGCGGTGCCGGGGCGAGCCGACGCCGGCTCGGGCGGCGACGACGGTGGCACCGTCTCGTCACCTGCCCCGTCACCGGCCCCGTCGTCCTCGTCGTCGGGCTTCTCGAACCGGGCCTCGATGATCTCGAAGCCCTTGTGCCGCTGGGCCTTCGCGTAGGCGGTGTACGCCCGCTTGTCGGCATCGGTGAGGTCGACGTTGTCGGTGAACGGGGTCAGCAGCGCCCGCGGGTAGAGGTGTCGCCGCAGGACGACGTTGAGCTCCAGACCGAGCACGGTCATCACGGCGGCGACGAAGATGAAGGCCACCAGGCCGAGCACCAGCGCGAACGTCGGGTCGACGGTCCGGCTGGCCCGGTTGATCACGTTCGTGACGTACGTGTTGCCCGCCAGCTGCAGCAGCTGCCAGCCCACGGTGGCGAGCAGCGCCCCCGGCAGCACCGACCGGGTGGAGGCGCGTCCGGCGCTCACCAGCCGGAACAGGCCCACGAAGATGGCCGCCGTGAGGACGAAGCCGACGCCACGGACCAACGGGCCGGTCGCCGGCCCGACCGTGCCGCCGAACGCGTCGGGGTTCGCGAGCACCGACGTCGCGATCGCGAGCGCGAGGATGCCCAGGCCGGCGATGGCCAGGAAGATCAGGCTGCGCAGCCGCATCAGGAACGGGTTGGCGCGGCTGTTGCGCGGCACCGACCAGGCGATGTTCGCCGCGTTCTGCGCCGCCTGCCCCAGGCCCATCGCACCGTAGGTCGCGACGATCGAACCGACGACGATGGCCGACGTGCTGCCCTGCAGCCCCTGCTCGCTGGCGAGCTGGTCGCCCACGATCGGGAACTGGCTCAGCGCCGTGTCGAGCAGCCGGTCGCGCAGCTCGGGGTCCCCCTGCAGCACGAAGCCGAGGATGGAGGAGGAGATGAGCAGCAGCGGGAACACCGCGATGAAGGCGTAGTAGCTGATGATCGCGGCCAGGTACGGGCCCTGGTCGTCGAAGTACTTGTAGATGACCGCCAGCGGGAACGCCAGGACCGGGTGCCGACGCTGGAACCGGTCGATCGCGTCGATGATCTTCACGCGCGGCCCCGGCGGAGGTCGGGGAGGTGCTCGGAGGCGGCGGCCACCACGACACGGAAGCGCGGCTCGTCGAGCACGGCACCTTCGCGCCGCACGCCGTCGGGGTCGAGGTCGAGCAGCCTGTTCAGCCGCACCTCGCTCGGCCGGGCCTTCGGGTCCCACGGACCGGCGCCCAGGTCGTGCCAGAACCGTCCGGCCCGCGCCTCCTGCTCGGCGTCGCGGTCGTGGTCCTTCGAGGTGAGCATGAGGCCCACGAGGCGCTCTCCGTCGCGTCCGACCACGAGCACCGGCCGGTCCTTGCCCCGGGTCGGGTCGTCCTCGTACGGCACCCACGTCCAGACGACCTCACCCGGGTCCGGACGACCGTCCGGCCGCGGTGCGTACGTCAGATCCACGGCGCAAGCGTGCCACACGGGCCCCGCTGCGCTCGGCGAGACGCACGGGGCGCCGTCGGGTCGCACGACGATCGTCGCCCGACCGACGTCCGCCTCCGCGAGCGGGACGTGCCCCAGCTGCGCTCGGTCGGGGTCAGTCGAACTCGGGGAGCTCGCGCTTCATCACCTTGCCGGTGGGGTTGCGCGGCAGCTCGTCGAGGAACTGGAGGCGGCGCGGCACGGCGAACCGCGCCACCCGCTCCTTCGCGTACGCCACGACCTCGTCCTCGTCGAGCGACTCACCGTCCTTGACCACCACGTAGGCGGCCAGGCAGTGGCCCCAGTCGTCGTCGGGGATGCCGACGACGACCACGTCGGTGATCGCGGGGTGGCCGATGAGGGCGTCCTCGAGCTCGCGCGGGAACACGTTCTCGCCGCCGGAGATGACCATGTCGTCGTCGCGACCGGCCACGAACAGGCGCCCGTCCTCGTCGAAGTAGCCGAGGTCACCGGTGTGCATGAGCCCGTCGCGGAAGTCCTTGGTGTTGCCGTCGGTGTACCCGCCGAACTGCATCTCGTTGCCCACGTAGATCACGCCGGTCTCGCCCGGCGGCAGCTCGTTGCCGTCGGTGTCGAGCACCTTGACGACGGTGCGCCACGGGATGCGGCCCGCCGTGCCCGGCGCGGCACGCAGGTCCTCCGGCGAGGCGACGGAGACCCAGCCGGTCTCGGTGGCTCCGTAGAAGTTGTAGACCGAGTCGGTGAAGCGGTCCATGAAGTCGGTCGCGAGCTCGCCGGCGAGGGCCGAGCCGCTCGACGCGGTGATGCGCAGGCTCGACACGTCGTGGCGGTCGGCCTTCTCCCGGTCGAGGTTCACCAGGCGCTGGATCATCAGCGGCACCACGACGAGCACCTCCGCGCGGTGCTCGGCGATGTCCCGCAGCACCTGCTCGGGATCGAACTTGCGACGCAGCACGTACGTGGGGACCGTCGACAGGCCGAAGCCGAAGTTGAGCAGGCCCCACGAGTGGAACAGCGGCGCGGCCAGCACGACGGTGGTGTTGCCGCCGTACGGGATCGAGCCGAAGAAGGTGAGGAGCGGGTCGAGGTTCTCCGGCTCCTTGCGGTTGGCGCCCTTGGGCAGCCCGGTGGTGCCGGACGTGAAGATGACGATGCCGCCGGGCTTCTCGGGCTTCTTGTGGGCCTTGCCGGGGTGGCCCTGGGCGATCTGCGACAGCGTCGGCAGACCGTGGCTGTCGTCGTCGGACCACGCCACGACCACCATGTCGCGGTCGATCTCGGAGGTGACCTCGAGGAACTCCTGGTCGACGATCGCGAACTTGGTGTCCTCGCGCCGGGTGAGCTCGCCCAGCTGCGAGGCGCTCGCCATGGTGTTCAGCAGCAGGACCTTGGCGCCGATCTGCATGATCGAGACCATCGAGATGACCATCCAGCGATGGTTGCGCCCCATCAGGGCGACCGCGTCGCCCACCTGGACGCCCCGCTCCTTGAGCGCGGCGGTGGTGCGGTTGATCTCGTCGCTGAGCTCGGACCAGGTGATCTCGCCGGCGTCGTCGATGATGGCGGTCTGGTTCGGGTACCTCGCCGCGGCGGCCGCGACGGCCGCCGGGAAGCCCGGGCCCCAGGTGGCGAGCTTGACGCCCGCCTTGAGGAGCCGGTGCGGCAGCTGGGGCTTCAGCAGACCGATCTGACGCAGGACCTTCAGCTTGTAGGCGATGTCACTCATGCGGTCCGGCTACTCCTCGTGGTGCGGGTGCGGGGATGCGTCACAGTAACAGCGAGTGACAGTCGGGCGCGCGTTCAGAGAGCGCCGTCACGTGCCACCACGGCACGGACCGTCCGGAGCAGGATCTTGGCGTCGAGCCGCAGGCTCCAGGTGTTCACGTACTGCAGGTCGAGCCGGATCGACTCCTCCCAGCTGAGCTGCGAACGGCCGCTGACCTGCCAGAGTCCGGTGAGCCCTGGGCGGACGTGCAGGCGTCGCCAGACCCACTGGCTGTACTGCGCCGTCTCGCGCGGCAGGGCCGGACGCGGTCCCACGAGGGACATGTGTCCCAGCAGCACGTTCACCAGCTGGGGAAGCTCGTCGAGCGACGTGCGACGCAGCAGCCGACCCACCCGGGTGACGCGGGGGTCGTCGTCCAGCTTGAACAGCGGTCCGGCCCCCTCGTTGCGCAGGACGAGGTCGGCCAGACGCTCCTCGGCGTCGACGACCATCGTGCGGAACTTGAGCATGGTGAAGGGCTTGCCGTCTCGGCCGGTGCGCTCCTGGCGGAAGATGACCGGTCCGGGCGAGGACGCCTTCACGGCGACGGCGATCGCGAGCAGCACCGGTGACAGGACGAGGAGCCCGACCAGCGCCACGACGCGGTCGAAGACCGTCTTCGCCGCGACGGAGACGAGGTGCTCGTTGGGCGGGCGCATCGTGAGGGCCAGCTGGTCGGCCACGATCTGCGGGCGCATGTACTCGACGTGGTCCTCCATGTCGGCCAGCACGAGGCACTCGACGTCGGCGCGCTGCAGCGCCCACGCGAGGTGGCGCAGCGACGGGGTCGTGAGGGCGTGGTCGGACGCGATGACCACCGACCGCGCACGGGACCGGGCCACCGCCGCCAGCACGTCGGGGACGATGCGCGTGAGCGAGCCGGGCGAGCCGAGTGGGACCGACTCGGCCTCGCCGCGCCACACGCAGGACGAGACCACGTCGACGTCGCTGCGGTCGTGCCAGCGCTGGGTGAGGCGGCGGACCGTGCGCTCCTCGCCCACGAGCACGGTGGGGGTGCGTCGTCGAGCGACCCGGTGCACCGCGCCGTAGCCGACGAAGGTGGCCACGGCGAGCAGCGCGACGAGCAGGGCGCTGCGCAGCCCCACGGTGTTGTTCGCACCGAGCAGGAGAGCGACCACGAGCGTGGTGCCGACGAACGACAGGAAGCGCACCGCGGGCTTGAGCGACGTGGCGCGCTCGTAGGCGGCCTGGGCGAGCCAGCTGTAGACGAGCCACACGAGCACGCTGACGACCACGACCCGGCCCGACACGGGTCCCACGGCGAGCCGGCTGCTCAGCACCAGCGTGACCGCGAAGGTGAGCAGGTAGCCCAGCAGACCCTGTCGGACCGCGTCGGCGAGGATGCGGAACGGACCGCGCCGTCCCCGCTGCTCACGTGCGGCGAGGAACTCCTCGCCGGCCGGCAGCCGGTTGCTGCGCGGCAGGCCCAGCCGGGTGCGACCCTCGTCGTCGCGTCGGGCCTCGGGCAGCTCTCCGAGCAGGCGGACGGCCTCGACGACGCCGGGCGTCGGCTCGATCTGGCCGCTGCGGGTCGCGACGGTCCCGTCGGCCGCGCCGTCGAGCAGGGCGTGCAGCTGCTCACGCGTCTCGGCGACGTGGACCAGACCCATCTCGGCCAGGCGGCGCGCCAGCACCACCTGGTGGTCGTCGACCACCTCGTGGCCCACGGGCACGCGGGGCACGACGATCGGGATGCGCCCGGCGCGACGGGCGTCCATCACGCCGCCGGCGCCACCCTGCAGCACCACGACGTCGGCGCGCCGGTAGTGCTCGAGCAGCTCGTCCGGCGCCATCATCGTCAGGTTGGTCGCGCCCTCGATCGGGCGCGTGGACCCGTGCTGGAACACGACCTGGGCGCCGCGCTCGTCCGTCCACGGCTCCAGCCAGTCGACGAACCGGTCGAACGGGTGGTGGTACGTCCCGACGCTCGCCACGAGGGTGAGGTCGTCGGTCACAGCACGAGCCCCACGGTCTGGGCCCGCGGGAGCTTCTCGCTCAGCTGGTCCCACTGGGTGAGGTACTCGTCGACGAAGGGGTACACGAGCCGGCCCGTCAGCGACGGCTTCTCGATGCGGTCGATCGTCTCGAGGAAGATCGACCGCGCCCCGACGCGACGCGCCTGGCGCAGGAAGGGGACGGCGACGGCCGCCCCGGTGCTGAACACGACGTCGGGACGCCACTCGTCGATGACGCGGCGGGCCAGCATCATGTTGCGGGCCAGGTTGGGCAGGTTGCGCTGCGTGGGCCAGGCGCACTCGATGACGCGCTCGTCCCGCAGCTTGAGCCGGGCGTCCTCGGTCGGCCCGGTGACCCAGAGCCGCTCGTGCTGGCCCCACCAGGGCTCGAGCGCCAGGGCCTGGGCGAGGTGCCCTCCGGAGGAGCAGGCGATGAGGATGCGCATGTCAGATCCCCTTTCCGAAGCGTCGGGCCACGGTCACGACGGCGCCGGTGGTCGCCAGGCGCAGGCCGATGACGAGCGCGAGCCAGGCGCGAAGGTTGGTGCGGCGCAGGGCGATGGCGCGGCGGGCGTGTCGCCGACCTGCCGCTCGCTGGCCGGACGAGACCTCGCCGAACGCGATCTGCGAGAGCATGCGGGAGTGCGCGGCGTCGTCGCCGGCGAACTCCGGGTGCTTGGCCAGGAGGTAGGTGAGCGCCGCCGCGTAGTCGGCCCAGCGCCCGAAGAAGTAGGACTGGCCCTGCCAGCGCACCCGCACGAGGGGCTCGTTGACCAGCCGGACCGGCGCGAGGCGCGAGGCGCCGAGCAGGACGTCGGTGTCCTCGGCGTAGCCACGGGGCAGGTCCTCGTCGATCATGCCGATCTCGTGGACCAGCGCCTCGCGGCGGAACACGAAGCTGCTCGAGTGCAGGCCGCCGAACCGCTCGCGCACGAGCTCGGCGTGGGAGACGACGTCGCTCGGGACGAGACGGTCGGTGAGCCGCTCACCGTCGTCGACCTGCATGGCGGTGGCCACGAGGCGGACGTCGGGGTGGTCGCGGAAGAGGGGCATCTGCGCGGCGAGCTTGCCGGCCAGCCAGGTGTCGTCGTCGTCGAGGAACGCGACGAAGTCGTGGGAGGCGGCGAGGATGCCGCTGTTGCGGGCGCCGGCCAGGCCTCGGGTGCGCTCGTTCACGACGGCGCGCAGCGTCTGCGTCGGACCGGTGACCACGTCGGGGAGCACGGGGTCGCAGGCGTCGAAGACGACGACGACCTCGAGCGGACCTGCGTACTCCTGGTTCAGCACGCTGCGGACGGCCTCGGCCATCAGCTGCGGCCGGTCGTGCGTGGGCACGACCACGGTGACGGCCGGGGCGTACCCGGCCGCGTCGGCGTCGACGGCGCCGTCGGTGGTCCGACGGTCGACCTGCGAGGCCTGGACGGTCGGCACGCTCACAGCTGGCCCTCGAGCTCGGCGCCGGTGAGGTGGGCGCGCAGGATCGTGCTGGAGGTCTGGCGGGTGTACGGGTAGTAGACGACGTCGACGCCGATCTCACCCATCGACCGCTCGAGGCGGTAGCCCTTCGGCGTCCCCTGCCAGTCGTCACCCTTGAAGATGACGTCGAACGGCCGCTGGTCCCAGACCATCTTCTTGTCCTCGGAGCGGTCGATGACGACCTCGTCGACGATCCCGAGGGCCGAGATGATGTCGATGCGCTCGTCGCACGGGACGACCGGGGGCCGACCCTTCAGCAGCTCGACGTACTCGTCGCTGGCGACGCCCACCACGAGGTGGTGGCAACGGTGCCGCGCACGGCGCAGCAGGTTGAGGTGGCCCACGTGGAACATGTCGAACACGCCGCTGGCGTACCCCACGTCATAGGTCTTCCGGTCGATGGTCACCCTGTCTCCGATCCCCTGGATGTGACACTCATCCAGAAGGAGCAGCGAGGGTGTGTTCCGTGACGCCGGATGGAGGACCGGTTCTGGTGGCGCTCGTCACGGTCGCCGCAGCGGAGCCGCAGGACGCCTCAGGAGCGCGGCCGGAAGACCCGGACGTGGTCGACCTCGAGCGTGGCCGGGAGGCGGGTGGACCCGGGCTGCTCCGGGTCCAGGCGCCCCCAGTACCGTCCGCCGACCTGGAGGTTGAGCCGGATGTTCATCTCGTCGTCGAGGGCTGCGGCCAGGCGCGGCTCCTGGTCCAGGTCGACGTGACCGGTCGTGCGACCGTCGAGGGAGAAGCGCAGGCAACCGGGCACCCAGTCGACGGCGAAGACGTGGAAGTCGTCGGCCAGCGGCCCGGCGGCCGAGCCCCATCCACCCACGCGTCGGTATCCCTGCGGGGCGTCGGTGTCCTCGTGCACCGTCCAGGCGTACTGCGACGCCATGTCGTCGCGCGGGCGCGCCGCAGGCGTCCCCCAGGCCTCCACCACGTCGATCTCGCCCGGCAGGTCGTCGGCCCTCAGCCAGAACGCCGGCCAGAGGCCGCGCGACTCCCCGGGTGCCACGGGCAGCCGGGCCCGCACCTCCCACCGGCCGTACCGCTGCGAGAAGTGGCCGATGGTGTCGACGTACCCGGTCGTGACCGGGCGGAGGCCGCTCGGGTCGCCGGCGGCGTCGTCGCGCGCGGTGATCCGCAGCGTGCCGTCGGCCACGGACACGTTGTCGGCGCGGATCCTAGCCTGGTCGAACGACAGGGTGGTCGCGTCGCGCACGGTCCAGCGCTGCGGGTCGAGACCCGCGCGGCCCTGTCCTGCTCCGTCGAACTCCTCGGACCAGGTCGGCTCGCCCTGGTCCGGGTCGGACAGGTCGAGCGCGTCGACGTCGCCGGCGGAGCAGCGCACCGAGGCGTCGACCGACCGACCGCCTGACCCGTCGTCGCGCACCACGAGCACCCCCGCGGCGACGGCCGCGACCGCGACCGCCGCACCGACGACCAGCGGACCGCGTCTCACCGGTGGGACGACGCGGTCAGGCGCGCGCTGCGGCGACGACCGCGGCGGCGGTGACGATCCCCGCCGTCGCCCCGGCCATCGTGCTCAGGCCGTCGGCGACCCCGGTCGTGCCGGTGGGGGCGACCACGCGTGCGTTGACGTCCTCGATCTCGAGGTAGCTGGCCATGCACGCCGGGCAGGTCTCGAGGTGGGCGTGGATGCGCTTCTGCTCGCGCATGCCGGCCGTGCGCCGCACGAGCGAGGCCAGGCGGGGTCGCACACGACGACACTCCTCGGTCTCGGACGCGGTGTCGACGGAGACGTGCTGGGCGAGGTAGGCCTCGCGCAGCCCGGCCCGGGCCCGGTAGACGAGCGCTGACACGCTGTTGGGCTTGAGGTCGAGCCGCTCGGCGATCTCGTGCGGCTTGAGGCCCTCGACGTCGAGGTACCACAGCACGGTCCGCCAGCGCTCCGGGAGCGACTCGAACGCCGTGCGGACGAGGTCGCGCTCGAAGCTGTCGAGCTGGCCGTTGCCGAACGGGACCGCCGTGTCGATCTTGGCGAGGTCGTCGGTGGGCTGGACGCGCTGACGCAGCCGACCCCGACGTCCGGCCTCGTGGCGCACCGAGGTGAGGACGTAGGCGCGGAAGGCGTGGTCGGGACCGTTGCCACGACGCAGCTGGCCGAGCACCTGGGCGAAGGCCTCGGACACGGTGTCCTCGGCGTCGCCGTGCGAGGACAGACGTCTGGCGAGACGAAGGGCCACCGGTCGGTAGCGGCGGAAGAGCTCGGCATAGGCGTCGTCGTGACCGTCTCTGGCGAGCCCGAGCAGATGCGCGTCGTCCAACGTCGAGGTGGACGCGCGCACGGATGTGCACGAGTTTTCAGACATGTATTTCCCCTGGATGAGTTCCAGCCGTCGCTCGAGGTGACGAGCTCTCGGCCGGACCACCTGCGCTTTTTGACACAGGCGGTTACAACGAGCCCCATACTAGCGGCAGACCCGTGAGGGTCAATGACACACGTCACAGGGGTACGCGTCGGTACCCCGGCGTCATGAACGCCGGCCTCGGCACTCCTCTTGCATGATGTCCCGGTCCCAAGGAGCAAGTCCCATGCAGCCCGCACCGCCCCAGCCCGTCCAGCTCAGCGAGCTCGCGGGGTCGTTGCGCCGTCGCTGGCGCGTCCTCGCCCTCGGCGCCGCCGTCGGCCTGCTGCTCGGCGTCCTCGCCTGGGCGGTCCTCCCCGTGACCTACACGGCCACCACATCGGTCCGGGTCTCCTCGGTCGACGTGCCCTCGTCCTCGGGCTCGAGCGCCACCGCCGCCCTCGACGTCGCCACGGCCGCGCAGCTCGTGACCTCCGGCGACGTGCTCGCTGCCGCAGCCGACGACCTCGGCACCACCCGCGGCGAGCTGAAGGACGGCGTGGGCGTGGAGAACCCGCCCGACACCGCCGTGCTGAACATCACCTACACCGCCTCCTCCGCCGACGCCGCCGCCACCGGGTCGCGCGCCGTGGCCGAGGCCTTCCTCGGCGTGCGCGGCAAGACCGCGGCCGACGAGGTGCAGGCCCAGCAGGAGGCGACCTGGGACCGCGTCTCCATGCTCGAGCGCTCGGCGCAGCGCTACCCGGCCGGCTCCCCCGCCAAGGCCTCGATCCTGCGCCAGGCCGAGTCGCTGGGCGACCGTGCCGCCGAGCTCGCCACCGCCGACACCACCCCCGGCCAGATCCTCGGGGCCACCGCCACGCCGTCGGGCCCGTCCTCGCTCGGCGTCCTGCCGCTCGGCGTGGCCGGGCTGGCCCTCGGCCTGCTCGTCGCGGTGCCGGTCGCCCTGACCCGTCGCACCGCCCCGAGCGCCGGCATCGGCGACGTGGGCGGGCTCGGCTCGATCAACGAGGCGGCCGTCCTCGACGGAACCCGTGACCCGCGGCCGCAGGACACGTGGGACATCGCGGCGCTCATGCTCAAGCTCCCGAGCGAGGTGCCGGCCGACACCGGCTACACGCTCGTCGTCGACGGGTCGGTGGGCACCCAGCCCGGGACGGCCCTCGCCGAGGCGCTGCGCCGTCGCGGTCGCGTCGTGCGTCACGTCGACGCCGCCGTCATCAACGAGGGCAAGCTGGCCCGTGGGTGGCCCACCCAGCGCAAGCAGTCGACCTGGGGCGGCGAGGTGGTCGTCATCGACTCCTCCGAGCTCACGTCCGACGCGCTCAAGGTCACCCTCGCCACCCGGTGCGACCAGGTCGTGCTGGCTCGGTCCGTCGACGACGACGCGCTCGCCGCGCGCCGCCTCCGCGGGCTGCTGCGCGCCCAGGGTGTCGACGTCGCGCTCACCGTGCTGCTCCCGCAGCGCGGCGAGCGGCCGTGACGGGGCCGACGGCGACGGGGCGTCTCAGGCTCCGCGGAGCCTGACCAGGTCCAGCAGGCCCAGCCGTCGGCGCAGCAGGGCTCCGACGGTCAGGTAGACGACGGCGAGGGCCGCGGTCGTGGCCGCGGCCACCGCCGCACCGGTTCCCCACGTGGCGGCCACCAGCACGCTCGGCACCAGCACCATGACCACGGGGAGGGCCGCAGCCCACAGGATCGGGCCCCACGGCGGCCGCACGCCCATGAGGACCTGCACCTGGTAGCCCACGACCGCGGTGTCGACGACGATCGTGACCGCCCAGGCGATCGCGGCGCCCTCGATGCCCCAGTGCGGGACCAGCACGAGCAGCAGCACGACGTCGAGGGCGAGCGCGCCGGTCTTGTCGGCGAGCTGCCAGCTGCTGCGCCCGGCCATGAGGAGCACGCTCTGCACCGCGCCCGCCGCGGTGGCGACCGCCATGGCCGCCGCCAGCACGCGCAGGGACGGGGCACCGGAGTCGAACCCGTCGCCGAAGATGCCCAGCACCGGCTCCGCGAACACCGCCAGGACGGCGTAGAAGGGCCAGGCCGCCCACACCATGGCTGCGGTGACGACGCCGTACAGACGACCCACCAGGGCGTGGTCGCCCCGGGCCGACGCCGCACTGATGGCCGGACCGACGGCGATGCGCGCCGCCTGCTGCACCACCTCGCCGGCTCGTGCGCACCGCGTGACCACCGCGTACACGCCGGCCTCGGCCGGAGAGGCGAAGACCCCGACGATCACCACGTCGACCCACTCGAGCACGATCTCGACGCACGCCGTCGCACCACGCGCGGCACTGAACCGCCAGAAGCCGGGGTAGGCCGTCCGTGACCGGCCCTCGGGCCGGGCGCCACCCGTGACGTGACGCGCGGCGAGCGCGGCCGCGACGACCAGCACGAGGGGCACCGGCAGGAGCCAGGCCGCGACGACCTCGCTGACGCCCCAGCCGGCCAGCACCGCCACGCCGACGGCCACCATTCGACCGGCCGGCAGCAGGATGTTCTGCACCAGCGGGAACGCGAGCGGGTCGCCCGCCCCCCGGGTGATGCCCAGCGCCAGGGCCGTGAGGGAGGCCAGCACGGTGAGCGGGACGGCAGCCACGGCCACGACCGGCGAGAGACCCGACGGCGCGACCGTGAGGGCCAGGGGGATGCCGAGAGCCACCACGACCGCCCCGCCCACCAGGACGGGGACCACGGCGGTCCGGACGATCTGCGGCGTGTCCTGAGGTCGGCCCAGCGCCCGGGTGGCCGCGACGAACCGCACCAGCCCCGTGTCGGCACCGAGCTCGGCGCTGTTGGCGACGATCAGGAAGACGGCGACGACCAGGAAGTAGACACCCGATCCCTCGGTCCCCAGGTGCCGGCCGACCAGCGCGGCCAGCACGAGGTTGACCATCGCCCCGAGGGCGCCCCCCACGAGGTTCGCGACGGCTGCCGTGCCGAGGCCCGACCGAGCGGAGGTGACCTCAGTCGTCATCGTCGAGGCCGTAGCGACGTCTCAGCAGGATCGCCGCCACGAGCGCGATGGCGAGGAGCTGGATGATGTCGAGGCCGTACACGATGATCGCGAGGCTCGAGACGACGAGCGTCGCGTGCAGGGCCACGTCGACGTCGTCGCGGCAGTACCGGGTGCGCCAGGTGGAGCCCCAGAGGAACGCGAGGAACAGCGCCAGCCCGACGAAGCCGAAGCTGAACATGAGCGTCCAGATGTAGCCCTGCGTGCCGACCGAGAGCGCCTGCTCGGCGGAGGGCCGGGGCGCGCCGTACCCCAGGAGCGGCGAGGCCAGGGTGCGCTGGATCGTCTCGGCGTAGAGCGTGAAGCGGGCCCCGTTGGACTGGCCGTACTCCTGACGTACCTCGAACTGGGTGAACAGGCCCTGCCAGACCAGCACCGCTCCGGCGACCAGCCCGAGCAGGGTGAGCGTGATGACCGGTGCCGCCCGGTCGCGCAGCGCGTACCTCACGAGCACGTAGGCCCCGGCCAGGGCGAGCGCGGCGAACATGCCGCGGTTCGACGTGGCCATGGCCGGGAAGATCATGACGCCCGCACCGACGATGATGGCGCAGCGCAGGAGCCACGACCGGGTCATCATGAAGCAGGCGAGCGCGATCGGGGTGAGCACGAGGATGGCGACGCCCCAGCTGTTGGCGTACGGGAAGGGCGCCGACGGACGGACGAACGGCTCGGGTGCACCCCAGGGGTGCTGCACCTCGGCGAACGGCGGGAAGAACAGGTCGCGCACGTAGGAGTTGCCGCTGATCGAGGCCGGCAGGAGCAGGCCGACGGGCGTCGTGAGTCGGGTTCCCGGCAGGATCATGCCGAGCACTCCGCCGGCGATCACGAAGAACCACAGGAACGTGAGCCCGTGCACGAGCCGACGCCGGGTGAGGCGCGTGCGCGCCGCGACCGTGTACACGAAGGCGATCGCGACGAAGGACATGATGGCCAGGCGGAAGCCGAAGCCGAGCATGCGTGGTCCGGTGTCGATCATCACCGCCGACGCCGCCATCCACAGGCACAGTCCGACGAGCGCTCCCACGCCGGGGACCCAGAGGGCGTAGCGCCGCACCAGCATGAAGCCGAGCATGACGACGGCCATGGTGACGGCGCCGGGCACGACGGTGAGTCCGAGGACCCACATGAGCGGGAAGCCCCAGAGCATCGTGAGGAGCGGCCAGGCCGGCAGGGGGTCCGACGGCAGACGCCGGGTCGGCTCGGTGCCGACGAGGTCGGTCCACGACACCTCGCGCGCCCTCATCGCTGCCACCGCCCCATGCTCGCACGCAGCCCGGTGGCCGGCCCGCGGTTCGACCCGAGCGGGCTCATCCGAGCGCGCGCAGCGCCCGGAGGCGGCGGCGCAGGGTCATGACGAGCAGGAGCAGGTTCGCGGCGGCGAGCAGGCCGTACCCCAGCAGGAAGGCACCCGTGAGGGGCCAGAGCAGGAAGACCAGGTTCTGCACCCCGACGTCGGCCGGCAGCTGCACGATCGAGGAGTACCGACCGGCCGACGCCGCCCGGTCGCTCCTGCGGGGCGCGAGCTGCTCGGCGAGGATCTGGGCGAAGAACCGCAGCGAGGCGACGAACGCGAAGCCCAGCGGCAGGAGCGCCCATGCCGCGTCGAGGTCGGTGTGGCGCAGCAGCGCCACGGCCACGGCCAGGTGGAGCGCCAGGGTCCGGGCGGCGTCGACCGTGTGGTCGAGCCACTCCCCCGCCACCGAACCGCTGCCACGCAGCCGCGCGAGCTGTCCGTCGGCCGCGTCGAACGCGAACGCACCCTGCAGCAGCAGGGTGACGGCCACGCCCGTGAGCACGCTCGGCGCCGGGAGCACCAGCACGGCGAGGGCGGCCACGACCAGCAGGGCGCTGACGGCCGTCATCTGGTCGGGCGTGGCCCCGAACCGGTGCGCCACCGCGGCGATGCCGCGCCCCAGTCGACGATTGACCGCACGCATGTACAGCGGCACACCGGTGCCGTCCTTCTGGGCTGCGGCGAGCCGGTCCCAGGAGGTGCGGACGTCGAGTGCGGTCATGGGGATCCTCAGCGGGAGGCGACGACGTTCGCGTCGAAGCTGGTGGTCGGGGTGCTCCGGTAGTTGGAGTGCACCTCGGCGGTGATGACGTTCGACCCGTTGCGCAGCGCCGAGAGCGGGATGTCGATGCTCACCGGGTTGTTGGTCGCGCTGGTCGTGGTCGGCGCGGCCGTGGCGTACGTGTTCGGACCGACCGTGCCGGTGGGCAGGTTGACCCGGGCCACCTCGGTGCCGTTGACGTAGACGACCACGCCGTCGTCGGCCCGTGTCGTGAGCCGGTAGCGGGTGAAGGCGCCGACGTCGGCGACGTCGAAGGTGCGCCGGTAGTGGGACGTGAGGGCGCGCGTGCTGCCCGCCGCGACGTCGATGTTGGTCGCGATCGGACCGCTGCCCCACCCCAGCGGGGCGGGCCCGCTGCGCCAGCCGGACGCGTCGAAGGAGTCGCCCTTCCAGTCCGTGGCCACCGGTGCGGTGTTGTCGAAGTAGTAGGACCAGGTGGCACCGTCGGCCAGGACGGTCGCCGACTGCGCCGGCCGGACGACGGCGGTGGAGGCCGACCAGTTGCCCTGGCCGTCGCTGGCCCGCACGAAGAACCGGTCGGCCGAGGTGGAGTCCGGCACCGAGACCGTGGTGGAGGTAGTCGTGGCGACGACCCGGTCGTTGCGCAGCACCTCGTAGGTGACGCCGTTCGTCGAGCCGGCCTTCCACGAGACGGTGGCCGACGAGCCCTCGACGACGGCCTTGGCGTCGCTGGGCGCCGACGGGGCCGTCGCCGGACGCTGCGCGAACCGCGCGAAGCCGCCGGAGAACTGGTTGCCCCCGCCGTCCTTCACGCTCGTCTGGATCGACCCGCCNACGGCCTTGGCGTCGCTGGGCGCCGACGGGGCCGTCGCCGGACGCTGCGCGAACCGCGCGAAGCCGCCGGAGAACTGGTTGCCCCCGCCGTCCTTCACGCTCGTCTGGATCGACCCGCCGGCCCACAGCGTGCCGTCCTTGGCGACGGTGGCCGCCCACACGCCGAACCCGCCGCGGGACTTCCACTGCGGCGCGAAGGTGGTGACGAAGGCGCCGGTGGTGTTGTCCCAGGCACCCAGCAGCGAGATCTTGCCTGCCTGGGTCCACTGCACGGACGTCGTGCCCGGGTTGAAGTTGTCGTAGTTCGTGGTGCCGGAGTAGTTCCAGTCACCGCAGTGGCAGCCGCCGTAGGCGACCTTGTCGCCGAGACCGCCCGTGATGGCCTGCAGGTCACCGCCGGCCTTCGTGATGCCGGTGTCCTTCAGGGCGAAGTCGGTGGTGTCGTAGGAGAACATGCTGTGCTGCGAGCCGCCCAGCCACACCTTGCCCCCGACCTGCTTGACGGCCTGCTGGTAGCTGGCACCACCCGTGCTGTAGGTCGGGTTCCAGGCCGGGGTGGTGACCGCGGCGCCCGCCGCCGTGCTGATGGCCACGCCCTTCTTGACCGTGGTGGCACCCGAGGCGGTCATGTAGCCCGCGAAGTAGGCGCGCGCACCGTCGTCGGAGACGTCGAGGGCCGCGACGCTGCCGTTGAAGTTCGGGTTCCAGCCTGCGTCGCCGTTGCCGGTGGAGAGGTCGATGCGGCCCGCGTTGCGGGCGTAGGCGGCGTTGGTGCCGCGCACCAGGTGGGTGAAGACCCCGCCGACGTAGAGCCGTCCGCCGGACACGTCGAGCCCGCGGACGCTGACCTTGGCGCTGGTGCCGCGGTTCTCGACGACCGTGGTCCAGGAGGACGACAGGGCGCCGGTGGCGTCGAGGACCGTGAGGCCGGTGCGGCCCTGGCCGTTGACGGTCGTGAACTCGCCGCCGACGGCGAGTCGGCCGTCGGGCAGGGCCGCGAGCGACCGGACCTGGTTGTCGAACGTGGGCCGGAACGAGGAGATCCACTCGCCGGTCGTGGCGTCGAACGCGGCGAGGTAGGACTGACCTTCGCTCTGCGTGCCGCTCTGGTTGCGCACGGAGGTGAAGTTGCCGCCCACGTACATCGTGTTGCCGATCTGCGCGAACGCCTGCACCTCGGTCGCGAGCTCACCGGTGCCGCCGGCTCCGGTGCCGGTGACGCCCCACGGCTGGGCCAGCGAGCCGCTCTTGGCCACCGGCAGCGCCGTGACGGCACTGGTCCCCGCATCGGGGACGGTCTCGAACGAGAGGTCGGACTGACGCAGCCGCGGGCGGACGAAGACCTGGGTGAACGGCGTGGCGTTCCCGCTGCCCGTGGCGTAGAGGTAGCTCGACGAGGCCGTCGAGCCGGTGACTCCGCTGCCGTAGTTGAAGCCCCGCACCCAGCCGTTGGTGCTGGACTCGAACGTCCAGACCCGGCGCAGGCGGTTGCTCGAGAGGGTGGACGTGGTGCCGAAGTCGCGCGAGGTGGCGCCGGAGAAGGACGTGCCGTCGAACGATGCGGACGTGAGCGGGTGACCCGCGCCGAACGCCCACGACCACGAGGCCAGCGAGCGGATCTGCACCCGCACGTCCTGCCAGGAGGTGCCGTCGACGGTCGCGGCGCGCCGCAGGCGGATGCCGTCGGTGAGGGCGTCGACACGCTTGCCGCCCAGCAGGGCGTCGACGGTCGCGGTGGACAGCTTCTTCGGCGCGAACGCCGACTGACCGGTCGGGGTCGACGCGATCTGGGCCGGGGTGCCCTGGGCGTCGCCGTCCCAGTTCCAGCCGTCTCGACCACGGCCCACGAGCACCCAGCCGCCGCCGTCGGTGGTCATGTCGCAGTAGAACTGCGTGGGCGTCCGCAGCTGAGGTGTCAGCAACCAGTAGACGCCGTCGGTCGCCGAGGGCTTGACCTGCTTGACCTCCCAGCACGAGGCGGCCGCCGCCGCCTGGTTCGAGCCGTCGGGGACCACCGTGGCCGCCTGGGCGGCGGGCACGACGCCGGTCAACCCGGTGACGACGACGGCGAAGGCGGCCGCGAGCGCGGCGAGGCTGGTCTTGGTACGCACGGAGGATCCTTGATCGGTTCGGGGCGCGAGCCGGTCGTTCCCCCGACGGCCCACGGAGTGGAGGAGCACCGCGGCCCGCATCCATGACGCGACTGCCCTGCCGGAGTTCGGGTGGGTCGGGTCACACGTCCCGGGTCGACCCGCTCAGGAGGCGCGCACGAGGGCGGTGGAGGCCGACCAGTTGCCCTGGCCGTCGGCGGCCCGCACGAAGAACCGGTCGGCCGAGGTGGAGTCCGGCACCGAGACCGTCGTGGAGCTGGTCGTGGCGACGACCCGGTCGTTGCGCAGCACCTCGTAGGTGACCCCGCTCGTCGAGCCGGCCTTCCACGACACGGTGGCCGACGAGCCCTCGACGACGGCCTTGGCGTCGCTGGGCGCCGACGGGGCCGTCGCCGGACGCTGCGCGAACCGCGCGAAGCCGCCGGAGAMGACGGCCTTGGCGTCGCTGGGCGCCGACGGGGCCGTCGCCGGACGCTGCGCGAACCGCGCGAAGCCGCCGGAGAACTGGTTGCCCCCGCCGTCCTTCACGCTCGTCTGGATCGACCCGCCCGCCCACAGCGTGCCGTCCTTCGCCACCGTCACCGCCCACACGCCGAACCCGCCGCGGGACTTCCACTGCGGCGCGAACGTCGTCACGAACGCACCGGTGGCGTTCTCCCAGGCACCCAGCAGCGAGATCTTGCCCGCCTGCTTCCAGGCCACCGAGGTGGACCCGACCTTCAGCGTGTCGTAGCTCGTGGCGCCGGTGTAGCTCCAGTCACCGCAGTGGCAGCCGCCGTACACGATCCGGCCGTTGTCGCCGATCGCCTGCAGGTCACCGCCCGCCCGGGTGAGGTGCGCGGCCTTCAGCGCCAGGGTGCTCGCGTCGTACGCGAACATGCTGTGCTGCGAGCCGCCCAGCCAGACGCGGGACCCGACCTGCCGGACCGCCTGCTGGTACGTCGCCGTGCCCGTGGTGCTGTAGCGAGGCTTCCAGGCCGGTGACGCGATGCCTGCGCCCGAGGCCGTGCTGAGCGCGAGGCCCTTGCGCACGGTCCGTCCCGCTGCCTTGGTCATGTAGCCCGCGAGGTAGACGCGCTTCCCGTCCGCTGCGACGTCGAGGTCGGCCACCGTGCCGTTGATGCGCGGCTTCCACGCCCCGTCCCCGCTGCCGGTGCTGAGCTTGATCCGCGCCACGTAGGGCATGGCCGACGACGCCGACCCTCGCACGACGTGGGTGAACCGTCCGCCGAGGTAGAGGCGTCCCCCGGCCACGTCCATCGCGCGCACGGACGCCTTCTCGTCCCCGGTGCGGCGCACGACCCCCGCCGTCCAGGTCCGGTCGAGGGCGCCCGAGGTGGTGAAGACGGCCACGCTGCGTCGCAGGACGCCGTTCACGGACGTGAAGTCGCCGCCGACCGCCAGGCGGCCGTCGGGCAGGGCGGCCAGGGCCCGGACCTGGCGGTCGAGGCTCGGGCGGAACGACGAGATCCACTCACCCGTCGTGGCGTCGAAGGCGGCGAGGTAGGACTGCTTGACGCTCTGGGAGCCCGACTGGTTGCGCACGGTGGTGAAGTTGCCGCCCACGTACATCGTGTTGCCCACCTGAGCGAACGCCTGCACCTCCGTGCCGAGCTCGCCGGCACCACCGGACCCGGTGCCGGTGACGCCCCACGGCTGGGCCAGCGAGCCGCTCCTGGCCACGGGCAGCGCGGTGACCGCACCGGTCCCGGTGTCGGGGACGGTCGCGAACGAGAGGTCGGACTGACGCAGCCGCGGGCGGACGAAGACCTGCGTGAACGGCGTCGCGTAGCCGCTGCCCGTCGCGTAGAGGTAGGACGAGGACCCGGTGCTCCCGGCGACGGCCTGTCCGTGGTTGAACCCCACGAACCCAGCCGTTGGCCTGCGACTCGTAGGTCCAGACCCGACGCAGGCGGTTGGCGGAGGTCGTCGACGTCGTGCCGGCGTCACGCGAGGTGGCGCCGGAGAACGACGTGCCGTCGAACGAGGCCGAGGTGAGCGGGTGGCCGGCGCCGAAGGCCCACGACCACGAGGCCAGCGAGCGGATCCGCAGACGCACGTCCTGCCACGACGTCCCGTCGGCGTTCGCGGCACGACGCAGGCGGATGCCGTCGGTGAGGGCGTCGACACGCTTGCCACCCAGCAGGGCGTCGACCGTCGCCGTCGACAGCTTCTTCGGCGCGAACGCCGACGGTCCCGTCGGCGCCTTCGCGATCTGCGCCGGGGTGCCCTGGGCGTCGCCGTCCCAGCGCCAGCCGTCGCGACCCCGACCGACGAGCACCCAGCCACCGCCGTCGGTCGTCATGTCGCAGTAGAACTGCGTGGGCGTCCGCAGCTGCGGGGTCAGCAGCCAGTAGACGCCGTCGGTCGCCGAGGGCTCGACCTGCTTGACCTCCCAGCACGACGCCGCGGCCGACGCCTGGGTCGAGCCGTCGGGGACCACCGTGGCCGCCTGCGCGGCAGGCGCGGTACCGAGGTGCGCCGACGTCGTGACCGCCACCGGGACGATCACGAGCGCGACCAGTCGTCGGGCAGCGGTCGTCCAGGTCACCGACCGACCGTGCCACGTCGGTGGAGGTCGTGCACCGACAATGCCGAGATCCGCGCTGTGAGCCGCGGCTCAGACCACCGGCACCAGGGCTGCGGTCTCCTCCTCGGTGAAGATGCGCGAGCGGATGATGAACCGCTTGCCCGTGGGCCCCTCGATCGAGAAGCCGGCACCGCGCCCGGGCACCACGTCGATCGTGATGTGGGTGTGCGACCAGTAGTTGAACTGCTCGCGCGAGATGTGCACCGGCACCACGCCGGCCTCGTCGATGCCCGGCTCGGGACCGATGTCGAGGTCGCCGAGGTGCACGTCGGTGGGCCCCACGATGTAGAAGCCCTGGGTGAAGCACATGGGTGCCGACCCGTCGCAGCAGCCGCCCGACTGGTGGAACATCAGGGGCTTGCCGTGCGACGTCCGGAGCTCGCGCAGGAGGTCGGCGGCCTTCTCGGTCATCGCGATGCGCTCGACGGTCATGACGGCTCCTTCGGGTGGGACGGATGGAGGACGACCTCGAGGTCCGACCCTGCGGCCGGACCTCGAGGCGTCAGTGCTGTCGGCTCAGAAGAAGCCCTGGGCGTTGTTGGAGTAGCTCACCAGCAGGTTCTTCGTCTGCTGGTAGTGGTCGAGCATCATCAGGTGGTTCTCGCGGCCGATGCCGGAGGACTTGTAGCCACCGAAGGCGGCGTGCGCCGGGTACGCGTGGTAGTTGTTCGTCCACACGCGGCCCGCCTGGATGTCACGACCGGCGCGGTACGCCGTGTTGGTGTCGCGCGACCACACCGCGGCGCCGAGGCCGTAGAGCGTGTCGTTGGCGATGCTCATGGCGTCGTCGTAGCCGTCGAACCCGGTGACCGAGACGACGGGGCCGAAGATCTCCTCCTGGAAGACCCGCATCTTGTTGTGGCCCTGGAAGATCGTCGGCGCCACGTAGTAGCCGCCCGACAGGTCGCCGCCGAGGTCCACCCGCTCGCCACCGGTGATGATGCGAGCACCCTCCTGCACGCCGATCTCGAAGTAGCTGAGGATCTTCTCCAGCTGGTCGTTGCTGGCCTGCGCGCCGATCATCGTGTCGGTGTCGAGCGGGTTGCCCTGCTTGATCTGCTTGGTCCGCTCGGTGGCGGCGGGCAGGAACTGCTCGAGGATCGAGTTCTGGATCAGTGCGCGGCTCGGGCAGGTGCAGACCTCGCCCTGGTTGAGGGCGAACATCGTGAAGCCCTCGAGCGCCTTGTCGTAGAACGCGTCGTCCTTGGCCGCGACGTCCTCGAAGAAGACGTTGGGGCTCTTGCCGCCGAGCTCCAGCGTGACGGGGATGAGGTTCTGGCTGGCCATCTGCATGATCAGCCGGCCCGTGGTGGTCTCGCCGGTGAAGGCGATCTTGCGGATCCGGCTGGAGGAGGCAAGCGGGGCCCCGGCCTCGGTGCCGAAGCCGTTGACCACGTTGACGACGCCCGGGGGCAGCAGGTCGGCGATCAGCTCCATCAGCAGCATGATCGAGGCCGGCGTCTGCTCGGCGGGCTTGATGACCACGGCGTTGCCGGCGGCCAGCGCGGGTGCCAGCTTCCAGACGGCCATGAGGATCGGGAAGTTCCACGGGATGATCTGGCCGACGACGCCCAGCGGCTCCTGGAAGTGGTAGGCCACGGTGTCGTCGTCGATCTGCGACAGGTGGCCCTCCTGGGCCCGGATCGCGCCGGCGAAGTACCGGAAGTGGTCGACGGCGAGCGGGAGGTCGGCGGCCATGGTCTCGCGGACCGGCTTGCCGTTGTCCCACGTCTCGCCCACAGCGAGCATCTCGAGATTCTGCTCGATGCGGTCGGCGATCTTGTTGAGGACGACGGCACGCTCGGCCACGGACGTCTTGCCCCACGCGGGTGCGGCGGCGTGGGCGGCGTCGAGGGCGGCCTCGATGTCCTTGGCGGTCCCGCGGGCGATCTCGCAGAAGACCTTGCCGTTGACCGGCGAGACGTTCTCGAAGTACTGGCCATTCGCGGGGGCCTTGTACTCGCCGCCGATCCAGTGGTCGTAGCGCGACTTGTAGGTGACGACGGAACCGTCGGTACCGGGCTGGGCGAACACGCTCATGGTGGCTCCTCGGAGGGGGTGGGATCAGGTGGGCGTGACGCTAGTCACAGGATCGTTGCAACGACGTTGTGTCGACGTTGCGGGGTGGTTGCCCCGGCCGCTGCTGCGTCGATCTGGGTGGGTCTTCGGTTGCTGCTGCGCTCCCGCGGGTGGGGTTCGACCTGCGGCTGCGCTCCCGCGAGTGGGGCTTCCCCTGCGGCTGCGCTCCCGCGAGTGGGTCTTCCCCTGCGGCTGCGCTCCCGCGAGTGGGGCTTCGACCTGCGGCTGCGTCGCTGTGGCTGCGAGGCGGGTCGGTCTCCGAAAGGGCCTCGACCGGCGGGATGGGTACCGGGTCGGGTGGGCACTCGGAGCGCGGCTCGGGGGACGCAAGATTCTGCGTTCGTGCGTGAGAGGGCGAAGGATGCTGCGTTCGTGGTCGGATCCCGCCACCAACGCAGCATCGTTCGGGCTTCCGCGCGCGAAGGCAGAATCCTGCGTCCAGCGGGGCTTCGGTACGCGGCGGGTGGGCAGGGGTTCTCCCTTCGCGCGGGACGGTCCACGAGAAGGGAGAATCCCTGCCCGTACGGGCCCCATTTCGTCGCCACGATTCTTCCTTCGCGTGGCACGGTCCACGCGAAGGAAGAACCGTGCGTGGATCCCGCGCAGAGGGAGAATCGTGGCCGCGCCCCGCAGACCCAGCCGGGCCGAGACCCACCGTTCCGGTCGAGGCACTTTTCGGAGACCGACCCGACGCGAAGCCACAGCGACGCAGCCGCGGGAGAACGCGCAGCCACAGCATCGCAGCAGCGGGCGGAGACCCAGCCGCAGCTCGCCCCCTCAGCCGAACGCGCGGTCGAGCTTCTCGACGTGGGCCGCGACCTGCGCGTAGCGGGGCGACGTCGTCGGGAGGATCTCCAGCGCCCGCGACCAGACCCCGAGGTCGTCACGACCGTGCGGGGTGTCGGCGAACGACAGGACGGCGTCGGCGTCGTCGCTGGCCAGCAGGGCCGAGACCAGCTCGAGGTGCAGGTCGTCGCGCAGCTCCTCGACCGCCGGGGCGGTCGAGGCCGGCAGCACCGGCCCGCGGTAGGCCGCCACGGCGCTGCGCAGCCGACCGTCGCGCAGCAGGTCGCGCACCTCGTCGACGTCGGTGCGCACCGCCGTGCGCAGACGGTAGGGCCGCGACGCGAGCTCCAGGGGCCCGAGCACCCCGCGCAGGCGCGACAGCTCGGCACGGATGGTGACCGGCGCCTGGTCGTCGTCGCTCAGCGCCACGCCCAGCTCGGCCGCGGTGAGCCCGTCGGGCGCCCGCGTCAGCAGCAGCAGGAGCTCGCTGTGGCGTCCGCTGAGCCGCGACGTGAGCGGACCGACCTGCAAGGTGGCGCCGTGCACGCCGAGCACGTCGAGCCTGGGGGCGGACCAGCCGCTCGAGACCTGCAGCGGCGACGCGCTCGGCTGGAGCCGGGCGATCCGCAGCTCCGCCTCCACGGCCGCAGCCGTCGCGCGGACGAAGCCCAGCCCCTGCGCGGTGGCCACCTCGGCTCCGCCGGTCACGTCGAGGACACCGAGGATCGCACCGGTGTCGGGGTCGTGGATGGGAGCCGCCGAACAGCTCCAGGGCGTGACCTGGCGCCCGAGGTGCTCGGGACCGAAGATCTGCACGGGCCGGTCGATCGCCAGGGCGGTGCCGGGCGCGTTGGTACCGGCGCTCGTCTCGCTCCAGTCGGCGCCGGGCATGAAGTGCATCGCCTCGGCCCGGGAGCGCAGGCCCGACGACCCCTCGACCCACAGCAGCTGACCGGCCGCGTCGCTGACCGCCACGAGCAGCCCGGCGTCGGCGGCGCTCTCGACGAGCAGCCGTCGGATGACCGGCAGGCCGGGGGCCAGCGGGTGGTGCTCGCGGATCTCGCGCAGGGCCTCGTCGTCGAGCGTGATGCGGGGCAGGTCGGTCTCGGGGTCGAGGCCACCGGCCACGCTGCGCTTCCAGGAGTCGCGCACGACCGAACGCACCGGCGCGTCGGTGGTGCCGGAGGTCAGGAACTCCTCGTGCGCGCGGCGGAGCCAGCGCGACAGGGAGTCCGGGTCGGAGCCCGCCGGTACGGCGACGTCGTGCTGCCGCTCGTGCGCCCTGGGCTCCGACGTGCGTGGCATGGAGAAAGTCTACGTGACCTGGCTCACGGGGACAGGGGAGCAAGGTCCCGAGTTCCGGCCGACCGGAGGACGTCCATCGACCGTCTGGGGGGCGTCGCGCCGAACCGCCGCGGAGGCTGGGTCAGGCGTCGCGCCGCACGAAGGCGACGGTGCCCAGCACGAGCAGCACCACCACGAAGACCGCCATGACCAGACCGCCCCCGACCGGACCGAACGGGACGACGCCGAAGATCTGCAGGGCGTTGTCCAGGGAGAGGCGCGTGTACATCTGTCCGCCTGCGTCGTAGGGCAGGAAGCGCAGCACCTCGACGAGCCCGCCACGGCCCGAGGGGTCGTCGGAGGCGGCCTTGATCGCGAGGACGACCGCCTTCACGAGGCCCTCGACGAGTGACGGGATGAGCAGCAGCATGGCCACGGCCGCCGTCTGGTTGCGGGTCAGCGTGGCGAACGCGAGCCCCGAGAGCGAGAACAGGGTCGTGTAGAGGACGGTGCCCAGGGCGATGTCGCGCAACCCCTCGAACGTGGGCATGCCGACCCCGAACACCAGGGCGCTGAGGGCCGCGATCCCCACGCACACCAGCGCAGCCACGAGCGACAGCACGGCCGTCGTGAGGATCTTCGCGAGCATGACCGAGATGCGGCTCGGCAGGGCGGTCAACGTCGCGCGGATCATGCCGTGGCGGTACTCGTGACCCATCGAGAACACGCCGAGCAGGCCGATGACGTAGGCGATGAACAGCGGGGCGAAGCCGAGCGAGGCCCCCACGGTCACGAGGATCGCGAACGTGTTGTCGCCGCCCGACAGCGGGCCGGTCTCAGGGAGGTTCCAGGCGATGAGCACGCTGAGCAGGAGCTGGAAGGCGAAGGCCACCCCGAGGATCCAGTAGGTGGACCGGATGGTGCGCAGGCGCGCCACCTCGTAGCGCAGGGCGTCGATCATCGCTCTCCTCCGCCCTCGCGGTCGTGGCCCGGGTCGGCGATCGCGCCTCGGTACTCCTCGTCGAGACCGGTGGCCGCGAGGAAGGCCTCCTCCAGCGTGGCCCGCCGGGTGGACAGCTCGTGCACGCGCACGCCGTGCTCGTGCGCGAGGTCGCCGATGCGGGCGGCGTCGAGACCGGAGACGACCTGGGCTCCGTCGGCGTCCGGGGTGAGCGTGGCCCCGGCGGCGGTCAGGACGGGGGCGAGGACGTGGAGGTCGGGGCTGCGCAGCAGCACCTGGACCGTGCCGCCGTGCTCGACGAAGTCGCTCACGGGACCGTTGGCCAGCAGGCGCCCGCGACCCACGACCACGAGCTCGTCGGCCAGGAGCGCCATCTCCTGCAGCAGGTGGCTGGAGACGAAGACGGAGCGGCCCTCGCCGGCGAGGTGCCGGAGCAGCTGGCGCAGCCAGGTGATGCCCTGGGGGTCGAGCCCGTTGCTGGGCTCGTCGAGCACGAGGGTGTGCGGGTCGCCGAGCAACGCCGCCGCGATGCCCAGCCGCTGCCCCATGCCGAGGCTGAACTTCTTGGGTCGGCCCTTCGCGACCGAGGTCAGGCCGACCAGCTCGAGGACCTCGTCGACGCGACGCCGCTCGATGCGGTTCGCGACCGCCAGCATCTGCAGGTGGTGGCGGGCCTGGCGCGTGGGGTGGAAGGGCTTGGCCTCCAGCAGGGCGCCGACGTGGCGCATGGGCTGCTCGAGCTCGCCGAAGGTGCGGCCGTCGAACGTGGTGCGGCCCTCACCCCGGTCCAGCCCGAGCATGAGCCGCATCGTGGTGGACTTGCCCGAGCCGTTGGGACCGAGGAACCCCGTGACGCTGCCGGGCGTCACGGTGAAGCTCAGGTCGTCGACCGCGCGACGGGTGCCGTAGGACTTGCCGAGCCCTCGTGCCTCGATGACTGCCACGGCGCCAGCCTGCCAGAGACGGCCGCCCCGCGCCGGGAGCCGTGCACAGGCACGCCGCGGACGCTCAGGCGACGACGCGGGTGACGGGCAGGCTGGAGTCGACGGGGAGGTCGAGCGACGACGGGGCGATGCCGCGCGACACGACCTCGGCACCGAGCGCCGCCACCATCGCGCCGTTGTCGGTGCACAGACCCGGCTTCGGGATGCGGACCTCGATCCCGGCCGCCGACGCCCGCTCGAGCACCATCTGGCGCAGCCGCCCGTTCGCGGCCACCCCTCCCCCGACGACGAGGGTGTCGACGTCGTGGTCGCGGCACGCCTGCACGGTCTTGCGGGTCAGCACGTCGACCACGGCGTCCTGGAACGATGCCGCGACGTCGGCGACGTCGATGTCGCGCCCCATGCGCTGCTCGTGCTGGACGTGCCGGGACACGGCGCTCTTGAGTCCGGAGAAGGAGAAGTCGTAGCGGTACCGGTCGGCGTCCTTGGCGGCCGTGAGTCCCCGGGGGAACCGGATGGCCGTGCCGTCGCCCTCCTGCGCCACACGGTCGATGTGCGGCCCGCCGGGGTACGGCAGGCCCAGCAGCCGCGCCACCTTGTCGAAGGCCTCGCCGGCCGCGTCGTCGATGGTGGTGCCGAGCATCGTGATGTCGGAGGCGATGTCGTCGACGAGCAGGATCTCGGTGTGCCCGCCGCTCACCAGCAGCGCGGCCACCCGGCGGTCGAAGCGACCGTGCTCGAGCTGGTCGACCGCCACGTGGGCGGCCAGGTGGTTGACGCCGTAGAGCGGCTTGTCGTGCGCGATCGCCAGCGCCTTGGCCGCGGCGACGCCCACCAGCAGCGCCCCGCTCAGACCGGGACCGCAGGTGACGGCGATGGCGTCGACCTCGCGCACGTCGATGCCCGCCTGGGCGTACGCCTGCTCCAGGGTGGGCACCATCGCCTCGAGGTGGGCCCGGCTGGCCACCTCGGGCACGACGCCACCGAATCGCACGTGCTCCTCGACGCTGGAGGCCACGGCGTGCGCCAGCAGGTCGGTGCCCCGCACGATGCCGACGCCGGTCTCGTCGCACGACGACTCGATGCCGAGCACGATCGGTTCAGTCACGCCGACCAGTCTCTCAGACCCCGTGGAGCCCGCGGCCGACCTGGTCCTGGGCCGAACGCCGAGGACCGCGAGGTGCGGTCAGGAGGACTGCCCGTCCTGCTTCGCGGCGCGACGGGCGGCCTTCTGCGCCTTCTCCTCGGCGTCCAGCCGGGCCGCCTCCTCCGGCGTCGGGGCCGTCCCGCCGTAGCGGGCCGGGGCCCACCACTGACCCTCCGGGGAGACCGGGTACTCGCGGATCGCCTTGTCGAGCAGCGCCGTCATGGCCTCGCGCAGCACCTGCGTCTCGGCCACCGGGTCCTCACCCGTGACCGGGATCGGTTCGCCGACGTGCAGCGCGATCGTCTTGCCACGGCCCCAGATGTCGGACTCGTGACCCTTGGTCTTCAGCAGCTGCGTGCCCCACGTGACCATGGGGATGAGCGGGACGCCCGCCTCCGCGGCCATCCGCACGGCGCCCGTCTTGAGCTCCTTGATCTCCATGGAGCGGCTGATCGTCGCCTCGGGGAAGATGCCCACGATCTCGCCGGAGCGCGCGTACTCGACGGCCTTGTCGTACGACGCCTGTCCGGCGTCACGGTCGACCTCGATGTGGTGGAAGGACCGCATGAGCGGTCCGCCGACTGGGTGGTCGAAGGCCTCCTTCTTCGCCATGAACCGCACTAGGCGACCCGACGGCTGCGTGGCGAGGCCGTCGAAGACGAAGTCGACGTAGCCGATGTGGTTGGCCGCGAGGATCGCTCCCCCGGTGCGCGGCACGTGCTCGGTGCCGGACATCTGGAACGACATGCCCAGCAGCTTGAACAGCGTCTTGGCCGTCACGATGACCGGCGGGTAGGTGATGTCGCGCATGCGGGTCAGCGTAGTGCACAGATGTGCACCGAAGGGGTCGTCGCGGACCCGCTTCTCATGTCCCGGGCGAGCCGGCGGACAGGTCGTCGGGATCGTCGTCCACGACGTGCACGGCGGCCTCCTCGGCGCTGGCGGCAGCACCGTCGATGCCGACGTCGTCGCCGACCAGGGCCTTCTCGGTGTCCTCGCCGAGTCCCTCGTCGGGCGCGACCAGGCGGCCGGAACGCTCGTCGCCCACCTCGTCGTCGTAGGCCTCGGGGTCCACGTCGGCGTAGGGGTCGACGTCGGGAACCTCCTGCGCGACGCGCTGGTCGAGGGTCTCGCCCTCGAGCGCCTCGTCGGGCGTGGTGCCGAAGCCCTCGCCCGCGCTCCACTTCTCCGGTGGGGAGTAGCCCTCGTCGAGCACGTCGTCGACCCCTCGGTCGACGAGCGTGTCGTCGGGCTGGAGCTGGTCGAGGGCCTCCGACTCGTCGCGGTTGTCCTGGGCGTCGAAATCGATGGGTCCGTCGGTCATGCTTCGAGACTGCCACGCCGACGGCGCGACGCAAGTGCTGCGACGACCGCCACGAGCACCAGGGCCACGCAGCCGACCGCGACCGCCTCCCCGCGCTCGCTTCCGGTGCGCAGCGCCACGAGGAACGCGCCGGCGCCGATCGTGCTCCAGACGGTCGCCCACAGCGCGGCACCGGGGACCAGCCCGACGAGGTAGCGCGGCCAGGTCATGCCGGCGAGACCGGCGCCGGCGTTCACCACGGTCTGCGCGCCGACCGTCAGGAAGCTGGCGGTCACCACCGGCGGACCCCACCGGTCCACGCGGTCGGCGGCCGCGCGCAGCCGGGGGCCGGGCTCGCGTCGACGCAGCACACCCGCCGCGACCAGACGACCGACACCGTAGGTGGCGCCGGCGCGCAGCAGCACGATCGCGAAGAGCGCCAGCCACGCCCAGGCCCACGGCCACGACCGGATCTCCTCCATCATCGCGACGACTCCGGCGTGCTCGCGGGGAGTGCCGCCTCCAGCACGAGCGCGTCCCGGCCGGGGCCGTAGTAGCCATGGCGACGTGCGATCGGCTCGAAGCCGTGGGCGGCGTACAGGGCGAGCGCAGGGGCGTTGTCGTCGGCGACCTCGAGCAGCATGCGCGTCGCGCCACGGTCGGCGGCCGCCGTGCTCGCCGAGCCCACCAGGCCCGACGCGACGCCGTGGCGCCGGTGCGCCGCGTCCACGACCACGCGGTGCAGGTCGGCGACGTCGGCCACGACGCCGACGTCGACGTAGCCGGTCGTCACGCCGTCGTGCTCGTCGACGAGCACGATCCGGTCCGGCAGGGCGAGCTCCTCGCGCAGCGTGGCCGCGGACCAGGCTCCCTGGCCGAAGACCTCGCGCTCGAGCTCGACGAGGGCCGCGAGGTCGCCGTCGTCCGCGGGACGGATCACCGCACGGGCGACGCCGGCCGAGCGTCCGGCCGGCGCAGGTAGAGCGGCTCCAGGGGCAGGATCTCGACCTGGCCGCTCACCACGCCGTCGGCGAGGGCCGCGGCCGACGCGTCGAGCGGTCCGTCGAGCGCCGTGAGCACGTCGGCGTACAGCTGGGCCCCTCGTCCGACCACGGGCAGGTCGGGGAGCAGGCGCGCGAGCTCGGCGGGCTTGTCGACGTTCGGGCCGTCGACCCGGCGCAGGACGCCGTCGTCACCGGGCGCGTACCGCGCCCAGTAGACCTCCTTGCGGCGGGCGTCGATGGCCACGACGTGCTCGTGGTCGAGCGCAGCGGCGAGGGCTAGGGCGTCGAGGGAGCACACGCCGTGGGCCGTGAGCCCGAGGGTCGACGCGAGGGTGCGCGCGGTGACGATGCCGACGCGCAGTCCGGTGAAGGGTCCGGGCCCCACACCGACGGCGACGTCGGTGAGGTCGCCTGCCGTCCGACCGGCCTCGGCGAGGGCGTCGCGGATCGCCGGGGCGAGCAGCTCGCCGTGCGCCATCGTGCCCTCCCCCTCGGCCCGGCCGACGACGACGTCGCCGTCGTGGACGGCGACGCTCACGGCAGGGCCGGAGGTGTCGATCGCAAGCAGCAGCACACGAGTGAGCCTACCCTCACTCCACTGGGCCATCGGGGCACGCCCGCAGCGTCGGGCAGCGATCATTCTCGTGGACCGGTCCCCCACGCAGAGAGCATCGTTCGTCGGTCCGGGCGGTCAGAGGTAGGTGACGCACCGGTCCGCGGCCCGGACGGGTGCGAGGCCTACCTCCGACGCCTTCGATAGGTGCGCCACCTACCTCTGACGGCTCCGACACGTGCGTCACCCGCCTCCGAGGAACGCAGCCTCAGACCGCCGAGAAGCCGCGTCGACGCAGACGCAGACCGAGCAGGACCTCAGCCGAGCAGGGTCGAGCGCAGCGGGACGTCGACCCAGCGGGGACCGTGCGGCTTGATGGTGACCACGCGCGGCTCCGCCTCGTCGGGGTGGTCGCCGTCGTGCTGGGTGCCGAGCGGGTCGATCGGGCGGGCGCCGCGCACCTCGATGCTCACCGAGAGCCAGCTGTCGTTGAGCTGCTCGGCCATGCCCGCGCCCCACTCCACCACGGTCACCGACTCCTCGGCCGTGGCGTCGAGGTCGAGGTCGTCGACCTCCTCGGCGCCACCCAGCCGGTACGCGTCGACGTGCACGAGCGCCGGACCGTCGGACTGCGACGGGTGCGTGCGGGCCAGCACGAACGTGGGCGACGTGATGGGTCCGCGGACGTCGAGCGCGGCTCCCAGGCCCTGGGTGAACGTGGTCTTGCCCGCACCGAGGTCGCCGGTGAGGACCAGCAGGTCGCCGGGTCGCACGAGCTCGGCGACCCGCGCGGCCAGGTGGTGCATGACCTCGGGCGTCGGGACCTCGCGGGCGAGCCAGAGCGTCTTGCCCAGCACCAGCAGCGGACCCTCCTGGTCGACCGGGTAGTACTTGCGTCGCGTCCAGAACCGCACCGTGTCGGGCAGCTCCTCGCGCACGTGCAGCCAGATGCCGTCCTTGCCGCGCTCCTCGGCGGTGTCCTCGGCCACGCCCACCATGGCCGAGGCGACGCCGCGCGACTGGATCTCGGGGTCGACCGCCACGCGCCGCAGGCCCAGCTTGCCGGGGCGCGACTCGTCGAACAGCAGGGCACCCATGGGAACGCCTCGACGCTCCACCAGCAGCCCGCCGGCCGTGCCGAGGACCTCGGCGACCGACTCGACCGTCTCCTCGAGCGCGGTCGACGGCGGGTCGAGGTCGGGCCGCACCCTGAAGGAGCGGTGGATGATGTCGACGACGGCCTCGGCGTGCTCGGGACCGGCGTCGATGACGTCGAGAGCGCGCATCAGCGGTCCTGCTCCCGCACCGGATGACCGACGGCCTCGAGCACGTCCTCGATCGCACGGGTGACGGCCACGTTCTCCTCGAACGGGATCATGTGTCCGGCGTCCTCCAGGGTCACGAGCTCGGCACCGTCGATGGCGTCGGCCAGGCGCCGGGCATGGCTGATCGGCGTGAGCAGGTCCTTCGTGCCGCAGGCCACGACGACCGGCACCTGCGCGAGACCCTTGGCCCCGGTCCGCACGTCGAGGTCGACGAACGCGGGGTAGAAGTCGAGCAGCACGGAGGTGTGCGCCCGCAGGATCATCTCGTCGGACATGTCGGCGTACTTCTGCGGCGCGTCGGGACCGACCGCCCAACGACGCACCACGCTGTAGCTGTTGAAGGTGCGTCCCCAGTCGAGCAGCGGGCTTCCCGCCCGCAGCAGCGGCAGCAGCCGGCGCAGCCCCGGGCTCTGGCGCACGAGACGACCGGCGCTCGTCGAGAGCAGCACCGCTCCCACCACCCGGTCACCGAACAGCGAGGGTGACTCGGCGGCCAGCTGCTGGACGGTGATGCCGCCCATGGAGTGGCCGACCAGGACCACCGGGCCGTCGGGCGCGACCTCGTCGAGGATCGTGCGCAGGTCGTCGGCGAGCTGCTCGAAGCTCGAGCCGTGCCGGGTCGATCGTCCCGAGCCTCCGTGCGAGCGCTGGTCGTAGAACACCATGCGCACGAGGCCGCGGAGCGCCAGGCGCTGGTAGTGCCACGTGTCGAGGGTGCAGACCCAGCCGTGCACGAACACCACGGTCAGCGGCGAGTCCTGCGTCGAGGAGCCCGCCTCGTGCCGGCCGGCCGGCGTCCCGTCGCCGCGTGTGCGTGCCTCGTCGACCTCGACGTTGAGCGCGACGCCGTCGGAGGCGATGACGGTGCGCGGCGTGCTGTGCACGCTGCCGAACGGCACGTCCTCGCCCCGCTGCTCGCGTCGGTGCTCGCGCCGGCGGGTGTCGACGACCTTCGCGGCGACCCCGGCCGCCACGAAGGCCCCGGCGGTCGCGGCCAGGGCGGTCAGACGGGCGGGAAGGTGGCTCATCACGGTCCTCGGTGGGCCGGCCGACGGACGGTGCGTCCGGCTCAGCCTCGGTAGGTGCGCTCGATGCGGCCGCCCAGTCGGGTGACGACCTCGTACCCGATCGTACCGGCGGCGCTCCCCCAGTCCTCCGCGGTGGGGGCGCCCGGCTCCGCGCCGAACAGCGTGACCACGTCGCCGCGGGTGGCGTCCCGGTCGCCCAGGTCCACGACCAGCTGGTCCATGCAGATGCGTCCGACCACGGGGGCGCGACCCCCCGCGAAACCGACCTCGGCGCGACCCGACGCGGTGCGGAGCACGCCGTCGCCGTACCCGAGCGGGACCAGCCCCAAGGTGGTCTCGCGGTCCGTGGTCCAGGTGTGGCCGTACGAGACCGACGTGCCCGCCGGCACGCGCTTCACGGCGGCGAGCCTGCCCCGCAGCGTGAGCACCGGTCGCAGGTCGGCGATCCCGGAGAGGGCGGGGTCGGGGGCGATCCCGTAGGTGGCGATGCCGGGCCGCACGAGGTCGAAGTGGGCCGAGGGGCGGGTGAGCAGGGCCGCCGAGTTGGCCAGGTGGCACCAGCGTGGGTCGAGGCCGGCACCCCGCGCGGTCTCGACGGCCTGTCGGAAGACCTCCTCCTGGAGGTCGTTGGCCCGGTGGCTCGGCTCGTCGGCACAGGCGAGGTGCGACCACACCCCCGTGACCTCGACGCGGCCCGACGCCTGCGCGGAGGCGGCGGCCCCGACCAGGTCGTCCCACTGCGGACCGAAGGCGCCGTTGCGGGCCAGACCGGTGTCGACCTTCAGCTGCACGCGCGGACGTCGGCCGGTGGGCACGTCGGCCAGGATCTCGGCGAGCTGCTCGGTCGACGACGCGGTGAGCTCGACGTCGCGCTCGACGGCGGCGGCGTAGGAGGCGCCGGGTGCCGCGAGCCAGCAGAGCAACGGCCCGGTGTCGCCGGACTCGCGCAGCCGGAGCGCCTCCTCGGGCGTCGCGACACCGAGCCACGAGGCGCCGGCCTCCCGCGCCGCGCGGGCCACCGGGAGCATGCCGTGGCCGTAGGCGTCCGCCTTCACGACCGCCATGAGCGCCGCTCCCGGAGCGAGCCGCGCGAGGGTGGCCACGTTGTGGCGGTACGCGTCGAGGTCGACGACCGCCTCGGCCTGCGGGCTCACCACCGGCGCACCTCCACCAGGGTGCCGTCGAGGAACGCCGCCACGGTGGTGGGCAGGGCCGCGGCGACCTCCGACGCGGCGACGGGACCTCCGGGGTTCGCCCGCACGGCCGCCGCTCCGTGCAGGAACGCGGCGAGGCGCCCGGCGTCGAACGGGTCGAGCCCGCCGGCCAGCAGCGACCCCGCGAAGCCGGCCAGCACGTCGCCGGACCCCGCTGTGCCCAGCCACGGCGTCCCGGACAGGTTGACGGAGCACCGTCGCTCGCCGGAACCGTTCCGCGGGGCGACGACGAGGGTGCGGGCACCCTTGAGCAGGACGGTGGTCCCCCAGCGGTCGGCGGCCGTGGCGGCGTGCGCCCAAGGATCGGCCTCGACCGTCTCGCGGTCGACGTCGAGCAGGCGGGCCAGCTCACCCGCGTGCGGGGTGAGCAGCACCGGCACCTGGGGGTCGTGCGGCAGGTGCTCGATCGCACCGGCGTCGACGACCAGCGGCACGCCGTCGTCGAGGCACGCGGCGAGCTGATCGCCCACGTCGTCGCCGGCCCCCGGGCCGACCACCCAGGCCTGCACCCGACCGCGTCCGTGCACGACCTCTGGCGCCCGGTCGACCACGCGGGCGGCGAGCGCGTCGGTGCCCACGAACCGCACCATGCCCGCGAGGCCGGACTGCGCACCGGCCACGCAGAGGTGCGCGGCGCCGGCGTAGGCGTCGGACCCGGCCGACACCCCGACCACGCCACGCGCGTACTTGTGGGACTCCCCGCTGGGCACGTGTCGTCGCAGCACCTCGCCGTCACCGACCTCGAGCGCCTCGACGGCGGCGCCCGGCAGGTGCGGGCCGAGCCCGATGTCGACGAGGTGGGGCGGCTCCCCTCCCCCGGCGTCGGCGGCCGGCCCGACCAGGGAGCAGACCTTGTACGTGCCGAACGTGACCGTGCGGTCCGCCCGCACGTGCACGCCCGGGGCAACTCCCGTGTCGACGTCGACGCCGGAGGGGACGTCGACCGCCACGACGTGGGCAGACGTCTCGTGCGTCCACCGGGCCCAGTCCGCGGCCCGACCCTCGAGGCCGGCACGGGCACCGATGCCGAACAGGGCGTCGAGGCACCAGCGCTGGGCACCCGGGCCGTCGACGTGCTGCGCGCCGGCCGCCCGGGCCGCTGCGAGGCCCTCGGCGTGCACGGCGCCGGGGTCGAGCAGCGCGAGGTCCACGCGCACGCCGCGGTCGAGCAGATGGGCTGCCGCGAACAGGGCGTCGCCGCCGTTGTTGCCGGGACCGACGAGCACCACCACGACGTCGCCGGCCGGGACGTCGTCGAGGGCGTCGGCCAGTCCGCGGGCGGCGCGCTGCATGAGCGCGTCCCAGCCGGTCTCGCGGGCGAGCCGCTCCTCGGCGTCGCGCACCTGCGCGACGGTGTGCCCGCTCAGCACGTGCTCACGCCCCTGCTCATGACCCCCGTCATGATTCCGCCACGACGAACGCCGTGGCCACCGACGTGTCGTGCGACAGCGACACGTGCACGCGCGTGATGCCGAGGTCGGCCACCCGGGCCTCGGCCGCCCCGGAGAGCGAGAGGTGCGGAGCGCCGTGCTCGTCGAGCACGACCTCGATGTCCTGCCACGACATGCCCGCGGGCGCTCGCAGGGCCTTCACGAACGCCTCCTTGGCGGCGAAGCGTGCCGCCAGGCGCTCGGTGGAGAGCACGGCCTCGGCGGGGGTGAAGAGTCGCGAACGCAGCTCGGGCGTGCGCTCGAGGGTCCGCTCGAACCGGCCGAGGTCGACGACGTCGACCCCCACGCCCCAGATGCCGGACACCGTCGACCTACTCGACCGTGACCGACTTGGCGAGGTTCCGCGGCTGGTCCACGTCGTGGCCGAGCAGCGACGCCAGCTCGCACGCGAAGATCTGCAGCGGCACCGTGGCCACGAGGGGCTGGAGCAGCGTGGGCACCTTGGGCAGCCGGATCAGGTGGTCGGCGTAGGGCACGACGTCGTCGTCGCCGTCCTCGGCCAGCACGATCGTGAGGGCGCCGCGGGCGCGGACCTCCTGGATGTTGCTGACGATCTTCTCCTGCAGCTGGTCGCGTGCCTTCGGTGGCACGACCACGAAGACGGGGATGCCGTCCTCGATGAGCGCGATCGGGCCGTGCTTGAGCTCGCCCGCGGCGAAGCCCTCCGCGTGCAGGTACGCCAGCTCCTTGAGCTTGAGCGCCCCCTCGAGCGCCACGGGGTAGCCGACGTGCCGACCGAGGAACAGCACGGACCGACGGTCCGACAGCTCCGCGGCGAGCTTGCGCACCTGGTCGCCCTCGTCGAGCATCCGCTGGATGCCGGCCGGCAGCTTCTCGAGCGCGCCCATGATGGCGTCGATCTCGTCGCCGTACTTGGTGCCCTTGACCTGGGCCAGGTACAGACCCAGCAGGTAGCAGGCCACGACCTGCGACAGGAAGCCCTTCGTGGACGCGACGGCGACCTCCGGGCCGGCGTGGGTGTAGATGACCGCGTCGGACTCGCGCGGGATCGTGGAGCCGTTGGTGTTGCAGATGCTCAGCACCCGGGCGCGCTGCTGGCGGGCGTACCGGATGGCCATGAGCGTGTCCATGGTCTCGCCGGACTGGCTGATCGCCACGACGAGCGTGGACTTGTCGATGATCGGGTCGCGGTACCGGAACTCCGAGGCGAGCTCGACCTCGCACGGGATGCGCGTCCAGTGCTCGATGGCGTACTTGGCCACGAGTCCGGCGTAGGAGGCAGTGCCGCAGGCGATGACGATGATCTTGTCGACGTCGCGCAGCTCGTCGTCGCTGAGGCGCATCTCGTCGAGCTGGAGGCGGCCCGCACGGCTGTAGCGGCCGAGCAGGGTCTCGGCGACGGCCTGCGGCTGCTCGTCGATCTCCTTGAGCATGAACCAGTCGTAGCCGCCCTTCTCGGCCGCCGAGACGTCCCAGTCCACGTGGTAGCTGGTGGTCTCGGCCGGTGCACCGTCGAAGCCGGTGACCACCATGTCGTCGCGGGTGATGGTGACGACCTGGTCCTGGCCGAGCTCGACCGCCTCGCGGGTGTACTCGATGAAGGCCGAGACGTCGGACCCGAGGAAGTTCTCGCCCTCGCCCCGCCCGACCACGAGCGGGGAGTTGCGCCGCGCGCCGACGACGACGTCGGGCTGCTGCGCGTCGGTGATGACGAGCGTGAAGGCACCCTCGAGCCGGTTGCAGACGGCACGCACGGCGTCGTCGAGGGCGGGCGTGCGCACGAGCTCGTCGGAGAGCAGGTGGGCCACGACCTCGGTGTCGGTGTCGGACTGCATCTCGTGCCCGGCGGCCTCCAGCTCGGACCGGAGCACGGCGAAGTTCTCGATGATCCCGTTGTGCACGACCGCGATGCGACCGTCCTCGCTGAGGTGCGGGTGCGCGTTGCGGTCGTTGGGCGCGCCGTGGGTGGCCCAACGAGTGTGCCCGATGCCCGTGGTGGACTCCGGCAGCGGCGACTCGGCGAGCACCCCGTCGAGGTTGACGAGCTTGCCCGCCTTCTTGGCCCAGGCGATCTGACCGGTCTCGGGGTCGGCCAGCGCGACTCCGCCGGAGTCGTAGCCGCGGTACTCGAGGCGACGCAGCCCGCCCATGACGACGTCCAGGGCGCTGCGGTGCCCGACGTAACCCACGATTCCACACATGCGCTCCAGGGTACCCAGGGAACCCGCCGGCTCCCGCTACCGGCAGGATGAGGCCATGGCTCGTGAGCTCTCGCCGTACGTCGAGATCGAGAGGTCCGCATGGGCCGACCTCGCCGACGACGTGCCGCAGCCGCTCACCGAGGCCGACGTCGAGCGTCTGCGTGGCCTCGGCGACGAGCTCGACATCGACGAGGTGCGCGAGGTCTACCTGCCCCTCACCGAGCTGATCAGCCTCCGGGTGCGTGCCGCGACCCGGCTCTGGGAGGCCACCGAGTCGTTCCTGCGGGAGCCGCAGCCCCAGCGCACCCCGTTCGTCATCGGCGTGGCCGGGTCCGTGGCCGTCGGCAAGTCCACGACGGCCCGGCTCCTGCGCGCTCTGCTCTCCCAGTCACCGGACCACCCGCGCGTCCAGCTGGTCACCACCGACGGCTTCCTCTGGCCCAACGAGGAGCTCGAGCGTCGGGGCATCCTCCAGCGCAAGGGCTTCCCGGAGTCCTACGACCGCAAGGCGCTCCTGCGCTTCGTCATCGACGTCAAGTCCGGCGTCGAGCAGGTCTCGGCGCCGGTCTACTCCCACCTCACCTACGACCGCACCGACGAGACGGTGGTGGTGGAGCGGCCCGACATCGTCATCGTCGAGGGCCTCAACGTCCTCGCTCCGGCGAAGGAACGCGGCGACGGGTCACCCGGGCTGTCGGTGAGCGACTACTTCGACTTCTCCATCTACGTCGACGCCTCCAGCAAGGACATCCGCCGCTGGTACGTCGACCGGTTCCTGGCCCTGCGCCGCACGGCGTTCGCCGACCCCGCCTCCTACTTCCACCGCTACAGCAGCCTCACCGACGACGAGGCGCGAGCCCGCGCCGAGGAGCTGTGGGACACGATCAACTGGCCCAACCTGCGCGAGAACATCCAGAGCACCCGCGGCCGCGCCGACCTGGTGCTGCGCAAGAGCGCCGAGCACTCCGTGAAGTGGGTGCGGTTCCGCAAGATGTGAGCCGGACGAGCCGGACTGCGGGTGCGGCGGCCGGCCGGTCGTGTCCTGCGGGTGAGTCGGCCCGGCCGAGACCTTCCCTGCTGCTGCGACGTCTCGGCCGGGGTCTCGGCTGCGGCTGCGTCGCTGTGACTTCGCGTTCTCCTGCGGCTGCGTCGCTGTGGCTCCACGTTCTCCCGCGGCTGCGTCGCTGTGGCTCCGAGGCGGGGCGGTCTCCGAGAGGGCCTCGACCGGAACGGGGGGTCCCGGATCGGCTGGGCCTGCGGGGCGCGGCCACGATTCTCCCTCTGCGCGGGATCAGCGCACGATTCTTCCTTCGCGTGGACCGTGCCACGCGAAGGAAGCAACCTGGCGACGAAAAGGGCCCCGCACGGGCAGGGATTCTCCCTTCTCGTGGACCGTCCCACGCAAAGGAAGAATCTCTGCCCACCCGCCGCGCACCGGCGCCCCGGCGAACGCAGGATTCTGCCTTCGCGTGCAGAAGCCCGAACGATGCTGCGTTCACGACGGCATCCGGACACCAACGCAGCATCCTTCGCCCCCTCACCCACGAACGCAGAATCCTGCGTCACCCCCGGCCACGCCCCGAGAGCCCACCCGAGCCCGGACCCACCCGCCGGTCGAGGCCCTTTCGGAGCGCAGGTCCACTCGCACCCACAGCAACGCAGCCGCAGGTCGACACGCACCCACAGCAACGGAGCCCAGGTCCAGACTCATCCACGGCAACGCAGCCGCAGGTCGAGACCTAGCCACAGCGACGCAGCAGCAACGGCACGGGACGCCCCGGACGACGACCCGACCGACGCCGAGGATCAGCCGCCCAGCCCCTTCACCAGCTCGGCCGCCCACGCCACCTGCCGGTACCCGATGGCCTCGTTGACGGCGATCATCGGCGTGTTCGAGGCCGCGTTCCAGGTGGTGACGCGCGTGCGACCCTCGAGCAGGTCGGCCGCCTCGTGCAGGGCCGCCACCTTCATGGCCAGACCGAGGCCGTGGCCGCGGTGGGCCGGGAGCACGAGGGTGTCCCACTGGTAGGCGGTCTCGCCGTGATCCGGCACCACGAGCTGGGTGTGCCCGGCGAGCGTGCCGTCGGGGGCGACCGCCGCCACCGTCTGTCCGACACGGCCCTGCTCGCGCCACCGCGCCTCCTCGTGGCGCACCCGCGCGGCGTCGAAGTGCTCCGGCCCGATGCCGACGTCGCCCGACGGGGCCTCCGCCAGGATGAGCGCGCGGAGCACGGCGTACTGGTCGACCCACTCCTCGGGGCAGTGACGCCACGCGACCGCGGTGTACCCGTCACGCCACGGCGCCTGAGGCGGCGCGGCCGGGAGGCGCAGCTCGCGGATCGCGTCGAGCAGGTCGACGCGATAGCCGTGCAGGGCGGCGAACACCGACCCTGCGCCGGCCTCGTCGTGCACCGACCACGACGCCTCGGCGAAGGCGTTGACCCGACCCTCGGCCCTCACCCGATCCTCGACGGCCCGCAGCAGTGCACTGCCGAGGCCGGCACGACGCCGTCCAGGGTCGACGAAGACGTGCAGGTACGCGAGCGTCCGGTTGTCCTGCTGGGGGAAGGAGACCCACGCCCCACCCACCACCTCGTCGTCGACGACGCCGGCGAGCACCACGTGCTCGGCGTAGGGGTCGCTGGTGAGGTTGGTCCGCTTCTCCGCGATGCCCCAGGGCTCGTCGAAGGGTTCGGCGTGGCTGCGGGCGTAGACCGCGTGGAACGCGGCGTACTGCTCGTCGTCTGCGAGGTCCACCCGACGGATCTGCACGGGCCGACGCTACCGCGCCGCGAGCGGGCCGATCAGACGCCGAGGGTGTGGCGCACCACGTCGGCGAGTCGCTCGGCCACCGACGTGGCCTCGTCGAGCGACGGGGCCTCGACCATGACGCGCACCAGCGGCTCGGTGCCCGAGGAACGCAGCAGGATGCGGCCGCGACCGTCGAGGGCACCGTTGGCCGCGACCAGCTCGCCCTGGAGCACGGGATCGGTGTCGACCCGCGACTTGTCGACGTCGGGGACGTTGACCAGCACCTGCGGGAGCCGCTGCATGACCGACCCGAGGTCGGCCAGCGACCGACCCGTCGCTCGCATGCGCGCCGCGAGGTGCAGCGCGGTGAGCACTCCGTCGCCGGTCGTCGCGTGGTCGGCCATGATGACGTGGCCCGACTGCTCGCCACCGAGCGTGAAGCCGCCGGCACGCATCGCCTCGAGGACGTAGCGGTCGCCCACCGCGGTCTGCAGGACGCGCAGACCCGCCGCCTCCATCGCCTGCACGAAGCCGAGGTTGCTCATGACGGTGGCCACCACCGTGTCGTCCTTGAGCGTGCCGGCCTGCTGCCGGGCGAGCGCGAGGACGGCGAGGATCTGGTCGCCGTCGACCACACGGCCCTCGGCGTCGACCGCGAGGCACCGGTCGGCGTCGCCGTCGAACGCGAAGCCGGCGTCGGCGCCGTGCCGCACGACCGCGGCCTGCAGGTCAGCGAGATGGGTGGAGCCGCAGTCCTCGTTGATGTTGAGACCGTCGGGCTCGTCGTGGATGGTGACGACCTCGGCGCCGAGCTCGGCGAAGGCGGTGGGGCCCACGTGGAAGGCGGCGCCGTTGGCGCAGTCGAGCACGACCTTGAGACCCTCGAGCCGCTCGGGGACGGTGCTCACCAGGTGCTTGACGTAGGAGCTCACGCCCACGTGGCTGTCGCCGATGCGTCCGACGCCGGCCCCGACCGGGCGCTCCCAGGGCTCCTGCAGGCGCTGCTCGATCGCGATCTCGATCGCGTCGTCGAGCTTGTGCCCGCCGCGCGCGAGGAACTTGATGCCGTTGTCGGGCATCGCGTTGTGGCTCGCGGAGATCATGACGCCCATGTCGGCGTCGAGCTCGGCGGTGAGGAAGGCAGCGCCCGGGGTGGGCACGACGCCGAGCCGGTGCACGTCGACACCGGCCGAGGCGAGCCCCGCGACGATCGCCGCCTCGAGGAACTCCCCCGAGGCGCGCGGGTCGCGGGCCACGACCGCCGTGGGCCGGCTGTCGGCGAACGCTCCGGCCTCGCCGAGCACATGTGCCGCCGCGACCGACAGGTCGAGCGCGAGCTCGGCGGTCAGGTCGCGGTTGGCGAGGCCTCGTACCCCGTCGGTGCCGAAGATCCGGCCCAACGGAATCAGCGCTTGCTGTACTGAGGAGCCTTACGGGCCTTCTTGAGGCCGGCCTTCTTGCGCTCCTTGATGCGAGCGTCGCGGGTCAGCAGTCCGGCCTTCTTCAGCAGCGGACGGTTGACCTCCTCGTCGATGGCGTTGAGGGCACGGGCCACGCCGAGGCGCAGCGCGCCGGCCTGGCCGGTCATCCCGCCGCCGGTGACGCGAGCCACGACGTCGAAGCTGCCCTCGAGGCCGGTGGCCGCCAGGGCCTCCTTGGCGATCTGCTGGTGCAGCTTGTTCGGGAGGAAGTCCTCGAGCGGCTTGCCGTTGACGGTCCACTGGCCGGAGCCGGGGACGATGCGCACGCGGGCGACCGCCTCCTTGCGGCGGCCGGTGGCCGCGCCGGGGGCCACGAGGGACTTGCTCGTCGCGATCTCCGCGGACGGCGAGGTCTCGGAGGTGTAGACGCCGTCGGTGGTGGTGGGGACGTCGGTCTCGGTGGTGTCAGCCACGGTGCTCGTCTCTTCTGCTCGGGTGCTCACTGGGAGATCTGCTTGATCTCGTACGGCTGGGGCTGCTGCGGCGCGTGCGGGTGCTCCGGGCCGGCGTAGACCTTCAGCTTCTTGATGATCTTGTCGCCGAGGCGGTTCTTCGGCAGCATGCCGCGCACGGACTTCTCGATGGCCTTGCGGGCGTCCTTCTCGAGCAGGTCGCCGTACGCGATCTGCTTGAGCCCGCCCGGGTAGCCGCTGTGGCGGTAGACAGGCTTGTCGGTGCGCTTGTTGCCGGTCAGCGCCACCTTGTCGGCGTTGATGATGATGACGAAGTCACCACCGTCGACATGCGGGGCGAAGGTCGCCTTGTGCTTGCCGCGCAGCAGGTGCGCGGCCGACACGGCAAGACGGCCCAGGACGACGTCCTGAGCATCGATGACGTGCCACTGATGGCTGATGTCAGCAGGCTTGGGGCTGTACGTAGGCACGGCGTGACCTTCTCGTTGTGGTTCTGGGTGGCACTAGCTGGATCTGGGTCGTTGTCGCTGCACGTCCGGACCGTGGGCGGACCACACGTTCTCCGTGGCCGTCGAGTCCGGGGGCACAGGCCGCCTGGGCTTCGGCGCAGGACCGCCGGGAGGCGATCGCGCACGCAGGGCACAACGACGTCCAAGAGTAACCGGCGTGGCCGCACGCGGTCAAAACGGGTGGGCGTGGCCGGACGTCGAGGCTTCCCGGCGCTCGCTCCTCGAGACCCAGCCGTGCGTGTCTCGGGAGGCCGCACTAGGTTGGAGATGAGTCCGGGGCCACATCAATGACCCGTTCAGCACGTCACAGGAGACCCATCGTGACCGACCAGACCTTGACCGTCCGCGACAACCGGACGGGCGACGAGTACGAGCTCGAGATCACGGACGGCACCGTCCGCGCGTCCGATCTCGGCAAGATCGGCAAGACCGAGGACGACCCCGGCATCGCCGTGTACGACCCCGGGTTCACCAACACCGCGTCGACCCGCAGCGCCGTCACCTTCATCGACGGCGAGAAGGGCATCCTCGAGTACCGCGGGTACCCGATCGAGCAGCTCGCGGAGTCCTCCACCTTCCTGGAGGTCGCGTACCTGCTCATCCACGGCGAGCTGCCCACGAAGGAGCAGCACGACCAGTGGGTGCACGACATCACGTTCCACACGTTCGTGCACGAGAACCTCAAGAGCCTCATGCAGGGCTTCCGCTACGACGCGCACCCCATGGGCATGCTGCTGTCGAGCGTCGGCGCCCTCTCGACGTTCTACCCCGAGGCCCGGGCCATCCACGACCCCGACGTCCGACGCGAGCAGATCGTGCGCATGATCGCCAAGATGCCGACGCTCGGCGCCTGGTCGTTCCGCCACGCGCAGGGCAAGCCGTACGTCTACCCCGACAACGAGCTCTCCTACACGGAGAACTTCCTGTCGATGCTGTTCAAGATGAGCGAGCCGAAGTACGACCCGGACCCGCGTCTGGCCAAGGCCCTCGACGTGCTGCTGATCCTGCACGCCGACCACGAGCAGAACTGCTCGACCAACGCGGTGCGCTCGGTCGGCTCGAGCCAGGTCGATCCGTACTCGGCGGTCTCGGCCGGCATCGCGGCGCTCTACGGCCCCCTGCACGGTGGCGCCAACGAGGCCGTGCTGCGCATGCTCAAGCGGATCGGGACGAAGGACAAGATCCCGGAGTTCATCGAGGGCGTGAAGAACGGCGACGAGAAGCTCATGGGCTTCGGTCACCGCGTCTACAAGAACTACGACCCGCGCGCCAAGATCATCAAGAAGGCGTGTGACGACGTCTTCGAGGTGACCGGCGTCAACCCGCTGCTCGAGATCGCCCAGGAGCTGGAGAAGATCGCGCTGGAGGACGAGTACTTCGTCTCCCGCAAGCTCTACCCGAACGTCGACTTCTACTCCGGCCTCATCTACGAGGCGCTGCAGTTCCCGCCCGAGATGTTCACGGTGCTGTTCGCGATCGGTCGCACGCCGGGCTGGCTGGCCCAGTGGCTCGAGCTGGTCGACGACAAGGAGCAGAAGATCGCGCGCCCGAAGCAGATCTACACCGGTGACCGGACCCTCGAGTTCGTGCCCGCGGAGCAGCGCTGGGCCTGACGCCCACCCACGCGAGTGAACCCCCGCCTCGGCGGGGGTTCACTCGTTTCCGCCCGGCGGGGGTTCCGGGCCGCGGACGGATGGCCAGCCGGCGGGGGTTCCGGGCCACGGGCGGATGGCCAGCACAGCCCCCTGTTCCCTGATTCCAGGGACAGGGGGCCTTTCGTCACGCTAGATTTCAGGACGAAAGCCTCGGCCGGATGGGAGTTCCGGGACGGGGAGGGAGCTTTCGCGTCGGTCCTGCACAGGGCGGAGCCGACAGGTCACGAGTCGAGGGAGCATCGTGATGGTCGGACCACGACAGGCACGCACGGACGACGGGCGATCGCGCCGTCGTCGCGACGACGGTGCTGCTGCGGTCGAGTTCGCCCTCGTGCTGCCGATCTTCGTCGCGCTGCTGTTCGGTGTCATCAGCTACGGCTGGATGCTGAGCTACCGCCAAGGCATCAGCCAGGCCGCCGCCGAGGGCGCCCGCGCCATGGCCGTCTCCGTCTCCCCCACGGGGTCGACCGTGCCGGCCGATCGAGCCCGAGCGGCGATCAACCGCTCGCTCTCCTCCTACGGCGTCACCTGCACCTCGGCGGGGACGCTCACCCGCAACGGCGCCACGGTCGGGACGTGCGGCGTCTCCACCACGGCGTGCACGACCGGCTCGACCGTGCAGTGCGCCCGGATCGCGATCAGCCACAACTACCGCGCCAACCCGCTGATCCCGTCCTTCCCCGGGCTCGGCATCACCCTCCCCACCACCATCGGCTACACCACGACCAGCGAGGTGAGCTCGTGAGGCGCCAGCGCCGTGACGAGCGGGGCGCCATCCTTCCCCTGACCGCGCTCATCATGGTCATCGTGGTCGGCTTCACCGCGTTCGCGACCGATCTCGGGGTGCAGCGCGTCGCTGCGCGCGACATGCAGGCGGTCGCCGACGTGGCCGCCCTCGACGCCGCACGCAAGCTGCCGACCTGCACCACGTCGACGCTCCAGGCCGCGGCGGACGCGAGCCTGGCCCGCCAGGGCCGCCGCGTCGGCACGTCGTCGCCGCTGGTCGTGACGCCGGGCCACCTCAGCTCCACCGGTGCCTTCGTCGCCGGCGCCGGGACCACCGGCTGCGACGCCGTGCGGATCACCGCGGCCACGACCGTGGACTACGCCTTCGCCCCCGTGATCGGGAACGACTCGGGCTCGGCCACACGCACGGCGATCGGGACACGGTCCGACGCGGCCGTCTGCTTCTCCGTCGGCACCAAGACGCTCACGCTCAGCACGTCCGGCAGCGCCATCGGACCGATCCTCGACCGCGTCATCAAGGTCAACGGCCTCGACGTCGTCGGCTACACGGGCCTCGTGAGCCTCAAGAACGTGCAGGTCCCGCTCGTCGACCTCGCGGCCGCCCTCGGCGTCGGTACGCCGCAGGAGCTCGCAGCGCTCGACGTCTCCCTGCAGACGTTCACGCTGGCGGCGGCCTCCGTCGTCCGCAAGCAGGGCGACCTCGTGAGCGCGACCCTGCTGGAGTCGATCGCAGCGCGTGCCACGGGTCTGCGGGCCGACGTGAGCAACTTCCTCGCACTCGACACCACCGGCAACGCCGCCCTCTCGGCGACGGTCAACGCGCTCGACCTCGTCGGGGCGTCCATCGTCGCCGCCAACGGCACCAACGCCTTGCGCATCGACCAGCTCGGTCTCAGCCTCCCGCTCGGCCTGCTCAACGCCAACGCCCAGATCGTCATCGTCGAGCCACCACAGATCGCCTGCGGCAAGGCCGGGGTCACCGCCCGCACGGCCCAGGCCCGGGTCGACCTCGAGACCACCGTGGGGACCTCGCTCCTCGCCTACGCCGAGATCAGCATGGGCGTCCGCGTCGGCGAGGGCACGGCCACCCTGTCGTCCTTGCAGTGCACGGGCCCGGCGAGCGTGACCATCGCCGGGCAGACCACGGCAGCGCGCGTCGTCGGGTACGGAGGCACGGGGTCGGCCCGACTGACCGCAGCCAGCCTGTTGAACCCCCGCAAGGACCTTCCTCTCCACCTGAAGGAGGTGGTGGCTGCGACGAACGCGGGCAGCCACACCTTCACCTACCCCGCCGGCGCGGGCCTTCCCACGCCCGCCAACCACACCTTCAGCAGCAGCGTGAACTTCGCCGTCGAGGTCGACAACAACGGTCTGCTCGGTGGTCTGCTCTCGTCCGTGACGAACTTCCTCCTGACGGTGCTCAACCCCCTGCTCGAGGGTCTGCTCACGCCCTTGCTCTCGTCGCTCGGGATCAAGATCGGCACGATGGACGTCACGATGCTCAGCCGCCCCTCGTGCAACGCCGTCCGCCTGGCCGGCTGAGCGCTCAGCGTCGGGTGACGGACTTGTCGCCGTCGGCGTCCTTGGTGATCGTCACGTCGTCGAGGGCCGCGCCGTACGCGATCGACGGCGTCGAGCCCGAGCCCTTGGACGCGACGATCGAGCGGAACCGCAGCGTGTCCGCGGCGACGTCGACCACCTGGTAGGTGCTGATCCTCTCGGCCCACCGCGCACGGGTGGCACCTCGGCGGTCCCAGTCGGCGCGCGAGATCTCGTAGAACTTGGGGCCGGACACCGAGGTCGCGAACACCGTGCTGTCGGGGTCGCCCCGGTACCCGCTGCTGAAGACGTGGTCGTGACCGCTGAGCACGAGGTCGACGTCGTGCTTCTCGATGACGGGCAGGACCGTCGAGAAGACGGCACTGTTGGTGCGGTCCGCCCGCGACGCGAACGGACCGGCGTGGAGCAGCACGACGCTCCACCGGTTCGGGTTGTCCTGCAGCTGTGCGTCCAGGAAGCGGGCCTGGGCCGCGAGGTCGGAGCCGAAGGAGTCGAGCACCACGAAGCGGACGCCCTGCTGGTCGAAGCGGTACCAGGTGGGTCGCTGGCCGGAGACGCCGTTGGACGGCGACGAGAAGTAGGTGCGGAACCCCTGCGCGTCGCCCGAGCGGCAGTCCCGCACGAGGATGCACTGCTCGTGGTTGCCGATGGAGGCCACCACGTTGCGACTCGTCCGCACCGGGGCGAGCGCGGCCATGAGGTCCACCCACTCCTGGTGGACCCACGGGTGGTTCACGACGTCGCCGGCGTGCAGCACGAGGTTGGCCGAGGGGAAGCGGTTCACCGCGGCCTTGACGATGGCGGCCGGGCGGTCGGCGTTGGCCACCTGGGTGTCGCCCAGGGTGAGGAACGTCCAGGGCTCCAGCTCGGCCGCTGACGTCGTGAAGTGGTAGTCGCCCGCGCTGCCACCGTCGTTGACCACCCGATAGCGGTAGCGCGTTCCGGGCTCCAGGCCGGTCAGCGTCGCGGTGTACGCCGGGCGGGCCGAGCCGCTGTCGCGCACGCTCGTCGCGGCCTTGCGCCGGGCCGCCGCGCGCACCTGGGTGCCGCCACCGACCGGCTGCGCGACGACGCGCTGGTTGCCCCACGCCTTCACCGAGCGCCACGTGACGACCTGCGAGGCCGAGGTCGCCGCTGGGGTGAGCACGACCGCCATGGGCGGCGTCCCGGTGCTCGCGGCCGGCACGGCGTCACTCTCGACCACGGGTGCGGAACGGTCCTCGTCCGGCGCCGCGGAGCAGCCGCCCACCAGCAGGGCCATGCTCGCCAGTACCACCGGTCCGGTCCTCATGGGTCCACCGTAGGCACTACCGTGGCCGCGTGCGACTGCGACTCGATCTCTCCTACGACGGCGCAGGGTTCCGGGGCTGGGCCGCCCAGCCCGGTCTGCGCACCGTGCAGGAGACCGTCGAGACCTCGATCGCCACCGTCCTGAGGCTCGAGGAGCGGCCCTCGCTCACGTGCGCGGGCCGCACCGATGCCGGGGTGCACGCCCGCGGCCAGGTGGCCCACGTGGACCTCGACGACACCGTGCAGCCCGACCAGCTGGCCCGTCGGCTCCGCCGGATCCTGCCCGACGACGTCGTCGTGCACGCGGTCACCGCCGCTCCGGACGGGTTCGACGCGCGGTTCGCCGCGGTGGAGCGCCGCTACGCCTACCGCCTCCAGGACCAGCCCGGACGGCTCGACCCGTTGGCCCGGGCGCACGTGGTCGCGTGGCCGAAGCCGCTCGACGTCGAGGCGATGAACGCAGCCGGGGTGCTGCTGACCGGGGAGCACGACTTCGCCGCGTTCTGCCGCCGACGCGAGGGCGCCACGACGATCCGGACCCTGCTCGAGCTGACGACGACCCGCTCCCCCGGCGACGGGCTCCTCGTCACCACGGTGCGCGCCGACGCGTTCTGCCACTCCATGGTGCGTGCCCTGATGGGTGCGCTCGTGGCCGTCGGCGAGGGTCGGTACGAGCCGTCCTGGGCGCGCGACGTGCTGCGGACCGGTGAGCGCGACCCCCGCGTGAAGGTGATGCCGGCCCACGGGCTGGTGCTCGAGGAGGTCGTGTACCCGTCCGACGACCGGTTGGCCGCCCGAGCCGACGAGGCACGCCGACGTCGCGACGAGCCCACCGAGGGCCCCTGAACGCGTCCGGGCGGCGCCCGCGGCCCCGTATCGTGGTGACGGTGCCGACCTCCCCCCGCCGCCGCGCCACGACACGCCTCCGCGCGCCACGCCCCGTCGGTGCCCGCCTCGTCGGCGCCTGCCTCGTGGTCGCCCTGACGGCTGCCTGCTCGGCACAGGGCGCGCCCGCCGCCCCGCCGGCGACACCGTCGGCCACCGCTCCCGTCCCGCTGCCGCGCGACGCCGTCGTCGACTACCAGCTCGGGGGCGCGTACCGCCCCGCGGCCGACGTCACCGTGGTCGTGCGCGACCGCACCGAGAAGCCCGATCCCACCCGGTACTCGGTCTGCTACGTCAACGCCTTCCAGACGCAGCCCGGACAGCTCGGCTGGTGGAAGAAGCACCACCCGACCCTGCTGCTGAAGCGCCAGGGCGTCCTCGTGCGCGACCCGGGCTGGCCCGACGAGGTGCTGCTGGACCAGCGCACCGCCGCGAAGCGCGCCGCCATCGTCTCGATCGTCTCCGGCTGGTTCCGCGGGTGCGCGAAGGCCGGGTACGACGCGATCGAGGCCGACAACCTCGACGCCTGGACCCGCTCGCGCTCCCTCCTCACCCGGGCACAGACGACGTCGACGGCGAAGGGACTCGTCCGCGCCGCCCACGCGACAGGGCTGGCGATCGCGCAGAAGAACACGCCCGAGATCGACGGCCGCGCCCTCGGCTTCGACTTCGCGGTGGCCGAGGAGTGCGAGGTGTACCGCGAGTGCGGCGACTACACGCGGCTCTACGGGCGCGGCGTCGTCGAGATCGAGTACACCGACAACGGTCGGGCGGCCTACGCGCGTGCCTGCCGCCAGCGAGCCGGCGACCACCCCATCACGCTCCGCGACCGCGACGTGGTGCCTCGTGGCGCGCGCGGCCACGTGTTCCAGCACTGCTGACCACGACGTCCGGGCACCGACCGTGCTGCCCGACGCCTGCTGCGAGGATGAGCACGTGACCGGGCACTACTTCGACGACCGGCCCTCCGGGGCCGACGACCGCCGGAGCGTGCACTTCGACGCCTGGCAGCACACGCTCACGTGCACCACGAGTGGCGGAGTCTTCTCCGCCGACCACCTCGACCACGCCACGCGGATCCTGCTCGACTCGGCGGGTCCGCCCAGCGGCACGGTGCTCGACCTCGGGTGCGGGTGGGGGCCGATCAGCTGTGCGGTCGCTGCCGCGTCGCCCTCGGCGACCGTCTGGGCGGTCGACGTGAACGAGCGCGCCCGCGAGCTGACCCGCCTGAACGCCGCGGCGGCCGGCGCGGCCGACCGCGTGCACGTGGCCGCTCCCGACGAGGTGCCCGCCGACCTGCGGTTCGACGCCCTGTGGTCGAACCCGCCGATCCGCATCGGCAAGCAGGCCCTGCACGACCTGCTCCAGCACTGGCTGGCGCGGCTCAACGACGACGGTCACGCCCGCCTGGTGGTGGGCAAGAACCTCGGTGCCGACAGCCTGCAGCGCTGGCTCACCGACCAGGGCTGGCCCACCGAGCGCACGGCCAGCAGCAAGGGCTTCCGCGTGCTGACCGTGCGCCGCGGGGAGCACTGACGTCGAGGCACCCGCACCGCCGGCCCAGCAGGTCCACGCACGAACGGCCCCCACCGCAGTCGCGGTGGGGGCCGTTCGTCGACGGGCCTGGATCAGGCCTTGTCGGTGTCCTCGGAGGTCGCAGCCTCGTCGGTGCTCGTCTCGTCGACGGCCTCGGCCGCAGCCTCGACGTCCTCGGAGGTGGCCGGCTCGGTCTCGGACTCCGTGGCCGGAGCACCGGCGACGACGTCGGTCTCGACCTGCTCGGCGTCGTCGGACGCGTTCACCGCGGGGGTCTCGTCCTCGACCGGAGCCGCGGCGGGTGCAGCGGCAGGAGCGGTCGCCTGCGCGGCGAACTCCTTGGCCTCGACGATCTCGATGACGGCCATGGGGGCGTTGTCGCCCTTGCGCGGACCGATCTTCGTGATGCGCGTGTAGCCGCCGGGACGGCTCGCCATGGCGGGACCGATCTCGGTGAACAGGGTGTGCAGGACGCTCTTGTCACGCACGACCTTGACGACCTGGCGGCGGTTGGCCACCGTGTCGGTCTTGGCCTTGGTGATGAGCTGCTCGGCGTAGGGCCGCAGACGGCGGGCCTTGGCCTCGGTGGTGGTGATCCGGCCGTGCTCGAACAGAGCCGTCGCGAGGTTGGCCAGGATCAGGCGCTGGTGCGACGGGCTGCCGCCGAGGCGGGCTCCCTTGGTGGGCGTGGGCATGTGTCTGTCTCCAGGTCAGTGAACAGGTCGATGAGCGAGCAGCTCAGTACTGCTCGTCCTCGGCGAAGCTGGCGTCGTCGTCGTAGGAGTCGAGCACGGCCGACGGGTCGAACCCGGCCGGGCTGTCCTTGAGGGCCAGGCCCATCTCGGCCAGCTTGGCCTTGACCTCGTCGATCGACTTCGAGCCGAAGTTGCGGATGTCGAGCAGGTCCTGCTCCGAGCGCGTGATGAGCTCACCCACGGAGTGGATGCCCTCGCGCTTGAGGCAGTTGTACGAGCGGACCGTGAAGTTCAGGTCCTCGATCGGCAGGGCGAGGTCGGCGGCGAGCTGCTCGTCGACGGGCGACGGGCCGATGTCGATGCCCTCGGCCTCGACGTTGAGCTCACGAGCCAGGCCGAACAGCTCGACCAGGGTCGAGCCGGCCGACGCGATCGCGTCACGCGGCGCCATCGACGACTTCGTCTCGACGTCGATGATCAGCTTGTCGAAGTCGGTGCGCTGCTCGACTCGGGTGGCCTCGACCTTGTAGGTGACCTTGAGGACGGGGCTGTAGATCGAGTCGATCGGCATGCGGCCGATCTCCTCGTCGCCGGTCTTGTTCTGCACCGCCGAGACGTAGCCACGGCCACGCTCCACGACGAGCTCGATCTCCAGGCTGGCCTTGTCGTTCAGCGTGGCGATGTGCAGGTCGGGGTTGTGGACCTCGACGCCCGCGGGGGCCTCGATGTCGGCCGCGGTGGCCACACCGGCACCCTGCTTGCGCAGGACCATGACGAACGGCTCGTCGTGCTCGGAGGAGACGACCAGGTTCTTGAGGTTGAGGATGATCTCGGTGACGTCCTCGGTGACACCGGGGACGGTGGAGAACTCGTGCTGGATGCCGTCGATCTTGATCGACGTGACCGACGCGCCCGGGATGGAGCTGAGGAGCGTGCGGCGCAGCGAGTTGCCGAGGGTGTAGCCGAAGCCGGGCTCGAGAGGCTCGATGACGAACCGCGAACGGTTGTCGGCGACGACCTCTTCGGTCAGGACGGGGCGCTGTGCGATGAGCATGGAACTTCCTTTCCGGTCCTCCCGCTATTTGAAGGACCGGCTCAGTGGAACGGGGGCGATCAGATCTTGGAGTAGAACTCCACGATCAGCTGCTCCTGGATGGGGACGGTGATCTGCTCGCGGACCGGGCGCTGGTGCACCAGGATCCGACCACGATCGGGATCGACGTCGAGCCAGCCGGGAACGGTGTCCTTGTCGTGCGTCTCACGGGCGACGATGAACGGCGTCGTCTCCAGGCTCTTGGGCTTGACGTCGATGATGTCGTGCTTGCTGACCTGGAAGGACGGGATGTTCGTCTTCACGCCGTTGACGATGAAGTGTCCGTGCGTCACGAGCTGGCGCGCGTGGCGACGGGTACGGGCCAGGCCGGCACGGTAGACGACGTTGTCGAGCCGGCTCTCGAGCAGGCTCAGCAGGTTGTCACCGGTCTTGCCGGGCTTGCGGTGCGCGTTCTCGTAGTACTTGCGGAACTGCTTCTCGAGGACGCCGTAGGTGTAGCGCGCCTTCTGCTTCTCCTGCAGCTGGGTGCGGTACTCCGACTCCTTGATGCGGGCACGACCGTGCATGCCCGGGGGGTAGGGACGACGCTCGAACGCGGCGTCGCCACCGACGAGGTCGACGCCGAGACGGCGCGACTTCTTGGTGAGAGGTCCGGTGTAACGGGCCATGATCTAACTCCTGGATTCTTCGCGGACTCTGATCGCGGGGATCAGAGACGACGGTGCTTGGGGGGACGGCAGCCGTTGTGGGGGCTGGGGGTCACGTCGGAGATGGTGCCGACCTCGAGGCCGACGCCGCTCAGCGACCGGATCGCCGTCTCGCGGCCCGAACCCGGGCCCTTCACGAAGACGTCGACCTTCTTCATCCCGTGCTCCATCGCCTGGCGACCGGCGGCCTCGGCCGCCATGCCCGCCGCGAAGGGCGTGGACTTGCGCGAGCCCTTGAAGCCGACGGTTCCGCCGGAGGCCCACGCGATCACTCCACCACTGGGGTCGGTGATCGTCACGTGCGTGTTGTTGAACGTGCTCTTGATGTGGGCCTGGCCCTGAACGACGTTCTTCTTCTCCTTGCGGCGCACCTTCTTGGCGCCTGCACTCTTAGGAGGCATCTAGATCACTTCTTCTTTCCGGCGACGGTGCGCTTCGGGCCCTTGCGGGTGCGCGCATTGGTCTTGGTGCGCTGGCCGCGGACGGGCAGGTGCGCACGGTGGCGACGGCCCTGGTACGAACCGATCTCCATCTTGCGACGGATGTCGGCCGTGACCTCACGGCGCAGGTCGCCCTCGACCTGGTAGTTGGCCTCGATGTGGTCACGCAGCGCGACGAGCTGGTCGTCGTTCAGCTCGTGGACGCGGACGTCCGGGCTGATGCCGGTGGCGGCGAGGGTGTCGGCGGCGCGGGTGCGCCCGACGCCGAAGATGTAGGTGAGTGCGATCTCGATGCGCTTGTCGCGCGGGAGATCGACTCCGACGAGGCGTGCCATGGTGGCAGTTCCTTCCGGTTCGGCAGAGGTGTCGTCACCTGGGGCGTCCCGGCTGCCTCCAGGACTCCCATGGTGGGTTCCTGAGCCGGGCCCCGGCCTCTGCGCCGGGGGTGACCCGCGTCCGCCTCGTGGGAGGAGGCGCGGGAGCCATCAGATGTTCAGTGTGTCGCGGTGAAGAAGTGCGATCAGCCCTGGCGCTGCTTGTGCCGGGGGTTCTCGCAGATCACCATGACGCGGCCGTGGCGACGGATCACCTTGCACTTGTCACAGATCTTCTTCACGCTCGGGTTGACCTTCATCGAGAAGCTCTCTCTTCTTCAGTCTGAACGTGTATCGGTGTGCAGTTGTCTCGTGCTCCGGCCTGGGCCGGGGTCACTTGTAGCGGTAGACGATCCGTCCACGGCTGAGGTCGTACGGCGACAGCTCCACCACGACCCGATCCTCGGGGAGGATGCGGATGTAGTGCTGGCGCATCTTGCCGCTGATGTGCGCCAGGACCTTGTGGCCGTTGGCCAGCTCGACCCGGAACATCGCGTTCGGGAGTGCCTCGACGACAGCACCCTCCATCTCGATGACGCCTTCTTTTTTCGCCATGGACCTCAGCTTCTCGGTTTGATCGTCTGTGTCGGCCGACGCACGCGACGGCACCCTCGACTCCGAGGAGCCGTTCCACGCGGCGCGAACCGCGAGGACCGAACCCCGAGGACTGAACCTCCGAGGGCAGGGGGTCGTGACGCCCGAATCAGGCCGACAGGGAAGTCTACGTCGGCGGGGGCCCTTCGTTCAAATCGGGTCCCGGTGCCGCACCTCGGGCAGGATGGCGCCATGCGGCTCGAGAACATCGTCTGGGACTCGCCCGATCCGCGCGCGCTCGGCCACTTCTGGGCCGAGGCCCTCGGCGCCGACGTGCTGACCGAGGACGACGACGGCCTCGAGGCGCGCCTGCACCTCGCGCCGGAGGTGTTCCTCGACCTCTGCTTCCCGCCCGCCTCGACGCCCGCCGACGTCCCCCAGCGGCTCCACCTCGACCTGCGGGGCGCCGAGCAGCAGCACGCTGTCGCCGAGCGTCTCGTGGGGCTGGGCGCCCGCCGCGTCGACATCGGTCAGGGCGACGTCCCCTGGGTGGTGCTCGCGGACCCCGACGGCAACGCGTTCTGCGTCATGGAGGACCGCCCCGCCTACCGCGCCGGCTCCGGCCCGGTCGCTGCGCTCCCCCTCGACTGCGCCGACCCCGACCGGGAGGCGCGCTTCTGGGCCGCGGTCACCGGGTGGGCGCCCACGGCCGACCCCCACGCCCTGGCCCACCCGTCGGGCGCGGGGCCGCTGCTGGAGCTGTGCCCGGAGCCTGGACCCCGCCGCGGGAAGTCGAGGCTGCACCTCGACGTGCGGCCCGGTCCCGACGACGCCACCCCCCTCGACCTCGTCCGCGACCACGGCGGCACCGTCCTCCCCCAGCCCGCACCAGGACTGCCGTGGACGGTGTGCGCCGACGCGTCGGGCAACGAGGTGTGCCTGCTCGGCGTCGCCCCACCCGCCTGATCGGCCGCCCCTCAACCGGTGTAGCGGTCGATCAGCCTGGAGAGCACGATCGCGGTGTCGGTGTGGTCGACGTTGTCGACCTCCATGCGGACCCGTTCGAGCGCCCGCTCGAGGTCGCGGACGTCCCGCGCGACGATGCGCAGCATCGCGTCGGCCTGGCCCGACACCGTGGCGGCCGCGTGGACCTCCGGCACCTTCGCGAACGCCTCGCCGAGCGCCTCGGGCGTGATCGTGCCCCGGCAGTGCACCTCCACGTACGCCTCGACCGACCATCCCATCAGGTCGGGGTCCACGACGGCGGTGAAGCCCTTGATCACGCCGTCGTCGACGAGGCGGTCCATGCGGCGCTTCACCGCGGGTGCCGAGAGCCCCACGTCGGCGGCGATGCGGGCGTATCCCGCTCGTCCGTCGCGCACGAGGTGGTCGATGATGCGGCGATCGAGGTCGTCCATGCCCTCATCGTGCAACAGATCGCCGCATCCGGGCTGGATTCGTCGGATTCCTGCGTGCCGACGTGCAGTTTCGAAGTCCTCGTTCGCGAGGAGCCGCGGCTAGGCTTGATTCGTTGCGTGAACACGCACCGTCGACCACCGCAGGAGGCCCTCGTGACCGTGCTCGACACCCGCACCCCCACTCGCACGACGCTCGACCGCGTCACCGCGCGCACCGCCCGCGTCCGCTCGTACCTGATGTGCGCACCCACCCACTTCGACGTCACCTACGCGATCAACGCGTGGATGCAGCCGGGCATCCACGTCGACCGCGACCGCGCCGTGGCGCAGTGGCAGGCGCTCGTCGAGACGTACCGCGCACTCGGGCACCGCGTGGACCTGCTGGAGCCTGCCGCCGGCCTGCCCGACATGGTGTTCGCCGCCAACGGCGCCCTGGTCGTCGACGGACGCGCCTACGGCGCCCGGTTCCGCCACGTCGAGCGCCAGGCCGAGGCCGTCCTGCACGCCGGACTGCTGAGGGAACAGGGCATCGAGGTCGTCGAGCCGACCCACACCAACGAGGGCGAGGGCGACTTCCTGGTGCTCGCCTCCATGATCCTCGCCGGCACCGGCTTCCGCACGAGTCTGCACGCCCACGTGGAGGCGGCCGCCGCACTCGACCGGCCCGTCGTGAGCCTGGAGCTGGTCGACCCGCGGTTCTACCACCTCGACACCGCCCTCGCGGTGCTCGACGACGGGAACGGCGAGGCTCCGGCCGACATCGCCTACCTGCCCTCGGCCTTCTCGCCCCACAGCCGCCGGACCCTGCGTCAGCTGTTCCCCGACGCCATCGAGTGCAGCGAGGCCGACGCCCTGGTCCTGGGCCTCAACGCGGTGAGCGACGGCCACCACGTGGTCCTGCCGTCCCAGGCCACCCGCCTCGCGAGCCAGGTGGCCGACCACGGCTACGCGCCCGTCCCCGTGGACGTGAGCGAGCTGCTCAAGGCCGGCGGCAGCGTCAAGTGCTGCACCCAGGAGCACCACGCCTGAGACCGAGCGCGTCCTCGGCGACGCGCCTCAGCGTCGGTAGGCGTCGAGGTCGGCGGTGAGCTCCTCGAAGAGCGCGCCGTTCAGCCCGAAGACCGTCTTGACCTCGGTCAGCACGGCGAGCTTCTCCTCCGCCGTCAGGTCGAGGCCGTCGAGCCGAGCGCGGTAGGCGTCCTTGTAGGGCTTGGGCTTCGGGATGCCGGGGAAGGCGTAGAACGCGAGACCGTCCGGCCGCTCGAAGGTCTGCTCCAGGAGCCGTCCGATGATGCGGCCGCCGGAGAGGTCGCCGAGGTAGCGGGTGTAGTGGTGAGCCACGAACCGGGCCGGCGAGGCGGCGATGCTCTCGATGCGTGCCACGTACGCGTCGGTGGCCGGCGTCGCCGCGTGGCCGACGCCCCAGTGGGCCTGGTCCGCGTCGATCGAGGGTGTGCGCTCGAGCGCCGGATCGAGCACCGCGTCGGCGACGGGGTCGCCCGCGAGGGCGCGGCCGAGGGACTCGAGCGCGTCGTAGACCCGACGCAGGCGTGCCAGGTAGTCGGCGTACCCGCGGGCGTTCACCCGGCCCGCGAGGAGCTCGGTCATGAACGACGAGCCCTCGGCGGCCTGGTGCTCGGCCCGGGAGCCCTCGCGCAGGAGGCGCGAGAGCGAGGAGGTGTCGGGTTCGGCGATCGTCATGGGGAGCCCTTTCGTCGGGATCTATCGTGACACGTTGTCATGATCGTGGTGACGGAATGTCACCATCTGGACGCGTCGTGGCCCCGGTCGGCACGACGGCGAGCCGGTCCCCCACCCGGTGGACCTCCACCGGGAGTCCGTAGGTCCGACCGACCAGGTCGGCCGTCAGGACCTCGGCCGGCGTGCCGTGGGCCGCGACCGTGCCCTCGGCCACCACCACCAGCTCGTCGGCATGGGCCGAGGCGAGGGAGAGGTCGTGCGCCACGACGACCACGGTGCGTCCGGCCCGGGCCAGCCGACGGGCCAGCACGAGCACCTCCTCCTGGTGCCGGAGGTCGAGGGCCGCCGTCGGCTCGTCGAGCAGCACCAGGTCGGTGTCCTGTGCGAGGACCCGGGCCAGCGAGACACGGGCGCGCTCGCCTCCCGAGAGCTGGCGGAACGACCGCCCGGCCAGGTGCACGGTGTCCGTGCGCTCGAGCGCCCAGGCGACCAGGTCGGCGTCGGCCGCCACGTCGTCGCGAGACGTCCACGGATAGCGCCCCATCGCGACGACCTCGGCCACCGTGAAGCCGAAGCTCACGTCGTGGGACTGGCCGAGGACCGCGCGCCGTCGCGCGAGCTCGGCGGGGGTCCAGTCGGACAGGGGCCGGCCGTCGAGCGCCACGGTCCCCGCGGTGGCCGGGAGGTCGCCCGAGACCACCGAGAGCAGCGTGGACTTCCCCGCGCCGTTGGGTCCGACGACCACCACGAGCGTGCCGGCACGCACGTCGAGGTCGACGTCGTGGAGCACCTCGCGCCCACCCAGGCGGCAGGAGACCCCCCGCACGGACACGACCGCGTCGGCCGTCATGCCCAGCCCCCGGCGCGCGTGCGGGCGCGCCGCACGAGGTGCAGGAAGAACGGACCCCCGACGACCGACGTCAGCAACCCGATCGGCAGGTCGGCCCCGGTCACGAGCGTCCTCGCCAGCACGTCGGCCCAGACCAGGAGCACGGCACCGGCGAGGACGCTCCCGAGGAGCAGAGCCCGGTGGGCCGGGCCCAGGACCATCCGCAGCGCGTGCGGCACGACGAGCCCGACGAACGCGATGATCCCCGTGAAGGCCACGGCCACCCCGGTCAGCAGCGCCATGACCGCGATGGAGACGATCCTGAGTCGCTCCACGCGCACACCGAGGTGGGAGGCCGAGCGCTCGCCGAGCGCGAGCAGGTCGTAGCGGCGGGCCGCGGCGAGGGCGAACAGCACGCCGGGCACCGTCACGACGGCCACCACGAGCACCTCCGACCAGCGGGACCCGTTCATCGAGCCGAGCTGCCAGAACACGATCTGCTCGCGCGAGCCGGTGTCGCCGGCGAAGAGCACGAGCGCGAGTCCCGCACCCGCGAAGGCGTTCACGGCGATGCCGGTCAGCAGCAGCGTCACCACCTCCGTGCGTCCTGCGCTCCGCGCCGTCGTGTACACGAAGACCGTCGCCGCGAGGCCACCCAGGAAGGCGAGCAGCGCCACCGCCCATCCCCCACCGACGGTGATCCCCGTCGCGATCGCCACGGCGGCCCCGAGGGCGGCTCCTGCCGAGACACCCACGACCCCGGGCTCGGCCAGCGGGTTGCCGAAGACGGCCTGCATCATCGCCCCCGCCACCGCGAGCGCCGCTCCGACGACCACGCACATGGCGACCCGGGGGAACCGGACGTACCAGAGCGCGTCGACGAGGAGGTCCTCGTCCGGACGCCACGACGTGCGCACACCGACGCCGTCGAGGACGGTCCCGACGACCGCACGGGCGGAGACGTCGAGCTGTCCGACGAGGGCCGAGACCACGACGCCGACGAGCAGCGCCGCGACCAGGGCACCGACCACGGCCGCAGCCCGCCTGCGCGGCGCCGTCCCCACCGGCGCACGAGTCCGTACACGCACGTCCGTGGCGGTCATCCGGTGCCGCTCATGCCGGGCCACGCGGTGCGTACACGGCGCGGGCCAGCGCGTCGAGGACGCCGGCCGACCGCGGACCGAACGACAGCACGTCGCCGTCGGCCATGTCCACGAAGCGTCGGTTCCGTCCGGCGGCGGTGAGCGCGAGCGTCGTCTTGTCGGCGAGGAGCGCGTCGACGCCTCCGACCGACTCGAGCCCGTGCGACATCACGATCACCAGGTCGGGATCGGCCGCGAGGACCGCCTCGTCGGTGAGGGGCTGCATGTCCTTCCAGCCGAGCTCGGCGGCGACGTCGACGCCGCCGAGTCCCCGCACCAGGTCCCCCGCGCCGGAGTCCTCACCGAGCAGGTAGTAGACGCCGGCCGAGCCGCGCAGGTAGAGGAAGACCATCGACAGCCGGTCCTCGGCGGCGGCCGGGGCGAGCCGGTCGACCTGGGCGCGGACGTCGTCGAGCTGCGCAGCGATGCGCTCGGCTAGCCGCTCACCGGCGGCGGGGACGCCGAGCGCGGCGGCCACGTCGCGGGCGAGGTCCTGGGCACCGTCGAAGGACGCCTGGTTCTCCACGAAGACGACGGTGACCCCGGCATCGCGGAGCTGCTCCACGACGTCGCGCGGGCCGATCGACCCGTCGGTGACGACGAGGGTGGGACGCGACCGCAGCACCGCCTCCGCGTTGAGGGAGTGGCCGTCGCTCGTGACGACGGGCAGGTCCTCGGTGCCGGGGAAGGTCGTCGAGACGTCACGCCCGACGAGCCGGTCCCCGAGACCCAGGCCCCAGACCGTCGCCGCGAGCGTGCCGGAGATGTCGAGGGCGAGCACCCGGTCGGTGTCGGTCACCTCGACCTCGCGCTCACCGGCGCGGTCGTGGGAGACCACCGTGGCAGGCAGGGTCTGCTCGGGGTCCTCGACTACCGGTTCGACGGTGCGGTCGGCGAGGACGGCCGTGCTCGGTCCCTGCCAGCCCTTCGGGTCGTCGACGGGCTGGACCTGCGCGAGCGGGACCGTGCCGGCCGCGCCTGCCGCGCCCTCGGAGTCGGCCACTCCCGGTCCCGCGCACCCGGCGGACAGCGCGAGCGCCACCACCACCGGCGCGAGGATGGCGCGGGGCGCCCTGGCAGCCGTCCGCGCACCGCGGCCTCGGACGGTCGCGGTCACCGCAGACCGCCCGAGCGACGGCGCAGGCTCGCCATGCCGAAGCCGACGACGAGCGCGAGCGCCGCGGCCACGGCGACCCACCACGCCGGGACCCCGCTGTCGGACGTGGTGCCGGCGAGGCCCGCCGCCTCGGTGGTGTCCGCCGGGGCCACGGACGCCTCGCCCGCCGTCCCGGCACAGTCCGCGGCCGTGGTGACGGTGAGGTCGATCGGGTCGAAGGCCGTGCCCGCCTCGTAGGTGCCGAAGACCCCGTGTCCCTGCTCGGTGAGCACCGCGGGTGCGTCGGTCACGGTGTACCCGGTCCCGTCGTCGGAGCGCTCGACCTCGGCCCCGGACAGGTCGAGCTCCACGAACGGCACGTCCTCGGTCGTCGTGGGAGCTGCGTCGCCGCCGGCCTCGGCCGCCGCGCGGTCGCCTGCGGTCACGTCGAGCAGAAGCACCGCGGTGTCGGCGTCGGTGAACCGGACCACCGGGTCCTCGAGCACGACCTCCAGCGCACCGGAGTGGCCCGTGAAGCGGATCGCGCCGTCGAAGGCCACGTCACCCTCGGTCGTGGCGGCGTCGAACGAGCCGGAGCCGCCCGAGAAGTCGAACTCGGGCGTCTCGTAGGACGCGTCGCCCGACGTGGTCCAGTCGCCGTTCGCGATGGACCCGGACACGTAGGACCGGAAAGACTCCTTCACGCCCCAGGTGAGGGTGGCGTCGGCCACCTCGCACCGCTCGGCCTCCTCGTCGTCGGCCACGGTGAACACGGCCCCGCGGCTGATCGAGCCCTGGAAGGTCAGGGTGTGCTCCCCGGGCTCGAGATCACCCGGCAGGACGCCGCTCCACCTGGCGCGGCCCTGCGCGTCGGCGCTGAGCGAGCGCTCCAGCACGACCGGCGTGGAGTAGACCACGACGGCGATGTCGGTCTCCCCGGGCCGGAACCCGGACGCGCTCGCCGTCAGGCGGTCGCCTGCGCGGACCGTGTCGCCGTCGGCGAGGTCGAGCGTGACGCCCGTCGAGGCCGGCGGGGACGCCGGAGGGACGAACCCGGTCGTGCTCACGGCAGCGGCCACGGTGCCACCACCGGACGCCGCACCTCCGTCGCTGCCGATCGTGAACGTCACCGGGTCCATCGCCTCACCGGCGGAGTAGAACCCCTGGAAGGCGCGGGCACCGGCGGCGGTGAGGCGCACGGGCGCACCCGAGTACGTGACCGCTCCGGCCTTCGTCGTCCTCGAGGCGCGCGCCAGGTCGACCGATCCGACGTCGATGCGCCGGCCCGCCATCACGGCCGAGAGGGTCCCGACCCGGCCTGCACGGACGGTGACCGTGGGGTCGGTGACGGACAGGTCCAGCGCACCGGCGTGACCCGTGAAGCGCACGGTGCCGCCGTAGCGCGTCGCACCACGAGCATCGGCTCCGGACGCGGCGGTCGACTTCTGGAAGAAGCGGTAGCTCCCGCCCGAGGCCGAGGCCCCCCGCGACACCGAGACCCGGCCGTTGGCGATGGGGCCGGTCACGTAGCTGCGGAACGCTGCCTTCACGCCCCAGCGCAGCGACCCGCTCGTCCTCGGCGCGTCGACCCCGCCCCCTGCACCCGGGCCGGCACCAGGACCGGTGCCGGGGTCGGGGTCGGTCGGCGTCGGCGGGGTCACGACGCCGCCCTTCAGGAGGGCGACGTCGAGGTCGATCGGCACCTCCACCGTCTGCGACGGGTCGGACGCAGCCTGACCATGCGCCTTCAACGAGTAGACCGCGTACTCCTTCGTCGGGTCCAGCGTCGCGATCTCCGAGGCCGACGGGGCCAACGTCACCGTGAACGTGCCACCCGCACCCATCTGCGTGTGCTGCACCCACTCCGTGCCGACGTACGCACTCGCGTCGGAGGTGCTCCCACCACCGACCGGAGCGATCGCGACGTAGACACCGGGCGAGGCGACCGCGTATCCGGAACCCTTCACGGCGACCTTCAGGCTGCCCTTCCTCTGCTCCGCCACCGACACGTCCAGCGTCGGACCGTTCGGCCCAGGATCGACCGGCTCGTCGTCGCCCTGCAGCAGCGCGACGTCGAGGTCGATCGCCTTCTCGACGCTCTGCGTCGCGCCGGGGTCGGGCACGCCGTGCGCCTTGAGCGAGTAGACCGAGTAGTCCTCGGTCGGGTCGAGGGTCGCGATCGCGGCTGCGTCGAGCTCGATCGTCCGCTCGAACGTGCCGCCCTCGCCCATGGAGGAGGCCTGGACCCAGATCGCGCCGCGGTAGGCACCGGCGTCCGTGGCGCTGGCGCCACCGGACTCGGAGATCCCGACGTAGACGCCCGGGGAGGTCGTCGCGTAGCCGGAGCCCGCGAGCTCGACCTTCAGGCTGCCCTTCTTCTGCTCGACGACCTTCACCTCCAGCTGCGCACCCTGAGGCTCGGACGCAGGCTTGAGGACGGCGACGTCGATGTCGAGGGGCGCCTCGACCGTCTGGGACGGATCGGTGGCCGCCTGCCCGTGCGCCTTCAGCGAGTACACCGAGTACTGCTTCGTGGGGTCGAGCGTCTCGATGTCGTCGGCGTCGAGGGTCAGCGTCCGCGTGAAGGTGCCCCCCACGCCCATGGTCGTGCTCGGGACGAGGACCGCACCCCGGTAGGCGCCGACGTCCGTGGGGCTGGCGCCCCCGGACTCGGAGATGCCGAGGTACACGCCCGGCCCCGTCGTGGCGTAGCCGAAGCCCTCGACGTCGACCTTCAGGCTGCCCTCGACCTGCTCGACGACCTCCACGCCGAGCGTCGGGTGAACGTGATCGGGGTGGCGGTCTCGTAGGCCGCGACGGACGCACCCGAGCCCGCGTACGTGTAGATCCCGTAGTTCCTCAACGACTCGGCCGTGGCCTTGGCGTCCAGCGCAGCCTTGTCGACCGTCAGCTCCGCCGTGAACGACCCGTCGGGACGCAGCTCGACCGCACCGCCTCCGGCACCACCGATCGCCCCCATGTCGGCCGCCGAGACCGCCCACTTCTGCGACGAGTTCACCCGCGTCGAGGATCCCGCACCCTTGGACGGCTGCCACACGTCGGCGAACTTGCCCACCACCACGTAGGCGCCAGCAGGCTTGCCCGCCAGCGGTCGCCGACGCAGGATCGAAGTTCCTGCCCTCCACCGTCACCGTCGCCGCACCCTCGGCCGAGAACTCCGACCGCGACACCGACACCGACGGCGCAGGCGCCTCGGGCTCCTCGGGCTCGACCGGCTCGGTCGGCGTCTCCGGCTCGGTCGGCGTCTCCGGCTCGGCCGGCGTCTCCGGCTCGGCCGGCGTCTCCGGCTCGGCCGGCGTCTCCGGCTCGGCGGGCTCCTCGGTCTCGACGAGGGTCGTGAAGTCGAGGTCGACGGGGACCTCGGCGTTCTGCGACGGGTCGGACGCCGCCTGGCCGTGCGCCTTGAACGTGTAGACGGCGTACGTCTTCGAGGCGTCGAGCCGCGCGATCTCGTCGGCGCCGAGCTCGAGCGTCTGGGAGAAGCGACCCCCGTCACCGATCTGGACCGGACGGACGAACTCCGTGTGGACGTAGGCGCTCGCGTCGACCACGCTCGCACCACCGCGGGGCGCGATGCCGACGTAGATGCCCGGCGCCTCGCGCGAGTACCCCTCGCCCGCGACGTCGATCGCGAGCCGCGTCGGAGTCGACTCCTTCACCGTCGCGGCGAGTGAGACCTCGGCCGCCGCAGCACTCGTCGGCGCGAGGAGGGCCGCCGGGAGCAGGACGCTCAGGAGCAGGGGCAGGACGGCACGGACGGAGCCGCGTCGAGACGGTCGGGGGCGCATCGGACCTCACTGTGTTTAGGCTTGCCTAAGGTAGGCTAGGCGAGCCTAAGTAGACCACAATGATGACAAGGTGTCTGCATCCGGCGACATGACGCGGGTCACATCGACGGACGATCGCGACGCCTCAGGCGAGGAGGGCCCGCTGCACGAAGTCCACGACGGTGTCGGCGTCGACGTTGCGAGGCTGCAGGCAGGCCTGCACCAGCCGCATGACCTGGTCGATGTCGACCTCGCGGAAGTCGCCCGTCGCGACACCGTCGACCAGGATCGTCCGCACGACGTCCTCGATCTCGAGGACGTGGTCGCGGATCGCGAGGCGGGACTCCGGCCCGAGCTGGCCGTAGATGTCCGGGCCGAAGCCGAAGTGCTGCTCGCCCTGGGTGTCGATGTGGTGCCGCACGTAGGCGCGCAGCCGCTCGCGCGGAGTCCCTGCGTCGGCCAGCACCGCGTTCAGTCGCTCCAGGTACTTGCTCGTCTCGGAGGTCGCGAACCCCACGATGACGGCATCCTTGTCGCGGAAGTGGTTGTAGATCGCCGTGCGGCCCACGCCCGCCTCGGCCGCGAGGTCGGCCATGCGGACGGCGTCGAAGGACATGCGGTCCAGGAGCCGGACGAGCGCGTCGAAGACCGCCTGCCGCGTCTGGGTGCGGTGCTCCTCCAGGGAGCCACCGGTGATCTTGGGCACGGGCTCAACCTACGGGAACGGACCCCCTGGCACCGGCTGGAGCGACGGGAGTCCGGTGGCCTCCCGCGTCACTTCCGCCCCACGAGTCCCGAAAATCACGTACGCTGCTCGGCGTGTCGCAATCTCGGGTGCTGACCGCGCTGATATCTTTCGCCGCCTCCCTGGCCGTGGTGGGCGGACTGATCGTCTCCGCGGGCGTCTCGGCGCAGGCCGGCTCGTCGTTGCTGTGCTCGGGGTACGCCTCCTGCAAGCGCGCCGGCTACGACCACTTCGGCTACGAGACGAAGCAGAGGACCAGCTACTGGCGCATGTACACGGGGACCAACTGCACCAACTACGTCGCCTACCGACTGATCACCACCAACGGGATGCCCAACGTCCGGCCGAAGTCGGGCGTGGGCAACGCGCGCGACTGGGGCACGGCGATGGCGTCGGTCACCGACCAGACACCGACGGTCGGCTCCGTGGCCTGGTGGGGCAGGACCGGCAACCACGTCGCCTACGTCGAGAAGGTGGCCTCCCCCACCGAGATCATCGTCTCGGAGTCCAACTGGGGTCGCACGTTCGACCACCGCCGGATCACCAAGTCCGGATCGGGGTGGCCCGACGGGTTCATCCACTTCGCCGACCCCGACACCACGCCCGCCTTCAGCGCCACGCCCCGCCCGACGTTCACGGGCGGGGAGACGGTCGGCAGCCGGTTGAGCGCCACCACGTCCGCCTGGAAGCCGGGCGCGAGCTTCACCTACCAGTGGTACGCCGACGGGAAGGCCATCTCCGGCGCCTCCTCCGCGACCTACACCCTCGCCGCGGGCGACCTGGGCAAGGCCGTGCGGGTCATCGTCACCGGCAAGAAGTCCGGGTACCCCACGAAGAGCCTGGCCTCGACGCGGATCACCGACGCCGTGACCGCCGGCAGCTTCGCCTCGACGAGCCGTCCCACGTTCTCCGGTCAGGAGACGGTGGGCTCGCGGCTCGTGGCGAGCACGCCGGCCTGGTCGCCCACCGCCCAGGTCAGCTACCAGTGGTACGCCGACGGCAAGCCCATCCCCGGGGCGACCTCGGCCGTGCACACGGTCGACGCCGATCAGCTCGGGGCGAAGGTGCGCGTCCTCGCGACGGCCACGCGCCCCGGCTACACCTCCCGCACCCTGGCGTCCGAGCGCCTCACCGGTCCCGTGGCTCCGGGCGGCTTCACCACCACGCCCCGCCCCGAGCTCACCGGTGAGGAGAGCGTCGGCTCCACCCTCACCGCCACCACTGCCCCGTGGTCACCCGAGGCCACCCTCGCGCACCAGTGGTACGCCGACGGCAAGCCGATCGCCGGCGCCACCTCGGCCACCTACACCCTCACCGCCGCCGACCGCGGCAAGAAGGTCCGCGTCATCGTCACCGGCACCCGCGACGGGTTCACCACCAGGAGCCTGGCCTCGGTGCGCATCACCGGCCCCGTCGCCGCCGGACGCTTCACCACGGCGCCGCGCCCCGAGCTCACCGGTGAGGAGAGCGTGGGCTCCACCCTCACCGCCACCACTGCCCCGTGGTCGGGCGACGCCGCGCTGGCCTACCAGTGGTACGCCGACGGCAAGCCCATCGTCGGTGCCACCTCGGCCACCTACACCCTCACCGCCGCAGACCGCGGCAAGAAGGTCCGCGTCATCGTCACCGGCACCCGCGACGGATTCACCACCAGGAGCCTGGCCTCGGTGCGCATCACCGGCCCCGTCGCCGCCGGACGCTTCACCACCGCGCCGCGCCCCGAGTTCACCGGCGCGGAGAGTGTCGGCTCCACCCTCACCGCCACCACTGCTCCGTGGTCGCCGTCGGCGCGGTTCACCTACCAGTGGTACGCCGACGGCAGGGCCGTGCGCGGGGCGACCCGCACGACCTACACCCTCACCGCGGCCGACCGCGGCAAGAAGGTCCGCGTCATCGTCACCGGCACCCGCGACGGATTCACGACCAGGAGCCTGGCCTCGGTGCGCATCACGGCGGGCGTCACGGCGAAGTCCGCTGCGACGTCGGCCACCACGGCGCCCACCGACGACTGAGGCCTTCGGGGCGCTCGCTCGTCGAGAGGTGCCTCAGGCCGCGCTGTCGAACAGGACCTTCCACGTGCCGTCGACCCGCTGGACCTCGTAGGACTCGCTCGGGTCGCCGTCGTTCCAGTCGATCTCGACCGTGGCCTGGTCCCCGGACGACTCCGCCACGGTGAAGTCCACCTCGTCGAGCTCGAGGCCCTCGTCGGCGAACATGCCACCGAGGTCCGTCACGAAGCCGCAGTCGATCTCCGAGGGAGTCAGCACCACGTCCTTGACGGCCTGGCAGTCGCCCGCGTCGAGCGCTCGCATCATCGTCTCGACCGCTGCGGCCGGGTCGTCGGAGCCGTCGGAGCCACCGGAGCACGCTCCGACCAGCACGAGGACGGCGCCGGTGAGCAGCGCAGGAACGAGCCGACGGATGCCGCTCATGCGTCGTCCCCGGCGTACGCGACCCCGAGCGCCGCGAGCTGGGCCCGGCCGCCGTCGACCGCGGTCAGCACCCAGGCTCCCTCCTCGGTCCACGTCACCGTGTGCTCCCAGTGCGCGGCCCACGAGCCGTCCACCGTCACGACGGTCCACTGGTCCTCGGTCGTGCGGTTGTCCGGCGAGCCGAGCGTCACCATCGGCTCGACGGCGAGGACGAGTCCGGGCACGATCTTCGGGCCCTTGCCGGGCCGGCCGACGTTCGGCACGTCGGGTGCCTGGTGCATGGCGGTGCCGATGCCGTGACCGGTGTAGCCGTCGGCGATGCCGTACGTCCCGGCGGACCGGACGCTGCGCTCGATGGCGTGGCTGATGTCGCCGACGCGACGCCCGGGCGCCCCCGCGGCGATCCCCGCCCAGAGGGCCCGTTCGGTCTCGACCACGAGCGTGTGCACCTCCGGCCGCACCTCACCCACCTCGACGGTGATGGCCGCGTCGCCGTGCCAGCCGTCGACGATGGCCCCGCAGTCGACGGAGATGACGTCGCCGTCGCGCAGGACCCGCGGGCCCGGGATGCCGTGCACGACCTCGTCGTTGACCGAGGTGCAGATGACGCCCGGGAAGCCGGGGACACCCGGCTCCGCGCCGTAGTGCAGGAAGTTCGAGGTGGCGCCGTGCGCTCGGATCGTGTCGTGCGCCAACGCGTCCAGCTCGGCGGTGGTCACGCCGGGCGCGATCGCCGACCTGACCGCGTCGAGTGCATGGGCCACCACGAGCCCGGCACGCCGCATCGCGACGACCTGCTCCGGACTCTTGAGCTCGATGCCCCGGCCGAACACGGACGCGCCCCGGTCCGCGCGGTCAGAGACCGAGCGCGGCGTCGATGCGCGCCTCGACCTCGTCGACCGTGCCCATCCCGTCGACCTCGCGCAGCAGGCCCCGCTCGCGGTAGACCGGCAGCAACGGCGCGGTCTCGGCGATGTAGACCTCCTGGCGGTGCCGGATGACGTCCTCGGTGTCGTCGGCGCGACCGCTGGTCTCGGCCCGCTTCAGCAGTCGGCCGATCAGCTCCTCGTGATCCACCGTCAGCACCAGCACGTGGTCGAGCTGGGACCCCAGGTCGGAGAGGATCGTGTCGAGGGTCGAGACCTGCTCGACCGTCCGCGGGTAGCCGTCCAGGATGAACGCGTCGCGCGCGTCGTCCTGGGCCAGTCGATCCTTCACCATGGCGTTCGTGACCTCGTCGGGCACGTACTCACCGGCGTCCATGTAGCGCTGGGCCGTCTTCCCCAGCTCGGTCTGCTGCTGCACGTTCGCCCGGAAGATGTCACCGGTCGAGATGTGGGCGCCGCTGATGCGCTGGGCGAGCGTCGCCGCCTGCGTCCCCTTGCCCGCCCCCGGCGGGCCCATGATGAGAAGTCGCGTCACCGCAGGAACCCTTCGTAGTTGCGCTGCTGGAGCTGGCTCTCGATCTGCTTCACCGTGTCGAGGCCGACGCCCACGATGATGAGGATCGACGTACCGCCGAACGGGAAGTTCTGGCTCGCGCCGAGCAGGGCGACGGCGATCATCGGGATGAGCGCGACCATGCCCAGGTACACCGCGCCGGGCGCCGTGATGCGGCTCAGGACGTAGGCGAGGTAGTCCTGCGTGGGACGACCCGCGCGGATGCCCGGGATGAACCCGCCGTACTTCTTCATGTTGTCGGCGACCTCTTCGGGGTTGAAGGTGATCGCGACGTAGAAGTAGGCGAAGAACACGATCAGCGCGAAGTACGTGATCATGTAGTACGGGTGGTCGCCCCGCACGAAGTGGTCGTTGATCCAGACCGCGCCCACGCCGTCCGGACGGAACTGGGCGTAGAGGGCCGGCAGGTACAGCAGGCTCGAGGCGAAGATCACCGGGATGATGCCGGCCTGGTTGACCTTGAGCGGGATGTAGGTCGACGAGCCGCCGAACATGCGACGCCCGACCATCCGCTTGGCGTACTGGACGGGGATGCGCCGCTGGGCCTGCTCGATGAAGATGACCGCCGCGACGATCACGAGACCGACGGCCACGACGGCGGAGAACGTCGCCCAGCCCTTCTGCTCCTTGATCAGCCACATCGCGCCGGGGAAGGTGGCGACGACCTGCGTGAAGATCAGGATCGACATGCCGTTGCCGACGCCGCGGTCGGTGATGAGCTCGCCGAGCCACATGATGACGGCGGTGCCGGAGACCATGACGAGCACGATGAGCAGGAAGGCCAGGATGCTGTCCTGGCGGTAGAGCAGGTCGCCGCAGTCGACGCCGCCGAACAGCTGTCCGCTGCGCGCCAGGGCCACGATGCCGGTCGCCTGGAGCACGGCCAGACCCAGCGTGAGGTAGCGGGTGTACTGCGTGATCTTCGCCTGACCGGACTGGCCCTCCTTCTTGAGGGCCTCGAGCCTGGGGATGACCACGACGAGCAGCTGCAGGATGATGCTCGCGGTGATGTACGGCATGATGCCGAGCGCGAACACGGTGAGCTGCAGGAGCGCACCACCGGAGAAGACGTTGATGAGCGCGAACAGGCTGCTGTTCTCGCCCTGGGAGGCGAGGTCGACGCAGCGCTGGACGTTGCTGACGTTGATGCCGGGAGCCGGAAGGGTCGAGCCGAGACGGAACAGCACGATGACGCCGAGGACGAACAGCAGCTTGCGCCGTAGGTCAGGCGTCTTGAACGCGTTCACGAAGGCGCTGAGCACCTGATGTCCTCCTCGATCGTGGAACCCGTACGGGCCCCCGCGACTCTAACAGTCAGTTCTCGCAGGTCGGCCGTTGCCCGGTGGTTGCAGGACGGTCGTCCTGCGCCGGCACGGCGTCTGCGTCGGCACGAGGTGCCGGACGACGAACGACGGCGAGGCTCTCGGGTGGACCCGAGGGGTCCGAGAGCCTCGCCGTCGTGCGTCAGAGCGTCATTCAGAGCTCGGTCGCGCTGCCGCCGGCGGCCTCGATCTTGCTGCGGGCCGAACCGGAGAACTTGTGAGCCGTGACCTGGACGGCGACCGAGAGGTCGCCCTCGCCGAGCACCTTGACCAGGTGGCCCTTGCGGACCGCCCCGGCCTCGACCAGCGCGTCCACGTCGATGGCGCCACCCTCGGGGAAGAGGGTGCCGATCCGCTCGACGTTGACGACCTGGTACTCCTCACGGAAGGGGTTCTTGAACCCCTTCAGCTTGGGCAGGCGCATGTGGAGGGGGATCTGGCCACCCTCGAAACCGGCCGGCACCTGGTAGCGGGCCTTGGTGCCCTTGGTGCCGCGGCCGGCGGTCTTGCCCTTGGAGCCCTCACCGCGACCCACACGGGTCTTCGCGGTCTTGGCACCGGGGGCGGGGCGCAGGTGGTGGAGCTTCAGCGCCATGTCAGTCAACCTCCTTGACGTCCACGAGGTGCGGGATGGTCTCAGCCATGCCGCGGATCTCCGGACGGTCTTCCTTGACGACGACGTCACCGATGCGCTTGAGACCCAGCGACCGCAACGTGTGGCGCTGGTTCTGCTGGCGACCGATGGCCGAACGAACCTGGGTGATCTCGAGACGTGCCATCAGACACCAGCCTCGACGGGCGCGTTCTGCGCCTCCTTGATGCCCTCGGCCTGCGCCTTGAGCAGGGCGGCGGGCGCGACGTCCTCGACCGACAGGCCGCGACGCTGCGCGACCATCTCGGGCGACTCCAGGCCCTTGAGGGCCGCCACCGTCGCGTGGACGATGTTGATGGAGTTCGAGGAACCGAGCGACTTGCTCAGCACGTCGTGCACACCGGCGGCCTCGAGCACCGCGCGCACCGGGCCACCGGCGATGACGCCGGTACCGGGCGATGCCGGACGCAGGAAGACGACACCGGCCGCCTTCTCGCCCGTCACCGGGTGCGGGATGGTGCCCTGGATGCGCGGGACGCGGAAGAAGTTCTTCTTCGCCTCCTCGACACCCTTGGAGATCGCCGTGGGGACCTCCTTGGCCTTGCCGTAGCCGACACCGACCTGGCCGTCACCGTCGCCGACGATCACGAGGGCGGTGAAGCTGAAGCGACGTCCACCCTTGACCACCTTCGCGACACGGTTGATCGTGACGACCTTCTCGATGTAGTTGGACTTGTCGCCGCCGCGGTCGCCTCGACCACCGCGACGGTCTCCGCCTCCTCGGCGGTTCTGCTGGGCGCTCATGCGGCACTCCCCATGTCGTTGGTGTTGATGTTGTGGGTCATCAGAACTCCAGCCCGCCTTCACGCGCACCGTCGGCCAGCGCCGCGACACGACCGGCGTACCGGTTGCCCGCGCGGTCGAAGACGACGCTCTCGATGCCGGCGGCCTTCGCCCGGTCGGCCACGAGCTCGCCGACCTTCTTCGCCTTGGCGGTCTTGTCGCCCTCGAAGGACCGCAGGTCGGCCTCGAGGGTCGAGGCCGAGGCCAGCGTGTGACCCTCGAGGTCGTTCACGACCTGGGCCACGATGTGCTTGCTGGACCGGGTCACGACGAGACGAGGACGCTCGGGCGAGCCGTGGAGCTTCTTGCGACCGCGGATCTGGCGACGCGCGCGCGACGTGGCGCGAGCGGAGCGACCCTTGGACTGCTTGATGGAGACGGCCATCACTTACCAGCCTTTCCAGCCTTGCGCAGCACGCGCTCGCCGGCGTAACGGACGCCCTTGCCCTTGTAGGGCTCGGGCTTGCGGATCTTGCGGATGTTCGCGGCGACCTCGCCGACCGACTGCTTGTCGATGCCGATGACCGAGAACTTGGTCGGGGCCTCCACGTTGAACGTGATGCCCTCGGGGGCCTTGACGACCACGGGGTGGCTGAAGCCGAGCGCGAACTCGAGCTCCGTCGGGCCCTTGGACAGGACGCGGTAGCCGACGCCGACGATCTCGAGCTTCTTCTCGTAGCCGTCGGTGACGCCGACGACCATGTTGCTGATGAGCGTGCGGCTCAGCCCGTGGAGGGCCTTGCTCCTGCGCTCGTCGTCGGGACGGTTGACCTCGAGGCTGCCGTCCTCACCACGGGCGACCGTGATGGGGTCGGCGACCGTGTGGGACAGCTCGCCCTTGGGGCCCTTGACGCGGACGTCCTGGCCTTCGATGGTGACCTCGACGCCGTTCGGGACGGCGACGGGCAGCTTGCCGATGCGCGACATGTGTTCGTCTCCTCCCTCACCAGACGTAGGCGAGGACTTCTCCGCCTACACCCTTGGTCGTGGCCTGACGATCGGTCAGCAGGCCCTGGCTGGTCGAGATGATGGCGACACCGAGTCCGCCGAGCACCTTCGGCAGGTTCGTGGACTTGGCGTACACCCGCAGGCCCGGCTTGCTGATGCGGCGGATGCCGGCGATCGAGCGCTCGCGCTGGGGGCCGTACTTGAGGGTGATCTGCAGGTTCTTGGCCACCTCGCCCTCAGCGGGCTCGATGACGCGGTAGTCGGTGATGTAGCCCTCCTGCTTGAGCAGGGCGAGGACGCCCTCCTTCAGCTTGGAGTACGGCGCCGACACCTCGTCGTGGAACGCCTGGTTGCCGTTGCGGATCCGCGTGAGCAGATCCGCGATCGGATCGGTCATGGTCATGGTGGTGTGTTCCGTTCCTGCCGCGGTTTCGCATCCCGTGCCCCCAGGCGATGTGCCATGCGGGTGAGGGAGGACCTACGACGGTCGTGAGGGTTGGTGGATTACCAGCTGCTCTTGGTGACGCCCGGGAGCTCGCCGCGGTGCGCCATCTCGCGCAGGCAGATGCGGCACAGGCCGAACTTCTTGTACACCGAGCGGGGACGGCCGCAGCGCTGGCAGCGCGTGTAGCCACGGACCGCGAACTTGGGCTTGCGGGCCGCCTTGATCTTCAGGCCGGTCTTCGCCATGTCAGTTCTCCTTGAACGGGAAGCCGAGCCGCTTCAGCAGCGCGCGACCCTCGTCGTCGTTGATGGCCGTGGTGACGATGGTGATGTCCATGCCACGCGAGCGATCGATCTTGTCCTGGTCGATCTCGTGGAACATGACCTGCTCGGTGAGACCGAAGGTGTAGTTGCCGCGGCCGTCGAACTGCTTGCCGTTCAGACCACGGAAGTCGCGGATGCGCGGGAGGGCGAGCGTCAGCAGACGATCGAGGAACTCCCACATGCGGTCGCCCCGCAGCGTGACGTGCGCGCCGATCGGCATGCCCTCACGCAGCTTGAACTGGGCGATCGACTTGCGCGCCTTGGTCACCTGCGGCTTCTGGCCCGTGATGGCGGTGAGGTCGCGGATCGCGCCCTCGATGAGCTTGCCGTCGCGAGCAGCCTCGCCGACACCCATGTTGACGACGATCTTCGTCAGCCCGGGCACCTGCATGACGTTCGCGTGGTCGAACTCCTCGCGCAGGGCCGGGAGGATCTCCTCGCGGTACTTGGCCTTCAGCCGCGGAGCGGCGGTGGTGGACTCGGCCATGCTCAGATCTCCTTTCCGGTCTTGGAGGACACGCGCACGCTGCGCTGGGCCTCGTAGCTGGAACCGTCTGCACGGTTCTTGGTCACGTCGTCGCGGCGGTAGGACACGCGCGTGGTGGTCTTGTCACCGTCGACGTCGACCACGAGCATCACGTTCGAGACGTGGATCGGGGCCTCACGCGTGATGATGCCGCCCTGGCCGCCGTCGGCGCCGGCGCGCGTGTGCCGCTTGATGCGGTTCACGCCCTCGACGATGACGCGGTTGCGCTCGGCGATCACCTCGATGACCTTGCCCTCGACGCCCTTGTCGGCTCCGGCGATGACCTTGACCTGGTCACCCTTGCGGATCGACAGCGTCGACTTCTTGTTGCTGGTCATGTCAGAGCACCTCCGGGGCGAGCGAGATGATCCGCATGAACTTCTTGTCGCGCAGCTCGCGGCCCACGGGGCCGAAGATGCGCGTTCCACGCGGATCGCCGTCGGTCTTCAGGATGACCGCGGCGTTCTCGTCGAACTTGATGTACGAACCGTCCGGACGACGGCGCTCCTTGACGGTGCGCACGATGACGGCCTTGACGACGTCGCCCTTCTTGACGTTGCCGCCGGGGATGGCGTCCTTGACGGTGGCGACGATGGTGTCGCCGATACCGGCGTAGCGTCGACCCGATCCGCCGAGAACACGGATGCAGAGGATCTCCTTCGCACCGGTGTTGTCGGCGACCTTGAGTCGCGACTCCTGCTGAATCATCTGTCTCTCACTTCGCCTTCTCGAGGATCTCCACGACGCGCCAGCGCTTGGTGGCCGACAGCGGGCGGGTCTCCTGGATGAGCACACGGTCGCCGACGCCGGCCGCGTTGGCCTCGTCGTGCGCCTTGAGCTTCACGTTGCGACGCAGCACCTTGCCGTACAGGGCGTGCTTGACGCGGTCCTCGACGATGACGACGACGGTCTTGTCCATCTTGTCGCTCGTGACGAGTCCCTCGCGCACCTTGCGGTAGTTGCGGTCGCTGCTGGGGGTGTCGTTCGTGGTGGTCACGGTGTCCTTCTCGCTGGTGCTCATGCCTCGACCGCCTCGATGATGCCCAGCTCGCGCTCGGTCAGCACCGTGTAGATGCGGGCGATGTCGCGACGGACGGTCTTGAGGCGAGCGGTGTTGTCGAGCTGGCCCGTGGCGTTCTGGAAGCGCAGGTTGAACAGCTCTTCCTTGGCCTCGCGCAGCTTGGTCTCCAGAGCCTCGGCATCGAGGCCGCGCAGCTCTGCGGCAGTGGTCTTCGCAGCCATGCTCAGAACCCTCCCTCGGTGTCGCGGGTGATGAAGCGGGCCTTCATCGGCAGCTTGTGGATGGCGCGGCGCATCGCCTCACGGGCGACCTCCTCGGTCACGCCCGACAGCTCGAACATGACGCGTCCGGGCTTGACGTTCGCGACCCACCACTCGGGCGAGCCCTTGCCCGAGCCCATGCGGGTCTCGGCCGGCTTCTTGGTCAGCGGGCGGTCGGGGTAGATGTTGATCCACACCTTGCCGCCACGCTTGATGTGACGCGTCATGGCGATACGAGCGGACTCGATCTGGCGGTTGGTCACGTAGTGACCCTCGACCGCCTGGATGCCGAAGTCGCCGAACGCGAGCTCCGTGCCGCCCTTGGCCATGCCGCGCCGCTTGGGGTGGTGCTGCTTGCGGTACTTGACCCTACGAGGCATCAACATCAGGACTGCCCTCCTTCGGTGGCAGCGCCCGCGGCGGCCGCGGCAGGAGCTGCCTCGGCTGCGGGTGCGGCCTGCTCGGCCGAGGCCTGCGCAGCACCCTGTGCTGCCGGAGCCTGGCCGGCCTGGTCGTCACGTGCGGGACGACGCCCGCGCTGGGGGCGACGGCTGCCGGGAGCGGCGGCGCGACGCGCGGTCTCGGCCTCGCGCTCGGCGCGGGTACCGGCGACCTCACCCTTGTAGATCCACACCTTGACGCCGATGCGACCGAAGGTGGTCTTGGCCTCGTAGAAGCCGTAGTCGACGTCGGCGCGGAGCGTGTGCAGGGGCACGCGGCCCTCGCGGTAGAACTCCGAGCGGCTCATCTCGGCGCCGCCGAGACGACCCGAGCACTGGATCCGGATGCCCTTGGCACCGGAGCGCATGGTCGTCTGCATCGCCTTGCGCATCGCGCGACGGAACTGCACGCGACCGCTCAGCTGCTCGGCGACACCCTGAGCGACGAGCTGGGCGTCGAGCTCGGGCTGCTTGACCTCGAGGATGTTGAGCTGCACCTGCTTGCCGGTGAGCTTCTCGAGCTCACCACGAATGCGGTCGGCCTCGGCGCCACGGCGACCGATGACGATGCCCGGACGCGCGGTGTGGATGTCGACGCGGACGCGGTCACGCGTGCGCTCGATCTCCACGCGGCTGATGCCGGCGCGATCCATGCCCTTGGTCAGCAGCTTGCGGATCTTGACGTCCTCACCGACGTAGCTGCTGTACAGCTTGTCGGCGTACCAGCGGCTCTTGTGGTCGGTCGAGATGCCGAGTCGGAAGCCGTGCGGGTTGATCTTCTGGCCCATGTCAGCGACCGCCCTTCTTCGAGTTCTTGCGCGACTGCGGCACGTCAGCGGCCGGCTGCACGACGACGGTCAGGTGGCTCGTGCGCTTGAGGATGCGGTTGGCCGCACCCTTGGCGCGCGGGCGCCAACGCTTCATGGTCGGCCCCTCGTCGACGTGCACGACGGAGATCACGAGGTCGGACGCGTCCAGGCCCTCGGTGGTCTCGGCGTTCGCGACGGCGGACTCCACGAGCTTGTAGAAGTTCGACGCGACGGCCTGCGGAGCGAACCGCAGGATCGCGAGAGCCTCGTCGGTGTCCATGCCGCGGACCAGGTCGCCGACACGGCGGGCCTTCTGCGGCGTGACCCGCACGAAGCGGGCCACGGCGAACGCGCCCGGTGCGTCGCCCAGCAGGCGCTCGCGGCGCGCGCTGACGTTGTCTCGGGTGGCTGCACTCATCGCCTCTTGGCCTTTCGATCGTCCTTCTCGTGACCGCGGAAGGTACGGGTGGGGGCGAACTCGCCCAGCTTGTGCCCGACCATCGCGTCGGTGATGAACACCGGGACGTGCTTGCGGCCGTCGTGCACGGCGACCGTGTGTCCGATGAAGGACGGCAGGATCATCGAGCGACGCGACCAGGTCTTGATCACGGTGTGGGTTCCGGCCTCGTTCTGAGCGTCCACCTTCTTCTCGAGGTGGCCGTCGACGAAGGGACCCTTCTTCAAACTACGGGGCATTCTCTACTCCTGGTTCCTGAGCTCGTCGTAGCTCAGCGGCCGGACTTGCGGCGGCGGACGATCATCTGGTCGCTGGCCTTGCGCTTGCGCGTACGGCCCTCGGGCTTGCCCCACGGGGAGACGGGGTGACGTCCACCGGACGTCTTGCCCTCGCCACCACCGTGCGGGTGGTCGATCGGGTTCATGGCGACACCACGGACGGTCGGGCGCTTGCCCTTCCAGCGGTTGCGTCCTGCCTTGCCCCAGTTGATGTTGGACTGCTCGGCGTTGCCGACCTCGCCGATCGTGGCGCGGCAGCGGACGTCGACGTAGCGCATCTCGCCGGAGGGCAGGCGCACCTGGGCGCGCGTACCCTCCTTGGCGACGAGCTGGACACGCACTCCGGCGGACCGACCCATCTTGGCGCCACCACCGGGACGCAGCTCCACGGCGTGGATCTGGGTACCGACGGGGATGTTGCGCAGCGGCAGGTTGTTGCCGACCTTGATGTCGGCGGTCGGCCCGGCCTCGATGGCCTGGCCCTGACGGATGCCGTCGGGCGCGATGATGTAGCGCTTCTCGCCGTCGGCGTAGTGCAGGAGCGCGATGCGCGCGGTGCGGTTGGGGTCGTACTCGATGTGAGCGACCTTGGCCGGCACGCCGTCCTTGTCGTAGCGCTTGAAGTCGATCACGCGGTAGGCACGCTTGTGGCCGCCACCCTGGTGGCGCGTGGTGATGCGACCCTGGTTGTTGCGGCCGCCCTTCTTGGGCAGCGGCTCCACGAGGGACTTCTCCGGCGTGGTGCGGGTGATCTCGGCGAAGTCGGCGACGCTGGAGCCTCGACGGCCCGGCGTGGTCGGCTTGTACTTGCGAATAGCCATGTCTGGTCAGTCCTCAGCTCGGGCTCGAGAAGATGTCGATGCTCTGGCCGGCGGCGACGCTCACGATGGCCCGCTTGGTGTCCTTGCGCTTGCCCTCACCGTTGCGGGTGCGACGCGTCTTGCCCTTGCGGTTGATCGTGTTGACGGCCGTCACCTTGACGCCGAACACGTTCTCGACGGCGATCTTGATCTCCGTCTTGTTCGCGTCCGGACGCACCAGGAACGTGTACTTGTTGTCGTCGATGAGCGCGTACGTCTTCTCGGAGACGACGGGCGCGATCAGGACGTCGCGGTGGTCCTTGTGCAGGGTGCTCATGCTCACTCACCAGCCTTCGTGAAACCGGCGGCCTGCGCGGTCTCCTCGGTGTCGAACCAGACCTCGGCGACCGTCTGGTCGTACCAGGGGCTGTCCGCGGTGTGGTACTTCATCGAGTCGGCGTTGCCCTTGATCTCGTGACCCTTGGGGGCGTTGCCGCTCTTGAGCGGGGCCTTGGAGCCGGGACCGTAGGGCTGCGTCTTGGTCGCACCCTCGTTCGCGTCGGCGGCCGGGGCCTCGACCTTCTCGGCGGGCTCGGCGTCGGCCTTCGTGGCCTCGGCCTTCTTCGCCGGAGCCTTCTTCGCCTTGGCCTTCGTGGCCGGCTTCGCAGCAGGCTTGGCGTCGGCCTCGACGACCGCGGCGCTCAGCGCGACGGTCTCGGTGCCCTCGGCCGAACGCGCCTCGACGAAGGCCTCGAACGCGGCCTGCGTGAAGATCACGTCGTCGCTCAGCACGACGTCGTACGTGTTCAGCTGGTCGAAGGTCAGCACGACGAGGTCGGTGACGTTGCGCAGGCTCTTGGCCGTCAGCGCGTCCTCGCGCTTGACGACCACGAGCACGCGGCGACGCGTGGTGAGCTCGGCGATCGCGGCGACGGCGGCCTTGGTGGAGGGCACCTCACCGGTGACGAGCGACTCCACCACGTGCAGACGTCCGGAGCGGGCCCGGTCCGAGAGGGCACCGCGCAGGGCGGCGGCCTTCATCTTCTTGGGGGTCCGCTGGTCGTAGCTGCGCGGCGTGGGGCCGTGCACGATGCCACCACCGTTGTACTGGGGTGCGCGGATCGAGCCCTGACGGGCGCGGCCGGTTCCCTTCTGGCGGTAGGGCTTCTTGCCACCACCGGACACCTCGCCACGCGACTTGACGTCGTGCGTGCCCTGACGGGCGGCGGCGAGCTGGGCGGTGACGACCTGGTGGATCAGGGGGATGTTCGTCTGCACGCCGAAGATGTCGACGGGCAGCGCGGCATCAATGGTCTTGACGGCCATGGATCAGGCTCCCTTCGCGGCAGAGCGGACCACGACGAGTCCACCCTTGGGGCCGGGGACCGCGCCCTTGACGAGGATGACGCCCTTGGCGGCATCCACGGCGTGGACGGTCAGGTTCTGGGTGGTGACGGTCTCGGCGCCCATGTGGCCGGCCATGCGCAGGCCCTTGAAGACGCGACCCGGGGTGGCGCAGCCACCGATCGAGCCGGGCTTGCGGTGGTTGCGGTGCGCGCCGTGGGAGGCTCCGACGCCGGAGAAGCCGTGACGCTTCATGACGCCGGCGAAGCCCTTGCCCTTGCTCGTGGCGGTCACGTCGATCTCGTCGCCCGCGGCGAAGATCTCCGGGGAGATCTCCTGGCCCAGGGCGTAGTCGGCGATGGCCTCGGTGCGGATCTCGACGACGTGGCGGCGCGGCGTGACGCCGGCCTTCGCGAAGTGTCCGGCCTCGGGCTTGTTGACCTTGCGTCCGTCGATCTCGCCGAAGCCGATCTGGACGGCGCTGTAGCCGTCGGTCTCGGGCGTGCGGATCTGCGTGACGACGTTGGTCTCGGCAGCGAGGACCGTGACGGGCACGATCTTGCCCTCGGCGTCCCAGACCTGGGTCATGCCGAGCTTGCGGCCCAGGAGGCCGCGCGCGTTGACGGTGGAGGAGGTGCTCATGTGTTCAGGTCCTCCCTCAGAGCTTGATCTCGATGTCGACACCGGCCGGCAGGTCGAGTCGCATGAGCGAGTCGACGGTCTTCGGCGTCGGGTCGATGATGTCGATGAGCCGCTTGTGCGTACGCATCTCGAAGTGCTCGCGGCTGTCCTTGTACTTGTGCGGCGACCGGATGACGCAGTACACGTTCTTCTCGGTCGGCAGGGGCACGGGGCCGGCCACGGAGGCTCCGGTGCGCGTGACCGTGTCGACGATCTTGCGCGCCGAGGTGTCGATCACCTCGTGGTCGTAGGCCTTGAGCCGGATACGGATCTTCTGTCCCGCCATGCTCTGGTCGTCCTTACTCTTCGTCAGCTGTGTGTGCCCCTGGGGCTGGTTCTCCCTGGAGGGGATCGCTCCCCCTCCGCCCCCGAGGTCGGGCGTGTCGCGGAGTTGACCACGAGCGTGCGCGAACCTTCTGGAGTTGGGTGGTTGGACCGCCGGTCCCGGGCCGCGGCCTCTGACGAGTCCGCGTCTCCTACGTTTCCAGCAGCCAGGCCGTTCACCGTGCGGCGCACCCGTCGGTCCCGGCGTGAGTTCCGGGCAAGCACGCCCCAGCAATACGGCCGGAGCAACCGCACTAGTCTGACAGAGACTCCCCCGCAAACACAAATCGCCCCCTCCCTCGTTCTCGGGGGGCACGCGTGGGGGCTCCGTCGCCCCGCGGTTGCGCGGCGTCAGCACCCGCTGAGCCTGCTGCTGCGCCGGGCCGGCTCCTCCTCGAGGTGCGCTCCGAAAGGGCCTCGACCGAGGACCTGGGTGCGTCTCCGGACCGGGCTCGCGAGCTCCGGCGGGGCCAGGAGGCAAGAGGTAGGCGACGCGCCGAACCACTCCGTCAGAGGTAGGTGACGCACCTGTCTGCCGCGCTGAGAGGTGCGATGCCTACCGCAGACCAGACGGTCAGGCGCGTCACCTACCCCCACGCACTCGCCGACTGCCCGGGAGCCCGCCCGAACCCGGTGCCACCCGGCCGACCCCCGCAGGAAACCCGCCCATGAGCCCGGACACGACGAAGCCCCCCGGACCCGAGGGTCCGAGGGGCTTCGTCTCAGCAGTGCTGGTGTGTCGTCAGATCACTTGTTGATCTTGGTGACACGACCGGCGCCGACGGTGCGGCCGCCCTCGCGGATGGCGAAGCGCAGGCCCTCCTCCATGGCGATCGGCTGGATCAGCTCGACGCTCATCTCGGTGTTGTCGCCGGGCATGACCATCTCGGTGCCCTCGGGCAGCGTGACGACGCCGGTGACGTCCGTCGTGCGGAAGTAGAACTGCGGACGGTAGTTGTTGAAGAACGGCGTGTGACGACCACCCTCCTCCTTGGACAGGATGTAGACCTGGCCCTCGAACTCCGTGTGCGGCGTGGTGGAACCGGGCGCGATGATGACCATGCCGCGCTCGACGTCCTCACGCTTCGTGCCACGCAGGAGCAGTCCGACGTTCTCGCCGGCCTGGCCCTCGTCGAGCAGCTTGCGGAACATCTCGATGCCCGTGACGGTCGTCGTCTGCTTGGTCTCACGGATGCCGACGATGTCGACGGTCTCGTTGACCTTGACGATGCCGCGCTCGATGCGACCGGTGATGACCGTGCCACGACCGGTGATCGTGAAGACGTCCTCGACCGGCATGAGGAACGGCTTGTCCGTCTCACGCGGGGGCAGCGGGATGTACTCGTCGACCGCGTTCATGAGCTCGAGGATCGACTCGCCCCACTTGGCGTCGCCCTGCAGCGCCGGGTGAGCAGCGACCTTGACGACGGGGACGTTGTCGCCGTCGAACTCCTGGTCGCTGAGCAGCTCGCGGACCTCGAGCTCGACGAGCTCCAGGATCTCCTCGTCGTCGACCATGTCGCACTTGTTCAGGGCGACGACCATGGCGGGGACGCCGACCTGGCGGGCCAGGAGGACGTGCTCACGGGTCTGCGGCATCGGGCCGTCGGTGGCGGCGACCACGAGGATCGCGCCGTCCATCTGAGCCGCGCCGGTGATCATGTTCTTGACGTAGTCGGCGTGACCGGGGCAGTCGACGTGCGCGTAGTGACGGTTCTCCGTCTGGTACTCCACGTGCGCGATCGAGATCGTGATGCCGCGCTGACGCTCCTCGGGAGCCTTGTCGATCTGGTCGAAGGCCGAGGCCTCGTTCAGATCGGGGTACTTGTCGTGCAGCACCTTGGTGATCGCCGCGGTCAGCGTCGTCTTACCGTGGTCGATGTGACCGATGGTGCCGATGTTCATGTGCGGCTTGGTCCGCTCGAACTTCGCCTTAGCCACTGGGGCTCCTTCTGGGTTGTGAGTTGCAGTGTCTGGAATGTTGCCGGATCTGAAAGCCGTCGGGTCCCGCGGGGAGACCTAGGCCACCTTACCGATGACGCCGAGCGTTACTCGCCGCGGGCCTTCTTGATGATCTCCTCCGCCACGGCCTTGGGGACCTCGGCGTAGGAGTCGAACTGCATCGAGTACGAGGCACGCCCCGAGGTCTTGGACCTCAGGTCGCCCACGTAGCCGAACATCTCGGACAGCGGTACCAGTGCCTTGATCATCTTGGCACCGCCGTAGCCCTCCTCCATCGCCTGGACCTGTCCACGGCGGGAGTTGAGGTCGCCGATCACGTCGCCCATGTAGTCCTCGGGCGTCGTGACCTCGACGGCGAACATCGGCTCGAGCAGAGCCGGGTCGGCCTTGCGTGCGGCCTCCTTGAAGGCCATGTTGCCGGCCAGCTTGAACGCCAGCTCGCTGGAGTCGACGTCGTGGTACGCGCCGTCCTCCAGGGTGAACTTGACGTCGACCATGGGGTAGCCGGCGAGCACGCCGAACTCCATGGCTGCCTGACCGCCGGCGTCGACCGAGGGGATGTACTCCTTCGGCACGCGACCACCGGTGACCTCGTTGTGGAACTCGTAGCCGCCCTCGCCGCCCGCGTCGGGGCCGTTGGGGGCCACGCCGATGACGACCTTGGCGAACTGTCCGGAACCACCGGTCTGCTTCTTGTGGGTGTAGCTGTGCCCGGTGACCGTCTTCTTGATGGTCTCGCGGTACGCGACCTGCGGCTTGCCGACGTTGGCCTCGACCTTGAACTCGCGCTTCATGCGGTCCACGAGGATGTCGAGGTGGAGCTCGCCCATGCCGGCGATGATCGTCTGTCCGGTCTCCTCGTCGGTGTGGACCTGGAACGTCGGGTCCTCCTCGGCGAGCTTCTGGATGGCGACGCCGAGCTTCTCCTGGTCGCTCTTGGTCTTGGGCTCGATGGCGACCTGGATGACCGGGTCGGGGAAGGTCATCGACTCGAGCACGATCGGCTTGGCCGAGTCGGCCAGCGTCTCGCCCGTGGTCGTGTCCTTGAGGCCCATGACGGCCACGATCTGGCCGGCGCCGACCGACGCGATCTCCTCACGCTTGTTGGCGTGCATCTGGTAGACCTTGCCGATCCGCTCCTTGCGGCCCTTGGTCACGTTGAGCACCGAGGTGCCCGACTCCAGGCGACCGGAGTACACGCGGACGAAGGTGAGCTTGCCCAGGTGCGGGTCCGTGGCGATCTTGAAGGCCAGGCCGGCGAACGGCGCGTCCTCCGACGGCGGGCGGGTGTCCTCGACGGTCTCGTCCTTGGCGTCGTGGCCCTTGACGTCGCCCACGTCGATCGGGGACGGCAGGAAGTCGACGACGGCGTCGAGCAGGGGCTGCACGCCCTTGTTCTTGAACGCCGTGCCGCACAGCACCGGGTTGAGCTCGGCGGCCAGGGTGGCGCGACGGATCGCGGCCTTCAGCTCGTCGACGGGGATGTCCTCGCCGTCGAGGAACTTCTCGGCGATCGCGTCGTCGACGTCGGAGAGCGTCTCCAGGAGGGCCTCGCGACCCTCGGCGGCGGCGTCGGCGAGCTCGGCCGGGATCTCCTCGACCGTGTAGTCCTCACCGATCGTCGTCTCGCCGCGCCACGTGAGGGCACGCATGCCGACGAGGTCGACGACGCCGAGGAAGTCGCTCTCGGCACCGATGGGCAGCTGCAGGACCAGCGGCGTGGCGCCGAGGCGCTCGCGGATGGTCTTGACGCAGAAGTCGAACGAGGCGCCCGTGCGGTCGAGCTTGTTGACGAAGCACATGCGCGGCACGCCGTACTTGTCGGCCTGGCGCCACACGGTCTCGGACTGCGGCTCGACACCGGCGACACCGTCGAACACGGCGACGGCACCGTCGAGGACGCGCAGCGAGCGCTCGACCTCGACCGTGAAGTCGACGTGACCGGGGGTGTCGATGATGTTGATCTGGTGGTCCTTCCACCAGCAGGTCGTCGCGGCGGACGTGATGGTGATGCCGCGCTCCTGCTCCTGCTCCATCCAGTCCATGGTGGCGCCGCCGTCGTGGACCTCACCGATCTTGTAGGTGATGCCGGTGTAGAACAGGATCCGCTCGGTGGTGGTGGTCTTGCCGGCGTCGATGTGCGCCATGATGCCGATGTTGCGGACCCGGGTCAGGTCGGTGGTGATGTCGGTTGCCACGTGGCTTCAGCTTTCCTTCGGAAGTCTTGGATGTTCTGTCGCCGGAGCACCGGGGTGCTCCGGCGAACCGGCTACCAGCGGTAGTGGGCGAAGGCGCGGTTGGCCTCTGCCATCTTGTGCGTGTCCTCGCGCTTCTTGACGCTGCCGCCGAGGCCATTGCTGGCGTCGAGGAGCTCGTTCATGAGGCGCTCGGCCATCGTCTTCTCGCGACGCTCGCTCGAGTACTTGACCAGCCAGCGCAGGGCGAGGGTGGTCTGGCGGGCGGGGCGGACCTCGATCGGGACCTGGTAGGTCGCACCGCCGACACGACGGGACTTGACCTCGAGGGCGGGCTTGACGTTGTCGAGCGCGCGCTTGAGGGTGACGACCGGGTCGGTGCCGGACTTGTCGCGGGTGCCCTCGAGCGCGGTGTAGACGATGCGCTGGGCGGTCTGCTTCTTGCCGTCGACGAGGATCTTGTTGATCAGCATCGTGACGAGCTGGTTGTTGTAGACCGGGTCGGTCTCGGGGATGCGCTTCGGCGCGGGACCCTTGCGAGGCATTAGCTCTTCTCCTTCTTCGCGCCGTAGCGGCTGCGAGCCTGCTTGCGACCCTTGACACCCTGGGTGTCGAGGGAGCCGCGAACGATCTTGTAGCGCACACCCGGGAGGTCCTTCACACGACCGCCACGCACGAGCACGATGGAGTGCTCCTGGAGGTTGTGGCCCTCACCGGGGATGTACGCGGTGACCTCGGTACCGGAAGACAGACGCACACGAGCGACCTTGCGAAGCGCCGAGTTCGGCTTCTTCGGGGTCGTGGTGTAGACGCGGGTGCAGACACCGCGGCGCTGGGGCGAGCCCTTGAGTGCCGGCGTGGTGGTCTTGGTCACCTTGGTCTGGCGGCCCTTGCGGACCAGCTGGTTGATCGTGGGCACTACGGACTTCTTTCTTCAGGCGAGAAGGACTCTGAGTCGTGCTGCACTCGCCGCCGAACTGGTGCTGGGTGGCGGGATGCGCGCAGCGGCCTGGCAGATCCAGGCACAGCACTCAACAGTACCTTCCCGCACAACGCCCGAGCAAATCGCGGAGTTCCCGCGGCCGGGCTGTTCCGGACGGGTCTCGTCCTGCGGCTGCGTCGGCTCGGACTCGTCCTGCGGCTGCGCTGCCTCGGCGCCGAGCCGGGTCAGGCTCCGAAACGCCTCGAACGGGGAGCCGACCGGGCCGGCGGGGCCACCACCGGGCAGTGAGAGGTAGGTGGGCCGCGCCACGCGAGGGGTGGAGGTAGGCCGCCCGCGGATGGCGGGCCCGTATCCGCGGGCGGCCTACCTCCCGGGGCGGCTGAAGCGCGGGCCACCTACCGCGCGGGGCCCGGAGCGGGCGCACCCGGATCGGCGCGCACCCAGGTCCCTCGTCGAGGCCTCCGGGGCGCAGGTCCGCGGCGAGGCGCGGCGGCGCAGCCGCAGGACGGGACGAAGCCGGGCGGCGCAGCCTCGGGACGAGACCTACTCCCCCGGCGCGAGCAGCTCGGTCAGGTGGATTGCCGGCACGTCGGCCAGGTCGTCGAGCTGGGTGCGGCAGGAGAAGCCGTCGGCCAGGACGACCGCGCCCTCCCCCATCGCGCGGACGGCGGGCATCAGCTGCTGCTCGGCGACCGCCACCGACACCTCGTAGTGGCCGCGCTCGACCCCGAAGTTGCCGGCCAGGCCGCAGCAGCCCGACAGCCTCGTGACCGTGGCCCCGGTCCGGCCGAGCAGGTCCATGTCGGCCTCGAAGCCGAGCACCGACGACTGGTGGCAGTGCGGCTGGACGACGACCTCGGTGCCCCTGAGGTCCGGCGGCTCCCAGCCGTCGGTCCGCGCCAGCAGCTCGGCCACGGTGTGCACGCCTGCCGCGACCTCGACGGCCCGCGGGTCGTCGGTCAGCTCCACGGCGTCGGACCGCAGGACGGCGAGGCACGAGGGCTCGAGACCGACCACCGGCACGCCGGCGGCGACGTACTCGTGCAGCACGGCCACGGTGCGCTCGACGAGCTCGCGGGCGGTGTCGAGCTGGCCGGTCGTGATCCACGTGAGCCCGCAGCAGGACTGCTTCTGCACGACCTCGACCCGGTAGCCGGCGGACTCCAGGAGCCGGACGGCGGCGAGGCCGCCCGACGTGGAGAAGTACTCGGTGAAGGAGTCGGCCCAGATCGCCACGCGCGGTCGCTCGTCGCGGGAGGCCTCGGCCCGAGCGGTGAGCAGCGGTCGCGCCGCCCGGCTGAAGCGCTGCGTGGCGAAGGCAGGCAGGCTGCGACGCTGGTCGACGCCCGCCACCCAGCGCGCCACGTGGGCGAGTCCGGGCACGCGCAGCGCGAGGTTCGCCAGGCGAGCCACCGGAGAGGTGAGCCGCGCCCAGAACGGCAGCTTGCCGAGCACGTAGTGGCTGCGGGGACGGACCCGCCCCCGGTAGGTCTGGTGCAGCACCTCGGACTTGTAGGTGGCCATGTCGATGCCGGTGGGGCAGTCGTTCAGGCAGCCCTTGCAGGAGAGGCAGAGGTCGAGCGCCTCGTGCACCTCGGGAGCGCGGTAGCCGCCGGTGACGAGACGACCGTCGACCATCTCCTGCAGCACACGGGCGCGGCCACGGGTGGAGTCCTTCTCGTCGCGGGTGGCCTGGAACGAGGGGCACATGACGCCGTTCGACGTCCGGTTGTCGGCCAGGCACTTGCCGACGCCGGTGCAGCGGTGCACGGCGGCACCCAGGTCGCCGTCGTCGTGCAGCAGGCGCAGGCCGCGACGGGTGCCCTGGAGGCCCGCGGCCCAGCCCTTGCCCTGCGCGCGTAGATCGGCATCCAGGGCGCGCACGCCCGGCAGGGGTGCCGGGACTCCGCGGCCATGGGGGGCGGCGGACGGCACAGGATCGGGGTCGACGAGGACGCCGGGGTTGAGCAGGTCGTCGGGGTCGAGCACGTGCTTGACCCCGCGGAAGAGCGCGAGCGCCGGGGCGGAGTACATGAGCGGCAGCAGCTCCGAGCGGGCCCGGCCGTCGCCGTGCTCGCCCGAGAAGGAGCCGCCGTGCGACGCGGTCAGGCGGGCGGCGTCCTCGATGAAGGCCCGGTACCCGGCCGGACCACCGGGCTCGGAGATCGGGAAGTCGATCCGCACGTGCACGCAGCCGTCGCCGAGGTGGCCGTACGGCTCGCCGTGCAGGTCGTGCTGCTGGAGCAGGGCGTCGAAGTCGCGCAGGTAGGCGCCGACGCTCGCGGGCGGCACGGCGGCGTCCTCCCAGCCGGAGAGCGCGGGACGGTCCCAGATGCGTGAGGCGAGACCGGCGCCCTCCTCGCGGATCCGCCAGAACGCCGCCTGCTCGGCCACCGACGTCACGTGGCGGTGCGCCAGCGCGGCCGAGTCGGCCACGACGCGGTCGGCCTGGGCCGCGAGCTCGGCGGGGTCGTCTCCGGCCAGCTCCACGTAGAGGAAGCCGCCGCCACGGGGGTACTCGGGCACGCCCGCGGCACCCTTGGCGGCCCGGTAGACCTCGATGATCCGGGCGCCCAGGCCCTCGCAGGCGATCGGACCGTGCGGAAGCATGGTGGGCACGTCGTCCCCGGCCTCGGCCATCGACCCGTAGCCCAGCACGACGAGGTGCACGTGGCGCGGCGTGGCCACGAGGTCGACGGTGGCACCGAGCAGCACGCCGAGCGTGCCCTCGGACCCGGCCATGAAGGACGCGACGTCGAAGCCCCGCTCGGGCAGCAGGTGCTCGAGGCTGTAGCCGGAGACCTGGCGGCCGAAGCGGCCGAGCTCGGTGCGCACGGTCGCGAGGTCGGTCGCGACGACGTCGCGCAGCCGGTCCAGGGTGGACGACGTCGCGGTGACGTCACGGCCCACCACCAGGCGCTCCCCCGTCCCCGTGGCGAGGTCCAGCGCGGCCACGTTGTCGGAGCTGCGGCCGTACCCGAGGGCACGGTTGCCGCACGCGTTGTTGCCGATCATGCCGCCGATCGTGCAGCGGGTGTGCGTGGACGGGTCGGGCCCGAAGCGCAGGCCCTGCGGCGCCGCGACCTTCTGCAGCGCAGCGTGCACCACACCCGGGTCGACCCGTGCGACCCGCCGCTCGGCGTCGACCTCGTGCACCCGGTTGAGGTGCTTGGCGAAGTCGACCACGATCCCGGTGCCGACGGCGTTGCCGGCGATGGAGGTGCCGGCGCCGCGGGACGTGACGGGCACCCCGGTGGCGCGCGACGCGTCGAGGACGGCGAGCACCTCGTCGACCTCGCGCGGCCGCACGACCACCTGCGGCACGACGCGGTAGAGCGAGGCGTCGGTGCTGTAGAGCGCACGCGTGGTGGTCGAGTCGTCGACGTCGGCGACGCCGCGGCGGCGCAGCTCGGCCACCACGTCGGTCGCGGAGGCGCTCCCGGCCGTCGGCGGCGCCTCGAGGCTCACCACAGCTCGAGCGAGGCGTCGAGGATCCCCGCGACGTCGTCCTCGGTGACCTCGCGCGGGGCCGTGGCGAGGAGGCGCTGCTGCTTCATGGCGCCCTCGACGAGCGGGTCGAGGTCGGCGGCGCCGAACCCGACGGCGGCGAGGCCGGCGGGGATGCCGACGTCGCGCATGACCGCCGTGAGAACCTGCGGCAGCAGGTCGGCCGGGTCGTCGGTCATGACGGCGTCGGGGTCGAGCAGCCGGGCGGCGCGCACGTGGCGGTCGGGGGCGGCGTCGAAGGTGAACCGGAACGCGGCGGGTGCGGTGAGGGAGACCGCCATGCCGTGCGGCACCAGGCCGGCGTGGCCGGAGGCGCCGTCGTCGGCCGGGTAGTGGTCGGGACGGAACTCGCGGACCTGTCCGGCGATCGGGTAGGCGTTCGCGTGCGGGATGTGCACGCCCGCGTTGCCGAACCCGAGCCCGGCGAAGGTGGCGGCCGTGGCCACCTGCGTGCGCGCCTCGAGGTCGCCGCCGTGGGTCACGGCGCGGCGGAAGGACGTGGCCATGAGGGCGAGCGCGCGCTCGGACCAGACGTCGGAGATCGGGTTGGAGCCGCAGTAGGGCACCCGCTGGTCGGCGGTCTTGGCCTCGTAGGACGCGTAGGGCCGAGCCGTGTAGCTCTCCAGCGCGTGGCACAGGATGTCGAGCCCGGACGCGGCGGTCACGTTCGCCGGCTGGGTCAGGGTCAGCTCGGGGTCCACGACGGCCAGGGTCGGCCGCAGCCGGGGGTGGGAGATGCCGGTCTTGACGTGCTGGCTCACCACGTCGAGGACGCAGATGGTCGTGCTCTCGCTGCCCGTCCCGGTCGTGGTCGGCACGGCCACGAGGGGAAGCAGCGGGTTGGCCGGGGCGCGACCGCCGCCGACGGGGGCGTTCACGTAGTCCATGAGCTCGCCGTCGTTGGTCAGCATCAGGTCGACGGCCTTGGCGGTGTCGATGCTGCTGCCGCCACCGACCGCGAGCACGGCGTCGAACGGGCCGTTCTCGCGGGCGAAGGCGATGGCCTCGAGCAGGCTCGCGTCGGTGGGCTCCACCCGACTCCGGTCGAAGGTCACGACGTCGATCCCGTCGCGACCGACGCGCTCGGCGATCTCGGCGGGCGCCCCGGTGGCGGCCACGCCGGGGTCGGTCACGAGCAGCACCCGCCGCGCGCCCAGCACGGCAAGGTCGTGGCCGAGCTCGTGGCGCGCGCCGACGCCCAGCTTGAGGCCGGGAGCACCGTAGGTGAAGACGGTCTCGGGATGGTCGGGGGTGAACCCGCTCGCACCGTGGCTCATGTCCGCTCCTGCCGGCCGGGATCCGATGATCGGGAGATGTCGTCCGACAGTAGCATGCTACTGACGACGAACGAGGCGGTCCGCGTCCTCCAGGCCGCGACGTCGACCTCCGGGTCCAGCTGGCGCGCGAGCAGCTCGGCGGTGTGCACGAGGTGGTCGCGCATGAGCACCGCCGCGCTCCGGACGTCACCGGCGACGACCGCCTCGACGATGGGCGTGTGCTCCTCGAGGATCTCCTGCGCACCACGCGACCGGTGCAGGGTCACCGCGCCTCGCGCCTGGATGGAGGCGCGCAGCGCCAGCACCTCCTCCCCCAGCCTGCTGTTGCCGCTCACCGCGTGCAGGGCGGCGTGCAGGGCCCGGTCGTGGCCGTCGAACGCCTGCTCGTCCCCGTCCCGGGCCGCCTGCTCCATCGCCGCCAGGTGACCCTCCAGAGCGGCGCACTGGTCGGCGTCGGCGTGCCGTGCGGCGAACGCGGCGGCGGGGACCTCCAGCAGCAGGCGCAGGTCGAAGACCTCCAGCACGTCCTGCACCGTGACGCCCCGGACCCGGAGCCCCCGGTTGCGCTCGACCGTGACGAGCCCGGCGTCGGCCAGGCGGAGCACGGCCTCGCGCACGGGGGTGCGGGAGACCTCGAGCTCGTCGGCGAGCCGGTAGATCGAGTGCTGGGACCCCGGAGCCATCCGACCGGTCAGGATCTCCTCCCGCAGGCGGGCGAACACCCGCTCGGCGGTCGTCGTGCGGGCGGTCATCGCGTCGCCTCCTCGCCCCGTGTCCGGACCTGACGCGCCAACCTACCGCGCCTGCGTCGACCTGGGAGGCGCACCGTTGTGCGCCTGCGGCAGGATGGAACGGACCGGTTCGCGCTCCGGACCGGTCGAGGCACGCCCCCGCACCGGGCTCGACCCAGCCCCGAGGAGACCCATGAGACGGACCGCGACCCTGCTCGCCCTCGTCGGCGTGCTCACCCTCGGCGCGTGCGAGACCCGGTCCCAGTCCGACGTCGACCCGAGTGCCGACCCGAGCGCCCAGGCCTCTGCCGCCGTCGACGTCACCGAGCACGAGTCCGGCCCGCAGAGCCCGATCTCCTACGGGCTGGAGGTGCCCTCCGGCGCCGCGCAGCTCGGCCCGCTCGTGCGCTACCGCAGCCCCGCACTCATCCAGGCCTACCAGCCGCAGCTCGACGCGGCCGAGGCCCAGAGGGAGGCGGCCGAGGCCGACGGCGACGAGGACGCCTCCGAGGCACCGGAGCCCACGCCGAGCGAGAGCGAGACGCCCGCGACGCGCCCCAGCGACGACACGTTCGCCCTCATCGACGACGCACCTCGCCCCGACGTCACGATCTCGCTGCTGCGCGTCGACGGGGACCCGACGCTCGTGCTGCGGCGGCTGATCGCCCAGGTCAACGCCGTCATCCCCGATGCCAACCTCGTCGAGGACGACCTCTCGCAGTTCTGCAGGGCCGAGGGCAAGCGGATCACCGGCTGCACGGTCTCCGCGCGCGGCGCCACCGCCGACGACCGCGACATCCGCATCACCATCACCGCCGACCCCGGCGACGTGGCCACCCGCACCGCGTACCCGGCCAGCGACCGCCGCCCCGTCATGACCGTGCGCGCCGAGTACCTGGGCGATCCCCGCAGTGGTCAGCTGGAGCCCCGCGCCTCCTCGGCCGAGGTCCCCCGCGACGTCGAGGGCGAGGACCGGTCCGGGCTCATCTGGCCGAGCATGGACGTCGAGGCCGAGGGCAGCGAACCCCTGCTCGACGGACGCTGGACCGTCCCGTCCACGGGGACCCTCCTGCTGAGCGGCGACCGACCGCGCTTCGCGGCCGTCGTGGCCGACCGGGTGCGCGAGGCCGACGCGATCGCCGAGGACTTCGCGGCCAGCGTCGGGACGCCCACCAAGGACGTGGTGGAGGACCTCAACGAGATCAGCACGACGTACTCGGCGCGCGGCGAGGACGGGAGCCGCGCCCGCGCGACCTTCGTGCTGTCGGCCCGCGGGAGCTACGCGATGCTCTTCTACACGCCCGCGCCCGCCAAGCCCTGATCGTCCCGGCTCGCTACCGACACCGCCCGCTACCGGTACTGGTCGAGGTGGTCGAGCGCGTGCTGGACGGCGGGCAGCAGCCGGCGTTCTCCGTCGTCGACGTGGTCGAGCGGGAGCCAGGCCGCGACGTCGGCGGTGCCGTCGACCTCGACGACCCGAGGCGCGGGCAGCGGTCGGCCGGGCCCTGCCCCCTCGACGGTGACGGCGTACAGCAGGTGGACGCCGTGGTAGTCCTCGAACCGGTCGTCGCGCCCCGGCGCCACGGTGTGCACGTCGTGGACGTCGACCAGGCGGCTGGTGGTCGCGGCGAGACCCGTCTCCTCGTGCAGCTCGCGCAGCACGGCGTCGTGCGGCGACTCCCCGTGCTCGACGCCGCCGCCGGGCAGCGCCCACCACCCCGCGGGGTAGCCGGACGGCGAGACCCGCGTCAGCAGCAGGTGCGGCACGCCGCGCTCGTCGTCGACGACCACGACCGCATAGGCACCCAGTCGCTGCGTGCGACGCGCGTCCTGGCTGCTCGTCATCGGCTCCCCCTTGCCCGCTCCACTAGAGTTCATCCACGATGAGCGCTCTCGACCCGTTGCCCGTGACGACCGCTGCCCCCAAGGAGCGTGTCGCCTACCTCGACAACGCACGGTACTGGGTGATGCTGCTCGTCGTGATCGGGCACTCCCTGACGCAGTTCGTGGCCATGGACTCGGCGCGCGGCGTGTACGTGTGGATCTACGCGTTCCACATGCCGTTCTTCATCCTGATCTCCGGGTACACCGCGCGCCGGTACATGGGCGACGCCCGCCAGGTGCGGCGGATCGTCAGCACCCTCGTCGTCCCGTACCTGATCGTCGAGATCTCGATGCAGATGATCACGCGCCACTACACCGACGAGCCGGACCCCTACATGTTCCTCTCGCCCCAGTGGCTGGCCTGGTTCATGGCGGCGCTGTTCGTGTGGCGGCTGACCACCCCGATCTGGCGGGCGCTGAAGTACCCCATCACGACGTCGATCGCCATCTCGCTCCTCGTCGGGCTCATCGAGGTGCCGAACGTGCTCGCGCTGCCGAAGATCCTGGGGTTCCTGCCCTTCTACGTGATCGGGCTGCACATGAGTCGCGAGCGCTTCGAGCGGCTGGCCGACACCCGCATCCGCATCGCGTCGGCGCTGCTGCTCGCCGGCAGCTTCGTGGTCTGCTACCTGTACTCGGCCGACTGGACGCTCGACTGGCTGCTCTGGAAGCAGCGCTACGACGAGGACCCGTTGGGCGCCACCCCGCTCGAGGGGATCACGCAGCGCGCCGAGCTGTTGGTGGTGGGCCTCGTGCTCACGTTCGCGGCCCTCTCGCTCGTGCCGCGTCGACGCTCGTGGACGACGTTCATGGGCAGCCGCACCTTCTACTGCTACCTCCTGCACGGCTACATCATCCTGGTCCTGCGGTACCAGTTCGAGGTCTTCGACCGGATCGACCGGTACGGCGCCCCCGCCGCGGCCCTCACGATGGTGGTGGCCGTCGTGGTGGCCAACCTGCTGATGACCAAGCTCGTCTCCACCGTCTTCCGACCGGTCTTCGAGCCGCGCCTGACCTGGTTGTTCCGTCCCGAGGCGGACGCGAAGCCGGCCGAGAAGAAGGCGGCCACGGCGGGCTGAGTCGGCGCGCTGCCGGCGGTAGGTCTCGACCTGCGTGGGCGCTGCCTGCGCGGATCCGGTCCAGGCGTCGGGGTGACGCAGGATGCTGCGTCCCCCGAGGCCCGACGACAGCCCGAGAGCTCGACGAAGGTCCCGCCCCGCCGCCCGGTCGAGGCTCTTTCGGAGACCGCGCCGAGCGCTGGCCGAGGCAGCGCACCAGGAAGGTCGCGACCCCCTGCGAGAGCGCACCGGTGGGTCGGACGAAGGGCGACAGCGCACCACCACGTCGTCCGCCCGAACGCCGACGGCCCCGGACCGTGAGGTCCGGGGCCGTCGGGGTGTCAGTCGCTCAGGACTCGTACGACGTGAAGTCGTAGTCGTCGAGCTGGACGGGCTGGCCGTCGGCGGAGCCGAAGCCGTAGTCGTAGGACTCGTAGCCCGTGACGGCGTACGCCGCCTGGCGTGCCTCCTCGGTGGGCTCGACCCGGATGTTGCGGTACCGGTCGAGACCGGTGCCTGCCGGGATGAGCTTGCCGATGATGATGTTCTCCTTCAGGCCACGCAACGAGTCCGACTTGCCGTGGATCGCCGCGTCGGTGAGGACGCGGGTCGTCTCCTGGAAGGAGGCGGCCGACAGCCACGACTCGACGGCCAGCGAGGCCTTCGTGATGCCCATCAGCACCGGACGACCCGAGGCCGGGGTGCCGCCCTCGGCGACGACCCGACGGTTCTCGGACTCGAACGTCGCACGATCGGCCAGGTCACCGGGGATCAGGTTGGAGTCACCCTGCTCGATGACCGTCACCCGACGCAGCATCTGCCGCACGATGATCTCGATGTGCTTGTCGTGGATCGCCACGCCCTGGCTGCGGTAGACCTCCTGGACCTCGTCCACGAGGTGCTCCTGCGCCCGACGGACACCGAGGATGCGCAGGACCTCCTGCGGGTCCGGCGTGCCGTGCGTGAGCTGGTCGCCGACCTCGACGTGGGAGCCGTCCTCGATGAGCAGGCGCGAGCGCTTGCTGACCGGGTACTCCTGCTCCTCGGACCCGTCGTCGGGGACGACGACGAGCTTGCGGGTCTTGTCGGTGTCGTCGATGCGCACCCGTCCGGCCGACTCCGTGATGGGAGCGCGACCCTTGGGCTGGCGTGCCTCGAACAGCTCGACCACGCGCGGCAGACCGTGCGTGATGTCGTCACCGGCCACACCACCGGTGTGGAAGGTACGCATGGTCAGCTGCGTGCCGGGCTCACCGATCGACTGGGCGGCGATGGTGCCGACCGCCTCGCCGATGTCGACGAGCTTGCCGGTGGCCAGCGAACGGCCGTAGCACTTGGCGCAGGTACCGGCCGCCGCCTCGCACGTGAGCACCGTGCGGACCCGGATGGACTCCACACCGGCCACGACGAGCTGGCTGATCTCGACGTCGCCGAGGTCGCCACCGGCCTCCACGAGCACCTCGCCCGTCTCCGGGTGCGTGATCTGGGTGGCCGCGCTGCGCGAGTACGCCGAGGTCTCGACGTTCTCGGCGGGCACGAACGTGCCGTCGTCCAGGCGGGTCGCGATCACCTTGGGCAGACCGCGCTCGGTGCCGCAGTCCTCCTCGCGGATGATCACGTCCTGGCTGACGTCGACGAGTCGACGCGTCAGGTAGCCGGAGTCGGCCGTGCGCAGGGCGGTGTCGGCCAGGCCCTTGCGGGCACCGTGCGTCGCGATGAAGTACTCGACGACGCTCAGGCCCTCACGGAAGTTGGCCTTGATCGGGCGCGGGATGATCTCGCCCTTCGGGTTGGCCACGAGGCCACGCATGGCGGCGATCTGACGCACCTGCATCATGTTGCCTCGTGCGCCCGAGTGGACCATCATCCAGATCGGGTTGTCGGCGTCGGCCGTGAACTTCTTCTCCATCTCGCTGGAGACCTCGGCCGTGGCCTGGGTCCAGATCTCGATGAGCTCCTGGCGCCGCTCGTCCTCGGTGATGAGACCGCGGTCGAACTGCTGCTGGACCTTGGCAGCCTGACCCTCGTACTTGGTGAGGATCTCCTGCTTGTTCTCCGGCGTGACGACGTCCTCGATGGAGATGGTGACGCCCGAGCGCGTGGCCCAGTGGAAACCGGTCTCCTTGAGGTTGTCGAGCGCGACGCCCACGTCGATCTTGCTGTAGCGCTCGGCGAGGTCGTTGACGATGACCCCGAGCTCCTTCTTGCCGACCTGGTAGTTCACGTACGCGTAGTCGTCCGGCAGCGCCTGGTTGAAGATGGCGCGACCCAGCGTGGTCTCGCGCGACTCGACCGTTCCGTCGACGCCCGGGATGCGGATGCGCACCTTGCTCTGCAGGGTGATCTCGTGGCGGTCGAACGCCATGACCGCCTCGGAGACCGAGCTGAACGCACGACCCTCGCCCACGTGCCCCTCACGCTCGAGCGTGAGGAAGTACAGGCCGATGATCATGTCCTGGGTCGGCATGGTGACCGGGCGGCCGTCGGACGGCTTCAGGATGTTGTTCGTGCTCAGCATGAGGATGCGGGCCTCGGCCTGCGCCTCGGCGCTCAGCGGCAGGTGCACGGCCATCTGGTCACCGTCGAAGTCGGCGTTGAAGGCCGAGCAGACGAGCGGGTGGATCTGGATGGCCTTGCCCTCGATGAGCTGCGGCTCGAACGCCTGGATGCCCAGACGGTGCAGGGTGGGTGCACGGTTGAGCAGCACGGGGTGCTCGGTGATGACCTCCTCGAGCACGTCCCAGACCTCGGCCCGGACTCCGCGCTCGACCATGCGCTTGGCGCTCTTGATGTTCTGCGCGTGGTTGAGGTCGACGAGACGCTTCATGACGAACGGCTTGAACAGCTCGATCGCCATCTGCTTGGGCAGACCGCACTGGTGCAGCTTGAGCTGCGGGCCGACCACGATGACCGAACGGCCGGAGTAGTCGACGCGCTTGCCGAGCAGGTTCTGACGGAACCGACCCTGCTTGCCCTTGAGCATGTCCGAGATGGACTTGAGCGGACGGTTGCCCGGTCCCGTGACGGGACGGCCACGACGGCCGTTGTCGAACAGCGAGTCGACGGCCTCCTGCAGCATCCGCTTCTCGTTGTTGACGATGATCTCGGGCGCGCCGAGGTCGAGCAGTCGCTTGAGACGGTTGTTGCGGTTGATGACGCGGCGGTACAGGTCGTTGAGATCGCTCGTCGCGAAGCGGCCACCGTCGAGCTGGACCATCGGACGCAGCTCCGGCGGGATCACCGGGACGGCGTCGAGGACCATGCCCTCGGGGTGGTTGCTGCTGCCGAGGAACGCGGAGACGACCTTGAGGCGCTTGAGCGCACGGGTCTTCTTCTGGCCCTTGCCGGTGGCGATGATCTCGCGCAGCGACTCGGCCTCGGCGTCGAGGTCGAACGACTGCAGGCGCTTCTGGATGGCGGCGGCGCCCATGTACCCCTCGAAGTACGCACCGAAGCGGTACGTCATCTCGCGGTAGAGCATCTCGTCGCCCTCGAGGTCCTGGACCTTGAGGTTCTTGAAGCGGTCCCAGACCTCGTTCAGGCGGTCGATCTCGCGCTGGATGCGGTCACGACGCTGCTTGGCCTCACGCTCGGCGGCGTCCTTGACCTTGCGCTTGGCGTCGGCCTTGGCACCCTCGGCCTCGAGGGCCTTGAGGTCCTCCTCGAGCTTCTGCAGACGCTCGTTGACCTCGTTGTCGCGACGGGTCTCGAGCTGCTCGACCTCGAGGCCGATCTTCGACTCCAGGGACGACAGGTCGCGGTGACGCGCGTCCTCGTCGACGCGGGTGATCATGTAGGCCGCGAAGTAGATGACCTTCTCGAGGTCCTTCGGGGCGAGGTCGAGCAGGTAGCCCAGACGGCTGGGAACACCCTTGAAGTACCAGATGTGGGTGACGGGAGCGGCGAGCTCGATGTGGCCCATGCGCTCGCGACGGACCTTCGAACGGGTCACCTCGACGCCGCAGCGCTCGCAGATGATGCCCTTGAAGCGCACGCGCTTGTACTTGCCGCAGTAGCACTCCCAGTCCCGGGTGGGACCGAAGATCTTCTCGCAGAAGAGGCCGTCACGCTCAGGCTTGAGCGTGCGGTAGTTGATCGTCTCAGGCTTCTTGACCTCGCCGAACGACCACTGACGGATGTCGTCCGCGGTGGCGAGGCCGATCTTGAGCTGATCGAAGAAGTTCACGTCGAGCACGTTGTCTTCTTTCCCTTACGTTTCGAAAGTTCTGTGTAGAGCGGGGAGTGAGGGTGGGGCGCCGCCGAGGCGGCGCCCCAGGGGCTCACACTTCTTCGACGCTGGAGGGCTCGCGACGCGACAGGTCGATGCCGAGCTCCTCGGCGGCGCGGAAGAGGTCTTCCTCCGCGTCGCGCATCTCGACCCTCGAGCCGTCGGCCGAGAGGACCTCGACGTTCAGGCACAGCGACTGCATCTCCTTGACGAGCACCTTGAAGGACTCCGGGATGCCGGGCTCGGGCACGTTCTCGCCCTTGACGATGGCCTCGTAGACCTTGACGCGGCCCACGATGTCGTCGGACTTGATCGTCAGGAGCTCCTGCAGCGCGTACGCGGCACCGTAGGCCTCGAGGGCCCAGACCTCCATCTCACCGAAGCGCTGGCCACCGAACTGGGCCTTACCGCCGAGCGGCTGCTGGGTGATCATCGAGTACGGACCGGTCGAGCGGGCGTGGATCTTGTCGTCGACCAGGTGGTGCAGCTTCAGGATGTACATGTAGCCGACGCTGATCGGGTCGGGGAACTTCTCGCCGGTACGACCGTCGAAGAGCACCGCCTTGCCGTCGGGGCCGACCATGCGCTCGCCGTCGCGGTTGGGCAGGGTCGAGGCGAGCAGGCCCTGGATCTCGTCCTCGCGGGCACCGTCGAAGACGGGCGTCGCGATGTTGGAGTTCGAGGGTGCCCGGTCGGCGCCGATGGCGCGCAGCCGGTCGGCCCACTCGTCCTTCATGTCCTTGATGTCCCAGCCGGCCTTGGCGACCCACCCGAGGTGGATCTCCAGCACCTGGCCGACGTTCATGCGGCCGGGCACGCCCAGCGGGTTCAGCACGATGTCGACCGGCGTCCCGTCCTCGAGGAACGGCATGTCCTCGATGGGCAGGATCTTGGAGATGACGCCCTTGTTGCCGTGACGTCCGGCCAGCTTGTCGCCGTCGGAGATCTTGCGCTTCTGCGCCACGTACACGCGCACCAGCTGGTTCACGCCGGGGCTCAGCTCGTCGCCGTCGGCCGCGTCGAACACGCGGACGCCGATGACGGTGCCGGACTCGCCGTGGGGCACCTTGAGCGACGTGTCGCGGACCTCGCGCGCCTTCTCGCCGAAGATGGCGCGCAGCAGGCGCTCCTCCGGCGTCAGCTCGGTCTCGCCCTTGGGCGTGACCTTGCCGACGAGGATGTCGCCGTTGCCGACCTCGGCGCCGATGCGGATGATGCCGCGCTCGTCGAGGTCGGCCAGCATCTCCTCGCTGACGTTCGGGATGTCGCGGGTGATCTCCTCCGGGCCCAGCTTGGTGTCGCGCGCGTCGACCTCGTGCTCCTCGATGTGGATCGAGGTGAGCAGGTCGTCCTGCACGACGCGCTGGCTGAGGATGATCGCGTCCTCGTAGTTGTGGCCCTGCCAGGGCATGAAGGCCACGAGCAGGTTGGTGCCCAGGGCCATCTCGCCCTCGTCGGTGCACGGACCGTCGGCCAGCGGGGTGCCGACCTCGACGCGCTGGCCCTCGGCGACGAGGGGGCGCTGGTTCGTGCAGGTGCCGTGGTTGGAGCGGCGGAACTTGGCCAGGCGGTACGTGGTGTACGTGCCCTCGTCCTCCATGATCTCGACCATGTCGGCCGAGACCTCCTTGACCACACCCGCCTTCTTGGCGATCGTGACGTCGCCGGCGTCGACGGCGGCACGGAACTCCATGCCGGTACCGACGAGCGGGGCGTCGTTGCGCACCAGCGGCACGGCCTGACGCTGCATGTTGGCGCCCATGAGCGCGCGGTTGGCGTCGTCGTGCTCGAGGAACGGGATCAGCGCGGTCGCGACCGACACCATCTGGCGCGGCGAGACGTCCATGTAGTCGACGTCGCCGGCGGGGCGCAGCTCGGCCTCGCCACCGCGCTGGCGCACCAGCACGGCGTCGTCGACGAACGTGCTGTCGTCGGTGAGCGGCGAGTTCGCCTGGGCGATGATGTAGCGGTCCTCGTCCGTGGCGGTCAGGTAGTCGATCTGCTCGGTGACCGTGCCGTCGACGACCTTGCGGTACGGCGACTCGATGAAGCCGAACGCGTTGATCCGACCGTAGGAGGCGAGCGAGCCGATGAGGCCGATGTTCGGGCCTTCCGGCGTCTCGATCGGGCACATGCGGCCGTAGTGCGACGGGTGGACGTCGCGGACCTCGTAGCCGGCGCGCTCACGCGACAGACCACCCGGGCCGAGGGCGTTCAGACGACGCTTGTGCGTCAGGCCCGCCAGCGGGTTGTTCTGGTCCATGAACTGCGACAGCTGGCTCGTGCCGAAGAACTCCTTCAGCGCCGCCACGACCGGACGGATGTTGATGAGCGTCTGCGGCGTGATGGCCTCGACGTCCTGGGTGGTCATGCGCTCGCGCACGACGCGCTCCATGCGGGCCAGGCCCGTGCGGAGCTGGTTCTGGATCAGCTCGCCGACCGTGCGGATGCGACGGTTGCCGAAGTGGTCGATGTCGTCGGCCTCGACGATCGTGGAGCCCACGGGCGTCTCGAGCTCGGTCTCGCCGGCGTGCAGCGCCACCACGTACTTGATGGTCGCGACGACGTCGTCGATCGTCAGCGTCTGCTGGTCGAAGGCCTCGTCCGCGCCCAGCTTCTTGTTGACCTTGTGACGACCGACCTTCGCGAGGTCGTACCGCTTCGTGTTGAAGTAGTAGTTGTCGAGCAGGTTCTGGGCGGCCTCGCGCGACGGCGGCTCGCCCGGACGCAGCTTGCGGTAGATGTCGAGCAGCGCCTCGTCCTGGGTCTGGACGTTGTCCTTCTCCAGCGTGAGGCGGATCGACTCGTACTGGCCGAACTCCTCGAGGATCTGCGCCTCGGTGAAGCCGAGGGCCTTGAGCAGCACGGTGACGCTCTGCTTGCGCTTGCGGTCCAGACGGACGCCGACGAGGTCGCGCTTGTCGACCTCGAACTCCAGCCAGGCGCCACGCGACGGGATGACCTTCGCGGTGTAGATGTCCTTGTCGGACGTCTTGTCGGGCGTGCGCTCGAAGTAGACGCCCGGTGAGCGGACGAGCTGGCTGACGACGACACGCTCGGTGCCGTTGATGACGAAGGTGCCCTTGCCGGTCATGAGCGGGAACTCACCCATGAAGACGGTCTGGCTCTTGATCTCGCCGGTCTCGTTGTTCATGAACTCGGCGGTCACGAACAGCGGGGCGGCGTAGGTGACGTCGCGGTCCTTGCAGTCCTCCACCGAGTACTTCGGCGGCTCGAACCGGTGGTCGCGGAACGACAGGCTCATCGTCTCGGAGAAGTCCTCGATGGGCGAGATCTCCTCGAAGATCTCCTCCAGACCGGACTTCGTGGAGATGTCGGTGCGGCCGGCAGCGAGGGATGCCTCGACCTCGGCCTTCCACTTCTCGCTGCCGATCAGCCAGTCGAAGCTGTCGGTCTGCAGGGCCAGGAGCTCGGGAACCTCGAGCGGTTCGGAGATCTTGGCGAAGGAGATGCGGCGGGGGGCGTTCTTGTCCCCGGTGTTCTGGACAGGTGCGGCGGCGGTGCGCGAGGCGGCCAAGAGGGGTCCTTCCAAAGGCTCGCAAAGGGGTGTCACGTGATGGACTGCGCGCATGACTGACGCCCCCAGTCAAGGGGCAACGAGGGCGACGAGGTGGGCGCGAAGAATCAGTCTAGCCCCCGGGCCCACACGCACGCAAGCCTGGTCCTTGACAAGACGGCCGGTATGGTTCAGAGTATTCGGCCGCTCGTACGGGGAGCAGCGTGTTGGGACTGCAATGCCAGTGATTCTCGAGGACCCCAGGCGCCCGGTCGGCACCGGGCGAAGCACCGTCGCCCGCGGGCGGGCGTCGGTTCAGAGGGCCTGGATGTCGTCGACGAGCCAGCGGCCGTCGCGCTCGACCATGGTGAGCTCGACACGGTTGCCGAAGACCGTCGGCACCTGCGACCCGTCGGCGAGCCGAGCCTGGTCGACGAAGAGCAGGACCTTCGCCTCGCTGCGCGTGCAGTCGTCTCCGCACGGCAGCGCAGCGGAGTCGCGGGTCGTGGCCTCGACCTGGATCTTGCGCTGCGGAGCCAGGTCGTTGAGGGCCGGCGAGATGGTCTCGAAGTCCTTCGCGAACGAGGGCGTCATGACGTCCTTGGAGTCCTCGAGGTACTGGTCGAGCTGGTCGTAGCGATACGTGAAGATCGTCTCCGCCGCGGACGCCGCGGTCTCGGCCGCCTCCTCGTGGGCGCCGTCCACGCCGTGCGTCTGGCGCCACTCGACGACGCCCCGGTACCCGAAGAACGCGCCGAACACGAGCGAGGCCACCACCATGGCGAGCAGCAGGACCCGCCCGAGCGGCGGGCGGCCACGCGGACCGCTCGGCTCCACCGGAGCGGCCGACGTGGTCTCCGACGTGCCCTCCCCGTCGGTGGCCGCGGCTGCGGCGGCGCGATCCTGACGACGCGCGACCCGCGGAGCCACGCGCGGCGCGGCGACACGGTCCTCGTCGTGGTCCTGGTCCGCGCCGGTCCCGACCTGCGCGGCGTCGGCGGCGCCGGTGTCGCGGTCGTCGGTCGGGGTCGCCTCGGGTGCAGCAGGACCCGTGGTCGACTCCTCGACGGGCGTGGCCGGCTCCTCGCGCGGGGTCGAGCCGGGCGTCGACGTCGGAGGCGTGCCGGGACGCGCGACAGGCTTCTTGACGACCTTCTTGGCCGGTCCGGGGCGGGGCGCGTCGCTCGGCTTGCTCTCGCCGGCGATGCGGCGGCGCCTGGAGGGTCCGTCGTGGGTGCTCACTGGTCGGCCTCCGGCGTCTCCTGGGGCTCCGCGCCGGCGCTCGGGGTGGCGCTCGGCGCCGGGGTGGCGCCGCCGTCGGTGCCGGGCTCGCCCGTGGTGGCGTCGAGCGGCACGACGGTCTCGAACTGGCTCACGAGCCAGTCGTCGCCGCTGCGCGTGAGCGTGACCTTCCAGCGGAAGCGACGCTGCACGGCTGCCTCGTCGGCCGACGTCGTGATCGAGGCGTCGACGGCGACGATGGCCACGGCCGAGTCGTCGTCGATGCTGTCGACGGCGACCCCGAGCACGTTGGCGGCGCCGCTCTTCTGGTCCTTGGACTCGAGGGCTCCGAAGACGGCGCCGGTGATCCGCTCGAACTCGGTGTAGTAGCCCGGCGTCAGCAGCGGCTTCATCCGCTTCTGGTAGTCCGCGAGGTCGGCCACGTCGTAGGTGTTGTACACCGTGGCGAAGTCGTTGACCCGCGCCGCGACGGCGGAACGGTCGGAGTCCTCGCCGCCGTCGCCGATCACCCGCGGCACCACCAGGCCCGCGGCCCCCACGAGCACGCCGAGGACGGCGAGCACGACGAGGATGCGGGAGGAGCGGTGCGCGGTCAGCTGGTCGCCGGTCCGAGCAGGAGCCACTTCCACGAGTCCTTTCCGGCGGCGTCCGCCCCGGTCCCCACGGCGGCCCGGTCACGGTTGATGACGGTCTTGTCGGGCCCGCGCGGGACCTTGTCCTTGACGATACAGCCGGCCTCAAGGTCGAACTGCATGTCGTACAGCTCCTGCGGCTCGCGCCGCGGGCGCTGGCCGTTGTCGTCCTCGTCGCACGGCTTGATCGCGGCCGGGTCGGCCGGGTTGGTGATGACCAGGCCGAACGTGGCGTCGAACTCGCCCTCGGCCTGCTTGGCCGGGGCGACCACGCTGAACGAGCCCTCGAGCAGGTACGGGTAGAGGATCGCCAGCACGCGCAGCGACTTGGCGTTGCGTGCGAGCGGCTCGGTGGCCGAGCGCAGGTCGGCGAAGATCGTCTGCAGCTGCGCTGCGTTCTCCTCCACGACGTCGTTGACGAGCGCCGCGCTCGGCGCGCCCTCGTCGACCAGACGTCGCAGGTCCGGGTCCGCGTCGACCAGCGTGTCCGAGAGCAGAGCGAGGTTCTCGGCGAACGTCGCGAGCTGGGGCTGCTTGTCGATCTGGGTCTGCAGGACTCCCGAGGAGTTGCGGATGAGGCTCTGGGTCACGCCGAGGTTCTCCTGGGCGGCCTCGATGAACTCCGACGACGTGTCGAGGATGCGCTCCAGGTCGGGCGCGGTCCCCTCGAAGGCGGCGCCGAGCTCGTCGACCACGGTCTTGAGGCTGCCGGTGTCGATGCTGGAGACCAGCGAGTTCAGGTTGAGCAGCAGCGTCGTGGTGGAGATCGGGATGTTCGTGTCCGACCGCGGGATGACGGTGCCGGCCTTGAGGTACGGGGCCTGGTTGGAGCGCGGCGACAGGTCGACGTACTGCTCGCCGATGGCCGACTTGTTGGCCACGGTGGCGACCACGTCGTCGGAGATCTTCGGGGCGCTCTTCTCGATGTCGAGGATCACGTCCACGCCGTCGTCGGTGAACTTCAGCTGCTTGACCTTGCCGACCGCGATGCCGCGGTAGGTCACCTCGGCGCCGGCGAAGATGCCGCCGGAGTCGGCGAAGTCGGCCGTGACCGGGAAGGTCCGGTCGACGAAGAGCCGGTCGAGCTGGGCGTACTTGCCGCCGACGAAGGTCGCACCGACCGCCACGATGATGGCGAAGATGACGAGCTGGATCTTGGTGAGCCTGGTGATCATCGCGACACCACCGGTCCGAGCACGAGCCGGCCGACGTCCTCGGTCTGCTCCGCCATCAGCTGGCTCGTGGTGGTGACCCGGCAGTTGCCGAGCAGCGCGCAGATGCCGCTCCCACCGGATCCGCCCTGGCTCGAGCCGCCCCCGCCCGAGCTGCTCGACCCCGCGGACGGCGAGGCACTGGGCCTCGGCGTGGTGCCGGTGAGCGGGCCGAGGCCACCGTCGGTGGGCAGCGACGTGAGGCCCTCGACCAGGTCGACGAGCTGGCCCGCCGGGTCCGTCGCGGTCTCGCCCTCGGCGGGCGCCTCGGCGGTGGCCCCGGCCGGGACGAGCGTGTTGCCGAGCGACAGCAGGCCCTCGATCAGGCTCGTGAGCTGGTTGGTGTTGAGCGACAGGTTGATGTCGAGGTTCATGAAGTCGCCGTAGCAGGCGCCGTCGGCCACGTCCTGACGGACGGTCGCATCGTTCTGCGTGGAGGCGTCGTCGGGGTTGTAGGCCGTGCAGGGGTTGCTCGCACGGGCGGGGCTGCCCCCGACGATCGCGTCGGTGAACGGGAAGCTGAAGATCAGCTGGCTCGCGGTCGCGAGGTCGTCACCGGCGTTCGCCAGCTCGCGCAGCGTCGGCTCGAGGTCGCGCAGCACCGCGAGCGTGTCGTCCTTCGACCGGCGGATGACCCCGGTCGCGGTGTCGCTGAGCCGGTCGAGCGAGGTGAGCAGGCCGACGAGGTCGTCGCGCTGGGCGTTCAGCACCCGCAGGGCCTCGGGCAGGTCGTCGAGTGCGGCGGTGATGGCGCCCTCCTGGTCCTGCGTGGCCCGGGCGAGGTTGTCGACCTTCTCGAGCGCGGTGAGGATGTCCGCCTTGTTGTCGTCGAGCTGACCGACGAACGTCGTGGTGCTCTGCAGGAGCTGCTTGATCTCCGGCTCGTTGCCGTCGAGCGTCTTGTTGAGCTCCTTGACGATGGTGTTGGTCTTCTCGAGCCCGCCGCCGTTGAGCAGCAGCGAGGCAGCGCCCAGCACCTCCTCGATGTCGGGGTTGCGCCCCGAGCGGTCGAGCGGGATGCGGTCGCCGTTGCCGAGCTGGCCCACACCGCCGGTGGTCGGCGGGGCGAGCGAGACGAACTTCTCGCCCAGCAGGCTCGTCTGACGGATCTGGGCCTCGGCGTTGTCGGGCAGCTCCACGTCGCGGTTGATCTTGAGCGTGGCGGTGGCCGTCCAGCCGTCGAGCCGGATCTTGGTGACCTTGCCGACCGCGATGTCGTCGACCCGGACGGCGCTCTGGGGCACCAGGTCGAGGACGTCGCGGAACTGCACCGTGACGGTGTACGGGTCGGACCCGAGGTCCGCGCCGCCGGGCAGCGGGAGCTCGTAGGGCGAGAACGAGCAGCCCGAGAGCAGCACGGCGCTCGCCGCGCCGGCGGCCACGGTCCGCCAGGGGCGTCGTCGCGTGGAGGTGTTCACGGTCCGGGTGCTCATCGGTCCACCGCCAGCATCTGGGAGAGGGACGTGTCGGTGCGGTCCGGCGACGTGGGCTCGGCCACCGCCGCGTTCGCCACTGCGGCCCGTGGGAGCGGGAGCCCGCCGATGATCGGCGAGACGATCCCGTCGAGGATCGGTCCGAGCACGTCCTCGCAGGGTCCGTTGAGGTCGATCGGCAGCTGCTCGCTGAGGTTGCAGAGGAGGTCGCCGGGGTTCTCGGCGGCCCCGAGCACGAGACCCAGGACGTCGGCGTGGTTGTCGAGCGTGCCGGAGTCGCCGTTGTAGGCCAGCGCGACGTTCGACAGCGCCGTGGGGCCGCTCACGGTGAACTCCTCGAGGTCCTTCTGGTGGTCACCCAGCACCTCGGCGATCGTGGCGAGCTGCTTGACGTTGCCGCGCAGCTCCGAGCGGTTGTCCTTGACGAGCCCGCGCACCTCGACGAGGGCCTTGGCCAGCGCCTTCACGGTGGCCTGGAGGTCCTCGCGCTCGCCCTCGAGCACGGTGGAGACCTCCGCCGTGCTGTCGAAGAAGTCGCGGACCGCCTGGTCGTTGGTCTGGAGCAGCTGCACGAACTGGTCGACCTCGCGCATGCTGCCGAACAGCTCGTCCTTGTTGTCGGAGAGCGTCTGGCTGAGCTTGCCGAAGTTGCGCAGGGTCTCGTTGAGCTGGGTGCCCTGGCCGTCGAGCTGCGCCGCGGTGTCCTTCACCAGGTTGCTCACGGCACCGTTCCTGTTGGCGCCGTCGGGACCCAGGGCCACCGACAGGTCGTCGAGCGACTTGTAGATCTGGTCGAGCTCCACCGGCACGGCGGTGCGGTCGACGCCCAGCCGGGCGCCGTCCGCCAGCACCTGCCCACCGTCGTAGGCCGGGGCCAGCTGCACGAACCGGTCCCCCACGATCGACGGCGAGACCACGACGGCCTTGACGTCGGCCGGCAGCTTGACGTCGGCGTCGTAGGAGATCGTCGCGCGCACGGTCTCGCCGCGCGGGACGAGCCGGTCGACGGTGCCGACGGCCACGCCGAGGATGCGGACGTCGGAACCCTCGTACAGCGAGTTGGTCTGGGCGAAGTCGACCGTGATCGTGTTCTTCGCGTCGCGCTGGCCGAAGACGATCACCAGTCCCACGACGAGGACGAGGGCGACGAGCACGGTGAGGATGCGGGCGACGCCGGCGAGCCTGGTCATCCGGCACCTCCGATCTTGACGTAGGTCTCGAACCACGGACCGTTGCCCAGGGCGTTGGCGAAGACCCGCAGGAAGCCGGGCATCACGGTGAGGGCGCGGTCGAGGCTCTGCTCGTTGCGCGCCAGCATGGTCGTGACGGCGCGCAGCTGCCTGAGGGCGGGCTTGAGGTCGGCCTCCGTGTCGTCCACGAGGGCGCTGAGCTGCTCGGAGATCTCCTGCGTCGAGACGAGCAGGCGGTGGATGGCCTCGCGTCGCTCGGTGACCGCGTCGAAGAGGACCGAGGAGTCCTTCACCAGCTGGACGAGCTCGTCGTCGCGCGAGTTGATGACACCCGTGACCTTCTTGAGGTTCACCAGGAGGGTGTTGATCTGGTCGTCGCGCGCCGCGAGGTTGCGCGAGAGGTCCGAGACCCCGCGGATCGCGCCGCGGAACTCCTCGGGCGTCTGGGCGGCGACGTCGGACAAGGTCTCGAGCGCGTCGGAGATCTGGCCGACGTCGAGCGCGTCGGTGGTGGTGCTGAGGTCGGAGAAGGCCTGCACCACGTCGTACGGCGGCACCGTGCGGGACACCGGGATCGTGGTGCCCTTCTCGAGGCGGCCCGAGCCCGAGGGCGTGAGTGCCAGGAACTGCGCGCCGAGGAGGGTGCGGATGCGGATCTCCGCACCTGTCTCGCGGCCCAGCCGCGTGCCCTTGTCGACCTTGAACGTGACCTTGACCTTGTTGCCGGCGAGCTCGATGCCACGCACCTTGCCGACCGGCACGCCGGCCACGCGGACCTCGTTGCCGTCCTTGAGGCCACCGATCTCGGAGAACTCGGCGTGGTACGTGTCCCCTGCGCCGATGATCGGGAGCCGATCGGCGCGGAAGGCCGCGACGAGGAGCAGCGCGATGATCGTGAACCCGAGCAGGCCGATGATGACGGGGTTGCGTTCGCGGAAGGGCTTCATGAGGCGGCCTTCCCGTACTCGCCGTTGCCGGTGCGGCAGCGGTCGCCGCCGGCCTGGACGGCACCCAGCTCGCTGATCAGGCCGTCGAGCAGGCCGTCGAGCGGGGTTCCGGTCAGCTGGGAGACGTCGACGTTCAGCTCGCAGACGTAGAAGTTGAACAGGCTGCCGTTGGAGGCCAGGTTGCCCAGCTTCTCCATCTTGATGGGCAGGATCTGCACGGCTTCCTCGATGGTCTTGAGGTTGCGCTCGCTCGACAGGTTCTTGGTCAGGCGGCGCAGCTGCTTGACGTCGGCCGTGAGGTCGGGCCGGCCTTCCACGAGCAGGTTGGAGGTCTCGGTGGTGAGGTCGGAGATCGAGTCAAGCGAGCCGAGGATCGCCTCGCGGTCGCCCTTCAGGCCGGTGACGAACTGCTGCAGGGTGTCGATCGTGGCCGTGAGCTGCTGGTCGCGGCTGCCGATCGTGTCGAGCACGTCGGACAGGTTCACCACGACGTCGCCGATGAGCTCGTCGCGGTCGGCGAGCGTGCTGGTCAGCGACGCGGTGCGGGCCAGCAGGCTCTGCACGTTGCCGGCCTCGCCCTGCAGGGTCTGGACGATCTCGAAGGCGAACTTGTTGGTGTCCGACGGTGACAGCGCCTGGAAGACGGGCTTGAAGCCGTTGAGCAGCACGTTGAGGTCGAGTGCCTCCTCGGTGCGGTCCTGCGGGATGGTCGAGCCCGGGGCCAGGCGTGCGGTGCCGCCCTCGCCGCCCTGGAAGAGCGCCAGGTAGCGCTGGCCGACGAGGTTGCGGAACCGCAGCTGCGCGTTGGTGTCCTGGGTGAGCGGGGTCGAGGTGCGCACCGAGAAGGTGATGATGGCCTCGTCGGTGTCGTGGATCTCGACCTTCTTGATCGACCCGACGGAGACGCCGGCGATGCGGACGTCGTCGCCCTTGGCCACGCCGGTGACGTCGGAGAAGACGGCCTTGTACTCGTTGCTGCTGCCGAGGTTGGCCCCGCTGAGGGTCAGCATCAGCAGGAACGTGGCCGCACCGGTGACGGCGAAGAAGATCGACAGCTTGACGATCGCAGAGATGGACTCGCGGTCCAGAGCCTTGCTCATCGCGTCACCCCCGTCGGAAGAGCACGGTCCGGGAGCAACGCGATGAGGTGCTGGTCGTTCGCTCGCTTGCGCTCGCTCATCTCACCGTCACCTCCGTGCCACGCAGGATCGGGCTGAGCAGGAGCGACGCGGCGTCGGGGACGCGGTCGGCGTCGACACCGGCCACGGCGGCGGCCATCCGGCGCACGTCGTCACGCTGCTGGGCGCTGTCGGTGTCGGCCAGGCTGGGGTTCCAGAAGCCTGCCGAGTCGAGGTTGGCCACGGCAGCGCGCTCGAAGTCCGCCTCGCTGCCGAACTTGCCGTTGTGGCTGTTCTCGACGCCCACGAGCTTGTAGATCTCCGGAGCGACCTGGAACGGGTCGGCCTGGTTGTAGGGCCACTTGCTCGGGTCGTTGGCGTTCTTCTTGAAGACCTTGAGGTCCTCGCACACGGCGCCCAGGGTGTTGGGGAGTCGACCGTTGTCCTTGTCCGGCGCGTCGATGTACTTCACCTTGTTCGGGTCGGTCTGCTCGGTCTCGTCGAGGGTCTTGTTGTCGGGCACCACGGCGTTCTCCCCCAGCTGGTAGCCGGTGGGCTGCTCGGCGAGGAGCTCCAGGTCGATGTGCACGGTGTTGTTGCGCAGGACGCTGTTGAGCTTCGGCAGCACCGTGGCCATGCCGCCCGTGAAGCACGGGAAGGTGCTGGAGTAGTCGGCCGTGACGCTGAGCAGCTCGCGGTTCTGCTTGGCGAGCACCTCGAGGTTCTCGCCGTTGGCGTCGACGAAGTCGGTCAGCGTGTTCGCCAGCCGGGTGCCCTCGTCGAAGAACGCCGCGAGCTGCGTGCGCTTGGCGACGACCGTGTTGCCGGTGACGACCGTGTTCTTCAGCAGGCGCCCGAGGGTGGGCATCTGCGCGGCGTAGCCGTCGGAGACGGTGCCGAGCTTGGTGAGGTCGTCGACCAGCGTCGGGACGTCGGGGTTGAGTGCCGTGAGGTACTCGTTGGCGGACACGAGGGTCTCGCCGAGCTTCTCACCGCGTCCCTCGAGCGCCTGGGAGACCGCCGTGAGCGTGTACGACAGCTCGGCCGGTTCCACGGCCTGCAGCAGCGGGTAGAGGTCGTTGAGCAGCTCCTCGACCTCGATCGGCACCTCGGCGCGCTGGATCGTGTCGCCGGCCTTCAGCCGCTCGCTGCCCGCGTCGTCGGCGGGGATCAGCGCGACGTACTTCTCGCCGAACAGGGTCTTGGGCACGATCTCCGCGGTGACGTCGGCCGGCACCTGGCCGATCAGGTCGGGCTTGAGACCGAGCACGAGTCGCACGCCGCCGTCGCGCGGCTCGACGTCCTTGACCTCGCCCACGATCATGCCGCGCAGCTTGACGTCGGCGGCCTGCGGCAGGTTCAGGCCGGCCTTGCCGGTGTCGACGGTGACGTCGTCGGTGGCCACGAAGGTCTTGGAGAAGAACGCGAACGTCAGCCAGACGAAGAAGGCCATGAGGACGACGAGACCGGCCCCGAGGAGCTTCAGGCTCGTGGGACGCTCGGCGAAGGGAGTGGCAGCCATCGTCAACCTGCCAATCTGACGGTGACGGTCGTGCCCCAGATCGCCATGGAGGCGAGCAGGTCGACGACGTTGACGGCGACGATCGACGTACGGACGGCGCGGCCCACGGCCACACCCACGCCCGCGGGTCCGCCGGAGGCGTAGTAGCCGTAGTAGCAGTGGATCAGGATCACCACGACGGCGAAGATCAGCACCTTGCCGAACGACCACAGCACGTCACCTGGTGGCAGGAACGTCGAGAAGTAGTGGTCGTAGGTCCCGGTGCTCTGCCCGAGGAACTGCGTGATCGTCAATCTGGTCGCGAAGTAGGACGACAGCAGGCCGACGACGTAGAGCGGGACCACGGCGATGAGCCCGGCCAGCACGCGCGTGGTGACGAGGAACTGCATCGACGGCACGGCCATGACCTCGAGCGCGTCGACCTCCTCGGAGATCCGCATGGCGCCGAGCTGCGCGGTGAAGCCGCAGCCGACGGTCGCGGCGAGCGCGATGCCGGCGACGATCGGCGCGATCTCACGCGTGTTGAAGTAGGCCGAGACGAAGCCGGACAGTGCGGCGGTGCCGAGCTGGTCGAGCGCGGCGAAGCCCTGGATGCCGACCTCGGTGCCGGTGAAGAAGCACATGGCCACGATGACGCCGACGGTTCCGCCGATGACGGCGAGGGCGCCGGAACCGAGCGCGACCTCGGCGAGAAGCCGCAGGATCTCGCGGCTGTAGTTCTTGATCGTGAACGGGATGGCCCGCAGGACGCGCAGGTAGAACAGCAGCTGGGTGCCGAGGCCCTCCAGCGCTGCCGCGGGGCGCTCGTAGACGGCACTGATCTTCGTCGCCATGTCACATCCCCTTCGGTGGGACGAGCTGGATGTAGATGGACGACACGAAGAAGTTCACGATGAACAGCAGCAGGAAGGTGATGACGACGGCCTCGTTGACCGCGTCGCCCACGCCCTTCGGGCCGCCCTTGGCGTTCATCCCCTTGTAGGCGGCCACGATGGCCGCGATGTAGCCGAAGATGACGGCCTTCACCATGCCTTGGTACATGTCGGGCAGCTGGGCCAGCGCCGTGAACGAGGCCAGATAGGCCCCTGGTGTGCCGTCCTGCAGCACGACGTTGAACACGTAGCCACCGGCGACACCGACGATCGTCACCAGGCCGTTGAGGAAGACGGCGATGAGCATGGCGGCGAGCACGCGGGGCACGACGAGGCGCTGGATGGGGTCGATGCCCAGCACCATCATCGCGTCGAGCTCCTCGCGGATCTTGCGCGAGCCGAAGTCGGCCGCGATGGCCGAGCCGGCGGCACCGGCGATCAGCAGCGCGGTGGCGATGGGGCCGGCCTCGCGCACCACGGCCAGCACCGCGGCGGAGCCCGTGAACGACTGCGCACCGAACTGCTTGATGAGCCCGCCGACCTGGAGGGCGATGACGGCACCGAAGGGGATCGAGACCAGGGCCGTCGGCACGATCGTCACGGTGACGATGAACCAGGCCTGGGTCAGGAACTCCTTGAGCTGGAAGGGTCGCCGGAACAGCGCGACGGTGACGTCGAGCATGAAGGCGAAGAGGCCACCTGCGATCCGTGCGGGCGCCGCGATCTTGGTTGCGCTCACGCGGTGCTGCCCGGAGCGAGGCTCATGTTCTCGTCGAACGACCCGGGCGGAGGCGTGATGCCGTTGTCGCGGCACCAGGCGCCCGGCTCGCGCTGCGCGACACGGGGACGACCGTCCGACGGCTCGAGCTGGCGCGGGATGGGCGGCAGCGGCGGCATCTCGATCTCGGACTCGGCCGCGAGCTCGTCGGCGTCCTTCTCCTCGGACATGCCGATCGGACCGACGCGCTGGGCGTTGAGGAACTGCGCGACGACGGGCTCGGTGCTCGACAGCAGCATCTCGCGCGGGCCGAACATCGCCAGGTGCTTGTGGTAGAGCAGGCCGATGTTGTCGGGCACGGTGCGGGTGGAGTTGATGTCGTGCGTGACGATGAGGAACGTGGCGTCGATCTGGGCGTTCAGGTCGATGAACAGCTGGTTGATGTAGGCCGTGCGCACCGGGTCGAGGCCGGAGTCGGGCTCGTCGATGAGCAGGATCTCGGGCTCCAGCACGAGTGCGCGGGCCAGGCCGGCACGCTTGCGCATGCCGCCGGAGATCTCGCCGGGGAGCTTGTTCTCCGCACCGGCCAGGCCGACGATGTCCATCTTGTCCATGACGATCTGGCGGATCTCGGACTCGGACTTCTTGGTGTGCTCGCGCAGCGGGAAGGCGCAGTTGTCGTAGAGGTCCATGGAGCCGAACATGGCGCCGTCCTGGAACAGCACGCCGAACAGCTTGCGGATCTCGTAGAGGTCCTTCTCCTTGCACGTCGCGATGTCGACGCCCTCGATCCAGATGTGGCCCTCGTCAGGCTTCAGCAGACCGATCAGCGTCTTGAGGAACACCGACTTGCCCGTGCCGGACGGACCGAGCATCACGGAGATCTCACCCGCGGGGAGGGTCAACGAGACGTCGCCCCAGATCAGCTGCGAGCCGAAGCTCTTCGTCAGGTTCTCGACCTTGACCTCGACGCCCACGGACCCCTCCTCCACTCCAGCTCGGCCGGTCCCCGTACCGGGCCCGCAGTCGATGTGACCCGGGCCACCCAGCCTAACGAATTTCGGGCGACTCGGTTACGAGTTCGCTCCGTCATGATGACCCGCGAGTAACGTGTCGCAGGTCTCAGAGACCGTACCCCATGCAACTGCGAGTCACAAAGGTGGCCTCGGTCACGTCCCCGACCCTGCCGTTCGGCCCGTCAGCGGAGCGCGACGGCCGCTCAGGCGATCGGCGCGCCGCCGCCTCCTGACACGACGAGACCCCCGCCGACCCGGTCGGAACCGGGTCTGCGGGGGTCTGCGTCGACGTCACGTGGACGTCAGGCTGACAGCCAGGTCACTTGAGCGTGACGGTGGCGCCGGCGGCCTCGAGGGCCTCCTTGGCCTTCTCGGCGGCATCCTTGGCGACCTTCTCCAGGACGGGCTTCGGAGCGCCCTCGACGAGGTCCTTGGCCTCCTTCAGGCCGAGGCTCGTGAGACCGCGCACCTCCTTGATGACCTGGATCTTCTTGTCGCCGGCCGACTCGAGGACGACGTCGAACTCGTCCTGCTCGGCGGCGTCGCCACCGGCGTCGCCACCGGCGGCAGCGGGGGCCGCAGCGGCCACGGCCACGGGGGCAGCGGCGGTGACCTCGAAGGTCTCCTCGAAGGCCTTCACGAACTCGGAGAGCTCGATGAGGGTCAGTTCCTTGAATGCGTCGAGCAGCTCGTCGGTGCTGAGCTTCGCCATGATGTGGCGTCCTTTCGTTGGTGAGACCCCGAGGGGGTCCCGATCAGATCGGGCGTTCAGCCCTCGGTGGAGTCGGTCTCGGCGGGAGCCTCGACCTCGGGTGCCGCCTCGGCCGCGGGGGCCTCGGCAGCAGTGTCGGTGGAAGCGTCGGCGGGAGCCTCTTCGGCCTTCTTCGCCTCGAGGGCCGCCACGAGGCGGGCCGTCTGGGCGAGCGGGGCGTTGAAGAGGGACGCGGCGTTCTGAAGGCTGCCCTTCATGGCGCCGGCGAGCTTGGCGAGGAGGACCTCGCGCGACTCGAGGTCCGCCAGCTTCTTGACCTCGTCGGCATCGAGCGACTTCCCGTCGAGGAAGCCTCCCTTGATGACGAGGGTGGTGTTCGCCTTCGCGAAGTCACGCAGACCCTTGGCGGCCTCGACGACGTCGCCCTTGATGAAGGCGATGGCGGTCGGGCCGGTGAGCAGGTCGTCCGACAGTTCGACCCCGGCCTCCTTGGCCGCGATCCTCGTCAGCGTGTTCTTGGCGACGGCATAGCTCGCACCCTCACCGAGCGAGCGCCGCAGTTCCTGCAGCTGCTTCACGGTGAGACCGCGGTACTCGGTGAGGACGATGCCGTCGGAGTCGCGCAGGCTCTGCGTGAGCTCGGCGACGGCAGCAACCTTGTCCGGGCTTGCCATGGGTCTCCTTCTGGTGGTCGTTGCCTCGACCGACGCACGCGCTGCGGTGCACGTCGTCGGGAGGTCCTGACGGACCCACCTCTGAAGGACACCTGCGCGGGCCGCCTCGTTCGAGGCACTTCGCGGGACCCTTGCGGGACCCGGCCAGCGGTCTTCGGCGTGGTCAGTCTACGCACGAGCCCCCGCCGCACCAAATCGGTGCGACGGGGGCTCGTGTGGAGCGCTGGTCGAGCGGCGTCACCCGGCAGGTGCCGGGTGGGCTCGATCGAGCTCAGGCACCGCCCATCTGGGAGAGGTCGACGTCGGAGATCTGGTCCTTCGCCGGCGCCTCGATGGTGACGTCCTCGCCCCACTTGGTGTAGTCCATGGTCATCTTCGTGCCCGCGACGTCCATCAGGATGCGACGCGGCAGGTTGTCCGGGCCGATGTACATCGTGTAGGTGAGGGTCTCCGGGACCTGGGCGGCGTCCTGGCCGGGAGCACCCATCTGCTCGGTGAGCTTGCTGGAGTCCACGGTGACGACGTACGGGGTGGCCTCGACGCCGTCGAGCTTCTCGGCGTCGCCCTTCTGCTCGAAGCCGGTGACCGCTTCCTGCATCTGCTCGATCTGCTTGGAGGGATCGACGCTGTCGAGCAGGCTGCCGTACTGCTCGCCCAGCGGGTTGCTCTTGTCGTTCAAGTCGATCTTGGCGAACTTGTTCTGCGACATCGAGCCCATGTTCATGTAGAGGACGCCGTCGATGAGGCGCATCTCCATCTCGCCCTGGGCGCCGAGCGTCATGGTCATGCTCATGGCGGAGTCGGCGGCGGTCTTGCCGGTCGACACGTCGCCGGAGGCCTTGATGTCCTGGCCGCCGACGCCGAACGCCATCTCGACGTGGCTGGTCTTGGCGTCCTGCTGGGCCTTCGTCACCTCCGTGAAGAAGTTCTCCTGGGTGAGCTCGGTGTCGGCCTTCTCGCCGACCGAGGACGTGTCACCCTTGGCGCTGGAGGAGTCGTCACCGCCACAGGCGGCGAGGCCGAGGCCGGCGGTCAGGACGATGGCCACCGCGGCGGCGGACTTCTTGAGGCGCAGGTTCATGTTTGGATCATACCTCTCACTTCGCCCGAGTCGGCGTCCGGTCGGCCAATTCCGGACGTCCGTCCGGCGACGGGCGAAGCTCGCCGCGCCGGCGGACCGCGCCGGGACGCGCCAGGTGTGACATGGTCGAGCGAAGCGATCGAGGAGGTCCGGTGAGCACCGTCGTCGGGGGAACGATCGAGCAGCAGGAGCTCGAGCTGGAGCGCTACGCCGTGCTCACCGAGCCCGTGGGTCGCGACCTGCAGGCGCTCGTCGACCTCGTGGCGCAGGCGTGCGACGTCCCCAGCGCGGCCATCAACATCATCACGCGCAGCCAGCAGCACCAGATCGTCGCGACGGCCGGCATCGAGCCGTCCGTCTGCTCCCGGTCGGACTCCATGTGTGCCGCCGTGATGGCCGAGACCGGGAACGTGGTCGTGCCCGACGCGACGCAGGACGAGCGGTTCCGCACCAACCCCTTCGTCACCGGCGACATCGGGGCCGTGCGCTTCTACGCGTCGGCGCCGTTGGTCACGCCCGACGACGTGCACCTCGGCCGGTTGTGCCTGTTCGACGAGACCGCTCGCACCCTGACGCCCGCGCAGGAGGTCTCGCTGCGCACCGTGGCCGGGCAGGTGATGGACGTCCTCGAGCTGCGCCTGCGCACCCGCGAGCTGGAGCGGGCCAACCACCACCTGGCGCTCTTCGCGGGCCAGGTCAGCCACGACCTGCGCAGCCCGCTCACCGCCATCCTCGCCAACGCCGAGCTGCTCGAGACCGAGCCCGTGGTGGTCACCCACGACGACCTCGGCGCCGTCGTGCGCGCCGTGTCGGAGGCGGGCCGGCGGATGAACCGCATGATCGAGGAGATGCTCGACTTCGCGGTCCGCGGTGGTCGGCTGTCGCTCGTCGACACCCCACTGGAGCACGTGTTCACGCTGGCCCTCGCGGACCTGGAGCCGGTCGTGCGCCGCGGTGGCGCGACGATCACCGTCGAGTCGCTGCCCACCGTGGCCGCCGACGCCGACATGCTCTACTCCGTCGTGCTCAACCTGCTGACCAACGCGCTGAAGTTCACCCGTGAGGGCGTGTCCGCCCAGGTGGTCGTGAGCGCCGAGCGACACGGCGACGCGTGGCGGGTCGTCGTGGCCGACAACGGGCGCGGCATCGAACCCTCTCGCCGTAGCGAGGTCTTCGACCTGTACGACCGCGGCGACGACCCCGGCGGGCACGGCATCGGCCTGGCCACCACGCGTCGCCTGGTCCGCGCGCACGGGGGCCGAGTCGGCGTGGACGAGTCGCCGACCGGTGGCGCCGCGGTGTGGTTCGAGCTGCCCGCGAGGTAGCCGGCGGCGAGTTCCGAGATGTGGATCTCGTGGGGAGCTCGTGGGGGACTCGTGTGGATCTGGGCTCCGTAGCGTTCCAGACATCACCTCGACCACGGTCGAGCCCCACCGGTCCACACAGGAAGAACCCCCATGAACACCAAGAAGGTCCTCGTCCCCCTCGCCACCCTGCTCGCCGCCGGCGCGGTCGCCATCGGCTCGGGCGCCACGTTCACCTCGAGCACCGCCAACACCATCAGCTCGGTGACCTCCGGCACCCTGTCGCACACCAACTCCAAGAGCAACGCCGCGGTCTTCAACCTCACGAACATCAAGCCCGGCGACGTCGTCAACGGCAGCCTGACCATCACCAACACCGGCTCGCTGCCGGCCGCGTTCAGCCTGACCGAGACCACCTCGACGAACCAGTTCGCCGACGACGCCCTGACCCTCACCATCACGAACACGACCTCGGGCACCCAGGTCTACAGCGGCAACTTCGGCGGTCTCGTCGACGGCAAGAAGAACACCCTGGGCACCGTCGAGCCCGGCGTCGTGAGCAACTACACCTTCTCGGTGCGCCTCGCCGACACCGCCGACAACACGCAGCAGGGGAAGACCGCCTCCGCCGCGTACAGCTGGGACTCCACGCAGCTCTCGGCCACCACCACCAACCAGTGAGAGCCACCCGGACGCCGGCCGTGAGGGAGGCCGACGTCCGGGCGCCCCGGCCAACAGGGGTGGTCCGCGCACCTGACCGGGTTCGCGGACCACGGCCGGACGCAGGACACGTGCTGGTCCCCGTACGAGGAGAGGGACCGCACGGTACGACCACCCGCCACGAGCAGGAGAAGGAGAAGGACATGACCATCCCGCACCGCCGCACCCCCCGACGCGCAGGCCGGGTCCTCCCGGTCATCGTCAACTCCCTCCTGCTCGTGGCGACCGTGGCCGGGCTGGCCTACCTGGCGCCCAGCCTGCTGGGCTACGAGCGCTACGTCATCACCGGCGGGTCCATGTCCGGCTCGATCGAGAAGGGCGCGGTCGCCTTCGAGAAGGCCACCCCCGTCGCCGACCTCGCCGTCGGCGACGTGATCACCTACCAGCCCCCGGCCGACAGCGGCGTCACGAACCTGGTGACGCACCGCATCATCGACATCGGCACGTCCGAGAGCGGCGCCCCGCTGTTCCGCACCCAGGGCGACGCCAACCCCCAGCCCGACCCCTGGACCTTCTCCCTCACCGCACCGGACCAGCCGGTCGTCGAGTTCCACGTCCCGCACGTCGGCTGGGCCCTCGTCGCGCTCGCCGACCGCGACACCCGCCTCCTCGTGATCGGCGTGCCGGCCGGCCTGATCGCCCTCGCGAGCGGCGTCGAGCTGCTCGGCGCCCTCCGCAGCGGCGGACGACGCCGCGACCGGACCGAGGCGCCCGTCCAGCCGACCGCCCCACTGGTCCCCGTCCAGCTCCCCGTCCCCGTCCCCGTCCACTCCTGACCGGTTCCGTGGAGGTCGTGTGACCTTCGCGTGGGGTCTTCGTGGAGTCGACCTCCCTACCGTTGAGGACATGAGCATGAACGCCCGTCACCGAGCACCGTCCCCCCTGCGGGGCCGCGCGCCGCTGGCGGGCGTCGTCGTGGTCCTGGTCGCGCTCGCGTTCTCCGTGACCGGCTTCTCGTCGGCCAGCTTCTCGGCCCGCACCGTCAACCCGGTCGGTACCGTGACCGCGGCGTCGGACTGGACGCCGCCCAGCGTGGCCGTCACGGCGCCGGCCGGCGGCAGCGTGACCGGGACCGCCACGATCGCCGCCACCGCGAGCGACGCCGAGTCCGGAGTCGCCCAGGTGGTGCTGCAGCACCAGGCCGCCGACGCGTCGAGCTGGACCACGCTCTGCACGGACACCACTGCGCCGTACTCCTGCTCGTGGGACACCCGGACGGGCGCGACCCCCGACGGCCCCTACGACCTGCGCGCTGTCGCCACCGATAAGGCGGGCCACACCACCATCTCCGAGCCCGTCCGGACCTACGTCGCCAACACCTTCGCCATCGTGCTGGCCCCGCTCGGCGAGGCCCTGACCGGCACGGTGACGGCATCCATGAGCGTCTACAACGCCGGCCTCGCCATCGGCTCCCCCCGGTTCGAGTACTCCCCCGCCGGCACGAACAAGTGGACCCGAGCCTGCACCGGCAGCCTGTTCATCAACACCACCACCACCTGCTCCTGGAGCACCACGACGGTGCCGGACGGCACCTACGACGTGCGCGCCGCGATCGACACCCTCGCCGGCACCCGGTACTCCACCGTGCAGACCGACGTCCTCGTCGACAACACCAAGCCCGCCGTCACGATGACCGACCCGGGCACGCCGCTGAGCGGAACCCGCACCTTCTCCGCCACGGCGACCGACGCGGGCTCGGGTGTCGAGACGGTCGAGCTGCAGTACTCCCAGGGCACCACCGGCACGTGGAAGACGCTGTGCACCGTCACCTCCGCGCCGTGGTCGTGCCGCTACGACACCACCGCGCTGACCGGCGGCACCTACTCCTTCCGCGCCGTCGCCACCGACGCCGTCGGCCTGCAGTCCACCTCCGCTGCCGTGGCCAACCGGGTCGTCGACAACACCGTCTCCTCGGTGTCGCTGGCCGACCCCGGCCAGTACCTCACCGGCACGGTCACGCTGACCGCCGCCGCCAACGCCTCGGCGGGGATCGCCTCGGTCAGGATCCAGCGCGCCCCCGCCGGAGGCAGCACCTGGACCGACGTGTGCACCGACACGACCGCTCCCTACACCTGCGCCTTCGACACCAAGTCCGTCGGCGACGGCAGCTACGACCTCCGAGCGCAGCTGGTCGACACTCGCGGCACGATCACGACCTCCGCCGTCGTCGGTGCCCGCCTCGTCGACAACAGCCCGGTACGGGCGCTCGACGTGCAGTCCGCCAACGGCGGCGGCACCGTGGGCCGGGTCGACAACGGCGACACCGTCACCTTCACCTACAGCGAGAAGCTCGACCTCGCCACCGTGGTCGGCGGGTGGGACGGCACCGCCAGGGCCGTCACCGTCCGGCTGCGCGACGGCAACCTCGTCGGCGGCGGCGCCAAGGACGACACGATCGACGTGACCGGGGCCAACCTCGGCGCCGTCAACCTCAAGGCCGACTACGTCAAGAGCGGCAAGACCGTCCAGTGGGCCGGAAGCATGACGGCCACGACCGTGACCGTCGGCGCCTCCACCCGCACCGTCGTGACCGTGAAGATCGGTGCCGTGACCTCAGGATCGGGGCTGCGCACCGTGACCAGCGCAGCCACCATGACGTGGACGCCGTCCGCGTCCGCTGCCGACCTGTCCGGCCAGAAGTGCTCGACGGCCCCGGCCGTCGAGACCGGCACCGCCGACCGGGACTTCTGATGGCACGCGTCGCTCCGTCGCACCTCGCGCCGACCGGCACGGCCCTGCTCGGGCTGCTGCTCGGACGGGCGGCCGTGTCCACCGCGCACGAGCCGTACGCGTCGGTGCTGCTGGGGGTCCTGGCCGCCATCGCGCTCCTCTCGGCGGCCCGCCTGGGCACGGCCCGGTGCATCGAGTCGCGGGTGGCTGCGACCGCGGTGGCCCTGGCGACGGTGACGGGCGTCGTGCTCGCCAGCACCGTGGGTCCTCCCGGCTCGACACCGCACCCGGTCGACGTCACGGTGGTCGCACTTGCGCTGGCGGCCGCGGCGGTCCTGACCCTGGTGGTGGCACCCGAGCCGGAGCGCGCGCCCGCAGGTGACCTCTATGCTCGATGAGGTGTCTCACACTCTCTTGATCGTCGAGGACGACGACCAGATCGCCGCTCCCCTGATCCGCACGCTGGAGCGCGAGGAGCACCTGGTCGAGCGCGTGGCCACCGGCACCGAAGCCCTGGAGCGGCTGGACGTCGGCGGCGTCGACCTGGTGCTGCTCGACCTCGGCCTGCCCGACCTCGACGGGCTCGAGGTCTGCCGGAGGGCCCGGGCGGACGGGTTCGAGGGCGGCATCATGATCCTGACCGCCCGCGGTGGGGAGCTCGACCGCGTCGTCGGTCTGGACGTCGGCGCGGACGACTACCTCGCCAAGCCCTTCGCCCTGGCCGAGCTGCTCGCCCGGGTCCGGGCACTGCTGCGGCGCAGCGCCCGGCCAGGACCCGAGGTCGCCCCCGCGCCTCCCGTGTCGTCCCCGACCGGCGGGGTTCGCGTCGACCGCGACACCCGGCGCGCCTGGGTGGGCGACTCCGAGCTCACGTTGACGGTCAAGGAGTTCGACGTGCTGGCACTGGTCGAGGCCGCCGGCGGCAGCGTCGTCACGCGCGAGCACGTGATGGACGAGGTGTGGGACGAGAACTGGTTCGGCTCCACCAAGACGCTCGACACCACGATCGGTCGGTTGCGCCAGAAGCTCGAGGACGCCGACGCGCGGGGCCGTGTCGTCACCGTGCGGGGCGTCGGCTTCCGCTGGGAGATCGACGCCGCGGATGCGTGACCGCCTGGTCGCGACGTTCGTCGGGCTGACCCTGCTCGTGCTGGCGCTGTTCGCCGTCGCGGCGTCCTACGTGGTCGCCGACGTCGTGCAGGACCAGGAGCGCGAGCGCGCCGATCGCACCGCCGCCCTGATGGCGGCCGCGGTGGGCGCCCGGCTGACCGCGGGAGCCACCGTCGACCAGGACTACTTCACGTCCCTGCTGCAGGACGACGAGCGCGTGGTCTACCAGCCCCCCGCCGGCGAGCGCATCACCGCAGGGACGGTGACCGTCGACGGCCCGCGCAGCACCCGGGCGGTCGACGGTGGGGGCAGCGTGACCCTCAGCCTCTCCGGTCGGTCGATGACCGACCGCGTGTCGGCCGGAGTCCTGCCGCTGGTCCTGCTCTCCCTCGCGCTGGCCGCGGTCGCGGGCGTCGTGGCGGTGGTCATGGCACGTCGCTTCGCCCGGCCCTTCGGCGAGCTGTCGATCGTGGCCGCCGAGATCGGCGCGGGCCGCTTCGACACGCCGGTCCCCCGCTACCGGGTCCGGGAGGCCGACGAGCTGGGCCGGGCGCTGCGCGACACCGGTCGCCGGCTCGACGTCCTGCTGGAGCGTGAGCGCTCCCTGGCCGTGACCGCCTCGCACGAGCTCCGCACGCCCATCACCGCCCTGCGCCTCTCGCTGGAGGACCTCACGCTCTGGAAGCAGGTGCCGCCCGAGGTGGCAGCGGAGCTGACCAGCGCGATCGCCGCCGTGGACCGGCTGGGCGTCGCGGTCACCGAGCTGCTCGAGGTACGTCGCGACGACGCCCTCGACGACGAGGTCGCCCTGGACCTCGTGGACCTCACGTCCACCGTCGCCGAGCGCTGGCGGGAACGGCTGTCCGAGCAGGGTCGCGATCTCATCCTCACGTCGCGGGCGCCCGTCCCGGCCAAGGTGGCCCCCGAGCCGGTGCGGCAGGTCGTCGACGCCCTGCTGGCACAGGCGACCGACGGCGGCACGGGCAACGTCACCGTCGACGTGTCGACGCTGCGCACCGTGCTGCGCGTGCGCGTGACCGACCAGGGACCACGTCGCCTGCCGAGCGGCGTGCTGCACGGCGACGCCGGGGTCGACGGCCTGGCCGAGGCTGCCGTGACCGCCGAGTCGGTGGGCGGCTACGTCACCGTGCAGGACGCACCGCAGTCACGCGTGATGCTGATCCTGCCCCACCACTGAGGTCGCGCCCCCGGACGCACGGACCCCCTCCGCCCGAGGGGCGGAGGGGGTCCGGTGTCGGCTGGAGGCTCAGGCCTCGTCGGCCGACGTGAAGTTCCGCAGGTGCGTCGTGTCGACGGGGACACCCGGGCCGTTCGTCGTGGAGACGGTGATCTTCTTCAGGTACCGACCCTTGGAGCTGGCCGGCTTGAGACGCAGGATCTCCTCGAGGGCCGCGCCGTAGTTCTCGGCGAGCTGCTCGGCCGAGAACGAGGCCTTGCCGATCACGAAGTGCAGGTTGGCGTGACGGTCGACGCGGAACTGGACCTTGCCGCCCTTGATGTCGCCGACGGCCTTGGCGACGTCGGTGGTCACCGTGCCGGTCTTCGGGTTCGGCATCAGGTTGCGCGGGCCGAGGACGCGGCCGAGCCGGCCGACCTTGCCCATCATGTCGGGCGTGGCGACGACGGCGTCGAAGTCGAGCCAGCCCTCGTTGACCTTGTCGACGAGCTCGTCGGCACCCACGTGGTCGGCGCCGGCCTCACGGGCGGCGTCGGCGTTGGCACCGGTCGCGAAGACCAGGACCCGAGCGGTCTTGCCGGTGCCGTGGGGCAGGTTGACGGTGCCGCGCACCATCTGGTCGGCCTTGCGGGGGTCGACGCCGAGGCGGACGGAGACGTCGACCGTGGAGTCGTAGTTCTTGCTGCCCGACTCCTTGGCCAGCGTGGTGGCCTCGAGCGGGGTGTAGACGGCGTCCTTGTCGATCTTCTCGGCGACGGCGCGGTACGCCTTGCTGTGCTGTGTCATGTCTGGCTTCCTTCGGTGTGCACCAGGTGTGGTCTCGCGGGCCCAGCCGGCCCTGCCACGTGTTGCTGGTCGGGGTGGGTGTGTCAGTCGGTGGTGACGCCCATGGAGCGGGCGGTTCCCTCGACGATCTTCATGGCCTGGTCGAGGTCGTTCGCGTTCAGGTCAGGCAGCTTGGTCGTGGCGATCTCGCGGATCTGGTCCTTGCTGAGCTTGCCGACCTTGTCGGTGTGCGGCGTGGACGAGCCCTTGGACAGACCGGCGGCCTTCTTGATCAGCTCGGCGGCCGGCGGCGTCTTGGTCACGAACGTGAACGAGCGGTCCTCGTAGATCGTGATCTCGACGGGGACGACGTTGCCGCGCATGGACTCCGTGGCGGCGTTGTACGCCTTGCAGAACTCCATGATGTTCACGCCGTGCGGGCCGAGCGCGGTACCGACGGGGGGCGCCGGGTTCGCCATGCCGGCGTTGAGCTGCACCTTGACGAGTGCGGCGACCTTCTTCTTGGGAGGCATTGTTCTTCGGGTCCTTCTGTGGATGGGTGGTGCAGGCCGGAGGAGCCGGCTCAGACCTTCTGGATCTGGGTGAAGCTCAGCTCGACCGGGGTCTCGCGACCGAAGATCTCGACGAGGGCCTTGACCCTCTGCGCGTCGAGGTTGATCTCCGTGATCGTCGCGTGGAGCGTGGCGAACGGACCGTCGACGACCATGACGGAGTCACCCGTCGTGAAGTCGGCGAACTCGACCTTGGGGGACGATGCGGTCTGCTGCTGCTCGGGGGCGTCGGCCGCCTGCTGGGCGACCTCGGCCTCCACCGCCGGGGCGAGCATCTGCTCGACCTCGGCGAGGCTGAGGGGCACCGGCTGGTGGGAGTTGCCCACGAAGCCGGTGACCGACGGGGTGTGGCGCACGACGCCCCACGACTCGTCGGTGAGGTCCATGCGGACCAGGACGTAGCCGGGGAGCACGGTGCGCTTGACGAGCTTGCGCTGCCCGTTCTTGATCTCGGCGACCTCCTCGGTGGGGACGACGATCTCGAAGATGTAGTCCTCGGCGTTGAGCGAGGTGATGCGGTTCTCGAGGTTCGCCTTCACACGCTTCTCCATGCCGGAGTAGGTGTGCACGACGTACCAGTCGCCGAACTGGCTGTAGAGCCGCTCGCGGAACTCCGCGAGCGCGTCGACGGGGGCGTCCTCGCCGGCCTCTTCACCGTCACCGGCCTCGTCGGCAGGGACGTCGGCGTCGAGCTCGGCGTCGACCTCGGCCTCGGCGGCCTGGTCGGCGTCGACGGTCTCGTCGGCGCCCTCGGGCACGTCCTCGACCTCGGGGGCCTCGTCGATCGACGCGGCGGACTCGTCCGACGCCTCGACGTCGGAGAGCTCCTCGACCTCGACGTTGCTCGTCTCGGGGGACTGTTCAGTCACTGGTTTCCTCTGCAGTTCACGCGAACACGGCGAACATCGCCTTGCCGAACCCGTAGTCCAGGCCGGCGACGAACGCCATCATGATCAGGACGAAGACGAGCACGACGAAGAAGTAGTTGACGACCTGCGGCCGCGTGGGCCACACGACCTTCCGCAGCTCCGCGACGACCTGCCGGTAGAAGGTCAACGGCGACGTGCGCCGTTCCTTCGTGGCCGACGTCTCGTGGCGATCGCTCACGGTGTCCCCTTCGTTGGTCGTGCTGGTCTGGATGGTGCGATGTGGTGATGGTGCTGGCACGGCACGAGGGACTTGAACCCCCAACCTTCGGTTTTGGAGACCGATGCTCTGCCAGTTGAGCTAGTGCCGTCCACCGGCGCTTCTGCCCGTCTCCCCCGTCCTGCGTGCAGGACACGAGGGCATGACGAAACAGAGTGAGATCTCACCGGTCCGTCCAGTGTACGGGGTGCGCACCGGCCGAGTCGAACCGACCGCCGGCGCCCTCTGCCGCCTGCGGCCCGGCACCCCCGCTGCGCCGTCTGCCGCCTGCGGCCCGGCCCCCCGCCGTACCGTCCGCCGCCTGCGGCCCGGCCCCCCGCCGTACCGTCCGCCGCCTGCGGCCCGGCACCCCGCCGTACCGTCCGCCGCCCACGGCCCGGCACCCCCGCCGGGCGGCGTGAACTCAATGTGCACGACTCGCGGGTAACCGGTCCGGTCCCGTAGAACAGAGGATCGTGAGCCATTCCACGACCGAAAGTGCCGTCGGCGCGTCCCCCGCCCCGAACGTGTCCCACTCCATCACGGTGCGCCTCGAGGTGCCGGCCGGCGGCACCGCCGTGAGCCACCTGACGACCACGGTGGAGTCCAGCGGGGGCATCGTGACCGCGCTCGACGTGGCCGCGTCGCGCGCCGACGCCCTGCGCATCGACCTGACCATCGCCGCCGGCGACACCGCCCACGCCGACCGCATCGTCGAGGGGCTGCGGGCGATCCCCGACGTCGCCGTCAAGAAGGTCTCCGACCGCACCTTCCTCATGCACCTCGGCGGGGTCATCGAGACCGCGTCCAAGCACGCGCTGCGCAACCGCGACGACCTCTCGATGGTCTACACCCCCGGCGTCGCCCGCATCTGCCAGGCGATCGCGGCCGACCGCGAGGACGCGCGGCGCCTGACCATCAAGCGCAACAGCGTGGCCGTGGTCACCGACGGCTCGGCCGTGCTCGGACTCGGCAACATCGGCCCGCACGCAGCCCTGCCGGTCATGGAGGGCAAGGCCGCCCTGTTCAAGACCTTCGGCGGCATCGACGCCTGGCCGCTGTGCCTGGACACCCAGGACGTGGACCAGATCGTCGAGACCGTCGCCGCCGTGGCCCCCGGGTTCGCCGGCATCAACCTCGAGGACATCTCGGCGCCGCGGTGCTTCGAGATCGAGGCACGCCTGCGCGAGCGGCTCGACATCCCCGTCTTCCACGACGACCAGCACGGCACCGCCATCGTGGTGCTGGCCGCGCTGCGCAACGCCCTGCGCGTGGTCGAGAAGTCGCTCGAGGACGTGCGCGTGGTGCTGGTGGGTGCCGGCGCCGCCGGCACCGCGATCCTGCGGCTGCTCCTCGGGGCAGGCCTGCGCGACGTGGTCGTGTGCGACGTCGACGGCATCGTCTCCACGGAGCGCGGCGACACCGACCCCACGCTCGCCTGGATCGGGGAGAACACCAACCCGCGTGGCGTCTCGGGCACCCTGAAGGACGCTCTCGTCGACGCCGACGTGTTCATCGGCGTCAGCGCGCCACGCCTGCTCGGTGCCGCCGACGTCGCCACGATGGCCGACGACGCCGTGGTGTTCGCCCTCGCCAACCCGGACCCGGAGATCGACCCGGCCCTCGCCCGCGAGCACGCGCGCGTGGTGGCCACCGGTCGGTCGGACTACCCGAACCAGATCAACAACGTGCTGGCGTTCCCGGGGATCTTCCGCGGACTGCTCGACGCGCACAGCCACGGCATCGACGTGCCGGTGCTCCTGGCGGCGGCCGAGGCCATCGCGGCGTGCGTCGAGGACGACGAGCTCAACGCCGACTACATCGTGCCGAGCGTCTTCCACCCGGAGGTCCACCACCGCGTGGCCGACGCGGTCGAGCGTGCCGCCCGCGCCTCGCAGTAGCCGCGGCCTCCACCCGGCGCACGCGCGACGCACCCGGCGGTGGACGGGCGCGGGGTCGGCACCGGCCGATACGGTGACGCCATGAGCGTCGCCCAGCCCGCCCCGTCCCCCGGCCGCTCGCTGCGGGTCCTCGCGCTCACGTTGGGCACCTCGCCCCTCATCGTGCTGGTCGCGATCCTGTTCGTGCTGCCTCCCGACCAGGGTGAGCTCTCGGTGGTCGGCGCGGCCGCCGCCCTCGGTGCCGTGGTCCTCGGCTTCCTCGCCGCGCAGACGATCGGCTACCGCGTGGCCGCACTGGAGCCCGGGCTCGACGAGGCCGCCGCCCGGCGCGCCTCGGTGCAGGCGTTCCAGACCACGATGATCCTGCGCTTCGTCCTGACGGAGGCCCCGCTGATCGCCGCGCTGGCGCTGTCGTTCGTCCTCGACGAGGGGCCGTGGCCGTTCGTCCTCGCCGTCGTCGTCGGGGTGCCCTCCATGCTGTTCCACGTGCTGGTGCGTCCTCGCACGATCGAGCGGGTCCGGGCCGGGCTCGAGGCCCGCGGGGCCCGCTCGTACGTGGCGGAGGCCCTCACCCCGTGAGGTCCGTCGCCACGCTGCCCAAGGCGCACCTGCACCTGCACTTCACCGGGTCGATGCGCCACACGACCCTGGTGGAGCTCGCCGAGCGCGACGGCATCCGGCTGCCGCCGGCCCTCGTCGAGGAGTGGCCGCCCCAGCTCGTGGCCACGGACGAGAAGGGCTGGTTCCGGTTCCAGCGGCTGTACGACGTGGCCCGCTCGGTCCTGCGCACGGAGGACGACGTGCGGCGCCTGGTCCTGGAGGCGGCCGAGGACGACGCCCGCGACGGTGCGGTGTGGACCGAGATCCAGGTCGACCCGTCGGGCTACGGCGCCCGGTTCGGTGGCATCACCGCCTTCACCGACCTCGTGATCGACGCCGCCCGTGACGCCGGAGAGCGCGTGGGCACCGGCATGGCGGTCGTGGTGGCCGCGAACCGCACCCGCCACCCCCTCGACGCCCGCACGCTGGCGCGCCTCGCCGGGCAGTACGCCGGACGCGGCGTGGTCGGCTTCGGGCTCTCGAACGACGAGCGGCGGGGCGACACGGCCGCCTTCGCCCCGGCCTTCGCGATCGCCGAGCGGGCCGGGCTCTCGCTCGTGCCCCACGGCGGTGAGCTGCGCGGCCCGGCCCACGTGGCGCAGTGCCTCGACCACCTGCACCCCACCCGCCTGGGCCACGGCGTGCGCTCGAGCGAGGACCCGGCGGTGCTCGAGCGGGTCGCCGAGGCCGGCGTGGCCCTCGAGGTGTGCCCCACCTCAAACGTGGCGCTCGGCGTGTACGCCACGCTCGAGGAGGTGCCGGTGCGCACCCTCGTCGAGGCCGGCGTCGACGTCGCGCTCGGCGCCGACGACCCGTTGCTCTTCGGCTCGCGGCTGGCCGGTCAGTACAACGTGCTGCGGGCCGCGCAGGACTTCAGCGACGACGAGCTGGCCGACCTCGCCGCGATGTCGCTGCGCCGCTCGCACGCCCCCGACGACCTCAAGGCTGCGGCCCTGGCCGACGTCGACCGGTGGCGGACGTCGTGAGCGGCATCGACGTGCCGGACCTCGACCACCCCGCGCCCACCGTCCACCCCGGCGCGGACCGGGCCTACGTGCTGGGCCTGCTGTCCCTCGTCGGGGCCGTGTTCGTGCTGCCCGCCCTGCTCGGCCCGTACGTCTGGCACCTGGGGGTCTCGACGCGTCGCGAGATCGACCGTGATCCTGCACGGTGGGTCGGCCGCCGACAGGCCACGGCCGGAATGGTCCTCGGCGCGCTCGCCACGGCACTGGTCGTCGTCGGCCTGCTCGTCCTGGTGGGCTTCGCCGTACGGGCCCACCTGCAGCTCTCCGCGGACACGGGGTACTGAGGCCCTCGCCCGAACCGTTCGTCCGCGAGGCCGGCTCAGAGGGTGCAGCCGACGAGCACGGGTTCCGGCACGAGGGTGATGCCGAAGGCGTCGCGCACGCCGTCGCGCACCTCCCGGGCCAGGGCGAGCAGGTCCTCGCCCGTGGCGTCGCCGCGGTTCGTGAGGGCCAGGGTGTGCTTGGAGGAGACCGCGGCCCGCCCACCGGCCACCGTGTGACCGCGCTCGAACCCGGCGGCCTGGATGAGCCATGCCGCGCTCGTCTTGACGGTTCCGTCGGCCTGCGGGAACCGCGGGGCCCCCTCGGGCAGACGCCCGGCCGCGTCGGCGTCGAGGACGGGGTTGGTGAAGAACGACCCCGCGCTCCACGTGTCGTGGTCGTCGGCGTCGAGCACCATGCCCTTCGCGGCCCGCAGCCCGAGCACCGCCCCACGGACGTCGGCCAGGGGGGCGCGGTCGCCCACGTCGACGCCCAGGCGGGTGGCCAGCTCGGCGTACGCGACGGGCGCGGACAGGTCGCCCAGACGCAGCTGGAACGCCACGGCGAGCACCACGAACCGGCCGGGCTCGGCCTTGAAGCGGCTGTGCCGGTAGCCGAACCCGCAGTCCACGGCGAACAGGGTGCGCACCCGCTGCTCGGCGCGGTCGTAGACCCGCACCGAGGCGATGGTCTGCGCGACCTCCTGGCCGTAGGCACCGACGTTCTGGATGGGCGTGGCCCCCACGGACCCGGGGATGCCCGACAGCGCCTCCAGCCCGACCCAGCCGGACTCGACGGCCACCGCGACGAGCGCGTCCCACGACTCCCCCGCCTGCACGGTGACCATGGCGCCGCTGCAGGCGTCGGCGTCGACCTGGCGCCCCGTCGTGCGCACGAGCACGACGGTCCCCTCGAAGCCGGCGTCGCCGACCACGAGGTTGCTCCCGCCCGCGACCAGCAGGAGCGGGACGCCGGCGTCGTCGGCCGTCCGCACCGCGTCGACGAGCTCCTGCTCGGTGGTGGCCTCGACGACGTCGCGCGCCGGCCCCCCGAGGCGCAGGGTGGTCAGCTGCGCGAGATCCATGCGTCGAGCCTAGGACCCGCTCCCACGGTCAGGGGAAGGAGGTGACGCACCGGACCAGGACGCACGAGACCCCCGGCCGTGCGGCCGGGGGTCTCGTGACGGTGGTGCGGGAGGCTCAGCGCGTCTCGCGGTGGACCTGGTGGGTCTTGCAGCGCGGGCAGAACTTCTTGAGGTCGAGACGATCGGGATCGTTGCGACGGTTCTTCTTGGTGATGTAGTTGCGCTCCTTGCACTCGGTGCAAGCCAAGGTGATCTTGGGTCGAACGTCGGAGCTCTTGCTCGCCACTGGTCTGCCTCTTCTGGTCTGGGGGTGATGCCGTGCACGTGCGGTCTTCGGTAGCTGGGGCGGGACTCGAACCCGCGACACCACGATTATGAGTCGTGTGCTCTAACCACCTGAGCTACCCAGCCGCGAGGGGACGAGTCTCCCCGTCTCTCAGAGCCCCTTTACGGAATCGAACCGTAGACCTTTTCCTTACCATGGAAACGCTCTGCCGACTGAGCTAAAGGGGCAAGCCGACAGCCAACAGTACCCAATGGTCGGCGCAGGACGAAATCGGGGGGTCCCCCTTCTCCGCCGACGTCGCTCAGAGCCTGGAAGCGCGGGCCAGACGGGCCGGCCACAGCGGCCCGCCGTAGACGAATCCGGTGTACGCCTGCACCAGGTCCGCACCCGCGTCGAGACGGTCGCGGACGTCCTGCGGCGTGGTCACGCCGCCGACGCCGACCAGGGCCAGCCGGTCGCCCACACGTCCCCTCAGGCGGCGCAGCACCTCCGTGGACCGGTCGGCGAGCACCGGCCCGGAGAGGCCCCCGGCACCCGCGGCGTCGACCGTCGCCCGGGGCGTGCGCAACGAGTCCGGGCGCGCGATCGTCGTGTTGGTGGCGCTGATGCCGGCCAGCCCTAGCTCGAGAGCCAGGTCGGCCACCGCGTCGACGTCGGCGTCGGCGAGGTCCGGCGCGATCTTGACCACCAGAGGAACGCCCTCTCGGGCGGTGACGTCGCCCACGGCCTCGAGGATGGGCCGGAGCGAGTCGACGGCCTGCAGGTCGCGCAGGCCCGGGGTGTTCGGGCTCGAGACGTTGACCACGAGGTAGCTCGCGTAGGGGGCGAGCAGGCGGGCGCTCTCCACGTAGTCGGCCACGGCCTCGGCCGCCGGCACGACCTTCGTCTTGCCGATGTTGACGCCGATCACCGCGTCGGCACCCGCACGGGTGCGGCGCAGCCGGTGCAGGCGGGACGCCACCACGGCCGCACCGTCGTTGTTGAACCCCATCCGGTTCACGATCGCCTCGTCCTCGAGCAGCCGGAACAGGCGCGGCCGTGGGTTCCCCGGCTGCGGGCGCGCCGTGACCGTCCCGACCTCGACGTGCCCGAAGCCCAGCCCCAGCAGGCCCGGGACGGCGCGGGCGTTCTTGTCGAAGCCCGCCGCCAGCCCGAACGCGTTCGGGAACTCCACCCCCATCACGGTGCGGGGCGCCGGGGGCACCGACGTCAGCGGAGCGGCGAGGCGACCCCCGAGCCGGATCGCCCGGAACGCCTGCTCGTGCGCGACCTCGGGGTCCATGCGGGCGAAGACCGTCGAGAACAGCGCGTCGTAGGCCACGGCCGCCAGCCTAGTCCGGGCCGATCACGCCCATCGCGGCGACGCTGCCGTGGCCCGGGGTGCCGGCCCCGCCCGCCCTGTTGCCGAGCGGGACCGGCACCTACTGGGACGGAGCAGGACCCCGGTCATGACGCGGGACCGGGCACCTCGTCGAGGTGCGGCGCTCAGCCGACCGTGCGGATGAGCTTCTTGTTGACGAACTCGTCCATGCCGAAGCGTCCGAGCTCGCGGCCGAACCCGGACCGCTTGACGCCGCCGAAGGGCAGCTCGGCACCCTCGGCGCCGACGCCGTTGACGAAGACCATGCCGGCCTCGATGCGGTCGGCCACCCGCTGGGCCTGGTCGGCGTCGTCGGTGAACACGTAGGAGCCGAGACCGAACGGGGTGTCGTTCGCGAGCTCCACGGCCTCCTCCTCCGACCCGACCTTGAACACGATGCCCACCGGGCCGAACAGCTCCTCGTGGAAGGCGTCGTCACCGGGCTTCACGCCCGTGAGCACGCCGGGCGGGAAGTGGGCGCCGTCGCGCTCCCCCGCGCTCTCCAGGTGCGCGCCCTGCTCGACGGCACGCTCAACCTGGTCGGCCAGACGCTCGGCCGCGGCGACGGACGACAGCGGCGCGATGCCCTCGGCGGCCGCGAGCATCTTGGCGGTGAACTTCTCGACGAACGAGTCGTAGAGGTCCTCGACGACGATGAACCGCTTGCCCGCGTTGCAGGCCTGGCCGGTGTTGTCGAGCCGCGCCGCCACGGCCTTGTCGACCGTGTCGTCGAGGTCGGAGCTGCCCAGCACCACGAACGGGTCGGAACCGCCGAGCTCGAGGACGACCTTCTTGAGGTGGCGACCAGCGATCTCGGCCACGGCCGCACCGGCGCGCTCGGACCCGGTGAGCGAGACGCCCTGGACCCGCGGGTCGGCGATGACGTCGGCGACCTGCTCGTTCGTGGCGTAGACGTTGACGTAGGCACCCTCGGGGAAGCCGGCGTCGAGGAAGATCCGCTCGAGCGCCGCGGCGGACTCGGGGCACTGCGGTGCGTGCTTGAGGACGATGGTGTTGCCGGTCGCGAGGTTGGGGCCCGCGAAGCGTGCGATCTGGTAGTACGGGAAGTTCCACGGCATGATGCCGAGCAGCACGCCCACGGCCGTGCGCTTCACGACGGCCGATCCCTCGCCCTCGAGCAGCTCGAGCGGCTCGTCGGCCATGAACGCCGCGGCGTTGTCGGCGTAGAAGTCGTAGATGGCGGTGCAGAAGTCGACCTCGCCCAGGCACTCCTCGAGCGGCTTGCCCATCTCGCGCTGGATGATGGCGGCCAGCTCGTCGCGACGCTCGTGGTGCAGCGCGCCGACGCGGCGCACCAGCTCGGCCCGCTCGGCCACGGTGGAGGACCGCGACCACGTGCGGAACGCCTCGTCCGCGGCCGTGACCGCGTTCTCGACGTCGGCGTCGCTGGCGGTGGGGTACTCCTGGACGACCTCGCCGGTGGCGGGGTTCGTGACGGCGTAGAGGCTCATCGGGGGCTCCTTCGATCAGGGGCGGAGGGTGGTGGCTGGTCGTGAGGTCGGGAGTCCGACGTTACGCGGTGCGCGGGTCCTCGGCCCGGCGACGAGCGGCGGCACGGGTGCGCCGCTCATCGAACCGTCTCCGCCTCGCCGGCGATGCGCTGCGCGATCCAGATCGGCACCACGGAGACGACGATCAGCACCACGGCCACGACCGCGACCACCGGCGCCTGGTTGGGACGGAACAGGTTGTTGAGGATCCAGATCGGCAGGGTCGTGGTGCCGGGCCCGGCCGTGAAGGTGGTCACGATGATCTCGTCGAAGCTCAGCGCGAAGGCGAGGAGACCACCGGCGAGCAGCGCCGAGCGCAGCTGCGGGAACGTGACGAGTCGGAACGTCGTCCAGAGGCCCGCGCCCAGGTCGGCCGAGGCCTCCTCCAGGTTGCCGCCCATGCGGCGCAGCCGGGCGATGACGTTGTTGAACACCGTGACGATGCAGAAGGTGGCGTGCGCGACGATCAGCGTGGCCACGCCCAGCTCGATGGCCAGGATCCCGCGGAAGGCGTTGTTCAGCGCCACGCCGGTGACGATGCCGGGCAGGGCGATCGGCAGGATCACGAGCAGGTTCACCGTGTTGCGCCCGAAGAACGCGAACCGCTGCAGCGCGAAGGCCATGAGCGTGCCGAGCAGCAGCGCCACGGCGGTCGAGGCGAGCGCCACCTGCACGCTCGTGAGCACCGCGTCGCGGGCGCCCGCGCTGTGGAACGCGCGCACCCACCACTGGGTGGTGAACCCCTCGGGCGGCCACGTCATCGACGGGTCGGGGTTGAAGGAGTTGGCCACCACGACCAGCAGCGGCGCGTACATGAGCACCAGCACGAGGCCGGTGACGCCGAGCAGCAGACGTCGCGCGAGAGGACTGAGGGTCACGACGCGCTCCTAGAGGGTGTCCAGGGCGCCCGTGCGGCGGACCGCCGCGAGGTACCCGAGCATGACGACGATGGGGATGAGGGCGATCGCGGCGGCGAGCGGCAGGTTGTTGGCCGCGCCGACGTTCGTGTAGACGAGGTTGCCGAGCATCTGGTTGGCACCGCCCACGATGTTGACGCTGATGTAGTCGCCCAGCGTGAGGGAGAAGCTGAAGATCGAGCCCGCGGCGACCGAGGGCAGCAGCAGCGGCATCACGACGGTCCGGACGGTGGTGCCCGCCGACGCGCCGAGGTCGCCCGCAGCCTCGAGCATCGAGTCGGGGACGCGCTCCATGCCGGCGAAGATCGGCAGGATCACGTACGGCAGCCAGATGTAGGCCTGCGTGAGCACGACGGCGGTCAGCCCGTAGCCGGGCGTCTGGCCGCCGAACGGGTTCAGCACCCAGTCGACGAGCCCGCCCTCGCTGAGCAGCGACCGCCAGGCGAACGCCTTGACGAGGTAGCTCGCCCACAGCGGCGTGAGGACCGCGACCACCAGCAGACGCCGGGCACGCGGCGACGCGACCTTGGCCATGTAGAAGGCGATCGGCAGCGCGATCGCGACGTCGACGACCGTCACCAGCGCCGCGACACCGAGCGTGCGCAGCGTGACCGTGCGGTAGAGCGAGTTGGTGACGACCTCGCGCAGGTTGTCGAGGGTGAGGCCGCGGTCGATCTCACCGGTGAAGCTGTCGACCGACCACAGCGCCGTCACGAGCAGCGCCGAGAGCGCCACCACGTAGACGAGCACGAGCCACGTCAGCGGCGCGGTCAGGAACAGCCCGAGCCTCAGCCGCGGCCGCGTGGCGAGGAAGGAGGAGGCCCGGCGGGTGGCCGCCCCGGTCCCGGACAGGGACGGGACGGCCACCTCGGACGTGGTCGACTGGGTCACGTCAGCCCTTGATCTCGGTCCAGGCCTTGGTCCAGTCCGAGTAGTCGGTGCACTCGACGTCCGTGCGGCCGTCGAGGCACTCGGCGATCGGCGTGCGCCAGTACCAGATCTTGTCCGAGTAGGCCTTGTCGCCGGCGTGGTACGTCTCGCAGAAGCCCTCGCTCGCGAATTCGCACGCCTCCTCGCTGTTCGGCGACTCGCCGAAGTACTCGGTGGCCTGCGCGTTGGTCTTCGGGTCCTCGATGTGGTCGAGCCACTTGTAGGCGCAGTTGGGGTTCTTGGCCTTGGCGGCGATCATCCAGGTGTCGTTCCAGCCCGTGACGCCCTCCTTCGGCACCGTGACCTTCACGTTGTCCTGGTCGATCGTGTTCGCGATGACCTGCCAGGTGGTGCCCACCACGGAGTCGCCGGTCTTGAAGGCCGAGGCCTCCTTGAGGTAGTCCGACCAGTACTCGCCGACGTTGGTGCGCTGGCCCTTGAGCAGGTCGACCGCGGCGGCCAGCTGCTTCTCGTCGAGGGCGTAGGGGTTCTCGATCTTCAGCTCCGGCTGCGTCGACATGAGGTACATGGCGGCGTCGGCGATGTAGATCGGCGAGTCGTAGGCCGTGACCTTGCCCTTGTACTGCGAGGACTTGTCGAACACGACGTCCCACGACGTCGGCTCGTCCTTCACGACGTCGGCGTTGTACATGAGCAGGTTGGCGCCGTAGCCGTGCGGGACGCCGTAGTTCTTGCCGTCGACGGTGTTCCACTCCTGGTCCTTCAGGAAGTCGAAGACCTTCTCGTAGTTCGGCACCAGGTCGGTGTTGACCTCGGCGGCCGCCTTGGCGGCGATCATGCGCAGCGTGAGGTCGCCGGACGCGGCGACGACGTCGTAGTCGCCGGACTTGGCGAGGTTGAACGCCTCGTCGGACGTGCCGTAGACCTTGCTCGTGACCTTGCAGCCGGTCTCCTCCTCGAAGGAGGTGACCCAGTCGGCGTCGGGGTCGTTGCTGCCGTCCTCGACGTAGCCGGGCCACGCCAGGATCGAGACCTGGCCCTCGGTCTTGCCGAGCTTCGTGGGTGCACCCGTGGCGGCGTCGTCGTCGGAGCCCCCGCCACAGGCGGCGAGAGCGAGGCTGCAGGTGACGGCGGCGGCGATGGCGCCGACGCGGCCTCTCCTGGTCGTGGGGATCATCTCGGATTCCGTTCTCTTCTGTGGGTGTGGTGGGGGGATCAGGTGAGCGTCACGAGGTCGTCGTGGCGCCACGAGGCGACGACGGCGTCGCCCCGCTCGACCGCCGCCAGGGCGGTGGAGGGCTCGAGGACGACCAGGCGGGCGCCCTGCTCGGTGTCGACGACGACGCGCCGACCGATGCCGAGGTAGATGGTCTCGGCGACGACGCCGCGGACGCTGTCGCGACCGTCGACCGGGTCGCTGGCGATGCCGGAGGCCGCGAGGTGGATCTTCTCCGGCCGCAGCGCGTAGCGACCCTCCCGTCCGAGGACGGTGCGCGAGGCGTCGGGGTCGAAGAGGTTCGACGTGCCGACGAACGACGCGACGTACTCGTCGACCGGGGTCTCGTAGACGTCCCGGGGGCTGCCCAGCTGCACGATCCGCCCCTCGTTGAAGACGGCGACGCGGTCGCTGAGCGTGAGCGCCTCCTCCTGGTCGTGGGTGACGAAGACGAAGGTGATGCCGAGCTCGCGCTGCAGCTGCTTGAGCTCCACCTGCATCTGCTCGCGCAGCTTGAGGTCGAGGGCGCCGAGGGGCTCGTCGAGCAGGAGCACCTTCGGGCGGACCACGACGGCCCGGGCCAGGGCCACACGTTGGCGCTGGCCGCCCGAGAGCTGCGTGGGGCGACGGTCGGCCACGTGCTGCAGGCGCACCGTCTCGAGGGCCTCGAGCGCACGGGACCGGCGCTCGCGGCGGTCGACACCGCGCACCCGCAGTCCGTAGGCCACGTTCTCGAGCACGCTCATGTGCGGGAACAGCGCATAGTCCTGGAACACGGTGTTGACGTCGCGCTCGAAGGGTGCCGAGCCGGTGACGTCGCGGCCCCCGAGCTCGATCGAGCCCGCGGTCGGCTGCTCGAAGCCGGCCACGAGACGCAGCACCGTGGTCTTGCCGGACCCCGACGGACCCAGCATCGAGAAGAACTCGCCGTCGGCGATCTCCAGGTCCACGCCGTCGACGGCCCGGACCTCGCCGAAGTGCTTCTGCAGGCCGCTCAGTCGGATCGCGGGGGTGGCGCCGGTGCCGGTCATCGGGCTCCTTCGACGGATTCTCCCCGTCCGTCCTGACGGTCGGGAGGAGTGGTGCGGATCACCTTCCGCCGCAAAACATATGGTCTTGGATGTTAAATGTCCACACCTTCGTGTCACGATCCGGTAAACATGTGCGCACCGGCAGCCCGGCCGGTCCGAGGACACGAGGAGATCCATGGCCGCCGTCCGTCGACGCTCGACCCGGGCGCGGACCGCCGTGTTCGCGCCGATCGGCGAGCTCGGCCGCGCGGTCCGCGTGGAGCAGCGTCTGGCGCAGGCGATCCGCTCGGGGATCCTCGAGGACGGGGAGCGACTGCCCAGCGAGTCCGAGCTGGCGAGCATGCTCGGCGTCGCCACGGTCACGGCGCGCGAGGCGCTCGTGTCGCTGCGCGCGCAGGGGCTCGTCACCACCACGCGCGGGCGCGGCGGCGGCTCGTTCGTCACCCGCCCCGTCGGCGCGACCGACGACGTCCTCGAGCGTCGCGTGGCTGCCATGACCCGCGTCGACATCGCCGACCACGGCATCCACTACGCGACCGTGCTGAGCGGGTGCGCCGAGCTGGCCGCCGAGCGGGCCAACGTCGAGGAGGTCGAGGACCTGCGGGCGATCCTGCCCCCCGACGACACCGACGACGCGGCCACGTGGCGCCACGTCGACACCGAGCTCAACCTCGCCGTGGCGGCGCTCTCGCACTCGGCCCACCTGGCCCGCGACGTGATGCGCCTGGAGATGGAGTTCGGTGGGCTCCTGCGGCTCGGATTCGGGCACGCGGACCAGCAGTCCGCCCTGCGCGACCACCACAGTGCCCTGCTCGCCGCCATCGCGAGCCACGACGGGAACGAGGCCCGACGCGTGGTGCGCGCCCGGGTGCGACGCCTGCTCGGCGAGCTCGCCGAGCTCCACGCGAGGATCAGGTGAGTCCGATGTCCCAACCCCCGAACGCCCCCGCCCCGGGTCCCGGCACCGAGGTGCCCCCTCAGGTCGCGGCCTGCGTGCAGGCCGTCGAGGACCTGTTCCACCCGCTGCTGGTGACGCTGCGCGAGAGCGGCGAGGCCCTGGCCCCCCTCTTCGACGGCCCCGTCGACGCCGCGCGGGTGCTCACCGCGTCGCGCCCCCACGCCCTCGAGGTGCTCGCCGACCCGCACACCGTGGGCGCGGGCTTCGTCGTGTCACCGGGGATCCTCACCGACGAGACCTACCTGCTCGCGTGGTGGCAGGGCGACGACCAGGGGCTCATCCCCGACTCCATCGCCCTCGTGCAGTCGACGGACTACAGCCGCCAGGAGTGGTTCCGCACCCCGCAGCGCACCCACGCGTCGCACGTGACCGGTCCCTACATCGACTACGTCTGCACCGACGAGTTCATGCTCACCTCGACGGTCCCGGTGGAGCGGGACGGGCGCATGCTCGGGGTCATGGGGGCGGACGTGCTGGCCGAGACCGTCGAGCGGACGCTGCTCGAGGTCTTCCGCGCCGCCGACGCGACGCTCGTGAACGACCACGACCGCGTGGTCCTGTCCTCGCACGTGCACCTGTTCGCCGGCGAGCCGGTCGACCGCGGCGACTTCACGGCCCAGGTACCGTGCCCGGGACTGCCCTTCACGGTGCTGGTCTGACCCAGCAGGGCACCGGGCACTGGGATCAGGCGGGACCCGCGCCCGGGTAGGCGTCCACGACGAAGGTCCGCAACCGGTCGGCCAGGGCCGCGAGCGTCTCCTGCGCGGGATGGGTCGAGGACCAGGCCACGAACAGTCGGACCGTGAGGTCGGCTCCCCCGGCCCGGACACGCACCCCGTGCAGGCCGTACCGGCTGTCGTCGGAGACCACCGCCACGCCGCGACCAGCGGCGGCGAGCGCCTGCGCCACGGTGCCGCTGCTCGCCTCCACGAGCGACGCCGGCCAGCGCTGCTCGCGCTCGACCACCGCGTCGAGCACCTGCCGGGCGGCGAACGTCCGGGGCACGGTGACCACGACCTGCTCGAGCAGCTCGGCGAGCCCGACCCTTTCGCGGTCGCCCCATGGGTGGTCGGCCGGCACGAACGCCCACACCGGCAGCTCCGGAAGCGCGGCCGAGCGCAGCGGTCGGCGCGGGCGGCGGGTGGTCACCACGAGGTCGGCACCCCGACGCAGCGCCTCGTCCACGTCGAGCGGATCGGTCTCGACCACCGACGGGGTCGGGTCGTCGGGGGCCAGGCTGGCGAGGAAGGGCGACACGACGTCGGTGAGCGTGGTCGCGGGAGCGGCGATGGTCACGCGGTCCAGACCGCCCTCGGCCCGCACCCGGGCAGCGGTGCGCAGGGCGTCGGCCGAGGCCAGGACGTCGCGGGCCAGTGGCAGCAGGCTGCGACCCGCGGAGGACAGCACCAGCCGCCCGCCGTGCCGCTCGAACAGGTCGACACCCAGGTCGCGCTCGAGCTGGCGGACCTGGCGCGAGAGCGACGGCTGGGTCACCCGCACGCGTTCCGCCGCCGCGCTCACGGTCCCGGCGTCGACCACCGCGACGAAGTAGGTGAGGGTCCGCAGCTCCATCCGCCCACCATATGCCTGTCAGGCATCGACTTGATCCGATATCGGCATTGGACGGCATGACGTGACCGGCGGGAGACTGGCGTGGTCACCGCGTCCCAGGAGGAACCCATGTCCGTGCGACCGCCCGTCGTCCAGAAGCGCCACCTGGCCACCGAGCTGCCCGGACCGCGCTCGCGCGAGCTGATGGCCCGCAAGCACGCCGCGGTCGCCGCCGGCGTGGGCACGACCATGCCCGTCTTCGCCGTCGAGGCCGGGGGCGGCATCGTCGTGGACGTCGACGGCAACAGCCTCATCGACCTGGGGTCCGGCATCGCCGTGACCACGGTCGGCAACAGTGCGCCGCGCGTCGTGGCGGCCGTGCAGGAGCAGGTCGCCGCGTTCACGCACACGTGCTTCATGGTCACGCCCTACGAGGGCTACGTGGCCGTCGCGGAGACACTCAACCGGCTCACCCCGGGCGACCACGACAAGCGCACCGCCCTGTTCAACTCCGGCGCCGAGGCGGTCGAGAACGCCGTCAAGATCGCCCGCGCCCACACGAAGCGGCAGGCCGTCGTCGTCTTCGACCACGCGTACCACGGCCGCACGAACCTGACGATGGCCATGACCGCGAAGTCGATGCCGTACAAGCACGGCTTCGGACCGTTCGCCTCGGAGGTCTACCGCGCCCCGCTCTCCTACCCGTTCCGCGACGGCGACCTCGGCGGGGCGACCGCGGCCGCCCGCGCGCTCGACGTGGTCGAGAAGCAGGTGGGGGCCGCCAACCTGGCCGCGATCGTCATCGAGCCCGTCCAGGGCGAGGGTGGCTTCATCGAGCCGGCGCCGGGCTTCCTCCCCGCGCTGGCCGCGTGGTGCCGCGCGAACGACGTGGTGTTCGTGGCCGACGAGGTGCAGACCGGCTTCGCGCGCACGGGCGACCTGTTCGCCTGCGACCACGAGGGCGTGGTCCCCGACCTGATCGTGACGGCCAAGGGCATCGCCGGCGGCCTGCCGCTGTCGGCGGTGACGGGCCGCGCCGAGATCATGGACGCCGCGCACGTCGCTGGGCTCGGCGGCACCTACGGCGGCAACCCGCTCGCCTGCGCCGCCGCGCTGGCCGCGATCGAGACCATCGAGGCCGAGGGGCTCGTCGAGCGGGCCCGCGAGGTGGGGACGCTCATGACGGAGCGGCTCCGAGCCCTGCAGGCGCGCGACGACCGACTCGGTGACGTGCGCGGCCGTGGCGCGATGATCGCCGTCGAGCTGGTGAAGCCGGGCACGACCGACCCCGACCCCGACCTCGCGAAGACCGTGGCGTCGGCCGCCCACGCCGAGGGCGTCATCGTGCTGACCTGCGGCACCTACGGCAACGTGCTGCGCTTCCTCCCGCCGCTGGCCATCGGTGACGACCTGCTCCACGAGGGGTTGGACGTGCTCGAGGCGGCCTTCGCGGCCGCGCCGCGGTCCGGGCAGACCCGATGAGCGTGCAGGTCACGTCCGCCCACGTCGAGGCCCTCGACCCGACCCGTGGCGTGCTCGTGGGTGGCGTCTGGCGGGCCGGGGGCTCGGGGCACTTCGACGTCGTGGACCCGGCCGACCTCTCGGTCGTCGCCCAGGTGTCCGACGGCGACCTGGGCGACGCCACCGCGGCCGTCGACGCCGCCGCGGACGCGTTCGTGGCGTGGCGTCGCACGTCGCCGCGCCAGCGGTCGGTGGTGCTGCACCGAGCGTTCGAGCTGATGATCCGCGACACCGACCGGCTGGCCGACCTCATCGTCAGCGAGAACGGCAAGTCCGTCACCGACGCGCGCGGCGAGGTCGTCTACGCCGCCGAGTTCTTTCGCTGGTTCGCCGAGGAGGCGGTGCGCCCTCACGGCGACTACGGCTCCTCCCCCGCCGGCGGCACGCGCACGATCGTGACGCACCGACCCGTCGGCGTGGCCGCGCTCGTGACGCCGTGGAACTTCCCGGCCGCGATGGCCACGCGCAAGATCGCGCCGGCCCTCGCAGCCGGCTGCACGGTGGTGCTGAAGCCCGCCGCCGAGACGCCGCTGACGGCCCTGGCCGTCGCCCGTCTGCTGACCGAGGCCGGCGTGCCCGACGGTGTCGTGAACGTGGTGCCGACGACCGACGCCGCCGGGGTCGTGGGCCACTGGCTCGCCGACCTGCGGGTCCGCAAGATCTCGTTCACCGGGTCCACCCGCGTCGGCTCGATCCTGTTGGGCCAGGCCGCCGAGCGCGTCGTGAACGCGTCGATGGAGCTGGGCGGCAACGCCCCGTTCGTCGTGGCGGACGACGCCGACGTCGACGCGGCCGTGGCCGGCGCGATGGTCGCGAAGTTCCGCGGTGGCGGCCAGGCCTGCACGGCGGCGAACCGCTTCTACGTGCACGCCGACGTCGTGGACGCCTTCGTCGAGCGCCTCGGCGCCGAGGTCGAGCGGCTGTCGGTCGGTCCGGCACGCGGCGGCGCCACGGTCGGCCCCCTCATCTCCACCACGGCGGTCGAGACCCTGGGCCGCGTGGTGGACGAGGCGGTGCGGGCCGGCGCGCGCGTCAGCCACCGCGCCGAGCTGTCCGACGCGCCCGGCCACTTCTTCGCGCCGACGGTCCTCGTGGACGTCCCGGCCGACGCCGCGATCCTCGACCACGAGCTGTTCGGCCCCGTGGCCCCGATCGTCACGTGGCACGACGACGAGGAGCTGCTCCGGCTCGTGAACGCCAGCGAGATGGGCCTGGCCGCGTACGTCTTCTCGCGCGACCTGCAGCGAGCGATCCGGCTCGGGGAGGCGTTCGACGCCGGCATGGTCGGCGTGAACCGCGGCCTCGTCTCCGACCCGTCGGCCCCGTTCGGCGGCGTCAAGCAGAGCGGTCTGGGCCGCGAGGGCGCCCGCGAGGGCCTCGAGGAGTACACCGAGACGCAGTACCTCAGCGTCGACTGGCCCGCCTGACCCCGCGCCTCGGGAGTCCTCACGAGGCGCGACGCCTAGGGCAGCAGGTCGCCGGCGCGCGTCTCGGTGCCGGTCGTCGCTCCGTACGACCGGTCGATCGCGGTGAGCACGGTCTCCAGAGCGGCCTCCCGCTCAGCGTCGGACGCACCGCGCACGGCGCCGTCGACGGCGAGCACGGAGAACCCGTGCATCGCGGACCAGCACGTGATCTCCGCACCCGGGCGAGCCTGTGCCGACAGGAACCCGACCTCGACCAGCTCGTCCAGGGCCTGGCCCAGCAGCAGGTAGGGACCGGCTCCCTCCAGGTCCGTCGAGACCGCCACGCTGGAGAACGCCAGCGAGAACAGGCCGGGCTCGCCCACGGCGAACTCCACGTAGGACCGTCCGACCGCCGCGAGGCGACGGCGCGCCCTCAGCACGGGATCGTCGGTGTCGACGTCGGCCCAGCGCCGCTGCATCGTCTCGACCAGGCGGTCCATGACACGGCCCGCGACCTCCGCCACCAGGTCGTCGCGATTGGCGAAGTGCCGGTAGGCGGCGTTGTGCGAGACACCCACCCGGCGCGCGAGGTCGCGCAGCGCCAGGCCGTCGGCACCTCGCTCGCGGGCGGCGTCGACCGCGGCGTCGACGAGTGCCTCGCGCAGGTTGCCGTGGTGGTACGCGGGGGACGCCATGGCACCACCCTAGCGAAGGACGGCTCTCATGTTGACAGCGACAACACTAGCCCTCATGCTCAATGTTGACGCCATCAACTTCGAGGAGCGCGCATGCCCCGGAAGTCCCTGATCCTGCTCACCGTGTGCCTCGCGACGCTGACGATCAACCTCTCCACGATGATCGTGAACATCGCGCTGCCGTCGCTCGCGGACGAGCTCGACGCCGGCACGCGTGACCTGCTGTGGATCGTCGACGGCTACAACCTGGCCTTCGCCTCCCTCGTGCTCGCGATGGGCAGCCTGTCGGACCGGTTCGGTCGTCGGCCCGCCCTCGTCCTCGGCCTCGCCGGCTTCGGACTGAGCAGCGGCGCCGCCGCGCTGGTCGACAGCAGCGGTCAGCTGATCGCCCTCCGGTTCGCCATGGGCGTCTTCGCCGCCGTGATCTTCCCGACGACGCTGTCGATCATCGCCAACACCTTCACCGAACGGCGCGCACGTGCGTCCGCGCTCGGTCTGTGGGGCGCCTCCGTCGGCGTCGGCGTCGCCATCGGGCCCGTGGTCGGCGGCATCCTGCTCGAGCACTACTCCTGGCACAGCGTCTTCTGGGCGCTCGTGCCCCTGACCGTCGCCACCATGGGCATGGCGATCGCGTTCGTCCCGGAGTCACGCGACCCGTCGGTGCCGCGCATCGACCGGTACGGCTTCGCCGTCTCCGTCGCCGCCCTGGGCACGCTGACCTACACGATCATCGAGGGACCCGAGCACGGGTGGCGCAGCATCGAGACGTTGACCGGGTTCGCCGGCGCCGCGGCGCTGATCGCCGCGTTCATCGCGATCGAGCGGGCGGTGGAGCACCCCATGATCGACGTCACGCTGTTCCTCGACCGCCGGTTCAGCGCCGCCTGCGCGGCGGTCACGATCGCCTTCTTCGCGCTCTTCGGCTTCATCTTCCTCATCACGCAGTTCTTCCAGTTCATCCGTGACTACACGCCGCTCGAGACCGGCCTGCGCTTCCTGCCCGTGGCCCTCTCCCTGGCGGTCGCCTCGATCGTCGGCGCCCAGCTGGCACCGCGCATCGGCACGAAGCTCGTCGTCGCGCCCGGGCTCGCCCTGCTGGGTGGCGCCTTCCTCTGGATCTCCCAGATCCCGGCCGACGTGGACTACCCGACCGTCGTCGTGCCGCAGATGCTCATGCTCGGCATCGGGATCGGACTGGTCAGCACGCCGGCCACGGAGTCGATCATGCAGGTGCTCCCGCCCGCCCGCGCCGGGGTCGGCTCGGCCGTCAACGACGCGACCCGCGAGCTCGGTGGCACCTTGGGCGTCGCCGTCGTGGGCTCGATGTTCGCCTCCCGGTACGCCGACGCGCTCCGCTCGGCCCTCGAGGGGCGCGTCGAGGGGACGGTCCTCGACCGGGCCGCCGACTCCGTCGGGTTCGCCGACGTCGCCGCGTCCCAGGTCCCCGGCCTGTCCGCGGTGGTCGACGCGTCGTTCCTCGACGGCCTCGAGCTGGCGTGCGTCGTCGTCGGCGTGCTGTGCCTCGTCGGCGCCGCCGCAGGACTCCTGGCCCTGCCCGGCGACCGCTACGACCCCCTCGACGCCGAGGACGAGCCCGCCGACGGCACGGCACGCCTCGACGCGTGACTCCCTGACCCCCACCCCCACCACGGAGGACCACATGAACGAAGCACGCCCCGTCGCCATCGTGACCGGTGCGTCGTCGGGCATCGGCCGGGCCGCCGCCCGAGCGCTCGCAGACCGCGGGTTCGTCGTCGTCGGCACCAGCCGCCGCGGCAGCGGCGAACCCGACACCGACGGCATGCTGCTCCTGCCGCTCGACGTCACCAGCGACACGTCGGCGACCGCACTCGTGCAGGACGTGCTCGACCGGTTCGGACGGATCGACGTGCTCGTCAACAACGCCGGCATCGGGCTGCTCGGCGCCGCCGAGGAGAGCTCGGCCGAGCAGGCCGCGCGGGTGCTCGACGTCAACGTGCTCGGTGCCATCCGGATGACGAACGCCGTCCTGCCGCACATGCGCGGACGCGGCAGCGGACGGGTCGTCAACGTCTCGTCGGTGCTGGGCCTGATGCCCGCGCCCTTCATGGCGGTCTACTCCGCCACGAAGCACGCGCTCGAGGGCTACTCGGAGTCGCTCGACCACGAGATCCGCGCCCTCGGGGTGCGCGTGCTGCTGGTGGAGCCCGCCTACACCAGCACGTCCTTCGAGGGCAGCGCGCTCGCTCCGGACCGACCCCTCACCGAGTACGACGCGCAGCGGGCCACCGCGGCCGACGTGCTCGCCGCCGCCATGCGCGGTGCCGACGATCCGGCCGTCGTGGCCGACATCGTCGCGAAGGCTGCCACCGACCGCCGACCTCGCGTCCGCTACCCGGCGGGCCCCCTCGCGCGGCGGGTGTCCCTCCTGCGGCGGCTCGCCCCGCGGGCGGCGTTCGACCGCCAGGTCCGCAGCCTCAACCGCCTGCCGTGAACCTCAGCGCGGCGGACGCGCCGACGTACTGCGGGGGATGAGCGTGGGTGCGACGGTGACGTGCCGCGGCGACGCTCCGGCACGGGCCTCGTCGAGCAGCTCGAGCGCAGCGGCGGCGATCTGGTCGAACGGCACGCGCACCGTCGTGAGCGGACGAGGCAGGCGGGCCGAGACCGGGACGTCGTTGTAGCCCACCACGGAGAGGTCCTCGGGCACCGAGAGACCCAGCGCCTGGGCCGCCGCGAGCACGCCGATGGCCGTGTTGTCGTTGACCGCGAACACCGCGGTCGGCCGGTCGCCGGCCGCGAGCACCTCGCGCGCGACCAGCTCGCCGGACTCCATGCTGAACGCCGACTCGTGCACCAGGTCGTCGACGTCCGTCACCCCGGCCTCGGCCATCGCGCGCCGGAAGCCCGCCTGACGACCGACCGCGCTCGACGCGAACGAGGGCCCGGCCACCAGGGCGATGCGTCGGTGACCGAGGTCGAGCAGGTGCCGGGTGGCGAGGTAGCCACCGAGCTCGTCGTCCCCGGTGGCCGACGGGGTGGTGCCGTCGGAGCGCAGCGCCAGCACCACCGGCACCCCGTGCCCACGCAGCCCCGACGTCACGTCGTCGTCGAGGCGCGCCGTCGTGAGCACCAGGCCGTCGATCCGCTGGTCGAGGAGCTGCTCGACGGCCTCGGCCTCGGCGGCCGGGTCGTCATCGGTCGTGGCGACGATGGCGAACTGACCGCGGCGGGCGCACGCCGCGGCCAGCTGCTCGAAGGTCATGGCCATCACCGTGTCGGTGAGCCGTGGCACCAGCACGCCGATGGTGCGGGTCTGCTGCCGTCGCAGCGCAGAGGCGAAGCGGTCGCGTCGGTAGCCGAGCCGTCGCGCGGCCTCGCGGACGCGCTCCGCGGCCGGACTGCCCGACGGCGGCAGTCGCTCGTCGAGAACCCTCGAGACGGTCGACTTCGAGACGCCTGCCTCGCGCGCGACGTCGAGGATCGTGGGGGGACGCACGGGCGTCTCGGTCACGCTGTCCTCCTCTGGTCGACGAGCCGGGTGCTGGCCAGCATAGGCGCAGACGGCGCTCGCACCCATCTGCCCGCTCCCGAAGACGCTCACCCGAAACGGTTGACAGCGTGGTCCCGGTCACACACGATGGGAACGTTCCCGTGAACGTTGTCACACTCCGGCTGCGCAGCGTGGCCACCCGCCGACGACGTCCGTCCACCACGAGGACACCGCCCGGACCGACCGGACTGCCCACACGGACGAGCCCCCGTGGGATAGACAGAGAAGGACGACCATGACTGACACCGCCCCCGCCACCGCCGAGCAGGCGGGACCCCGCTCGGACCGATCCCGCCGCTCACGCCGCGGGCTCGCCGCCACGCTCGCCCTCATGGGACCCAGCTTCATCGCCGGGGCCTGGCAGTTCGGACCCGGCAACCTCGCGTCGGCCGTGCAGGCCGGCAGCGCCCACGGATACGCCCTCATCTGGGTCATCGCCGTCTCGACGCTCCTCATGATCGTCTTCACCGACATGAGCGTGCGCCTGGCCATCGTCTCCCCCGGCTCCCTCGTGCAGACGATCAAGGACCGACTCGGCCGCCCGGTCGGGACGGCCGCCGGCATCGGCGTCTTCCTCATCAGCCTCTGCTTCTCGGTCGGCAACGCCGTCGGGTCGGGCCTGGGCTTCTCGATGCTGTTCGGGGGCTCCCCCACCCTCTGGACCATCGGCTGCACCGTCGTCGTCGGGGCCGTGGCCTGGGCACCCAACTACTACAAGCTCTTCGAACGCGCCATGCTCGGGCTGGTCGTGCTCATGGGCATCGGCTTCGTGCTCGGCGCCTTCCTGTCCAAGCCCGACTGGGTCGCCGCGGCCGACGGCCTCTTCCCGACCATCCCCTCCGACGCGGGCCTGCTGATCATCGCCCTCGTGGGCACCAACTTCTCGATCAACGCCGCGTTCTTCACCGGGTACGCCTCGCGCGAGCGGGGTCTGAAGGCCGAGGACTACCGCACGACGACGATCGCGGACACGATCCCCGGCATCCTGGCGCCCGGCATCATGACGGCCCTCGTCATCGTCACCGCGGCCGCCGCGCTGCAGAACACCGGCACCGGCGCCGCCACCTTCCCCGAGCTGGCGAACGTCCTCCGTCCGGTCGCGGGCGAGCTCGGCGCCACGCTGTTCGGGCTCGGCTTCTCCGCCGCTGCGTTCTCGTCGATGGTCGCCAACGCGACGGCCGGCGGCACGCTGCTCTCCGACGGCCTCGGACGCGGCAACACGATGGACCGGGTGAGCGTCAAGCTCGGCATGCTCGCGGTGCTGGCCTTCGGGCTCGTGGTCACGCTCGTCTCGAACGGCTCACCCGTGGAGCTGATCATCACGGCACAGGCCCTCACGGTGATCGTCGCACCGCTGCTCGGCCTCCTGCTGTTCGTCATGACCACGCGCCGCGACCTGATGGGTCGCTACGTGAACCGGTGGTGGCAGAACGCGCTCGGGCTGGTGGGGCTCGTGGCGATCTTCGCGCTCTGCTACCGACTGCTCACGATCGTGCTCTGACCCGCTGCGCAGCACGCCGCCGTCGGCCCCGCTCCTTCTCGAGGAGCGGGGCCGACGGCGTTCGCAGAGGCCGTCCCGATCGATCTCGGGTCGACGTCGCTTGGCCCTTGACACGGTGACCGGGGTCACGCACACTCATTGTGGGAACGTTCCCGCGAACGTTCCGTAACCACGACCGACCCGTTCGAAGAGGACCCACCATGACGCTCGACCTCCGCGGCCTCACCCCGGCCCCCGTCACCCCGTTCACCCGCGACCTCGAGGTCGACTACGACGCCGTGGCGTCACTGACCCGCTGGTACGCCTCCATCCCCGGCATCACCGGCCTGGTCTATCTCGGCCACGCGGGCGAGGGCACCTACCTCACGCAGGAGGAGCAGGTGAAGGTCATCGAGGTGGCCGTCGCGAACGCCGGCGACGTGCCGGTCATCGCCGGCATCACCGGCGAGGGCGACAAGGTCGCGGGTCTCGAGGCCAAGCGCGCCGTCGACGCCGGCGCCAGCGCCGGACTCCTGTACCCCTCGCACGGCTGGCTCCGCTTCGGCTACCAGCAGGGCGCCCCGCAGGAGCGCTACCGCATCGTGCACGAGGAGTCGGGCCTGCCGCTCATCCTGTTCCAGTACCCCGATGCGACCAAGGCCTCCTACGACCTGCAGACCCAGCTCGAGATCGGCGCGCAGCCCGGCGTCTTCGCGACGAAGAACGGTGTGCGCAACATGCGCCGCTGGGACACCGAGATCCCCGTCCTGCGCCAGGAGCTGCCCGACCTGCAGATCCTCTCGTGCCACGACGAGTACCTGCTCCACACGATGTTCGACGTCGACGGCCTGCTCGTCGGCTACGGAGGAATCGCCCCCGAGCTGCTGGTCGAGCTCATCGCCGCCGGCAAGGCGCACGACTACCCCGCGGCCCGCGCCCTCCACGACGCCCTGCTCCCGGTGACCAAGAACGTCTACCACCGCGGTTCGCACATGGAGGGCACCGTGGCGCTGAAGCTGGCCCTCGTCGAGCGCGGCAAGCTCGAGCACGCCGCCGTCCGCCCGCCGCTGCTCGACCTCGCCCCCGAGGCGCAGGGCGAGATCAGCCTCGCCCTGAAGCAGGCCGGGATCATCTGATCCCACCCCGCGACCCGGTGGCTCCCGGCGTCGCGCCCCGACCCGCCGTGTGGACACGCGGGGCTCGGACCCACCTGACGGGTCCGGCTCGGGGCGCGACCCTGGGGGTCACCAGCGCACGAGACGCCCCTCGCCGACCGGCGAGGGGCGTCTCGTCGTGCGGGACGCGTGGCGCTCAGCCGCTGAAGCGCTCCCGGCCCTGGAGAGCAGACGTGCCGAGGTCGCTCTTCGGCAGCGCGGTGCCCGCCCGGGCGGCCTCGACCCAGTCGTCCGTGGTCCCGACGGCGGCGAAGTTGGAGTTGAGCAGCACCATCAGCGTCGAGTGCACCTGCTCGGCCGACGCGCTCCCCGCCTCGTTCGCGAGGTGGATGGCCCCGGTCGCGTCCGACAGCACCTCGGCGGCGATGCCCCGCGTCTCTGCGTCGGCGGCCGTGGCGAGGTCGCAGTTGTTGGTCATGTAGCCGACGATCGTGATCGTGTCGACCTGCCGGTCGGCGAGCCACTCGGTGACACCGTCGGCGCTGAACGCGCTGCCGTGGACCTTCGAGGCGCGGCCGAACTCCGGCCTCAGGCGGCGCTCGACCTCCGGGTGCAGCTCCCAGCCCTTCGAGCCGACCGCGAAGACGGGCGAACCCTCCGGCAGCTCGTGCTGGAGCACCAGGACCGGCACGTCGAGCTCGACGGCGACGTCGATGGCTCGGGAGATGTTGGCGAGCGACTCCTCGCGGGGTGGGTGCTGGACCTCGAGCGGACCGTCGACGTACTCGTTCTGGACGTCGACGACGACGAGGGCGCGGCGGGTGGCGGTCACGATGGTGCTCCTTGGTTCGTCCGGGTGGACCTCCATCCTCGGGGTGGGGGCCAGGTACCGTGAGTGGCCCGAACGCCACCTATCGATGCTTCCAGGACAATCATGCGGATCGCGGTCCACGCCTTCGACGGCATCAGCCTGTTCCACCTTTCCGTGCCGACGACCGTCTTCGCCGAGGTCGCGCGGCTCGGCCTCGACTCCTCCTGGCGCACCACGGTCTGGAGCAGCGAGGCCCGCGTGACGACGGCGGAGGGAGTCTCCCTCGGCGACCTGGCCGGTCCCGACGCGACGACGGACGCCGACCTGCTCGTCTTCCCCTCGTGGCACGCCGACCTGCGCCCGGCCGACGACACCGTGGCCACGGTGATCCGGGAGGCGGCCTGGCGGAGTGCTCGCCTGGTGGGGCTGTGCCTGGGTGCGTTCCCCCTGGCCGGAGCGGGGGTGCTCGACGGACGGTCCTCGGTCACCCACTGGGGCGCCGCCGAGGACCTGGCGGCGCGGTACCCCGACGTCGACGTCGACGCCGACGCGATCTACGTCGACCACGGCGACGTGCTCACCTCGGCCGGGACGGCCTCGGCCATCGACGCCTGCCTGCACGTCGTCCGACGCGAGCTCGGCTCCGAGGCGGCGACGACCCTCGCCCGGCACCTCGTCGTCGCACCCCACCGCGAGGGCGGGCAGGCGCAGTACATCGCTCGCCCCATGCCCGAGCCCGACGGCGTCGGACAGCTCGGTGACACCATCGCGTGGACCATCGAGCACCTGGACCAGCGGATGACCGTCGAGGCGATGGCCGACCACGCACGGATGAGCACCCGCAACTTCACCCGTCGCTTCACCGAGGCCACCGGCGCGAGCCCCGCGCGGTGGCTGTCCGGACGCCGCCTCGACGAGTCGCGCCGACTCCTGGAGCGGACCGACCTGCCGGTCGCGTCGGTCGCGCGGCGGTGCGGCTTCGGCAGCGTCGTCACGTTCCGCCAGCGCTTCACCGACGCCTACGGCACCACGCCGACCTCGTACCGTCGGCGCTTCGCTGCGCTTCCCCATCACTGAGCCGCCCGCAGCGGGTGGAGCTCGATCATGAAGAACGGGCCCCGCCGGGCTCTCGCCCGACGAGGCCCGTCGGTTCCAGCGACTCTCTCACGCTGTGGCAGGTGCAGGATTCGAACCTGCGAAGGCAATGCCGGCTGATTTACAGTCAGCTCCCTTTGGCCGCTCGGGCAACCTGCCAGGGATGCTGCCCGCCGAGACGGGCAACGACGAGAAACCATACCGCAGAGGGGCCTGCGCAGCCCAACCGCATCCGTGCCCTCGAAGGGGTTGACAACCTACAACCATCTAGTTGTAGGTTGTGCTCATGAGTGATCACCAGGACGACGACCGGGCCGATGCCCTGTTCGGCGCCCTGGCCGACCGGACCCGGCGCGACATCCTGCGCCGCGTGCTGGCCGGGGAGCACTCCGTGAGCCGGCTCGCCGAGCACTACCCGATGAGCTTCGCCGCCGTGCAGAAGCACGTCGCGGTGCTCGAACGGGCCGGTCTGGTCACCAAGCGTCGGGTCGGCCGCGAGGCCCTCGCGAGCGGGGACGTCGAGGCCGTGCGGTCCGTCGCCTCGATGCTCGGCGAGATCGAGGCCGTGTGGCGCGGACGCGTCGCCCGGATCGACGACCTCCTCGCCCAACCGACAGCCCAACCCACCGCACCATCCGCCACACCGTCCGAGCAGCACGACACCACCACCCACACCACCCAGGAGAAGTGACATGCCCGTCATCGACGTCCAGAAGGACCTGGACCAGCGCACCATCACCATCACCGCCGAGTTCGCCGCTCCCGTCGAGCGCGTGTTCGGCATCTACGCCGACCCCCGCCAGCTGGAGAAGGTCTGGGGACCGCCCACCCACCCCGCGACGTTCGTCGACCACGACCTGACGCCCGGCAGCCGCATCACCTACTACATGACCGGCCCGGAGGGCGAGAAGTACGGCGGCTACTGGGACGTGGTCTCCGTCGACGCCCCTCACGGCTTCGAGGTGCGGGACGGCTTCGCCGACGCGGACCTGAACCCCGTCGAGAGCATGCCGTCCTCGACCAACAGCTTCCGCTTCGAGCCGATCGACGGCGGCACCCGCGCCACCTACGTCTCCTCCTACCCGACCGCCGAGGCCCTGCAGCAGGTGCTCGACATGGGGGTCGAGGAGGGCGCGCGCGCCGCCATGGGGCAGATCGACGACTTCCTGGCGGCCTGACCCGGCAGGGGTGCCGGGCCCTGGGCGGCAGACGGCCCGGCAGGGGTGCCGGAGCTGCGTCACGGCCTGGGGCGGCAGACGGCACGGCGGGCACTCGAGGCGAGCGCCTAGTCTGAGGGGCGGGACCTGCGGGTCCCGTCCCTTCGCCGTCCCAGCCAGCACAGGAGAGAGAACCGTGGCCGACTCCTCGTTCGACATCGTCAGCAAGCTCGACCGTCAGGAGGCCGACAACGCCCTCAACCAGGCGATGAAGGAGATCTCCACCCGGTACGACTTCAAGAACACCGGCGCACTGCTGGAGTGGAAGGGCGAGGAGGGCATCGAGATCACCGCGAACGCCGACGAGCGCGCTCTCGCCGTGCTCGACGTGTTCAAGGAGAAGCTCGTCAAGCGCGGCATCAGCCTCAAGGCGCTCGAGACCGGCGATCCCCGTCAGAGCGGCAAGGACGTCAAGATCAACGGCACGTTCAGCCAGGGCATCAGCACCGAGCAGGCCAAGAAGGTCTCCAAGCTCATCCGAGACGAGGGGCCCAAGGGCGTCAAGGTCCAGATCCAGGGCGACGAGCTTCGCGTCACCAGCAAGAAGCGCGACGACCTCCAGGAGGTCATCGCGCTGCTGAAGGGTGCCGACCTCGACTTCGCGGTGCAGTTCGTCAACTACCGCTGACGGACGCATCACCCGGTCGAGGCCGGCCGTACCCCCTCGGCGTCAGCGGTCGACGCGGACCACCGACAGGTCCTCGGCGATCTCGACGCTGACGTCGTCGTCGTTGCCGAGGTCGACCTCGACCTCGTAGGCGTGGTCGCGGTCGTCGCTGCGCTCGACGTCGGTCACGCGACCCTGGCCGACCTCGTCGAGGGCGACCTTCTCGAGCTGGCCGCGCAGGTCGGCGTCGGTCACGTCGTCACCGTCACCGCCGTTCGTGGACCCGGCCGACGGGCTCTCCGACGTCGGCGCACTCTCGGTGGACTGCGCGGACGAGGTGGCGGCGGGGACGACGTCGTCATCGGCGTCGTCGGAGCCGCAGGCGGTCATGCCGAGTGCGAGCACGAGGGCGGTGGCGGAGGCGGCGAGCAGGCGGGTGGTCTTCATGGGGTTCTCCTCGGGGGCTTGGTGTGGTCCCCATGCAAGGCCCCGTGCGTGAGAGCGGCATGACGCGACGGTGAGAGGCTTCTCATGCAGGGCGCGCGGCGCCGGCGAGGGTGCCGGTGCGGGCGCGCGTCCACGGCCACACCAGCAGAGCCCAGACTGCGGCGACCACGGCGATCTCGACCGCCACGTACCAGGGCCACGCCGGCAGGACGTCGAGCAGCGAGGCGCGGCTCGGCTTGCCGTTGAGGTAGCCGTAGTTGGTGTCGGCGAGCGTGTTGTAGACCAAGACCGACGCCGCCCAGACGAGCGTGATCACGACCGTGCGGCGGTAGGTCGACCACGTCGGCAGCACACCGAGCCCGACGACGAGGTAGACCGCGGCCCACACGATGAGCAGGTGCATCGCCCAGAACATGACGAACCTCGGCTCGGGCCAGGCGGAGGCGAGGTCGGGCGTGGCCATGCCTTGCGTCGTGAGAGTGAGGCCCCAGAGGTAGGTGACGGTCGACGTGAGACGAGAACGCGTCCACAAGGCGTGCACCGCGAACATCCAGGCCAGGTCGCACAGCTGGAAGGGCAACGACGTGCGCGGGTTCCACTCCGCCGGCAGCAGCTGCAGGACCTGCAGGGGCACCGTCACGGCGACGATGCCGACGGCGAGGACGCGGCTCGTCGTGGCCTCCCCTGCCGTTCCGCGCACCCGCCGGCCGAGCAGCACGATCGGCGCCAGGCCGACGGCGAACAGCACGAGCACCGTCACGTGGCTGGTGTCGTACGCCTGGAACTCCCCCGCTGCGAGCACGTCCCGTCCGTCGATCACCACGACCGCAGCGTAGACCGCTAGGCGGGCCGCCGGGCGATCGTCACCGCGAAGTCGGACGCAGGGGTGAGCGGCCGCAGGTCCCACGTGGCGAACCGCTGCTCCACGGCGAGGCCGGCGGCGTCGAGGTCGGCGTCGAGGTCGGGCAGGCCGTAGTGCCAGTCGAGGCGGAAGCCGAGCACCAGCGCTCCGTCGTCGGTCACGTGGCTCGCGAGCCGCTGCACCACCTGCCGTTCGGTGCCCGGCGCCAGGAAGACCATCACGTTGCCGGCGGTGACCACGACGTCGAACGTCTCGCCGAGGTCGAGCCCGGCGAGGTCGGCGACCAGCCAGCGAGGCCCGGGGTGCGTGGCCTGCGCCTCGGCGACCAGCACCTCGTCGGCGTCGACGCCGGTGACGTCGTGCCCCCGCCGGTGCAGGGTCCCGCCGAGACGTCCGGCACCGCACCCGGCGTCGAGCACCCGGGAGCCGCGCGGGCTCAGCGCGTCGACGAGCCGCGCCTCGCCCTCGAGGTCGGCACCCTCGGCCGCCAGCTCGCGGAACCGGTCGCGGTACCAGGTGGAGTGGTTCTCGTCGGTGTCGGTGAACCAGCGTGGTGTCGACGTCATGGACACCATCGTGGACGATCGCCCACCCCCGTGCGCGTCCGGCCGGACGGCCCGTCGCATCGACTCGGACCGGACCGGGCCTACGCTCGGACGGTGACGCAGCAGGACACCCCCACCACCACGGCGCCTCGAGAGGGCAGCGGGCTCCCCTACGGCATCGGCGCGTACCTCTGCTGGGGACTGTTCCCGCTGTACTGGCCGCTGCTCGAGCCGGCCGGACCGCTGGAGGTGCTGGCCCACCGCATCGTGTGGTCGCTGGTCTTCGTGCTCGTGCTCATCGCCGCGACCCGACGCTGGGGACGCTTCCGCGACATCGCCCGTGACCGCACGCTCATGCTGTTCCTCGCGCTCGCGTCGGTCACGATCGCGCTCAACTGGGGCGGGTTCATCTGGGGCGTCACCAACGGGCACGTCATCGAGACGTCGCTCGGCTACTTCATCAACCCGCTGGTCACCGTGCTCCTCGGCGTGTTCGTGCTCAAGGAGACCCTGCGGCCCGCCCAGTGGGCCGCCGTCGGCATCGGGTTCGTGGCCGTGGTCGTGCTCACCGTGGACTACGGGCGCCTCCCCTGGATCGCGCTCCTGGTCGCGGGCTCGTTCGCGACCTACGGGTTCCTCAAGAAGCGGGCCTCGCTCGGGGCCTTCGAGGGGCTCGGCATGGAGACGCTCATCCTGGCGCCCGTGGCCGTGGCGTTCCTGGTCGTCCTCCAGCTGCGCGGCGACCTGACCTTCGGCCACGCGGGTGCCGCGAACGCGACGCTGCTCGTCGGGACCGGTGTGGTCACGGCCATCCCGCTGCTCATGTTCGGGGCCGCCGCCACCCGGCTGTCGCTCACCACCATCGGGCTCCTGCAGTACCTCGGACCGTTCCTGCAGTTCCTGCTCGGCCTGTTCGTCTTCGACGAGGCGATGAGCACCGCGCGCTGGATCGGCTTCGCCCTCGTGTGGTCGGCGCTCGTGATCTTCACGATCGACGCGATCGGCAACCGGCGCCGCATCCTGCGCCAAACCGCCACCAACGCCGAGGCCTGCTGACCTACCCGTCCGCTCCCGGGGCCGCGTCCTGACGCGGGCTGGGGGCGCGGACGGGGCGAGGCGTCAGGCCAGACGCGTGGCGAGGGAGTCGCAGAGCGCCTCGAGGGCGCGGCGGGCCGGCACGTCGGGCAGGTCGGCCAGCAGGGCTCGGGCGGCGTCGGCCTCGGCCTGCACGTGCGCCCGCGCCTCGGCCATGGCCGGGTGCACCCGCAGCGCGGCGAGCACCTCCTCGACGACGGCGTCGTCCTCGATCGGGCCGGCGAGGAGCTCGCGCAGCTCGGCGTCGGCCGGGTCGGTGCCGCGCAGGGCGAGCAGCGTGGGCAGCGTCGGGACGCCCTCTCGCAGGTCGGTGCCGGGCGTCTTGCCCGAGTCGTCGCTCTCGCTGGCGATGTCGAGCACGTCGTCGCTCAGCTGGAACGCCACGCCGATGCGCTCGCCGAACTCCGTGAGCGCGGCCTCGACCTGCTCGCCCGCGCCCGCCGCCCGCGCACCGAAGCGCGCCGACGTGGCGATCAGCGAACCGGTCTTGTCGGCCACGACGTCGAGGTAGTGCTGCAGCGCGTCCTCACCCTCGGACGGACCGATGGTCTCGCGGATCTGCCCCCGGACGAGCCGCGAGAAGGTCTCGGCCTGGATGCGCACGGCCTCGGTGCCCAGCGTCGAGACGAGCTCGGAGGCCTGCGCGAAGAGGTAGTCGCCCACGAGGATCGCCAGCGAGTTGCCCCAGCGGTCGTTGGCGCTCGGCGCCCCCCGCCTCAACGGGGCCTCGTCCATCACGTCGTCGTGGTACAGCGTGGCCAGGTGGGTGAGCTCCACGACGACGGCCGACGGCACGACGTCGGGGTGGTCGGGATCGCCCAGCTGCGCGGCGAGCACCACGAGCAGCGGCCGGAACCGCTTGCCCCCGGCGTTCACGAGGTGGGCGGCGGCCTCGGCCACGAACGGGTCGGGGCTGTCGACGGCCTCGGCGAGGCGACGCTCGACGGCCTCCACCCCGAGGCGCACGCGCTCCTCGAGGGTCGGGTCGTCGAACGAGACTCCCAGCGACACGTCTGCTCCTGGTCCGGTGGGCTCAGCGCACGAACGTGCCCGCGTGCTGAGCGAGATCGAGCACCGGCCCTGGAAGGATGCCCATGGCCACCGTGCCCACAGCGGCTGCTGCGATGACCACCGTAGTCAAGAGGCTCGGCAGCGCGACCGTCGGCCCGTCGCCGACGGGGTCGGTGAAGAACATCAGCACGATGACGCGCACGTAGAAGTAGGCCGCCACGGCGCTGGTCAGCACGCCGGCGACCACCAGGGCGCCGTACCCGCCCGACCATGCGGCACTGAACACGCTCCACTTGCCGATGAAGCCGCCGGTGAGCGGGATCCCGGCGAACGACAGCATGAACAGCGCGAACGACCCGGCCAGGAACGGCGACTCCTTGCCCAGCCCGGCCCACCGCGACAGGTGCGTGGCCTCGCCTCCGGCGTCGCGCACCACCGTGACCACGGCGAACGCCCCGATGGAGGCCACGCCGTAGACACCGAGGTAGAAGAGGATGCCCGAGACCGAGGTGATCCGGTCGGTGTCGGCCACGTAGGCGCCGGCCAGCCCCACCATGAGGAACCCGGCGTGCGCCACCGACGAGTAGGCGAGCATGCGCTTGACGTCGGTCTGCGCGATGGCGATGAGCGAGCCGACGACCATCGTCAGCAGGGCGATGACCCACAGGGTCGGACGCCAGTCCCACGAGGCTCCGCCGAAGGCCACGAACAGCACGCGCATGAACGCGATGAACGCCGCGGCCTTCGTGCCGGCCGCCATGAACGCGGTGACCGGGGTGGGGGCGCCCTGGTAGACGTCGGGGGTCCACTGGTGGAAGGGCACCGCGCCGACCTTGAACAGCATGCCGACGCTGATCAGCGCGACGGCCGCGAGCAGCAGGTGCTCACCGCCCGTGCGCGACGTGACCGCGGTGTCGATCTCCGAGAGCCGGAAGCTGCCGGAGTACCCGTACGCCAGGGCGACGCCGTAGAGGAAGAACACCGACGAGAACGCACCGAGCAGGAAGTACTTGAGCGCGGCCTCCTGGCTGAGCAGGCGCCGACGTCGCGCCAGCCCGCACAGCAGGTACAGCGGGAGGCTCATGACCTCCAGCGCCACGAACATGGTGATGAGGTCGTTGCTGGTGGCGAACAGCATCATGCCCGTCAGCGCGAACAGGGCCAGCGGGAAGGTCTCGGTGTGCTCGAGGCGCATCGTCGTGGCCTCGGCCTCGCCGGCCGAGCCGGGAGGATCGACCGCCCGGCCGGTGAAGGCGCTGAGCCCACCGTCGAGGCGACGCTCGGCGAACAGGGCCACGCTGAGCAGGGCGAACAGCAGCAGCAGGGCCCACGTGAAGACGCCGGGCCCGTCCACGGCGAGGGCGCCCTCGGTCACGACCGAGCCGCGCGCCGTGACATCGCCCTCGATGCGGTCGAGGGACAGGTAGACCCGCACCGTGTCAGCGAACGCGGCCACGATGCCGACGGCGGCGAGCAGCGCCTGTGCGGCGAATCGCGTGCGGCGGGGCCAGAAGGTCTCCACGAGCACGGCCACCATGGCCACGCCGCCCACGACCAGCAAGGGGGAGACGAGCGACCACTCGACGGTGGGCGCGGCGATGTCGGGTCGGTCGGCGACCAGTGGCAGCAGCGTCGACATCAGTGACCACCCTCCGTCTCGTGCGAGTCACGGGTCGGGACGTAGGCCCCCGACTCGCTCAGACCGTCCAGGCTGGCCGGGGTCCGCGGCGCGGGGTCGCCGACGCCGACCTGGCTCACGACCTCGGTCACCGCGGGGTTGATGACGTTGAGCAGCGGCTGCGGGTAGAAGCCCAGCCCGACGATCAGGACGATCGCCGGCGTCAGGGCGGCCACCTCGCGCGGCACGAGGTCGCGCACGGCCTCGGCCCCCGGCTGCAGCGGTCCGGTCATCGTCCGCTGGTACATGATCAGGATGTAGAGCGCCGCGAGCACGATGCCCAGCGTCGCGAGCACCGCGGCGGGCACCGACCGGGTGAACGTGCCGGCCAGCACCATGAACTCGCTGACGAACGGCGCGAGGCCGGGCAGCGACAGGCTCGACAGGCCCGCGACCAGCAGGATCCCCGCGAGCACGGGCGCGATCTTCTGGACCCCGCCGAAGTCGCGGATGCTCGCCGACCCGCGGCGCGAGATCATCATGCCGGTCACGAGGAACAGCGCGGCCGTCGAGAGCCCGTGGTTGAACATGTAGAGCGTCGAGCCCGCGGTGGCCGTGTGGGTGAAGGTGAAGATGCCCAGGATGATGAAGCCGAAGTGCGAGACCGACGTGAACGCCACGAGCCGACGGATGTCGTCCTGTCCGATCGCGCACAGCGCCCCGTAGAGGATGCTGATGACCGCGAGGGTGATGACCACGGGGCTGGCCCACTCCGAGGCGCCGGGGAAGATCTCCAGGCACCAGCGCAGCATGCCGAACGTGCCGACCTTGTCGATCACGCTGACCATGAGCACCGACGTGCCCGGCGTGGCCGTGCCGGCGGCGTCGGGCAGCCAGGTGTGGAACGGGAAGAGCGGCGCCTTGATCGCGAACGCGGCCATGAAGCCGATGAACAGCAGCCGCTCCGTCGTGGTGCTCATCTCCAGCCCCGAGAGGTCGGAGAGCAGGTACGTGGGATCGCCGGCGCGGGCCGTGACGACGTACAGGCCCACGATCGAGGCGAGCATGAGCAGGCCGCCGACCAGGTTGTAGATGAGGAACTTGACCGCCGCGTAGGTGCGCCCCGCCCCACCGTAGGAGCCGATGAGGAAGTAGATCGGGATCAGCGTCGCCTCGAACAGGACGTAGAACAAGAAGGCGTCGGTGGCGCAGAAGACACCGATCGCGAGACCTTCCAGCACGAGCATCCACGCGAGGTAGGAGTTCACGCTGCGGCTTGAAGGGATGCGGTCGTCCCAGGCGGCGAGCAGCACGATGGGCACGAGCACCGTGGTGAGCAGCACGAGCGTGAGGCCGATGCCGTTGACGCCCAGCGAGTAGTGCGCCCCCAGGGGACCGATCCAGTCGTGCAGCTCGGTCAGCTGGTAGCCACCGGCCTGCACGTCGTAGCGGGCCATCATCGCGAGCGAGAGCACGAGCGTCAGCACGCTGAACGCGAGCGCCACGATCTTCACCGAGCGCGCGCTCGCCGCGGAGCGCGGCATGAGCGAGATGGCCAGGGCACCCACGAGCGGGGTGGCGGCGAGGACGGACAGGATCATGCGAGGGTCACCGCCAGGAGAGCGAGCACCACGACGAGCGAGCCGACGAGGATGCTGAGGGCGTAGCTGCGCACGTAGCCGGTCTGGGGCTTGCGCAGGAACTGCGAGGTGTCGCCGAGTCGGTCGGCGAGGCCGGTGACCAGTCCGTCGACGAGCTTGGCGTCGAGGTACACGAGCACCCGGGTGAGGTGGCTCGTGGGCCGGACGACGAGCACGTCGTTGACGGTGTTGCCGTAGAGCTCGTGGCGGCCCGCGCGGGTGAAGGCGGAGACGTCGCCGTCGGACGGCGCCACCTGCGTGATGGGGCCGCGTCCGAACGAGCCCCGCGTGTAGGTGAGCCAGGCCAGGGCGACGCCGACCGCGACGACGAGCGTCACGATGATCGACATGCCCCACGCCGGCACCGCCAGCTCGTGGTGCTCGGTGGGTCCGACGACCGGCTCGAGCCAGTGCTCGATCCAGCCGCCGAGGAGCAGCACGCCGCCGAGCACCGACAGGGCGGCCAGCACCATGAGCGGCACCGTCATGACGCGCGGCGACTCGTGCGGGTGCACGTCGTCGAGCCAGCGCTTCGGCGAGGTGAAGGTCATGACCATGAGCCGGGTCATGTAGAACGCCGTGACCCCGGCACCGAGCAGCGCCGCGAGGCCCACCCAGAACGAGTGCCCGAACGCCGCCTCGATGATCTTGTCCTTGGAGAAGAAGCCGGAGAACCCGGGGAACCCGATGATGGCGAGGTAGCCCAGGCCGAACGTCGCGAAGGTGATGGGCATGGCTCGCTGGAGCGCGCCGTAGTGCCGCATGTCGACGTCGTCGTCCATGCCGTGCATCACCGAGCCGGCCCCGAGGAACATGTTGGCCTTGAAGAAGCCGTGGGTGATGAGGTGGAAGATCGCGAAGGCGTAGCCCGCCGGGCCGAGTCCGGCGGCCAGCATCATGTAGCCGATCTGGCTCATGGTCGAGCCGGCCAGCGCCTTCTTGATGTCGTCCTTCGCGCAGCCGATCCATGCACCGGCCAGGAGCGTGACGAGGCCGACGACCACGACCGCCGTCTGCGCCGTGGGCGCCGCGTCGTACACCCCGTTGCTGCGGACCACCAGGTAGACGCCGGCGGTGACCATCGTGGCGGCGTGGATGAGGGCCGAGACGGGCGTCGGGCCCTCCATGGCGTCGAGCAGCCAGGCCTGCAGGGGCACCTGGGCGGACTTGCCGCACGCGCCGAGGAGCAGGAGGAGGCCGAGCGCGGTCGCGACCGACTCGCTCGCCGAGCCGACCGCACCGTTGACCGCCTGGATCGACGACGTGCCGAACTGCGCGAACATCAGCATGATCGCGAGCGCCATGCCGAGGTCGCCCACGCGGTTGAGCACGAAGGCCTTCTTGGCCGCGGCGGCCGCCGACGGCTTGTGCTGCCAGAACCCGATGAGCAGGTACGAGGCCAGGCCCACGCCCTCCCAGCCCAGGAACAGCACCAGGTAGTCGTCCGCGAGCACGAGCGTGAGCATCGCCGCGATGAAGATGTTGAGGAACGCGAAGAACCGACGGCGCCGCTCGTCGTGCTCCATGTAGCCGATCGAGTAGACGTGGATCAGCGTGCCCACGCCGGTGATCAGCAGCACGAACAGCGCCGACAGCGGGTCGAACCGGTAGGCCATCTCGACGTTGAACGGACCGGCCGAGATCCAGGTGAACAGCGAGTCGGCGACCGAGCGGTCGTCCTCGGGTCGACCGAGGAGCTGGACGAAGGCCACCAGCCCGATGACGAACGAGGCCGCGGAGGCCGCCGTGCCGACGAGGTGGCCGACGCGGTCGCCCTCCTTGCCCCACACGAGCAGGCCGAGGCCGCTGACCAGCGGCACCACGACGAGCAGCCAGACGAGATCGAGCACGCCTACCCCTTCAGAGCTTCAGGAGGCTCGCCTCGTCGACCGAGGTCGTACGACGCGTGCTGTAGATGGACACGATGATGGCGAGGCCGATGACGACCTCCGCCGCGGCCACGACCATGACGAAGAACGCCGCGATCTGGCCGTCGAGGTTGCCGTGCTGACGGGCGAAGGTGACCAGGGCGAGGTTGGTCGCGTTCAGCATGAGCTCGATGCACATGAAGACGACGATCGCGTTGCGGCGCACCAGGACGCCGACCGCACCGATGGTGAACAGGATCATCGACAGCGTCAGGTACTCGTTCACGACTCGTCCTCCCGACCCGCGGCCCCGGAGCCCCGCCGGCGCTCTCCGTCGTCCTCGTCCTCGTCACGGAGCTGGTCGGTGACGGCGTGGATGTCGTCGTCGAAGCCGTCACGCAGCTGGCCGCGCGCGACGATGCTCGGTGAGACCGAGTCGTCGGCGGGGGTGCCGTCGGGCAGCGGGGCCGGGGTGTCGACCGCGTTGTGGCGGGCGAAGACGCCCGGCGTCGGCGGGTTTCCCGGGTGGCGACCGGTGGCGGCGTACTCGGCCATCCGGTCCCGGGCGATGTCGCCCTGGCTGCGCCGGGGCGACAGGGCCTCGCGGTGCGCGAGCACCATGGCGCCCAGCACCGCGGTGACCAGCAGCGCGGCGGTGAACTGCATCGCCACGACGTAGGGGCTGAACATCAGCTCCGCGAGCCCGAACACGTTGCCGTTCTCGTTGGCCGATCCGAGACCGGTGACCGGGCCGAGGGCCGTCTGGCCGACGGCCGTGACGAGCACGAGGCCGAACCCGAGACCGGCGACCGACGCGGCGAGCCGCTGGCCCTTGATGGTCTCGGTCAGCGACTCCGAGGAGTCCACGCCCACGAGCATCAGCACGAACAGGAAGAGCATCATGATCGCGCCGGTGTAGACGATGATCTGCACGGCGAACAGGAACGGGGCGCCCTGCGCGGCGTACAGCACGGCCAGCCCGATCATGACGACCGCGACGCTGAGCGCCGCGTGCACCGCCTTGCGCGCGAAGACCAGCCCGAGGGCGGCCACCACCACGATCGGCGCGATGATCCAGAACGCGGTCACTCGCCCGGCTCCTCGTCCGTGGTGGCGCCACCGCTGGTGACGCCGACGATCGGGAGGGTCTTGCCCGCGTAGTAGTCGTGGTGGTCGTCGCTGATCAGCATCCCGTGCGGCGGCTCGACCATGCCCGGAAGCAGGGGTGCCAGCAGGTCGGACTTCTCGTAGATGAGGTCCTCGCGGTTGTTGTCGGCCAGCTCGTACTCGTTGGTCATCGTCAGGGCCCGCGTGGGGCACGCCTCGATGCACAGGCCGCACAGGATGCAACGCAGGTAGTTGATCTGATAGACGCGGCCGTACCGCTCCCCCGGGCTGAAGCGCTCGTCGTCGGTCGTGCCGTTGGAGGCACCCTCGACGTAGATCGCGTCGGCCGGGCACGCCCAGGCGCACAGCTCGCAGCCCACGCACTTCTCGAGCCCGTCGGGCCAGCGGTTCAGCTGGTGCCGGCCGTGGAAGCGGGGCGCCGTCGGCACCTTCTCGAAGGGGTACTGCTGCGTGACGGGCTTCTTGAACATCGTGCGGAACGTGACGCCGAACCCGGCGATCGGGTCCCACAGCGTCTCCTTCAGGCTGCCTCCGCCGTTCGACTGCTGACTCATCGTCGGACGCCCTCCTTCCGGTTCCAGGACTGCTCGGGCATGGGCGGGGTCGGGTACCCCGCAGCGGGGCCCTCGCCGTCGGGCGCGGTCGCGCCGTCGGCTCCACTGGTCGGCACGGTTTCGGGCTTCTTCCGCTCGGGGATGAACAGGCTGACGAGCAGCACCACGGCGGCGACCCCGGCCGCGACGAACAGCGTCTGGCGGTCGAAGGTGCCGTCGGTCATTCCCTTGCGGACGATGATCACGGCCACGATCCAGGCCAGCGAGATGGGGATGAGCACCTTCCAGCCGAACGCCATGAACTGGTCGTAGCGCATGCGGGGCAGGGTGCCGCGCAGCCAGATGAACAGGAAGATGAAGCCCAGCGTCTTGCCGAGGAACCACAGCACCGGCCAGTAGCCCTCGTTGAGCATGCCGTCGTTGATCTGGCCGAGGCCGAACGGGGCGCGCCAACCGCCGAGGAACAGCGTGGTGGCCAGCGCCGAGACGGTGACCATGTTGATGTACTCGGCCAGGAAGAACAGCGCGAACTTCAGCGACGAGTACTCGGTGTGGAACCCGCCGACCAGCTCGCCCTCGGCCTCCGGCAGGTCGAACGGCGCACGGTTCGTCTCGCCGACCATGGCGATGATGTAGATGATGAACGACGGCAGCAGCGGCACGAAGAACCACAGGTCCTCCTGGGCGGCCACGATCTCGCTCGTCGACATCGACCCGGCGTAGATGAACACCGTGACGAAGCTCAGCCCCATCGCGACCTCGTAGGAGATCACCTGGGCGCTCGAGCGAAGACCGCCGAGCAGGGAGTAGGTGGAGCCCGAGGACCAGCCGGCCAGGACGATGCCGTAGACGCCGATCGACGTGACCGCCAGGACGTACAGCACGGCGACGGGCATGTCGGTCAGCTGCAGCGGGGTGACGGTGTCGGTGAAGGGGATCCGCACCTCGGGACCGAACGGGATGACCGCCCAGGCCAGGAAGGCCGGGATCGTGGCGAGGATCGGCGCGAGCACGTAGACGACCTTGTCGGCCGCCTTGACGACGATGTCCTCCTTGAGCGCGAGCTTGACGCCGTCGGCGAGGCTCTGCAGCAGGCCGAACGGGCCGTGCACGTTGGGGCCGACGCGGTGCTGCATGCGGGCCACGACGCGACGCTCGAACCAGATGTTGAACAGCGTGTAGACCACGAGGATCACGAAGACCAGCAGCGCCTTGAGCGCCACCACCCACAGCGGCTCGTTGCCGAACAGCTCACTCATGAGCGGCACCTCCGGCGCTCAGGCGGACGACCGATCCGTGGTCGGCACCGAGGGCACCGCGCAGGTGGACGCCGTTGTTGCCGGGTGCCCACACGACGCCGTCGGGCAGGTCGGCGACCTGGGTCGGGAAGTCAGCGCTGCCGAGGTCGGTCGCGATCGTGGCGACGCCGCCCGGCTCGACGCCGGCCGCGGCGAGGGTCGCGACCGATGCCTTGAGCACGGCCGGTCGCGCGGTGGCGCGGTAGCGCTCCTGGCCGTCCTGCAGCCGGCCGTCGTCGACCAGCTGGCGCCACGTGGCCAGCAGGACCTCGCCGGACCCGGGTGCCGACGGTTCGGGAGCAGCCAGGTCGGGGTCGGCGACGCCGGACCCGTCCCACGGCCCCAGCTCCCGCATGCTGCGCATGGCGCCGGCCGTGGTGCGGAAGCCGAGCGGTGCGCCGAGCTCCTCGGCGATGCCGGCGAGCACCCGCACGTCGGTGAGGGAGCCGGGCACCTGGAGCACCGTGTCGAACGGACGCAGCCGTCCTTCCCAGGTGACGAAGGTGCCGGACTTCTCCACCGGCGGGGCCACCGGCAGCACCACGTGCGCGGCACGGGTGACCTCGCTCTCGCGGACCTCCAGGCTGACGACGAAGTCGGCGGCGGCCAGGGCGGCACGTGCGGCCGCCGGGTCGGGCAGGTCGTCGATCTCGACGCCGCCCACGACGAGGGCGCGCAGCTGGCCCTTGGCGACGGCCTGCAGGATGCCGCTCGTGTCGCGTCCGGCCTTGGCCGGCACGGAGCGGATGCCCCAGGCCGCGGCGAGGTCGGCGCGCGCCTCGGCGTCACCCACTGGGCGTCCTCCCGGCAGCAGGCTGGGCAGGCACCCGGTCTCGACGGCGCCACGGTCCCCCGCACGACGCGGCACCCACGCGAGGCGGGCTCCCGAGCGCTCGGCCAGACGCACGGCGGCGCTGAAGGAGCCGGGCGCACTGGCGAGACGGTCACCGAGCAGGACGATCGCCCGGGCGTCGAGGCCCAGCTCGTCCGCGGCGATCGCGTCGGTGCCCAGTCCGTCCAGCACCGAGGCCTCCTCGCCGGGTCGGGCGGTGAGCAGCTCACCGCCGCACTTGGCGAGGCCACGGGTGGTGTGCGAGCCCACCGCGACGACGCGGACGCCGTGCTTGGAGGCCTTGCGCAGGCGCAGGAAGAGCGTGCCCGCCTCGTCCTCGGGCTCGAGCCCGACGAGCAGGACGGTCGAGGCCGACTCGAGGTCGCGCGTGACGACGTCGCGTCGGGCCGCCACCCGCGCAGCGAGGAACGCCGACTCCTCGAGGGAGTGCGGTCGGGTGCGGAAGTCGATGTCGTTGGTGCGCAGGGCAGCACGGGCGAAGACGCTGTAGGCGTAGGCGTCCTCGGCGGTCAGGCGACCTCCGGGCAGCACGCCGACCTTGCCGGCGGCCTCGCGCAGACCGGCCGCGGCCGCGGCCAGCGCACCCGGCCACGACGCCGCCACCAGCTCGCCGGAGTCCGGGTCGCGCACGAGCGGCGTCCGCAGCCGGTCCTGCTGACGGCTCCACGCGAACGCGAAGCGGTCCTTGTCGGTGATCCACTCCTCGTTGACCTCGGGGTCGTCACCGGCCAGGCGGCGCATGACCGCGCCGCGACGGTGGTCGACGCGGATCGCGGCGCCACAGGCGTCGTGCTCACCGACGGACGGTGTCGAGACGAGGTCGAAGGGGCGCGACCGGAACCGGTAGTCGGCACTCGTGAGGGCGCCGACCGGGCAGATCTGGATGGTGTTGCCGGAGAAGTAGGAGTGGAACGGCTGCTCGCCGCCCTCCCGGCGGTCACCGAAGGCCGCCTCGTCGGTGGCCGGTCCGATCCCGACCTGCTGACGGGCCCCACGCTCTACGAGCGCGATGAACGGGTCGCCCGCGATCTGCTCGGAGAAACGGGTGCAGCGGGCGCACAGCACGCAGCGCTCGCGGTCGAGCAGCACCTGCTCGGAGACCGCCAGCGGCTTGGGGAACGTCCGCTTGGTCTCGGCGAACCGGCTCTCGCCGCGGCCATGGCTCATGGCCTGGTTCTGCAGCGGGCACTCCCCGCCCTTGTCGCACACCGGGCAGTCGAGCGGGTGGTTGACGAGCAGCAGCTCCATCGTGCCGTGCTGGGCCTTCTCGGCGACGGGCGACGTGACCTGCGTCCTGACGACCATCCCGGGGGCCACCTCGAGGGTGCACGACGCCTGCGGCTTGGGGAACCCACGACCGTTGCCGGCGTCGGGGACCTCCACGAGGCACTGGCGGCACGCCCCCACGGGCTCGAGCAGCGGGTGGTCGCAGAAGCGCGGGATCTCGGTGCCCACCAGCTCGGCGGCGCGGATGACGAGCGTCCCCTTGGGCACGCTCACCTCGACGTCGTCGATGGTGCACGTGACGAGGTCGACGGGGGTCTGCGTCTCGCGGGAGGCCTCGAGGGTCATGCGGTCACCTCGCTCGGGAACAGGGTCGACGCCGCAGGCGGGAACAGCTCGGCCGACGGCGTGTGCAGGCCGGCCTCGAACTCGCTGCGGAAGTGCTGGACGGCTGACGTGATGGGGCTCGTGGCGCCGTCGCCCAGCGCACAGAAGGACCGTCCGAGGATGTTGTCGCACAGGTCGAGCAGCAGCTCGATGTCGCCCTCGCGGCCCTCGCCCGCGTCGAGACGCTGCAGCACCTGCACGAGCCACCACGTGCCCTCGCGGCACGGCGTGCACTTGCCGCACGACTCGTGCTTGTAGAACTCGGTCCAGCGCAGCACGCAGCGCACCACCGACGTGGTCTGGTCGAAGACCTGCAGCGCCTTGGTGCCGAGCATGGACCCCGCTGCGCCGACGCCCTCGTAGTCGAGGGGGACGTCGAGGTGCTCGGCGGTGAGGATCGGGGTGGAGGAGCCACCGGGGGTCCAGAACTTCAGCTCCGAGCCGTCCCGCAGGCCGCCGCCGAGCTCGAGCAGCTGGCGCAGGGTGATGCCGAGCGGCGCCTCGTACTGACCGGGACGCTTCACGTGGCCCGACAGCGAGTAGAGCGTGAAGCCCTTGGACTTCTCGGTGCCCATGGAGCCGAACCAGTCGATGCCACCGCGCACGATGGCCGGCACCGAGGCGATCGACTCGACGTTGTTGATGACCGTGGGGCTGGCGTACAGACCCTCCACGGCGGGGAACGGCGGGCGCAGCCGGGGCTGGCCGCGGCGGCCCTCCAGCGAGTCGAGCAGCGCCGTCTCCTCGCCGCAGATGTAGGCGCCCGCGCCGGCGTGGATGACCAGGTCGACCCGCCGGCCGGAACCCAGCACGTCGGCCCCGAGGTAGCCGGCCTCGTAGGCCTCGCGGCACGCGGCCCGGAGCCGGCGCACGACGTGCAGCACCTCGCCGCGCACGTAGATGAAGGCCTGCTCCGCCCGGATCGCCAGGCTCGCGATGATGACGCCCTCGATCAGCTCGTGGGGGTTGGCCATCATGAGCGGGATGTCCTTGCAGGTGCCCGGCTCGGACTCGTCGGCGTTGACCACGAGGTACTTGGGGTTCGGGTTGTCCTGCGGGATGAAGCTCCACTTCATGCCCGTCGGGAAGCCGGCGCCTCCACGGCCGCGCAGGCCCGCGTCCTTGACCAGGGTGACGATCTCGTCGGGCGCCATGTCGAGCGCCGAGCGCAGGGCCGCGTAGCCGTCGCGCTCCTCGTAGGCCGCGCGGGTCCAGGACCGCTCGTCGGCCCAGTTCCGGCTCAGCACCGGCGTCAGCACGTCAGTCATCGGACTCCCCGCTCTCCTTTGAGCCGCCACCCTCGACATCGGCGTCGGACTCCTCCGCCACGGTCTCGTCCTCGGCCCGACTGGTGTCGGCCTCCGCCTCGGCCCTGTCCTTCTCCGCCCGCGACCCGGAACCCCCGCCGGCGGCCTCGGACTCGGCCGCCGCGCTCGTCGAGCCGCCGTCGGTCGTGTCGAGCGGCGGGGCGGACCAACCACGCTCGTTCGCGATCTCCAGACCCACCAGCGACGCGGCTCCCGCGGACGGACCCTCGTCGACCCGGCCGTCCTCGAAGCCGGCGAGCACCCGCTCGGCCTCGCGCCAGCTGGTGATCGTGGCCCCGCGGCTGGAGGTGACCTGCTCGCCGGCACGCAGCCGGTCGACCAGCTCCACGGCCGACTCCGGCGTCTGGTTGTCCATGAACTCCCAGTTGACGGTCAGCACCGGCGCGTAGTCGCAGGCCGCGTTGCACTCGATGTGCTCGAGCGTGACCGTGCCGTCGGCGGTGGTCTCGTCGTTGCCGACGTCGAGGTGCTCCTTGAGCCGCTCGAAGATCAGGTCGCCGCCCATGACCGCGCACAGCGTGTTGGTGCACACGCCCACGTGGTGCTCGCCCATCGTCCGACGCTTGTACATCGTGTAGAAGGTCGCGACGCCCGAGACCTCGGCCGCCGAGAGGCCGAGCAGCTCGGCGCAGAGCTCGATGCCCTCGGCCGTGACGCTGCCCTGCACGGACTGCACGAGGTGCAGCATCGGCAGCAGCGCGGAGCGCGCCTGCGGGTACCGCCCCATGAGCTCGCGCAGCTCATCGACCGTGCTCTCGTCGATCGCCGGCGTGGACGACTGCAGCTCACTCACCTGTCGACACCTCCCATGACCGGGTCGATGCTGGCGATGGCCACGATGACGTCGGAGATCATCCCGCCCTCGCTCATGATCGACGTGCCCTGCAGGTTGATGAAGCTGGGATCGCGGAAGTGCGCGCGGTACGGGCGGGTGCCGCCGTCGGACACGACGTGGCAGCCGATCTCGCCGCGCGGCGCCTCGATGGCCGCGTAGGCCTGGCCGGGCGGGACCCGGAAGCCCTCGGTGACGATCTTGAAGTGGTGGATGAGCGCTTCCATCGACTCGCCCATGATGTGCCGGATGTGCTCGGCGGAGTTGCCCTGGCCGTCGGAACCGACGCTGAGCTTGGCCGGCCACGCGATCTTCGGGTCGTCGACCATGACCGGCGCTCCCTCGAGGGTCGCCAGACGGTCGATGGCCTGCTCGACGATGCGCATGGACTGCCACATCTCCTCCAGGCGCACCCGGAAGCGGCCGTAGGCGTCGGGCTCGTCCCAGGTGACGACGTCGAAGTCGTACGTGTCGTAGCCCCAGTACGGCTGCTTGCGGCGCAGGTCCCAGTCGTAGCCCGTGGCGCGCAGGGGCGGGCCGGTGAGACCGAGCGCGAGGCAGCCGTCGAGCTCGAGGTGGCCGACACCCTTGAGGCGCCCCTTGAAGATCGGGTTGGCGTTGCAGAGGGCGGCGTACTCGGGCAGGCGCTTCTTGAGCACCGCCACGGTGTCGCGAAGCTGCTGCAGGCCCCCGGCCGGCAGGTCCTGGGCCACGCCGCCGGGGCGGAAGTACGCGTGGTTCATGCGCAGCCCGGTGATCGCCTCGAACAGGTCGAGGATCAGCTCACGGTCGCGGAACCCGCAGGTCATGACCGTCAGCGCGCCGATCTCCATGCCGCCCGTGGCGATGCACACGAGGTGGGAGCTGATGCGGTTCAGCTCGAGCATGAGGACACGGATGACCTGGGCCTTCTCGGGGACGTCGTCCTCGATCCCGAGCAGCCGTTCGGTCGCGGCGACGTAGGCGGCCTCGTTGCTGAAGGGGGCCACGTAGTCCATGCGGGTGCAGAAGGTCACGCCCTGCGTCCAGGTGCGGAACTCCATGTTCTTCTCGATGCCGGTGTGCAGGTAGCCGATGCCGGGGCGGGCGTCCTTCACGGTCTCGCCGTCGATCTCGAGGATCAGGCGCAGCACGCCGTGCGTCGACGGGTGCTGCGGGCCCATGTTGACGACGATGCGGTCACCGTCGACGGCCGAGGCGTCGATGGTGTCCCAGTCCTGGCCGGTGACCGTGAAGACCGGTCCCGACGGCGTCTCGCTGGTGCCGGCGTACGCGTCGTGAGTGCCGGTCTCGTGGGTGCTCGTCACGAGTAGCTCCTGCGCTGGTCGGGGCTCGGGATCGTGCCGCCCTTGTACTCGACCGGGATGCCGCCCAACGGATAGTCCTTGCGCTGGGGGTGGCCCTGCCAGTCGTCGGGCATGAGGATGCGGGTGAGGGCGGGGTGGCCGTCGAACTCGATGCCGAACATGTCCCAGGCCTCGCGCTCCTGCCAGTCGGCCGTCGGGTAGGTGGCCACGACGCTGGGCACGTGCGGGTCGGCGTCGGGGCAGGTGACCTCGAGCCGGATGCGGCGGTTGTGGGTCATCGACAGCAGGTGGTAGACGACGTGCAGCTCGCGGCCGGTCTCGTGCGGGAAGTGCACGGCCGAGAGGCTGCTGCAGAACTCGAAGCGCAGGGCCGGGTCGTCGCGCAGGTGGCGGGCGGTGTCGGCGAGGGCCTCGCGGCGGACGAAGAAGGTGATCTCGCCGCGGTCGACGACGACCTTCTCGATCGCGCCGGTGTCCTCGGTGAGGGTGGCGAGCCGGCCGTGGACGTCGTCCCACCAGCTGGTCCCCCCGGCACCGAAGGGTGGCTGCGAGGGGGCGGGCATGGCCACGGGACGGGTCATGCCGCCGTAGCCGCTCGTGTCGCCCGTGCCGTGCACGCCGAACATGCCCTCGCGGACGTCGACGACCTCGAGGGTCTCGGCGTCGCTGGGGACCACGCTGGTGTCGGCGCTCGCGGCCCCGTCGTCAGTGGCCTCGGCGTCCGCGGCCCCGGCCTCAGCAGCCCCGGACCGAGCAGCCTTGGGGTCGCGGGAGCGGTCCTGCGTGTCGGTGTGGGCGTCGACCGTCTCGGTCTTGTCGCCCACCGCGGGCTTCGTCGCCGTGTCGGCGGCCTTCTTCCTCGCGGGCTTCTTCTTCTTCTCGTCCGCCATCAGCGCATCAGGCCCTTCATGGCCGACGTGGGCGTGGCCGACAGCGCGACCTGCTCGTCGGCCTTGATCTCGGCGAGGCGGTTGGCGCCGAGCTTGGTGTGCTGGATCTGGTCGTGCAGCTTGAGGATCGCGTCGATCAGCATCTCGGGTCGCGGCGGGCAGCCGGGCAGGTACATGTCGACGGGGACGACGTGGTCGACGCCCTGGACGATCGCGTAGTTGTTGAACATGCCGCCGGAGCTGGCGCACACACCCATGGCGAGCACGTACTTGGGCTCGGCCATCTGGTCGTAGATCTGGCGCAGGACAGGGGCCATCTTGTTGCTCACGCGGCCGGCGACGATCATCAGGTCGGCCTGGCGCGGGCTGGGGCGGAAGACCTCCATGCCGAAGCGCGAGGAGTCGAACCGGGGCGCGCCGAACGTCATCATCTCGATCGCGCAGCACGCCAGCCCGAAGGTGGCGGGCCAGAACGACGCCTTGCGCATGTAGCCGGCGAGGCCCTCCACCGTCGAGAGCAGGACGCCGCTGGGCAGCTTCTCCTCGAGACCCATCAGGTCCACTCCATTCCGCCGCGCCGCCACTCGTAGGCGTACGCGATCGTGACGTTGACGAGGAACAGCAGGATCGCGAAGACCGCGAACCAGCTCATCTGGTCGAAGGCGACCGCGAAGGGGTAGAGGAAGACGATCTCGATGTCGAAGACGATGAACATCATCGCGGTGAAGAAGTACTTGATGCTCACCTTGCCGCCGCCCTCGGGCAGCGGGCTCGGCTCGATGCCGGACTCGTAGCGATCGAGCTTGGCGCGGTTGTACCGCTTGGGCCCGGTGAACGGGGCGATGCCCACGCTGAACACGGCGAACCCTGCCGCGAGCGCACCCAGGACGAGAACGGGTGTGTACTCGTTCACCGCCACCTCCAGCGAGATCGACGCAACCTGACGTAGAGCGAGATCGTGACCTTGTGAATCACTTCACAACGTGACCTGCGCCTCACTCTACGCCCGGCTCGGACCGCCTGTAACTGAGGTCACACTAACCTCGCCCCGCACGCCGTCAGCGGTGGTGCGGCTCGCCCGTCACCACGTGGTCCGCATGGCCGATGGCCTCGAGCAGGAGCCGCCGCAGATGGCCGCCGACGAGCGTGTACCGCACCCGTCGGCCCTCGCGGTGCGCCTCCACGAGGCCGGCCAGCCGCAGCTTCGCCAGGTGCTGGCTGACCGAGGTCCGGCTCGCGTCCACGGTGTCGGCGAGCGTGGAGACGTCGGCGTCCTGACGGGCGAGCACCCACAGCAGGTGCAGCCGGGTGCGGTCGGAGAGGAGCCCGAAGACCTCGGACGCCTCCGCCAGGCGCTCCGGCGTCGGCTCGACGTCGTGGCGCAGGCTCGGCTCGGCCCGCACCGTCCTCGCGTCCGCACCGGTGTCGCTCACCCGGTCATTGTGTCGCAGGCACGGGCTCCTCCGACCCGGCGCGCCGCGGCGTCAGAACGACGACCGCCGCCACGAGGGCAACCCCGCCGAGCGCCACGAGCGCGAGGGCCGGGGAGACCTGCACGCCGACGAGCCCCGCCAGCGGGTACGTGAGGAGGTAGCAGGCGTGCGACCACGCGAAGTGGCCGGCGAACAGCACCGAGAGGGTCCGCCCTTCGGCCTGGGCGCGCAGCACCTGACCCGACGGAGTCAGCACGAGCGACGACCCCAGGCCCAGCAGCGCCCACAGGACCACCAGCCCTGCAGTGCTGCCGACCGCCCCACCGGCCAGCAGCGTGACGGCGACGACGACCGCGCCGAGCCGCATCGTCGACCACGGGTCGCCCCGACCCGGCAGCCAGCCGGCGCGCGAGACGAGCAGCGCCCCGACGACCGACCCGGCGCCGAACACGGCCAGCACGACCCCCACCCCTGCCTCCGCGCCGCCGACGTCGTCCACGAGCGTCGGCGTGAGCACCAGCGCCGCGGCGTACGCACACGCAGCCACGAGGTCGAGCAGGAGGAGCCGGCGCAGGGCCGAACGCCGGAGGAACTCCACGAACCCGCCGCCCACGCGGTCGTCGTCCCGCACCGGCGGGGCGGCACCAGGCGGACGCGCCAGGAGCACGGCGACCGCGGAGCCGACGAAGCCCGCCCCGGCGAGCACGAAGAGCGCGCGGGCGTCGACGACGAGCAGCGCGAGTGCCGCGAGGGACGGACTCACCACGGCCTCCGCGTCGTAGGCCACGCGCGACAGCGACAGCGCCTGGCGGTAATCGCCCTCGTCGCCGAGTACCCGAGGCAGCAGTGCCTGGTAGGCGGGCGTGAAGCCCGCCGAGGAGGCTTGGAGGACCAGCACGAGCAGGTAGACCTGCCAGGTGGCGTCGACCAGAGGCAGCGCCAGTGCCACCGCCACCCGCACGACGTCGGCTCCGACGAGCACCCGTAGCGGTGCCCAGCCCGCGGTCACGCGTGCGATCCACGGCGACAGGACGACGTACGCGGCGATCTTCACGGTCAGCGCCGTCGCCAGCACCCCCGCCGCCCGCGGTCCGGCGAGGTCGGCGGCGAGCAGCGCGAGGGCGACCGTGAGGACGCCGGTCCCCAGGAGACCGCTCAGCTGCGCGGCGAAGAGCCGGGCGTAGGTCGGGTGACGGCGGAGCGTGGTGAGCACGTGACCATCATGTGCGCATGCGCGCACATGTGCAACGGAGAAGGTGCGTCCACCAGCACGGCCCCGACGTTCGGCTCGCGCAGGTTCGCCCCCGCGGACGTGCCGACGCCCTAGGGCCTCCCCCGCCCGGTCAGGGACGGACGGAGTGGTGCAGCGCGACGATCCCGCCGGAGAGGTTGTGCCACTCCACGCGGCCCCAGCCCGCCTCGACCATGCGCAGCGCCAGACCCTTCTGGTCGGGCCAGGCGCGGATGGACTCCGCGAGGTAGACGTACGACTCCGGGTTCGACGACGTGCGGCGCGCGATGCTCGGCAGCGCCCGCATGAGGTAGTTGGAGTAGAGCGCGTCGAACGGCTCCCACGTGGGCGTGCTGAACTCGCACACGACGATCCGTCCGCCGGGGCGGGTCACGCGCAGCAGCTCGGTGAGCCCCTGCACCGGGTCGTGGATGTTGCGCAGCCCGAAGGAGATCGTGACGGCGTCGAACGAGGCGTCCGCGAACGGGAGCCGCATCCCGTCGCCCGCGACGAACGGCAGGTGCGGGAAGCGACGACGGCCCTCCTGGAGCATGCCGAGGGAGAAGTCGCACGGGACCACGGTGGCGCCGGCCTCGCGGAACGGCTCGCTCGACGTGCCGGTGCCCGCGGCCAGGTCGAGGATGCGCTCGCCGGGCTGCGGATCGACCAGCTCGACGACCCGACGGCGCCAGCGTCGGTCCTGTCCCATCGACAGCACGTCGTTGGTCAGGTCGTAGCGACGCGCGACGGTGTCGAACATGCGCGCGACGTCGCGGGGCTCCTTGTCCAGGCCTGCTCGGGTCACCTCCTTACCTTCCCACGAGTAGCCTGGATCGGGTGACGAGCCCTCCGACGCCAGCCGTCGACACCGCCTCAGCAGCGAGCCCCCTGCCGAGGCCGCTCGTGGCCCGCACCGTGGAGGTCGACGACCCGGGCCCCCTCCTGGCCCTGCTGGGCCGCGAAGTCGACGCCGTCGCCTGGGTGCACCACGGTGACGGGCTCGTCGGCTGGGGTCGTGCCGCCGCGTTCTCGACGGACGGCCCCGGCCGCTTCGAGCGCGCGCACCGCTGGTGGCGCGAGGTCACCCGGCACAGCGTCGTGCGCGACGAGGTCGAGGTGCCCGGGAGCGGCCTGGTGGCCTTCGGCAGCTTCGCCTTCGCCGACGACGGCCGCGGCAGCAGCCTCGTCGTCCCCGAGGTCCTGGTGGGCCGACGCGACGGTCGCAGCTGGGTGACGGTCGTCGGCACCTCCATCAGGACCGCGCCCGAGCTCGTCCCTGCCGAGGCTCCCGTGCACCCGACCGGCATCGAGCTGGTCGACGGGCCCGTCGACAGCGACGCCTGGCAGGACGTCGTCGCCGAGGCGGTGCGTCGCATCGCCGCCGGGCAGCTCGACAAGGTGGTGCTCGCCCGCGACCTCGTGGCCGAGCTGGACGAGCCGCTCGACGTCCGCGCCCCCCTGCGTCGCCTCGCCCGCGACTACCCCGGCTGCTGGACGTTCCACGTCGACGGCTTCTTCGGCTCCACGCCGGAGATGCTGGTGCGCCTGGAGCGCGGGCTGGTCACGTCGCGCGTGCTGGCCGGCACGATCCGGCGGACCGGCGACGACACCCGCGACCTCGCGCTCGCCGCGTCCCTCGCCCGGTCCAGCAAGGACCTCGAGGAGCACGAGTACGCGGTGCGCTCGGTGGCCGAGGCGCTCGCCCCGCACTGCCGCAGCACCAACGTCCCCGACGCCCCGTTCGTGCTGCACCTGCCCAACGTCATGCACCTCGCGACCGACGTGACCGCCGTGCTGCGCGGCGACGCCAGCGCCCTGACGCTCGCGGCCGCCCTGCACCCATCGGCGGCCGTCGGCGGCACCCCCACCGACGCCGCCGTGGCCCTGATCGCCGAGATCGAGGGACTCGACCGCGGCCGCTACGCCGGGCCGGTCGGCTGGATCGGGGCCGAGGGCGACGGCGAGTGGGGCATCGGGCTGCGCTCGGCCCAGCTGGAGGCCGACGGCCACCGCGTTCGCCTCTTCGCCGGCTGCGGCATCGTCGCGGACTCCGTCCCCGCCGACGAGCTGGCCGAGAGCCAGGCCAAGCTCGTGCCCGTGCGCGACGCCCTCGCCTGACGCCGACCGACCAGTCCCCACGTTTCGGACACTTCCGGGGCACTTTCGTGCCCTCGAATGCCCCGCAGGTGTCCGAAACGTGGGGACTGACGGGTCGGGACTACTCCTTGAGCGTCTTCTTGCCGCCGTGCAGCAGCGTGACGATGAGGTTGAGGCCCTTCTCGTCGCGCACGGTGCGCTTGAAGGACGTGAGGTTGAGCGGCGGGGCGTAGCGCTGGCGCGTGATGGCCTTGGCGTACGTGAACTCCTTGAGCCCGTCGGGGCCGTGGATGCGCCCGAAGCCGGACTCGCCGACGCCGCCGAACGGCAGGCCGGGCACGCCCGCGAACGTGATGATGCCGTTGACCGACGTCATGCCCGAGCGGATGCGACGGGCGATCTCCATGCCGTTGCGCTTGGAGAACACCGCACCCGCGAGGCCGTACTTGCCGGCGTTCGTGAGGCGCACCGCCTCGTCCATGTCGCGCACCGGGTTGATCGCCAGCGTCGGGCCGAACGTCTCCTCGGTGATCGCGCTGGACGTCTCCGGGACGTGGGCCAGGATCGTGGGCTGGACGAACCGCTCGCCCACTGCGTCGATGCCGCCGACGACGGCGGTGGCACCGCGGTCGAGGGCGTCCTGGACGTGACTGCGGATGACGTCGACCTGGGACGGCATCGTGATGGGGCCGATGTGCGCGCCCGCGTCACCACCGGCGCGCAGCCCCTGGGCCTGCTCGGTGATCTCGGCGACGAACGCGTCGAAGACCCGCTCGTGCACGTAGACGCGCTCGGTGCCGATGCAGGTCTGGCCGGCGTTGGACATGCCGCCCCACAGCGCGGCCTCGGCGGCCTTGGCGATGTTGGCGTCCTGGTCGACGATCAGCGAGTCCTTGCCGCCGGCCTCGATCACGACGGGCGTGAGCCGCTCGGCGCACGCGGCCATGACCTTCTTGCCGGTGGCGGTGGAGCCGGTGAAGGCCAGCTTGTCGACGCCCGAGGTGCACAGGGCGGCACCCGTGGGGCCGAGACCGGTGACCGTCTGCAGGACCGGGATGCCGCCGACGACCTCGCTGAGGGTGTCGGCCAGCCACACGCCGACGCCCGGCGTGTACTCGCTGGGCTTGAACACGACCGTGTTGCCGGCGGCGAGGGCGTAGGCGATCGAGCCCATGGGCGTGAAGACCGGGTAGTTCCACGGACCGATGACGCCGACCACGCCGAGCGGCTTGTACTCGACCGTCGACTTCTGGTTGGCCATGACGAGCCCGGACGACACGTTCTGCGGGCCGAGCACCTTCTTGGCGTGCTTGGCGGCCCAGGCGACGTGGTCGATCGCGAGCGCGATCTCCAGCTGTGCGTCGGCGATCGGCTTGCCCGTCTCGCTGCGCGAGAGCGCCGCCAGCTGCGCGATGCGGCGGGTGATGACGCTGCGCCACGTGAGCAGGTGCTCGGCCCGCTCGTCGAAGCTCAGGGCACCCCACCACTGCGCGGCGTCGCGGGCCCGCTCGACGGCCAGTGCGACGTCCTCGGGGCCGGCGACCGGGTGGACACCGACCACGTCGCCGGTGGCCGGGTCGAGCGACTCGAAGGTCTCGACACCGTCGGCAGGCACCGAGGCGGACGTGGCGGGCGGGTTCGGGTGACGGTCGAACGTCGAGGTCATCGGGACTCCTTGATGAGGTCGGCAGCCTTCTCGCCGACCATGATGGTGGGGGCGTTGGTGTTGCCGCGGGGGACGGCGGGCATGACGGAGGCGTCGGCGATCCGCAGGCCCTCCACGCCGCGGACACGCAGCTGCGGGTCGACGACGCTGTCGTCGCCCGTGCCCATCGCACAGGTGGCGACGGGGTGGTAGAGCGTCTGGCACAGGCGCCCGATGGAGGCGAGCACCTGGTCCTCGGTCGGGTCGAGCGACGCGGGCTCCCACGGCGCCTTGACGAAGCGGGCCAGCGGACCGTCCTTGAGGATCTCGCAGGCTCGACGGATGCCGGCGGCGAGCGCCTCGAGGTCGGCGCGGTCGTCGAGGTAGCCCGCCTCGATCTCCGGCTTCCACGTCGGGTCGGCCGAGCGGAGGCGCACGTGGCCGCGGCTCTTCACGTTGACGAGCGTGGCGGCGAGCGTGAGCGCCGGCTGCGACGGCTCGTGCAGGCCGTTGTCCCAGAAGCCGGTGGGCGCGAAGTGGAACTGCAGGTCGGGCAGGTCGAGGTCGTCGCGGCTCTTGAAGAACGCACCGGCCTCGGCGACGTTCGAGGTGAGCGGTCCGCGGCCGAGCTTCTGGGCCTTGAGCAGCTGGGGCAGGTTGAGCGACGCGGCGATGTCGGTGGTGTCCTGCGTGTGGGCGAGCACGCCCGACACGGGGTGGTCCTGCAGGTTCTGGCCGACGCCCGGCAGGTCGACCTGCACGTCGATGCCGTGCTCCTTGAGATGGGCGCCCGGGCCGATGCCCGACAGCATGAGCAGCTGCGGTGAGTTGACGGCGCCACCGGCGAGCACGACCTCGCCGTTCACGCGCACCGACTCGGTGAACGCGCCGCGCCGGTACGTGACGCCCACCGCACGCTTGGAGCCCTTCGTGCCCTCGAGGTCGATCGACGTCACGAAGGCCTCGGTGCGCAGCACCAGGTTGGGGCGGCCGAGCGCAGGCCGGATGTAGGCGTCGGCCACGGACCAGCGCCGACCCTTGCGGCACGTGACCTGGTAGAGCCCGGCGCCCTCCTGCTCGGCGCCGTTGAAGTCGTCGGTGCGCTTCATGCCGTTGGCCACGGCCGACTCGACGAACGCGGTGCTGAGCTCGTGGTCGTGGCGGCGGTCCTCGACGTGCAGGGGACCGTCGTTGCCGTGGAAGGAGTTGCGGATCCGCTGATTGCCCTCGGACTTGCGGAAGTACGGCAGGACGTCGTCGTAGCCCCAACCCTCGGCGCCGTAGCCGTCGCGCCACTCGTCGTAGTCGGCGTGGTTGCCGCGGATGTAGATCATGGCGTTCATCGACGTGCAGCCGCCGAGCGCCTTCATGCGCGGCCAGTCGGCCCGGCGGTTGCCGAGGTGCTTCTGCGGGGTGGTCTGGTAGCCCCAGTCCCACGACGTCTTGAAGAGGGTGGAGAAGCCGGCCGGCAGGTGGATCATGTCGTCGTCGTCGGCCGGGCCCGCCTCGAGCAGCAGCACCCGGACGTCGGGGTCCTCGCTCAGGCGCGTGGCGACGACGCCGCCACCGCTGCCCGACCCGATGACGACGTAGTCGAAGGTCTCGATCCCCATGTCCGTCCTTCCCTCGTCCGGCTGCGAGGTCGTGGACGACCTTCCGCCGGGATGCGTGATGCGCGTCACCACCGTACTCCCGGCATGGTCGATGACACCAGAACTGTCACGGTTTCTCGCCCACCGGACGGCCCCGTCGGACGGGGCCGTCGGACGGGGCCATCGGACGGGGCGCGGCCCTCTGCGGTCAGGAGCCGGCGAGGGCGCTCGTCGCGGCGGTGCGCAGAGCGGCGTCGAGGGCACGGCGGTCGTCGCGACGCAGGGTCACCTCGACCACCTCGAGCCCACCCGTCGGTGACGCGAGTGCGGCGGCGAGGCCGTCCGGCTCCACGCGTCGGTGCGGCACGCGGTACCCGGCGCAGAGCGCGCCAAGATCGGCACCCGTCGGGGTGCCGAAGACCCGCTCGAAGGCGTCGGCGTGCTCCGGGCCGCCCTGCTCGAGCGTCGCGAAGATGGCGCCGCCGTCGTCATTGACCACCACCACGGTGAGGTCGGGTCGGGGCTCGCCGGGGCCGACCAGCAGTCCGTTGCTGCCGTGCAGGAACGTGAGATCACCCATCACGGCGAGTGCTCGGGTGGAGTCGCGGGCGAGCGCCGCGCCCACCGCCGTCGACACCGTGCCGTCGATGCCCGCGAGGCCGCGGTTGGCGACCACGTAGCGGCGTTCCCCCACGATCCATGGCCTCGCGACGACGTCGAGGTCACGGATCGGCTGGGACGCGCCGACCACCAGCAGACCGCCGGGTGGGAGCGCCTCCGCCACGGTGCGGGCGACGGCGAGCCCCGACGCGGGGTTCGCGGCGACGACGGCGTCGACCGCGCCGACCACACGCGCGTCGGCGTCGGTCCACTCCTGCAGCCACGCGGCGTCACCGACCCCGGCCGCCGCGACCTCGTCGGTGAACGTGACGCGCGGACCGGCGGGCACCGGGAACGTGGCCTGCGTGCCCACGTGCACCACGTCGACGTCGGCGCGGGCGAGCAGCCGCGTGACGGGTCGGCTCAGCGTGGGGTGGCCGAACGAGACCACGCGCTCGACGCGGTCGGCGAGCGGCGGGTGGCCGAGCAGCAACCGGTACGTCGCGAGCGCGTCGCCGGTGCGCGAGCCCGACGTCGGCTCGGCGAGCAGCGGCCAGCCGGCGTCGCGGGCGAGCACGCGCGCGCGTCGGCCCGCGTCGTCGCCGGCGAGCACGACGGTGCGGGGCCCGGCGTCGAGCGTGACCAGGGTGCCCGGTTCGTACGCCCGACGCACGCTGCCCAGGACGGACGCTGCGGGGTCGTCGAGGGTCCAGTCGATCGGCTCCACCAACGGCTCGTCGAGCTCGAGGTTGAGGTGCACCGGCGCGTCCGGGCCCATCAGCAGCTGCTTGACCCGGTCGATGCTCCGGATCCCGGGGAAGATGTCCGGCTGCACGGTGGTCTGGTTCGCGCCGGTGCCCCGCAGCCGCGCCGGGCGATCCGCGGTGACGGCGAGCACGCCGATGCCCGCGTGGAGCGCCTCGAGCATCGCCGGGTGCAGGTTGGCCACGGCGGTGCCCGACGTCGTGACCACGGGCACCACACGGTGGGAGGTGCGGGCCAGGCCCAGCGCGAGGAAGCCGGCCTCCCGCTCGTCCACGCGCACGTGCAGACGAATGCGTCCGGCGCGGTCGGCGGCGTGCAGGGCCAGGGCGATCGGCGCCGACCGCGAACCGGGCGACAGGACGGCGTCCGTCACGCCGTGGGCCAGCAGGGTGTGCAGCAGCCGACGTGCGACGCCGGTGGCGCGCTGCTCGCTCACGGCGCGTCCCCCACCCGGAGCAGGGCGTCCACCCGGTCGAGCCGGGCGGTCCAGGCGGCGGCGGTCGGCAGGTCGGCGGCCACCGAGGCCAGGGCGGCGGGGTCGACGTCCACCCGGCGCACGGGCAACCAGCCGTCGACGGGCACCAGCGGGGCGTCCGTCACGTCGCCGCCGAGCAGCGAGGTGGTGCCCAGGCCGCAGGCGTAGGGCAGCTCCGGGAGCGCCGCGGCGAGCGCCACCCCGGCGGCGAGCCCCACGGACGACTCGACGGCGCTGGAGACCACGACGGGCAGCCCGATCTCCTCGGCGACCCGCAGGCACGCTCGCACGCCCCCGAGCGGCTGGACCTTGAGCACCGCGACGTCGGCGGCCTCGAGGTCGCGCACGCGGTACGGGTCGGCGGCACGCCGGATCGACTCGTCGGCCGCCACCGGCACGTCGACCCGACGTCGGACGAGTGCGAGCTCCTCGACGTCGGCACACGGCTGCTCCACGTACTCGAGGGTGCCGACGGTGTCGAGCGCCCGGATCGCCACGACGGCGTCGTCGACCGACCAGCCGCCGTTCGCGTCCACCCGGACCCGCCCGGCAGGACCCAGGGCGTCGCGCACCGCCTCGACGCGGGCGATGTCGTCGGCCAGCGACTGTCCGCGCTCGGCCACCTTGACCTTCGCCGTCGACGCTCCCGAGGCGCGCACGATCGCCGCCGCCTGCTCGGGGCCGACGGCCGGCACGGTGGCGTTCACGGGCACCCGGTCGCGCACCGGGTCCGGCCAGCCCTGGTGCGCCGCCTCGAGGGCGCTGGCGAGCCACGGCACGCACTCGTCGTCGTCGTAGTCGAGGAACGGGCTGAACTCGCCCCAGCCGGCCACGCCCTGCAGCAGCACGCCCTCGCGTCGGGAGATGCCGCGGAACCGCACGGGCATCCCGATGGCGAAGGTGTGCACCGGCCGAGCCTATCGCCGTCGGGACGCGCGCACCGGCTCGTCGGCCGCCGGCTCCTGCGAACGGTGAGCCTGCGCACACCACGCCGTCCGGACCTGCACCCTCACCACGGGCGTGCCACCGTGGAGGCATGTCGCAGATCGCCATCGTCGGGGGCCACGGCCAGATCGCCCTCCACCTCATCGACCAGCTCCGTGCCCGCAGCCACGACGTCGTCGCGCTCGTGCGCAGCGACGCCCACGTGTCCGACGTCGAGCAGCGCGGTGCCACCGCGCGCCGCCTCGACATCGAGAAGCAGGACGCCGACGGCTTCGCCCACGCCTTCGAGGGATGCCACGCCGTGGTGTTCGCCGCCGGCGGCGGCGCCGACGGCAACATCGACCGCAAGAGGAGCGTCGACCTCGAGGGGTCGCTGAAGTCGATCGACGGGGCGAAGCTCGCCGGCATCAGCCGCTTCGTGCAGGTCTCGGCCATCGGCGTCGACCTGCCGCTGCCCGAGGACACCGACGACGTGTGGCGCGCCTACGTGGAGGCCAAGCGCGACGCCGACGTCGCCCTGCGCGGGAGCGGCCTCGACTGGACGATCGTGCGCCCCGGCCGCCTCACCGACGACCCGGCTCGCGGCACCGTGACGCTCGGCGACTCCGTGGCCCGGGGGGAGATCCCCCGCGCCGACGTGGCCGCCGTGCTCGCGGAGTCCCTCGACACCGGGGCGGGCATCGGCCGCCAGTGGGACCTCGTGTCCGGAGACACCCCGATCGACCAGGCCGTCGCCTCCGCCTGACGCCACTCGGACCTGGGGCGGGCGGCGGCTCACCCGCCGGTGAGCCGCCGCACGGCCAGCCGGTCGACCTTGCCCCCGGGCAGGAGCGGCACCGCGTCGACGAGCACAACGTCGCGCGGCCCCCACGCCCGGGGCAGACCGGCATCCTCCAGGGCGTCGCGCAGGCGCTCGGCCCGCACGCCGTCGAGGCACGTGGCGTCGGCCGGCACCACCACGGCGACGACGCGCGTGCCCCACTCCTCGTCGGGCACACCGGCGACCGCCGCGTCGTGCACCTCGGGCACCTCGCGCAGCGCCCGCTCGACGGCGGGCAGCGGCACGTTGACCCCGCCACTGACCACCACGTCGTCGGCGCGACCCACCACGCTCAGCACACCGTCGTCGACCCGGCCGAGGTCGGCCGTGTCGAACCACGCACCGACCCGAGGCTCGTCGCCGTAGCCGTCGAACAGCACCGGGCCCGACACCTGGACGCGCCCCACGCCGTCGACGGGCTCGACGATGCGCAGGTCCACGCCGTCGAGCGGGACGCCGTCGTACACGCAGCCGCCGCTCGTCTCGCTCATGCCGTAGGTCCGCACCACCCGCACACCCGCCTCGCGCGAGCGCTCCAGCAGGGCGGGGTCGACGGCAGCGCCGCCGACGAGGACGGCGTCGAGCGACGCGACCACGTCGAGTCGTCCGGCCTGCGCCAGCCGGTGCAGCTGGGTCGGGACCAGCGAGGCGTACCGCCGGGGTGCCGCCGTCGGTGGCCGCATCGCCGCCACGGCCTGCTCCAGGTCGGCGTGCTCGTCGAGCAGCACCGGCTCGGCTCCCGCGAGCAAGGACCGCACCAGCACCTGCAGGCCACCCACGCCGGTGACCGGCAGGGCCAGGAGCCACTGGCCCGGCCCACCGAGACGCGCGGCGCTGGCGGTGGCGGACGCCAGCACCGCGTCGCGCGACAGCCGCACGTCCTTGGGCTCGCCCGTGCTCCCCGACGTGCGCACGACGAGGGGGGCGGTGTCGACGCCGTCGACCCACGGCCGGAGCAGCGCCAGGACCTCACGCGCCGGCCCCGCCACCGGGCGCAGCGACGCCGGGCCCGCTCCGGTCAGGGCCCCGGCTCCAGGTCGTCGTCGGTGATCGGGTCACCGGGCTCGCGCACCGGACGGGACTGGTACAGCGCCGCCGCTCCGGTGAGCAGCGCCCCGAACCCCGCGGCGATCGGCAGCCAGCCACCGGCCGTCGTGACCGCGAGCCACACGAACAGACCGGTCAGCCCCACGAGCACGAACGGGAACGGCGGCTGCTTCATGCGCCCAGCGTAGGCGCTGGCAGACTGACGGCTGAACCTTGCGGAGCCCGCGCGGAGAGCCCTCGACCGGAGGAGCCCCGGGCCGAGGAGCCCCCGGACGAAGGAGCACGGTGACCGACAGCAGCAGCGCGACCCTCTCGCAGTGGGTCGAGGGGGCCCGTCCCCGCACCCTCCCCGCCGCCGTGGCGCCCGTGCTCGCGGGCACGGGCGTGGCCGCGTTCGTCGACGACGTGGTCTGGGCCAAGGCGCTGCTCGCCCTCGGGGTCTCGCTGGCCCTGCAGATCGGCGTGAACTACGCCAACGACTACTCCGACGGCGTCCGCGGCACCGACGACGACCGCGTCGGCCCCCTGCGCCTGGTGGGGTCGGGGCTCGCGTCGCCGGCCGCGGTCAAGGCCGCGGCCCTCGGCTTCCTCGGCCTCGGCGCGCTCCTCGGCCTCGCCCTCGCCGCCACCACGACGTGGTGGCTGCTGCTCGTGGGCGTCGCCGCGCTCGGGGCCGCGTGGACCTACACCGGCGGCTCCAACCCCTACGGCTACCGGGCCCTCGGCGAGGTGAGCGTGTTCCTGTTCTTCGGGCTCGTGGCCGTGCTCGGCACCGTGTACGTGCAGGTCGAGGCGCTGCCCTGGGAGGCGTGGGCGGCCGCCGTCGGCGTCGGCGCACTCGCCTGCGCGATCCTCGTGGCCAACAACCTGCGCGACATCCCCACCGACGTCGAGGCCGGCAAGCGCACGCTCGCCGTCGTGCTCGGCGACGCCCGCTCGCGCACCTTCTACGTCGCGCTCGTGGTGGTCGCCGCGGCAGCGGCGGGGGCGATCGCCGTCGGCGCCACCCCGTGGGCCCTGCTGGCGCTGCCGGGGCTGCTCCCCGTCGTCCCCGCCGTGCGCGCGGTCGTCGGCGGGGCCGTGGGCCCGGCCCTCGTCCCCGTCCTCAAGACGACCGGCATCGCCGAGCTGCTGTGGTCGGCCGGGCTGGCGCTCGGCCTCGCGCTGGGCCGGTGAGCTCGGCCGATATGCCGCCCACGGCCCGGCACCCCCGCCGGCTCCGCGTCGGAGTCGTCTCCGACACCCACGCGCCGCGGTTCTGGAAGGGCCTGCCCGAGCGCGTCGCCGAGGAGCTGCGCGGCGTCGACCTGGTGCTGCACGCCGGCGACGTGTGCGTGCCGTCGGTGCTCGACGAGCTGGCCGCGCTCGCCCCCGTCCGCGTGGTCCTGGGCAACAACGACGGCGCCGACGTGGCCGCGTGGGGCGCACCGGAGACCCTCGAGCTCGAGCTCGCCGGCGTGCGCGTGGCGATGATCCACGACGCCGGCGCCAAGCAGGGCCGTGTGCGGCGCATGCGTCGGCGCTTCCCCGACGCCGACGTGGTCGTGTTCGGCCATTCCCACATCCCGTGGGACGAGACGAGCGAGGATCCCGACGACGGCCTGCGGATCCTCAACCCCGGCTCGCCCACCGACAAGCGACGCCAGCCGCACGGCACGCTGGGCCACCTCGTGCTCGCCGACGGTCGCGTCGAGTCGTGGACGCTCGTCGAGGTCAGCTGACCCCACGGTCGTTCGGCACCGGCAGGGAGCCGGTCGCGTCGTACTCCTCGAGTATCGCCGAGAACGGCGCGAGGTCGATGCCGCGCTCGGCCAGCCACGCGTCGTCGTAGTACGAGCTGAGGTAGCGCTCCCCCGCGTCGCACAGCAGCGTGACGATGCTGCCCTGCTCCCCTGCCCGGTGCATGCGGGTGGCAAGGGTCAGCGACGCCCACACGTTGGTGCCGGTGGAGCCGCCCACGAGTCGTCCGAGCCGGTCGCTCGTCCAGCGCATCGTGGCGATGGAGGCGGCGTCGGGGACGCGGAGCATGTCGTCGATGACGCCGCCGACGAACGACGGCTCCACGCGCGGCCGGCCGATGCCCTCGATGCGCGACGAGGCGCCCGTGACCACGTCGGAGGTGTCCTGCGCCCAGCCGTCGAGGAACGCGGAGTTCTCGGGATCGGCCACCAGCAACGACGTGGGGTGGCGGCGGTAGCGCAGGTAGCGGCCGATCGTGGCCGACGTGCCGCCCGTGCCGGCGCTGACCACGACCCAGGTGGGGACGGGATGACGCTCGGCCGACATCTGCTCGAAGATCGACTCGGCGATGTTGTTGTTGCCCCGCCAGTCGGTGGCTCGCTCGGCGTAGGTGAACTGGTCCATGTAGTGGCCACCGCAGTCGGCGGCCACGCGGCGGGCCTCGTCGTACACGTCGGCGGCGTTCTGCACGAAGTGGCAGCGGCCGCCGTGCCACTCGATGAGCGCGACCTTCTCGGTGCTCGTGGCGGCCGGCATGACGGCCACGAACGGCAGGCCGACGAGCCGGGCGAAGTATGCCTCGCTGACGGCGGTGGACCCGCTGGACGCCTCGACGATCGTGGAGTGCGGACCGATCCAGCCGTTGCAGAGGGCGTGCAGGAAGAGCGAGCGGGCGAGGCGGTGCTTGAGGCTGCCGGTGGGGTGGACCGACTCGTCCTTCAGGTACAGGTCGACGTCGGGCGTGGCGACGGGCACCGCGTGCAGGTGGGTGTCGGCGCTGCGGTTGGCGTCGGCCTCGACGCGGCGGATCGCCTCGTCGATCCAGGCGCGGGTCTCAGTCGACGTCTTCGGCACTGCGCGACTCCTCGATGCGCGACGACATGCGCTCGGCCCGCTGCTGCACGTTCGCGGCGAGGTCCTCGCGCATCCCGGCGAGCAGGAAGATCGAGATGATCGAGGAGATGATCATGGCGGCGAGGAGGACGAGCAGGTTCGTCAGCTCGTCGAACTCCAGGAAGAACTGGCCCACGCCCCACAGGAGCAGGTAGGTGACGGCCAGGACGCTGAGCCGGGCGAGCGTGTACCTCCAGAAGGCCTTCATGCCCCGAGGTTATCGGTCGACGCGTCGAGGCAGGTCGCTCGCCCGCGCTCACGCCCTCGACGGCGGGGCCGGGGTGGTCGTCCGCCGCTCGACCGTCGCGCGGCCCGGCCGTCGACCAGCCGAGGTTGAGGGTCGCGGGTACGGTGTCGCCATGGGCAAGGCACTGATCGCGATCGTGGGCGTGGTCCTGCTCGTGTACGCGTTCTTCGACCTCATCGCCACCCCTCGCTCGCAGGTCCGCGGCCTGCCGAAGGCGGCGTGGTTCGTCGCCATCCTGGTCCCGTTCGTCGGACCGCTCGCCTGGGTGTTCCTGGGCTCGCAGCCCCGCAAGGGCCGCCCGCCCCGCGACTCCGGCTACGGCTGGCCCGGCGGCCGCCCGCCCACCCGCGGCCCCGACGACGACCCCGACTACCTCCGCGGCCTCTGACCCCACCCCGGCCGTCTCCCCGTTTCGGACAGTTGCGGGTGGGTCAGGCGGCTCGTTGTGCCCCGGAAGTGTCCACAACGGGAGCCCGAGTGAACCAGCGGAGCCACTGGACGCTCGTCACCGGACGCGGTCCGTCGTAGCCGCGCTCGACCAGGGCGCGATGAACGCGCCACGGAATGTGCCGTGGCTCGGCCAGGTCGGCGGCCGCAACCACGATGACCCGGTAGCCGAGCGCCTCGAGCGCCTCCCGTCGCCACCGGTCACGTGCCCACTGGCGAGCGTCGGTCTCGTGGTGCCGCCCGTCGTACTCCACCACCACCTTCCAGCGCGGGTACAGGAGGTCGACCCGCGCGACGAACCGGCCCTGTGCGTCGCGGGCGACGACGTTGACCCGCGGCTCCGGCAACCGTGCGAAGACCAGCATGAGCCGGAGCAGGGACTCCATGGGTGACTCCGCTCCCTCCCGCACCAGGGCCATCGCTCGCCGTGCGCGAACCACGCCATGGAGGTGATGGGTCCAGCAGAAGGTGTCCAGGACGTTCCTCGTCGTGGCGGTCCGCAGGAGGTGTTCCGCCGCCTGCACCAGCGCGACGATCCCGAGCCGGGTCGCGCAGTCGACGAAGGTCCGCTCCGGCGTCGTCACCCGGAGGCCGTCGCGCTCGACGGTCTGGATGGGGTGCAGTCGACGGTGCAGCACGACCCCGGGCAGACGGGTACGCAGCTCGGTGCGGGTGGAGAGCTCCAGTCCCGCTCCCCTGGTGTCGTGTCCCCAGAGGGCCAGCGCGGTGCGGTGACTCACCGCGCAGTCGTCAGGGAGCACGAGGAGCACCGCGAGCAGCCGCACCCGCAGGGTCAGCGCGACGTCGGCTCCGACGTACACGCCGCGCAGCAGTCGACGGAACCGGCGACTCCGCAGGACGTCGCGTGTCACCCCGCTCGCCGCTGCCTCGCTCACGGTGAACGGTCGGTCGGTGGGCAGGTCCATCGCCCCACCGTGGCCGCACCCCGGTCGCAGGGCAACGCACCCCTGTGGACAACCGGCACGTCCCTACGTTTCGGACAGTTGCGGGGCACTTTCACCGGCCGGAGTGCCCCACAACTGTCCGAAACGTGGGGACTGGTCGGGGCTACTTGGCGTAGGAGTGGAGGCCGGAGCCGAAGAGGTTGACGCCGTAGTAGCTGAATAGGAAGGTGGCGAAGCCGACGATCGCGATGGTCGCGGCGCGCTTGCCCTTCCAGCCGGCCGTGGCACGGGCGTGCAGGTAGCCGGCGTAGACCACCCAGGTGATGAACGCCCAGACCTCCTTGGGGTCCCAGCCCCAGTAGCGGCCCCAGGCGTAGTGCGCCCAGATCGGGCCCGCGATGAGGGCGCCGAACGTCCAGAGCGGGAAGCCCACGGCGATCACGCGGTAGGCCAGCTGGTCCATCACGGCGGCGGTCGGGAACCGCGACAGCGTCGGGCCGACGGTGCCGTTCTCCTCGGCGCGGGCGCGGACGAGGTACAGCACCGACGCCGCCGTGCCGAGCAGGAAGAAGGCTCCCGCGATCATGACCGCGGCCACGTGGATGACGAGCCAATAGGAGTGCAGGGCGGGCACGAGCGGTCCGGCCGGCACGTACGTCGACGACGCCATTCCGAGCACGACCAGCGCGAAGCCCGTGACGATGCCACCGAGCCACTCGATGGGCGAGATCCGCGCGACGACGACGTAGACGACGAGCGCCACCAGGGCACCGCCGACGCCGAACTCGTACATGTTGCCCCACGGCACCCGCTGCGCCGCGAGCCCGCGGGAGACCATGCCGACGACCAGCACGACGCTCGCGAGCACGGCGAGGGAGTAGGCGATCGACGAGAGGACGTCGGGACGGCTCGGCGACTCCTCGGGCGAGGCAGGCGCGTCGTCGGCGACCGTCCCGGCGGGGGCACCGGCGGTGACCGGCACCTGGGCGGACGCGGGCGCGCTGCGCCGTGCGAAGCCCCACTCGGCGACGTGCGCGAGGAAGGCCAGGGCGACGATGCCCGTGGCCGAGGCGATGGCGTAGTTCGAGACCTGCGCGTAGTCGGCGAGGTTCATCGGGTCTCCTTCTGCGGATCGGTCCGGTCACCGAGCCCGCTGCGCAGCCGCTCGAGCAGCTCGTCGAGGCTCGTGCCGAGGTCGTCCCGGGGGACGCGGTCGAGCGCGGCGACCTCCACCACGGTACGTGAGCCGTCCCGACGGGCCCGGACCCAGGTGCGCCGGGGGCGGATCGCCAGCGAGAGCACCAGCCCGACGATGCCGATGCTGATGCCACCGAGGGGCAGCCACACCAACGGCGTCGACGCGATCTGGAACCGGGCGAAGAGGGTCAGGTCGACGAACTCGATGGTGCCGCCGTCGGGCAGGTCGGCCTCCTGGCCCGGGCTCAGGCTCACCCGGAAGTTCGACCCGTCGGCGTTCTTGTACTGCTCGAGGTTCTCCTTGTCGAGCACGTAGACCGACTGCGGGAGCCCGTCGTCGATGCCGAGGTCGCCGTGGAAGACGAACAGCCCGAGCAGCGGGTTGACGGCGCCGGGGAAGGCCGAGATCGACGCCTCCTCCGTGCCGTCCGACACCGCGGTCGGCAGGAAGAAGCCCTGGAAGCCGAGCTGCTCCGGCTGGGCCTCGGGCACCTTGATGACGCCGTTGGAGGTGTACGTGCCGTCCGCGGGCAGGAACGGGACCGCCCCGTCGAACACGACGTCGCCCTGTGCGTCCGTGACCCTGATGACGGGAGCGTAGCCCTGGCCCACGAGGAACACCGACGTGCCGTCGACGGCCAGGGGGTGGTTGACGCGGATCTCGTACGGCTTCTCCGCGCCGTCGACGCCGGCCCGGTAGGAGCCCGACGCCTCGAACAGCCGCGGCGCACCGCGCTGCGGGCCCTCGGTCCAGAACCGCGCGACCATCCGGTCCAGCTGCAGCGAGAACGGCGGCAGGTCGTCGGTGTCGAACAGCGCACCCGAGGAGAACTCGTCGTACTGGGTGAGCACGTTGGCGAAGCCGTCGCCCTGCGTCACGATCGCCGCACCCCGGTAGCCGAACAGCGCCCCCACGGCCACGCCGACCAGCACCGCCACGATGCTCGTGTGGAACACCAGGTTGCCGAGCTCGCGCAGGTAGCCGCGCTCCGCCCGGACCTCGGCAGCGTCGTTCGCCGCCCCGGGCCCGGCACCCCCGCGCACGACGTCGATGCGCGTGGGCAGCAGGCGCGGGCCACGCAGCGTCTCGCGCGCGACGGCCAGCACCTCCTCGACGTCGGCGTCGGTCTCGAACACGGCCGACGCGGGCAGTCGCTCGAGGTTGCGCGGGGCCTTGGGCGGACGGGCGCGGACCGCCTTCAGGTACACCCGGGTGCGCGGCAGGATGCAGCCCACCAACGACACCATGAGCAGCAGGTAGATCGCGCTGAACCAGGGCGACGTGTAGGTGTGGAAGACGCCGAGCCGCTCCAGCCACGGCGTGAGGTCGGGGTGCCGGGCCTGGAACGCCTCCACCGCCCGGGCGTCGACACCGCGCTGCGGGACGATCGAGCCCGGGATCGCCGCCACGGCGAGCAGCAGGAGCAGCAGGAGCGCCGTGCGCATCGACGTGAGCTGGCGCCACGCCCACCGCAGGGTCTCGACCGTGCCGAGCGCAGGCGCCAGGTCGGGGCGCTCACGAGGTTCGCGGGCCATCAGATCGCCGCCCCGTAGCCGCCGGCCCACGTCTGCAGGTCGGTCACGAGGGCGTCCCACACACCGGTCACCAGCAGCACCCCCACGACGACGAGCAGCCCGCCACCGACCCGCTGCAGCGTCTGCTGGTGGCGGCGGGCCCAGCGGACGGCACCCATGAAGCGGCCGAAGGCGAGCGCCGCGACCACGAACGGCAGCCCCAGCCCGAGGCAGTACGTGAAGGTCAGGAAGGCGCCGCGCTCGAGCGTGCCCTCGGTGTTGGCGAGCGTGAGCACCGCACCGAGCGTGGGGCCGATGCAGGGCAGCCACCCCAGCCCGAAGAAGACGCCCAGCACGGGGGCGATGGCCACGCCCACGGCGGGCACGGCGTGGACGCGCACCTCGCGCTGCAGCACCGGCAGCACGCCGCTGAACACGAGGCCCAGCACGATCACCACCAGGCCGAGCACGATCGACATCAGCCGCCGGTAGTCGTAGAGCTGCTGGCCCACCGCGCCGAACAGGGCACCGCCGGCCACGAACACGACCGTGAAGCCCAGGACGAACAGCACGGAGCCGAGCAGCAGGCGCGACCGGCCCGACGTCTCGAGGTCCTGCACGCCCACGCCGCTCACGTAGGACAGGTAGCCGGGCAGCAGCGGCAGCACGCACGGCGAGAAGAAGGACACCAGGCCGGCCACCACGGCCACCGGCACCGCGAGCAGCAGCGACCCCGACAGGACGGTGTCGGCGAACCAGTCGGTCATGACCGGCTCGTCAGCACGTCGTCGATGACGCCCGAGAGCGTGGACGCACGCAGGTCGGGGTCGATGATCCTCGCCGCCACCCGGCCCTCGGCGTCGATGACCCAGGTGGTCGGGATGGCCTGCGACGGCAGGCTGTCGGCGAACCCGAGCTGCTGGCGACCGTCGGTGTCGACGATGCTCGGGTAGGTCGTGCCGACGCGCTTCTCGAAGGCCCGCGCCGCGGCCGTCTGGTCGCGCACGTTGAGCCCGAGGAACTGCACGCCCTGGTCTGCGTACTGCTCCGCGACACCCTGCAGCACGGGTGCCTCCTTGCGGCACGGCGGGCACCACGAGCCCCACACGTTCACCACCAGCGTCCTGCCCGCGAAGTCGGCGGAGCTGATCGTCTCGCCCTCCAGGTCCTCACCCTCCAGGACGGGCGCCTCCTCACGCTCGTCGACCGGCACGAGGCTGACGAAGCGGCTGCCGCTCACGTAGCCGCCCGTGGAACCCTCGGTGCCGCGACCGGAGCAGCCGGCGAGCACCGCGAGGGTCACGACGAGCAGCAGCACGCCACCTCGCCGGGGGAAGGATCGGGTCACGGGTCAGGCGCCTCCGACGAACTTCTTGCCGGCCTTGAGGTCGTCGGGCAGCAGGTCGCCCGCGGGCTCGGCGTAGGTGAAGCCGACGTAGTCGTCGCCGTCGAAGGTGAGGCTCGTGATGCTGGCGAGCGTGCACTGCCGCTTGCGCGGGTCGTGCACGAACGAGTTCTGCTCGAACGCCTGGCGGGCGATCCAGACCGGCAGCTGGTGGGAGACGATGACCGCCTCGTGGCCGCGGGCGGCGTCGCGCGCGTCGGCCACGGCGGCCCGCATGCGCGTCGCGATGTCCTGGTAGGGCTCGCCCCACGAGGGACGGAACGGGTTGCGCAGCAGCCACCAGTTCTTCGGGTGCGCCAGCGCCCTCGGCTCCGCCCCGACGGTGCGGCCCTCGAAGAGGTTGTCGGCCTCGATGACCCGCGGGTCGATCGTCACCTCGGCCTCGAGCAGGGTCGCGAGCGGCGCGGCGGTCTGCTGGGCGCGCTCGAGGGGCGAGGACACGAGGTGGACGATCTCGTGCTTGGACAGGAAGTCGGCTGCCTTGACGGCCATCTGGTGACCGAGGTCGGAGAGGTAGAACTCCGGGAGCCGGCCGTAGAGGACGCCCTCGGGGTTGTGCACCTCGCCGTGGCGCATCAGGTGGACGATCGTGCGTTCGCTCATGAGGGGGTCCTTGCGATGGTCGACGGCTCTACCGATGACGGAGCGGCTGCCTCCTGGGGGGCCGGCGTCGCTGCGGCAGCAGCACGAGCGGCGGCGGGCAGCGCCTCGGCCATCCTAGAGAGTGCGCGGTCGTCGTGCGCCGCCGAGACGAACCAGGACTCGAAAGCGCTCGGGGGCAGGTACACGCCGGCGTCGAGCATGGCGTGGAAGAACGCGGTGTAGCGGTACGTCTCCTGGCGCTGCACGCCCGCGAAGTCGCGCACCGGCTCGGTGAGCCCCCACACCACGCTGAACATGCTGCCGACGTTCTGCACCACGTGCGGGACCCCGGCCTCGTCGAGCGCCGACGACACGAGGTCGCGCGCCTGGGCCGACCAGTCGTCGAGGCGGGCGTAGGCCGCGTCGTCGGCGAGGCGCAGCGTGGTGAGTCCCGCCGTGGAGGCCACGGGGTTCCCGGCGAGGGTCCCGGCCTGGTAGACCGGACCGCTCGGCGCCAGCAGCGACATGACGTCGGCGCGACCGCCGAAGGCCGCCGCAGGGAAGCCGCCGCCCATGACCTTGCCGAAGGTCAGCAGGTCGGGCCGCCATCCCTCGACCGCCCCGTCGAGGCCCCAGTGCCCGGAGCGCGTGACGCGGAACCCCGTCATCACCTCGTCGCTCACGAACAGCGCACCGTGCGCCGCGCACGTCTCGGACAGGAAGCGGTTGAACCCGGGCTCGGGCGCCACGACGCCCATGTTCCCGGCCGCGGCCTCGGTGATCACGCATGCGATGTCGGCACCGTGCTCGGCGAACGCCGCCGCCACGGCGTCGCGGTCGTTGAACGGGAGCACGATCGTGTCGGCGGTGACGTGGGCGGGGATCCCGGGCGAGCCGGGGAGCCCGAGCGTGACCACGCCCGACCCGGCCTCGGCCAGGAGGGAGTCGACGTGCCCGTGGTAGCAGCCGGCGAACTTGACCACCCGGCTGCGCCCGGTGAAGCCGCGGGCCAGGCGGATGGCCGACATGGTCGCCTCCGTGCCCGACGTGACCAGACGGACCTGCTCGACGGGAGCGCGGCCGACGATCTCCTCGGCCAGCTCCACCTCGGGCGGGCTGGGCGTGCCGAACGAGGTGCCGCGGGCCGCCGCGGCCGTGACCGCGGCGATCACCTCGGGGTGCGCGTGGCCGAGCAGCATCGGGCCCCAGGACCCCACGAGGTCGAGGTACTCGGTGTCGTCGGCGTCGCGCAGCCAGGCCCCCTGGGCCGAGACCATGAAGCGCGGGGTGCCCCCCACCGCACGGAACGCTCGCACCGGGGAGTTCACACCGCCGGGCGAGACCTGCACGGCGCGGTCGAACCACTGCTGGGACACGGGAGTGGGGGCCATGGATCCAGTGTCTCAAGCCGTGCCCGAGGAGGAGGCCCCACGCCCCCTTCCACCCCGGGAGAGGGATGCCGTCGTCCCTCGTTCGCCGTAACCTTGCGGTGATCCGTCTCGTTGGTGAGACGAGGGCCACACCTGCGGGGACGCACCAGCAGGTAACATCTGTTTACTGTGACGCGAGCCACGCTGTCACGGGAGGGACGAGACGCATGGGAGCACGCAAGCTCAGCCGCTGGCAGAAGGCCAGCGCCCTGGTGCCGATGAGCCTGCTCGTCGTCGCATGGGGTGCCGCCATCAGCAACTCCGGTCTCGCCACGGCGGACGACCGGGTCAGCGCCGACGAGGTCCCCGACGTGCCCGCCACGGCGTTCGAGAAGCCGGCCAGCGTCCAGGCCGAGCCCGCGGGCGTCGACTCGCGCGCCGGTGCCTCCGGCACCCTGGCCACGCTGTCCACCAACGGCATCCCGTCCTCCGCGCTCTACGCCTACCGTCGCGCCGAGACGCTGCTCGCCAAGGCCGACGCCTCCTGCAACCTGCCCTGGAACCTCGTCGCCGCGATCGGCCGCGTCGAGTCCAACCACGGCCGCACCGGCGGCAACGCGCTCGACTCCAAGGGCGTGGCCAAGCCCGGCATCTACGGCATCCCGCTCGATGGCCGCGACGGCGTCGCGAAGATCACCGACAGCGACAACGGCGCGCTCGACAAGGACTCGGTCTACGACCGTGCGGTCGGCCCGATGCAGTTCATCCCCGGCACCTGGCGCTCGGTCGGCGTCGACGCCGACGGTGACGGCAAGAAGGACCCCCAGAACATCAACGACGCCGCCACCGCGTCGGGCATCTACCTGTGCTCCGGCAGCGGCGACCTCTCCGACGAGGGCGACGCGGCAGCGGCCGTGCGGCGCTACAACAACTCCTCCTCCTACGTCGACCTCGTGCTGAGCATCAGCAAGGCCTACGCCAGCGGCGACTTCACCGCCACTCCCAACGGCACCTCCACGGGCTCGGTCCTCACCAGCCGCTCGTTCGACCAGACCCTCACGCCGGCCCAGCGCACCGACGCCGCCAAGAAGGAGAAGAAGGTCCGCCAGAGCGAGGCGTCCGGCGGGTCGAAGGGCGGATCGGGAAGCGGATCGACCGGCGGCACCGGCTCGACCGGCGGCGGGACCGGGTCCACCGGTGGCTCCACCGGCGGTGGCACGGGCTCGACCGGCGGGTCCACGGGTGGATCCTCCGGCGGTGGCGGCTCCACGGTCGGCGGTGCCGTCCAGGGCGCGGTCGAGAACACGCCCCTGGCACCCGTCACCAAGCCGGTGACGGACCTGCTCTCGGCCACCGAGGCCAACCTGCGCTGCGCGCTCGAGGTCTCCGCTCTCCCGCTCAGCACCCACGCTGCTCGGTTCAAGACCTGCATGGACAAGTACACGAAGGGCTGATCGCCCTGCTCGAAGCCCCCGGTCGTCCCACGACCGGGGGCTTCGTCGTTCCTGGCCCACCCGCCGCGACGGGACGGGGGCGCTGCGGAGCGCGTCGTCGCGACGACGGCACCTCCGGACCCGGAGGTCTCAGGCGCGACGGGCGAGCTCGGCGGCCCAGTACGTCAGCACGATGTCGGCGCCGGCGCGGCGGATCGACGTGATCGTCTCGTCGACGGTGCGGTCGCGGTCGATCCAGCCCTGCTGGGCGGCGGCCTCGACCATGGAGTACTCCCCCGAGACCGTGTACGCGGCGACCGGCAGGCTCACGTGCGCGCGCACGAGCGAGACCAGGTCGAGGTAGGCCAGTGCCGGCTTCACCATCACGATGTCGGCACCCTCGGCCACGTCGAGCAGGGTCTCGCGCAGCGCCTCGCGGGCGTTGCCCGGATCCTGCTGGTAGGTCTTGCGGTCCCCCTGCAGCGAGGAGTCGACGGCCTCGCGGAACGGTCCGTAGAAGGCGGACGCGTACTTGGCCGCGTAGGCCAGGATCGCCACGTCCGTGTGACCGGCCGCGTCGAGGGCGGACCGCACGACGCCGACCTGGCCGTCCATCATGCCGCTGGGACCCACGAGGTGGGCCCCCGCCTCGGCCTGCGCCACGCCCATCCGCCCGTAGATCTCGAGCGTGGCGTCGTTGTCGACCCGCCCGTGGTCGTCGAGCACACCGCAGTGGCCGTGGTCGGTGAACTCGTCGAGGCACAGGTCGGCCATGACGAGCAGGTCGTCGCCGACCTCGTCGCGCGCGTCGGCGAGGGCGATGTTGAGGATGCCGTCGGCCGCCAGCGCCCCGGACCCCTCGGCGTCCTTGTGCTCGGGGACGCCGAACAGCATGACGCCCCCGAGGCCGAGGTCGGCGGCCTCGCGCACGGCACGCCGCGCCGAGTCACGCGAGTGCTGCACGACGCCGGGCATGCTCGCGATCGGCCGCGGCTCCCGCAGGCCCTCGGCCACGAACATCGGCAGCACCAGCTGCGACGGCTCCGTGCGCGTCTCACGCACGAGCGCCCGCATGGCGGGCGTCGTGCGGAGACGGCGCGGTCGGTGGAGGGGCGGTCGGTGAAGGGGCGGACCCTGCACCGGTCCTGCGGAGCGATCGGCCGAGGGTCCCGACGTCATCGACTCAGGCCTTGCGCCGCGAGGAGGGCTTCTTCTGCGACGGCTTCAGCACCGGCTCGCCGGCCTCGAGGAACTCGAGACGGCGCGCGGCACCGAAGGCGGCCAGCGCGTCGGCCAGCACCTCGGCCGACGGCTGCTCGGCCATGACGTCGACCCGCAGACCGTGCTCCTCGGCCGTCTGGGCCGTGGCCGGGCCGATGCACGCGATGATCGTCGACGCGTGCGGCTTGCCCGCGATGCCGACCAGGTTGCGCACCGTGGAGCTCGACGTGAAGAGCACCGCGTCGAACTTGCCGGTCTTGATGGCCTCGCGGGTCGGCGCCGGCGGCGGGGCCGCCCGCACGGTGCGGTACGCCGTGACGTCGTCGACCTCCCAGCCGAGCTCCTGCAGACCCGCCACGAGCGTCTCGGTCGCGATGTCGGCGCGCGGCAGGAACACCCGGTTGATCGGGTCCAGCAGCTCGTCGAACGGCGGCCAGTCCTCCAGGAGGCCCCGGGCCGACTGCTCGCCGCTCGGGACCAGGTCGGCCTTGATGCCCCAGGTGGCGATGGCCTCGGCCGTCTTCTCGCCCACGGCTGCGATCTTGAGACCGGAGAACGCACGGGCGTCGAGCCCGTACTCCTCGAACTTCTCGCGGACGGCCTTGACGGCGTTCGCGCTCGTGAAGGCGACCCACTCGTACCGGCCCTCGACGAGTCCGCGCACGGCCTTGTCCATCTGCTGGGGGTTGCGCGGCGGCTCGACCGAGATGGTGGGGACCTCCTCGGACACGGCGCCGTAGGACCGCAGACGCGCGGCCAGGCCGGCCGACTGCTCCTTGGTGCGGGGCACGAGCACGCGCCACCCGTAGAGCGGCTTGGTCTCGAACCACGAGAGCGCCTCGCGCATGGCCACGACCTCGCCCACGACCGTGATGGCCGGCGAGGTCATGCCTGCGGCGCGCGCGTCGACGGCGATGTCGGCGAGCGTGGAGACGACCGTCGACTGCTCGGTGGTGGTGCCCACGCGGGTCATGGCGACGGGGGTCTCGGCGGACCGGCCGGCCTCGATCAGGCCCGCGGCGATCTCACCGATCCGCGCCACGGCCGACAGCAGCACCAGGGTGTCGGTGCCGGCGTAGTCGGGCCAGGCGATCGACGCGTCTCCGACGCTGACGACGCGGTACTGGCGGTGCGCCTTGTTGGTCAGCGGCACGCCCGCGTAGGCGGGGACGCCCGTCACAGACGAGACGCCGGGGACGATCTCGAAGGCGATGCCCGCCTTCGCGCAGGCCGCGGCCTCCTCGGGTGCCGTGGCGTACGTGAACGGGTCGCCGCTCACGAGCCGCACGACGTGCGCCCCGGTCTTCGCGTGGCGCACCACGAGACGAGCGCGCGCGGCGTGGGTGAGGACGACGCCGTCCTCACCGAGCCCGCCGTCGACGACCTCGACGCCCTCGGGCACGAGGGCAGCCTGCTCGGGCTGCTCGATGATGGCGACGTCGGCCTGCGCGATGAGCTCGGCCGCGCGGACGGTCAGCAGGCTGGCGTCGCCCGGTCCCGTGCCGACGAAGCTCACGTGCCCCAGCGGCTTGGGGCTGCGCTTCGTGGCGGGCTCCTTCTTCGCGGGTGCTTCGACGGTGGCGGTGGTGGGTGGTGTCACGGTGGTGGTCTTCTTCCTGGACTGCCGGGTGGTCATGAGGCGGAACCGATCGATGGACCGACCGCAGGGGTGGCCATCAGCTCGGCTGCGCCCTCGGCGAGCATCTCGGCAGCGAGACGTTCGCCGACCGCTGCCGGCTCGCTGAGCGAGCCGGAGGCGGACAGGCGGATGGTGGGTGAGCCGGAGGGGTCTCCGACCACGGCACGCAGCCACAGCTCGTCGCCGTCGTCGCCCCAGACGACGTCGGCGAGAGCTCCGACCGGTGCGCTGCACCCTGCCTCCAAGGTGGAGAGCAGGGAACGTTCTGCCGTGACGGCGGCCCGGGTGTCCGGGTCGTCGAGCACGGAGAGGAGGCGAGCGGTCGCGTCGTCGTCGACGCGGCACTCACAGGCGAGGGCCCCCTGTCCGGGGGCGGGGAGGACCTGGATGGGGTCGAGGACCTCGGTGGCCTCGGACTCCCGCCCCAGGCGCAGCAGGCCGGCGCGGGCCAGCACCACGGCGTCGAGGTCGCCGGAGCGGACCTTGGCGATCCGGGTGTCGACGTTGCCGCGCACGGGGACGACCTCGACCCCCAGGCCGAGGGCGTTCAGCTGGGCCTCGCGACGCGGGGAGCCGGTGCCCACGCGCGCACCACGGGGCAGCTCGCCCAGGGTCAGGCCGTCGCGGGCCACGAGCACGTCGCGCGGGTCCTCGCGGACGCTGACCGCCGCGAGGGAGAGCCGGGGGTCGGCGGCGGTGGGCAGGTCCTTCAGGGAGTGGACGGCGACGTCGACGGTCCCGTCGACCAGGGCCTCGCGCAGCGCGGCCACGAACACCCCGGTGCCACCGATCTGGGTGAGCGGCGCCTGGTTGCGGTCGCCCTCCGTGCTGATGGTCACGAGCTCGACCTCGACACCGGTCAGCTCGGTGATCCGAGCCGCCACGTGACCGGACTGGGTCGTGGCCAGGGCGCTGGCGCGCGTGCCCAGACGCAAGGGGGTCTCACGCGCGGGATGCTGGGAGGCGGTGGTCATGCCTTCTCCCCCTTCACCTGGGTGACCGCCTGGACCGCGGCGGGGTCGAGCGCGAACAGGTCGGAGAGCGCGTCGGCGTAGGTGAGGCCGCCCGGCCCGTCGACCAGCTGCTGCACGCGCACGGTGGGAGCGTGGATGAGCTTGTCGGCGACCCGCTTGAGCGCCAGGCGCACCTGGTCGACCTGCTCGTCCGGCAGGCCGTGGAGCCGGCCGAGCAGGCGGCTCGTCTCGGCCTCGACGACCTCGGTCGCCATGCTGCGCAGCGCCACGACCGTGGGCGTGACGCGTGACTGGCTCTTGGCGGCGAGGAAGCTGCGCACCTCGTCGTCGACGATGGCGCGGACCTGCTGGACGTCGGCCGCGAGCTCGGCGTTCTCCGAGCGAGCGGCCAGCGTGACGAGGTCGATGACGCTGACGGACTCGAGCTCGGCCACCCCGGCCTCGACGTCGCGCGGCAGCGCCAGGTCGACGAAGACCAGCTCGCCGGTGACGTTGGACAGCCCGTCGTCGAGGACACGGGACACGCGGTCGGTGGCGAACACCGAGCCGGCCGCCCCCGTGCAGCTGATGACGACGTCGGCCGCGGACAGCTCGACGTCCATGGCCTCCCACCGCACGGCGCTGACGCCGAACGTGGCGACGAGCTCGTACGCCCGCTGGAACGTGCGGTTGGCGACCATGATCCGGTGCGGGGCCACGCCGCGGTCGACGAGCGTGCGCACGGCGAGGCTCGCCATGGTGCCGGCACCGGCCACCAGGAAGCGCGTCCCCGGAGCGGTCACGACCGGGCCGACGGCGTCGAGGCCGGCCGTGACGGTCGAGGGCGCGAGCCGGTCGATGCCCGTCTCGGCGTGGCCGCGCTTGCCGATGCGCAGCGCCTGCTGGAACAGGGCGTTCAGGGCCGACCCGATCGTGGACTCGGCCTGGCCGGTGTGCAGCGCCTGCCGCACCTGGCCGAGGATCTGGCTCTCGCCGAGGATCATCGAGTCCATGCCGGAGGCCACCGAGAACAGGTGGGCCACGGCCGAGTCGTCGTAGTGCACGTAGGCGTGGTGCACGAGGTCCTCGCGGCCCATCCCGGCCTGCTCGGCGAGCAGGTGGGAGACGTCCTCGAGGGCGTTGTGGAAACGGTCGGCCTCCACGTACACCTCGACGCGGTTGCACGTGGAGATCACGGCCGCCTCGGTGACCGACGCCGACTCGAGGGCACGGTGGGCCAGCTTGACCGCCGCGTCCGTGTCGAGGGAGGCGCGCTCCAGCACGTCGATGGGGGCCGAGCGGTGGGACATGCCCACGACCAGCACGCTCATGCAGTCTCCGCCTTCCGCTGCTCGTGGTAGGCCAGGATCTGCAGCTCGACGGAGAGGTCGACCTTGCGGACCTGGACGTGGTCGGGGACCTGCAGGACGGCCGGGGCGAAGTTGAGGATGCTCGTGACGCCGGCGGCGACCAGCCGGTCGGCGACGTCCTGGGCCGCGTCGCCCGGCACGGCCACGACGGCGATCGCGATGCCCTGCTCGGACACGAGCGAGTCGAGCGCGGCGAGCGGCTGCACCTGCAGGTCGCCGATGGTCGAGCCCACCCGGTCCGGGTCGGTGTCGACCACCGCGGCGACCCGGATCCCGCGCGGGCTGAAGCCCGGGTACGTGGAGAGTGCCGAGCCGAGGTGGCCGGCACCGACGATCACGACGTCCCACGTCTGCGTCTGACCCAGTCCGCGGGCGATCTGGTAGCGCAGGTACTCGACGTCGTAGCCGACCCCGCGCGTGCCGTAGGAGCCGAGGTGGGAGAGGTCCTTGCGCACCTTGGCCGGGTTGACCCCTGCCGCCTCGGCGAGCTCGACGGACGAGCACGTGGTGGCGCCGGCGTCGGCGAACGACGCGAGGACCCGCAGGTACAGCGGCAGCCGGGCGACGGTGGCGTCGGGAACGTCACGCGGGGCCTGGGCCGTTGCACGGTCAGGGGTCCCGGCGAGCCGGGGGGTGCGCAGAAGGGTCACGGTGCTCCATCGCGCCGCGGCGGGGATTCACCCAAGGGGGTGTTCGCAGCGCCACATCAGTTTACGAGCTTGTGAACGTGGGAACAAAATCGAGAGCAGGGGTGGGTGGGATTCCTCACACGCGCCGTGGTAAAGGTCGCGACGCTCAGGAGCTGCCGAGGGCCGTGCGCAGCCGCGCCTCGGTGACCCGGAAGAAGTCGTGCTGCCGGCCGTCGACGAAGGTCACCGGCACCATGTCGGAGAACCTGCGGACCAGGGCGGGGTCGGCGTCCACGTCGACGCGGGCCCACGTCGCGTCGACGTCGGCGCACACCTCGGCGACCGTGGCCTCGGCGGCCTCGCACAGGTGGCAGCCCTCGCGGCTGTAGACGACGACCCGCGCGTCGAGGGCGTGCGGGACGTCGGTGTCGGCGGGACCGGTCACGGTGCGAGCAGCCCGAGGTCCTGGCTGCGGGCCAGCGCCCGCAGGCGCCCCTTGGCGACCTTGCCCGTCGCCGAGTGCGGCAGCCCCTCGACCACGACGACCTGGCGCGGCTGCTTGAACCGAGCGAGCCGAGTGGAGCAGTGCTCGACCACGCTCGCCTCGAGCGCCGCCGCGTCGACGTCCGAGGACGTGGGGACGACGAACGCCACGACCGCCTCGCCGGTGCTCTCGTCGGGCAGGCCGACCACGGCCACCTCCGAGACCTCGGGGAGCTCGACGACCACGGCCTCGACCTCGGCGGGGTAGACGTTGAAGCCAGACACGATCACGAGCTCGCGCACCCGGTCGACGAGCGTGAGGTCGCCCTCGTCGTCGAGGTAGCCGATGTCACCGGTCGGGTACCAGCCGTCGTCGCGCGGGCCGTCGGAACCGTCGGGCCAGTAGCCGGAGAACAGGTTGGCGCCACGCACCCAGATCTCCGCAGGGTCGCCGGGAGCGGCGTCGGAGCCGCCGGCGTCGACGAGGCGCAGCTCGACACCCGGCAGCGCGCGACCGACCGAGCCGGGGCGCGGCGGGACGCCGACGTCGCGACCCGACGCCAGCGTGGCGGTGATGACGGGGGCGGTCTCCGTGAGCCCGTACCCCTGCTCGACGTGGTGCCCCGACGACTCGGCGAAGACGGCCGCCAGCTCCGGGTCGAGCGCCGACGCGCCGCTCAGCACGTGCTTGACCCCGCCCAGGTGCTCGCGCAGGTCGGAGCGCCCGGCCCAGGCCGCGATCACGGGGGGCGCGAGCGCCACGTTCGTGACCCCCTCGTCGCGGATCGTGCGGAGCAGGCCGGCCGGGTCGAACCCGTCGACCATCACCACCCGCGCACCCTGGCGCACGGCTTGGCCGAGGACGGCGTTGAGGCCGTAGATGTGGAACATCGGCAGCAGACCGAGCACGACGTCGTCGGCCGTGACGATGGCCGGCTCGACGGCCGCGGTCTGCTCGACGTTGGCCAGCAGGGCACGGTGCGACAGGACCGCGCCACGGGGCTTGCCGCTCGTGCCCGACGTGTAGAGCACGACCGCCGGGGCCTCGTCGTCGCGGGGAGCTGCCGGCTCCACGGCGGGCGCGTCGCGCAGCAGGCGCTCGAAGGCGATCTCGCCCGGTCCGGGCTCGGTCCCGTCGACGACGACCGTGAGGCCGGGGCCCTCGTGGTCGAGCCCGGCGACGGCGGCGCGGACCTGCTCGATGCCCGTCTCGTCGCAGAGGACGACCCTGGCGCCGGAGTCCGCCAGCATGCGGCCGATCTCGCGCTCGGTCGAGCGGGGGTTGACGGGGACGGCCACCATGCCGCCGCGCAGGATGCCGAAGTAGGCGACCGCCAGGTCGATCCGGTTGGCCATCACGAGGGCGACGCGATGGCCGCCGCGCAGCCCCACCCCGCTCAGGCCGCGGGCCACGGCGTCGGCCGCTGCGTCGAGCTCGGCCCAGGTGCGCTCGTGACGCCCGCCGCGGTGCTCCACCAGGGCCACGGCGTCCGGCGTGCGCTCCGCCGCGGCGCCCAGCAGCCCCGAGACGTTGGTGGGCCCCGGGACGCTGGTGGGAGCCGGGACGTTCGTGAGCCCAGGGACGTCCGACTCGTTCGAGGAGGTCACGATGCGAGTCAACCACAGCGCGCCCGGCCCCCGCGGGGGGTTCGAGCGACCGAGGAGCCTGGGCGAAGGACCACTCGACCGATAGCCTCGTGGCATGACCAGCCAGCGGGTCCCCCGGACCGGGCCGAACCTGCGGTCGCGCTCCGTCCTGGCCGGTCAGGCCGCCGCCGCCGCGAGCGAGGTCGAGCACTGGCTGGCACCGCGTCCGGACGCCGACGCCGCAGCGTTCTTCGACGTCGACAACACGATCATGCAGGGCGCCTCGATCTACCACTTCGCCCGCGGGCTGCACCGGCGCGACTTCTTCACGACCGGCGACATCGCCAAGGCCGCCTGGCAGCAGGTGTACTTCCGCCTCGCCGGCGTCGAGGACCCCGAGCACATCGCGAAGGCCCGGTCCTCCGCCCTGGCCTTCATCGCCGGGCACAGCGTCCGCGAGCTGGAGGAGGTCGGCGAGCAGATCTTCGACGAGCACATGGCGCACAAGATCTGGCCCGGCACGCGGGCGCTCGCCCAGCAGCACCTCGACGCCGGCCAGCGCGTCTGGCTCGTGACCGCCGCGCCGATCGAGATCGCCGCCGTCATCGCCCGTCGTCTCGGCCTCACGGGCGCGCTCGGCACCGTGGCCGAGCACGTCGACGGCGTCTACACCGGCGAGCTGGTCGGCGAGCTGCTGCACGGCGAGGGCAAGGCCGTCGCCGTCACGGCGATCGCCGAGCGCGAGGGCCTCGACCTCGCGCGGTGCTTCGCCTACTCCGACTCCCACAACGACCTGCCGATGCTCTCGCTCGTCGGGCACCCCTGTGCCATCAACCCCGACCCGAAGCTGCGCTCCCACGCCAAGGACCAGGGCTGGGACGTCCGCGACTACCGCACCGGTCGCAAGGTCGCCCTCGCCGGCGGACGGGTGGCCGGCAGCGGGGCCCTCGCCTTCGCGGCCTGGCGTGCGGCACGCGCCCTCCGGCGCCGCTGACCGCCCAGGGAGCGAGACCGATCCCGGATTTCTGCAGACACGCGCCGTCCCAGCGGCATACGATCGACTCGATCTTCGGGAGGGATCGATGGCCGCGAACGTGGGAGCACTGCGATGGGCGCTGTCCCACGCCCTGGCGACCCCTGACGACACCCTCCTCGCCATGGCGCTGGCCGAGCCGGCGCCCGCGCCCGGCCCCTCGCTCAGCTCCGCGTTCTCGAACGGACCGGTCGACCCGCACGGCGATCCCGAGGAGCTGCGCCTGCGCGCCCTCGTCGACCTCGCCCGCGAGGGCGACGCCGAGGCGTTCGGCCAGCTCTACGACCACTACGTGAACGGGATCTTCCGGTTCATCTACTACCGGGTCGGGTCCCAGCAGCTGGCCGAGGACCTGACGAGCGAGACCTTCGTCCGCGGCCTGCGTGCCATCCAACGCTTCAGCTGGCAGGGCAAGGACTTCGGCGCGTGGCTCACCACGATCGCCCGCAACCTCGTCGTCGACCACTTCAAGTCCGGCCGGGCTCGGCTCGAGATCGTCTCCGACGACGTGCCGGAGGGCCCGCAGACCGCCCCCAGCACCGAGGACGACGTCATGTCGCTCCTGTCGAACGAGATGCTCTTCGCGGCCGTGGCCGAGCTGCCCACCGAGCAGCGCGAGTGCGTGCTGATGCGCTTCATCCAGGGCCTGAGCATCGCCCAGACGGCCGCCGCCCTGGGCCGGACCGAGGGCGCCATCAAGCAGCTGCAGCTGCGCGCCGTGCGCAACCTCGCCAAGAAGATGCCGGAGGGCATCCGATGAGCGGCGTCGCGCGGACCGGGCCGACGCGCCGCCTGGCCACCGGGCCCCTGATGGACGAGATGGTGCGAACCGCGTCACGAACGCGTAACTCCGACGTCTTCCCCATCGTTGGAGCTGTAGACGCCACCACAGACAGGACGACGCGATGAGACCCCGCTCGGGCCGCGACGACGCCCAGGCCTTCCACGAGGCCTGGGAGTCCGGCACCCCCGCCACCGCCGAGGTGGCCGAGCTGGTGCGCGCTGCCGAGCTGGTGTGCGAGTCCGCCGTCGCGACCCCGCGACCGGAGTTCCGCGCCGCCCTGCGCGAGCGACTCATGACCGAGGCGCAGACCGTCCTCGTGCCCGACCCGGGCGCCTCGCGGCGTGCCGTGGCCGACCGCACGCCGCCCACCGTGGCGCCGTCGGCTCCCCGCACCCGCCGCCGGATCGCCGGCCTGGCCGTGGCCGCCGTCTCCTCCCTCGGCGTGGTCGGCATGGTCGCTGGCAGCGCCCAGGCCATCCCGGGCGACGTCCTCTACCCCGTCAAGCGCGGCGTCGAGAACGTCGAGCTGGCCATGCAGCGCACCGACGAGGGCCGCGGCACGCAGCGGCTCGAGATCGCCGCCGAGCGGCTCCGCGAGGCCCGCGCCGTGCTGGGCGACGGCTCGACCAAGCAGCGGGCCCAGGTCGGCGCGCTCCTCGACGACTTCAGCACCGAGGCCGAGCAGGGCTCGGCCGAGCTCTTCGGCGCCTTCGACTCCGACGGCTCCACCGCGACGATCGACACCGTCAACGACTTCGCCGCGGCCTCCGCCGTCGACCTGAGCGTCATGTCGGCCGAGGTCCCCGCCGACGCGGCGTCCGCGTTCGACTCGGCGACGGCCGTCGTCACCGACCTGGCCGGTCAGGCCGGCCGTCTGTGCGGCACGTGCGCCAAGGCCGACGTCGACGCCCTGGTCCAGGTCGTCCAGCAGGTCGTCCGACCGGGCCGTCCCGCGTCTGCCTCCGATGCCGAGCCGGCCGCCAGCACCCGCGACGACACCGCCCCGGCCCCGGTCACGAAGGCGCCCACGTCGGACGAGGCCACGAGCGCCCCGACGCCGGCTCCGGCACCGGTCACCCCCTCGCCCTCGGCGAAGCCGCAGGGCCTGCGCGCGGTCACCGATCCACTCGTCGGCGGCCTGCTCGGCAACGAGGAGACCGAGGGGCTGGTCCCCGGCCTGCTCAACGGCCTGCTCGGCACCAAGAAGTAGCAGCGGCTCCGCCGCAGGGGAGCAGCAGCGGCTCAGCCGCAGGGCCACGTCCTGGACGGTCGCGCCCGACCCGTCCCGCCGCTCAGAAGAACGCGTTGCCGCGATCGACGAGCAGCCGGTACAGCGTCTGCTGGATGGTCTCGCGCACCTGGTCGGTGACGTTGAACAGCAGCATCGGGTCGTCCGCGGCGTCGGGCTCGTAGGCGTCGGTGCGGATGGGCTCGCCGAACTCGATGATCCACTTGCTCGGGAGCGGGATCATGCCGAGCGGGCCGAGCAGCGGGAAGAACGGGGTGACCGGCAGGTAGGGCAGACCCAGCAGACGAGCCAGCGAGGGCACGTTGCCGACGAGGGGATAGATCTCCTCGGCACCCACGATCGAGACCGGCACGATGGGCACCTGGGCCCGCAGCGCGGACGACACGAAGCCGCCGCGACCGAAGCGCTGAAGCTTGTACCGCTCGGCGAAGGGCTTGCCGATGCCCTTGAACCCCTCGGGCCAGACGCCGGCGATCTCGCCGGTGCCGAGCAGACGCTCGGCGTCCTGGGTGCAGGCCAGGGTCGCGCCGGCACGTCGGGCCATCTGGCCCACGAAGGGCAGGGCGAAGACCAGGTCGGCGCCCAGCGGACGCAGGTCGCGGCCGCTGTACTTCTTGACCGCGTATCCGGTCATCACGCCGTCGAGCGGCACCGTGCCCGAGTGGTTGGCCACGAGGAGCGCGCCACCGTCGGTGGGGATGTTCTCCGCGCCGCGCACCTCGAGCCGGAACCACGTCTCGGCGAGCGGCTCGACCGCGGCGATGAGGATCTCGGTGAGCTGGGGGTCGAAGCCGAACTCGTCGACCTCGAAGTCCCCGGTCAGTCGCTTGCGCAGGGCCGCGAAGGCGAGGGCGAGCCGGTGCTCCCAGTCGGAGCCGAGGACGCGCTGGGCCGCCTGCGCGACGGCCAGGACGATGTCCTCGACCGGCAGGCCGGGCAGGGTGGCCCTGCCCGATGCCGTGCGCGTCTCGCGTGCCGCCTCCTCGGCCGCAGCGGCGGCAGCAGCCGCGGCGTCCTCCTCGGTGACCGCCCGGAGCCGAGAACCCCCGGCGGTGGACCGCGACGAGGCGGGCCGCTTGGCCGAGGCACCCGTCGCACGCTTGGCCGAGGCGGCCTTCTTCGTCGCCCCGGGGCCGGTGGCGGCGGACTTCTTGGCGCCCGACGTCGTGCCCTTCGTGGTCTTGGCTGCGCCGGACGTCACGGCCTTCGTCGCGGCGGGCGGGGTCTCCACAGCCGGGGTGTCGGCGGGCTCCACGGGCTCGGCCGGTGCCGCAGCCTTGCGGACGGGCTTGCCCGACGCCGGGGTCTTGCCGGCGAGGGAGCGTGCGCCCGAGGAGGGCGAGCCTCCGCGGGAACCGCGTCCGGCTGCGCCCTTCGTGCCGATGGTGCGGCGCTCGTCCGTCATCGGCCACCTCCCAGGAGCGCCAGGACACCGGGTCGCTGCGCGAGTCGGAACTCCTCGAAGACCTGCTCGGTCGTGGCCGAGAGCTCGTAGCCGAAGATGTCGCGCAGGGCGCTGGTGTCGACCGCGCGGCCGTACGTCAGGAGCCGGTGCAGGTCGGGGGAGATCTCGCCGCCCATGCTGCGCACGATCCGTGCCGCAGCGGCACCGAAGCCGATGCCGGGCAGGGGCACCACGGGCTTGCCCATGCGGCGCGCGGCCTGCGACAGCAGCAGCACGCCGGACCCTGCCGCGTTGAACGTGCCGGGGCGGTCCTTCACGACCGACTGCTCGATGATCGAGAGCGTGTCCTGCAGCGAGAGGAACTGCAGCCGGGGGTCGAAGCCGATCACGGCCGGCAGCAGCGGGTTCAGGAAGTAGCTGCGCAGCGGCGACTCGATCTGCGGGTGCAGCGTCTGCGCGGCCCGCACCGTCGTGATCAGGATCTCGGGCCGACGCCGCGCGAAGCCGCGCACGTACGACTCCACCTCGACGACGTCCTTGGGGAAGCCGGTCCGCACCCCGCCGCGAGCGGAGTCGGACTCCATGAACAGGGCGGGGTCGCGCGGCGACGAGCCGTAGACGGCCACCGACGACCCGACGACGAGCTTGGAGACCGTGGTGGAACGCTGGCAGGCCGCCAGCAGCTGCATCGTCCCGATGACGTTGCGCTCCTTGACGCCGGAGCCGGAACGGCCCCGGGCCGGGGCGAGGTCGAGGTGGACGACGGTGTCGACGTCCTCGACCGCGATCACCTTCGCGACGACGGGGGTGCGGATGTCGGCGCGGACGAACTTGACGCCGCCGAGGTCGCCCTCCGGGGGGCGCAGGTCGATCCCCACCACGCGGTCGATCCCGGCGGACTCACCGAGATCGGCGAGATGGCGAGAGACGCGCGAGGCGAGAGTGCCCGAGACCCCCGTGACGAGGACGACCCGCCCCATAGGTCCCTACTTGCCGAGCTTGCGACGCTGGACGCGGGTTCGCTTGAGCATCTTGCGGTGCTTCTTCTTCGACATCCGCTTACGACGCTTCTTGATGACTGAACCCACGGATATGACCTCTGCTTGTTGCGGAACTGGCGGACGCCAAGACTACGCGACGACGGACGGGACGGCTCAGCCGGCCTCGTAGTAGGACTTCTGGAGGTAGTCCTCGACCGCCTTCTCCGGCACGCGGAAGCTGCGGCCGACGCGGATCGCCTCCAGCTGTCCGTTGTGGACGAGTCGGTACACGGTCATCTTGGAGACGCGCATCTGTGCCGCGACCTCCGCGACGGTCAGGAAGGTCGTTCCTGCGGTCATGTCCTCACCTTTGCTTTCGGGGCACCCGCGCCTCCCCGGCTTCCCCTCCGGCGACGCGTCACGAGTGCGTGCTGGGAAGCGTAGTGCCTCGTGGGACGTTTGGGATAGGGGAGACGAAAGTGGCCGGGCGCGACGTGCCCGCGCAGGTCACAGGTGCGGGTCGAGACCGAGCAGCGGGAAGGTGTCGGTGCGGGCCGCGAGGATCGAGCGGTCGAGCCAGCTGGCGGGGTCGTAGCCCAGCTCCCAGGCTCGGTACGAGGCGGACCGACCGTCGGTCATGCGCTGCGGGGCCCGCACGCCCCGGAGCCGCTCCACGTGGTCGCGCCAGCCCTGGGTCGTCGCGGTCTCGGGGTCCACGTCGTGGTCCGCCAGGATCGCGAGCAGGTGCGTCCACGCCCTGGGCACGACCTCGGTGACCGCGTACCCGCCGCCACCGGTCGCCACCCACCGTCCGCCGCAGACCTCGCGGGCGAGGTCGCGCACGGCCAGGTACGACGCGCGCTGGCCGTCGACGCTGAGCATCAGGTTGGTCAGCGGATCGTCCATGTGGGAGTCGCACCCGTGCTGGGAGACGATGATCTCGGGACCGAACTCGCGGATCACGTCGGGGACGATCGCGTGGAAGGCGCGCAGCCACCCCGCGTCGGACGTGCCGGGCGGGAGCGGGATGTTGACCGCCGAGCCCTCCGCGCCCGGGCCGCCGGTCTCCGTGGACCAGCCCGTGCCCGGGAACAGCGACTGCGGCCCCTCGTGGATCGAGATGGTCAGCACCCGCGGGTCGTCGTAGAACATGGCCTGGACGCCGTCGCCGTGGTGGGCGTCGACGTCGAGGTAGACGACCTTCTGCGCGCCCTGCGCCAGCAGCCACGCGATCGCGACGCCGAGGTCGTTGTAGATGCAGAACCCGCTCGCCGAGCCCGGCATCGCGTGGTGCAGGCCGCCCGAGACGTTGGCGGCGTGGGTGTTGCGCCCCGTCCAGACCCGACGCGCGGCCTCCAGGGTGGCCCCGGCGATGAGCGCGCTCGCGTCGTGCATGCCGCTGAAGACCGGGTTGTCCTCCGTGCCGAGGCCGACGCTCGGGTCGGCGTGGGTGGGGTGCTGCGACAGCTTGCGCACACGCTCCACGTAGGCGGGCGTGTGGACGGTGCACAGCTCCTCGTCGGTGGCGGGCTCGGCGCCCACGACCTCGAGGTGGTCGAGCACGCCGAGCTCGCCGGCCAGGACCATCGTCAGGTCGACGCGCACCGGCGCCATGGGGTGCGCGGCACCGAAGTTGTACCCGGTGAGGCGTTCGTCGAAGACGAGGCAGGGCCCAGCGGTCTCGTCGCTCGCCCCGGTCGGTTCGGTGTCCGGCATGCTGGCAGCCTACGACGCGGAGAGCTCGGCCGAACGGCGTGCCGCCGCTTCGACCCCCGCACGCAGGGCCGCGTCGACGCCGTGGTCGTCGAACGTGCTGATGGCGGCGTGGGTGGTGCCGTGCGGCGAGGTGACCCGGCGGCGCAGCTCGGCGGGCTCGTCGTCGGTGTCGGCGAGCAGGGCCGCGGCTCCCCGGATGGTCTGCTCCGCCAGGGCCCGGGCGGTGGCGCGGTCGAGGCCGGCCGCCACACCGCCGTCGATCATCGCCTCGGCCAGGTAGAAGACGTAGGCGGGTCCGGAGCCGGAGACCGCCGTGACGCCGTCCTGCTGGTCCTCCGGCACCACGACGACCCGACCGCCGGTCTCGAGCAGGGCCACGGCCTCGGCCAGCCGCGTGTCGTCGCAGGCGGCGCCCGGCGAGACGCCGAACATGCCCTCCCCCACCAGCGCCGGGGTGTTCGGCATGGCTCGCACGACCGCGACGCCGTCGGCCAGCGCGCTCTCGTAGGTCGCGATGCGGACGCCTGCGGCCAACGACACGAGGGTGGCCGCGGGGTCGACGAGCGGGGCGATCTCGGCCACGACGGACGGCACGTCCTGCGGCTTCACCACGACGAGCACCACGCCGGCGCGCTGCACGGCCGCGGCGACGTCGGTGACCTCGACCCCGTGCCGCTGCCTCAGCTCCTCGGCACGCTCGGGCATCTTCTCGCTGACGACGAGGTCGACGGGGCGTCGGCCCGACGCGATCAGGGCGGTCAGCAGCGTCTCGCCCATGACCCCGCCGCCGAGGATCGCGATGCGTGCGGGGTCGATGCCGTCGCTCGAGGTACCAGTCATGACGCCAGCGTAGGCGGGCGTAGCGTCGTGGCCGTGCGCCGTGTCGACCCGTTCCTCCTGCTGCTGCTCGCCGTGGCCGTCGCCGGCTCCGTGGTCCCGGCGACCGGGCCGGCGTTCGAGGTCGTGCGGATCGCCTCCATGGTGGGCATCGGGCTGCTGTTCTTCCTCTACGGCGCGCGACTCTCGGCGGCCGAGACCCTGCACAACCTCCGGCACTGGCGGCTCCAGCTCAGCATCCTCTCGGTCACGTTCGTGGTCCTGCCCGTCCTGGGGCTCGGCGCCCGACTGCTGACCGACGCGTGGCTGTCCCCGCAGCTCGCCGCCGGCCTCCTGCTCGCCACGCTGGTCCCGTCGACGGTGCAGGGCTGCGTCGTCTACACCCGCATCGCCCGCGGCAACGTGGCCGCGGCCGTGGTGAGCGCCTCGACCTCGAACCTGCTGGGCGTGGTCCTGACCCCGGTGCTCGTCGCCCTGCTGCTGGGTGGCGAGGCCCGCGTCGACGCCGACTCCGTGCTGCGGATCGTGCTGCAGCTGCTCGCCCCGTTCGTGCTCGGCCAGCTCCTGCGACCCGTGGTCGGCGGCTGGGTGACGCGCCACGACACCGGGCTCAAGCGCTTCGACCGGTCCACCATCCTGCTGATCGTCTACGTCGCCTTCAGCGAGGGAGCCGAGGCGGGCATCTGGTCGGCCGCCCCCGTCCTGGACGTCGTCGCCGTGGCACTGCTCTGCGCGGCGCTGCTGGGCGCCGCCCTCGGCTGGTGCGTGGCCTGGGGACGGCTCGTCGGGTTCGACCGCGGCGACCGGGTGGCTCTGCTGTTCTGCGGCAGCAACAAGAGCCTCGCGAGCGGCCTGCCGATGGCGACCGTGCTGTTCCCCAGCGACGTCGTCGCGTTCGTCGTGCTGCCGCTCATGATCTACCACCAGCTGCAGCTGATCGTCGGCTCCGTGCTGTCGAGCCGGCTGGGGCGGGCGGGGGCCTAGGTCGTCCGTCCGCGTCGTCGCAGGTAGGCGTAGCACCTCTCGGCGGTCCGAACAGGTGCGTCACCTACCTCTGGCTGCCGCGACACGTGCGTCACCTACCTCCGGTGCCCGGTGGCGGCGAGGGCCACGCCGAGCCCGATCATCGACACGCCGCCGAGGGCGCCGACGGCCTCGCCGCGCCGCGGCGACCGCGCGAACCAGGACCGCAGGCCGCTGGCCACGACGGCCCAGAGCCCGTCGCTCAGCAGACCGATCGCGAAGGCCACGAGTCCGAGCAGCAGCATCTGCGCGGGCACGTGGCCCGCTCCGCGGTCGACGAACTGGGGCAGCACGGCAGCGAAGATCATGAACGCCTTCGGGTTGGTGATCCCCACGACGAAGCCCTGCCGGGCCACCACCCGCAGCGGGAGGCGCCGCTGCGGCGCAGCCCCGTCGACGTCGGCCATGGTGAGGTCCTTGCGGTGCCGCACCGCCTGCACCCCCAGCCAGACCAGGTAGGCCGCGCCGGCCAGCTTGACCACGGTGAAGGCGAGCACCGAACGTTCCAGGATCGCGGACAGGCCGAGCGTCACCAGGCCCACGATCACGAGCAGCCCGGCGGAGTTCCCGACGACGGTCGCCAGGGCGACGGCGCGGCCGTAGGCGAGGGCGCGCCCGATCACGAACACGACGCTGGGCCCCGGGATGGCGATGAGCACGAGCGCGGCGAGGCCGAACGCGACCAGCTGGTCCAGGGAGATCATGGCCGCATCCTGGCACGCGGTCCCGTCGTCGGGGCGCTGTTCGCGGGGTCCGACGCGTGACCCGTCAGGGACGTCGCGCGGCGTGCAGCCGGGCGAAGGCCAGGGCCTCCAGCAGGTCGGCCTCGCGCTCGGCCGTGTCCGAGGCCTTGCGGGTGTTGATCTCGACCACGATCTCGCCGTCGAAGTCGGACTCGGCGACGAGCTCGAGGAACTCCGCGCACGGCTGCGTCCCGCGCCCGGGCACCATGTGCTCGTCCTTCGGCGAGCCGGCCCCGTCGGCCAGGTGCACGTGGGCCAGGCGGCTGCCCAGCGTGCGCGCCATCGCGACCGGGTCGTCCCCGGCGGTCGCGCTGTGCGAGAGGTCGAGCGTGACGTGCGCGTACTCCTCGTCGACGGGGTTCCAGTCGGGCAGGTACGCGTGGAACTCGCGCTTGCCCGTGCGCCATGGGTACATGTTCTCCACGGCGAACACGACGCCGTGCTCGGCCTCGAGGTCGGCGATGCCCTCGACGAAGCCCTTGGCGTAGTCCCGCTGCCAGCGGAACGGCGGGTGCACCACCACGACCGACGCGCCGGTGGCGTGAGCCATCTCGGCGCTGCGGTGCAGCTTGCCCCAGGGGTCGGTGCCCCACACCCGCTGCGTGAGCAGCAGCGTCGGAGCGTGGATCGACACGATCGGGACGCCGTGGAACTCCGAGAGCGCGCTGCAGGCCACCGCGTCGGTGCTCACGTCGTCGACGCCGACCATGACCTCGACGCCGTCGTACCCCAGGCGCGCCGCCGCCTCGAACCCGCTGGCCGTGCTGCCGGGGTAGACCGACGACGTCGACAGCGAGACCCGCAGCTGCGGGTCGGAGCGGCGCTCGGCAGGCTTCCGGGTCGACATGGCAGGGGCAGCCTAGATCAGCGGACCATGGTGGGCAGACCGGGCCTACAGGTGCGCGAGGTGCTCGAGGAGCACCCCTTCGCGCAGCGCCCACGGACAGATCTCGAGCTCGTCGACGTCGAAGAGGTCCATGGCGGCCTCGGCCACGACCGCGCCGGCCACCATCTGGTGAGCACGGTCCTGGGAGACACCGGGCAGGGCGGCGACCTCCTCGTCGCTCAGGTGGACGATCTCGGAGATGAGCGGGCGCAGGTCGGCGCGGCGCAGCACGCGCCTCACGTACCGACCCTCGCTCGACGGCGCGGCACCGCACATGCGCGCGAGGGACCGGAAGGTCTTGCTGGTGGCGACCGCCCGGTCGAATCCACCGCCACGCAGCAGCGGCCCGGCCACGTCGGCCATCACCGAGCGCGCGTGCAGACGCAGCTCGACGTGACCGCGCTCGCGACGCGGGTCCGACGAGAGCCAGTCGCGGGTGAGACGCCCGGCACCGAGCGGCACCGAGCGGGCGACCTCGGGCTCCTCGTCGGCTCCCACGGCGATCTCGAGCGACCCGCCGCCGATGTCGAAGACGCCGAGGCGGCCGGCGGACCAGCCGAACCAGCGGCGGACCGCGAGGAACGTGAGTCGTGCCTCGTCCTCGCCCGGGAGGACCTTGAGGTCGACGCCCGTCGACTCCCGGACCGCGGCCAGGACCTCGTCGGCGTTGTCGGCGTCGCGCACCGCGGAGGTGGCGAAGGCGACCACGCTGGAGCAGCCGCGCTCGAGCGCCTCGGACTGCGCCTCGCCCACGTACTTCACGAGCCGGGCGAGGCCCTCGCCGGTGACCCGGTTGTCGTCGCCGAGCTGCTCCGCCAGGCGCAGCGGCTCCTTGAAGGAGTGCGCCGGGAGCGGGGGTCCGCCACGGTAGGCGTCGACGATGAGCAGGTGCCCGGTGTTCGACCCGATGTCGAGGACGCCCATGCGCATGGCCCCATCCTCCCACGGATGCCCACGGCCGGGGCGCGGCGTCGGTCTCCGTACAGTGGACGCATGCCGGAGGTCGACCTGGGATTCCCGCGGACGTGGGTCGAGTTCGCGAACCCGGACGACGCCGACGAGGTGTTCCGCTGCGACCTCACGTGGCTCACCTCCCGCTGGACCTGCGTCTTCGGCGGCGGGTGCGCGGGCATCTACGCGTCGAGCCCCGACGCCGGCTGCTGCACGCTCGGCGCGCACTTCGCCGACGACGAGGACCAGGCGCGCGTGGCCACGGCGGTCGAGCGCCTGACGCCCGAGCGCTGGTACCGCCACCCCGACGGCCCGAACCCGTTGGACGGATCGTGGACCGAGACCGACGAGGACGACGAGCCCAAGACCCGCGCCGTCGAGGGCGCCTGCGTGTTCCACAACCCGCGTGGCTTCGAGGGTGGCTACGGCTGCGCGCTCCACGGGCTCGCGCTCGCCGAGGGCGTGCCGCCGCTGACGCTGAAGCCCGACGTGTGCTGGCAGCTGCCGCTGCGCCGCCAGTTCCGCGACGTCGAGCGCGGCGACGGCACCTCCTACTCGGAGGTCCAGATCGGCGAGTACGTCCGGGCCGGCTGGGGCCCCGGCGGTCACGACCTCGACTGGTACTGCTCGTCCAACACCGAGGCGCACGTGGCGCCGGAGCCGCTGTACCTGACCAACCGCGACGAGCTGGTGGCGCTCATGGGCGAGTCGGGCTACGCCGAGCTGGCGCGCCAGTGCGAGGACCACCTCGACGCCGGCGGCCCCAACCCCCACCCCGCGACGGTGGGAGCGACGCCGTGAGAGCCGCTGCGGGAGCGGTCCGATGAGCACCGCGCACCTCACGCTGGTCGACCCCGGTCGTCCGGACACCTGGGCCGTCTGGCAAGAATGGCCCATGCACCTCGACCACCTCTCGTACGCCGCCGGACCCGCTGGCCTCGACGCCACCGTGGCGGAGCTCTCCGAGGCCCTCGGAGCCACGTTCCTCGACGGCGGGGCCCACCCCCGCTTCGGCACCCGCAACATGGTGCTCCCCCTGCGCAACCGTCAGTACGTGGAGGTCGTGGAGGTCCTCGACCACCCGGCCGCCGACAAGGCCGCTTTCGGCCAGGTCGTGCGCCAGCGCACCGAGGCCGGGGGCGGCTGGATGGCCTGGTGCGTGTCGGTCGACGACATGGCCGAGGTCGAGCACCGGATCGGTCGGCACGCCGTGCCGGGCAACCGACGTCGCCCCGACGGCTTCAACCTCGAGTGGCGCCAGATCGGGACCAGCGGCATGAAGGCCGACCCGCAGCTGCCCTACGTCACCTGCTGGGACGTCCCGCCCGAGGAGCACCCGTCGCAGATGGCGCCGTCCGACATCGCCCTCACGGCCGTCGAGATGGCCGGTTCCCCGCAGCGGCTCTCGGACTGGCTGGGCGAGCCCGCCGTGACCGCACTCGAGGAGATCGCCGTCGAGTGGGTGGCACCCCACGGCCTGCCCGGCATCATGAGCGTCTCGTTCTCCACGCCGCAGGGCGACGTCCGCATCTGAGCCGTCCCCACGGACTGCCCGACATCGCCGCTTCCCTCCCGACGGGCGCCGGCCCCGGCGGGAGCCGACGTGACGCGGGCGCGCCCTGTGCGTGCGGCCGACCTCCTGTCGGCACCCGCGCCTAGGGTGGGCAGCATGCCCACTGCCAAGGCGACCAAGGCCGCCAAGCCCGTCTACGCCTGCGCGGAGTGCGGGTGGACCACCAGCAAGTGGGTGGGCCGCTGCGGCGAGTGCCAGGCGTGGGGCACGGTCGACGTCGCCTCCCCCGCCGCCCGGGCCGGTCGCACGGCCCCGGCCGCCACCGTCACCCCCGCCCGTCCGATCACCCAGGTCGAGGTCGAGTCGGCACGGTCCATCTCCTCGGGCATCGGCGAGCTCGACCGCGTGCTCGGCGGCGGTGTCACGCCCGGCGGCGTGCTGCTGCTCGCCGGCGAGCCCGGCGTCGGCAAGTCCACGCTGCTGCTCGAGCTGGCCGCCCGGTGGGCCCAGCAGGGCCGCCGCACCCTCTACGTCTCGGGCGAGGAGTCGGCCGGTCAGGTACGGCTGCGGGCCGAGCGCACCGGGGCCGTCCACGACGAGCTGTACCTCGCCGCCGAGACCGACCTGGGGGCCCTGCTCACCCACGTCGAGCAGGTGCGCCCGAGCCTGCTCGTGGTCGACTCCGTGCAGACGATCGGCTCGGCCGACGTCGACGGCGTCCCCGGCGGCGTCACCCAGGTGCGCGAGGTCGCCTCGGCGGTCATCCAGCGCGCCAAGGCCGAGGGCATCGCCACCCTGCTCGTCGGGCACGTCACCAAGGACGGCTCGGTCGCCGGTCCGCGGGTGCTCGAGCACCTGGTCGACGTCGTCCTCCAGTTCGAGGGCGACCGCGCCTCACGACTCCGTCTGCTGCGAGCGGTCAAGAACCGCTTCGGTCCGGTCGACGAGATCGGCTGCTTCGACCTGGCCGACTCCGGGCTCGTCGAGGTTCCCGACCCCACCGGCCTGTTCGTCAGCCGGCACGAGCAGCCGGTCCCGGGCACGTGCGTCACGGTCACGATGGAGGGTCGTCGCCCGCTCCTGGCCGAGGTGCAGGCGCTGGCGGTCGAGACGAACGCCCCGTCACCCCGTCGCACCTCCAGCGGCCTCGACTCCTCACGCGTGGCCATGATCCTGGCCGTGCTCACGCGGCACTGCGGCGTCAACCTGTCCCGCCACGACGTCTACACGGCGTCGGTCGGCGGCGCGCGTCTGGTGGAGCCGTCGGTCGACCTCGCGGTGCTCGTGGCGGCCGCGTCGGCCCAGGCCGACCGCGTGGCGCCGCGGGGTCTGGTGGTGCTGGGCGAGGTGGGCCTGGCCGGCGAGGTGCGCCCCGTGCGGCACACCGCCGAACGTCTGCGGGAGGCCGCCCGCCTCGGCTTCACCTCGGCCATCGTGCCCGCACGTTCGGAGGGTCTCGACGACGTCCCGCGCTCGCTGCGCGTCACCCAGGTGGCCGACGTCGTCCAGGCGGTGCTGGCCCTGCCGAGCGCGCGTGGTCGCGACACCCCCGCGCGGCCCTAGACTGCTCCCGTGGCCTCCCGACCCGACCTGCGCACCGTCCTGGCAGCGATCGCGCCCGGAACCGCCCTGCGCGAGGGGCTGGAACGCATCCTGCGCGGCCGCACCGGCGCGCTCATCGTGCTGGGCCAGGACAAGGTCGTCGAGTCCGTGAGCACCGGCGGCTTCGCCCTCGACGTGCCCTTCACCGCCACCGGCCTGCGCGAGCTGGCCAAGATGGACGGCGCGATCGTCCTCGACTCCGACGCCCAGCGGATCCTGCGTGCCGCCGTGCACCTCATGCCCGACCCGTCGATCCCCACCGACGAGTCCGGCACCCGCCACCGCACCGCCGACCGGGTCGCCCGCCAGACCGGGCTGCCGATCATCTCCGTCTCGGCCTCGATGCACATCATCGCCCTCTACCTCGAGGGCACCCGTCACGTGCTCGAGGACGCGGGAGCGATCATCGGCCGCGCCAACCAGGCCATCGCCACGCTCGAGCGGTACCGCAGCCGCCTCGACGAGGTCTCCGACGCCCTCTCCGCGCTCGAGATCGAGGACCTCGTGACGGTGCGCGACGTCGCCGCCGTGGCCCAGCGTCTGGAGATGGTCAGCCGCATCGCCACCGAGATCGACCAGTACGTGCTCGAGCTCGGCACCGACGGTCGCCTCCTGGCGCTCCAGCTCGAGGAGCTGATCAGCGGGGTCGACGCCGAGCGCGAGCTGGTCATCCGCGACTACATGCCGTCCGGCCGTCGCGGACGCGCCGTCTCGACCGTCCTGAACGACCTCGCACGGATCGACTCCTCCGAGCTGGTCGACCTCACGAGCGTGGCCACCGCCCTGCGCATCGGCGCCGGCGACTCGCTCGACCACCCTCTCGCCCCCCGCGGCTACCGGCTCCTCGCGCGCGTCCCGCGACTGCCCCACACGGTCGTGGACCGGCTCATCGACCACTTCGGCACGCTGCAGAAGCTGCTCGCCGCCAGCATCGACGACCTCCAGACCGTCGACGGCGTCGGCGACCTGCGCGCCCGCGGCGTTCGCGACGGCCTTTCCCGCCTCGCCGAGTCGAGCATCCTCGAGCGCTACGTCTGACCCGTCCCCCTCGTCAGAGGTAGGTGACGCACCGAACCGGGCCGTCAGAGGTAGGTGACGCACCAGATCGCGCGTCCGAGAGGTACGACACCTACCGTCGACCCCTCAGCGAGGAGGTGCGCTGCCGGAGTCCACGACGGAGGCCACCGGGCTCACTCCTCGTCGGGCGCCGGGGTGGGGGTGGTCGTCTTCGGCGACGGCGAGCCGCTCGGCTTCGGGGTGGCGCTCGCGGAGCTGCTGGCGGTGGCCGTCGGCTTCGGCTTGGCAGCTGCCTGCCCGAGACGGAACTTCGCCGACCCGGGCTCGCCGCCGAGGGTGCCGATGCGCAGCGTGTACGTGCCGGGCGAGGCCCAGCCCTCCTTGGCCGAGCAGGCGGGCCCGGAACCGCGACCGGACCAGCTGGTGGCCACCGACGTCGACCACCCGGGACTCAGCGCGACCGGATCCTCGAGCAGCGCCGACCGGCAGACCGCCGAGTCCCACACCGCCGTGTCACCGCTGCTGATGACGGCCACGAGGTCGGCATCGGCTGGGTCGAGCGTGCAGCCCTTCGCCTCGGTGGTGGACACGAGGAGCTCCACGCGGACCGCCTTCTTGGCCCGCTGGTCGGCCGGGACGGTGGGCGTGATCCGCACCGCCTCCGGGTCGCACGGGGTGCTCGCCGTGGCGAGCGCCACCTGGACGTCCGACTGCGCGGCCTGGGTGGGCGCGGGCTCGGGCGTGGGTGTGCTGCCGGCCGACGTGGACGCCGACGGAGCAGGCGCAGCGGCCGGCGGGTCGTCGTCGGCGCCACCGGGCCAGAGGGTCACACCGACCCACACCAGTGCGATGACCAGGGCCAGCAGCATGAAGCGACGACGCCAGTAGATCGCCCGCGGGACGGGGCGTCGGACCGGTCGCGAGCTCACCCTCCGACCCTAGTTCGCGCGGCACCCGTGCGAGGATCGACGCGCCATGACCTCCTCCCCCAGCACACCGGTCGAGGACCTGCCCGGACTGCACGCCGCGGTGGTCGACTGGTTCGACGCGAACGCCCGCGACCTGCCCTGGCGGGGACCCGTCCGCCGCCCACGGCCCGGCACCCCCGCCGGGGGGCCCGACGACCTGCCCGATCCGTGGGCCGTTCTGGTCTCCGAGCTCATGCTCCAGCAGACCCCCGTGTCCAGGGTGCTTCCGGTCTTCGAGACCTGGATGACGCGCTGGCCCACCCCCGCGTCGCTGGCCGCGGAGCCCTCGGGCGAGGCGGTTCGAGCCTGGGGACGACTCGGCTATCCGCGCCGGGCGCAGCGCCTGCACGCCGCGGCCGTCGCGATCACGACCGACCACGGCGGCCGGGTGCCCGACGACCACGCCGCCCTCCTGGCCCTTCCGGGGGTCGGCGAGTACACCGCCGCGGCCGTCGCCTCGTTCGCCTTCGGGCAGCGGCACGCGGTCATGGACACCAACGTGCGTCGCGTGCTGGCACGCGTGGTCCTCGGCCAGGCGTACCCCTCGACCTCGATCTCGGCGTCCGAGCGACGACTGGCGGCAGCGCTGCTGCCCGCCGAGGGCGCCCACCGCTGGGCCGCGGCGACCATGGAGCTGGGCGCGCTCGTGTGCACCGCCCGGGCGCCGCGGTGCGACGTGTGCCCGGTGGCGGACCGCTGCCGCTGGCTCGCGCTGGGCCGACCCGACCACGACGGCCCGCCCCGCCGAGGACAGACCTGGGCCGGCACCGACCGCCAGTGCCGTGGTCGCCTGCTGGCCGTCCTGCGCGACGCCACGGAGCCGGTGGACCAGGGGCGGCTCGACGCCGTGTGGGACGACGCGGCGCAGCGCGAGCGCTGTCTGGACGCCCTGCTGGACGAGGGCCTCGCCCAGGTGCACCCCGACGGCACGTTCAGCCTGTGAGCGAGCGCCTCGGCGACACCGCGGCGTGACTCAGGGGCTCAGGGGCTCAGGGGCTCAGGGAGCGTTCGGCGAGCTCGCGCCTCCACGGCGGCCGATGACGAGGGCGGCCACGCCCGCGCCCACGCCCGCGACGAGCAGGAGCAGCCCGGCGATCCGGAAGGGCTTCGGCGCCGACCGGTAGTCGGCGATCTCCTCGTAGCTCTCGATCGAGATCGGGCACCCACCCTGGTCCTCGTCGACGAAGCCGGACGAGGGCGTGCCCTCCTGGACGCACACGGCCTCGGGCTCACCCGGCTGCAGTGCGAAGGCGAGGACGCCTGCCACCACGAGGGCTGCGGCGACGATGAGGAGCTTCTTGGCCTTCGAGGTCATCCCCGCATCCTCGCCCAGCACGACGACGGCGTCCAATCCCGGAGGGATCGGACGCCGTCGTCGTGACTGCTGCGTGCTGCTACTCGGAGCTGCCTGCCTCGACCGCGAGCGGGTCGTGGCCCTCGGTCAGCTCGAGGTCGGCCTTGGGCGTGCCCACGAACGTGAACACGGCCTCGGCACCCTCGCCCTCGACGTCGACCAGGACGATCTCGCCGGCCCGAAGCTCACCGAAGAGCATCTTCTCGGCCAGCGTGTCCTCGATCTCGCGCTGGATGGTGCGGCGCAGGGGGCGCGCACCGAGCACCGGGTCGAACCCGCGACGCGCGAGCAGGTCCTTGGCCGCGGTCGTGAGCTCGATGCCCATGTCCTTGTCGCGCAGACGGTCCTCGAGGTTGCGGACCATCATGTCGACCATCTGGATGATCTCGTCCTGCGTGAGCGGCGGGAACACCACGATCTCGTCGACACGGTTGAGGAACTCGGGCCGGAAGTGCTGCTTGAGCTCCTCGGAGACCTTGGCCTTCATCCGGTCGTACGACCCCATCGTGTTGTTCGCGTCGGCGAAGCCGAGCGAGACGCCCTTGCCGATGTCACGCGAGCCGAGGTTCGTGGTCATGATGATCACGGTGTTCTTGAAGTCGACCACGCGGCCCTGGGAGTCGGTCAGGCGACCTTCCTCCAGGATCTGCAGCAGCGAGTTGAAGATGTCCGGGTGGGCCTTCTCGACCTCGTCGAACAGCACCACGCTGAAGGGCTTGCGGCGCACCTTCTCGGTGAGCTGGCCGCCCTCCTCGTAGCCGACGTAGCCGGGAGGCGCACCGAACAGTCGTGCCACGGTGTGCTTCTCGCTGTACTCGCTCATGTCGAGCTGGATGAGCGCGTCGTCGTCGCCGAACAGGAAGTTGGCGAGCGCCTTGGACAGCCACGTCTTGCCGACGCCCGAGGGCCCGGCGAAGATGAAAGACCCACCGGGACGACGCGGGTCCTTCAGACCTGCGCGCGTGCGGCGGATGGCACGGCTGAGGGCCTTGATGGCCTGGTCCTGGCCGATGACCCGCTTGTGCAGCTCGGCCTCCATGTTGAGCAGGCGGCCGGACTCCTCCTCGGTCAGCTTGACGATCGGGATGCCGGTGGCGAGCGCCAGGACCTCGGCGACGAGCTCCTCGTCGACGACGGCCACGACGTCCATGTCGCCGGCCTTCCAGGCCTTCTCACGCTCGGCCTTGGCGAGGATGAGCTTCTTCTCCTCGTCACGCAGGGAGGCCGCGGCCTCGAAGTCCTGCGCGTCGATGGCGCCCTCCTTGCGGCGGCGGACGTCGGCGATCTTCTCGTCGAACTCCTTGAGGTCCGGCGGAGCCGTCATGCGGCGGATGCGCAAGCGCGAGCCGGCCTCGTCGATGAGGTCGATGGCCTTGTCCGGCAGGAACCGGTCGGACACGTAGCGGTCGGCCAGCGTGGCGGCCGCGACCAGCGCGTCGTCGGTGATGGTGACGCGGTGGTGCGCCTCGTACCGGTCGCGCAGGCCCTTGAGCATGTCGATCGTGTGGGCGATCGAGGGCTCCGGCACCTGGATCGGCTGGAAGCGGCGCTCGAGCGCCGCGTCCTTCTCGAAGTGCTTGCGGAACTCGTCGAGCGTCGTGGCGCCGATGGTCTGCAGCTCACCACGGGCCAGCATCGGCTTGAGGATGCTGGCGGCGTCGATCGCGCCCTCGGCGGCACCGGCACCGACGAGGGTGTGGATCTCGTCGATGAACAGGATGATGTCGCCGCGGGTGCGGATCTCCTTGAGCACCTTCTTGAGGCGCTCCTCGAAGTCGCCGCGGTAGCGCGAGCCGGCCACGAGCGCGCCGAGGTCGAGCGTGTAGATCTGCTTGTCCTTGAGCGTCTCGGGCACGTCGCCGCGGACGATGTCCTGGGCGAGACCCTCGACGACCGTCGTCTTGCCGACGCCGGGCTCGCCGATGAGCACCGGGTTGTTCTTGGTGCGGCGGCTGAGGACCTGCATGACGCGCTCGATCTGGTTCTCGCGACCGATCACGGGGTCGAGCTTGCCCTCGCGGGCGGCCTGCGTGAGGTTGCGACCGAACTGGTCGAGCACGGCCGACGTGCTGGGCGCGGCCTCGGCGGGGGCGCCGGAGGTCTCGGCCTCCTTGCCCTGGAAGCCGGAGACCAGCTGGATGACCTGCTGGCGGACGCGGTTGAGGTCGGCGCCGAGCTTGACGAGGACCTGGGCGGCGACGCCCTCGCCCTCGCGGATCAGGCCGAGCAGGATGTGCTCGGTGCCGATGTAGTTGTGGCCGAGCTGCAGCGCCTCGCGCAGGCTCAGCTCGAGGACCTTCTTGGCGCGCGGCGTGAACGGGATGTGCCCGCTGGGCGCCTGCTGGCCCTGGCCGATGATGTCCTCGACCTGTCCGCGGACGGCCTCGAGCGAGATGTCGAGGCTCTCCAGGGCCTTGGCGGCGACGCCTTCACCCTCGTGGATGAGGCCGAGGAGGATGTGCTCGGTGCCGATGTAGTTGTGGCTGAGCATGCGCGCCTCTTCTTGGGCGAGCACGACGACGCGACGGGCGCGGTCGGTGAACCTCTCGAACATGGGGCCCCCTTGATCGGGTGTGTTCTTGTCAGTCTAGGTGCGGGTGCCCCAGCGCACTGCGGGACGTCCACGTACGTCACACAACTGGAACCCGGGGCCGGGTGTTCCGCTGTTCACCCTGGGCGTAACCAGCGCCGGCCCCGCCGCGGGCACCGGGGCGCAGGGCTCGCCCTCAGGGGGTGCTCGGGCCGGCTCGGCGATTCCCATCACCTGATGGGAATCGCGAGCTCACCATGGCTCTCCCCCACCCACCATGGCGGACCTTCGCAGGTGAGTGAGGGAGAGCCAAGGTGAGCGAGGGCGGGGCGTCCACACTGCGAGATCGTCGCCAGGCGTCGCCGATCGGGCGCACCGTGGGAGGGACACACCCCCGACGACGTCCGGAGCGACTCCTCATGACCCTCACCGCACCCGATCCCACGACGACGGCCTCCACGGTCGCGGTGCGACAGGTGGGTGGACGCATCGGCGCCGTGGTCTCCGGCGTGCGTCTCGGTGGCGACCTGACGGCTGCCGAGGTGCGTGACGTCCGCGCCGCGCTGCTGCGCCACAAGGTGATCTTCGTCCGCGGGCAGCACCACCTCACCGACGCCGAGCACCACGCGTTCGCCGCCACCCTCGGCGTCCCGACCTCGCCGCACCCGACGGTCCGCGGGGTCGGAGCGGCGGTGCTGCCGATCGACTCCTCGCACGGCAAGGCCAACGCCTGGCACACCGACGTGACCTTCGTCGACCGCGTGCCCGCGATCAGCGTCCTGCGGTCGGTGACGCTCCCGCCGTACGGAGGGACGACGGTCTGGGCCAACACCGCGGCGGCCTACGCGTCGCTGCACCCCGCGGTCCGGGCGATGGCCGACCGGCTGTGGGCCGTGCACACCAACCGGTACGACTACGCCGCGGACGTCGACGAGCAGCGCATCGGCGGCATCGACGTCGCCGAGGAGACGTACCGGGAGGAGTTCGGGTCGAGGCTGTTCGAGGCCGAGCACCCGGTCGTGCACGTGCACCCGGAGACCGGCGAACGGTCGCTGCTGCTGGGCCAGTTCGTCAAGCGCCTCGTGGGACTGTCCACGCGCGACTCGGCCTCGGTCCTCGAGATGCTGCAGCGCGAGATCACCCGCCTCGAGAACACCGCGCGATGGAGCTGGGAGCCGGGCGACGTCGCGATCTGGGACAACCGCGCCACCCAGCACTACGCGGTGGCCGACTACGACGACCACCACCGCGTCATGCATCGCATCACCGTCGCGGGCACCGTTCCGGCGAGCCTCGACGGCACCCGCTCCACGCAGCGCGTCGGCGACACCTCGGCCTACTCCTCCTGACGGCCGACGCAGCCGCCTAACGCGTCGGGACGGGGCCCGCCCGGTGGTGGAACGCCGCCGCGACCGTGCACCCGGACAGGACGAGCACGGCCAGACCCCGGCGCAGCATCTCGCCGCCCTCCGCCGCGTCCGGCGCGAGCCCGCTGGAGAACCAGCCGAGGAACAGCAGGAGCAGGCCGAGCAGCACGCCGACGACGGCCGAGCCGCGCCACACCAGCGCCACCCGGCGACGCGCCGTCGACGCGGGGGCGCCCGACGTCGCGACCCGCGCGACCGCCTCCTGCTCCCGCACGAGCAGCGACACGGCGGCGAGCGCCACGAATCCGGAGAGCACGGCCGTGCCGCGGTCGGGCCAGCCGAGGGGAACGACGAGCGCGAACAGCGTGAGCACGAGCATGCCGATCGGCAGCTCGGGCGAGCGCGCCGCGCGCTCCAGCCGGTCCGGCTCGGCGTCGGCGGCCGCGCGCGTGCCGGCGAAGCGTCGGCCGAGACCACCGGGCTCGCGCGACGCGACCACCGTGGCCAGCACGCAGCCGAGCAGGAGCACGCCGAGCACCAGCCCGACCGTCCACCGCGTCAGCGTCGCCCGGTCAGCAGCGGACGAGGCCGCGTCGACGCGCCGTGCGATCTCGACGTCGAGCGAGGCGAGGGACTCCCCCCACTCGACCGCCTCGGCCCGACCCCGGTCGTCGCGCGCGATGCGCAGGTCGAGCCGGTCGGGCTGCTCGGACTCCTGCGGCGGACCGCTGTCGCTGCGCGCAGGCACGTCGACCTCGACGGGCGAGGACGCCCCGCTCACCTCGACCTCGTAGGTGGAGCGGGCGCTGTAGGAGCGCGGGAGCACCTCCTGCACGCGGCTCATGCGCACGAAACGGCCCTCGACCAGCTGGGTCGTCCCCTCCCACCCGCGGGCCTGGGCGAGCTCCTCGGCCGTCGACTCGGCACGGTGCTCGACCGAGCCGACCGGCACGATCGCGACCCCCGCCGCGACCAGCAGCAGTAACCACCAGAGGGCGACCGGCGCACGGGACATGCCGCGATCCTGCCCGACGTCGCACGGCCGACGCGACCGCCGCGCGCCCCCGCGGGTCGTGCGTCCGGTCTCAGACCTCGCGACGCGAGATCGGGAACAGGATCGCCTCGCGGATGCCGATGCCCTGCAGCAGCATCACCAGCCGGTCGACGCCCAGCCCGAGCCCACCGGCCGGGGGCATGCCGAACTCGAGCGCGCGCAGGAAGTCCTCGTCGACGTCCATGGCCTCGGGGTCACCGGCCGCGGCGAGGCGCGCCTGCTCCTCGAGCCGCTCGCGCTGCACGACGGGGTCGTTGAGCTCGGTGTAGGCCGGAGCCAGCTCGACGCCGTTGATGATCAGGTCCCACGCCTCGACCAGGCCGGGGGTGGTGCGGTGCTTCTTCGCGAGCGGACGCACGGCCTCGGGGTAGTCGCACACGAACGTCGGCTGGATCAGCGTGTGCTCGACGAGCTTCTCGAACAGCTCGAGCACGATCTCTCCGGCGCCCCAGTGGTCCTGCAGCGCCACGTCGTGCCGGGCGGCCAGGGCCTTCAGCGACTCCTCGGACGTCTCGACGTCGACCTGCTGGCCGACGGCCTCGCCCACCAGCTCGTGGATCGTGGCCCGCCGCCAGGGCTGCTCGAGGTCGATCTCGCTGCCGTCCCGACCGGGGACGACCGTCCGACCGACCGCACGGGCCGCGTCGACCACGAGCGCGCGGGTGAGGTCGGCCATCGTGTCGTAGGAGCCGTACGCCTCGTACGCCTCCAGCATCATGAACTCGGGGTTGTGGGTGTTGTCCACGCCCTCGTTGCGGAACGTCTTGCCGATCTCGTACACGCGGTCGATGCCGCCGACGAGCGAGCGCTTGAGGTGCAGCTCGAGGGCGATGCGCAGCAGGGCGCTCTCGTCGAAGGCGTTGACGTGGGTGTGGAAGGGGCGGGCGGCCGCTCCACCGTTGGTGTGCTGGAGCACCGGCGTCTCGACCTCGACGTAGGCGCGCTCGTCGAGGGTGCGGCGCAGCGACTGCAGCACCTTGGCCTTCACGCGGACGTTGTCGCGGGCCTCGGGGCGGACGATCAGGTCGACGTAGCGCATCCGACTGCGCGCCTCGTCCGAGAGCGGGTTGTGCTCGTTCGGCAGCGGCCGCAGCGTCTTGGCGGCGATCGCCCACGACGACGCCTGGACGCTCAGCTCGCCGCGCCGCGACGTGATGACCTCGCCCGTGACGGCCAGGTGGTCGCCGATGTCGACGAGGTGCTTGAGCCGCTCGAGCGACTCCTCCCCCACGCCGTCGAGCGAGACCATCGCCTGCAGGCTCGTGCCGTCGCCCTCGCGCAGCGAGACGAACACCAGCTTGCCCGTGCCACGGCGGAAGATGACCCGCCCGGCCACCGTCACGACGTCGCCGGTGTGGTGGTCGGCGCCGAGCACCTCGGGGTCGTAGGCCTCGCGCACCTGCGCCAGGGTGTGGGTGAGACCCAGGTCCGTCGGGTACGGCTCGAGGCCGGCGTCGATGAGCTGCTGGCGCTTCTCGCGGCGGATCCGCAGCTGCTCGGGCAGGTCGTCGTCGGGGTTCTGGGTGTCGGCGCTCACGGAAGGGGAGTCTAGTGGCCGGGCACGGCCCGGCTCGCCCGGCGGGCGGGTCCGGGCAACGGCCCACCCGCCGCGGTCGGGTGCCACCGACGGCAGCGGGAACAGCACGGCGAGGCCGATGGTTGGTGCACTCCGTGACCCGACTGCGAGGATGTCGCCCGTGAGCGAGACCGAGACCGCTGCCGACTCCCGCCTGACCCGGCTCCGTCGTGGGGTGGCCGGGGCCGAGACCGAGCAGCTGGGCGCCGGCATGCTGCTGGTGGCCACCCTCGCGGCCATCGCCTGGGCCAACCTCGGCAGCGGGTACGACGCGTTCTGGCACACCGAGGCGCGCGTGGCCGTGGGCGACTGGTCGATGGGCCTCGACCTCTACCACCTGGTCAACGACGCGCTCATGGCGTTCTTCTTCTTCGCCGTCGGGCTGGAGGTCAAGCGCGAGCTGACGATCGGCGAGCTCACCGACCGGTCCCGCGCCATCGTGCCCGCGACCGCGGCGCTCGCCGGGCTGCTGGTCCCCGCGCTCGTGTTCCTGCTGATCGCACGCGACTCCGGCCAGGCGCACGCCTGGGGCGTGGTCATCTCCACCGACACGGCGTTCCTCGTGGGCGCGCTCGCCATCATCCGGCCGCACCACCCCTCCCGGCTCCGGGTCTTCCTGCTGACGCTGGCCGTCGTCGACGACATCGGCGCCCTGGGCGCCATCGCGATCTTCTACACCGACGACCTGCGCGTCACCCCGCTGCTCGTCGCGGTGGGGGCCCTCGCGCTGATCGCTCTCGTGCGACTGCTGCCGTCGGGCCGGGGCCCGTTGTACGCGGCGCTGTCGGTGGTGGTCTGGTTCGGTCTGCACGAGGCGGGGGTGCACGCCACCCTCGCGGGCGTCGCGGTCGCGCTGCTCATCCCCGTCGCAGCGCCTCGCCGGCACGACGTGGAGCGCGTCGTGGAGCTGACGCGTGCGTTCCGCCAGTCCCCCAACCCGGCCTACGCCGCGGCCGCGGGCCGCCAGCTGCGCGAGTCCATCTCCATCAACGAGCGGCTCCAGCAGTCGTTCGCGCCCTACGTCGCGTTCGTGATCCTGCCGATCTTCGCGCTCGCGAACGCCGGCGTGGTGCTCGACGCCGCGACCCTCGAGCGGTCGGCCTCGTCGTCACTGACGTGGGGCGTGGTGGCCGGGCTCGTCGCCGGAAAGCTCCTCGGCATCACCGGCGCGACCCTGCTCGCCCAGAAGGTGGGCCTCGGTGTGCTCGCGCCCGGTCTGACCATCGGCCGCGTCGCGGGCGGGGCCGCCCTCTCGGGGATCGGCTTCACGATCTCGCTGCTGATCGTCGGCATCGCCATCGACGACCCCGCGGCGCAGGACGAGGCTCGCGTGGGCGTCCTCGCCGCCTCCGTGCTGGCGTTCGTGCTGGGCTGGGTCGTCCTCAAGGCGCTCGACGCCCGCCGGCCCGTCGTGCAGCCCGGTGCCGTGCTCCTGCGGCCGTTCGACCCCGAGCGCGACCACTTCAAGGGCCGTGCCGACGCCCCGCTCGTGCTCGTGGAGTACGGCGACTTCGAGTGCCCGTTCTGCAGCCGGGCCACGGGCATGGTCGACGAGGTGATCGAGCACTTCGAGGGCGACCTCGTGTGGGTGTGGCGCCACCTGCCGCTGCACCAGCACCACCCGCACGCCGAGCTGGCGGCGCGCGCCTACGAGGCGGCCTACCTGCAGGGTCGGCACTTCGACTACGCCCGCCTGCTGTGGGCCAACCAGGCGCAGCTGGAGCGGCTCGACCTGCTCCGCTACGCCGACGAGATCGGCCTGGACCTCGAGCGCTTCGAGGCCGACCTCGACTCCGACCCGGTGCGCCGACGTGTGCGCGAGGACGAGGACGACGCCGACCTCATGGACGTGTCCGGGACGCCGACGTTCTTCATCGGCACCGCCCGGCACGGCGGCCAGTGGGACGCGCCCACGCTCATCGCCGCCCTCGACGCCAGCCGGGGCCGCTGAGTCCGTGCCCGCACGTGCGGGCACAGAAAAGCCCGGTCGCCGTCGTGACGGTGACCGGGCTTCGCCGGATGCTCAGCGAGCAAGGATCACTTGAAGGCGTCCTTGACGTTCTCGCCGGCGTTCTTGACCGAGCCGGACGCCTGGTCCTTCTTGCCCTCGGCCTCGAGGTCCTTGTTGTCGGTGGCCTTGCCGACGTTCTCCTTGACCTCGCCGGCGACCTTCTCAGCGGTGTTCTTGGCCTTGTCGATGAAGCTCATGATGATCCTCCTGGATCGGTGGGTGACACTTCGACGGTACGACGGCTGGAAGTCGCTGCAACTCCAACGAGCGCTGCCCGATGAACGTTCAGTGACTTCTCAGTGACACGCGTTTACTTCTTGAAGGCGTCCTTGACGTCCTCGCCCACGTTCTTGATCGAGCCCTTGGTCTGGTCCTTCTTGCCCTCGGCCTCGAGGTCCTTGTTGTCGGTCGCCTTGCCGACGGCCTCCTTGACCTCGCCGGTGACCTTCTCCGCGGTGTTCTTGGCCTTGTCGATGAAGCTCATGGAACTCTCCTTCTCGGGTGGGGGAACGGGGTGGCTTACGTTGTAAACCTTACGCCGTAAGCCTGCGGCCCACAAGACGAGTGTCGTGCGACCTCGGTCACGAACGGGGGCGCGCTCGCGACCCGGTCGGCGAGCAGGTCAGTCGGCGAGACGCGAGGCGATGCCGTCGAGCATCTCCTGCAGGGCGCGGTCGAACTCCTCGGCGTAGCGGTCGGCCGCCAGGCCGGCAGCCAGCCGGTGGATCGTCGGGTACGTCGCCTCGTCCACGGCGCCGGAGGGGTCGAGGATCTCCAGGGGCGTCTCGGCCTGCGCCACCGCCTCCTGCTCGTCCTCGTCACGGGTGGGGGTGAGCCCACCGGGCACGGGCTCCGCGGCGTCGGCACCTGCGGAGAAAGACCCGTCGCCGTCCCGCGGGTCTCGCAGCGTCCGCGCCCCCGTCTCCATGAGCAGGTAGCCCAGCAGGAAGCTGTTGAACGACCGGTAGGCGAACACCACCTGGTCGTCGTCGAAGCCCTCCGCCTGCAGCGCCTCGAGCACCGACTCGATCCAGGTCAGGGACCGCAGCGGCGGGTTGATCCACGGCGCCTCCGACGGTCGCGTGGCCACGATCGGGAAGGCGTGCGGGTGCGCCATCGCGTAGCGGCGGACGCCGCGCGCGAGCCGCTCCAGGTAGTCGCGCCAGCCGTTCTCGGCCACCCGCAGCACCTCGGGATCGGCGTCCAGCTCGGCCACCACCAGGTCGACGACCGCGTCGAGCAGGTCGTCACGCGTGCCGACGTGCTTGTAGAGGCTCATCGCCTCGACGCCCAGACGCTTGGCGATCCCCCGCATCGAGGCCGACCCGATGCCCTCGTCGTCGATCAGCCGCAGGGCGGCCTCGGCGATCTTGCGGCGCGTCAGCGTGCCGCGTCGGGAGGTCGTGGAGGGCATGGGGGGATCGTGCCACGGAGGAGCAGGGCCAACGACCCGGAGTGCCGGCGCCGAAGGACTCGAGGGTTTCGGACCTTCGTCACGCATTCGAATATGTGCTTGTTTCCTGCCTGATACTACCTCTACAATGGGGGTAGGCCAGCAGGAGGAAGCATGAGCGTCGCCGCACTCGACACCCACCCGGTGCCGTCGTGCGTGCAGAACCTCGAGCTTTGCCTCGACGCGATGACCACCGACGCGTGNAGGAGGAAGCATGAGCGTCGCCGCACTCGACACCCACCCGGTGCCGTCGTGCGTGCAGAACCTCGAGCTTTGCCTCGACGCGATGACCACCGACGCGTGGTCGGGCCTGGATCCCGACACCGTGCGTCAGCTCCTCACCCGCCTCGCGAAGATCGAAGCCAGGATCAGCGCTCACAAGATGGCTGCGGCCCGGGTGCTCGAGAAGGCCCGCAAGGCCGCAGCCAANTCAGCTCCTCACCCGCCTCGCGAAGATCGAAGCCAGGATCAGCGCTCACAAGATGGCTGCGGCCCGGGTGCTCGAGAAGGCCCGCAAGGCCGCAGCCAACGGGGACGGACCGCGACCGGGAACGGGCACCTCCACCGGAGCCACGATCTCGATCGACTTCGGTGGGGACCGCAGCGGCGCCGACGCGCTGGTCAACACCGCGCAACGGATCGAGGAGCAGACCACCCTCATCGAGAACGCGCTCGCCGCCGGAGTGATCAGCACCAAGCAGGCCGACCTGATCTCCCGCGCCCTGGCCAAGCTTCCCGACGACGTCACCCCAGAGCAGCGTGAGCGCTGCGAAGAGACTCTCCTGAAGGATGCGCAGAAGCTGACGCTCAAGGACCTGCGCCGCAGGGCCGCCCGGATCACCGACGCCTACAAGAAGACCACCGACGAGGTCGACGCCGACGAGGACGAGATCCTCCGCCGCCGCGAAGAGGAAGCCCGCAAGAAGACGTCGTTCTCGATGTGGGACAACAACGACGGCACCATCACCGGCCGTTTCACCCTCCCCGAGGCCCAGGGCGCGATGCTCAAGACCGCTCTTGACGCGTTGGCTGCGCCGCACCAGAAGGTCGGGACCGTCAACGCCGCGACCGGCGAGATGGACGAGATCGGCTTCGGCCAGACCTACCCCCAGCGCCTCGGCCACGCCTTCGCCACGTTGATCGAGCACATCCCGGCTGATTCCCTGCCGTCCAACGGTGGCGTCTCCGCCGTCGTGACGGTCAACCTCGACCTCGACACCCTCATGGGCGGCGTCAAGGCCGCCGGGCTGTCGGACGGCACCCGCATCAGCGCCGGCGAAGCGCGCCGGCTCGCCTGCTCGGCACAGATCGTCCCCATGGTCCTCAACGGAACGCCACTCCCGCTCGACCTCGGCTCCGCCAACCGGTACTTCAACCGCAGCTCACGCCGGGCGATGGAGAAGCGCGACATGGGATGCACGACACCCGGATGCGACCGTGACGCCAGGTGGACCGAGGCTCACCACCTGAATCCGTACGCGATCTCCAAGACCACCGACATCAGGGACGGCGCACTTCTCTGTCCGTTCCACCACCACCGAGCACACGACCAGGGCTGGATCGGACGCATCAACCCCGACGACGGACACGTCGAGTGGAAGCTCCCCGGCTCCGACACCTGGCAACGCAACCAACGCTGGCGACCCTGAACCCTCACGCCCACGACACCCCGACCTCTTGGTGGGGGGTGCTCGTGCTGCCCGCGCATCGCTGAGCTGCCCAGAGTGGTCTCGATACGCGGTTCCGAGCTCCTCCGTCGCCGGAACCGCTACTCGACCACCGGGCGTGAGCCGCGCTCGACCACCGAGGCCGACGTCGCTGGTCGAGCAGGACGGGCGAGCGTGCGAGGCCCGTCCGTATCGAGACCACTCACCGACGGTCTCGACACGCAGGGCGGCTACCGCTGGACCGCCCAGGAGTGGTCTCGATACACCTCCCCTCGCTGGCGCTCGTGGAGGCACTCGACCACCGAGTGCCGGCCCGGCCGGCCCTAGACTCGCGGCGACGAAGGGAGTGCCCATGTCGGGCGGGGACTTCAAGGACATGTTCGCCGCCGCCGTGCGCGGCGACGTCGAGCTGGTCCGCTTCCACCTGGAGCGGGGCGTCGACCCCGACTACGTGCACCCCGAGCTGCAGTCGACCGCGCTGGTGACCAGCATCCTGGCCGGTCAGGATGCGGTGGCTCGAGAGCTGCTCGGCCACGGAGCCGACCCGACGCTGGTCTCCGAGCTGGACGAGACCACACCGGTCGCGGCGGCCCGGGCTGCGGGCCTGACCGCGCTCGAGGCCCACCTCGTCGAGCTCGGCGCACGCCCGGCAGCGGGTGCACCTCCGGCAGGGCCCGCTCCTCGTGGGCGGGGCGACCGACGGGCGGCGTGGTGGCCCGCGTGGCTCAGTGGTTCTTCTCGTGCACCAGACGCAGACCGGTGAGGGTCAGCCACGGGTCGCGTGACGTGATCGTCGTGCAGTGGTCGAGCACCACGTCGGCGTAGGCGCCGGTCGCGATGACCGCCACGTCGTCGGGGTCGGCCTCCAACGACTCGATGATCCGGTCGACCATCCCGTCGACCAGGCCCGCGAACCCGTAGACCGCGCCCGACTGCACGGCCTCGACGGTGTTCTTGCCGATGACGTCGCGGGGGACGGCCAGCTCGACCGCCCGCAGCTGGGCGCCGCGACGAGCCAGCGCCTCGAGCGACAGCTCGACGGCCGGCGCGATCGCCCCGCCCAGGTACCGGTTCCGGTCGTCGACCACGTCGAAGATCGTGGCCGTGCCGTTCATGTCGACCACGATCGCCGGCCCGCCGTACACCTCGGCCGCGGCGAGCGCGTTGACGATGCGGTCGGCACCCACCTCGCGCGGGTTGTCGGTGTGGATCGGGATGCCGGTCTTCACGCCCGGCCCGACGATCGAGACCGGGAGTCCGCCGTAGTACCGCTCCAGCATCGCCTTCAGCTCGACCTGGATCGACGGCACGGTGCAGCACATGGCCACCGCCTGGACGTCGGCCAGACCCGCTGCGCGCACGAAGCCGTGGGCGAGCAGGTGCCACTCGTCGGCCGTGCGCTGCGTCTGCGACGAGACGGTCCAGTGCTCGACGAGCTTCTCGCCCTCGAACGCGCCGATGACCGACTGGCTGTTGCCGACGTCGAGCGTCAGGAGGGTCACGGCGCCACCGTCGCCGCCCCCGGCCCGGCACCCCCACCGGCCGCCACGAGCGGGTTCTCCACGACGTCGCCGCGGGTGAGCCCCGACCCGGGCAGGGCCTCGGCCGGGTCGGACCCGGTGCCGATGATGCGATTCTCGGAGTCCACGAACACGACGCTCGGCTGGTGCTCGCGCGCCTCGGCATCGTCCATCTGGCCGTAGCCGATGAGGATCACCAGGTCACCGGGATGCACGAGGCGCGCGGCGGCACCGTTGATGCCGATGACGCCCGAGCCCCGCTCGCCGGCGATCGTGTAGGTCTGGATGCGGGCGCCGTTGTCGATGTCGACGATGTGCACGAGCTCGCCCGGCAGCAGGTTCGCCGCGTCGAGCAGGTCGGCGTCGACCGTCACGGAGCCGACGTAGTGCAGGTCGGCCTGCGTGACGGTGGCGCGGTGGATCTTCGAGGTCATCATCGTGCGGAGCATGGTCAGGGTCCCTTCCGGAGCACCACGGGTGAGTTGTCGAGCAGGCGCGTGGTGCCGACCCTGGCTGCCACCAGGATCCGCGCCTCCCCCTCGTAGGAGTCGTCGACGTCGCCGAGCAACAGGTCGGTCACGACCAGGTAGTCCACCTCGACGCCGTCGGCGGCGTCGAGCACCTCGCGCGCGGCCTTCAGCACGGCGTCGCGTCCGACGACGCCCTCGTCGGCGGCGGCTCGCAGCGCGACGGAGAGGGCGAGCGCCTGCTCGTGCTGGATCGGCGTCAGGTAGGTGTTGCGCGAGCTGAGCGCCAGGCCGTCGGCCTCGCGGACGATCGGGTGGCCCACGACCTCGACGTCGAGCGCCAGGTCGCGCACCATGCGGCGGATCAGCGCCAGCTGCTGGAAGTCCTTCTCGCCGAAGACGGCGACGTCGGGGCGCACGAGGGCGAACAGCTTCGCGACCACGGTGAGCACGCCGCGGAAGTGCGTGGGGCGGGCGGCGCCCTCGAGCACCTGCCCGAGCGGGCCCGGGTCGACGGTCACAGCCCCGTCCAGGCCGCCGGGGTACATCTCGTCGACGTCGGGCGCGAACACGACGTCGACGCCCTCGCGCTCGCAGACGACCAGGTCGGCGTTGAAGGTGCGCGGGTAGGCGTCGAGGTCCTCGCCCGGCCCGAACTGGGTGGGGTTGACGAAGATCGAGACCACGAGCGTGTCGCCGAGCGGGCGTGCGTGCCGCATGAGGCGCGCGTGGCCGTCGTGCAGCGCACCCATGGTGGGCACGAACGCCGTGCGGTCGGCCCCCGCGAGGGCCGCACGCAGCTCGGCCCGGGTACGGGCGACGACGGGGGTCATGTCAGGCCCGTCCGTGCGCGTGCTGCCGCTCGTCGGCCGATCCCGACCCGTGGAGCCCCGACCCGCGAAGCACCGACTCGTCGAGGGCGGACTCCACGACCGCCGCGGTGGCGGCGTCGAGCCGACCGTCGGCCGCGGCGCGCTCGGTGGTGGCGTGGGCCATGGCGACGTAGGCGTCGCGGGTGGAGGCGGGCTCGGTGGCGAGAGCGTCGACGTGGGCCCGCACGGTGGTGACGTCGCCGCGGGCGATGGGGCCGGTCAGCGCGGCGTCGCCGAGGTCGAGAGCGTTCTCGAGGGCCGCCTCGAGCAGCGGGCGCAGGATCTGCGAGGCCTCGGCCCCGGCACCGATGCCGTGGAGCAGCTCGCGGGCCTGGGCGACGAGCGTGACGAGGTGGTTGGCGCCGTGGCTGAGCGCCGCGTGGTAGCGGACCCGGTCGGCGTCGTCGATCCACACCGGGGTGCCGCCGAGCGTGACGGCGAGGTCCTCGGCGACCTCGCGCTCGGCGTCGCCGGCCGTGAGGCCCATGGCGCACGAGCGACCCAGGTCGACCGACGAGCCGGTGAACGTCATGGCCGGGTGCAGGGCCACCGGGCGCGCGCCGACGCGCGCCGCGGACCGGAGGGCGTCCAGACCGTGCCGCCCGCTCGTGTGCACGACCACCTGGCCGGGACGCAGCACCGTCGAGAGCTCCTCGGACACGGCCACGAGGGCGTCGTCGGGGACGGCGAGCACCAGCACGTCGCTGCGCGCGGCGACCTCGGCCGGCGACAGCACCGGCACGTCGGGCACGAGGGTGCGGGCGCGCAGGGCGGAGGCGTCGGAGCGGGCGCTGATGCCGACGACGTCGCGGCCGGCGGCGCGCAGTCGGGCGGCCAGGACGGAGCCGACCCGGCCGGCGCCGACGACGCCGTAGGTGGTGCGCTCACGCGCAGGGTCGTGCTGACGTGCGTGCGTCATGGGGAGTGCCTCTCGTTCCAGTCCCGCGAACGGGTACCAGACTGCTGACACCGTCAGTCTACGACCGTCCTCCGGCGGCGCACAGTGGCACGGAGGTGGCGAGGGTCACAGCGTGAGCCGGTGGCTCCGCAGGCCCTCGAGGTGCAGGCCCTCGGGCCCGTCGACGGTCAGCGTCAGCACCAGCTCGCAGCGCCGGGTGGCGGGGGCCGGGAAACGCAGCCGCCAGCCCGAGCCCGGGTAGCCGCGGACGGTGCCCGCCCGCGACGTGAAGGCGGCGGCGTCGTCGGTCCGCTCGACCTCGCCGGCTGCCGTGTCGCGGCCCGTGAGCACGCGTGCCGTGAGCGACGCGGCGGCCACGTCGGCGTGGGGGAACCAGGCCCGCACGTCGACCACGAGCTCGTCGGCTCCGGCCAGGACCTCGCGCACGGTCGTGCGAAGCCGCACCTGCTCGGCGGTGGCCAGGTAGGTCACGGGGTCGAGATCGTCGTCGAGGCGCCCCGGCAGGTCGATCGCCGGGCCGTCGGACGTGGGCACCAGGTCGAACAGCTGTGACTGCAGGCCCTCCGCGCGCACGAACCGCCAGACCGCGGCGAGGTCCCCGGTGGCGCGGGCCTGGTCCAGGAGGGCGTTCATGACGCGGTGCTGGGCCGGCACCTCGCGGGCGTAGCGGTCGGGGGCCACCGCCGCCACGAGCCGAGGGATCCGCTGCACGAGGACCTCGAGGTAGGCGTCGTCGGCCCGCTCGAGCTTGAGCGTGGAGTTGGGGACGTTGTGCTTGAGCAGCTGCAGCGCCCGCTCCTCGCGGACGGCGGGCAGCGGCTCGAGCAGGCGGAGCGACTCGTCGGCGGCGTCCATGCGGGCCGTCACGTTCTCGACGGTCACCTGCCCCTGCGAGGTGGAGGCCGTCTGCCGCCGCCAGGAGTAGGCCATCGTGGAGGTCACGTCGATGCCTGCGGCCTCGCGGAACGCCTGGGCCGTGAGGATCTGGTCCTCGTAGATGACCCCGGGAGGGAACGCCAGCCCGGCCGCGTCCCAGAAGGTGCGCCGGAACACCTTGGCGCAGGCGATGGCGTGGACGAGCACGTCGGGCCGTTCCGACACCGTGGTGCCCTCCACCGGCCGCGCGTGCAGCGCCCGGATCCACGGCGCGGGCCGCACCACGGTCCCGCCCTCGAGCCGCTGGTACGGCAGCACGGCGAGGTCGGAGCCGCTGCGCTCCAGCCCCCGCACTGCCGCGTCGAGACCCTCGCGGGTGACGACGTCGTCGGCGTCCACGAACGTGAGGTAGGTGCCGGTGGCCACCTCGACACCACGGTTGCGGGCCGCGCTCTGGCCGGCGTTCGGCTGCGAGAGCACCACCACGCGCGGGTCGCGCGCCGCGACCTCGTCGGCGATGGCCCGGCTGCCGTCCGTCGAGCCGTCGTCGACGACCACGACCTCGAGGTGGCGGTAGCGCTGCCCGAGCACCGACTCCAGGGCCGCCGCCAGGTGCTCCTCGCCCTGGTACACGGGCATCACGACGCTGAGCGTCGGCCCGCGCAGGTCGCGGACCCGACGGGCGGCCCGGCCGACGGCACCGCGGACGAGGCGACGGACGGGCGGGCGGGGCACGCCGCGAGCATAACGTCGGGTAGACAAGCACCATGAGCACCGACGCACAGGCCGAGGCCGACGGCCTCCTGGTCACGGCCGACGACGTCGAGGCGGCCGCGGAGCGGCTGGCCGGCGTGGTGACCGCCACCCCGGTCGAGCGCAGCGCGCGGCTGAGCGAGGTCACGGGTGCCGACGTCTGGCTCAAGCGGGAGGACCTGCAGGTCGTGCGCTCCTACAAGGCGCGGGGCGCGTACAACCTCATCGCGCAGCTCGACGACGCCGCACGGGCGGCCGGCGTGGTCACCGCGAGTGCAGGGAACCACGCCCAGGGCGTGGCGTTCGCGTGCGCCGCGCTCGGCGTGCGCGGCCGCGTGCACCTGCCCCGCACGACGCCCCACCAGAAGCGCGACCGGATCGCGAGCATCGGCGGCGACGCCATCGAGATGATCCTCGACGGCGAGACCTACGACGACGTGTCGGCGGCAGCCACCCGCGAGGCGCTCGACGGCGCCACCCTGGTGCCGGCCTTCGACGACCCGCGCACGATCGCCGGTCAGGGCACGGTCGTGCAGGAGGCGTTCGACCAGCTGCAGCAGCTCGGCGAGCCCGTCCCCGACGTGCTCGTGGTGCCCGTCGGCGGAGGCGGCCTGCTCGCCGGCAGCATGGCCTGGCTCCGCGAGCGCCATCCCGGGGTCCGGGTCGTGGGCGTGGAGCCGGCCGGGGCGACGTCCATGGCGGCGGCGCTCGCAGCCGGCGAGCCGGTGACGCTGCCCGAGATCGACACCTTCGTCGACGGCGCCGCGGTGCGACGCGCGGGTCGGCACACCCTCGACACCGTGCGCGGCAACGGCTCCCCGTCCGTGCAGATGCTCGGCGTCCCGGAGGGCCAGGTGTGCAGCGAGATGCTCGCGCTGTACCAGAGCGACGGCATCATCGCCGAGCCCGCAGGCGCCCTCGCGACGTCGGTCCTGGGCTCCCTGCTGACGGTGGCGCCCGGCTCGCGCGTGCTGTGCATCCTGTCCGGCGGCAACAACGACGTCAGCCGCTACGCCGACGTCGTGGAGCGCTCGCTCGTGCACGAGGGCCGCAAGCACTACTTCCTCGTTGAGTTCGCGCAGGAGCCGGGTGCGCTGCGACGCTTCCTCGACGAGGTGCTCGGCCCCGACGACGACATCGCCCTGTTCGAGTACGTCAAGCACAGCAACCGCGAGACCGGCCCCGCCCTCGTGGGCATCGAGCTGGCCCGCGCCGACGACCTCCCGGCCCTGCTCGAACGCATGGAGGCCGCACCGCCGCGCATCGAACGGATCGAGAGCGACAGCCCGCTGTTCCGCTTCATCCTCTGACCCTCCTCGGGCACGGCGGCGCGACCCCGCCGTCGTGAGCACGGCCTCTGACAGACTGGCGCCATGCCTCGTCTGCTGGTCCGCTCCGGCAAGGACCCGTTCACCCCGGTGGGCGCGGAGACGACCCTCACGCAGGACGTCTTCAACTCCAACTCCGGCAACTACCTCTTCCAGCACTCGGTGTGGCGGTCCCTGGCCGTCGACGGCACCGAGCTGGTCAGCTCGAGCACGCTCTCGGAGCGGCGCTCGCCCGAGCCCGGCGACGCCGAGCGGATCAACGCCGAGTTCGACCACCTCGTGGTGCCGATGGCCAACGCGTTCCGACCGCAGTTCGTGCGTCACCTGACGGCGCTCACCGAGCTCGTCGAGCAGCTCACCATCCCCGTCACCGTGGTCGGCATCGGCTCGCAGGCGCCGCACGGCGAGGGCCCGGAGTCCCTGGGCGAGATCGCCGACCCCGTGAGGCGCTTCGTCTCCGCCGTGCTCGAGCGCTCCGCCTCCATCGGCGTACGCGGCGACTTCACGCGACGCCACCTGGCACTCCTCGGGTTCGGCGACGACGTGGTCGACGTCATCGGCTGCCCCTCGCTGTTCCTCTGGGGGCCGGACCACCGCGTCGAGCGGCGCGTGACCGCCCTCGGCGACGACGCGGCCCTGGCCCTCAACTTCACGCCCGAGGTACCGGGCATCGGCGACTTCGTCACCCGGCAGGGCGAGCGGCACCCGAACCTCGTGGCCGTCGGCCAGGACGCGCACGACCTGCGGGCCATGCTCTGGGGCGTCCCGCACCCGCACGTCGACGACCCCGCCGTGCCTGTCCACCTGCACCACCCGCTCTACCAGCAGGACCGGCTGCGGCTGTACCTCGACACCTGGACCTGGTACCGCGACCTCGCCCAGGTCGACTTCGTGTACGGCACGCGCTTCCACGGCAACGTCGCGGGGCTGCTCGGCGGCACGCCGGCCGTGCTGCTGGCCCACGACTCGCGGACCCTCGAGCTGGCCGAGTACCACCGCATGCCGCACCGCGTGGTGTCGGCGTTCGACGAGGCCACCGCCGGGCTGCACGCCGACGAGCTGCACGCCGCGGCCGACCTCGACGCCTTCCACGCCGAGCTGCCGGCCGGCTTCGCCCGGTACACCGCCTTCCTGGAGCGCAACGGCCTCACCCACCGGTGGTCGCCCGGCACCAGCGCGCAGTCCTTCGACGAGCGCCTCGCCGCGGTGGACCTGCCGCCGGCGGTGCACACGCTCGCCGCGCCGGGGCTCGACCAGGTGGCCGCACGCCTGCAGTGGCTGCGCGAGGGGATGGTCCTCGACATCACACGGCACCCGCAGCGGTACGAGCCGCCCTTCCCGCACCCCGCGTGGCGCGGGGCGGGCAGCCGCCACGCGCGCCTGGCCGACGACGCGAAGGCCCGCGACGCCGCCAACGCCGACGCGGTCGCCGCGCTGGCGCGCCGTGTCGAGTCGTTGGAGAACACCCGGTGGCGGCGCTTCGTCGCCCGGCTCAGGAAGGCGGTCGGTCGTGGCTGACGCCTCGGGGCAGCGGGAGTCGGGGTCGCAGCGGTCGGGGCGGGTCCCGTCGGCCGTCGACGTCCTGGCCGAGGAGTGGCTCGACGTGATGCTCGAGCACGAGCCCGAGTGGCACGTCTCCCTCGGCCGGCCGGGACGCGATGGCGAGTACGCCGACCTGTCGCCGTCGGGGCACGAGGCGTACGCCGACGCGGCACGCGCCATGCGTCGCCGGCTCGACCACGTGGAGCCGCGTGACGACGTCGACGTCGTCACGCACGCGGAGCTCGTGCGCGTGCTCGACCTGCACGTCGAGGAGCACGACGCCGGCACTTGGCGCAGCGACCTCAACGTGATCGCCTCGCCCGTGCAGAACGTGCGCGACGTCTTCGACCTGATGCCGCGCGACGACGTCGACGGCTGGTCCGGCGTCGCCACCCGCCTCGCGAACATGCCGGGTGCGCTCGCCGGGTACACCGAGTCGCTGCGCTCCGGGATCCGCGCCGGCGACACCCCGGCGCGCCGCCAGGTCGTCGAGGTCGTCGACCAGGCCCGACGCCAGGCCGAGGCCGGCGCGTTCTTCGACGAGCTGGCCGACGCCGCCGCGTCCGCGTCCGTGCCGGCGTCGCTGCAGGCCGACCTGCGGCGCGGCGCCGACGGCGCGCGGGCCGCGTACGCCGAGCTGGCGACCTTCCTGGCCGACGAGCTGGCCCCGGCGGCCCGAGAGCGCGACGCCTGCGGCCGCGACCGGTACGCCCTCGCCTCGCGCGGCTTCCTGGGCGCGGCCGTCGACCTCGAGGAGACGTACGACTGGGGGCTCGAGGAGCTCGACCGCATGGTCCGCGAGCAGGAGGCCGTCGCGCAGCAGGTCCTGCCCGGAGCGTCGGTGGCCGAGGCCGTCGCGCACCTCGAGTCCTCCCCCGAGCACCGGCTGGTGGGCACCGACGCCCTGCAGGCCTGGATGCAGGAGACGAGCGACCGCGCCGTCGAGGAGCTGGGGCGCACCCACTTCGACGTGCCCGACATCATGCGCTCGCTCGAGTGCCGCATCGCGCCCACCCAGGAGGGCGGCATCTACTACACGCCGCCGAGCGACGACTTCGCCCGCCCGGGGCGCATGTGGTGGAGCGTGCCGGAGGGTGTCACGGAGTTCGACACCTGGCGCGAGCTGACCACCGTCTACCACGAGGGCGTGCCCGGCCACCACCTCCAGTGCGGCTATGCGGTGTGGAACGCCGCCGAGCTGAACGCCTGGCGTCGCGGGGCCCTCTGGACCTCCGGACACGGCGAGGGCTGGGCGTTGTACGCCGAGCGGCTCATGGCCGACCTGGGCTACCTCGACTCCCCCGCCGACCGGCTCGGCATGCTCGACGGCCAGCGCATGCGGGCGGCCCGGGTGGTGCTCGACCTCGGGGTGCACCTCGAGCTGCCCCGTCCCGACGGCGACGGTCCCTGGACCGCCGAGCACGCCTTCGCGTTCATGGCCGAGCACGTGAACATGAACGCCCCGTTCGTGCGCTTCGAGGTGAACCGCTACCTCGGCTGGCCGGGCCAGGCGCCCAGCTACAAGGTCGGCCAGCGCATCTGGGAGCAGGTCCGCGACGCCTGGGTCCGTGAGCACGGTCCGGATCTCAAGGAGTTCCACCGCCGGGCGCTGAGCCTCGGCTCCGTCGGGCTCGACACGCTGCGCGCCACGCTGGTCGGTGGATGCGCAACATCAGAACGCGACCTGCGGTTGAGGATCCACCGATGACCACCACGTCCCCCGCCATCGGTGGATGCGCAACATCAGAACGCGACCTGCGGTTGAGGATCCACCGATGACCACCACGTCCCCCGCCATCGGTGGATGCGCAACATCAGAACGCGCGCTGCGGTTGAGGATCCACCGATGGGGGCGGATCGGCGTCACTCCAAGGTGGTCCGCAGACCCGGCCGAGCTACGCCGCCGTCGCGGCGCCGGGAGGGGCGTCGTCGTCCTCGTCGTCGGGCTGGGGCACGTGCAGGGTGCGCTCGAGCAGGAGCGCTGCGACGAGGAGGAGGAGGCCGGAGACGGAGGCGAGACCACCCTGCAGCACCCTGTCCTGCCCGAACATCGTGTCCCAGTCACGCACGAAGGAGAGCGCGAAGCCGCCGTAGGCACCCACCGAGAGCGCCCCGACGATGCTGCACGCCTTCGCCATGGCGAGCAGGGTCACGGCGTGCTGGGAGGTCATCCGCTGCTTGCGCTGGTGCAGGCTCTGCCAGGTGCTCCAGGCGACCGCTGCCACGAGGGCCGCCAGCGCCAGGAGCAGCACGGCCACCAGCCAGCCGGGCCGCGGCGGCGACAGGCCGAGACGCAACGACGCGGGCCGGACGACCGATCCCAGCAGCAGCCCTACGGCGACCAGGGCGGCGACGTGGACGGCGGTCGTCCGCCCGGCGTGCATCACAGAAGGATCTCGAGATCCTCTCGCCGGACGACGCCGGACGTGTCGACGTCGCCGACGAGGTCGGCCACGAATCCCTTGCCGGGGATCTCGCCCTCGGGGTCGATCTCGAGCCACGGGACGAGCACGAAGCCACGCTCGTGCGCCCGCGGGTGCGGCAGCGTGAGGGTCTCGTCGTCGGCGATGCGGTCGCCGACGACGACCAGGTCGACGTCGAGGGTGCGCGGGGCGCCCGGCTCCGAGCGCTCGCGTCCGAAGGCGTCCTCGATGGCGTGGGCGCGGTCGAGCAGCGTGTGCACCGTGAGGGTCGTGTCGAGGAGCACGACGGCGTTGAGGAAGGCCCCCGACCCGTCGGGCGTGCCGACCGGCTCGGTCTCGTAGACCGACGACACGGACACGACCTGGACCTCAGGGGTGTCCTCGAGGGCGGACACCGCGCCCTGGAGACGGTTCAGCCGGTCGCCCAGGTTCGACCCGATCGCGATGACGGCCTGGCGGATGGGACGCATGCCACCCGTCATGGTGTCGGCGTCCAGCACGTACGGCGTGGGCGATTCGGTCACTGGTGGCTCCGCTCTATCGTCACGCTGACGTCGGAGAACGTCACCGCGATGGGCGCTTGGGGCTTGTGCACGGTCACGCTCGCCCATTCCACGGACGGACGTGCCAGGCACCAGTCCACCATACGGAGGGCGAGGGACTCAATCAGGTCCACCGGCTCCCCGGTGACCACGGCCTGGACCATCTCGGCGACCTCGGCGTAGTTGACGGTCGCCGTCAGGTCGTCGCTCGACCCGGCCGGTCCCAGGTCGATGCCGAGGCTCACGTCGACCACGAAGGTCTGGCCGAACCGGCGCTCGTGCTCGAGCACGCCGTGGTGGCCGAAGGCCGTCACGCCGCTCAGGTCGATGCGGTCGAGACCGTCAGGACATGCCATCAGTGCTCCTCCATCAGGGCTGTTCCGTCATGCCGGGCTCATCGGGAGCCTCGGGGTCGATGTCGAGCACCGGCGAGGCGTGCCGCGACCACAGTCGCCACACGCCGCCGGACCGGACGAGCACCGACGTGCAGATCGCCTTGCCGCCGGAGAACTGCTCCGGTGACTCGGTGCCCTCCCCCGAGAGGATGTTCTCGGTGCACGTGACGAGCGCCAGGTCGGCCTCGGAGCCCAGCGGCCAGGACACCTGGACGTCGGTGAGGAAGAACTGGATGTACTCCACGTTCGCCATGACGAGCGCCCACGAGCGCAGCACCGCGTCGGTGCCCTCGATGGCCTCGGCGCCGGGGTGCACGCACAGGGCGCTGGGCGAGTCCACCCACAGCGAGCTCATGAGGTCGAGGTCGCCGGACTCCACCGCGTCGTAGAACGCGCGGTGACGCGCCAGCACGTCAGCGGCCATGGTCGACACCCCCTGGGACGGACTCCTGCGCGATCCGCGCGACCACCCGCACGGCGTCGGCCGACGCGGCCACCTCGTGCACCCGCACGGCCCACGCCCCGGCCTGCGCGGCCAGCGTGGACAGCGCGACGGTGGCCGCCTCCCGACCCTCGGTGGGCCGCAGCGTGCCGTCGGCGTCGGCGAGGAGCTCGCCGAGGAAGCGCTTGCGGCTGGCCGCCACGAGCATCGGGAGCCCCAGCGCGGTGAAGGCGGAGAGCGCGGCGAGCACGGTCCAGTTCTGGCCACCGGTCTTGGAGAAGCCGAGACCGGGGTCGACCACGAGGCGGGACCGGTCGACTCCCGCGGCCAGGGCCTCCTCGACCCGCTCGGAGAGCTCGGCGACCACGTCGGCGACGACGTCGTCGTAGTGGGTGAGGTCCTGCATCCGGTCGGCGTGGCCGCGCCAGTGCATGAGCACCAGCGGGACGTCGCGCTCGGCGGCGAGCGGCACCATGCGGGCGTCGGCACGGCCGCCGGACACGTCGTTCACGAGCACGGCACCGGCGTCCAGCGCCGCCTCGGCCACGTCGGCGCGCATCGTGTCGACCGAGACGGCCACGCCGTCGGCAGCCAGCTCGCGCACCACGGGCACGACGCGGCGCAGCTCCTCGTCGAGGTCGACGCGCACCGCGCCGGGGCGCGTGGACTCACCACCCACGTCGACGAGGTCGGCGCCGGCCTGGGCCAGCTCACGCCCGTGCCGGACCGCGCTGTCGAGGTCGAACCAGCGTCCGCCGTCGGAGAACGAGTCGGGCGTCACGTTGACGACGCCCATGACCCGGCACCGCCCGATGGGCTCCAGCACCTGTGCGGGTGCGAGCCCCATCAGCAGGCCCCGGTCACCGAGCGCCACCGCTCGTGATGAGCCCCATCGCCTCGGCCCGGGTGGCGGGGTCGCGCAGCTGTCCGCGCACGGCGCTGGTGACCGTCCGGGCGCCGCCCTTGCGGACGCCGCGCATGGTCATGCACAGGTGCTCGGCCTCGATCACGACGATCACGCCGCGCGGTTCCAGCACCTCGGTGAGGGCGTCGGCGATCTGGGTGGTGAGCCGCTCCTGCACCTGGGGCCGACGGGCGAAGACGTCGACGAGCCGGGCCAGCTTGGACAGGCCGGTGACGAATCCGTCGGATCGCGGGATGTAGCCCACGTGCGCGACCCCGGTGAACGGCACCAGGTGGTGCTCGCACATCGACCACAGCTCGATGTCCTTCACGAGCACCAGCTCGTCGTGACCGACGTCGAACGTGGCCGTGAGGACCTCGCGCGGGTCCTGGTCGAGACCGGCCAGCAGCTCGGCGTACGACCGGGCCACGCGGTCCGGGGTCTCCTTCAGGCCGTCACGGTCGGGGTCCTCCCCGACGGCGATCAGCAGCTCGCGCACCGCCGCTGCGGCGCGCTCGACGTCGACGCTCATGCTGTCCTCGTCCTCACGCCGGCCCGACCGGGCCCTGCGGGGTGGGATCGTCCGGCGGCGGTGCGTCCGGGCCGGTGTCGGGACCGACGACGATGCCCTCGGTCTCGGGCTCCTTGAGCCGTGCCGCCTCCGGCGCCTCGACCGGGGGCTGGTCCGACGGCTGCCGCGTGTCCGAGCCGGTCCACGCCGGACGCACCTCGCGCCGGCGCAGCGGCTCGAAGATGCGGGCGACCTCGCGCTTGTCGAGGGTCTCCCTCTCCATGAGCTCCAGGACGAGGGAGTCGAGCACGTCGCGGTTCTCCGCGAGGATGTCGAACGCCTCCTGGTGGGCGTGGGCGATGAGCGAGGAGACCTCCTCGTCGACCACGGCGGCCACCCGCTCGGAGTAGTCGCGGGTGTGGCCCATGCCCATGCCACCACCGAGGAAGGGCTGGCTGTTGTCGCTGCCCAGCTTGATGGCGCCCACGCGCTCGCTCATGCCGTACTGGGTGACCATGGCCCGGGCCAGGCCCGTGGCCTTCTCGATGTCGTTGCCCGCGCCGGTGGTCGGGTCGTGGAAGACCAGCTCCTCCGCCGCGCGGCCACCGAGCATGTACGCCAGCTTGTCCTGCAGCTCCGCGCGCGTCTGGCTGTACTTGTCCTCGTCGGGCAGGACCATCGTGTAGCCGAGGGCGCGGCCACGGGGCAGGATCGTGATCTTGTGCACCGGGTCGCTCTGCGGGAGCGCCGCGGCCACCAGGGCGTGTCCGCCCTCGTGGTAGGCCGTGACCAGCCGCTCCTTCTCGTTCATCAAGCGCGTGCGCTTCTGCGGACCGGCCATGACGCGGTCGATGGCCTCGTCGAGCGTGGCGTCGGTGATGACCTTGTCGCTGTTGCGCGCCGTGAGCAGGGCGGCCTCGTTGAGCACGTTGGCGAGGTCGGCGCCGCTGAAGCCGGGGGTACGTCGGGCCACGCTCTCGAGGTCGACGTCGGGGCCGATCGGCTTGCCGCGGGCGTGCACCTTGAGGATCGTCTCGCGGCCCTTGAGGTCGGGGGCCTCCACGCCGATCTGGCGGTCGAAGCGGCCGGGACGCAGCAGGGCGGGGTCGAGCACGTCGGGCCGGTTGGTGGCCGCGATCAGGATGACGCCGCCGCGCACGTCGAAGCCGTCCATCTCGACGAGCAGCTGGTTGAGGGTCTGCTCGCGCTCGTCGTGGCCGCCGCCCATGCCGGTGCCGCGGTGGCGGCCGACCGCGTCGATCTCGTCGATGAAGACGATCGCCGGGGCGTTCTCCTTGGCCTGCTCGAACAGGTCGCGCACGCGGCTGGCGCCCACGCCCACGAACATCTCGACGAAGTCGGAGCCGGAGATGGAGTAGAACGGCACGCCGGCCTCGCCGGCCACGGCGCGGGCCAGCAGCGTCTTGCCGGTGCCGGGCGGGCCGTAGAGCAGCACGCCCTTGGGGATCTTGGCGCCGACGGCCTGGAACTTGGCCGGCTCCGACAGGAACTCCTTGATCTCGCCGAGCTCCTCGATGGCCTCGTCGCAGCCCGCGACGTCGGCGAAGGTGGTCTGCGGGGTGTCCTTCGTGATGAGCTTCGCGCGCGACTTGGCGAACTTCATGACGCCACCGCCGCCGCCCTGGAAGCGGGTCATGATGAACAGGAAGAGACCGACCAGGAGCAGGATCGGCAGGATCGAGCTGGCGAGGTAGGTGAGGAACCCGGTGGTGGGGACCTTGACGTCGAAGGTCTTGAGCTTCTTGTCGACGACCTCGGCCTCGGCCTTCTCGACGAGGCGGTCGCCCTGGCCGGCGAGGAACTTCGCGCGCACCTTGGTGCCGTCGTCGAGGGTCGCCTGGATCTCCTGGTCACCCTCGACGAAGGTCATCTCCGAGATCGTGCCGTCGTCGAGGTAGCCGACCATGGTGGCCGTGCGGACCTCCTTGAAGCCGTCGGCCCGCCCGGAGAACTGGAGGGTGACGACGACGAGGACGAGGATGAGGACGATCCAGACCCAGGGACCGCGGAACAGGCGCTTGGCGTTCATGGACACGGGCCGGCGGGGCCCACTCCTCCTCGTGTGCTCGGTCGGCGGCCCTCGCCGCCGACACAGGAACCGTACACGTCAGGACGAAGTCCGACCTGCCGATCCCGTACTGGCAGAACGCTCACGCGAACCGTGACGTTCCCGCTGGATCGGGACGTGCTCTCAGGAGTACACGTGGGGCGCCAGCGTCCCGATGCTGCGCAGGTTGCGGTACTGCTCGGAGTAGTCCAGGCCGTAGCCCACGACGAACGCGTTGGGGATGTCGAAGCCGACGTACTTCACGTCGACGTCCATCTGCAGCGCGTCGGGCTTGCGCAGGAGCGTGGCGATCTCGACCGAGGCCGGACCGCGGGAACGCAGGTTGGTCACGAGCCACGACAGCGTCAGGCCGGTGTCGATGATGTCCTCGACGATGAGGACGTCACGGCCCGAGATGTCGGTGTCGAGGTCCTTGAGGATGCGGACCACGCCGGACGACGTGGTGCCGGAGCCGTAGGACGAGACCGCCATCCAGTCCATCTCGACGTGGCGGTCGAAGCTGCGCGCGAGGTCGGCCATCACCATGACGGCGCCCTTGAGCACGCCGACCAGGAGCAGGTCGCGACCGGCGTAGTCCGTCTCGACCTGGCGCGCGATCTCGCGCAGCCGCGCGACGATCTGCTCCTCGGTGAACAGGGTCTGGTCGAGGTCGAGGTCGGACTCGACGTGCTGGATGTCCACGGACTCAGCCTGCCACAGCACCCCTCGGCACGGACGAGGACCGCCCCGATCGGATCAGGGACCGCCGCCGATCCGGTGGAGCCGGCCTGCCGTCCGCGTCAGCGCGACGTGACCGGGCAGCTCGACCCGGTCCTGGCCGTGCCAGTCGGTGACGAGACGGTCGAGCGCGGCGAGGTGGACCGAACCGAGCTCCCCGGGGACGGCGCCGGCCTCGAGCGCGAGTCGGCGGAGCACCCGGGACCGCAGCGCAGGCGGGAGAGCCACGAGCGTCGCGACATCGGCGGCGTCCTCGACCTGGCCCGCCAGCTCGTCGAGCAGCGTCGTGTCGTGACGCAGCTGGTCGGCGGTGCGGGCGAGCGCCTCCGGCACCCCCGAGCCCAGCACGTCGTCGAGCAGGGGAAGCACCTCGTGCCGGAGCCTGGCACGACGGTAGGCGGGGTCGGCGTTGTGCGGGTCGGTCCACCAGACCAGGTCGTGGGCGCGGCACACCGCCTCGGTGTCGGACCGGCGCAGACCGAGGAACGGCCGACGCCAGCGCCCGTCGCGCGCTGCCATGCCGGCGAGCGAGCGCGGCCCCGAGCCCCGGCCCAGTCCGAGCAGCACGGTCTCGGCCTGGTCGTCCAGGGTGTGCGCCAGCAGCACCACGCCTTCGCCACCCGCGGCCTCGAGCAGGGCCGCCCGGCGTGCCGCACGCGCTGCGGCCTCGGGCCCGCCGACGGTCCCCACCTGCACACGGACCGCGCCGCCGGGCAGGCCGAGCGAGCGCACCTGCTCGACCGCGCGGGCCGCCACCGCGTCCGACCCGTCCTGGAGACCGTGGTCGACCACCACGACGCGCGCGCTTCGGTCGTCACGGTCGGCCACGAACGCGGCGCAGACCGCCAGCGCGAGCGAGTCGGCCCCGCCGGAGACGCCGAGCACCACCGGTGCGTCCGGTGCGACGTCGGCGAGGGCGTCGCGCACGCCCGCTCGACCACGCGCTTCCGCGTCGAGCAGCCTCACGCCGCGGCTCCCGGCCCGTCGCTCAGCCGTGCACCCGCGCCACCCAGGCGGCGGGGTCGAGGATCTCGGCCCGGTCGGGCAGGTTCTCCGGCCGTTCCCACACCGCGTTGAAGCCCGACAGCCCGACCTTCTCGTTGACCTCGCGGACGAACACGGCGCCGTCGCGGTACTGGCGCATCTTGGACTCCAGGCCCAGCAGACGCCGCAGCACCCGGTCGAGCCCGCCGCCGCCCTGCCGTCGCTGGTCGAACCGCTTGCGGATCGTGGCCACCGACGGGATCACGTCGGGCCCCACGCCGTCCATGACGACGTCGGCGTGGCCCTCGAGCAGCGACATGACGCCGGTGATCCGGTCGACGACGGCCTTCTGCCGCTCGTTCTGGAACAGCTCGGCGAGAGAGGCGTCGGAGGTGCCCCGCAGGACCTTGACCAGCTCGCCCACGCCCTCGGTGAGGAAGCGCTGCACGGCCTCGGAGTCGAGGTCCGTGGCGGCGGTCAGCTCGTCGATCAGGCCGCGGAGGTGGTCGCGCATCCACGGCACGGCCGTGAACTGCACCCGGTGGGTCTCCTCGTGCAGGCACACCCACAGCCGGAAGTCGTGCGGATCGACGTCGAGCGTGCGCTCCACGTGGACGATGTTCGGCGCGACGAGCAGCAGCCGGCCGCCCTCGCCGCGCGGCCCGGTCCAGAACGGGTCGAACTGGCCCAGCACCTTGCCCGACAGCAGTGCCACCAGTCCGCCGATCTCGGCACCGCTCACCCGGCTGCCGACGGCGTGGGCCAGACCGCTGCGCGGCCGCCCCGCCTCGATGCGGGCCACGACCGGGTCCATGAGCACCTCGAAGGTGCCGAGGTTTGCCTCGATCCATCGAGGCCGGTCGACCACGAGCACCGGCGCCTGCGCCTGGACGGTGTCGGGTGCGTGGAGGTCGGAGAACTCGCGGACCGGGCCGGTGGACCGGGCCGCCGCCTCCCGCAGCTCGCCGACGACGTCGTCGGCCTCCGCCGGCGACAGGTCGGGCCCCGGACGTGACAGCTTCGTCGCCGTGCCCTGCGCGACGCCCCAGTCGATCATGGGGCCACGGTACGGCGTGCCGCCATGCGGGACCTCCCGATAGGGTGGGGTCAGAATGATCGGGCTCCTCGCGCTGCACCTCGTCGCCGCAGCGGGAGCCCCTCTCCTGGTCAGGTTCCTCGACCGTCGCGCCTTCGTCGTGCTGGCCCTCGTTCCGGCCGCGTCCTTCGCGTACCTGCTGCCACGGGCGCTCGACGTGAGCTCGGGCACGAGCGACCCGATCGTCGAGCGCTGGAGCTGGATCCCCTCGCTCGGTGTCGACGTCGACCTGCTGATCGACCCCCTCACGGCACTGATGTCACTGGTGGTCACGGGCGTCGGTGCACTGGTGCTGCTCTACTGCGGCTGGTACTTCCGCCAGGGCGATCCCGAGATCTGGCGGTTCTCCGGCGTGCTCACCGCCTTCGCCGGGTCGATGCTCGGACTGGTCCTGTCCGACAACATGTACGTGCTGTTCGTGTTCTGGGAGCTCACGACGGTGCTGTCGTACCTGCTGATCGGGCACAACCCCGAGCGCCGGGCCAACCGCCGGGCGGCCATGAACGCGCTGCTCGTGACCACGTTCGGCGGGCTTGCCATGCTCATGGGCCTGTTCGTGCTGCACGCCCAGACCGGGACGGCTCGGCTCAGCGAGATCGTCGCCGACCCGCCGTCGGGCCCGGCCGTCACGGCCGCGGTGGCGCTGCTGCTCGTCGGCGCGCTCAGCAAGTCGGCACTCGTCCCGTTCCACTTCTGGCTCCCGGGAGCCATGGCGGCGCCCACGCCGGTGAGCGCCTACCTCCACGCGGCGGCCATGGTGAAGGCCGGCGTGTTCCTGGTGCTGCTCCTGGCCCCCGCGTTCGCCGACACCCCCGGCTGGCGGCCCGTGCTGCTCACCCTCGGCATCATGACGATGATCATCGGCGGGCTGCGCGCCCTGCGCCAGCACGACGTCAAGCTGCTGCTCGCCTACGGCACCGTGAGCCAGCTCGGCTTCCTGGTCGCGGTGGCCGGGGCCGGCACCCGGTCGGCCGCGTTCGCCGGTCTCTCGCTCGTGCTCGGGCACGCGCTGTTCAAGTCCACCCTCTTCCTCGTGGTCGGCATCGTCGACCGCAGCACCGGCACGCGCGACCTGCGCGAGCTCAGCGGACTCGCCCGTTCCATGCCCGTCCTGTTCGTCGTCACGCTCGTGGCCGCGGCGTCGATGGCCGGGCTGCCCCCGCTGCTCGGGTTCACGGCGAAGGAGGCCGCGCTCGCGGCGTTCGTCGACCTCGGCGAGGACGCGGGCATCGGCGTCTGGGGCACGGTCTCGCTCGTGGGACTGGTGGTCGGGTCGGTCCTCACGGTGGCGTACACGGCACGCTTCGTGTGGGGCACGTTCGGCACCAAGGACGTCGCCCCCACCGACGTCGCGGCACCGGGACCCTGGTTCCAGGCATCTCCCGTGATCTTGTCCGTCCTCACGGTCGCCGGCGGCGTGGCCGGTCCCCTCCTGACGCCGCGGATCGAGTCCTACGCCGAGGCGTTCGGCGCCGGCGCCCACGAGCCCGTCCTGACCCTCTGGCACGGGTTCACCCCGGCGCTGTGGCTGTCGGTCGCCGCCGTCGTCGGCGGCATCGCCCTCTGGCTGCTCCGCCGACCCGTCGCGCACCTGCAGGAGACGCTCGTGCGTCGGCTGCACCTGCCCGACGCCGAGCGCAGCTACCACGCGGTCGTGCGCGGCGTCGACCGCGCGAGCGTCGAGGTCACGGGCTTCACGCAGCGCGGCTCTCTCCCGGTCTACCTGGGTGTCGTGCTCGTGGTGCTCGTGCTCCTCCCCGGCAGCGCCGCCATCAGGGCGTGGGGCTCACCGTCGATCTCCGTCGGCGACGGCGGTGCCTTCGAGCCCGACGACGCGCTACGCATCGCCACGGCGGCCCTCGTCTGTGGCGCCGCGCTGCTCACCGTCCGCTCCCGCCGACGCCTCCGTGCCGTGCTGATGCTCGGCGTCACCGGCTACGGCACGGCCCTGCTGTTCGTGCTGCACGGCGCCCCCGACCTCGCGCTCACCCAGGTCCTCGTGGAGACCTTCGCGCTGGTCACCTTCGTGCTGGTGCTGCGCCGCTTCACGCCGTTCTTCTCCGACCGGCCGTTCACCGCGGCCCGCCGGGTGCGCATCGCGATCGGCGCCACGGCCGGCCTGGCCGTGGCCGCGTACGCCGTGGTCGCGGCGAACGCCCGCACCGCGTCGCCGGTCGGGCGGGCGTTCGAGGGTCCGGCCTACGACTTCGGCGGCGGCGAGAACATCGTCAACATCACGCTCGTCGACATCCGCGTGTGGGACACCTTCGGCGAGCTGGCCGTGCTCGTCGTGGCCGCCACCGGCATCGCGAGCCTCATCTTCCTCATCACCGACCGGGCCCAGTCCCACCGCGAGACCCGTCGGGCGCGCCCCAGCGCCACGGACGAGCGCGAGGACTGGCTGCCCGGCGCGGCCTCCCTCGACATCGAGCGCCGCTCCGTCGTCTTCGAGGTCGTGGCGCGCGCGGTGTTCCCCGTGCTGATGATCTTCTCGGTGTACCTCATGTTCACCGGCCACTACACGCCCGGCGGCGGGTTCGCAGGCGGGCTCGTCGCAGGGCTGGCGCTCGCCGTGCGCTACCTCGCCGGCGGTCGGCGCGAGCTCGACGCCGCCGCGCCCGTCGACGCCGGCGTCGTGCTCGGCTCGGGCCTGGCCATCGCCGCCCTGTCCGGGCTCGTGCCACTGCTCGTGGGTGCCAACACCTTCCAGAGCGGTGTCTTCGACATCCCCGTCCCGCTCCTCGGCGACGTCCACGTGGTCACCTCGGTGGCCTTCGACGTCGGCGTCTACCTCGTCGTCATCGGGCTCGCGCTCGACGTGCTGCGCAGCCTCGGCGGTGGCATCGACCGGCACGGCGAGCAGGGCCACACCGACTCCGGGCTCTCCGAGGAGTGCACGAGCGACGACGCGAAGGGGGCGAAGGCATGAGCGAGCGCCAGCGAGCGAACCGAGGGCTCCTCATGTCGGCGCGCCCGTACCATGCCCTTCCCACGGGGGTGACGACATGAGTGTCGATCTCGCCCTCGTGATCGCGATCGCCGTCCTGGTCGGCTGCGGCACGACGCTCATGCTCGAGCGCAGCCTGAGCCGGATCCTCGTCGGGTTCGTCATGGTCGGCAACGGCGTGAACCTGCTGTTCCTCGTGGCCTCCGGACCGAGCGGGGCGCCGCCGATCGTCGGCCGCGAGGACATCACCGACCCCCTCCCCCAGGCGATGGCCCTGACCGCCATCGTCATCACCCTCGGCGTCAGCGCGTTCGGCCTGGCCCTCGCCTACCGCTCCTGGCAGCTGTCCGGCAGCGACGACGTGAAGGACGACGTGGAGGACGACCTCGTGCGCCGTCGGGCCGAGGCCGACGAGACGTCCGGGACGTTCGACGAGCCCGAGACCAGCGTCCCCGACGAGGAAGGGGCCGACTCGTGACCCAGCTCGTCGTCCTGCCCGTGCTGCTCCCCCTGCTCGGCGCCGGCCTCTGCCTCGTGCTCGGCCGCTCCGCCCGCGCCCAGCGGATCGTCAGCGTCGCGGTGCTCGCGTCCGTCGTCGCCACCGCCGCCACCCTGCTGGTGCGCGCCGACACGCAGGGGCCCCAGGCGCTCACGCTGGCCGGCTGGGGACCGGAGATCGGGATCACGCTGGTCGCGGACCGGCTCTCGGCGCTCATGCTGCTGGTCTCGTCGGTCGTCACCCTCGCCGTGCTGCTGTACTCCTTCGGCCAGGGCATCGTCGAGTACGGGCGCGACACCCCGCTCTCGGTGTTCCACCCCACCTACCTGGTGCTGAGCGCGGGCGTCTCCAACGCGTTCCTCTCGGCCGACCTGTTCAACCTGTTCGTCGGCTTCGAGGTGCTGCTGGCCGCCAGCTACGTGCTCATCACGCTGGGCGGCACGGAGGCGCGCATCCGGGCGGGCACCGTGTACATCGTCGTCAGCCTGCTGTCGTCGGTCGTCTTCCTCATCGCCATCGCGTGCGTGTACGCCGCGACCGGCACGGTGAACTTCGCGCAGCTCTCGCAGCGGCTCGGTGAGCTGGACCCGGCGGTCGCCCACATGCTGCAGCTGCTGCTGCTCACGGTGTTCTGCATCAAGGCCGCGGTGTTCCCGCTGTCGGCCTGGCTGCCGGACTCCTACCCCACCGCGCCCGCCCCGGTCACCGCCGTGTTCGCCGGACTGCTCACCAAGGTCGGCGTGTACGCGATCGTGCGCACCCAGACCCTGCTGTTCCCCGACGACTCGATGAGACCCCTGCTGCTGACGGCAGCGATCCTCACGATGGTGGTGGGCATCCTGGGCGCGGTCGCGCAGACCGACATCAAGCGCATCCTGTCGTTCACGCTCGTCAGCCACATCGGCTACATGCTGCTCGGCGTCGCGCTCGGCACGGAGCTGGCGCTGTCGGGCGCGGTCTACTACATCGCGCACCACATCACCGTGCAGACGGCGCTCTTCCTGCTGGCCGGACTGATCGAGTACCGCACCGGCACCACCAACCTCGACCGGCTCGGTGGGCTGGCACGGTCGGCGCCGATCCTGGCCGTCGCCTTCTTCGTGCCGGCGATGAACCTGGCCGGCATCCCACCCTTCTCGGGATTCCTCGGCAAGGTCGCGCTCGGACGCGCCGGCATCGAGGCGGGCGACTGGCTCGCGGTCACGGCCGTGGTGGCCAGCGTCGCGGTCAGCCTCCTCACGCTCTACGCCATCGCCAAGGTCTGGAACCGCGCCTTCTGGCAGCCGGTCGACGACGACCTGGCCCAGTCCGTGGTCGACGACGGCTCCGACGTGTGGTCGCACGGTGCGATGCACGGGGGCGGCGACGTGAACACCCGCTTCCAGGCGACGTCGGCCTGGCAGCGCCTGGCCGAGGAGCAGCGGCTCCCCCTCGGCATGGGACTGCCGACGCTCGCGCTCGTCGTCGCCTCCGTGGCGCTCACCGTGCTCGCCGGGCCGTTGTTCGGCGTCACCGACGCCGCTGCCGTCGAGCTGCTGCAGCGCACCCCCTACATCACGGCGGTCCTGGGAGGTGGCGGCTGATGCCCCGCTGGCGGGTCGTCCTCGGCCTCACCGTCGTCTGGCTCCTGCTCTGGGGCTCCGTCACGCCCACGCTCGTGCTCGGCGGCCTCATCACGTCGGTCCTGGTGCTGCTGCTCTTCCCCTTCCCGCGGGCACCCTGGCGCTGGACGCTGCGACCGTGGCCGACGACCACCCTGGTCCTCCGGTTCGCCGCCGACATGCTGCGCGCGTCGGTGCAGGTGGCCTGGCTCGCCGTCCGTCCGTCCGCACCGCCGCCGAGCGCGGTCGTGCGCGTGCCGCTGGTGACCCGCTCGGAGCTGCTGCTCACCGCCACGGCCGAGCTGGTCTCCCTGGTCCCGGGCTCGTTGCTCGTCGAGCTCGACCCGGAGGCGCCGGCGCTCTACATCCACGTGCTCGACGCCCGCTCCCCCGAGCGCATCGAGCGGGCCATCGCCGCGGTCCACGAGCAGGAGCGTCGCGTCGTCGAGGCGTGGGCCCCCCGTGACGAGCGCGACGCCTACCGCCGCACCGTGCAGGAGGCCGCCTCGTGATCCCCGTCGCCGTCGCCTGCGCCACCATGCTGGTCGTCACCGGCGTGCTGTGCCTCGTCCGGATCGTGCGCGGCCCGACGATGCTCGACCGCACCGTTGCCGCAGACGTCTTCGTCGCCGCCTGCCTGTCCGCCGTGGGGGTCGAGGCCGCCATCAGCGGTCACGTCGACACCGCCCCCGTGCTGCTGGCCCTGGCGCTCGTGGGCTTCCTCGGCTCGGTCAGCATCGCGCGGTTCGCCGCACGCGACATCGACGCACCCCCGGAGGACCCATGACCACGTCCCTGATCGTCGACATCGTGTCCGGAGCCCTGCTGCTCGTCGGCAGCGCGCTCGCGCTCATCGCCGCCATCGGCCTGGTGCGCTTCCCCGACGTGCTCACCCGCATGCACGCAGCCACCAAGCCGCAGACCCTCGGCCTGCTCCTGGTGCTGGCCGGCCTGGCCCTGCGCATCCGCGACCCCGGCGCCCTCGCCATCATCGGGCTCGTCGCCCTCTTCCAGCTGTTGACCGCACCCGTCTCGGCGCACATGGTGGCGCGCGCCGCCTTCCGCACGGGCGTCGCCGACACCTCCCGCCTCGAGCGCAACGACCTCGACTAGTCCTTCCATTTCGGACACCTCCGGGGCACCACGTCCGGTCGAGATGCCCCGGAGGTGTCCGAAACGGAGGGACTGGAGCGACGTTGGTAGGTTCGGGGACGTGCGCATCGCCACCTGGAACGTCAACTCGATCCGCAGCCGCGTCGACCGCGTGACGGCCTTCCTGGAACGGCACGACGTCGACGTGCTGGCCATCCAGGAGACCAAGTGCCGCGAGGACCAGTTCCCCGCGCTCGAGCTCAGCTCGATGGGCTACGAGTACGTGCACGTGGGCCTCAACCAGTGGAACGGCGTGGCGCTGCTGTCGCGGGTGGGCCTCGAGGACGTGGCCACCTCCTTCGCCGACCAGCCGACGTTCGGCGACCCCGCGGTGGTCGAGCCGCGCGCCGTGGGCGCCACGTGCGGCGGTGTGCGGATGTGGAGCCTCTACGTCCCCAACGGCCGCGACCTCGAGCACGAGCACTTCACCTACAAGCTCGAGTGGCTCGACCGCCTTCGCGCCGACGCCGCAGGCTGGCTGGCCGCCGACCCCGACGCGCAGATCGCGCTCACCGGCGACTGGAACATCGCCCCCCAGGACGACGACGTCTGGGACATGGCGGCCTTCGACGGCAAGACCCACGTGTCGGCACCCGAGCGTGCCGCGTTCGCGAGCTTCGTCGACACCGGCTTCAGCGACGTCGTCCGCCCGCACGCCCCCGGCCCCGGCACCTACACGTACTGGGACTACCAGCAGCTCGCGTTCCCGAAGAAGCGCGGCATGCGCATCGACTTCGTGCTCGGCTCCCCCGCGCTGGCCGCGCGCGTCGAGGGTGCCTTCATCGACCGCGAGGAGCGCAAGGGCAAGGGCGCCAGCGACCACGCCCCCGTGGTCGTCGACCTCGGCTGAGGTCGTTATCGTGGCGCAGTCGCCCAGCGTGACGGCACCGGACCGGCTCCTCGCCCCTCCGTGCGGAGACGCTCCGACCGTCCCGCCCCCGTCCCGAGCGCCCAGGGAGGTCAGTCGTGCCACCTCGTGAGACCACCGACGCCCCGCCGCTCGGACCCGACTCGCGTCTCGTCGTCCGCCGCGACGGCGCCCTGCTGACTCTCGAGATCTCGCTCGCACGGCCCGCCCACACCCTCGTGGTGCGCCAGCGCGACACCCTGCGTGAACGACGCGTCCCCGTGACCGACGGCACCGCGACGTTGGACCTCGACGACCTCTGGGCCTGGAGCGGTGACTTCGAGCGCTTCCTCGACCTCTGGCTCCTCGTCGGCGAGTCCGCGGACGAGGTCCGGCTCGGCGGGTTCGCCCACACCGACCGCGACGCGGCCTTCGGCCAGCACGTGGTCGTCCCCGGCGACGGGACCGAGGTCGTGCCCCACCGCGGCCTGACCTTCACGATGTCGCGAGCCGGGAACGCCGCGGTCCACGTGGGCCCACCGCGGCGGCAGGACGTGCGCACCGCCACCGACCGCATGACCACACGTCGCGGCAACCTGCACGTGTCCGCGCGGTTTACCACGGGAAACAACCTGCTCGGCCGAATCCGCCTGCTGGCCGTGGTGCGTGACACCGGCGAGGAGCACGAGCTGCCGATCACCGCCACGTACGACGAGGAGTCCACGCGGCGTAGGGCCGGCAACCGGCACTACGGCGTCGACTTCGAGGTGCCGTTCCAGCAGATCGCACCCGACGGACACCTCGACGGAACCGTGCTCGACCTCGTCTACGAGATGGAGTTCGCCGACGGCGCGACACCGCTGCGTCGCGGCATCGTCATGCCGTCGCTGGTGGGCCGTCGCGGCCTGCGCGAGATGTTCGCCCGCGGACCCGAGCACGCCACGACGTTCATCCCCTACCGCACGTCGAAGGCGCACCGCGTCGCGTTCAACATCGAGACGACGACGCGCGAGCTCCTGCGGTACCGCCGGCGCCTCGCCGTCGTCGCGCCGCTGCTCAGCCTGCTGCGGCCGTTCCTGCGCGTCTGGCTCGTCGGCGAGCAGCCGTTCAAGGCCCAGGACAACGGCTACCACTTCTTCCGCTGGGTGCGGCTCAACCGGCCGAGGCGCCGCGTGTACTACGTGGCCGACCCCGGCCTGTCCAACCTCGCGGAGCTGCAGGACCTCGGCCAGGTGGTCATGCGCGGCTCGCGTCAGCACCTGCGTCTCAACCTGGTCGCGTCGCGGATCCTCTCCACCCACCACGCCGACTACCTCCTCGCCTCCCGCTCCCCCGGGTACCGGCGCTGGGTGCGCGGTCGTCGCGTCTTCCTGCAGCACGGCGTGATGGGCACCAAGAACATGGCGCACCTGTACGGGCGCCGCGCTCCCGGCTTCCGCACCGACGACGTCATCGTCAGCTCGACCTTCGAGGCCGAGATCCTGCGCAACGACTTCGGCTACGAGGCCGCTCAGGTGCACGTGACCGGTCTGGCGCGGTTCGACCGGCTGCTCGACGGCAGCGTCGAGCCCGACCGCGCACTCCTGGTCATCCCGACCTGGCGCGACTGGCTGCTGAACCCCAACGACGTGCCGGACAGCGAGTACGCGCAGGCCTGGTCGGCCGTGCTCGACCACCCCCGCGTGCGCGCCATGGCCGACGACGGCGTCGAGGTCCGGTTCATCCTGCACCCCAACATGCGCGCCCACTCGGCCCTGTTCGACCGACCCTGGGTCACGGTGCTGCCGTCGGGCGCGACGAACGTCCAGGACCTCATGAAGTCCAGCGCGGCGCTCCTCACCGACTACTCGAGCGTCGGGTTCGACTTCAGCATGCTCGAGCGTCCGGTGTTCTACCTGCAGTTCGACCGACGTCTCTACCTGGCTGGCGGCGGCTCCCACCTCGACCTCGATGCCCAGCTGCCCGGCCGCATCGCCTTCGACGTCGAGACCGCCGTGCGCCTCGTGACCGAGTCGGCTGCCGGGGGCTTCGTCGCCGACGAGAAGTCACGGGCGCGGGCGCGTCGCTTCCTGGACCACCGCGACCTGGAGTCCTCGCGCCGCATCCACGACCTCGCGATGCGGCGGTCGTCGCCCCTGGTGGCCGTCCGCCGCGTGCGCGCGAGCGTCTGGTCGATGCGCCTGTTCGAGACGTTCCGGCGCAGCAAGGCCTACGGACCGGCCATGCGGATGCTGTTCCGCATCGCACGGCTGCTCCCTCGGCAGGACGTCGTGGTGCTCGAGAGCGGCCTGGGCAAGCAGTACGGCGACAGCCCACGTGCCATCCACGAGGAGCTCCTGCGCCGTGGCACGCCGTTGCACCTGACCTGGGTCAACGACACCTCCACCCGTATCCCGGGTGACGACGTCGAGAAGGTGCGTCGGCTCTGGCCCCGGTACTTCTGGCGTCTGGGCCGGGCCCGCTACTGGGTCAACAACCAGAACTTCCCGCACTACCTGCGGCCGTCCTCACGCACCCGCTACCTGCAGACGTGGCACGGGACGCCGCTGAAGCGCATGCAGCACGACATCGACGGCATCGGCGAGCGCGACCCCGAGTACCTCGAGAAGGTCACCCGGATGACCGGCTACTGGGACGCACTCGTCTCGCCCAGCCCCTACGCCACCGAGTGCTTCCGCTCGGCGTTCCGCTACACCGGCGAGGTGCTCGAGTCCGGGTACCCCCGCAACGACCTCTTCCACTCGGCCGACGCCGCAGCCCGGGCCCGGCTCGTGCGGCAGCGTCTGCGCATCCCCGAGGACCGCAAGGTCGTGCTCTACGCGCCGACCTTCCGCGACGACGTGAAGCGCGGCAACAGCTTCCTGGCCGACCTGCGGCTCGACCTCGACCTGCTGCAGCGCAGGCTCGGCGACGAGTACATGGTGCTGCTGCGCTTCCACTCCATCGTCAAGGGCCGGCCCGAGGTGCGGGCCGAGCAGATGGACTTCGTCCGCGACGTCACGCTGTTCCCCGACGCCCAGGACCTGTTGCTCGTGGCCGACGTGCTCATGACCGACTACTCCTCGATCATGTTCGACTACGCCGCCCTCGACCGGCCGATGGTCTTCTTCACCTACGACCTCGACCACTACCGCGGGTCGCTGCGCGGCTTCTACCTCGACTTCGAGGACGTCGCGCCGGGCCCGCTCGTGCGCACCAGCGAGGAGGTCGCCGACGCGCTCGCCGACCTCGACGCCCTGCGCGAGACGTACGCCCCCCAGCGCGCGGCGTTCATGGAGCGCTTCGCACCGCTCGACGACGGTCACGCCGCCGCGCGGGTCGTCGACGGCTTCTTCGGCCCTGCGGGCTCGTAGGGCCGTCGCCCGGTCCGGGGGTCAGCTGCCCCAGGTGGGCCGCAGCGGCATGTGGGCGTCGCCGTCGGGCCCGACCTTCACGCCCAGCACCTGGTGCAGGCCGATCTCGTTGCGCTCGAAGGCGAGGCGCGAGCCGGCCATGTAGAGCCCCCACACCTTGGCGATGCCGAGGCTGACCTCGCCGAGAGCCTCGTCCCAGTGCTCCTCGAGGTTCTGCGACCAGCCCTGCAAGGTGAGGGCGTAGTGCTCGCGGATGTCCTCGACGTGGCGCACCTCGAGCCCGTGGTCGTGCATGGCCGACACGATCGTGCCGACCGGGGCCAGCTCGCCGTCGGGGAAGACGTAGCGGTCGATGAACGCGCCCGCCTTCGGCGACAGCGACCCGTCGCGCCGGGTGATGCAGTGGTTGAGCATGCGACCCCCGACCCGCAGCTTCCCCTGGAGGAAGGCGAAGTAGTCGGGGTAGTTGCGCACGCCGATGTGCTCCATCAGGCCGATGGACGAGACGGCGTCGAAGTCGCTCTCGCCCACGTCGCGGTAGTCGCTGAACCGCACCTCGGCCAGGTGGTCCAGACCCTGGTCCTTGATCGCCTGCTGCGCCCACTGCGCCTGCTGCTCGCTGAGTGTGACGCCGAGGGCCTGCACGCCGTAGTGCTCGGCGGCGTGGCGCACCATGCCGCCCCAGCCGCAGCCGACGTCGAGGAGCCGGTCGCCCGGACCGAGCCCGAGCTTGCGGCACACCAGGTCGTACTTCTCGTACTGAGCCTGCTCCAGCGTGGCGTCCTCGGTGGGGAAGACGGCGCAGGTGTAGGTCATCGACGGGCCGAGCACCAGCTCGTAGAACCGGTTGGACACGTCGTAGTGGTGGTGGATCGCCTCGGCGTCGCGCGCCTTGCTGTGCCGCATCCCCTCCACCACACGGCGCCAGCGCGGCAGGTGCTCCTCCGGGGGAGGCGGCGGCGGCTTGAGGTTCGACAGACCGAGGCTGCGGACGATCTGCAGCAGCTCGGCCGGGCCGGGCACCTTGAGCCGCAGGCGGCTCTGCACCAGGGTCATCAGGTCGTAGGGGTTGGCCAGCGACACGCCCTCGATCTCGAGGTCGCCGGCCACGAAGGCGCGGCCGAAGCCGAGGTCCCCGGGGGCGGTCATCAGGTAGGCCAGTCCGCGCTCGGTGCGCAGGCGGACGGTGATGTCGGCGTCCTCGGGCCCGGCGCTGCTGCCGTCGTAGGCCTCGAAGCGGAAGGGCATGCCATCGCGCATGAGGCGCTCGACGGCGCCGGCGATGGTGAGGGTGTCGGTGTCCCGCGTGATGATGCTCATGAGTTCCTCACGGCTTTCTCGTACAAGGAGCTGAGTCGCCCCTCGGGGTCGTGCTCGGCGCGCACGGCGTCGAGCGCCGCGGTGCCGTACAGGTCGGCGAAGGTGGCCTCGTCGTAGAAGGCCTCGGAGTACAGCGACTTGTGGCCGCCGAGGGTGTGCACGTGCTCCTCGATGCGCCGGTTCACCAGGCCGTCGGGAGAGCCGACCGGCACGACGACGGTGCCCCAGAAGCCCAGGTTCACGTAGGTCTCGCCCGGACGCAGCGGGTAGCCGGGCCAGGAACGGGTGGTGCGCAGCGGGCACAGCCACACCGGCCGCATGCCGACCTCGGCGTCGAACCAGGAGAGGAACTCCGGGACCGCGGCCACCGGGACCTCCACGTCCTGGATGACCTTCTCGCGGCCGGGGACCTTCTTCACGCGGTCGAGCAGCCGGCTGACGCCGACCTTCGCGTCGAGCGCGATGATCCGGTGGTAGACGTCGGAGCGTCGCCAGCGTCGGGGCCAGACGCGACGCACCCACGGGTTCTGGGCACCGAAGGCGGCCGAGCACCAGAACCAGTCGGTGTCCCAGCGCCACAGGTAGTCGTGCATCGTGAGGCGGTCGGTCTCGCGGCGCTGGAGCGAGCGGTAGAACACGTCCTGGCCGGTGTAGTCCGACGTCGGACCGGGCTCGTCGGTGAACCGGGCCAGCGTCACGTACACCTCGTCGGGCGCGAAGGCGGTGGCGTCGAGCCCGTGGACCGGTTCGCCGTGCCAGGTGCCGGACTCGGCGACCTCGCCCAGCATCGTCGCGGCGTCGGCGGCGTCGTCGAGGCGGACGTGGCGCAGCGCGACGTAGGGCGGCACGGCCTCGAGACGGATGCGCAGTCGCGTGGCGTAGCCGAGGCTGCCGTAGGAGTTGGGGAAGGCGTCGAACAGCCCGTCGCCGGGCTTGCAGGTGACGATCTCCCCAGCGCCGGTGAGCACGTCCATCTCCAGGACCGACTCGTGCGGGAGGCCGTTGCGGAACGACGTCGACTCGATGCCGAGCCCCGTGACGGCGCCGCCGAGCGTGATGGTGCGCAGCTGCGGGACCACGTAGGGGATCAGACCGTGCGGGAGGGTGGCGTCGACCAGGTCCTCGTAGGTGCACATGCCCTGGACGTCGGCGGTGCGCTCGCCGACGTCGAGGGCGACGACCCCGTCGAGGCCGTCGACGTCGAGGCCGGGGACCCCTGGGTCGGCACGTGGGCGGAACAGGTTGGACGTGCGCTTGGCGAGGCGGACCGGAGCGCCGGCCGGGATCGCCGCGTAGGAGCCGAGCAGCCTGTCGGCCGCCCGCTGGTGCTCGCTCCAACCCTTCACCCGCCCAGACTAGAGCGGCGGGAGGGCGGACCTCCACCCGGGATGGTTGCAGACGTCAACGACCCAGGGGGGACGCCTCGTCCGGCTCCTCAGCGCGCGTCGGGCAGTCGCCAGACCAGTGCCTCGCCGTCACCGGCGACGAGGACGCGTTCGACGTCGGTCGCGCGGAGCTCGTCGCCCGGCCCGAGGCGGACGCCGTCGGCCACCACCTCGCCGCGCGTGACGTGGACGAGGACCTTCGCGGCACCGGTGACCTCCAGCGGCCTGTCGCCCCGAGGACGCGCCACCAGGAGCTCGGCGTCGGCATGGACGGGCACGGTCGGATGGAGCCCGGGCTTCTCCGGCACCTTCGCGGAGGCGTACTGCGGCGCGGCGTCGTGACGGGAGCGCAGCATCATCTGCACGAACCGCAGCGGCTCGGTCGGGGAGGCGTTCAGCTCGGCGTGCTCGGCCCCCTCACCGGCACTCAACCGCTGCGCCACGCCCGGCGCGATCGTGCCCGCGTGGCCGGTGGTGTCGCGGTGCGCGAGCGCCCCCTCGAGCACCCAGGTGACGATCTCGACGTCGGCGTGGCGGTGGGCGTCGTACCCGCGACCCGGCGCGACGAGCTCCTCGTTGATCGCCACGAGAGGACCGAACGCCACGTTGTCGGGGTCGTAGTGCGCGCCGTAGGAGAACGAGTGGAGCGTGCGCACGCCCTCGCCCTCGGTGACGTAGCGCTCGCCCGCGCGGCGGACCCGACTAGGCATAGCCGAGCTCGTGCAGCCGTGCGTCGTCGATGCCGAAGTGGTGCGCGATCTCGTGCACCACGGTGATGCCGACCTCGTGCACCACGTCGTCCTCGGTGTCGCAGATCGCGAGGGTGGGGTTGCGGTAGATCGTGATGCGGTCGGGCAGGACTCCCCCGTAGGCGGTGTCGCGCTCGGTGAGCGCCACGCCGTCGTAGAGCCCCAGCAGGTCGGGGTCCTCGGGCGGGGCGTCGTCCTCGACGAACAGCACCACGTTGTCGAGCATCGCCGTCAGCTCGGGGGGCACCTGCGCGAACGCGGCCTCGACCAGCTCGGCGAACCGGTCCTCGCTCATCTCCACCACGGGTCCATCCTGCCCGAGCGCTCCACGGCCGTCGGGGCGGAGCACGCGGGGTGACGGGCGCGTCCCGTCGGCCTCCGCGGCCCCGTATGCTGGGGCGGCCGCGCCCCCTTCGTCTAGCGGCCCAGGACGCCGCCCTTTCAAGGCGGTAGCGCGGGTTCGAATCCCGTAGGGGGTACCAGATCTCCCCTCGCCCGAGCCGTCTCGATGTGATCTTGGTCACTTCTGGGCCCTTTTCCAGGAATATGCCCTGACCTGCGAAAACTCGAGTTGGAAGCGTGTAGTTCTCGACCTACGATGACCCCATGGTCGCCGTCCTCCTCACCTTCGTCAGTCTCGTCCTCACTCTCGCCATCGGCGCCGTCTTCCTGCTCGGGGCCCACCAGCTCGTGACCATGATCGTGCGCCACCTCGAGACCCGTCCGACATACTCGGACGATGCCCGCCGGACGCTTCGCTCCCTCGCCGTCCGGCGACCTGCACGTCGGTAACCTCCGCACCGCGCTCCTCGCCTGGCTGTTCGCCCGCTCGACGGGACGCAGCTTCCTGATGCGCGTCGAGGACCTCGACCGCGTCCGCGCCGGCTCCGAGGAGCAGCAGCTGGCCGACCTGCGCGCCCTCGGCATCGACTGGGACGGACCCGCCGTGCGCCAGAGCGAACGTCGCGACGTCGTCGACGCCGCCATCGCCACCCTCGAGTCGGCGGGCCTGACCTATCCGTGCTTCTGCACCCGTCGTGAGGTGCAGGAGGCGGCGAGCGCACCCCACCTGCCGCCCGGTGCCTACCCGGGGACCTGCCGCGACCTGACCGCCGACGAACGCACCGCGCGCGCCGCCGAGCGGCCGGCGGCCCTGAGGCTGCGGTCCGCGACGCCCACGTGGACCGTGCACGACGAGCTCCACGGCGACGTCGAGGGAGCCGTGGACGACTTCGTCCTGCGTCGCAACGACGGCGTGCCGGCCTACAACCTGGCCGTCGTGGTCGACGACGCGGCGCAGGACGTGGACCAGGTGGTGCGCGGTGACGACCTGCTGACGTCGGCGCCGCGACAGGCCTACCTCGCCACGCTGCTCGGCCACGCCCAGCCGACGTACGCGCACGTGCCGCTCGCCGTGAACACCCAGGGCGTCCGCCTGGCCAAGCGCGACGGGGCGGTCACGCTCCGCGAGCTCGGCCGCGACCAGGCCTGGGCCATGATCACGGCGTCACTCGGCTTGAGCGGTGACACCCCGTCCGACCTGCTCGCGTCCTTCGACCCCGCATCACTCCCGCGGCAGCCCTGGACCGTGGTCGGCTGAGGCCGCCCTTCCCCTTCCCCCGGCAGTGGGTGGCCCGCACTGCCGGACCACCCAGAGGTGGGAGAGCCGCGGATGGCGGCGCCGTGTCCGCGCACCACCTACCTCGGCCCCGGAGGCACCGCAGCCACACGAGGAGTCGTTCAGGAGCGGGCGAGGAAGTCCTCCACCAGACGGGTCACGGCCTCGGGCTGCTCGATGGTGCTCGAGTGCCCCGCCTTCGGCACGACCTCGAGGCGAGCACCGGCGATGCCGGCCACGATCGCCTCGGCCTTGGCCACCGGCGTGGCCACGTCGTCCTCCCCCACGATCACCAGGGTCGGTGCCTCGATCCGGTCCAGCTCCGGAGCGATCGGGTCGCGATCGGTCACCCCGAGGATCGCCGCGCGCATGCCTCGGCGGTCGACCGTGGCCAGCTTCGCCATCCACGGGCCGACGACCTCGTCGCGCCGCGACGAGCCGAGCAGGTCCGGGCCGAACATGATCGGCTCGACCTTCGAGCGCACCGGCCCCATGCCGAGCCAGCGGTAGACCCGCGCCAGCGTGCGGTACTGCGCGACCTTCTCGGGGTCCTCGGGGCCGGCGCTGGTGTCGAGCAGCACGAGCGAGAGCACCCGTTCCGCGTGTCGGGCCGCGAGCCTCATGCCCACGAACCCGCCCATCGACAGACCGGCGTAGTGCACCGCGTCGAGACCCAGGTGGTCCAGCAGGGCCACCAGGTCCCCCGTGAGCGAGTCCATGTCGGCAGCGCGGTCCGCTGCGGCCGGCGTGTCCCCCTGCCCGCGCCAGTCCACCGTGATGCAGCGGTACCGATCCTTCAGCGTCGCCACCTGCGGGTGGAACATCCACCCGCTGAACAGCAGGCCGTGGCCCATCACCAGCGTCGGCGCACTGGGCGACGGCTCGCCGGAGTCGGTGTAGTGGAACGAGATCCCGTTGACATGAGCGTGTGGCACGGCTCACAGGGTGCCACATCACCAGGCGCGTCCGGGGCGCACCGAACCGGGGCCGGACGCACCACGGCCCGGCACCCACGCGGGTGCCGGGGCCGTGACGCGGGTCCGATCGATCAGATGAGGCCCTTCTCCTCCAGCCACTCCTTGGCGACGGTGGCGGCCGAGGCCTTCTCGTCGCCGTCGACCCGGCCGTTGAGCTCGATGAGGTCCTCGGTCGTCAGCTCGGCCGAGACCGCGTCGAGAGCGTCCTCGACCACGTCGCTGGACTTCGCGTCGTTGATCAGCGGGATGATGTTCTGCGCCGCGATCAGGTTCTCCGGGTCCTCGAGGGTCACGAGGTCGTTGGCCTTGATCGAGGGCGTCGTCGAGTAGATGTTCGCGACGTCGACGTCACCGTCCTTGAGCGCCTTGATCGTGGCCGGTCCACCGGCGTCGCTGATGGGCGTGAACTCCACGTCCTTGGCGCCGTAGACCTTCTTCAGGCCGGGGACGCCGTAGGGCCGGGTCTCGAACTCGGGGTTCGCGCCGACCTTGACCGTGCCGAGCTTGGCGAGGTCGCCGATCGAGGTGATGCCCTCGGACTCGGAGAGCTCCCGGGTGACGTTGTAGGAGTCCTTGTCCTCGGCCGGGGCGGGCTCGAGCGTCTCGAGCTCGTCCGGCAGCGCGTCGTCGAGCGCGTCCTCGACCGCACCGGGCTCGGTGGCCGTGGCGTTCTTGTCGAAGTAGAGCAGCAGGTTGCCGGTGTACTCGGGGATGAGGTCGATCTCGCCGCCCTCGAGCGCGGGGATGTAGGCCTCGCGCGCACCGATGCGCAGCTTCTTCTCGACCTTGACGTCCTTGGCCTCGAGGGCCTGGGCGTAGATCTCGGCGACGATCTCGGCCTCGGTGAAGTCGGCCGAGCCGACGACGATCGTGTCGGAGTCGGACGCGCCGGCCTCCGTGGGGTCACCGCCGCAGGCGGTGAGGGTGAGGGCGGCGGCCGCGAGGGCGGCGCCGATCCCGATCTTGTGCACGGACATGTCTCTCCTTGGGGGTGGTCGTGCTCAGGTGGTGGAGGTCTGGGTGGTGGAGGTCTGGGTGGTGGCCGTCTCGATGGTGTCGTCGTGCGAGGAGCCGGCGCCCCGCGTCGGGCGGGCGCTGCGGGCGGCAGCACCCTGCGCGACGGCGAACAGGCCGTCGAGCAGGAGCGCCAGGACGACGACCACCACGGACCCGCCCACCATCTGGGGGTAGTCGCGGACGGCCTGGCCGTCGAAGATGAAGCGGCCGAGCCCGCCGAGCGAGACGTAGGCGGCGACCGTCGCCGTGGCCACCACCTGCAGCGTGGCGGCCCGGAAGCCGCCGACGACGAGTGGCAGGCCCAGAGGGACCTCGACCTTGGTGAGGATCTGCCACTCCGTCATGCCTTGGGCGCGTGCGGCGTCGACCGTCTGGGGATCGACGGACTCGACGCCGGAGTAGGCGCCGGCCAGCAACGGCGGCACGGCGAGGACCACGAGAGCCAGGATCGGTGCGCCGAGGCCGATGCCGAGCAGCAGGGTGAAGACGGTCAGCACGCCGAGCGTCGGCAGAGCGCGCAGGGCGCCGGTGACGCTGATCGCGAGCCCGCGGAAGCGGCCCGTGTGGCCGATGTAGAGACCCAGCGGGACCGCGATCGCCGCGGCCACCGCGATCGTGAGGCTCGTGTACCCGAGGTGCTCGACCACCCGGTTCGGGATGCCGCGCTCGCCGGACCAGTTCGCGCCGTCGGTGAGCCAGGCTGCGGCGTCGGAGACCACGCTCATCGCTTCGCTCCGCTCGTCTGCGCCCACGGCATGAGCGTGCGTCCGGCCAGCACCAGGAGGGCGTCGATGACCAGGGCCAGCACCACGATGCCGACCAGGCCGACCATGATCTCGGTCAGGAAGTCACGCCGGTAGCCGTTGGTGAACAGCGACCCGAGGTTGGAGACACCGATGAGCGCGCCGACGCTCACCAGGCTGATCGTGGAGACGCTCACGACCCGCAGCCCGGCCAGCAGCACCGGACCGGCGAGCGGCAGCTCCACCCCGAAGCCCCGCTGTCGCGACGAGTACCCGGTGGCGGTGGCGGAGTCGAGCACCGCCGGGGACACCGACTCGAAGGCGTCGGCGGCCGTGCGGACCATGATGGCCACGGCGTAGAGGCTGAGCGCGACGACCACGTTGAGCGGGTCGAGGAAGCCGGTGCCGATGATGCCCGGCAGCGTGACGAACAGGGCCAGCGACGGGATCGTGTAGAGCACGCTGCCCGCCCCGAGCAGCGTGCCGCGCAGCCTCGGGTGCCGGCTGGCGTACCAGCCGATGGGCACGGCCAGGACGAAGCCGATGACGATCGGCACCAGGCTGAGCCAGGTGTGGGCCCAGAAGAGCTCGAGCACCATGTCGCGGTTCTGCCACGCCCACTCCACGGCTCAGTCCTCCAGCACGCCGGCGGGGCGCCCCGTGGCGTCGACGACGACACGGCGGCCGTCACGATCCTCCACGCGCAGGGACCGGCCCCCCTTGTCGAGGCCGACGAAGCTGGCGACGAAGTCGTCGGCCGGCGCGGCGAGGATGTCGGCCGGTGCGCCGACCTGCGCGATCTCGCCGCCCTTCTTGAGGATCACGACCTGGTCGCCCAGGGCAAAGGCCTCGTCGATGTCGTGGGTGACGAAGACGATGGTCTTGTCCAGGTCGCGCTGCAGTCGGCGCAGCTCGCCCTGCAGCTCGAGCCGGACGATGGGGTCGACGGCGCCGAACGGCTCGTCCATGAGCAGGATGTTGGGGTCGGCCGCGAGCCCGCGCGCCACCCCGACGCGCTGCTGCTGCCCCCCGGACAGCTGCCCGGGGTACTTGCGCGCCTGGGACTCGTCGAGCCCGACCGTGCGCAGCACCTCGAGCGACCGCTCGCGCGCCGCCTTCTTGTCGGTGCCGTTGAGCCGGAGCACGGTGGCCACGTTGTCGACGACCTTGCGGTGCGGCAGGAGGCCGGCGTGCTGCATGACGTAGCCGATGCTGCGGCGCAGCTGCACGGGCTCGGAGGTCGCGACGTCGACGTCGTCGATGAGCACCTGCCCGGCACTCGGGTCGACCATGCGGTTGACCATGCGCAGCAGCGTGGTCTTGCCACACCCCGACGAGCCGACGAACACGGTCGTCGTGCGCGACGGGATGGTGAGGTCGAAGGAGGCGACGGCCTGGGTCCCGTCGGGGAAGGTCTTGCCGACGGACCGGTACTCGATCATGGGACGACAGTCTTCACGGCCGCACCGACATCGGCAATCGGAAACGTGTCGACGGGCAGCCCGGCGGCTCGCCACGCGTGGATCCCACCGACCACGTCGGTGGCGTCCAGACCCAGGGATCGCAACGCTGCGGCGGCGAGCGAGGACGTGTAGCCCTCGGTGCAGAGCACGATCCACTCGGCGTCCCACGTGGCCTCGGCCAGGCTGGCGCCGGACTCCGGGTGCAGACGCCACTCGAGGTGGTTGCGCTCCACGTGGAGGGCGCCGGGCACGATGCCGTCGGACTCACGCTGCCACTGCGGGCGGATGTCGACGAGCCGGGCGCCGGCCCTCGTGCGGTGCGCCGCCTGGTGAGGACTGACCCGGACCAGCCGGCTGCGGGCGTCGGCCAGCAGCGCGTCGACCGAGGCGAAGCGTGCCGCCCTGCGGGGCGGCTCGGCCGCGAGCGCGCTCACGAGGCAGCCTGCCGAGCGTCCCGTGCGGGCGCCTCGATCTCCGGGTCGTCGGTCCAGACGTGGGCGAGCCGGACGAGTCGAGCCGATCCGTCTCCGTCGGGCTCGACGTCGAAGAAGTCCATCCGCTCCAGGGGCGGGGAGTAGACGTGGACGCTGACCGCCGTGCCGGGGAGGACGTTGCGCACGTCGTGCACGTACCCGGGACCGAAGGCGACGACGTCCCCTCGCGTGCGAGTGGCGCCGTCGGCCTCGCGGACGGCGGGGTCCCACACGGTCTCCTCGAGCTCGCCGGACACGACGGTGAAGGCGCCGCTCGACCCGCCGTGCCCGTGCAGCTGGGTGCCCTGCTCCCGGGTCCAGGAGATGAGCCAGACGTCGACGTGGTCGTCGTGGTGCAGGCGCACGTGCCAGCGCTCGTCGGGGTCGGCGTGCACGGAGTGCAGCTCGGCGCGGACCTCGTCGGCCACACAGGTCGCGCGCTCGACCAGCTGGGCGAGGGGCAGTGCGCGGCGGTGACGGCGAGGCTTCATGGGTCGATCGAACCGCGCCGCGACCGTTCGCGGGCGGGGTCCCGGCATGCGGACGCACCGCTGGGCGCCGACGTGCAGTGGTAGGCGAGCCCCCGTTTTGTGGTCGCCCGACCCCATGGGATAGAGTGACCGTCGCGGTTACGCCGCACTGCAAGGCCCCGTGGCGCAGTTGGTTAGCGCGCCGCCCTGTCACGGCGGAGGTCGCCGGTTCGAGTCCGGTCGGGGTCGCAGAGGAACGAAAAGAGGGCCCGCGCCATCAGGCGCGGGCCTTCTTCGTGCTCCGGCGCCGGTGTCCGGTGCGTCACAGTCGGAATGCTCAGCGGCGTAGAGGTGGTTGAACGTTCCATGACTTCCACGACCACGAGTGAGTACGTCCTCGACGACACGGCCCTCGACACGCTGTTCCGCGAGGCACGCACGGCGAACACCTTCACCGACGAGCCCGTGACGGTCGAGGAGATCCGCGCCGTCCACGCGCTGACCAAGTTCGGCCCCACGGCCATGAACAACCAGCCCCTGCGGATCGTCCTCGTGCAGAGCCCCGACGCCCGCGCCCGTCTCGTCGAGCACATGAGCGGCAGCAACAAGGCCAAGACCTCCACGGCCCCGCTCGTCGCGATCCTGGCGGCCGACACGGACTTCCATGACCACCTGCCGGAGTTCTTCCCGCCCTTCCCCGGCGCCCGCGACATGTACGACGCCGACGAGGCCATGCGCTTCCAGCAGGCCGAGTTCAACGCGGCCCTGCAGATCGCCTACTTCCTCATGGGGGTGCGCGCGACCGGTCTGGCCGCCGGACCCATGGCGGGCTTCGACCGCAGCGGCGTCGACCGTGACTTCCTGGGCGGCACGAGCTGGCGGTCGCAGCTCGTGGTGAACCTCGGCCACCCCGGCCCGGACGCCTGGCAGGAGCGCCTCCCGCGCATCGAGTTCGACGACGCGGTGCGCGTCGTCTGACGTCCGGCCCCCCTTTGCCGCACCCACCCAAACCGGTTTCAGGTCCGCGGATCCTGTGCGATAAGGTGGCGGTCGCCCGTTCGCGGGCGACGGTCAGGTAGCTCAGTTGGTAGAGCGTCCGCCTGAAAAGCGGAAGGTCAGCGGTTCGACCCCGCTCCTGACCACCAGAGCGGTCCCGGTGATCGGGACTGCTTTCCGGGGTAATTGTTTCCCCTCGAATCCCAGACTCAGATCGAAGATGGCCCGCGGAAGTCGCGGGAGGGTTTGATTTCTCAAACCTGCCCGATCAAGGAGTGAGTGGATGCCCGCTACTGAGCCCGCGGGCAGGTCCGAAGGCCGTCGAGCCACGCTCACGGAACTGGGCCTCCGCGTTGCTGCGTGTCGCACTGAACTTGGACTGAGCCTGGCGTCTGTCGCCGAGGCCGTTGGGGTCCACCACTCCACGCTGTCGAGACTTGAACGCGGCCAACAGGACCTCGGCGCGAGTCATCTCCCGATGCTTGCCCAGGCCCTCGACGTCAGCGTCCGTGTGTGGTGACGTGTGACGCAGCGATCTAACTTGAGGACGCGTATCTTCGAAGTGTCTTGCGGCTCGGGCGGCGCTTACCACCTCGATAGGACTAACGCCATGGGTGACACCGCCGACATCCCGTACGACGAGCAAGCACCAGAGCAGCGGGCCGTGACCCGGCACCAGTGGGATGTCGACATCAGGGCGACCCGCGAGGCTCTGAACTATGCGGAGCGCTTTGCCTCAAAGGGCCGCGCCTACGTGGAGGCAGCCTCCGATGAGTCCGTAATTCGTCGCAGCGGGGCGCGCTAGCCGATGGAAAGCCGATCAGCCGCGCCTATGCCTGGCTGAATTCTTGGCAGCGCAGTCATACATTTGCGCAAGCGCAGCAGGAGGCCCACTCACGACATTGGATCGAACAGAGGAGGTCACGCCTCGGGGCAAGTCTTTCCGGCGACGATCTGAAGGCTATAGCGAACCTCTTGCTGAAGTTCTTGCCCGTCGTGCAGATAGTTGACGCGCACGGCCCCAGACGAGCCTGCACCGGTCCGCGCGCGGACGCCGACCCAGAGAAACCATGTCTGGGCCGGCTTGATAACCGCGCCGGGAACAGACTGACCTTCCTCCTTTAAAGTCTCTTCGGCCCCGGGATAGGCGGGTGGCCACTGAGACCAGACCAGCCCATTCGCTTTCTTGTCGCTAGGCACGATCGCTGCGCCAACGATCTCCAGTCCCTGGGCATCGATCAGTTCTGCGGACTCGAGCGTGACGTCTGACTGAGTAGTGTTCTTGAGTAGTGCCTGCCCGAACGTCTTCGGCTCGCTGCCATTCGCCTGGCAAAGAGTCCACGCCGATCCGACATCGAGCGCCTCGCCGGTCCGGACTCCATTGCTCGAACAGCTCGCCGTGGCCGCGACCAACAAGGCAACGGCTAGGACCGCCGCGACCCGTCGAGACTGGGACGAAACCCGTACAGGTGAACCTCTCACGTGAGCCCTTGCATGGCGATGACTCGGGCGTCACCACCGGGGAAGTCGGCGCTGCCGCACAAGTTTCCAGCCGTCGTGAAACTCCATTTCTGCTCAGCCGCGGTCGTGAACCCCGTCTGCGAGGAGAGGTCGATGCCGATGGCTGCCTCGATCTTGACGCCGTTGTTCCACCTGATCGCCTCGGTAGAGTTCTTCGTGCCTGACGAGCCCGCGGCGTAGGGAGTGCAGTTGGGTGTTGCGAGCGTGCTGCGACCCGTTCGGGTTCGCGTACCGCCCTCGTGCTTGATGGGGCGCACCGTCACTTCGCTGACGCCCCTCGTGGGGTAGAACGTGCAGTACTTGCCGTACGAGAACTGAGTGTCGAAATTCAGGTACTGCGGAGTAGTAATCTTCGGGAACTCGACCTTCAGGGTGTGTTCGCGAGTTACTGCATCAGAAGCGGTGAAGATGCCGTCGACCTCGATAGCGGTCCCGAGCGACGTCGACGCCAGAGTGCTGTAGACGAACTCTGATTCTTTCCCGCTCACCCTGATGAGGGCGTTGCCGACGTTGACCCAACGGTTTCCGAGATTCTCGATCAAGGTGGTGCCGGTGGACGGGCAGACCTCGTCCTGACTGGCCTTGGTGCTCGTCGGCGAAGGCACGTCCGTCAGCGCTTCCGCTTGAGACTTCGACTCTTCGTCGGACTCACCCACGGTCTGGCCAGTCGCCGAGTACGACCGCTTGCCGGCTGTAGCCGTCGTCGATGGCGCATTTAGAGCGACTTCGGAGCCGCGCAAAACGTCGCCCGTCCTGCTGTCGACCACGGCCGCAGATTCAGGCACACCGTCAGCCACACGGGAGTCCGCGAGCGTCACCGTCCGAGTCACGATGCCTTCTGACCCGAGGTCGCCGACGACGTCAATGTCGAGGTACTTCTCGCCATGCATGAGGTTCGTGATGTCGGCGATGTCGCTCGCAAGAATGTCGACCTGCCCCGTCCGTGAGGTCGCGCGTCGCGCGATCTCCACGCGATCAACTTGCTGTCCCACCCTCACATCGGCAAGGTCCTTTGCCGATGGCCACGCGTAGAGGGTGACGGGGACATGTGCTGCCGGGTCGCCTTGCGCATCAGCGACCCCGACCGAGACGACGACCTCGTCGTCAGCAGAGGCGGTTGCGCTCTGCCAAGTCAGTCCCACAACTGCCACCGCGCCCACGACTGCGCTGACTCCGATTTTTTGTGCGCCCAACAAGCTTGTACGCATGCCTCGACCCCCCGAGATTGGTTCCGCTCAAGCAAGCGGTGCCCGCAGTTTCGGCGTTCAGGTGGCCGCCGTCAAGGATTCAGTAGATGGCCACACCGTTTCGAGACGAACGTAGGTACTTCTCGACCTTGTTGTCATTATTCGGCTTCTGCCATGTTATCGACGCCGTTATTGCCTGACTGTCACACGATGTCGAGGTCGCCCGACTCCGCCGAAGAGGTTCGCCTCGAGGACGACCGTCGGATTGGCGCGGTACCGGCCTGGCGCGACGGATCTCCCGCGCCGCGTCCTCCCGTCCGGAGGCACGAGCGCACCCTCAGCGGTGCGCGGTGGCCTCGAAGAGGTGGACCGCCGCGTCGACGATGTCGTCGGGCTCCGCCTCGACGGCACCCTCGAGCCAGTCGGTCACCAGCTGGGCGATCCCGCCGATGAACATCGTGGCGGCCAGCCGACCCTCGGGCTCGTCCCAGGCGCTCGGCCCGTGCAGCGACCGCGACTCCTGGGCGGTGAGCGCCACGAAGTCGCGCAGCAGCTCGGCGCGGCGTGCCCGCAGCGCCGGCAGCGCGACCGACTCGATCATCGCCACACGTCCCTTGCGGGGGTCGTCGGTCAGGATGCGCACGAAGGCCGCGAGACCGGCGCGCACCCGCTGCTCGGCGTCGCCCTCGGCCTGCTCGAGCGCCGAGACCGACGCGGACGCGATCTCGGCGGCGACCGCCTCGAGCACCGCCGTGAGCGCCGCCTCGAGGTTCGTGAACTGCTCGTAGAAGTAGCGCTCGGAGAGTCCGGCGGTCGTGCACACCCGGGTCATCGTCACCGGTCCGGCCGCCTCGGTGCCCCACACCTCGAGGGCAGCCTCGAGCAGCCGTTCACGCCGCTCCCGCCGTCGCTCCTCGTGCGTCCGTCCGCCGTAGACCCCTGCCTTCACCGCCATGTCGACATCATACGTGGATATTGACAGGACGCCCTTCCTGAATCAGGATGACCCGTGATGCAGGTCACTCCTGGAGGTCCCATGACACAACCGGTGGACGCCCCGTACCGACGCGGGCTCCCGTGGGTCGGGCAGACGCTGCGCTACGTGCGCGACCCGCTCGCGATGATGCGCGACCAGCACGACCGCTACGGCCCCGTCAGCGAGATGGACTTCATCGGCGACCGGTGGACCGTGCTGCTCGGCCCCGACGCCTGCGAGGCAGCGTTCCGCAACGCCGACAAGGCCTTCGCCAGCGGACCAGGATGGGGGCGGCTGGTGGGGCCGTTCTTCGACCGCGGGCTCATGCTGCTCGACTTCGAGGAGCACCACCGCCACCGCCGGATCATGCAGGCCGCCTTCACGCGCGACCACCTCGCCGGCTACACCGCCGCCCTGCAGGAGCCGGTCCGCCGGACGATCGCCGCCTGGGAGCACGGACCCGACGTCCAGGTGTACCCGGCGCTCAAGTCGCTCACCCTCGACGTCGCGACCGAGGTCTTCATGGGCGGCGTGGAGCCCACCGACCCCGGCGAGCTCGACCGCGTCAACGCCGCCTTCATCGACTGCGTCCAGGCCGCGACCGCCCTCGTGCGTCTGGACGTGCCGTTCACCCGCTGGGGCCGGGCGCTGCGCGGACGGCGACTCCTCGAGGACTTCTTCGCCCGCCACCTGCCCGGCCGCCGCGACGGTGACGGCACCGACCTGTTCTCGGTGCTGTGCCGCCTGCGCGACGAGGACGGCAGCACGTTCAGCGACGACGACGTCGTCAACCACATGATCTTCCTGCTCATGGCCGCGCACGACACGTCCACCATCACCAGCTCGACCATGGTCCAGCTGCTCGGCCAGCACCCCGAGTGGCAGGAGCGCTGCCGGGCCGAGGCGATGGCCCTCCCGGAGCACCCGACCCTCGACGACCTCGACACGCTCGTCGACATCCCGCTGGTGATGAAGGAGGCGCTGCGGCTGGTCCCGCCCGTCCCCGTGGTCGCCCGGCGCACCGTGAAGGAGACCGAGGTGCTCGGCCGACGCATCCCGGCCGACCGGCTCGTCGTCGTGATGATGCACCTGTCGCACCACCTGCCCGAGCTGTGGCCGGACCCGGAGCGCTTCGACCCCGAGCGCTTCGCCGAGCACCGCCGCGAGGACAAGGCCCACCGGCACGCGTGGGACCCGTTCGGCGGCGGGGTGCACAAGTGCCTCGGCCTGTTCTTCGCCGGCGCCGAGGTGAGCTCGATCCTCGTGCACCTGCTGCGGCACCACCGCTGGAGCGTCGACCCCGACTACCGGGCTCCGCTGAGCTACCTCTCCCTCCCGTTCCCGAAGGACGGACAGCCCGTCCACCTCTCACCCCTCCCCCAAGGAGCGACATGGCACGCACGCACCAGCTGACCGGCAGCACCGTCCTCGTCACCGGCGCCGCGCGCGGCATCGGTCTGGCCACCGCCGAGCGGTTCGCCGCGGCGGGGGCCCGCGTGGTCCTGGGCGACCTCGACGACGACCTGGTCGACAAGGCGGCGCGCTCCGTCGGTCGCGGCGCCGTCGGCCACCGCCTCGACGTGAGCGACCGCGCGTCCTTCGCCGCGTTCGTCGCGTTCGCCGAGGCCGAGGTCGGGCCGGTGGACGTGCTCGTCAACAACGCGGGCATCATGCCGATCTCCCCGCTCGTGGACGAGACCGACGACGCCACCGACCGGATCCTCGACGTGAACCTGCGCGGCGTCATCACCGGCACCAAGCTCGTCGTGCCGGGGATGATCGCGCGAGGTCGCGGTCACGTGGTCAACGTGGCGTCCGGCGTCGGCCGCATCGCCCTGCCGCACGGCGCCACCTACAGCGCGAGCAAGTACGCCGTCGTCGGCTTCACCGAGGCGATGCGCACCGAGCTCGCACCCCAGGGCGTCGACGTCTCGGCGATCCTGCCCACCGTGGTCGCCACCGAGCTGGGCTCAGGCATCCAGGCGACGCGCGGCATGCGTCCGTGCCGCCCCGAGGAGGTGGCCGACGCCGTGGTGGCGGTGGCGCGGAAGCCGCGCTTCGAGACCTGGGTGCCGCGGCACGCCAAGGCGATCTACTACGGGGCCAACCTGCTCCCACGACGAGCGAAGGACACGCTCGGTCGGGCCCTCGGCACCGACGGCGTCCTGGCCGACGCCGACGAGGAGATCCGCGACGCCTACGAGCAGCGCGCCGCCCACTCCTGAGTCCCCGCGTCTCGGAGCGTCATCGGCCGATCCGCCGTCACTCGGACGACGGTGCTCCGAGGCGCGAGGGGTCGGGGTAGCGCGCCGACAGGGTGTCGCCCGACGAGGTGCCCGTGAGGCGGCGCTTCACCCACGGGGCGGCGTGCGTGCGTGCCCAGTCGAGGTGGTCGGCCCGGGCTTCCCGGGGCGTCCGTGCCGGCGGGTCCACGAGGGGCAGCGACTCGAGGTCGTGCGGCACGCCCAGCTCGTCGAGCACAGCGATGGCCATCCGCTGGTGGCCGGCCGACGACATGTGCAGCCGGTCGACGGCCCACATCCTCGGGTCGCGGTACTCACGCATGCGCCAGAAGTCGACGAGTCGCGTGCCGTGCCGGTCGGCCACCTCGCGCACCAGCTCGTTGTAGATCGCGAAGCGCCCGCGCCCGGCGGAGAAGATGGGGAAGCCCGCAGGGTCGAACGCGGTGAACAGCACGACCGTCGCCCCCGTGCCCGCCAACGTCCCGACAGCGTCGTCGTACCGGGACACGAGCGCGTCGATGTCGACCTTGGGGCGCATGATGTCGTTGCCGCCCGCGTACAGCGAGACGAGGTCGGGCCGGGCCGCCACGGCGGGCTCCAGCTGCTCGTCGAGCACCGCGGCCAGCTTGCGACCGCGGATCGCGAGGTTCACGTAGCCGAAGCCGTCACCTCCCCCGCCGACCGCACCGCGGCCGAGCACCTCGGCCACCCGGTCGGCCCACCCGCGCACGCCGTTGGGGCGGGTCGGGTCGGGGTCGCCGACGCCCTCGGTGAAGGAGTCGCCGAGGGCCACGTACCTCTGGAAGCTCATCCGGACAGGCTAGGTGGCGCGCCCGACGCCGGTCACCGGAGCCCGCCGTAGGCTGACGACATGGACCTCGGACTGGCAGGCAGGACGTACGTCGTCACCGGTGGGACCCGCGGACTGGGTCGCGCGACGGCGGAGGTGCTCGTGGCCGAGGGCGCGAACGTCGTGCTCTCCTCCCGCTCGCAGGAGTCGGTCGACGCCGCCGTGCGGGAGCTGGGCTCGGCCGGTCCCGGCGGAGCGGTCGGCATCGCCGCCGACAACGCCCACGAGGACACCGCCACCTCACTGGTCGCCGTCGCGCAGGAGCACTTCGGCGCTGTGCACGGAGCCCTGGTGAGCGTGGGCGGCCCGCCTCCGGGCACCGTGCTGGGACGCACCGACGCGGAGTGGCGCGGCGCCTTCGAGAGCGTCTTCCTCGGCGGCCTGCGCATCGCCACCGCCGTCGCCGAGGCGATCGAGCCGGGACGGGGCGGCTCCATCGCGCTCGTCCTGTCGACGTCGGCCAAGATGCCCGTCACCGGGCTGGGCATCTCCAACGGCCTCCGCCCAGGGCTGGCCATGGCGGCGAAGGACCTGTCCGACGAGCTGGGCCCTCGCGACGTGCGTGTGAACGCGTTGCTGCCCGGACGCGTGGACACCGAGCGCGTGCAGGAGCTGGACGCGCTGTCCGGCGACGCGGCGGGCTCCCGCGAGCGCGCCGCCGCCGCCATCCCGCTGCGCCGCTACGGCCGACCCGAGGAGTTCGGTCGCGCCGCGGCCTTCCTGCTCTCCCCCGCGTCGGGCTACCTGACCGGCGTCATGCTCCCGGTCGACGGCGGCCTGTCGCGCGGTCTCTGACGCCCCCGCGTCAGCGCCGGGGCAGGACCGTCTGCTCCGGTTCCGAGTGGTCGGCGGGCGTCCAGCCGGGCGGGCCGAACAGGTAGCCGAGCTTGTCGCGGAACCCGTGGGCCGAGCGCACGTCGCGCACGATCTCGACGTAGTCGCCGTACTGCAGCTTCAGCAGGTTGTACGTCTCGACCTTCTTGGTCAGGCCGTAGGTGGGGCGCTGTCGCTCCTCGGTGAACGAGCCGAACAGCCGGTCCCACACGATGAGGATGCCGCCGTAGTTCTTGTCGAGGTACTCGGGGTCGCTGCCGTGGTGCACCCGGTGGTGGGACGGCGTGTTGAACACGTACTCGACGGGCCTCGGCAGCTTCGTGACCAGCTCGGTGTGCACGTAGAACTGGTAGATCAGGTTGAAGCCGAACGCCACGTAGAGCGTCCACGGCGCGAAGCCGAGCAGCGGCAGCGGCAGCCAGAAGAAGAACTCGAACCAGGGGTTCCACTTCTGCCGCAGCGCGGTGCCGAAGTTCATGAACTCGCTGGAGTGGTGCGCCTGGTGCCCGGCCCACGCGATGCGGACCCGGTGGCTGAACCGGTGGTGCCAGTAGTAGCCGAGGTCCACGCCCAGGATCACCAGGACCCAGTACCACCACGTGTCCGTGGGCAGCTGGAACGGCGCGACGTAGACGTAGACGGCCACGAAGCCGAAGAACGTCACGACCTTGAACGCCGTCAGGAAGACCAGGGAGAGGACGCCCATCGAGATCGACGTGCGGGCGTCCTTGAGGGCGTAGCCGGTCGTGTTGTCGTCGTGGTCGAGCCACTTGAGGGCCGCGAACTCGATGAGGATGGTCAGCACGAAGAACGGCGCGGCGTAGGTCACCGGGTTCTTCAGCGGGTCCAGCAAATCGTCCATGCGTCCTCCGACGTCGACATCCACCCCGGGCGTCACCGTCCGGGCATATGACTTTCGGGTAAGTTACCACGTGTTCATACTCGTCCGCTAGAGTTCGGGCATGGCCGTCCGACCCAACGCCGGCACCAAGGGGGTCCCCCGTGCCGAGCGCGAGGAGCAGATCCTCGACGTCGCATCCGTGGCCTTCGGGACCGACGGCTTCGCGGCCACCAACATCGCCGACGTCGCGCGCGCCGCCGGGATCTCCAAGCCGCTCGTCTACAACTACTTCGGCTCCAAGGAGGGCCTCTACGCCGCGTGCCTCGACCGCGCCGGGACCCTCCTGGGCGACGAGATCGAGCGCATCGCGCGGGAGGACGTCGTGGGCATCGAGCGCGGCGTCCGCACGCTCGCGGGGATGTTCGCCGTGCTGGAGGACCGCCGTCACGTCTGGCGGCTCCTGCACGACCGCACCGCGCCTACCGCGAGCGAGGTCGTGGGCGTGGTCAGCGCACACACCGAGCGTCTCGACAAGCTGGCCCACGAGGGCGTGAGCGAGCTGCTCGCCCTGGGAGGCGTCACCGACGAGCTCGACGTGTCGGCCATGACCGCCACCTGGCTCGGCATCGTCGACTCCCTCATGGACTGGTGGGTCGACCACCCCGAGCAGACGGCCGCCGACATGGTCGACCGCGTGGGCCGGCTCATCGGTGCCCTGTTCGTCGACGCGTCCGCCGTGGCCACGCGATGAGTCCGCGAGTCCGACGGTCCAAGGTCGCGGTCGTCACCGGCTCCTCGAGCGGCATCGGCGCCGAGGCGGCGGTGCAGCTGGCCGAGCGCGGCTGGACCGTGTGCCTGCTCGCCCGTCGCGCCGACGAGCTCGACACCGTCGCGGCTCGCGTGCGAGAGGCCGGCGGCACGGCTTGCACCTACCCCGTCGACCTCACCGACGACGCCGACACCGCCCGGGTCGTCGACCAGCTGCTGGCCGAGCACCCACGCATCGACGTGCTCGTCAACAACGCCGCCCGGTCCATCCGACGCTCGATCCGCGACTCCACGGACCGCCTGCACGACTACGAGCGCACCGTGGCGATCAACTACCTCGGCGCGGTGCGGCTCACGCTGGCCCTGCTGCCCCGCTTCCTCGAGCAGGACCGCATCGACGGGTCACGCGGCCACGTCGTGTTCTCCTCGACCATGTCGTCCCAGCTGCCGATCCCGCTCTTCTCGGCCTACCTCGGCAGCAAGGCCGCCCTCGAGTCGTTCGCGCGGTCCCTGCTCGCCGAGCACGGCCACGAGGGCGTGACCACCACCGTCGTGTACTTTCCGATGGTGCGAACGGAGATGTCCGGGGCCACGAGCATCTACGCCGCCATGCCGATGATGACGCCCGACAAGGCGGCTCGCTGGCTGGTCAAGGCCGCCACCGAGCGGCCGACGCGGGTCACCAGCCTCGGCGGCGCCGTCACCGAGGCCGGCATGTCGGTGCTGCCCGGGGCGCTCACCAAGGTGATCACCCCGAGCATCCGCCGGATGGACAAGCGTCTCGCGCGCCGCACGCGCGACTGATCGATCCGTGCGTCGAGCGTCCGGACGGGAGTAGCATCCGAGGAGGTCCTCACCACCCCGAGGGCCACCACCAGCGCCCCGTCCACCCACACCGGGGCCCAGCACACCAGGAGCACTCCGTGACCACGTCCGTCTTCGCCCATCCGCACGAGCAGGTCGTCTTCTGCCACGACGAGGCCAGCGGCCTGCGGGCCATCATCGGCCTGCACTCGACCGCCCTCGGCCCCGGCCTCGGCGGCACCCGCTTCCACCCCTACGCGAGCGAGGCCGACGCCCTCGCCGACGTGCTCGCGCTCAGCCAGGGCATGGCCTACAAGAACGCGCTCGCCGGGCTCGACCTCGGCGGCGGCAAGGCCGTCATCATCGGCGACCCGCGCACCCAGAAGACCGAGGCCCTGCTGCGCGCCTACGGTCGCATGGTCGAGTCGCTCAACGGTCGCTACTACACCGCGTGCGACGTGGGCACCTTCAGCCCCGACATGGACGTCATCGCCCGCGAGACCTCCTACGTGACCGGCCGCACCGTCGAGCACGGCGGCGCCGGCGACTCCTCCGTGCTCACCGCCTTCGGCGTCTACCAGGGCATGCGCGCCAGCGCCCAGCACGCGTGGGGCAGCCCGTCCCTCGCCGACCGTACCGTGGGCGTGGCCGGCGTCGGCAAGGTCGGCAAGCACCTCGTGGAGCACCTCGTGGCCGAGGACGCCTCCGTCGTCGTCACCGACGTGGACACCGCCGCGATCGAGCGGCTCACCGCGCGCTTCCCGCAGGTGCGCGTCGTCGCCTCCACCGAGGCCCTGGTGGCCGAGCCGCTCGACGTCTACGCGCCGTGCGCGCTCGGGCGGGCCCTGTCCGACGACGTGGTCGACGTCCTGTCGGCCCGCGTGGTCTGCGGCGGCGCCAACAACCAGCTCGCGCACGACGGCACCGCCAAGCTGCTCACCGAGAAGGGTGTCGTCTACGCCCCCGACTACTGCGTGAACGCCGGCGGCGTCATCCAGGTGGCCGACGAGCTCGACCCGCAGGGGTTCAGCTTCGAGCGCGCGAAGGCCCGTGCCACGGGCATCTTCGACACGACCCTCGCCGTGCTCGACCGGGCCGCCTCCGAGAGCATCACGACCGCCGAGGCCGCGGACCGCCAGGCGGAGCAGCGCATGCGCGACGTGGGTCGCCTCGGCCAGATCCACCTGCCACGCTGACCCTCAGCGCCGTCGATCAGGGGTCCTGCGCGCGCGGTTCCTGGGCGTCGATGACGTCGATCATCGCGCCTAGGAACCGGCGCACGACGGCGAGCTCCTCGTCGTCGAACTGGTCCATGGCCGCGTCCATCGACGCGGCCATGGGCCCGAACATCGCGCGGGCCGCCTCGCCGGCCGAACGCGTCATGGCCAGGCTGACCCGACGGCGGTCGACCTCGTCGTGGGAACGCTCCACGTGGCCGGAACGCTCCAGGCGGTCGAGCAACGTGGTCGTGGCCGACGGGCTCAGCGCGAGGGCGCGGGCGAGCACGCCGGGGGTCAGCGGGGCCCGCCCGTCCTCGTGCGCGCGAGCCAGCACCGACAGCGCCGTGAGGTCGGACCGGTGCAGTCCGTGGGCGGCGCCGGCGCGCTCGGCGTAGCGCGTGGACCGCTCGGACAGGTCTCGGAGCTGGCGCACGACGTCGGCCCGGTCGCCCTCGGGGGGTCCGTGTTGCGCACTCATGCGGCCCATCCTATCCTTCCATCGTGGAAACTTTCGATCATCGAACCTTCCCCCTCGCCCGACTCGTCGGTCCGAGGCGGTCCGTCGTCGTCCTGCTGCTCGGGCTCGTGCTCTCGGCAGCCGTTCTCATTCTGGCCCCCGGGCCCACGGAGAGCACCGACGCCTCCGTGAACCTGCCCGACAACGCCGAGTCCGCGATCGCGCGCGACCGGCTCGCCGACCTGCCCGGAGGCCAGGACGCTCCCGCGATCGTCGTGGTCTCCAACGGCGGCGAGCGCATCGACCGCACGCAGCTGGCTGCCCTGGGTCGGCTCTCGCGGGACCTGGGATCGTCCTTCGACAGCGAGGTCGCCGGACCCGTCCCGTCGCAGGACGGCACGGTCGCCCTGCTCACCGTCCCCCTGCCCGGAGGCGTCGGCACCGACGAGAACTCCGAGCGGATCGAGGACCTGCGGGCCGACGTCCGCGAGGCCCTGCCCGACGGCCTGACCGCGGAGGTGACGGGCGCCCCGGCCGTCCAGGCCGACCTCGGCGCCGTCTTCGAGGGCGCCGACTTCCGCCTGCTCGCCGCGACCGCGATCGTGGTGGCCCTGCTGCTCATCGTCACGTACCGCAGCCCGTGGCTCTGGCTCGTCCCGTTGATCGTCATCGGGCTCGGCGACCGCGTGGCCGCGAAGGTCGTCGAGGCCATCTCGGGCCTGACCGACATCCCGATCGACGGCTCGACCACCGGCATCACGTCGGTGCTCGTGTTCGGCGCCGGCACCAACTACGCACTCCTGCTCATCGCGCGCTACCGCGAGGAGCTGCGCCGCCACGAGGATCGCCGCGAGGCCATGCGTCAGGCCGTCGGCGCAGCCGCACCGGCCATCCTGTCGAGCTCCGGCACGGTCGTGATCGGCCTGCTGGCGCTGCTCCTGGCCGACGCGCCGTTCGTCAGCCGCATCGGCCTGTCCGGTGCTGCGGGCATCGTCGTGGCCGTCTTCTTCGCCCTGGTCGTCCTCCCCGCCGCCATGACGCTGCCCGGACGCTGGCTGTTCTGGCCGTTCGTGCCCCGCGTCGGCGACCCCGACCCGTCCGAGCGTGGGCTCTGGCGTCGGGTCGGCACGACCGTGACCCGTCGTCCCGTCGTCGTGACCGTCAGCGGCCTCGTGATCCTGGTCCTGATGGCCCTCGGCACGCTCGGGCTGCGCACCGGCCTCGGCCAGGACGAGCAGTTCCTCGACACCCCGGAGTCGATCACCGCGCAGAAGACGCTGTCGTCGGCCTTCCCGGCCGGCTCGTCGGCGCCGACGAGCATCGTCACCACACCCGAGCGGGCCGAGCAGGTGGCCCGTGCCGCGGGCGACGTGCCCGACGTCCGCTCGGCCGAGGTGGGCCGCGAGGGCGACGGGATCGCCGAGGTCAGCGTGGTGCTGAGCGACGAGCCGTCCAGCGAAGCGGCCCTGCGGACGGTCGGGCTGCTGCGCACCGCCGTGCAGGACGTCGACCCCGACGCCCTGGTCGGTGGCCAGGACGCCGAGGCCCTCGACGAGGCCGACACCGCAGCCCGGGACCGCGGCGTCATCATCCCGGTCGTCCTGGCCGTCGTGCTCGGCATGCTGCTCCTGCTGCTGCGCTCCGTGGTCGCGGCCCTGCTGCTGGCGTCGACGACGGTGCTGTCCTACCTGTCGGCCCTCGGCGTGGGGTGGCTCGTGTTCGACCACGTGCTCGGCTGGTCGGCGATGGACGTGGGCACCCCGCTGCTGGCCTTCGTCTTCCTGGTGGCGCTCGGCGTGGACTACAACATCTTCCTCACCGCGCGCGCACGGGAGGAGATGCGTCGGACGGGGGACGCGACCGGGTCGATCGTCACGGCCCTGGCCGTCACCGGTGGCGTGATCACGAGTGCCGGCATCCTGCTGGCTGCCGTGTTCGCCGTCCTCGGTGTCCTGCCACTGGTGCTGCTGGCCCAGCTGGGCGTGCTGGTCGGCTTCGGCGTGCTGCTCGACACCGTGGTGGTGCGTGGCCTGGTCACGCCGGCCCTGGTCGCCTGGTGCGGCCGCCGGTTCTGGTGGCCGAGCCGGCTGTCGCGCTCCGCCTGACCCCGCGGGGCGCCGGCTCCCCCACCCAGGGCACTGCGGGTGAGAGGTAGGTGGCGCGCGGAATGAGCACGTCGGAGGTGGGTGGCGCGCGGAATGGGCGCGTCAGAGGTAGGCAGCACGCGGAATGGCGCCCCGTATCCGCGTGCCACCTACCTGCGCACGGCGAATAACGCGCGCCACCTACCTCTGACGGCCCCGACCGGCGCACGATGAGGCACCGAGGCGGTCAGGACGGCCCGAACGCATCATCCTGCGCGCCCGCGGCCGGAGGACCCAGACACAGCGCAGGCCCCGCCGCCGGTCGAGGCTCCTCTCGGAGCGCAGGTCGACGCGGAGCCGCGTCGTCGCAGCCGCAGGACACGACCCCAGCCGAGCAGGCACACCCGCAGAGCACGCCGACGACGGAGTGCACCGCCGGACCCACCCTCGCGGGCAGACGCCAGCCCACGACCGCCCCACGACGACGGCCGCGGAACCACGGCCGGACCGCGTCAGCTGGCGGCTTCGTCCCCGTACTTCTGGGCGAGATCGGCGTACTGGTCCGGGATCGGGTCACCGGAGTCGTGGTGGAGTTCCTGTTGCAGATCGTCGAAGTCCGGATCAAAGGTCCGGTACTTCAGGTCGCGTGCGACCTTGGTCTGCTTTGCCTTTGCACGGCCGCGCCCCATGGGTCCGACCCCCTCGCAGAAAGAAATCGTCAGTATGTCGTGGGGCCCACCCTACCCAAACCCTGCCAACGTCGCTGGCACCGGGTCGAAGAGTCAGGCGTGTGTCCCGGCCAGCGTGACGCTGCCGCCCGGTCCGTGCACGCCCGCCTCGGCGACGTCGCCGGCGATCCAGGCCTCCACGCCGTGCTCGCCCAGCAGGCGCACGGCCGCGTCGGCGTCGTCGGGCGCGACCAGGGCGACCATCCCCACGCCGATGTTGAGCGCCTCCTCGAGGTCGCCCTGCGAGACGCCACCCAGGTCGGCCACCAGGTCGAAGATCGCCGGCCGCGCCCAGGTGCCCCGGTCGACGCGCACCGAGACGGCCTCGGGGACCACCCGCTCGAGGTTGGCCGCGAGCCCACCGCCGGTCACGTGCGACATGGCGTGCGTCTGCGTGCGCCGCACGAGGTCGAGGCACGGCAGCGTGTACAGGCGCGTGGGCGTCAGCAGGGCCTCGCCGAGCGTGGCACCCAGCTCGGGCACGTCGCGGTCGAGGGACCACTGCGCCGTCCCGAAGAACACGTGGCGCGCGAGCGAGTACCCGTTGGAGTGCAGGCCGGAGGACGCCATGGCGACGACGACGTCGCCCGGGCGGACGAGCTCGGCGCCGATCAGCGCGTCGGCCTCGACCACACCGGTGGTGGAGCCGGCCACGTCGTACTCGTCGGGGTGCAGCAGTCCGGGGTGCTCGGCGGTCTCGCCGCCGAGCAGCGCGGTGCCGGACTCGGCGCACGCCTGGGCGATGCCCTTCACGATGTCGGCGATGCGCTCGGGCACGACCTTGCCGCACGCGATGTAGTCGGTCATGAACAGCGGCTCGGCACCGCAGACCACGAGGTCGTCGACGAGCATCCCGACCAGGTCGAAGCCGATGGTGTCGTGCACGTCCATGCGCTGGGCGATCTGCACCTTCGTGCCCACGCCGTCGGCCGACGTCGCGAGCAGCGGCCGGCGGTAGTCCTTCAGGGCCGACGCGTCGAACAGGCCCGCGAAGCCGCCGATGCCACCGACCACCTCGGGGCGCCGAGCCTTGTCGACCCACTCCTTCATCAGCTCGACGGCGCGGTCGCCCGCCTCGATCGAGACTCCGGACGCGGCGTACGCGCTCGGCTCCGTGGTCGTGGGATCGGCGGCACTGGTCACTGGATCACCTTCAACGGCGTGACGTCGGACTCGAGCAGGTGCTTGCCGATCAAGTCGTCCTCGGGCAGCGGCACGGGGTAGATCCCGTCGAAGCAGGCCCGGCACAGCTTGTCCTTGGGGACGTTCGTCGCCTCGACCAGCTGGTCGAGCTCGACGTAGGCGAGCGAGTCGGCGTCGATGGAGCGGCAGATCTCGTCGACGCTGATGCCGTTGGCGATGAGCTCGGCGCGCGAGGCGAAGTCGATGCCGTAGAAGCACGGCCACTTGACCGGCGGGCTCGAGATGCGCACGTGCACCTCGGCGGCGCCGGACTCGCGCAGCATCCGCACGAGGGCGCGCTGCGTGTTGCCGCGCACGATCGAGTCGTCGACCACCACGAGGCGCTTGCCGGCGATGACGTCGCGCAGCGGGTTCAGCTTGAGCCGGATGCCGAGCTGGCGGATGGTCTGCGACGGCTGGATGAACGTGCGGCCCACGTAGGAGTTCTTGACCAGCCCGTGGCCGAAGGGGATGCCGCTCTCCTCGGCGAAGCCGATGGCCGCAGGGGTGCCCGACTCCGGCACGGGGATGACCAGGTCGGCGTCGACGGGGTGCTCACGGGCGAGGCGGCGTCCGATCTCGGCGCGGACGGAGAAGACCCGCTGGTCCGAGATCGTGGTGTCGGGGCGCGCGAGGTAGACGTACTCGAAGATGCAGCCCTTGGGCGCTGCGGGCGAGAACCGCTCGGTGCGCAGCCCGTTCTCGTCGATCGCGATGAACTCGCCGGGCTCGATCTCGCGGATGAAGGACGCACCGACGATGTCGAGGGCCGCCGTCTCGCTGGCGACCACCCAGCCGCGCTCGAGGCGACCCAGCACGAGCGGTCGGATCCCCTGCGGGTCGCGTGCGGCGTACAGCGTGGTCTCGTCCATGAACACCAGCGAGAACGCGCCACGCAGCTTCGGCAGGACCTCGATGGCCGCCTCCTCGACCGAGCGGTCGCGGTAGGAGGCGAGCAGGCTGGCCATGACCGACGTGTCGGTGGTGGCGGTCTCGCCCTTGCCGCGGCGGTCCGGAGCCTGCTGGGCGGTCCGCTCCTCGAGCATGGTCACGAGCTCGGCGGTGTTGGTGAGGTTGCCGTTGTGGGCGAGGGCGACCGACCCCTGCGCCGTGGGGCGGAACGTCGGCTGGGCGTTTTGCCAGACGCTGGCGCCCGTGGTGCTGTAGCGCGCGTGGCCGATCGCGACCGACCCCTTGAGGGACTCCAGCGTCGACTCGTCGAAGACCTGGGAGACCAGGCCCATGTCCTTGTAGACGAGGATCTGCTTGCCGTTGCTCACCGCGATGCCGGCGGACTCCTGGCCGCGGTGCTGCAGGGCGTAGAGGCCGAAGTAGCTGAGCTTGGCGACCTCCTCACCAGGGGCCCACACCCCGAACACGCCACAGGCGTCCTGGGGTCCGACGTCCTGGGGATCGATGTCGTGCGTCAGCCGACCGTCTCCGCGTGCCACCGCTCCAGTGTAGGGGCCTGCGCGAGGCCCCGGAACCGTCCTGGGCGTGACGTGGTCGGCAGTGGGAGGTAGGTGGCGCACCGAACCAGGCCGTCAGAGGTAGATGGCGAACCTCGAAGCGTCGAGATGAGGTACGAGCCCTACCCCCGGGCGAGCCGCAGCCCGAGGACCCGACCCGAGGACTCCTCCAGCCGCTCGGTCGAGGCCCTTCGGAGGCCACCCCCGGCGCGAGTCCAGACAGCGCAGCAGCGGGTTCGGACCTCCCACACCAGCGCACCCGCAGAACGTCAGGACCGGGCCACCGACAGGCACGACCGCGCCGCCGGTCCTAGCGTGGAGGGGTGCTCACCGCTGCTCTGTACGGCGCCGCCACGGCCGTCCCGCTGGTCGTCGGAGCCGCAGCTGGCCTGCGGTGGCGGATCCCCCAGGCAGCCCTCGCCGCCCTCATGTCGTTCGGGGCCGGCACCATGATCGCCGCAGCCTCCCAGGAGCTGTTCGGGCCGGCCTTCGAGGCCCTCGACGCCGTCCGGGCCGGGATCGCCCTGCTCGGCGGTGCCGGGATCTACGTGGTCCTCAGCCATCTGTTGGACCGTCGGGCGGGCACCTCGGCCGTCGGCATGGGCCTGCTGCTCGGGGCCTTCCTCGACGGCGTGCCGGAGAACACCGCGCTCGGGGTCTCGCTGGGCGAGGGTGGTCTGGCCCTGCTGGTCGCGATCGCCGTCGGCAACACGCCCGAGGCCATCGCGAGCGCTGCGGCCCTCCGCGACGACGAGCGACTCGGGCCTCGCCGCGGGCTGGCGCTGTGGGCGGCCGTCGGCGTGCTGCTGACCCTCGTGACCGTCGGTGCGCACGCCGCAGGCGGGGCGGTCTCCCCGGCCGCCGTGGCGGTGGCCCAGGCCGTGGCCGGCGGCGCGACGCTGGCCGTGCTCTCCGACACGCTCCTCCCCGAGGCCTACCGCGAGGGCGGATGGTGGGTCGGGATCGCCACCGCACTCGGCTTCTGGCTCGCGTTCGTGCTCGGCTGACCCGCGCACCCCTGCTTGGCGTGCGGGCACGCCCCACCTCCGCCACGATGAGCCCATGTCCACCGACCAGGTCACGGCCGAGCGCCTCGTCGCCGCCCCCGCCGAGCGCATCTTCGCCCTGCTGTCCGACGCCGCACGGCACCGTGAGATCGACGGCTCCGGAACGGTCCAGGGCACGAGCAACGAGAGCGAGCCGCTGTACATGGGCTCGGTGTTCGGCATGTCGATGAAGATGGGTCTGCCGTACTCGACGAAGAACGAGGTCGTCGAGTACGAGCCGAACCGACGCATCGCGTGGCGCACCACCGGCCTGTTCGGCCTCATCGGCGGCCGGGTCTGGCGCTACGAGCTCGTCGACCAGGGCAGCAGCACGATCGTCCGCGAGACGTGGGACATCAGCCGCGACCGCCAGCGCGTCGCCCTGCGGCGCGGCAACATGCCTCGCTCCACGAAGCGCAACATCGAGCGCACGCTCGAGCGGATCGCCACGGTCGTCGAAGGCTCCTGAACGGTTGTCCCAGTACTCACGACGGGCCGAATCCGGTACCGGGAAGCTGCTTCACCGTGGGGTCAGGAGCCCCTAGGCTGGCGTGACCCACGCCACAGAGGAGACGCCGTGCCCGACCTGCCCGACGCCACGTACCTGACCGACTTCCACGCGTACCGCGCCGAGCACGACCCGGACGGCCGTTGCTGGACCTACCTCGAGCGCACGTGGACCTGGGGCGAGGCCTGGGACGACGTCCGACGCTTCGCCGGGGCGCTGCAGGCGGAGGGCATCGTGCGCGGCGACCGGATCGCCTTCCTCGACAAGAACAACCCGGCCATCCTCACTGCGACCCAGGCGTGCTGCCTGCTCGGCTCGGCCAACGCGATCGTCAACTGGCGGCTGGCCGGCGACGAGCTCGACTACGTCATCAACGACGCCGGGGCCCGCATCCTCTTCGTCGGCCACGAGCTGGCCCCGTCGATCGACCTGATCCGCGACCGCCTGGTCGGCGTCGAGCGCATCGTCGTGGTCGGGGGCGACGACGACGAGCTCGAGGCGTGGCTCGCAGCGGCGACCCCCGTCGAGCGCCAGCCCGGCGTCGACCCCGACGACGTGTGCCTGGTCATGTACAGCTCGGGCACCACGGGCCGGCCCAAGGGCGTCATGCTCACCCAGCACAACATGGTCGTGCACACGCTCAGCGCCATGGGCGACATCGAGTACGGACCCGACGACACCATGCTGGTCGCGATGCCGATGTTCCACGTGGGCGGTTCGTCGTACGCCCTGTTCGGTCCCGCGACCGGCACCCACGGCTACATCATCCGCGAGGTCGATCCTCAGCTGCTGGCCGGCGCGATGATGGCCGGGGCCACCCACGCGTTCCTCGTCCCCGCCGTCGTGGCGGCCCTGCTGCAGGCCGGGCCCCAGGCCATGGCGTTGTTCAGCCGGCTGAAGGCGTTCTCCTACGGCGCGGCCCCCATGCCCCTGCCGGTGCTGCGCGGTGCCATCGAGCACTGGCCCGACACCGCGTTCATGCAGGTCTACGGGATGACGGAGATGGGCGGCGTCGTCACCATCCTCGACGACGCGGCACACCGCGACGCCGAGCACCCGGAGCGCCTCGTCTCGGCCGGTCGACCCATCCCCGGGGTCGAGCTGCGCGTCGTCGACGTCACCACCCTCCAGGACGTCGAGCCGGGCGGATCGGGTGAGCTGTGGTGGCGGACCGAGCAGAACACCGTGGGCTACCTCGGCCGCCCCGAGGCCACCGCCGAGCTGCTCGTCGCGGCCGACGACGGAGGCGGCCCCTGGCTGCGCTCGGGTGACATCGGTCGGGTCGACGACGGCGGGTTCGTGTTCATCGAGGACCGCGTGAAGGACATGATCATCACGGGCGGGGAGAACGTGTACTCCCCCGAGGTCGAGCGCGTGCTCGCCGAGCACCCGGCCGTGCTGGAGACCGCGGTCATCGGCGTCCCGGACGACCGGTGGGGCGAGACGGTCAAGGCCGTCGTGGCGTTCCGGCCCGAGCACACCGTGGACCCGCAGGAGCTCATCGACTTCGCCCGTGAACGGCTGGCCCACTACAAGGCCCCCCGCACGGTCGACGTCGTCGAGGCCCTGCCCCGCAACCCCTCGGGCAAGATCCTCAAGCGGGACCTGCGCAAGGGCTACTGGCCGAGCGACGGCCGCCAGGTCTGACTCGATCCCGGTCACCACACGGGAGAGGACATTAAAACGGTCCCGACCCTCCAGGGGTGTGGGCCGGGACCGTTGTGCCTCAAGGATACATGCCCGAGCGGCTTTCGTCTCCCTCGCGGTCGGATGAACTCTGGTTACGAATGTTTTACGCCACGAACCTGCCGCTCGGACGCCGCGGCGCGAATCCCTCGTGCACCTGACAGGACGCCACACGTTCCGTAGCCTTCGGACCATGCCTACGGTGACTTCCCCCCCGTCTCACCTCGGCGCAGGGCGGCAGGCCTTGACCCTCGCCTGCGCGCTCCTCGCGTCCGTCCTCGTCACGCTCGCCCTGCCCGGGCCCGCCTCGGCGGCCACTCCGGCGGCGCCCGGTGACCGGACCGCCTACGCCTTCGACGCGTGCGTCGCGCCGAGCACCACGGTCATGGACGCGTGGATGCGCGACTCGCCCTACTCGGCCGTCGGCATCTACGTGTCCGGCAACTCCCGCTACTGCGGGGACCGCTACCAGCCGAACCTCTCGAAGTCGTGGGTCCAGCACAACGCCGACGCCGGGTGGGGCTTCATGCCGATCCACGTGGGCTACCAGTCGCCCTGCTTCAAGAACAACCCGCAGAGCCGCGTGCAGAAGAAGAGGATGTCGACGTCGCAGACGACGGCCCGCAAGCAGGGTGCCGCCGACGCGCGCGAGGCCATCGCCGCCCTCAAGAAGTACGGCTTCGGCGCAGGCTCGGTGGCCTACCTCGACATCGAGTGGTACGCCCGGACCACGACGTGCGACAACGCCGTGCTCGCGTTCTCCGACGCCTGGACCGAGACCCTGAAGGCGTCGAAGTTCCGCTCCGGGATCTACTCCAGCGGCTCGGCCGCCATCAAGCTCGTCGACGACGTCCGCTCCGGCGCCAAGAAGTTCTCGGGCTTCACACAGTTCGACCAGGTGTGGTTCGCGTGGACGAACAAGGTGGCGAACGTGGACGGCGGTCCGTACCTGTCCGACACCGGCTGGAAGAACGCCCGCATCCACCAGTTCCACAACAACGTGAACGAGACGTACGGCGGGCACCGCCTCACCATCGACCGCAACCTGATGCGCGTGGGCACGGGGTCCGTGGCCACCAAGGAACCGCGGTCCTGCGGTGTCGACCTCACGCTCGCGTCCTACCCGACGCTGCGCGCGGGCTCGAAGGGCAAGGCCGTCGAGGCCCTGCAGTGCCTGCTCCAGGAGCGCGGCCTCAAGAAGTCCGTGACGGGCGAGGTCGGGTCCGGCACCGTCTCGGGCATCAACGCGTACCGCGCGAGCAAGGGCTGGAGCCGCAACGGCGTCGTCAGTCGTCCGGTGTGGACCGCACTCCTCGCGGAGGGCTCGACGCCGAAGGTCCTGAAGTACGGCTCGACGGGCTCGGCGGTCTGGCGGCTGCAGCGCTCGCTGCGCGCCGCCGGCTACGCGCCGTCGGTGAAGGGCGTGCTCGACACCGCCACGGTCAGGGCCGCCCAGCAGCTGCGCCGCGACAACAAGCAGGCCGCACTGCAGACGGTGACCTCGTCGCAGTGGTCACTCCTGCGCCGCGGCAACCTCTGACGGCTGCGGCTCGGTCCCGGTCCGCGCCGGCCCGTCCGACCCTGCCCCCCCGACGGGGCGGCTACGCGTCGTCGAGCGGCAGGTGGGGCGAGAGGTCCGAGCGCTGCCCCGAGGCCCGCACCCGCGTCCGGTCGGCCGACGCCTCGCTCCACGCCAGTGACCCGCGGGCCAGGGCGATCCAGGTGGCCGCGTCCATCTCCACGACGGCCGGCGGCGTGCCGCGGGTGTGCGTGGAGCCCTCGATGCACTGGACGGCCGCGAAGGGCGGGACCCGCACCTCCACGCTGCGACCGGGCGCCCGCTGGGCCAGTGCACCCAGGTAGTGCTTGACCAGGGGCTTGACCACCTCGCGAGCGTCGTCACCGTCGTCGAGCCGGGCCAGCAGGCCGTCGACGACCTCCGGCGTGAGCAGGGTGGACGGGCGCGCCACGCGGCTCAGCCGCCGAGGACGGGGCCGAGCACCGCGGGCAGCGTGGCGCTCCACGCGTCGCGCAGGTCCTCGAGGTCGATCGTGAACTGACCGGCCACCTCGTAGGCCGAGCCGCCCGTGCGACCGATCGACGTCAGCTCGACCCCGTGCTCGGCCGCGATCTCCGCGACCTCGTCGTGGTGGTGCTCGGGGACGGCCAGCAGGGCGCGCGCGGCGGACTCGCTGAACAGCTGCACGAAGGGGTCGTCGTCGAGCACGACCCGCACGCCGACACCGTGCGCGAACGCACCCTCGGCCAGCGCCATGGCGAGACCGCCGTCGGACAGGTCGTGCGCCGACGTGAGCAGCCCGCGCCGACCGGCCTCGCGCACGACCGCGGCGAGCGCCTGCTCGGCGGCGAGGTCGACCGTGGGGGGCAGCCCGCCGAGGTGACCGTGCACGACGTCGGCCCACGACGAGCCGGACAGCTCCTCCCGCGTCTCGCCGAGCACCAGCAGGTGGTCGTCATCGCGGGTGAAGCCCTGGCGGACGCGCTGGCGCACGTCCTCGATGACACCCAGCACGCCCACGACGGGGGTCGGCAGGATGGCCGTCTCGCCGGTCTGGTTGTAGAAGCTCACGTTGCCGCCGGTGACGGGGATCCCGAGCTCGGCACACCCGTCCTTGAGTCCGTGCGTGGCCTGCTCGAACTGCCACATGACCGCCGGGTCCTCCGGGGAGCCGAAGTTCAGGCAGTCCGTGACGGCCAGGGGCAGGGCGCCGGTAACCGCGACGTTGCGGAACGACTCGGCGAGCGCCAGCTGGGCCCCCGCGTACGGGTCGAGCTTGGCGAAGCGGCCGTTGCAGTCGGTCGAGACGGCCACGCCGAGGTTGCTCCGCTCGTCGACACGGACCATGCCGGCGTCCTCGGGCTGGGCCAGGACCGTGTTGCCCTGCACGTAGCGGTCGTACTGGTCGGTGACCCACGACGGGTCGGCGAGGTTGGGGCTCGTGACGACCCGCACCAGCTGCTCGCCGATCTGTTCGCCGGTGGCCGGACGCGGCAGCGCCTCGGCGGTGTCGGCCTGCAGGGCGTCCTGCCAGTCGGGGCGCGCGTAGGGGCGCTCGTAGGTGGGTCCGTCGTGCGCGACGGAGCGCGGGGGGACGTCGACGATCGTCTCGCCGTGCCAGTCGATGACCAGGTGCTCCCCGTCGGTGACCTCACCGACGACGACGGCCTCGACGTCCCACTTCTCGCAGATCGCCATGAACGCGTCGAGGTGCTCCGGCTCGACGACGGCCATCATGCGCTCCTGGCTCTCGCTCATGAGGATCTCCTCCGGCGAGAGCGACGGGTCGCGCAGGGGCACGGTGTCGAGCTCGACGTGCATGCCGCCGTCGCCGGCGCTGGCCAGCTCGCTCGTGGCGCACGACAGACCGGCGCCGCCGAGGTCCTGGATGCCGTTGACGACCTTGGCCGCGAACAGCTCGAGGGTGCACTCGATGAGCAGCTTCTCCATGAACGGGTCACCGACCTGCACGCTGGGCCGCTTGGCCGGGCCATCCGCGTCGAACGTCTCGGACGCGAGGACCGACACGCCGCCGATGCCGTCGCCGCCGGTGCGGGCGCCGTAGAGGACGACCTTGTTGCCGACGCCCGAGGCGAACGCGAGGTGGAGGTCCTCGTGGCGCAGCACGCCCACGCAGAGCGCGTTGACGAGCGGGTTGCCGAGGTAGGTCTCGTCGAAGACCACCTCGCCACCGATGTTGGGCAGGCCGAGGCAGTTGCCGTAGCCGCCGACGCCGGCCACGATGCCGGGCAGCACCCGGGCGGTGTCGGGGGCGTCGAGCGGTCCGAAGCGCAGCGGGTCCATGACCGCGACGGGGCGCGCTCCCATGGCAAGGATGTCGCGGACGATGCCGCCGACGCCCGTGGCCGCACCCTGGTACGGCTCGACGTAGCTGGGGTGGTTGTGCGACTCGACCTTGAACGTGACGGCGTAGCCCTGGCCGATGTCGATGACGCCGGCGTTCTCGCCGATGCCGGCGAGCGTCTTGCCCAGCGGGGTCTCTTGCGGCAGCTCGCCGAACTTCTTCAGGTGCACCTTGGAGGACTTGTACGAGCAGTGCTCGCTCCACATCACCGAGTACATGGCCAGCTCGGCGCCCGTGGGACGCCGCCCCAGGATCTCGACGATGCGGTCGTACTCGTCGGGCTTGAGCCCCAGCTCGGCCCACGGCAGCTCACGCTCCGGCGTCTCCTGCGCGTGGGCGACGGTGTCGAGCTGGCGCGTGCTGTCGGGCGATGCGTCGGTCACGGACTGAATCCTATCGGCGGGGCGGCCCCGGTCGTCGGGCATGTCCGTGCGAGCGGCTCAGCGAACGCCCGCCAGGTAGAGCGCCAGGGCGAAGGGGAAGAGCACCACGGCAGCGAAGCCGACGAGCGCACCGAGGACTGAAGCACCCGCGCGCCCTCCGTCGAGGCCCTGCGGACGCAGCCACCACGACCCCGCGGAGCACCCGACCAGCACGGCCCCGCTCAGCAGCAGGAGCCAGAGGGCGAAGGTCGTGAGCCCGTCGGCCTGGAGGGCGGTCACCACCGCGGCGGGATCGCCTTCGAACCGCGGCGAGACGTAGGCCACCAGACCGCCGGAGAGGACCACGACCAGCAGCGAGGCGCACAGACCGCCCAGCGACCCGCCCCAGGCCAGGCTCCGCGCCGCGCCGTGCTCGTTCTCCATGGAGGGAACCTAGCCCGTGACGACGCGCAGGATCAGCGACGCGACGTCGCCCTCGTGCACGTCCTCCGCCGTGCGCACGGCCTTCTTGACCGGCAGCACGTAGGCGCGGTGCTGCTTCGACGGGAACACCGACGTGCGCCACGTGGACCCGCCGATCGTCACCTCGACCCGGACCGACCCGAACCCTGCGGCCGTGGCGCCGAAGCGCTCCTCGACCTCGTCGGAGACGTCCTCGGGGACGGTGACGAAGTGCCAGGCGCCGTCGCGCCACAGTGCGCGTTCGAAGGTCCAGGTCGCGTCGTCCACGCCCCCATACTGACCCGTCCGGCGGTGCGCTGTCGCCCGAGGACCGGACGAGGAACGGGCGTCAGCGCCAGGTGCCGCGCTCGTACTGCAGCGGGTAGAGGCCGTCGGGCGCGTCGCCGAGCTCGTGGGCGGCGCGCTGCGGCCAGGCGGGCTCGCGCAGCGCCGCGCGGGCCAGCAGGACGAGGTCGGCGTCGCCACGGGTGAGCACGTCGTCGGCCTGCTGCGGGTCGGTGATGAGACCGACGGCGCCCGTGGGCAGCCCGGAGCCCTCGCGCACCTCGCGGGCCAGCGGCACCTGGTAGCCGGGACCCACGGGGATCTCGGCCGGGAGCAGACCGCCGCTCGAGACGTCCACGACGTCGACGCCGTGGTCGGCCAGCAGCCGCGACAGCCGAGCCGTCTCGTCGACCGTCCAGCCGTCGTCGAGCCAGTCGGTGGCCGAGAACCGGACGGCCAGCGCCTTCTCGTCGGGCCACACGGCGCGCACGGCGTCGACGACCTCGACCACCAGGCGGGTGCGGCCCTCGAACGAGCCGCCGTACTCGTCGTCGCGCTGGTTCGACAGCGGCGACAGGAACTGGTGCAGCAGGTACCCGTGGGCGGCGTGGACCTCCACCAGGTCGAAGCCGGCGGCATCGGCCCGACGGGCCGCGTCGGCGAAGTGACCCGGGATCGCCCGCACCTCCTCGAGGTCGAGGGCCCGCGGGGTGGCGTATCCGGGGAAGGCGAGCGCGGACGGGGCGACCGTCTCCCAGCCGCCCTCGTCGAGCCCGACGCTGCCCTCGCCCGTGGTCGCGGCGCGCGGGTGCGCGAAGGGGGCGAACGTGGAGGCCTTGCGGCCGGCGTGCGCGAGCTGCACCCCGATCGGCGTGCCCTCCGCGTGCACCACGTCGACGATGCGCGCCCAGGCCTCCTGCTGCTCGTCGTTCCACAGCCCCGTGTCCTCCGGGCTGATCCGACCCTCGGGCACCACGGCGGTCGCCTCGGTGACCAGCAGGCCGAAGCCGCCGGTCGCGCGGGCGCCCAGGTGCAGGAGGTGCCAGTCGGTCGGCACGCCGTCGCGGGCGAAGCACGAGTACTGGCACATCGGTGCGAGCCAGATGCGGTTGCGGGCGGTGACGCCGCGCAGGGTGACGGGTTCGAGGAGAGCGCTCACGTCAGGTGGCCAACGCGGCGCGGGCGGCCGATGTTCCCCGCCCCGCACCCCACGGCCCAGCACTCAAGGCTCAGGGCTCAGGGCTCGACGGTCGGCCAGGGCTCGTGGATCGGGTCCTTGGGCAGACGCTTGACCTTGCGGGTGCGCCGGCGTCGGCTGGGGATCATCGAGCGCATCTCCTCGAGCTTGCCGAAGCACAGCAGCCGGTCACCCGCCTCCAGGACGTGCGAACGCCGCGGGTTCGGGATCACCTGGGTGCCCCGCTGCAGGGTGAGCACCGAGATGTCGCGGTCGCGCAGGCCGCTCTCGCCGAGCGGCTTGCCCACCATGTCGGAGGCCGCCTGGACGAGCAGCTCGGCCACGCCGTACCCCGTGGAGACGGTGAGCCGCTGGCGCACGTCGATCTCGGGGAACGCGACCTGGTTGTCGATGTGGTCGATGATCGCGCCCGCGACGTCGAGGTTCGTGGCCGACTCGATGCCCTCGAGGCCCGGCGAGGAGTTGACCTCCATGACCAGGGGGCCGTCGTCGCCCTCGAGCATGTCGACGCCCGCCACCCGCAGGCCCATGATCTGGGCGGCGCGCACGGCGACCCGCTCGTACTCCGGGTCGAGCGAGACCGCCTCCACCGAGCCACCTCGGTGCACGTTGGAGCGGAACTCGTCGCCCTTGGCCACGCGGCGCATCGCCGCGACGACCCGGTCGCCGACCACGAGGGCGCGGATGTCGCGGCCCTTGCTCTCGGCGACGAAGCGCTGGATGAGCACGTTCTGCCGCGTGCTCTGGAGCGTCTCGATGATCGCCTCGGCGACCTTGATCTCGGGCGCCAGGATCACGCCGATGCCCTGGGTGCCCTCCAGCAGCTTGATGACGACCGGCGCCCCACCGACCCGCTCGATGGCCGCGATCACGTCGGCCCGGTCGCGCACGAAGGTCGTGGCCGGCATGCCGATGTCGTGGCGCGACAGGATCTGGCTGGCGCGCAGCTTGTCGCGCGAGTTCTGGATCCCCCACGACGTGTTGGGCGTGAAGACGTCCATCTGCTCGAGCTGGCGCACCACGGCCGTGCCGTAGTACGTGATGGAGTTGCCGATCCGGGGCAGCGCCGCGTCGTAGTGCGACAGCGGCTTGCCGCGGTACTGCAGGTCGGGCTCGGGCCCGGAGAGATCGATCGCGAAGCGCAGCGTGTTGAGGACCTTGACCGTGTGGCCCCGGTCGAGCGCCGCGGTGCGCAGGCGCTGCGTACTGTACGAGCGAGGCGCACGTGACAGGATCGCGAGTTTCATGGACTCCCCGAGCTGGAAGGACGGACGATTGACGCACCCACCTTCCTACACCCCCGCCCCAGCCGCAGGGCCGGACGGCGGTCTGCTCGACCAGACCCTGGTCGGCTGGCGGGAGTGGGTCCGTCTCCCCGACCTCGGCGTCCCGTGGATCAAGGCCAAGATCGACACCGGCGCCCGGACGTCGTCGCTGCACGCCTTCGACATCGAGCCCGACGACCACGGCCGGGTGCGGTTCAGCATCCACCCCTGGCAGGGCACCGACGAGGATCCCGTGCAGGTGGAGCTCGACGTGCTCGACCTGCGCGAGGTCCGCTCGTCGTCGGGTCACGTGGAGGAGCGCTACGTGGTGGTCCTCGACCTCACGCTCGCCGGCCGGGTGGTGCCGTCCGAGGTGACGCTGTCGCGGCGCGACGAGATGGGCTTCCGCATGCTGGTCGGCCGGGAGGCCCTGGCGCAGGGGTACCTCGTCGACTCCAGCGAGTCCTACCTCGGTGGCCGACCGCCCGTGCGGGTCCGTCGCCGGAACCGGGGTCGATGATGGCGCGTCCGTCGTTCGAGATCGGGCCGATCCGGGTGCGCCCGGGGCAGGCCAAGGCGGTGTCGCTGCCCATCACCCGGCTCGTGACCGGCGCCGACGTCGACCTGCCGGTGCGGGTGGTGCACGGCCGCGAGGACGGTCCCACGGTGTGGGTCGACGCCGCGATCCACGGCGACGAGGCGGTCGGCGTAGAGGTGATCCGCCAGGTGCTCGCCGACATCGACCCCAAGTCGATGCGGGGCACGCTCATCGCGATCCCCATCGTCAACGTGCTCGGCTTCATGACCGGTGACCGCTACCTGCCCGACCGCCGCGACCTGAACCGCTCGTTCCCGGGCTCGGCCCGCGGGTCGCTCGCCTCCCGCATCGCGCACCTGATGATGACCGAGGTGGTGGCCAAGTGCGACGTCGGCATCGACCTGCACACGGGGTCGGACCGGCGGACCAACCTGCCGCAGATCCGCGCCGACCTGGAGGACGACCGCACCCGTGAGCTGGCCGAGGCGTTCGCCGCACCGGTGATGCTGCACGCCAAGATCCGTGACGGGTCGCTGCGGGCGGCCGCGCGCGAGGCCGGTGCGACCGTGCTCCTCTACGAGGCGGGCGAGGCGTGGCGCATGGACGCCTGGGCGATCGACGCCGGCGTGCGCGGCGTCCGTCGGGTGCTCGCCGCGCTCGGCATGACCGAGCCGGTGGACGAGGATCCGCCCGCCCCCAGCCAGGCGTCGTACAGGAGCAGCTGGGTGCGGGCCCGCGGCACCGGCATGCTGCACCTGGAGGTCGCCCTCGGCGAGCACGTGACCGAGGGCCAGCGCATCGGTGGCCTGTTCGACTCCTTCGGCAAGCGGGTGCGCCTCGTCCACGCCGAGCGGTCCGGCGTCGTCATCGGCCGCACCGAGGCCCCCGTGGTCAACAGCGGCGACGCCGTCGTCCACGTCGCCGAGGTCTGACCCGTCCCGGAAGATTCCCAGGTCGACCTGGAAATCTCTGGACTGCACGGTTTCCCTACGACTGCACGGGTAGCAACCCGTGCGTCTGCACGGTCCCCAGGTCGACCTGGGAATCTTCATCCGCCGTCAGGCGAGGTCGGCGAGCTCGACGTTCGGGTCGGCGAGGCGCTCGGCCGACACCTCCTGGCCGACGAGGGCGCGCAGGTCGTCCTGGACGTCCCAGATGTTGACGTTCATGGCCGCGGTCACGACGCCGTCGCGCTGCCAGAAGACGATGAACTCGCCGTCCCCGGCGCCGTCGTCCAGCTCGCCGCGGACCACCACGTCGTCGTCGCCCGACCCGTGGCCGACGTACTCCATGCCCAGGTCGTACTGGTCGGTGAAGAAGTACGGCTCCCAGTCGTACGCCGCGTCCTGGCCGAGCAGCACCGACGCCACGGCCTCGCCCTGGCGCACCGCGTCGTCCCAGTGCTCGACCCGGACGGCCTCGCCGCGACCCGTGTGGAGCGTCGAGGCGACGTCGCCGATGGCATGCACGTCGGGGTGGCTGGTCGCGAAGTGCTCGTCGGTCACCACGCCGTCGTCGACGAGCAGCCCGGCCGCCTCCGCCAGCTCGACGTTGGGCGTGGCGCCCACACCCAGCACGACCACGTCGGCCTCGAGCACCTCGCCACCGCCGAGGCGGACGGTGCGTGCGGTCACGGCGTCGACCCGCTCGCCGGTGCGCAGCGTGACCCCGTGCGACGTGTGAACGTCCGCGAAGTAGCGGCCCAGGCGTTCGCCCATGACCGACGCGAGCGGCACGTCGCCGCGGAGCACGACGGTGGTGCTCAGGTCGTGGTGCCGCGCGGCGGCGGCGACCTCGAGACCGATCCAGCCGCCGCCGACCACGATCACCGACGACGCGTCCGCGAACGCGGCCGTCAGCCTCTCGACGTCGGCCGCGTTGCGCAGGAAGTACGCGTCGGCCCCGCCGGCGATGGAGTCCGGGACGGCGGGCCGCGCGCCCGTGGCGAGGACCGCCTTGTCGTACGGGACCACCTGGCCGTCGGCGAGGTGCACGCGGTGCGCCTCGACGTCGAGGCGCTCGGCCGCCACCCCGGTGACCAGGCGGACGTCGTGCTCGTCGTACCACTCCTGGGGCTGCACCGTGGCGTCGTCGAGCGGCGCCTCGCCGAGCAGGACGTCCTTCGACAGGGGCGGCCGTTCGTAGGGCAGCCGGTCCTCGTCGCCCACGATCGTGAGTGCTCCGTCGTGCCCGTTCTCGCGCAGGGCGGCGGCCGCCTTGGCCGCGGCGAGGCCGCCCCCGATGATGACGATGTCCATGCTTCGAGCCTGCCACGGCTGGTCTCCACGGCAACCCGGGTCACGGCGTGCCACGATGCCCCTACGCCACCCAGGGGGAACGACTCATGCGCCGCTCGGTTCGACTCGCCACGACGGCTCTCGCCGTCCTCGCCGTCCTCGCCGGATGCGGTCAGGGGGGATCCGACCCGGAGCCGACGGCGTCCGCGTCCAGCCCGGCACCGCTGCCCACCGAGGAGGCCGCGATCGAGGGCGCCCTGCCCACCTTGGACCAGGTGCCGGGCGCCTCGGAGGTCGACTTCCAGTGCCCGAAGGACGAGGAGAAGTGCGCCGGGTCCGACGTCGGTCATCCGTTCTGGGCGTTCTCCGTGCGCCTCGACTCCGTCGGCAACCCCGTGGACATCGAGCGCAACGGCACCACGAGTGCTCCCAACGACGTCGCGGTCGTCAACCTCAACCTGCTCGACGACGCCGAGGCGGCCCGCACCTTCATGGCCGGTCTGCGCAAGGACCAGGAGCCCTACGACGGAACGTTCGACATCCCCGCCGAGCCCGTCGGCGGCGGCCGCGAGGTCCCGGCGAGCTCGGGCGAGGGGTCGCTCGGCGACGTCACCGTGCAGGGGCTTGACGGCTACCTGAGCTCCTACCGGCTCGACTCGGCCGAGACCGGCGACCCGGCCCAGCGCGTCGTGAGCCTCCTGGTGGGCGAGGGACGCGTGGTGGTCGGCGTGTTCGTCAGCATGTCCGCACCGGGCCGCGACGCCGACGCCGCGGAGCAGCTCGCGCAGCGCCTCGCCCGGGACACCGTCGAGCGTCTCCGCAAGGGAGCGGCCACGTTCACCCAGTGACGTCCGACCGGCTCAGTCCGGGTCGGTGAGCAGGACGCCGAGGTCGGTGCCGTCGGGTCCGACGGCGCGCAGGTGGCCGTCGTCCCACACGAAGGTGGTCGCCTGGCCGAGCCAGGTGTCGACGTCGGGGCAGGCCATCAGCGTCGAGACGCGTGCGCCGCTCGTGACGACCTTCTTGCCGTCGAGCGACCACTGCTGGCCGCCGAAGCGGTTGCAGCCGTCGTGCCCGGCGAGGTCGCCGTTGTCGCGCAGCTCGAGGAACGCGCGCGGCGGGCCGCCCTCGGGCAGCCACCGCCCGACGACGTCGGTCCGTGCCGGCGTGCTCACTCGCTGCCGTAGAGGTCGTCGGAGGTCGCCGTCGTCGGTGACGACGGCGATGCGGAGGCGAGCACGCCGCGTCGACGTCCACCGGGAAGTCGCTGCGCGAGCGTCCCGAGAGGCTCCACGGCTCCGCTCAGCACCGCGACCGCCTGGTTGAGGTTGGGGATGGCGTTGCCCAGCGCCTCGAGCCGCGGCACGATCGCGTCGAACGTCGCCCCCAGGGAGACCAGCTGGTCGAGCGTCCCGCCCGGCATCAGCAGGTTCTCGAGGATGCCCTCCTCCTCGAGCAGCTTCTCGAGCAGGCCGCCGGGCTTCAGCACGTTCTCGAGCGTGCCGTCCTGCTCGAGGATGCGGTCCAGCGGCCCGCCGGGCACCAGCATCCGCTCGATAGGCCCGCCCGGCGCCGTCAGCCGCTCGAGCGGCCCGTCCGGTGCCAGCAGGCGGTCGAGCGAGCCTCCGGGCGCGAGGAACCGGTAGAGCGGTCCGTCCTCGGCCAGGGCGCGGTCGAGCGGGCCGTCGGCCTCGAGCAGCCGCACGAACGGGCCCTCCTCTGACGCCATCCGGTCCACGAGCCCGTCCCGCTGCAGCGCCTTGCCGACGGGCCGGTCCTCGGACGTGATGTCGGCGACGAGGTTGCCGAGCGCGATGATCCCGCGCTCGTCGGCCAGCAGCTTCGCGAGCTGCTCCAGCAGGCCGTCCTCGCCGATCAGCACCGCGATGCGGGTCCCGTAGCCGCCCTCGCGCAGGATCGGGCCGTCGGGTGCGGCCAGCTGACCCAGCGCCAACGTCGTGCGCGTGGCCGAGATGGTCACGCGCAGGGGCAGGGTGGCCAGACCGACGAGGTTCATGCTCGCAGCGTAGGACCGTGACAGTGGCGGTGTCACGTGGTTGTCCGACCCGTCCTCGAGGGTCGCGAGGGTCCGTCAGGACCGCACGAGCCGGACGGCCCCGTCCCGGCGGGGATCGGCGGCTGCCTCCAGGTGCAGCTCGCCGGCCGCGTCACGGCGCAGCAGGGTCGCACCCACCCCGCCGTAGTACATCGTCAGGTCGGTCTCGACCTTGACGACCTCGTCCGGTCGTCCGGCGCGGTGCACGTGGACCCGCGGATGGTTCACCGCCTGCTGCAGACCCATGCCGCCGTTCGCGAAGCCCGCGACCACCTGGGCGACGGCCGTGGAGATCCGGTCCGCGCCGGGCGAGCCGATCGCCAGCGCCGCACCGTCGCGGTGGTGCGCGACCGTGGGCGCCATGTTCGACAGCAGGCGCGTGCCCGGCTCCAGCCCGTGCAGGCCGCGGGGGTTGAGCTCCTGCTCCCCCAGGCAGTTGTTGAGCCAGATGCCGGTGCCCCGCGCGATCATCCCGGAGCCGTAGCCCGACGAGACCGTGACCGAGCAGGCACCGCCGTCACCGTCCGTCGCCGAGACGTGCGCGGTCGAGCCCGCCGACCGCACCTCGTCGTCCACCGACGCCAGGTAGGCCAGCGCGTCGGCCACCAGGTCGTGGCTGTGGTCGAGCACGTCGAGCCGATGGCCCAGCACGGCGCGCTGCACCTCGACGAGGCGGGCGACGTCGGCCTCGGACCAGCGGCCGTCGACCACGGCGTGCGGTGTGCCGTCGAGCAGTCGCAGCATCGCCGCGACGCACACGCCACCCACCGCCGGCGTAGGGTTGGTGCCGAGCGTCCAGTCCCCCAGCTCCACCCGCAGCGCCGGACGCACGACCGGGCGGTACGCCGCGAGGTCCTCGCGGCCCAGCAGGCCACCGCGGGCCTGCACGTCGTCACAGATCAGTCGAGCCAGGTCGCCCGTGTGCAGCGCCGATGCACCGTCGGCCGCGATGACCTCGAGCGTCGCGGCCAGGTCGGGCACCACCACCAGGTCGGTCGTGACGGCACCGGAGGCGTCGTGCACGCAGGCCCGGCTCTGCTCGTCCCACCCGAAGATGTCGTCGTGCACGTACTCCAGGTAGTACCGCGACGCCGACCCCAGCCGGAACCCGCCGCGCGCGACGTCGACGGCCGGCGCCACGATCTCGCGCCACGGCACCGACCCCCAGCGCGCGTGCGTCTCCTCGAAGGCCGCCACGGCGCCGTGCGCGGCCACCGAGCCCGGCCCGATCGTGACCGTCACGCCGCCGCCGTAGTCCGTGCGGACGTCCCAGGTCCCGGTGTCGGGATCGGTGTCGGTGTCGGGCCGTGCCGGCGTCGAGGGGCCGGACCGTGAGCCGCGGCCCGGCATGTCCATCCACCCGTCGACCGTGACCGGCGCGGACCCGTCGGCCGGCTGGACCGTGACGAACCCGCCCGAGCTGAGCGAGACGATGCCGACCTCGTTGACCATGGTCACGAGCGCGGCGGCGAGGGCGGCGTCGACCGCGTTCCCACCGGCCAGGGCCACCTGCTCCCCCGCGTCGGCCGCCGCCTCGTTGGGTGCGGCGAGCGCGACGTCAGGCATGGACGCAGGCTAGTCTCCCGCGCCCCGACCCCGCGATCCGACGGGTCGGTGACGATCGGGAGCGAGGAGGACGTCACGATCCCGTCGAATCGCGTCGTGGGGGCGGTCGCCGGTAGAGTGGACGGCGGTGTGCCGGGAAGTCTGGTCGGCGTCAGTTCATCGACCCCATTGGAGATCGTGACCCCGTGACCACCCCCCGCCGTCGCCTGCTCACCCGCGGTTCCTGGCTCGAGACCCAACGGATCGGCGAGCTGGTGCGCGCCGAGACCTTCGGCGGTGCGCTGCTGATGATCGCGGCGATCCTGGCGCTCATCGCGGCCAACACCACCGACACCTACGCCCAGGTCCGCGACACGGTGATCGGTCCCGCGTCGCTGCACCTCGACCTCTCCATCGGCGCGTGGGCCGCCGACGGCCTGCTGGCGATCTTCTTCTTCGTCGTCGGCCTCGAGCTCAAGCGCGAGTTCGTCGCCGGCGACCTGCGCGACCCCTCGCGCGCCGCGGTCCCGATCGTCGCCGCCATCGGCGGCATGGCCATGCCTGCGCTGATCTACGTGGCGATCAACAGCATCAACGACGCCGGCCGGCCGGTCGGCTGGGCCATCCCGGCCGCCACCGACATCGCCTTCGCCATCGCCGTGCTCGCCGTCGTCGGCTCGTTCCTGCCCACCGGCCTGCGCCTGTTCATGCTCACGCTGGCGATCGTCGACGACCTCCTGGCCATCACGATCATCGCGATCTTCTACACCTCCGACCTCGACGCGATCTGGCTGCTGCTCGCCCTGCTGCCCATCGCGGCGTTCGGCGCCCTCGTGCAGCAGCGCATCCGCTCGCCCTGGCTGCTGATCCCGCTCGCGGTCACCGCCTGGGCCCTCGTCCACGCCTCCGGGGTGCACGCCACCGTCGCCGGCGTGCTGCTCGGCTTCACCGTCCCGGTCCTGCGTCGCGACGGCCAGGACGGCCCGGGCCTCGCCGAGCACCTCGAGGAGATCGTGCGGCCGCTGTCCTCGACCGTGGCCGTCCCGGTCTTCGCGTTCTTCTCCGCAGGCGTGGCGATCGAGGGCGCCTCCGGGTTCGTCGAGGCGCTGCGGGACCCGGTGACCCTGGGCATCATCGCCGGGCTCGTGATCGGCAAGCCGCTCGGCGTCCTCCTCTTCACCTGGCTCATGGCCCGGTTCACGAAGGCCGAGCTGGACGACGACCTGGAGTGGATCGACCTCGTCGGCGTCGGGCTGCTCGCGGGCATCGGGTTCACCGTCGCGCTGCTCGTGGGCGAGCTGGCGTTCGGTGTCGGCAGCGAGTCCGACGAGCACGTGAAGGTCGGCGTGCTGCTCGGCTCGCTCACGTCGGCCCTGCTCGCCGTGGTGGTGCTGCGCCTGCGCAACCGCACGTACCGGCTCATCCACGAGCGGGAGACCCGCGACGACGACGCCGACGGCATCCCCGACGTCTACCAGGGCTGAGACGCGGGCGTCAGGACGCCGGCACGAGGGGCCGCGACCACGCACGCTCGACGTCGAGCTGGCCGGTGCGGGCGAACAGCTGCACCTGCTGCGTGGTGGCGAGTGCCCCGGCCAGGTCCGCGAGGTCGGCCGGCACGAAGCCGAGGCCCTGCCAGAACGGACCGGACCGGCGGCTGAACAGCCAGGCCGTGGTGGCGCCGGACTCGGCGGCCCGGTCGAGGGCGAACCGCGCCAGTCGGGTCCCGTGGCCGCCGACACGACGATCGGGGGCCACGGCGACGCTGCGGACCAGCACGTGCGCCCCGTCGTCGCCGGCCTCGTAGCCGGTGCTGCCGACCACGGCGCCGTCGACGTCGCGCTCGATCCAGCAGCGCAGGCCCGGGGCGTCGAGCCCGGCGACCGTCAGGTCGGCGTCGCGGAGGAAGCGAGCGAGGTCCGGCACGTCAGCGGCACGCACCGGCAGGAGCACCGTGGTCAGTCCCCGTCGGGCTCGTTGTCGAGCGAGCTCCAGTCGCCGTCGGACTCGAGCGTGCGGCTGCCGTTCTCGGTGGACACGACGATCGAGCCGTTGCGGCCGACGATCTCGTAGAGCGTGGAGCCCTTCTCGCCGACGAACGCGTCGTTGCCCGGGTCGTAGTCGCCGGCCATGTCGATGACGTCGTCGCCCGCGGGCTTCACGACCACGCGGAACCGCTCGCCCGAGGAGTTCCGCCCGCACACGGACGCCTTGGAGCCGTCGGTGGTGGTGGTCTTGTAGAGGATCACCGGGTAGGTGCCCCCGCAGCCGAGGTCGAGTCCCGACGCCTCCTGCTGGCGCACGTTGACCACGCGGGTCCCGCAGTCGGGCAGCAGGCTGTCCTGCTCGACGCCCTCGACGTTGAACTGGGTGTCGGCGTCCTCGCAGCTCGTGGTGGCCGACTCGGTGGGGCTCGGGGTCCCGGTCGGCGACGGCGAGGCCGAGGGGTTCTGCGTGGCCTCCGGCTCCGAGCTGGGTGAGGCGAGCGGCTCGGCGTCGTCGCCTCCACCGCCGATGAGGGCCCAGCCGCCGAGGCCGGCGAGCACCACGAGGACCAGGCCGACGAGGACCAGCCTCAGCTTGGGGTTCACGCGCGGCACCTCCCGAGATCGACAGCCGGTCCGGGATCGACGACCAGCACAGCCCTCGACACTAGCAACACGTCCCGATGGAGTGGGGTCGGACGCGTCCGTGGTGAGATCGGGGCATGGAACCGGCGCAGCTCTCCCACCGCTACCTCGAGGCACTCGAGGCCGGCGACCTCGCCGGTGTCCTGGCGCTCTTCGCCCCCGGCGCGACGGTGGTCTCGCCCCTGTACGGCACCCTCCCGGCGACCGAGTTCTACCCGCTCCTGCTCGCCGACACCGGGCAGTCGCGGCTTACGCTGCGGACGACGATGACCGGCGAGGTCGACGGCCGCACCGTCGTGAGCCTGTGGTTCGACTTCGACTGGACCCTGGCCAGCGGCGAGCCCGCACCCTTCACCGTGGTCGACGTGGCAGAGCTCGACGCGGACGGACGGATCGATCGGCTGCACATCGTGTACGACACCGCCCCGATCCGCGCGGCCTTCGACCGTCAGCGCGGCGCCGGACCGGCCTGAGCAGCCCGAGCTTCCCGGTCACGTCACGCGCGGGTCGCGAGGATCGCTCCGTGCGACCGGGCGGGGCGATCGGTTCGCGACTCGGTGTGCGTGACGGCGAAGCCGGCCCCCTCGACCTCGGACGACAAGAGGTCGACGGGCCAGTAGTGGGCCGTGGTGATCGCGTGCTCGAACGGTTCCAGCGTCGGCCCGGTGAAGAACCCCAGCGCGAGACCGCCGCCGGGCCGGATGCACCGGGCGAGCTCGGTCAGGGCTGCGCCGATCTGCTCGGGAGCGGTGTGGATCAGTGAGTACCACGCGAGCACGCCGCCGAGCGAGCCGTCGTCGACGCCCAGGGCCCCCAAGCCTCTCGCACCGGACGGCCGTCCCCGAGCCGGGTGCCCGCAGGTCAGCCCGCCCGGCTCACTCCCACTCGATGGTGCCTGGCGGCTTGCTGGTGATGTCGAGGACGACGCGGTTGACGTCCTCCACCTCGTTCGTGATGCGGGTGGAGATCCGCTCGAGCACCTCGTAGGGCAGGCGGCTCCAGTCGGCGGTCATCGCGTCCTCGCTGGAGACGGGGCGCAGCACGATCGGGTGGCCGTAGGTGCGGCCGTCGCCCTGCACGCCCACCGAGCGGACGTCGGCGAGCAGCACGACCGGGAACTGCCAGATGTCGCCGTCGAGACCTGCGGCCGACGTCTCCTCGCGCACGATCGCGTCGGCCCGACGCAGGATCGCGAGGCGCTCGGCGTCGACGGCACCCACGATGCGGATGGCGAGACCGGGACCGGGGAACGGGTGCCGGCCGACGATGGCCTCGGGGATGCCGAGCTGGCGGCCCACCTCACGCACCTCGTCCTTGAAGAGCGTCCGCAGCGGCTCCACCAGCGAGAACTCGAGGTCCTCGGGCAGGCCGCCGACGTTGTGGTGGCTCTTGATGTTGGCCGCACCCTCGCCGCCGCCGGACTCGACGACGTCGGGGTAGAGCGTGCCCTGCACCAGGAACTTGACCGGCGGACCCGGCGTGGCGAGCACCTCGCGCTCGGCCTCCTCGAACACGCGGATGAACTCGCGGCCGATGATCTTGCGCTTGGTCTCGGGGTCGCTCACCCCGGCGAGGTGGCCGAGGAACCGGTCCTTCGCGTCGACGACCTTGAGGTCGACCCCCGTGGCCTCGACGTAGTCGCGCTCGACCTGCTCGGCCTCGCCATCGCGCAGCAACCCGTGGTCGACGAAGACGGCGGTGAGCCGGTCGCCCACCGCGCGCTGGACCAGGGCGGTCGAGACGGCGGAGTCGACGCCACCGGAGAGCGCGGAGATGACCCGGGCGTCACCGACCTCGGCGCGGATCTTCTCGACCTGCTCCTCGACGATGTTGACGCTGGTCCACGTCTGGCGGCAGCCGGCGATGTCGACGAGGAACCGCTCCAGCACCTGCTGGCCGTGCTCGGAGTGCAGGACCTCGGGGTGCCACTGCACCCCGGCCAGTCGACGGTCGGTGTTCTCGAACGCCGCCACCGTCGCTCGCGGGGAGCGCGCGTTGACCGTGAAGCCGTCGGGCGCACCGACGACCTCGTCGCCGTGCGACATCCACGAGGTGAGGGGGCCGGGCAGTCCCTGGAGCAGGGTCCCGGGGTCGAGCACCTCCACCGAGGTGCGTCCGTACTCCCGCTGGCCGGTGCGGGCGACGTCGCCGCCGAGAGCCGCGGCCATGGCCATGAAGCCGTAGCAGATGCCGAAGACCGGCACGTCGGACTCGACCATGGTCGGGTCGAGCTGGGGGGCGCCCGGCTCGTACACCGACGAAGGGCCACCCGACAGGATGATCGCGGCCGGCTCGCGGGCCAGGATCTCCTCGACGGGCATCGTGTGCGGCACGATCTCGGAGTAGACGCGCGCCTCGCGGACCCGCCTCGCGATCAGCTGCGCGTACTGGGCGCCGTAGTCGACGACGAGGACGAGGTCGTGGTCTGGAGTCACCCCGTCATCGTATCGGTCGAAATATTTCTTCAGACCGTCGTAACCCCCTCCGCGCGACGTCGTTGATCAGGACGGATCTCACTACACTCCCTCCCGTGAGATCCACAGTGCCGCCTCCTCGTGGCACAACAGGACCCGGCCCGTGAGCTCCCTCCAGGCCGGGTCCTGTGCTGTCCGGCACTCCCCCGCCCCAGCGCCGTAGATTGGCTGCGATGTCCGTCCTCGAGATCGTCCTCTCCGTCACCTGCGCCGCGCTGGCCGTGTCGCTCGTCGTTGCCTGGGGCCTGCTGCTCGGCGCACGCCGTCGCATCGCGCAGCTGAAGCGGGCGATCCGGACCGAACGGCCGCGCATCCGGCTGGTGCCCACGCCGTCCGACGCCGTCCGCACCGTCGTCGGCACCGCGATCAGCCTGAAGGACAAGGGCTTCAGCGGAACGCTGCGCAGCTCGATCGACGACCTCGCCCGCTGGGCCGACGTGGAGCGTCCCGACCTCGCCCGCATGGCGTCGCGCGACGGGACCGTGGCGATCCTGTTCTCCGACATCGAGGGCTCGACGGCCCTCAACCACGCCCTGGGCGACCGCGGCTGGGTGCAGCTGCTCTCGCGGCACGACGCTGTCGTCAACCGGGCCGTCAGCCGCAACGGCGGCTACGTCATCAAGACCCAGGGCGACGGCTTCATGGTGGCGTTCACCGACGCCGCCCAGGCGGTGGCCGCCGCGGCCGAGGTGCAGCGTCGGATCACCCGCGCGCGGCCCGGGTCACGCCTGAGCGGGGTGGCGGTGCGGATCGGCGTGCACCAGGGCTCGGCGGTGCACCGCGACGGCGACCTGTTCGGCCGCAACGTCGCCTACGCGGCACGCGTGGCGGCCCAGGCCGAGGGCGGCGAGGTGCTCGTGAGCGACGGTGCGCTCGAGTCGCTGGAGGAGACCCACGGCGAGGACAGGCCCGCCGTGCTGGAGAGCCGCGAGGTCGACCTCAAGGGGATCCCGGGCACGCAGGTCGTCCACGCGATCGACTGGAAGGTCTGAGCGCGAGCGCTCGGCCACCCGCTCGGCCGGTGCGGATTCCACCGTCTCAGCGCTGAGACGGTGGAATCCGCACCGCGCGGGGCGTGGCCGCCCGATTCGGTGGAGAACTCACCGCTCGGGGGGGATCAGTCGAGGCGCTCGGTGGCCTTCTGCTGCAGCTTCGAGGCGAAGTTCGGGTCGTGGTCGAGCAGCTCGGCCACGTCGGAGTCGGTCAGGTGCAGGGCCTTGACGGGCGTCTTCGCCACGACGGTCGCGTTGCGCAGCTTGCCGTTGACCAGGGCCATCTCACCGATCACGTCGCCGGCCTCCAGCTCGGCGATCGGCTGCTTCTGGCGCCGCACCTCCATCGTCCCCTCGAGGATGATGTACGCCTTGTCCGCGGGGGTGTTCTCGATCATCACCGCCCAGCCCTCGGGGATGTTGACCGGACGACCGACGCCGGCGAGCTTCTCGACGGTCTCGGCGTCGAAGTCGGTGACGCGGGTGAGCGCGTCGATGGTCTCGCGGTCTGCCTTGCGTGCCATGGCTTCCTCTCGGTCGTGCGACACCGGGGTGGGAGGGCGCCGCAACTCGTCCAACGACTCGAGCGGAGGGAGGACACGCCGCGGCATGCTGACGGTACGCTGCCGCACGTCCCCACCGCCAGCCCTGGAAGGTCCGACGTGGACGATCGTCCCTCCCGCTCGGCCACCCGGTCCCGGCGTGCCTTCGGGTCGGTGCTGCTCGGTCCGGCCGAGCAGGACCCCAGCCGGCTGAGGTTCCGCATCCAGCTGCTGCTCACCCTCTTCCTGGTGAGCACCAACGTCATCGGTGCCGGCATCGTCTTCGTGCTCTCGGTCTTCGTGGTGCCCAGCCCCGCGCCCACGCGGGACATGGCGTACGCGCTCGCCGTGGCCGTGCCCTGCTACGTCGGGCTCGCGGTCCTCGTCGGCGCCACGTGGGGCACGTCGGCCACGCTGAAGGCGCAGCGGTGGGCCATCGAGGGTCGCGAGCCCGGGCCCAAGGACCGACGCCGCGCGCTGCGCGCCCCCCGCATGCTGACCCTGCTGCAGGCCGCGCTCTGGATCCTCGCGACCATCCTGTTCACGGTGCTCTCGCTGGTCGTGCAGGAGGAGCGCGCCCTGTCGACCGGTCTCACGGTCGGCATCGCCTCCATCGTGGTCACGACCATCGCCTACCTGCTCGCGGAGTTCGCGATGCGGCCCGTGGCCGCACGCGCCCTCAGCGGCGCGGTCATGAAGAAGCCGCGCGGGCTCGGCGCCGCCACCCGGGTCCTCATGTTCTGGTGGCTCGGCACGGGCGCACCCGTCGTGGGCCTGGTCGTGGTGGGCATCCTGGCCCTCTCCACCGACCAGCTGACGCTCAGCGAGCTGGCCGTCGTCGCCCTCGTGCTCGGCAGCGTCGTGCTCTGCTTCGGCTTCTTCGTCATGTGGTTGACGGCGCGCGCCGTCGTGCAGCCGATCACGGGGGTCACCGCGGCGATGCGCGAGGTGGAGCGCGGCGAGTTCGGCACCACCATCGAGGTGTTCGACGGCTCCGAGCTCGGCATGCTGCAGTCCGGCTTCAACCAGATGTCCACGGGCCTGCTCGAGCGGGAGCGGCTGCGCGACGCCTTCGGGCGGCACGTGGGACGCGACGTGGCCGAGGCCGCTCTCGGGGAGATCCGGCTGGGCGGTGAGACCCGCGAGGTCTCGGTGCTGTTCACCGACCTCGTCGGCTCCACCACGTACGCCGAGCAGCGCGACCCCGACGAGGTCGTGGGCATGCTCAACGACTACTTCGGCGTGATCATCGCCGAGGTCGACGCCCACGGCGGGCTGGTCAACAAGTTCATGGGCGACGCCGTGCTGGCGGTCTTCGGCGCTCCGCGCCCGCTCGACGACCACCCCGGGCAGGCCCTCGCGGCCGCTCGTCGCATCGGGGAGCGGCTCGAGACCGAGCTCGTCGGCGTCCGCGCCGGGATCGGGGTGGCCACCGGCCGCGCCGTCGCAGGCTACGTCGGCGACGAGTCCCGCTACGAGTTCACCGTCATCGGCGACGCGGTCAACGCCGCGTCGCGCCTCACCGAGCTGGCGAAGGACGTCGACGGCGGGGTGCTGGCCGACCTGCAGGCCGTCGAGGCGGCCGGGTCCGAGGAGTCGGCGCACTGGGCGCCGCACGGCAGCACCGTGCTCCGTGGCCGCTCGGACGAGACGCGGACCGCGGTGCCGCGGCGCACCTCGTCCACGTCCTGAGGCCACGAGCCGGTCCCGACCGTCCCACGATTCCCATCAGCTGATGGGAATCCCCCACTCACCTGCGGATGCATCCGCAGGTGAGTGGGGGGAAACCATGGTGGGCTCACGATTCCCATCAAGTGATGGGAATCGTGAGCCGACGGCCGCGACGCTCAGCTGACCCCGACGATGGGCAGCCGGAGGGCGCCGGGGGCGTCGTCGGGGACCACGGGGCTCTTGGGTGCGATCGGCTCCATGGACCGGAAGCCCTCGCCCACGGCGGGCCGGACGTCGGTCTCGCCACGGTTGGGCCAGTAGGCCATGGCCCGCTCGGCCTGGGCCGTGATGGTCAGCGACGGGTTGACGCCCAGGTTCGCGCTGATCGCGGAGCCGTCGACCACGTGCAGGCCCTCGTACCCGTACAGGCGGTGGTAAGGGTCGATGACGCCCGTCTCGGGCGAGTCGCCGATGCAGGCGCCGCCCATGAAGTGCGCCGTGAGCGGCACGTTGAATGGCTCGCCGATGGTGCCGCCGGGGGTGCCCCCCATGTGCTCGGCCATGCGCTGCACCGCCACGTGCCCGGGCTCGATGAACGCCGGGTTGGGCGCACCGTGGCCCTGGCGCGACGTGAGCACCTTGCGGCCGAGCAGGTTGCGCTTCGTGTACGTGGTGATCGAGTTGTCGTGCGTCTGCATGACGAGCGCGATGATGGTGCGCTCGGACCAGTGCCGCAGGTCGTACAGCTTGAACAGGTTGCGCTTCTGGTTCCACATCTCCTTGAGCCAGGTCTTCCAGCGCTTCGTCGGCAGGCTGCCGTCGGTGAGGACGGTCTGCAGCAGCGACATCGCGTTGGAGCCGCGGCCGTAGCGGCACGGCTCGATGTGGGTGTACTCGTCGGGGTGGAACGAGGAGGTGATCGCCACGCCCTCGGAGTAGTCGATGTCCTTGCCGTCGGAGATCGAGCCCAGGAGCGCCTCGGAGTTGGTGCGCGTGAGCAGGCCCAGGCGATCGGAGACCTTCGGCAGCACGCCGCGGTCCTTCATGCGGTGCAGCAGCTTCTGGGTGCCCATCGAGCTGGCGGCGAAGATCACCTGCTCGGCGGTGATGACCTTGTGCTTGCGGAAGCGCTTGTTGGTGCCACGGGTCTCGACGGCGTAGCCCCCGCCGGGCAGCGGCGTGACCGACACGACGGTCGTCAGGGCCTGGATCTCGGCGCCGTTCTGCTCGGCCAGGTGCAGGTAGTTCTTGACGAGCGTGTTCTTGGCGTTGTGCCGGCACCCCGTCATGCACTCACCGCAGTTGATGCAGGCGTTGCGGTCGGGTCCGGCGCCGCCGAAGTACGGGTCGGCGACCTTCGCGCCGGGCTCGTCGCCGAACAGCACGCCGACGGGCGTGTGGTGGAACGTGCCCTCCACGCCCATGTCGGCCGCGACCTTCTTGATGATCCGGTCGGCCGGGGTCTCGAAGGGGTAGGTGGCCACGCCGAGCATCCGCTTGGCCTGGTCGTAGTACGGCGCCAGCTCGGCCTTCCAGTCGGCGATGTGGCCCCAGGCGGGGTCCTTGTAGAACGGGTCGAGCGGCTCGTAGAGCGTGTTGGCGTACACGAGCGACCCGCCGCCCACGCCGGCACCGGAGAGGATGAGGACGTCCTTGAGCTTGTCGATGCGCTGGATGCCGTAGCAGCCGAGCTGCGGCATCCAGAGGAACTTGCGCAGCCGCCAGGACGTCTTGGCGAAGTCCTCGTCGCGGAACCGCTTGCCGGCCTCGAGCACCGCGACCTTGTAGCCCTTCTCGGTCAGGCGGAGCGCGGACACGCTGCCGCCGAAGCCTGAGCCGATGACGATGACGTCGTGGTCGAATGCCATGGGATACCTCTCGTCGTGCTGCGGGGTCGTGCTGGGTGGGGTCGTGCGGGAGCGAGACGCTGCGGTGTCGTGCTGGGGGGGGTCGTGCTGGGGGTCAGGCGCGCCGGGTGCGTCGCAGCACCTTGAGGCCGAGCGTGAGGGCCCGAGCGTAGGTCTTGGCGGGGACGAACGCAGGGCCGGCCATCGGGACGGCGCGCTGGACGGCCACCGACTGCGGCTCGGTGTAGCGCAGGATGCCCTCGGCGCCCTGGCGGCGGCCCACGCCCGAGCTGCGCATGCCGCCCATGGGGGCGTCGATGCTGCCGAACGTGGCGGCGAAGCCCTCGTTGATGTTGACCGTGCCGGCCTTGATGCGCGGCGCGACGAGGCGCGCCTGGCGGACCGGGCCGAAGATGCTCGCGTTCAGGCCGTACTCGCCGGCGTTGGCGAGCGCGATCGCGTCCTCGACGGTGCGGTAGCGGTACAGCGAGACGAGCGGGCCGAACGTCTCCTCGGCGAAGCAGGCGGCCGCCTCGGTGACGCCCTCGAGGACGGTGGGCTCGTAGAAGTAGGGGCCGAGGTCGGGCCGGGCCCGCCCACCGGCGAGGACGGTCGCGCCGTTGGCGACGGCGTCGTCGACGTGCTTGGTGACGGTCTCGACCTGGCTCTGGGAGATGAGCGAGCCCATGTCGGCGTCCCAGTCGAAGCTGGCGCCGAGGCTGAGCGCGCGCACGCGCCGCACGAACGCGTCACGGAAGGAGTCGTAGAGCGCCTCGGGCACGTAGATGCGCTCGATGGACACGCACAGCTGGCCCGCCGAGGAGAAGGCGGCGTTGACGGCGCCGGCCGCGGCGCGCTCGACGTCGGCACCGGGAAGCACGATCATCGGGTTCTTGCCGCCGAGCTCGAGCGAGCAGCTGACCAGCCGCTCGGCGGCCTGCTTGGCCACGAGGGTGCCGGTGGCGGTGGAGCCCGTGAAGCAGATGTAGTCGGCGCGCTCGATGATCGCGGTCCCGACGACGGAGCCGGCCCCGCTGACGACCTGCCAGACGTCGGTGGGGATGCCCGCGCGGCGCAGCAGCTCCACGCCGGCGAGCGCGATCAGCGGGCTCTGGCTGTCGGGCTTGTGCACCACGGCGTTGCCGGCGGCGACGGCGGGCAGACCGTCGGCGATGGCCATGGTCAGGGGGTAGTTCCAGGGGCTGATGACGCCCACGACCCCCTTCGGCACCTGGTTCACGTGCACGCTCGTGAGCCCGGGCAGGGCGCCGTTGCGCCGACGCGTGCGCAGCTGGCTGCGCAGGCGCCGGGCGTAGAACCGGGCGGTGAGCGCCAGGTGGGCCACCTCGTCGAAGGCGTGCGCACGCGCCTTGCCGGACTCCAGCTGGATGAGGTCGAGCAGCTCGTCCTGGTGGGCGAGCACCAGGTCGTGCAGGCGCAGCAGCGCGGCCGACCGGGCCTCGAGCGGCGTGCGGGCCCAGCGCTCCTGGGCGATGCGGGCGGCGTCGAACGCGGCCTCGACGTCGTCGATCGAGGAGACGGGGATCTCCGCGACGGCCTCGCCCGTGAGCGGCGTGCGGGTGGTGCGGGTCTCGCCGCTCGTGCTGCGGATGAGGGCGGTGAGGCTCGTGACGCGGGAGGCGGGGACGACGCTGGCGGCGGACATGCTGCTCAGGATACCGCCGGTATGTGGAACGCGACAGGGCTTGTGTCACATCGGGGACGTCACACGTCAGCCGAGCAGGCCCTCGCCCCAGAACCCCTTCGCCCCGAGTCCGGGCGGGCACGCGAACAACCCGGAGCTGCGGTGCACGATGTACTCGTTGAGCGCGTCGTTGGTGCTGCCCGCGAGGGTGCGCTGGATGCGCACGAACTGCTCGGGCGAGCGCTGGAAGCTGATGAAGAACAGCCCCGCCGCCAGCTGGCCCAGACCGTCGGTCCCGTTCACGAAGTTGTAGCCGCGGCGCAGGATCTTGGCGCCGCCGTTGGAGTCGGGGTGCGCCATCCGCACGTGCGAGAGGGTGGGGATGGCCGGCTCGCCGTCGGCGCCCTTGGCGGCCAGGTCGATCGCGGCGTGCTCGTCGCCGCCCGACAGCGGTCCGCCCGACCCCTTGGCCCGGCCGATGATCGCCTCCTGACCGGCCAGCGGCTCGCGGTCCCACGTCTCGATGCGCATGTCGATGCGTCGGGCCACCAGGTAGGACCCGCCCACCAGCCAGTCCGGTCCGTCGGACTCCTGCACCCACACGACGTCGTCGACGTCGCGGTCCTCGGACTTGACGTTGGCCGTCCCGTCCTTGAACCCGAAGAGGTTGCGCGGCGTCACCTGGGCGGCCGAGGTGGACGACGTGCGTCCGAAGCCCAGCTGGCTGTAGCGGACCGACGCCCGCCCGAAGGCGATGCGCACGAGGTTGCGGACCGCGTGCACGGCCACCTGCGGGTCGTTGGCACACGCCTGGATGGCGATGTCGCCACCGGTGAGCGCCGGGTCGAGCCGGTCGCCGGAGAAGGCCGGCAGATCGACGAGCTCGGCGGGCCGTCGACCGTCTAGGCCGAACCGGGCCTTCCCGTCGCGCTCGAAGAGGCTGGGGCCGAAGCCGATCGTGAGGGTCAGGCCCGACGCGGGCAGACCCAACGCCTCCCCGGTGTCCTCCGGCGGGGCGAGCGGGGTCCCGGCGACCGCGCCGTACACCCCGACCTCGTTGCCCTGCGTGAGGCGGCGCGCGGCCTGCGTCCACTCCTTCAGCAGCGACACCAGCTCGTCACGGCTCTCGGTGGTCACGTCGAGCACCACGAAGTGCAGACGGTCCTGGGCCGGGGTGAGGATCCCCGCCTGGTGCCGGCCCTCGAACGCGACCGGCACCGCGTCGGGGTCGGGCGCGACCGGCTCGTCGCGGGTGGCGGCCACCGCGTAGCCACCTGCGGCTCCCGCGGCGAGCGCGCCGACCCCGGCCGCCCCCAGCAGGGAACGACGGGAGACACCGCTGCGCTCGGTCACGATCGCCATCCTGTCGTGCTCGAGCCCGTGGGGCAGGTGGTCACGCCGAGGCGGCCACGACGGCCGCGACCTTGCTGATCGGCTCGCTCAGGGCCGCGACGGCGTCGGAGAGCTTCTTGACCTGTGCCTTCGTGAGCGTGTCGTAGCCGACCCACTCGCCGGTGTCGGCGTCCTGGTGCTGGTCGAGCTCGGTGTCGAGCGCCTCGAAGCGCTGGTCGATGAGCGTCACCAGCTCGGGGTCGGCCTTCTCCAGCACGGGGCGCAGGGCCGCGATGGCCGCCTGGGACCCCTCGATGTTGGCCTTGAAGTCCCACAGGTCGGTGTGGCTGAACTCGTCCTCCTCACCGGTGATCTTGCCGGTGGCGACCTCGTCGAGCAGACCCTTCGAACCCTGGGCCAGCTGCAGCGCGGTGAGCGGCTGCTCCTTGCTGAGCTCGACGACCTTCTTCACGTTGGCGAGCAGCTCGTCGGCGTAGGGGTCCATGCCCTTGGTGTCGCCCTCGACCCACAGCTGCTTCTCGATGCGGTGCCAGCCGGTGAAGTCGCGGCCCTCGGCCTTCGCGTCGGGCTCACGACCGTCGGTGATCGGGTCGAGGTCGCCGAAGATCTCGGCGACGGGCTCGATGCGCTCCCAGTAGGTGCGGGCCCGCGGGAACAGCGCCTTGGCCTCGTCGACCTCGCCGGCCTTGACGGCGTCGACGAACTCGGTGGTCTTGTCGATGAGGGCGCCGGTCTGGCTCTCGACGTAGCGCTCGTAGCTCGCGGCGGCGGCCTTGAGCTCCTCGGAGTCCGACAGGTCCTTCGCCGGCGCGCCCGTCACGGACAGCGTCTGGCGGATGCCGTCACCGACCATGCCCGGCTTGCAGGCGCCCTCGTACGAGCCCTTCGGCAGGTCGACGACCAGGTCCCGCGACAGGCCGGGGCCGACGTTCTCGACCTCGCCCATGATGCGGTCGCCCTCGGCGTACACGTAGAACTCGGTGACCTTGGAGCCCTTGTTGGTCACCTGGAAGGTGGTCGGGCCGGCGTCGAGCTTCGTGGCGGACACCTCGCACGAGGAGTCCGATGCGGCGACGGCGACGGTCCCGTCGCCCGCGGCCGGCTTCTCGGCGCAGGCGCCGAGCAGGGAGAGGGAGACGGCCACCAGGCCGGTGGCGGCGAGACTGCGGTGCATGGGGATCCTTCGGGAACGGGCGTCCAGGTGAGGACAGCCTCACCATGGTAGTCCCGCACCCGTTCCCCCACGCAACGATCCGGCGTGTGACGTGCGCCGGCCCCTCGCCCCGCCCCCTATCGGTGGAGCCTCAACCGCAGGGCTGCCGCTGCGGTTGAGGATCCACCGATGGGGGGCAGGGGGCGGGGCACGCGGCCGACGGATCTTCACATGATCTCCAGGTCGCTCCCCCACGCCGGGACGCGCACCGAACCTAGGGTCGGGTCCATGACCGCCGAAGCCCGTCGCACCATCCTCGTCGTCGAGGACGAGCCGCTCATCAACCAGATGGTGACCGACCGCCTGCGCGCCGAGGGCCACGACGTGGTCCAGGCGCACGACGGCCCGGGGGCCGTGGTCGCGTTCGAGGAGCACGACCCCGACCTGGTCGTGCTGGACCTCATGCTCCCCGGGTTCGACGGGCTGGAGGTGTGCCGACGCGTGCAGGCCCTGCGTCCGGTCCCCGTGCTGATGCTCACCGCGCGCGACGACGAGACCGACGTGCTCGTGGGCCTCGGCGTCGGCGCCGACGACTACGTGACCAAGCCGTTCCGCCAGCGTGAGCTGGTGGCTCGCGTCCACGCCCTCCTGCGCCGCGTCGACCGGGCCGCCGAGCTGGCCGCGCGGGCAGCGCCGACACGCACCGTCGGCTCGCTCGCCGTCGACGGCGCCACCCGTCGGGTGAGGGTCGACGGCGCCGACGTGCACCTCACGCCGCTGGAGTTCGACCTCCTCACGGCACTCGCCGCCGAGCCCGGGTCGGTGCGCAGCCGCGAGGAGCTCATGCAGGAGGTGTGGGGCTGGTCCGACGCCTCGGGCACCCGCACGCTCGACAGCCACGTGAAGGCCCTGCGCGCGAAGATCGGCGCCGACCGGGTGCGCACGGTGCACGGCGTCGGGTACGCCCTGGAGGAACGATGAGCCCCCGACCTCCCAGCACGAGTCCGACCAGCACTGGACCGACGGGCGCTCGACCGACGGGCGGCGCGCGTCCGCTCGACGCGGTCGGCTCGATCAAGGCCAAGCTGGGCCTGCTCGTCGGCGCGAGCACGGTGGTCGCCGCACTCCTCGCCCAGATCGGCGACCGAGCCGGCCTGCCCGTCTGGGTCTCCCTGCCGGTCACGGTGGGGGCCGCGCTGCTCGTGACGCAGTGGCTCGCCCGCGGCATGACGTCGCCGCTTCGCACCATGACCGACGCCACCGCGCGCATGTCGGCGGGCGACTACGGCGTCCGCGTCGGCGTGACGTCCGACGACGAGGTCGGCCGGCTCGCCCGTGCGTTCGACGCCATGGCCGCCGCGCTGGAGTCGACCGACCGCGAGCGCCGCCAGCTGGTCGCGACCGTGGCGCACGAGCTGCGCACCCCGCTCACCGCGCAGCGGGCACTGCTGGAGAACCTGGCCGACGGCGTCGTCCAGCCCGACGACGCGGCGCTCGGCGCCGCGCTGCACCAGGCGGAGCGCCTGAGCGACCTGGTGGCCGACCTGCTCGACCTGTCGCGGATCGACGCGGGTGTGGCGCCCCTGCGCCTCGAGGACGTCGACGTCGAGTCGCTCGTGCGGTCCGTCGTCGACGAGAGCCTCGACCGGGGGCGCGACACGTCCGTGACCGTGGAGGTGTCGCCACCCGATCTCGCCGTCCGCGCCGATCCCGGTCGACTCGCCCAGGTGGTCGCGAACCTGGTCGACAACGCCGTCCGGCACAGCCCGACCGGGCGCTCGGTCCGGGTGAGCGCCTCGGCCGAGGACGGCCGGTGGCACCTCGACGTCCGCGACGAGGGCCCGGGCATCCCGTCCGACCTCGAGGACCGCGTCTTCGAGCGGTTCGGCACCGGCCCCGACGCAGGGGGTGGCACCGGCCTCGGGCTCGCGATCACCCGCTGGGTCTGCGAGCTGCACGGCGGCACCGTCGACGTCGTGCCCTCCACCGCGGGAGCGCACCTGCGCGCCACCCTGCCGCGCGACCCCCGTCCCACGCCCCGTCCAGCCGCCGCCCAGGCATCGACCCTCCCGACGATCGACCCGAGGAGCACCCCCATGACCACGAGCACCCCTCCCCAGCGCCCAGGCACGACCGCACCGGCGCCGGACGTCGCGGCACCACCCTCCACCGGGCGAGCCGACGACCTGCTGGCCCGCCTGTGGCCCGAGCGCGCGCTGCCCCCGCAGGTGCCGCTGCTCCTCGCCTCGGCCGGCGTGGGCGTGCTCGGCTCCCTGCTGATCGTCGACCAGCCGATCGGCGTCGGCTCCCTGCTGCTCGCCCTCGCCGTCGCTGCCGTCGTGCTGACGGCGGCACGCGGTCGCTCCCGCGGTGCCGCCGACCCGTTCACGGTCGTGGGCGTGGCACTCGGGGTCGCCCTCGCCTCGATGACGGTGCTGCGCGCGAGTGAGTGGGTCGGGCTCCTCGGGGTGGTCGTGGCCGGCACCACGGTGGCCGTGGCCGTCACCCGAGCCCGGTCGGTCGTCGCGATCCCCGGTGCCGTCGTCGCATGGATCGCGTCCGCCGCCCGCGGGCTGCCGCTCCTCGGTCGGACTCTCTCGGCCACGAGCCGCTCACGCCTGCTGTGGCCGGTGCTGCGCACGACGGCCCTGGCCGCGGGCGGCCTGGTGCTCTTCGGCGGGCTCTTCGCCTCGGGCGACGCCGTCTTCGGCACCTGGGCGTCGAGCATCGTGCCCGACCTCGCCTGGGACTCGGTCGTGGCCCGCGGGTTCGTCTGCTTCTTCGTCGCCGGCGTCACCCTGGCCGGCTGCTACCTGGCCCTCAATCCACCGCCCCTGCTCGCCGAGGACCTCCCCACCGGACGACCGGTGCGGCACCGGTGGGAGTGGCTCGTGCCGCTCGGCACCGTCGTGGCCCTGTTCGTCGCCTTCCTCGTGGCGCAGTCCGCGGCGATGTGGGGTGGCCGCGACTACCTGCAGCGCACCACCGGCCTGACCTACGCCGAGTACGTGCACCAGGGCTTCGGCCAGCTGACGACGGTGACGTTCCTGACCCTCGTCGTCATCGGGGTCGCCGCCCGCAAGGCCCCGCGCACCGACGAGCGGGACAGGCTCGTGCTGCGACTGGTGCTGGGGCTGCTGTGCGTGCTGACGCTCGCGGTCGTCGTGTCCGCCCTCTACCGGATGGATCTGTACCAGGAGGCCTACGGCTACACCGTGCTCCGCCTCGCCGTCGTGGGCTTCGAGCTGTGGCTCGGGCTGCTCGTGTCACTCACCCTGGTCGCGGTCGGCCGGCTCACCGGGACCTGGCTGCCGCGGGCCGCGCTGCTCTCCGGCGCCGGCGTCCTGCTGGTCCTCGGCCTGATGAATCCCGCCGGCTGGGTGGCCACCCACAACGTGGAGCGGTTCGCCGAGACCGGGACCCTCGACGTCGACTACCTGCGCTCGCTCGGCGACGACGCCGTGCCGTCGATCGTGGCGGGCCTGCCCGAGCGGACGGCCGCGTGCGTCCTGGACGATCCGTACGGCCCGACGGAGACCGACGACGGCGGTGCCTGGTCCTGGAACCTGGGCCGGGAGCGCGCCGACCGGGCACGGGCCGAGGTGGCCGCGGTCCCGTCCGACGGGTCGTGCCTCACCATCGCGCGTGAGTGAGGTCAGCGCGTGAGGACGACCATCCAGCCGATCATCGCGGCACACCCTGCGACACCGACGACAAGGCCGACGAGAGGCCAGTGCCACGTGCGTCTGCGCCGGATCGCCCCGCGGACGATGAGCAGCGCCGAGCCGAGGACGGCGGTCGCCAGCACCAGCCAGAGGACGGCGATGCCCAGGAAGAACAGCAGTCCTCCCCCGTCGCCGCACAGCAGTGCGCCCTCGTCGGAGGAGGTTCCGCAACCGTCGGCCGCCATGACCAGCAGCAGCGCCATGACGCCGGCGACGGCGGACAGGGCGGAGAGCCCGAGCCACAGGACGGTCGCGACGACGACGTCGGCGACGCGCACAGGGCCGAGGTCGGCTGGCAGCGACGGCAGCCGGCTAGCGGTGCCGTCCGGCGCCGACCCGTCGATCACGCGACGACGACCTCGACCCGCTGGAACTCCTTGAGCTCGGTGTAGCCCGTGGTGGCCATCGCGCGGCGGAGGGCCCCGATGAGGTTCATCGTGCCGTCGGGCACCGACGACGGGCCGAAGAGCACCGACTCGAGCGAGCCGACGGTGCCGATCTCGACGCGCTTGCCGCGCGGCAGCTCGGCGTGCCACGCCTCGGCACCCCAGTGGAAGCCGCGGCCCGGGGCCTCGGTGGCACGGGCGAACGGGGAGCCGATCATGACGGCGTCGGCCCCGCAGGCGACGGCCTTGGCGATGTCGCCGCTGCGGCCGATCGAGCCGTCGGCGATGACGTGGACGTAGCGGCCGCCCGACTCGTCGAGGTAGTCGCGGCGGGCCGCGGCGACGTCGGCGACGGCCGAGGCCATGGGCACCGCGACGCCGAGCACCGACCGCGTGGTGTGCGCGGCTCCGCCGCCGAAGCCGACGAGGACGCCCGCCGCGCCGGTGCGCATGAGGTGCAGGGCGGCCTGGTAGGTGGCGCAGCCGCCGACGATCACGGGGACGTCGAGCTCGTAGATGAACTCCTTGAGGTTGAGCGGCTCCGTCTGGCTCGAGACGTGCTCGGCCGAGACGGTGGTGCCGCGGATGACGAAGAGGTCGACCCCGGCCTCCACGACCACGTCGGAGAACTGCTTGGTGCGCTGCGGCGAGAGCGCGGCGGCCACCGTGACGCCGGCGTCGCGGATCTCGCGGAGGCGGTCCTTGATCAGCTCGGCCTTGATCGGCTCGCCGTAGATCTCCTGCAGCCGTGCGGTCGCGGCGACGGCGTCGAGGGACGCGATCTCGGCGAGCAGGGGGGTGGGGTCCTCGTAGCGGGTCCACAGACCCTCGAGGTCGAGCACGCCGAGCCCACCGTGGCGACCGAGCGCGATCACGGTCTCGGGGCTCATCACCGAGTCCATCGGTGCGGCGATGACCGGGAGCTCGAAGCGGTAGGCGTCGATCTGCCAGGCCGTCGAGACCTCCTCGGGGTCGCGGGTGCGCCGGCTGGGCACGATCGCGATGTCGTCGAAGGAGTAGGCGCGGCGGCCGCGCTTGGCGGCGCCGATGTCGAGCTCAGGCATGCGTCCCACCCTAGTGGCGACGGACGTCACGTCTCGCCGGGCGTCGTCGCGCGTCCCACCCAGGGTCCTCGTCCCCAGAGGTAGGTAGCGCGCGGAATCGGCGGGGCGGAGGTAGGTAGCGCGCGGAAACGGGCCTCGTATCCACGTGCCTCCTACCTGCGACGCGCGAGATCCGCGGGTCACCTACCTCTGACGGCGATTCCGCGGGCTACCTACCTCTGACGGCCGCGCGCCTCGCGCTCGGCGAGCGCCTTGAGGTTGAGCAGCTGGCGGCGCGCCATCGGGAGGTCGCCCAGCGACAGCAGGTCGACGAGGGGCCGACGGCCTCGGGAGACGAGCTTGAGCAGCAGCCGGGTGTCTTCATCCCCCACGGGCCCGACGCGGTAGCTCATGACGGCGGGGCCGATCCGGGCCGTGAGCTCACGGCCGGGCTCCACCGCGAGCACGCGCCCGACCTGGCGCCCCATCGCCGTCATGAACACCTCGCCGACGACGGGGTCGGGCAGGTCGGCGCGCACCCGCGGCGAGCGCCGACCGAGGTTGTCGACCCAGTCGTAGGAGTACGGGGCCACCCTCAGCTGCCGCACCCACGCCCACACCACGTCGGCCGGCGCGTCGACGGTGACGCCCCGCCACGCCTGCATCGGCGCGTCGGGCAGCACGGCGTCGCAGCCGTACTCCAGCGCGACCTCGGCGTCCGTGACGCCCCACCGGTCGGCCAGGACGCGACGGGGCCTCACGACGTCGTCAGCGTCCGGCGTAGTTGGGGGCCTCGACGGTCATCTGGATGTCGTGCGGGTGGCTCTCCTTGAGCCCCGCCGACGTGATGCGCACGAAGCGACCGCGCTCCTGCAGCTCGGGGATGGTGCGCGAGCCGACGTAGAACATCGACTGGTGCAGACCACCGACGAGCTGGTGGGCGACGGCACCGAGCGGACCGCGGTAGGCCACCTGGCCCTCGATGCCCTCGGGGACGATCTTGTCGTCGCTGACCACGTCGGCCTGGAAGTAGCGGTCCTTGGAGTAGGACTTCTTGCCGCGCGAGGCCATGGCGCCGATGGAGCCCATGCCGCGGTACGTCTTGTACTGCTTGCCGTTCATGAAGATCAGGTCCCCGGGGCTCTCCTCGCAGCCGGCGAGCAGCGAGCCGACCATGACCGAGTCGGCACCCGCGACGAGCGCCTTGGCGATGTCGCCGGAGTACTGGAGCCCGCCGTCGGCGATGACCGGCACGCCCGCCGGCCTGGCGGCGAGCGAGGCTTCGTAGACGGCCGAGATCTGCGGGACGCCCACACCGGCCACCACGCGGGTGGTGCAGATGGAGCCGGGCCCGACGCCGACCTTCACGGCGTCGACCCCGGCGTCGACGAGAGCCTGGCTGCCGGCGCGGGTGGCGATGTTGCCGCCGATGACCTGGATGCCGTCGAAGGCGCGGTCGGCCTTGATGCGGCGCACCATGTCGAGCAGCAGGCGCGCGTGGCCGTGGGCGGTGTCGACCACGAGCACGTCGACCCCGGCCTCGCGCAGGGCGTTGGCGCGGTCCCAGGAGTCGCCGAAGAAGCCGACCGCGGCACCGACGAGCAGGCGACCCTCGTCGTCCTTGCTGGCGAGCGGGTACTGCTCGGACTTCACGAAGTCCTTGACGGTGATCAGACCGGCGAGGCGGTCGTCGGCGTCGATGATCGGGAGCCGCTCGCGCTTGTGCTGACGCAGCAGCGACGAGGCGTCCTCACGACTGATGCCGACCGGCCCGGTGACGAGCGGCATGGGCGTCATGACGTCGCCGACGATCGTGGTGGACCACTCCGCGACGGGCGTGAAGCGCAGGTCGCGGTTGGTGATGATGCCGAGGAGCCGGTTGTCGGGGTCGACGACGGGCAGGCCCGAGACGCGGTACTCGCCGCAGATCTCGTCGAGCTCCTCGAGCGTGGCCTTCGGGCCGATCGTGACGGGGTTGGGGATCATGCCCGTCTGGGTGCGCTTGACCAGGTCGACCTGGTAGCTCTGGTCCTCGATGGAGAGGTTGCGGTGCAGGATGCCGATACCGCCCTCGCGCGCCATGGCGATGGCCATGCGCGACTCGGTGACGGTGTCCATCGCGCTCGACAGCAGCGGGATCCGCAGCGTCAGGTCGCGGGTGAGCCGCGCGGTGGTGTCGACGTCACTCGGGACGACGTCGGTCTCGCCGGGAAGCAGCAGGACGTCGTCGTACGTGAGGCCGAGGCTGGCGAACTTGTCGGGGATGCCCTGCTCCATGCAGCCATGGTACGGCCGCCGACCCCGGGACCCCAGGGGCCCGGACGTGACGTGCCCCGCTACAGCCCCGGCCTCCCCTCGGCCCAGTAGGGCTGCGTCTTCACGGCCTTGCGGTCCAGACCCACGACGTCGCGCAGGAGGGTGCGCTGACGCTGGATGGCCGGACCGTTGCCGGCGAGGTAGGCCACCGGGTCGGGCAGCACGCGCAGCGCATCGACGTTCGCGCGGATCCAGGCGTCCAGGACGGCTCCGGGTGCCTCGACCGCAGGGAGCACCGTGGCCTCCGGCACGAGCACCCGGGTCGCGTCCACGTCGGCCTCGGGCACCTCGAGCACGGTGACCAGGTCGCGCCCGTCGCGGCCCGCACGCTCGGCCATGCACAGCGCGAGGCTGATCACGGTCGCGTCGCCGAGGAGCACGACGGGTCGTCCGTCACCGGGCGCCGTCTGCCGCCCACGGCCCGGCACCCCCGCCGGGTCCCAGGTGAAGGCCCGCGCGGACGACCACCGGCAGACCTTCACCGCGTCACCCTCGGCCCACCCCTCGACCAGGTCGTGGCCGGGCGTCGGCCCGGGATGGTCGTGGCGCTGCACGATGATCGTCAGGGCGTCGCCCTCGATCAGTGCCGGCGTGTAGTGCCGGAACTCGTTGCGGGACACGCGGAACGCAGTCACGTCGCACGGCTCGATCGTGGCGGACGTGAAGTCGGAACAGCGCAGGACGAGACGGCGCAGGCCCGGCGAGATCACCTCGTTCGCGCCGACGGTGGCCTCGTGGGCCTGGGCCTCGACGTAGTTCGCGAGCAGGGTGGGCGTCTTCGACACGGTGTGCTCCAGGTCGGCCGGACCGGGCGACGACGGCCCCGACCCCTGGGTCGGGGCCGTCGCTGCCCGAGGTGTCAGGACGTGAACGTCTCGAGACCGTCGGCGAAGCGGTCGAAGACGTCGGCGTAGGCCTGCGCCGACGGCGGCGCCACGGACGTCCACGGGATGTAGGCGTCGTTCTCGGCGGCCGTGGTCTTGCCCCAGACCGGCTCCTTCTTCAGCGCGGCCAGGCCGGCGCTGCCGATGCGGTCGTCCCAGTAGGCGACGTCGGCGTCGTAGGTGTCGGCCTTCTCCCAGCTGAGCGACTCGAAGTAGCCACCCTCGTCGGGGTTCTTCGGCGTCACGATGTCGAGACCGATCTCGTCGCGGTAGTACTTGAGGTCCGGGCTGACCTCGGGGTTGGAGACGTAGAACAGGTCGGGCGAGTACGAGACCGCGAGGATCGACGGCTTCGCGCCCTGCGCGACCTTCTCGAGCCGCGCCTGCGCGGTCTCGAAGGCCTCACGGCCCTCGGCGAAGTCGGCCTCGTCGGCACCCAGCGCCGTAGCGGCCTTCTCGGTGGAGTCGATGATCTGCGGGAGCGTCTTGCCGTCGAAGCTGATGACGAGCGTCTGGAACTGCGCGTCGAGCTTCTTCTTGACGTCGGCGTTGACGTACCAGAGGTCGGGCTCGAGGTAGCTGCTGGTGACGACCAGGTCCGGCTCGAGACCGGCCAGCTTCTCGAGGTCGATGTCGCCGTACTCACCGCCACCGGTGACGTCCTCGACGGCGTCGGCGTCGAGTCCGGCAGCCTGGGAGTCGAGCTCGCCGTCGGCGTTCTTCACCGGACCGAAGACGCCGACGATCTTGTCGCCGAGGCCGAGGTCGGTGAGCGCGGCTGCGACCGACGACTGCACGACGAGGCGCTCGGGCGCGGCGTCGAGCTCGAGCTTCGTGCCGAGGTCGTCGGTGTAGGTCCAGGCCTGGTCGGAGCCGGAGTCGTCGTCGGACGAGCCGCACGCGGCGAGCGGGAGCGCGAGAGCCAGGGCGGCGGCAACCACCGTGCGGCGGAGCAGGGGGGAACGTCGTGTCATGCAGGGCAGCCTAACTTAAGGTTGCCTTACCTGAGCAAGAGGTCAGATCACCAGGCCGGCGTGAGGTGCACCACGCCCGCCGCAGGGTCGGCGGCGACCACCCGGACCTGGCGCCGCTCGCCCTCGCGCAGCCGGGCCGACCCCGCGCCGGCGTCGGTCGCGACCAGCACGGCGGGCTCGAGCAGCATGACGTCCGCGTCCTGCCCGTCCACGTCGACCACCAGCGCCTCGAGCTCCTGACCGACGAACGGGGCGAGCATCGACGCCTCCACCCGGTCCAGAACGCCGCGGGTGGCACGGGACGCGAGGGCGTCGGAGGCCCGCATCGCATCGGGGACCGACGGCAGCGCCTCGCGCAGCGCCGTCGGGACCTCGCCCCCGCTCGACACCGCCAGGCAGACCTCGCTCGCGAACCGGTCGGCGAGCCGCCTCAGCGGTGCGGTGACCTGGGCGTACGGCGCCCCGACGCCCGCGTGCCCCGGGGTCGCGGGCGGCTCTCCGTCGAAGGCGGCGAACGAGGCTCCGCGCAGCAGACGAGTGGCGTCGGTCATGACCGCCAGGTGGGTGACGTCGTCGGCGTCGAGGCCGTCGAGCAGCGCTGCCGGGTCATCACCCGCGTCCACGCCGAGGGCGCGGGCGCGGGCGAGGAACCGCTGCACGTCGCGCGGGTCGGGGTCGGGCAGGGTGCGCAGCAGCCCCACCCGCGCCTCGAGCATGATCGACGCCGCCACGGTGCCGGTGAGCAGCGAGATCTCCGCGTTCCAGTCGTCGGCCTCGCGTCGGACACGCCACACCGCGCGCCACCCGCCCGAGGTCGCCTCGTCGGGCACGACCTCCTGGTCGGGCAGGCCCAGCTCGAGCGCACCCGCGGCCACGCGGACCGCGCGCCGCAGCCGGCCGACGTCGCGCAGCGCCTCGATGCTCGGATGCAGACGTCCGGCGTCGGCGTCGGCCTGGACGGTCGCGTAGTCGAGGCGGGCGACCGACCGCACCAGGGCGCGCTCGACGCGGTGGGCGACGACGGCACCGTCGACGTCGAGGTCGATCGTCCACAGCACGGCGCCCCGCACCTGGTCGGGCAGCAGGCTCAGCGCGCCTTCCGAGAGCACCGGCGGATGCAGCGGCACGCGACCGTCGGGCAGGTAGATGGTCTGCCCGCGTCCGCGGGCCTCCGTGTCGATCGCGCCGCCCAGCGGGACCACGCCGAGGTCGGCGATGGCGTAGTGCACCCGGAACCCGCCGTCGCGACGCTCGAGGTGGACCGCCTGGTCGAGGTCCATGGCCCCCGGCGGGTCGATGGTGACGAAGGGCAGGCCGGTGCGATCGGTCGTCGCGAGCGGGCCGCGGGCCGCGACCTCCTCGGCCTCGGCGAGCACGTCGTCGGGGAAGTCGTCGGAACGCTCGGCGGCTGGCAGGTCGAGCTCTCGGCGCAGCGTCTCGAACACGTGCGCGACGCTACCAGCGCACCGCACCGACCCGGTTGCGCCGACCTCGGTGGGAGGCAAGGTGGAGACATGGACACGCACATCACCGCCACCCGCACCATCGATGCACCGGCCGGCGAGGTCTTCGCGATCCTGTCCGACCCCGAGCGGCACCACGAGATCGACGGCTCCGACATGGTGCGCAGCGACGACCGCTCGGACCGCATCACCGCGGCGGGGCAGTCGTTCCGGATGAACATGCACCACCCGAGGGCCGGGGACTACCAGACCGACAACCACGTGACCGGCTTCGAGCAGGGCTCCCTGCTGGCGTGGCAGACCGGAGCGGTCGACGCCGACCCGGCCGGCTGGGAGTGGGTGTGGCGGCTGACCCCTCTCGGGCGCGACTCGACCGAGGTCAGCGTCACCTACGACTGGTCGAAGGTCACCGACCCGGCCGTCCTGAAGCGGCTGCACTTCCCCGTCGTGCCGCACGAGGCACTCGAGTCGACCCTGGCCAACCTGGCGGCCGCGGTCGCCTGAGTCGGCTCGCCGCACTCACCGTCCGGCGGCGAGCAGGTCCTCGACGGTGGTCAGCTTGACCCGCGGCCGTCCGCTCGCGAGGCCCGCGTCGATCTCGCGGCGCTCGATGGCCCGCACCCCCGCACCGCGGACGAGCTGCGGCTGACGCCGCTGCACCAGCCGGGACAGTGCCCGCTCCGACCGCGACGGGGAGCGAAGTCGGCCGTCGGCCGCATCGCCCAGCAGCGTCGTGACGGTCTCGCCCGCGCACACGCGGTTGGCGCCGATGCCGCCGGTCGACCCGCGCTTGGCCCAGCCGACGACGTAGGCGCCGGGGACTGGCTCGCCGGTCGCCGGGTCGACGACCCGGCCCTCGTGGTTCGGGATCAGGCCTCGCTCGTCGTCGAACGGCAGCCCGGGGACCATGCGACCGCGCCGGCCGATCGAGCTGACCAGCAGCTGCGTGGGCGCCTCGGCCTCGCCGTCGGGGCCCGCCACGATCACCGACGCCAACACCCCGTCCCCGTGCGCGGCCGTGACCCGGCGGCCGAAGGCCAGCACGAGCCGCTTGCCCGCGCCGGCACCCCCACCGGGCTCGGACGTCCAGTCGCTCCGCACGCGCGGGAACCCGGCCAGCAGCGCGGCGTTGGTCCCCGGCTCCGGGGCGGCCAGGGCCGTCGCGACCGCCTCGTCGTCCTCGACGCAGAGCTCGATGCCGTCGGGCAGCGTCAGCAGCTCGGGCCGGGTGAAGGCGGCGTGCTCGGGACCGCGACGCCCCAGCAGCACGACCTCGCGCACGTCGGCCCGACGCAGCGCCTCCAGGGCGTGGTCGGCGATCTCCGTGCCGGCCAGTCGACCGGGATCACTGAGCAGCAGGCGCGCGACGTCGAGCGCGACGTTGCCGTTGCCCACGACGAACACCCTCGCCCCCTGCACGCCGACGGCGTCGCCCGGGACGTCGGGGTCGCCGTTGTACCAGGAGACGACCTCGGTGGATCCGTGCACGCCCTCGAGGTCCTCCCCCACGATGCCGAGCCGTCGGTCCTCGGGGGCGCCGATGCCGTAGACCACCGCGTCGTGGTGCTCGAGCAGCTCCTCGTGCGAGAGGTGCCGACCGACCTCCACGTTCATGAAAAGGCGCGCGCGGGGGTGGTCGTAGGTCCAGCCGAAGGTGTCCTGCACCCGCTTGGTCTCCGGGTGGTCCGGCGCCACCCCGCCGCGCAGCAGACCGCCCGGCACCGGGAGCCGGTCGAAGAACGACACGTGCGCGTCGGACGCCGCGAGCAGCTCACGTGCGGTGTAGGTCGCGGCCGGGCCGGTCCCGACCACGGCGACCCGCAGGCCCGTGGGCACGCCCGGGCGCACGCGGGCGTGGGTCTGCTGCTTCGCGACCTCGCGCTCGGGCCGCTGCTCGTAGTAGGCGGCGTTCAGCTCGGCGAACACGGCCTCGCCGCCGCGCAGGATCTCGATCGGCTTGATCGCCGACGCGGGGCAGGCGTCGGCGCAGGCGCCGCAGTCGATGCACGAGCGAGGGTCGACGTAGAGGATGTCGGTCGTGCCGAAGTCGGGCTCTCCCGGCGTCGGGTGGATGCAGTCGACCGGGCACACCTCCACGCAGGAGGCGTCGGAGCAGCAGCTCTGGGTGATGGCGAAGGGCATGGCGGCCTCAGAGCATGTGCACGCGGCGGTACAGCCGCTTGGCCGTCGGCGTCAGCAGCCCGGCCTCGGCCAGGAAGTCCATCAGGTGCACGCACGACAGACGCATGAGCGCGTGGTGGTGCTCGTTGTTCTTGGCCGCCTCGACGGCCTCCTTCACGTCGAGCCCGGCCTCGGCGTACACCTCGGGGCGGACGAGGCTCTTGACGATGAAGTAGCCGACGCTCGCGATCTGCAGGGCGCTGGCGCGGCGGCGGGCCTCGGAGATGCCCTTCATGGCCTCGAGGGTCTCGTGGCGCGCGAACTTCATGTGCCGCGACTCCTCGACCACGTGGATCTTGCAGATCGTCTTGACCTGGGGCGAGACGGAGGCGCCGCGCATCCAGTCACGCTGCATGACGTCGAGGACCTCCTCGGCCACCAGGATCGACGTGTAGGCGACCTCGCCGCGCGCCGTCAGCTTGAGCAGCTTGGCGGCCTTGTGCAGCAGCGGGTGGGGCAGGTAGGAACGACCGGCGATGTGCTGGGCGCCCTTGGCGAACATGATCGAGTGGCGGCACTCGTCGGCGATCTCGGTGAGCGCGAACTGGAACTCGCTGCTCGCGTAGTCCTTGTCGTAGATGTCGACGAGCAGCATCTGCTGCAGGAGCATCTCGAACCAGATGCCGATGCTCGCGACGCTGGCCGCCTCGTGGCGCGTGAGCGTGGCGCGCTGCTCCGGCGTCATGCGCTCCCACAGGTCGGTGCCGAAGAGCGTGCACCACTCGGGGTTCACGCCGTCGTGCAGCGGGTCGAGCGGCGCGTCCCAGTCGACCTCCTTCTCGGGGTCGTAGGACAGCTGGGCCGACGACGACAGGAGCCGCTCGAGCACGCCGTCACGCTCGACCTCCGCACGGAACGCGGCGGCGTCGGGGGTGGTGGGGCGGGTCTCGGTGATCGTCATGGCAGTCTCCTCGGCTACTCGACAACGGTGATGTGACATCGGGAATGTCGCATCCATACCCACGGTATGGCGAGTCGGTCGCGAGCGCAAGAGACGACCGTCACGCGGCCCCTCGACGGGACGTCGGAGCGCGGATGCACCCGTGCGGTCAGGACGCGGACGTCCCGAACCCCGCGGGGCAGGGTGGGAGATTCCCAGGTCGACCTGGGAAACCTGCAGAAGCACAGGTTGCTACCCGTGCAGTCGTAGGGAAAGCCGTGCAGTCCGGAAGATTCCCAGGTCGACCTGGGAATCTGCGGCACGGGTCAGGGGCGGTCGGCGAGCCAGGACTCGGCCAGGCGGGCGGGTGCGCGCGCGAGCCAGGCGTCCTCGACCGCGGTCTCCAGCCGGGCGGGGTCCACCAGGTCGAGCTCGACCAGGAAGCCGGGGTGGTTCGCCAGGTGCTCGATGGTGAAGAAGCCCGGCACCCCCTCGCCGAGGATCGCGTCGCGGTCGGCGAGGTCCTCGGTGCGCAGACCGACGATCTCGCCCTGCGGCACCGGGTCGTCGCCGAACCGCCTCAGGTCGGCCTTGCTGAACGGTCGCACCCAGCAGAACATCGCCTTCTCGACGAACCAGGCGCGGTTCCCCCAGCTGGTGCGCTCGGCGACCTCCGGCAGCGCCAGGCACAGACGCTCGACGTCCTCGACGGTGGCCATGGGATCACGGTGCGGGTTGGCCGGCGGCGCGTCAAGCACGGGCGGGAACGACGGCGGCGCCCACCCCCCGAAGGGGCGGGCGCCGTCGACAGCGCGTCGGTGCGACGACTCAGTGGTTGTGCCCGGCGTGGGCGTCACCCTCGTCGTCGGCCGGCTTCTCGGCCACCAGGGTCTCGGTGGTGAGCAGCATGGCGGTGATGGACGCGGCGTTGGCCAGCGCGGAGCGCGTGACCTTGACCGGGTCGAGGATGCCCTGCGCGAGGAGGTCCCCGTAGGTGTCGGTGGCGGCGTTGTAGCCCTCACCGGACTCGCGGACCTTCGACACGACGACCTCGCCGGAGACGCCGCCGTTGCGGGCGATCCACTCCAGCGGGGCGTCGGCACCCTTGCGCACGATGCGCACGCCGACGGCCTCGTCGCCGCTGAGCCCGAGGTCGCCCTCGAGCACCGAGACGGCGTGGACGAGGGCGGAGCCGCCACCGGCGACGATGCCCTCCTCGATGGCCGCGCGGGTCGCCGAGACGGCGTCTTCGATGCGGTGCTTCTTCTCCTTGAGCTCGACCTCGGTGGCCGCGCCGACCTGGATCACGCACACGCCGCCGGCCAGCTTCGCGAGACGCTCCTGGAGCTTCTCGCGGTCCCAGTCGGAGTCGGTGAGCTCGATCTCGGCCTTGATCTGGTTGACCCGGCCCTCGACCTCGGCGGTCTCGCCGCCACCGTCGATGATCGTCGTGTCGTCCTTGGTGACGACGACGCGACGGGCGGTGCCGAGCACCTCGAGGCCGACCTGGTCGAGCTTGAGCCCGACGTCGGGCGTGACGACCGTGGCGCCGGTGAGCGTCGCGATGTCCTGCAGCATGGCCTTGCGGCGGTCACCGAAGGCGGGCGCCTTGACGGCGACCGAGGTGAACGTGCCGCGGATCTTGTTGACGACCAGCGTGCTGAGCGCCTCGCCCTCGACGTCCTCGGCGATGATGAACAGGCTCTTGCCCGCGCCGATGACCTTCTCCAGGAGCGGAAGCAGCTCGGCGACCGAGCTGATCTTGCCCTGGTTGACGAGCACGTAGGGGTCGTCGAGGACGGACTCCATGCGCTCGGTGTCGGTGACCATGTACGGCGAGAGGTAGCCCTTGTCGAACTGCATGCCCTCGGTGAAGTCGAGCTGCGTGCCGAGCGTGTTGGACTCCTCGACGGTGATGACGCCGTCCTTGCCGACCTTGTCGAACGCCTCGGCGATGAGCTCGCCGATGTGCGCGTCGCGCGAGGAGACGGTGGCGACGTCGGTCATGTCCTTGATGTCGTCGACGTCGCGGGCGATCTCGTGCAGCTTCTCGCTGACGGCCTTGACCGCGGCCTCGATGCCCTTCTTCAGGCCGACCGGGTTGGCGCCGGCGGCCACGGCGCGCAGGCCCTCGTGGACCATCGCCTGGGCGAGCACGGTGGCCGTGGTGGTGCCGTCACCGGCGACGTCGTTCGTCTTGGTGGCGACCTCCTTGGCCAGCTGGGCTCCGAGGTTCTCGAACGGGTCGTCGAGCTCGACCTCACGGGCGACGGTGACACCGTCGTTCGTGATCGTGGGGGCGCCCCACTTCTTGTCGAGCACGACGTAGCGGCCCTTGGGGCCGAGGGTGACCTTGACGGTGTTCGCGAGGGCGTCGACGCCCCGCTCGAGGGCGCGGCGTGCGTCCTCGTCGAACTCGAGGATCTTGGGCATGTGATGCCTTCCTACGCATGGATCAGATGGGGTGCCCGGCGAGTGCCGGGCAGAGTGCGCCGGGAGACCCGGCGGGTGACGTCAGGCGGTTCTGACGTGCGTGGCGCCCGACTGGCAAGGCGCCGTCGCGACGGCGACCTTGGAGCGGAGCGGTCGCCGAGCGACGAGCAACGCCGCCAGCCGGGATGCCACGTGCGTCAGAACGCGTCAGGAGACGACGGCGAGGACGTCGCGGGCGGAGAGGATGAGGAACTCCTCGCCCGAGTACTTGACCTCGGTTCCGCCGTACTTGCTGAAGATGACCTTGTCGCCGACGTTGACGTCGAGCGGGACGCGGTTGCCGGAGTCGTCGATGCGACCGGGGCCCACGGCCACGACCTCACCCTCCTGCGGCTTCTCCTGGGCGGTGTCCGGGATGACGAGTCCGGATGCGGTGGTCTGCTCGGCCTCGACGGCCTTGATGACGAGACGATCCTCGAGCGGCTTGATGGTGACCGACACTGGTCGACCTCCCCTTCAACGTTGGTGGAATGACGGATGGAACGTGATGGGTGTGCACGCCGTCGCGGGGGTCGTGCACGGTTGGCAGTCTCGGTACCCGAGTGCCAGTTCCGAATCTAGCACTCACCCCTACTGAGTGCTAAAGGGTGTTCGCCGTCGGCGGACGCACGATCGTCCGCCGACCTGCGAGGAGGGAGCGCCGTTCGTGGCGGCTGGTTGGATGGGCGCGTGGACCTGGCGACGTTCGAGCGGCTGCAGACCGACGAGGGACGGGCGCTGGTGGCCGAGGTGCACCAGCGGGCCGGGGTCGAGTCCGACCTCGCCCTGGGCACGCGGCTGCGCCGCGCCCACGACGTCGAGCTGGTGGCGGCGGCCGTCACGCAGAACCACCTGCGCGGGCTCGCGCGCACCAAGCTGGGCGACGACGCGGCGCGGATGTTCTTCACCCACGAGGCGCTGCAGCAGGCCACCCGTGGCTCGGTGGCCCGGCTGCGTGCCGAACGCCTCGCCGGCACGGGTGCCACGGCGGCACTCGACCTGGGCTGCGGCATCGGCTCGGACCTGCTCGCGCTCGCCCGCGCCGGCCTGCGGGTCCGGGGCGTGGAGCGCGACCCGGTGCGTGCCGCCATCGCCCGCGCCAACCTGGCCGCCCTCGACCTCGACGGCGAGGTGCTCTGCGCCGACGCCGCCGACGTTGACCCGACGGACGACGAGGTGGTGTTCCTCGACCCGGCCCGCCGCGACGACCGTGGCCGGGTGTTCGACCCCGAGGCGATGAGCCCGCCGTGGTCGGTCGTGGCGACACACCTGGCCGGTCGCGCGGTCGTGAAGACCCTCCCGGGCATCCCGCACGCGCTGGTCCCCACCGGCGTGGAGGCGCAGTGGGTCAGCGACGGCGGCGACCTGGTGGAGGCGTGCCTGTGGGGCGCCGGCCTCGACCTGACCGACCGCGCGCCGCGTCGCGCCACGGCCCTGCCCGGCGGTGACGACCTGGCCGGCGACGGCGCACCCGGCGACGTCGGCGAGCTGGGAGGCTGGCTGCACGAGCCGGACGACGCGGTGATCCGTGCCGGTCTCGTCGGAGGCCTGGCGGAGCGGATCGACGGCCAGCTGGTGGACCCGCGCATCGCATGGGTGACCACGGACGTCGACGTGCGCCACCCGCTCGCCCGCTCCTTCCGCGTGGTGCAGGAGCTGCCCTACCGCGAGAAGCAGCTCAAGGCGGCGCTCGTGGCGCTCGACGTCGGCACCCTGACGATCAAGAAGCGCGGCGTCGACGTCGTGCCCGAGCAGCTGGTCCGCCGCCTGCGGCTCAAGGGGTCCGTGCGCGCCACCGTGGTGCTGACCAGGGTGGACGACAAGGCCGTCGCCCTGCTCGTGGACCCGCTCCCCCGCTGAGCCGTCCGGCACCCCGCGCGGGTCCTAGGGTGGAGGCGTGCGGATCGACCTGAACGCCGACGTCGCGGAGTCGGCCGACGACCTGGCCCTGCTCGACGTCGTCACGAGCGCGAACGTGTGCTGCGGCGCCTACGCCGGCGGCGAGGAGCTCATGCTCGACGCGTGCGAGCGCGCGGTCGAGCGTGGCGTCGCGATCGGTGCGCAGGTGGGCTACCCCGATCGCGAGGGCTTCGGCCGACGCCCCCAGGAGCCGGCCACGGACGAGCTGGTCGACGAGCTGCGTGCCCAGATCGACCTGCTCGCCGAGGTGGCCGACGCCGTGGGTGGCCGCGTGGCCTACGTCAAGCCGCACGGCGCGCTGTACAACACCGTCGCGCACGACGAGCGGCAGGCGACGGCCGTGGTCGAGGCCGTGGGACCGTACGGGCTTCCGCTCCTCGGGCTGCCCGGGGCCGTCTCGCTGCGGCTCGCCGCCACCGAGGGGCTCCCGACCGTCGCCGAGGGCTTCGCCGATCGCGCGTACACCGCCGCCGGGACCCTCGTCCCGCGTGACCAGCCGGGCGCGGTGCTGGGCGACGTCGACGAGGTCGTGTCCCAGGCGCTGCGCCTCGCCGGCCAGGTCGACTCGCTGTGCGTGCACGGCGACTCCCCCGACGCGCTCGCCCTCGTCCGGGCCGTGCGCGCCGCCCTGGCGGAGGCCGGGCACGAGGTCGGACCGTTCGTGTGAGGGTGCTCGCGTGCGGGGAGGACGCCGTGCTCCTGGACTGCGACGACCTCGACGAGGCGCGCCGCCGCCACGCGGCACTGGTCGACCACCCCGACGTCGTGGAGGCCGTGCTGGGGGCGCGCACCGTGCTCCTGCGTGGTCGACCGTCGACGATGCGAGCGCTGGCCCGCAGCGTCCCTCCGGCGCCCACGGCGTCGACGTCCGGCGCGCGTGAGCACGTGGTCGACGTCGTCTACGACGGGCCCGACCTCGACGCCGTGGCCGAGGCGACTCAGATGAGCGTCGAGGCCGTGGTGGGCGCGCACACCGCAACACCCTGGACCGTCGCCTTCGGCGGGTTCGCCCCCGGCTTCGCCTACCTGGTCGACGGCGACCCGCGGCTCACGGTCCCCCGCAAGGACACGCCCCGGCCACGGGTTCCCGCCGGCGCCGTGGCCCTGGCCGGCGGGTTCAGCGGCGTCTACCCGCGGGAGTCGCCCGGTGGCTGGCAGCTGGTCGGACGCACCGACGTGGTGCTCTTCGACGTCGAGCGCTCCCCTGCGGCACTGCTCGCACCGGGCGACACCGTCCGCTTCCGCGCCGCCGGCCCCGGGGCCTCGCCGTGAGCCTGGTCGTCGTGCACCCCGGGCCCCTGACGCTCGTCCAGGACGACGGGCGACCGGGGCTGGCCGCGCAGGGGGTCGGCGCCGCGGGGGCCTTCGACCGGCGAGCCCTCCACCAGGCCCGGACCCTCGTGGGCGACGCGTCCGGCACCGCCGTCCTGGAGGTGCTCGGAGGCGGCCTCGAGCTGCGGGCCACGTCCGAGCACGTCGTCGCCGTGACGGGGGCGGTCGGGCCGGTGCTGGTCGACGGTGCTCCGGTCGAGCACGGTCGGGCCGTGCGCCTGGGCGCCGGGCGGCACCTCGCGGTCGCCGCGTTCGGCCACGGCCTGCGCGGCTACGTGGCGGTCGCCGGCGGCATCGACGTGCCTTCGACCCTGGGTTCGCGCAGCGCCGACACCCTCAGCCGGCTCGGACCACCGGCACTGACCTCCGGCGACGACATCGCCGTCGGGGAGACGCTCCAGGATCCGCCCGACGTCGCCCCCGTCCCGAGCCTGCTGACCCCCGGCACCACGACCGTCGAGGTGGTGCTCGGTCCGCGCGACGACTGGTTCACGCCCGACGCCCTGGCCGCGTTCCTCGGCACCGGCTGGGTCGTGTCCGAGCGGTCGGACCGCATCGGCGTCCGGCTGGACCACCCCGCTCCCGGTCGCACCGGCCTCGAGCGGGCCGTCGACGGAGAGCTGCCCAGCGAGCCGTGCGTGCGCGGCAGCGTGCAGGTGACGTCGGCCGGGCTCCCGGTCGTGCTCGGGCCCGACCACCCCGTCACCGGCGGCTACCCGGTCATCGGGGTGGTCACCGGCCGCGGCCTCGACCGCCTCGCGCAGGCTCGCCCGGGCGAGACCGTGCGCTTCCGCCGGCACACCCTGCCCTGACCGCGGCGCGGCCCGACCCGCGCCTGGGGCACCATCGAGGGCATGAGGCCCACCCACCGACCCGTCGAGGACGGCGTCGCCACCGACCTGGCGGGCGAGTCGACGTACGGCTCCTACCTGCGCCTGGACCTGCTGCTCGCCGCACAGCAGCCGGTCACCGACCACCACGACGAGATGCTCTTCGTCGTCCAGCACCAGGTGACCGAGCTGTGGCTCAAGCAGCTGGTGCACGAGCTGCGCTCGGCCATCGCGCTGATCGACGCCGACGAGCTCGCCCACGCGCTCAAGCGACTGGCCCGCGTCAAGGCCGTCCAGCGACAGATGTTCGAGCAGTGGGGCGTGCTCGAGACGCTGACCCCCGTGGAGTACCTGCAGTTCCGCGACGCGCTCGGCAAGGCGTCGGGGTTCCAGTCGGCGCAGTACCGGACGGTGGAGTTCCTGCTCGGCAACAAGACACCGGCGATGGTCAAGGTGTTCGAGCACGAGCCCGACACCCAGGCGCAGCTGGCCGCCGACCTCGCCGCGCCCAGCCTCTACGACGCCTTCCTGGGCCACCTGACCCGCCAGGGCCACGACGTGCCGCCCGCGGTCCTCGAGCGCGACCTCACGCAGCCCTACGAGCCGCACCCCGGCGTCGTGGAGGTGTTCCGCCGCGTCTACGCCGACCCCGAGCGCCACTGGGAGGTCTACGAGACGTGCGAGGAGCTCGTCGACGTCGAGGAGGGGTTCCACCTCTGGCGGTTCCGCCACCTCAAGACGGTGCAGCGGATCATCGGCCACAAGCGCGGCACCGGAGGCTCGAGCGGCACGTCCTTCCTGCAGCGCGCGCTCGAGCTGACGTTCTTCCCCGAGCTGCAGGACGTCCGCACCGCGCTCTGACCGCGGCCGCGCTCCCGGGCCAGCGCTCCCGTTTCGGACACGTCCGGGGCACTGTCCGGGGTGCAACTGCCCCGGAACTGTCCGAAACGGCGGTCGCCGGGCCCTACCGCCGCAGCACCTTCCGCGCCCAGGCGTTGCCGGCGAACTGCAGCACCTGCACGATGACGATGACCAGGAGGATCGCCGTCCACGTGACGTAGCCGTTGAACTGGCGCAGCCCGAAGGTGAGCGCCAGGTTCCCCAGACCGCCCGCGCCGATCACGCCGACCACGGCCGTCATGTCGACGATCGCCACGACGGCGAACGTGAAGCCGAGGATGAGCGGGCCGAACGCCTCGGGCAGCAGGACGGTGAGAACCACCCGCAGCCGGCTGGCCCCCATCGCGCGGGCCGCCTCGAGGACGCCCGGCTGGACGCTCACCAGGTTCTGCTCGACGATCCGCCCGATGCCGAACATCGACGCGACGACGATCGCGATGATCGCGAACTCGTTGCCGATGCCGCGGATGCCGACCTCGCGCACGAACGGCTGCAGCGCGATCGCGAGCAGGATGAACGGGATCGGGCGGAAGAAGTTCACCACCACGTTGAGCAGCGTGTTGGCCACCGCGTTCGGCCAGATGCCGCCCCGCCGGGTCACGTAGAGCGCCGTCCCGAGCACCAGCCCGAGCAGCCCACCGAGCAGCAGACCGGCCCCGGCGAGGTAGAGGGTCACGAAGAACTCGGAGACGAACTCCCCGCGCAGCTCCAGGACGCGATCCATCAGGCCACCTCCCCCGTCGAGCCGACGTCCGCGACGCGGGCCTCCGCCTCCGGCACGTCGGTCACGGTCACGAGCTCGCCGATGCGTCGCACGGCGTCCTCGACGGCGGCGTCGTCGCCGCGCAGCTCCAGCGTGAGGTGGCCGAACGCGCGACCCTGGACGTCCTCGATCCCACCGAAGACCAGCTCGAACTCGACGTCACGCCGCACCAGCTCGGCGAAGACCCGCGACTGGCTGACGCTCTCGTCGCGGAAGCTGACCGTCACGAGCCGCCCGTCGTGACGTTCCCGCAGGTGCGCGACGGCACGCGCGTCGGGGACGTCGTCGACGAGCGTCCGCACGAAGCGCTGCGTCGCTGGGTGCGACGGCTGGGCGAAGACGTCGAACGTCGATCCGGCCTCGACGACGCGGCCGCGCTCCATGACGACCACGCGGTCGGCGAGGCTCTTCACGACCTCCATCTCGTGGGTGATCACGAGGATGGTGACGCCCAGCTCGGCGTTCACCCGGCGCAGCAGCGCCACGACGTCGGCCGTGGTCTCGGGGTCGAGTGCGCTCGTGGCCTCGTCGGCCAGCAGGATCGCGGGGTCGGTGGCGAGGGCGCGGGCGATCGCCACGCGCTGCTTCTGCCCGCCGGAGAGCTGCTCGGGGTGCTGGTGCGCCTTCTCGCTCAGCCCCACGAAGTCGAGCAGCCGCTCGATCCGCGCGTGGCGCTCCGCCTGCGGCACGCCCGCGACCGCGAGCGGATAGGCCACGTTGCCGTAGACCGTGCGGGAGTGGAACAGGTTGAACTGCTGGAAGATCATGCCGATGCCGCGCCGAACCCCCTGCAGCTGCCGCTCCGACAGCGTCGTCACGTCGGTGCCGTCGACGCGGATCGTGCCGCTCGTGGCCGGCTCGAGCGCGTTGACCAGCCGGACCAGGGTCGACTTCCCGGCGCCGGAGTAGCCCACCACGCCGACGATCTCCCCGGCCTCGACGTGGAGGGTGACGTCGTCGACGGCGTGCACGGGCTCACCACCGCGACGGGTGGGCGGGTACGTCTTGCTGACACCCTCGATCTCGATCAGGGCCATGGTCTCCTCCTGGACGTCGGACGCGCAGGCCCGTGCCCGACGACCAGGTCGTGGTCGCCGGGCACGAGCGGCGTCAGGACTGGTTGGCCTTCGTCTCGGCCTCGGCCCGCTCGTACACGTCGACGAGCTCGGACCGCGGCGCCTTCACCAGCTGGGCGGTTCCGCCGGAGACCTGCTGGAGGCCGTCGGTCACGGCCTTGGTGTCCTGGAAGATCTCGACGAGGCGCTGGTAGGTGGGGTTGTCGGCGTCCTCGGCGCGGGCCACGAACACGTTGACGTAGGGCTCGGCCGTCGGGTCGGCGGCGTCGTCGGTCGCCAGGGCGTCGTCGAACGACAGGCCGGCCTTCTCCACGAAGTCGTTGTTGATGACCGCCGCGTCGAGGTCCTCCAGGCTGGTCGCGGTCACGTCGGCCGCGAGCGCCTCGACCTTCACCCGCGAGGCCCCGGTGTCGACGTCGGAGAGGTCGGTGAAGATCGACGGCTCGCCGTCGAGCTCGATCAGACCGTTCTTGGCGAGGATGCCGAGGGCGCGGGCCTGGTTGCTCACGTCGTCCGGGACGGCCACGGTGCCGCCGTCCGGGATGTCGCCGACGGCGTCGTGCTGCGAGGAGTACAGACCCAGCGGGTACACGGCGGTGGAGCCGACCGGGGTCAGGTCGGCGTCGTTGGCCAGGTTGTAGTCGGCCAGGTAGACCAGGTGCTGGAACTGGTTGAGGTCCAGCTCGCCCGCACTGACCGCAGGGTTCGGCTGCGTGTAGTCGGTGAAGTCGCGCAGCTCCACGTCGATGCCCTCCTCGGCGGCGGCGTCGACGAAGACCTCCCAGTACGGGTCGCTGGCACCGACGACGCCGATGGAGACCGTCTCGGCGTCCTCGCCGGCGGCGCTCGTCGCGTCGTCGCCGCGGGTCAGGAAGAACGCGACGAGGGCGATCACGACGACGGCCGCGACGGCCGCGCCCGCGACGAGCGGACCTCGCCGCTTCGGGGCCTCGATGGTGGTGGGCTGCTCAGACATGGCGGGGTCCTTCTCTCGGCGATCGGCCGACACGGGGGCAGGGGACGTCGTCCGGGTGAGGACGACCCCTGCACGCTACGAACTCCCGTCACGACACCGTGACCACGCCCAGCATGCGAGAACGGGCCGAGCAAGGGCCGCGGTAGTGGTACGACTCAGGCCCGGTCGTCGTAGGACCAGACCACGTCGTCGCGGACCACCCTCCCCGGCACCCCGGCGACCACGCTGTGGGCCGGGACCTTCTGACCACGCACCACCGACCGCATCGCCACGACGGCGCCGTCGCCGACGTCGGCGTGACCGGTCACCACGGCGTCCTTGCACAGCCACACGTGCCGGCCGAGGCGGATGTCGGCGCCGAACGGGTTGATCCGCTCGCCCGTGACGCGGTCCTCGAGCCGGTGCATGTCGTCCGTCGCGACGTACACGTCGGAGGCCCACAGCTGCTCGGGGCCGGCCACGATGCTCCCCCCGTTGCGGGCGTCGACCACGGCGCACCGCGTGGCGATGAGCGGGCCGTGCAGCACGATGCTGGACCCGCCGCCGCAGAACAGCTCGCCGGCGGTGATCTCGCAGCCGGCGTCGACGAACACGGTGGCCTCGTCGCCGCCGACGAGCAGGGTCGACACGGTGCGCAGGGCGGACCCGACGGCGATCACGACGTCGCGGACGGGGAACAGCGTCAGCTGGGCGAGGACCTTCTCCGGCAGGCAGGCGCCCTCGGCGAGGTAGAGGGCGTTGTCGCAGTCGTGCCACCACTGCGGGACACCCTCGGTCGCACGGTGCCAGGTGAGGGCGTCGATCGCGCCGGCCTCGGCCCCGGCCGCGCGCAGACGCTCTCGGTGGCCGGGGTCCATGCCCGGGCCCATCGCGTCCTGCGTCGGCGTCGTGGTCACCCGTGCATCCTGCCAGCCGCGCCGACCTCAGTGCGCGGGACGCTCGACCTGCGCTACGAGCTCCTGCGGGGCCTGCACGCAGTACGACTCCGTGAGCAGCTCGCGCAGCTCCGCCGGCTCGACGCCGGGACCGTCGTCGAGCACCAGCCCCACCACGTCGCCGCTGCGCCCGACGCGGAAGTAGGGGTGGCCGAGGTGCTCGAAGGCGGCCACCTCGTCCATCGGCGCCCGGAAGGTGACCCGCACGAGGCCGTCCTCACCCCCGAACACGTGGGCGACGTTGTGTCCTCGCACCACCCATCGGGTCCCCGTCCAGGCTCGCTCGCGGCGCGTCTCGGGCAGGTCGTCGAGGACGGCGGCCACCTGCGCCAGCAACGCCTCGGGTACCGGTGCACGTGCCACGCGGAGCAGCCTGCCACGCCCCGCCGACACGACCCGCCGCACGTGCGAGGGCCCCGACCACCTCGCGGTGGTCGGGGCCCTCGTCAGGGGTGGTGCGGGTGGGGGCTCAGAAGCCCATGCCGCCCATGTCGCCCATGTCCGGCGCGCCGCCACCGGCGGCAGCCGGCTCCGGCTTGTCGGCCACGACGGCCTCGGTGGTGAGGAACAGCGCCGCGATGGACGCGGCGTTCTGCAGCGCGGAGCGCGTGACCTTGGCCGGGTCGATGATGCCCGCGGCGATGAGGTCGACGTACTCGCCCGTGGCGGCGTTCAGGCCGTGACCGGCGTCGAGGCCGGCGACCTTCTCCGCCACGACGCCGCCCTCGAGGCCGGCGTTGATCGCGATCTGCTTCAGCGGGGCCGACGCGGCGGTGCGCACGATGTTGGCACCCGTGGCCTCGTCACCCTCGAGCTCGAGCTTCTCGAACGCGGCCTTGGTGGCCTGGACGAGCGCCACGCCGCCACCGGCGACGATGCCCTCCTCGACGGCCGCCTTGGCGTTGCGCACGGCGTCCTCGATGCGGTGCTTGCGCTCCTTGAGCTCGACCTCCGTGGCCGCGCCGACCTTGATGACGGCCACGCCGCCGGCCAGCTTCGCGAGGCGCTCCTGGAGCTTCTCGCGGTCGTAGTCGGAGTCGCTGTTCTCGATCTCGGCGCGGATCTGGTTGACCCGTCCGGCGATCTGGTCCTGCGAGCCGCCACCCTCGACGATCGTGGTCTCGTCCTTGGTCGTGACGACCTTGCGGGCCGTGCCGAGCAGCGAGATGTCGGCGTTCTCGAGCTTGAGGCCGACCTCCTCGCTGATGACCTCGCCACCGGTGAGGATGGCGATGTCGGCCAGCATGGCCTTGCGGCGGTCACCGAAGCCGGGGGCCTTGATGGCGACCGACTTGAAGGTGCCGCGCATCTTGTTGACGATCAGGGTGGCCAGGGCCTCGCCCTCGACGTCCTCGGCGATGATCGCGAGCGGCTTGCCCGACTGCATGACCTTCTCGAGCACCGGGACGAAGTCCTTGACCGAGCTGATCTTGCTGTTGACGATGAGGATGTAGGGGTCCTCGAGGACCGTCTCCATGCGCTCGGGGTCGGTGACGAAGTAGCCCGACAGGTGACCCTTGTCGAAGCGCATGCCCTCGGTGAGCTCGAGGTCGAGGCCGAACGTGTTCGACTCCTCGACCGTGATGACGCCCTCCTTGCCGACCTTGTCCATGGCCTCGGCGATGATCTCGCCGACCGTGGGGTCAGCGGCCGAGATGGACGCGGTGGAGGCGATCTGCTCCTTGGTCTCGACGTCCTTGGCCATGCCCAGCAGCTGGCTGCTGATGGCCTCGACGGCGGCCTCGATGCCCTTCTTCAGGCCCATCGGGTTGGCGCCGGCGGCCACGTTGCGCAGACCCTCGCGCACGAGCGCCTGGGCCAGCACGGTGGCCGTGGTGGTGCCGTCACCGGCGACGTCGTCGGTCTTCTTGGCGACCTCCTTGACGAGCTCGGCGCCGATCTTCTCGTAGGGGTCCTCGAGCTCGATCTCCTTGGCGATGGAGACACCGTCGTTGGTGATCGTGGGCGCGCCCCACTTCTTCTCGAGCACGACGTTGCGACCCTTGGGGCCGAGCGTCACCTTGACTGCGTCGGCAAGCTGGTTCATGCCGCGCTCGAGACCGCGACGGGCCTCTTCGTTGAACGCAATGGTCTTGGCCATGTGGAACTCTCCGGTTCGACGTGGTGGGTGTGACCGGTCGGTGCCCGCGACGGACGAGCCCTGCGCCGCGGCGAACCCTTCCCGCTGCGGCCGTGACCCTCACCGGGCCGGTCTGATGTCTAGCACTCTCACTATAGGAGTGCTAACCAACGACTGGCAATCGGGTCCCGAGAGTGCCAGTCCGCCCCGCGGGACGACCGGTCAGTCCTCGTCGCCGATGACGAGGCGGGGGAGGCGGTCGCGCCAGGGCCGGCCGCGGGTCTCACCGCGAGTGGGATCGACGGCGGCCACGGGGACCGGCACGGGCAGGACCGGAGCGACGGGGTCGCCGGCCTCGTGCTCCGCGGCCTCCGCCAGCCGGTCCTTGCGGGCGATCCACAGGACCGTCGCGACGATCACCACGACCGGGATGAACGCGGGGATGGCCAGCACGGCCACCGGGTGCGTCGTCAGCACCTCTCCCGCGACCGTCGGCTCCATCCGTCGAGCCTAGACCGAGAGGAGCAGGTAGATGCCGGTGAACGTGTAGCCGACCATGAGCACGAGCATGGCGAGCTGGCCGGTGAGCCGGTGCGCACGCGGCAGCAGCGCGAGTGCCCGGTCGTGCGCCGCGACGACGGCCACGACGTGCCCGGCCACCACGAACCCGACCTTGTAGACGGCCAGCACGTCCGGGTGCTCGGACAGGAAGTACGAGACCTCCAGCCCGTTGCCGACCCCCAGGAGCTGGAGCAGGTCGATCGCCGCGGCCTGGCCGCGCTCGAGCAGGTAGGTCAGGTAGTGGGCGAAGATGTAGCCCACGACGATCGGCACCAGCGAGTGCGCCATCAGTCCGGGCAGCGCCCGGCGCTCGTGTGGCGTGACCCCGCCCGTGGCCACCGACGCCGCGACGAACGCCACGCCGACCACGACGCAGAACAGCAGCAGCACCAGTGACGTCGTGAGCGTGGAGTGCGAGCCCGACTGCCACCGCTCGGACGCCGAGAAGCTGTCGAAGGCCGTGGACCCCAGCAGCACCGCGATCGCGGCCACCAGGCCGGGCGCGACGGGCAGCAGCGGCAGAGAGCGCAACGGGTCGTGCGGGTCGAACCTGCGGTCACGCACGAGCGGGGCGAGGCGAGCCACGAAGGCGCTGTAGACGTCGAACGGGTCGGCGCGGTCGAACCAGCGCGGGCCGAACAGCACACCGCCCAGCACCGTGACGACCACGTAGGTGGCCACCCAGGTGCGCACCGTGACGACGTCGCCGGCGTCGGGCGAGACCAGCTCGAGCCACACGAAGGCGAACAGCCCCACCGCCGCCGGCCAGTAGCCCCAGACGTCGCGGTAGGCCACGAAGCCCTCCGGACGACCGGTCGCGCGACCCACCAGCCACTGCAGCGACCGCCACGGCGACAGGTCCTTCCACACGTGCCCGGCGAGCAGCGCCAACGGCACCAGCCCCACCCACACGAGGATGTAGAAGGCGGCGATGCCCGGGTTCGTCGCGTCGTCGGGGCCGAGGAACAGGGCACCCAGGAACCAGGCGGCGAGCAGCGCGCCCAGCACCGCGAGCCACGGCCGCCGCGACGGCTCGTCGGGGACGACGTGCCCGGCCGGCGGCTGGAGGCGCGGCTCCTTCCACGCGAACGCCAGCACGGCGAAGGAGATGGTGAGCGCCCACGACGCACCGACGATCGCGTACAGGAACGGGATCGGCAGGTCCGTCGAGCCGCCGACGCCGTGCATCGGCAGCGGCAGCACGGCTCCCACGAACGGATCGAGCACGGGTCAGGGCCGGACGACGAGCTGCACGATCACGGCGTGGGTGGCGTGCGACTCCACCGCCACCTGGCCGGGGCGGTCGATCGTGAACGTCCTCGACGTCTCGTCACCGGCCTCGACGTCGATGCTCACCTCCGGGTCGGAGTGCACGTGCACCTCGTCGGCGACCTCGGCCGTGACGTTCAACGTGATCGGCTCCCCGACCTCGACCTCCACCCGCTCGCCCTGCGGCGTCGGGCCGTCGGCGGAGATGGTGACGTCGACGACCACGCCAGGATCGGCACTCACGTCGGCACTCTCCTCGGCCGACGGGGACGCGCTCGCGCTGCTCGGGGCAGCACTGGGGGCGTCCGTGCCCGGGTCCGGGTCTCCGCACCCGGCGAGCAGCAGCCCGGCAGCCACGGTCGTCACCAGGGCGGCGGTCAGCCGCGCGGTCGTGGTCGTGGTCGTCCTCATGTCGGGTTCCTCTCCTCCCCGTCGTCGGGGGTCTCGCCGGCGTCGGGCTCGAAGGCCCGGTCGATCAGGTCTCGTTCGCGCTGCTCGTCCTGGCGGTCCTTGCGGGCGATGTAGAGCACCACCCCCACGACCACGATCGCCGGCACGAAGGCGGGGATCGCGACGAGGGCGGCGTGGTGCGCCCACAGCACCTCGCCGTGGGCGACCCCGAGGACCGCCGGGTCGGGGGTCACGCCGTCCCGGCTCCGCTCCCCTGGTCCAGGCCCGAGCCGCCGCCCGGGCCGTGCTCCAGCTCGTCGCGCCGACGGCGTCCCTCGCGGGCGATGGCCCCGGAGACGCGCGCCACGGCCACGCTGATGCCGGCCAGGATCGCGAGGCTGCAGATCAGGACCACGAGGTTCGCCACGCCCCACATCCACGGCGAGGTGTCGAGCTCGCGCTCACGCTGCAGGATCTCGATCTCCGGGACGAACTCGCGGGTCATCTGCGACTCGACCGGGACCTCCTCGGCCCCGAGCGCCTCGTCGGCCGGCAGGAAGATCGGCGCGGCGGTGAGCATGCGGCCGTCCTGCACGCGCAGCAGCGTCTTCCAGGTGCCGCCGATCGGCATGGGCTCGGTGGTCTCCCACGAGTCCGGGCCGGTGCGCCTCAGCGACTGCGTGACGACGCCGGCGCCGCCGCCCTGCCACGCGGTGATCTGCACCCACGTCGGGTTCTCGTCGACGAGGCCCTCGGTGGTGGTGACCTCGACCATGATCTCGGGCTGGGCCTCCGTGCCGACCTGCTGGACGGCGAACGTGGCCTCGGCGTTCTCGGGCACCGTGGCGTTGAGCCCGTTGCCGACGGCCACGGACGTGACGACGATCGACCCGACCACGATCGAGCGGCCCACCCAGCGGTTGCTCGGCAGGCGGCCGTCGAGGCCCATCGCGAACAGTGCGCCGCACAGACCGGCGCCCAGGGCCACGGGAACCACGGTCACCAGGCTCTCGAGCCAGATGTCCTGCGGCCACGGGAACTGGAAGACGGCGTCGTTCCAGAACTTCTCGATGACGGTGCCGACCGTGCCGATCAGCAGACCGCCGACGGCGCCGAACACGAGCGGCTTGTCCTTCAGTCGGCTGAGCGCCAGCAGCTCGATGATCAGGGCGCTGCCGAGGTAGAGCGGGAACACGTGCGACGCCTGGCCGAAGACGTCGCCCACGATGAACGAGACGACGCCGCGCGTGATGACGAAGAAGAACGCCGCGAACAGGGCCGCGCCCGGACCGGCGTACAGCCGCGCGGCCACGAGGGTCAGTGCGGCGGCCGCAGCGATCATCAGCGGCGCGAAGACCATGCGGAACTGCGCGATGCCGAAGTCGAACTCCGCCTGGAAGACCGACAGGCCGATGAGGAGGCCGCCGAACGCCATCGAGAGGGTCAGCTTGTGCAGCGTCCGCGCGCCGTGGTTGTCGGCCGAGCGCTTCCACTCCTCGGAGAACTCGGCCTCGCGGTGCAGCAGGATGATGCCGGCCGTCGAGAGGCCGGCGCCGCCGATCAGCATGAGGTGCGTCGGGCCCCAGAGCGTGACGTCCTGGCCGAACAGGCGGTGCCACACGTCGTCGAGCGGGAAGCCGATGAGGGCGTAGAGCCCGCACGCGGCGATGAAGATGCCGGCGACGGGGGCGTACCAGCTGCGGGTGATCCGCACCGACGCGATGCCGGGACGCTGGCCGTCGCGCGGGAACACGATCGCGCTCATGCCGGCGATGAACAGGGCGAAGAGCCCGTAGAGGATCAGGTAGTGGGCGGGGTTCGCGAGCGGGCCCTCGTCGCGTCCGCGACCGGCGTGCAGGCTCACGTCCCACAGGAACCCGAGCAGCGCGACGACGAGGGAGCTGGCCACGAACAGCGAGGGGATGGACGCCCAGCCGGGCTCGCCGGTGCGCTCGTGCAGGCGGTCACCGAGGGTCTGGAACCACTCGATGCGGTGGGTGCGGTGGGCCCAGGCGATGGCGACGAGGACCGCGGTCACGAGGCCGGCCCCGACGCTCAGTCCGATGACCTGGTCGAGGGCCGCTCCGCCCACGGGGGCAGGCTCTGCGGCGACGAGGATGGCGGGGAACATTCCGGGAGTATGTCAGCGCGCCATGTGACACCGCAAGTGTCAGATGAGGTGCGTCACACCGGGGCGCTCGACGTCGACGAGCGTCCGGTGCGCGTGGTCACGACGGGCAGCGACGGCGCCCGTCACCGGGTCAGTGCCCGACGACCTCCTGGGCCTCACGGCCCTTGGGGCCGTCGACCACCTCGAGCTCGACCGCCTGGCCGTCCTCGAGCGTCTTGTAGCCGTCGGACTTGATCTTGGACCAGTGGACGAAGACGTCACCCTGGCCCTCGACCTCGATGAAGCCGTAGCCCTTGTCGGCGTTGAACCACTTGACGGTGCCCTGCACCATGACGAACTCCCACCTGGTGACGCGATCGAACCACCTGCCCGGACCGATCTGACGCCGAGCCTATACGCGCCGGTCGCGGCGCAGAAGAGCGCGGTTCACCCGCTGGTCACCCAGCCCGTCGACCGGCCTGCGACACCGCCCTCGGGATGGACCCCGATCGACCCTGACCGCACCCTGGCCGCACCCCGGGAACAGGGTGCGCTGCTCGGTCGGCGTGCTTCAGTGGAGGCACACGAACATCGATCGAGGAGCTGGACTCTCATGACCGCCTATCCCCACGAGCCCGCGCCCGGCCAGGGCACCGGGCAGGGCGAGCCCCTGTCCGACGACACCCAGCGCAGCATCGGCGTCATCGTGCACGCCGTGCCGGCGGCCGCCCTCGTGCTGAGCGCAGGCACCCTCGGCTTCGTGGCGTCCCTCGTGATCTATCTCGTCTATAAGGACCGTGGCGAGTACGCCCGCCGCCAGGCGGCCAACTCGCTCAACGTCCAGATCACCACGGGCATCCTGCTGCTGCTCTCGCTCCCGCTCATGCTGGTGCTGATCGGCTTCGTCACCTACGGGATCGTCATCGTCTGGGCCGTCGTGCTGCACGTCGTCGGCGCGGTGCGCGCCAGCAACGGCGAGTGGTGGAACCCGCCGCTCACCCCCCGCTTCGTCCGCTGACGCGGCTCGGAGATTCCCAGGTCGACCTGGGAATCGCCCGGCACGCACGGCTTCCTCACGTCTGCACGGGTTGCTTCCCGTGCGGGCGTGAGGTCTCCGTGCGCCGGTGCGCCTGTTCGGCTGCCCACCCGCAGGACGAGGATCAGGCGCAGCCGCCGGCGACGGCGGGGATGATGCTGATCTGCGCGCCGTCCTTGACGGGGGTCTCGAGGCCCTGGGCGAAGCGCACGTCCTCCTCGGCCACGTACACGTTGACGAAGCGGCGGAGCTTGCCGTCCTCGTCGACGATGCGGGCCTTGATGCCGGCGTAGGACGACTCGAGCGAGTCGAGCACCTCGGCGAGCGTCGCGCCGTCGGCCTCGACCTTGGAGGAGTCGCCGGTGTAGCTGCGCAGGATGGTGGGGATGCGGACGGACACGGACACGGTGGTCTCCAGTCGATCGAGGGGTGAGGGGCGGGAGCGGTCGTCGGCTCAGGCGAGGCCGGAGGCGACGAACGCGTCGTACGTGGGGGCGATCGTCGCGGCCGGGCCGACGCGGCCCGAGACGGCGTCGAGGGTCTTGAGCCCGTGGCCGGTGTTGATGAACACCGTCTCGAGGTCCGGGTCGAGCTGCCCGGTCTCGACGAGCTTCTTCAGGACGGCCAGCGTCGTGCCGCCGGCGGTCTCGGTGAAGATGCCCTCGGTACGCGCCAGCAGCACGATCGCGTCGCGGATCTCGTCGTCGCTGACCTGCTCGACGGCGCCGCCGGTGGCCCGCGCGATGTCGAGCACGTAGATGCCGTCGGCGGGGTTGCCGATGGCGAGGGACTTGGCGATCGTGTCGGGCTTGACCGGGCGGATCGCGTCATGACCCTCGGCGAACGCCGTGGCCACCGGGTTGCAGCCCTGCGCCTGGGCGCCGAAGACCTTGTAGGGCTTGTCCTCGACGAGGCCGAGGTCGATGAGCTCCTTGAACGCCTTGTGCACCTTGGTCAGCTGCGAGCCGGAGGCCACCGGGATGACGATCTGGTCGGGCAGGCGCCAGCCCAGCTGCTCGGCGATCTCGTAGCCCAGCGTCTTGGAGCCCTCGGCGTAGAACGGTCGGACGTTGACGTTGACGAACGCCCACCCGTCCTCCTCGCCGGCGATCTCGCTCGCGAGCTTGTTGACGTCGTCGTAGTTGCCCTCGACGGCGACGAGGTTGTCGGTGAAGACGGCCGAGTTCACCTGCTTGGGCGTCTCGAGGTTGCTCGGGATGAACACGACGGTGCGGATGCCGGCGCGCGCCCCGGCGGCGGCCACGGCGTTCGCGAGGTTGCCGGTCGACGGGCACGCGAAGACCTTCGCGCCCAGCTCGGTGGCGGCGCTCAGGGCGCACGCGACGACGCGGTCCTTGAAGGAGTTGGTGGGGTTGGTGCTGTCGTCCTTGACCCAGAGCCTGGTCAGGCCCAGCTCGGCGGCGAGGTTGCGCGCCTCGAGCAGCCGCGTGAAGCCGGGCTCGGTGTTCGGGCTGGACTCGATGTCGTCGGGCACCGGCAGGAGCGCCTTGTAGCGCCAGATGTTGCGCGGGCCGCTCTCGATCTGCTCGCGCGTGACCGTGCCGAAGTCGTAGTCGACCTCGAGCGGGCCGAAGCAGTCGTCGCACGCGTAGTGCGGGCCGAGCGGTCGCGTGGCGCCGCACTCGCGGCAGACGAGCCCGGTGGCGGACCCGAAGGCGCCGTCGCGCAGCGAGCCGCGCTGGGCGACCTCGGCCTTGTCGACGTCGGATGCCGCGGACGTGGTGGACGGGGCGGTGGTGATGCTCACGAAAGCCTCCTGGTCATCTTTCCCGACCTCTCTGGTCGGGACGGAATGAGCACCTGGCTCCGGTGTCCTGGGTGGACGGTGGAGCTGGTTGCTGGGGCGTCGTCGGGCCGTGTCCCTGTACCCCTCTGGATGAGCAGGTCCAGCGTAGGCAGGCGTCTCACCATGTGTCCAATTGGTCCGCGATGCGAGACGCAACGGTCCACGGAGCGGGCGTCCACAGATCGAGCCGCAGGCGAGCGCGCCGCCCGTGGTCGTCCACAGCCGTCGGCGCAGCCGGGCGTCGCGCCGGCCACGAGGGCCATGTCCCGTCGACCGCACCGGACCGACCGGTGCCGACGTCGGAGGTCTTCACCATGCCGCTCACCATCCGTCCACTCCGCACCCGTGCCGCCACGCTCGTGGCTGCGCCGGCGCTCGCCGTCACCGCCGGACTGCTGAGCAGTGCCGTCCTCGCCGACCCGCCGTCCAGCCGGCACCGCCTGCCGGGGCACACGATCGTGGCCGTGGAGGGCGATGCCGAGAACGGCTTCAGCGTGTTCCGACTGGACGGCAGCAGCGAGCACCCGCCGACGCTCTCGGAGTCGACGGCGGAGTGCCACGAGTACGACGACCCCACCGACGTCGCGGTGTGCGTGGCCGAGGTCGAGACCCGCCTCGAGGGGATGGCCGACGTGCAGCTCAGCCTGCGCTGGGCAGCGGGGCGTCGCGGGGGTCCCGGCCCTCGGTGAACCGGGCGCACGCGTGACGCACGGGACCCGACCCCGGTTCCCGCGGCAGGCCTAGGAGGCCTCGGTGAGCGAGTCGGCGACGTCGCCGAACACGCAGTCGGTGAGGGCCAGCAGCGCGGGGTCGCCCGTCACGTGCTCCGGGGCGCCGATGGCCAGCATCACGTTGATGAGCATGCCGTGGGCCACGAAGTCACGGGCCCGGTCGTCGTCGATCCCGGTGCCGCGGACGACCTGGAAGATCTCGGTCATGCGCGACCGCGCGAACGCCCCGATCTCGGGATCGGTCGCGGCGGCGAACCCGTGGACCATGAGCTGCAGGGCGTCGCGGTCGCGCAGGACCAGGTCGGCGTAGGCCTGGCCGAGCGGCGAGAGGCCCTCCTCGGAGTCGGGGTCGATCACCTGCGTGGCGATGACGTGCTCGAAGGCGTCGATGATGCGACGGGTCGCGCGGTCGAACACCTCCACGAACAGCTCGAGCTTCGTGCCGAAGATCCGTACGACGTAGGGCTGCGAGACGCCGGCCTCCTTGGCCACAGCGTCGGTGCTGGTCCCGGCGTACCCCGTCCGGGCGAAGGCGCGGGTGGCGGCCTCGAGCACGAGCTCGCGGCGGGCGTCGGCACTCATCCGGGGGGTCATGGTTGACAGGTTATCACCCGATTACTTAAAGTCGCCACAAGTAATCATTCGATGCCTTCTACGTTCGGTCCCCTCCCCAGGAGCACTCCCATGACCACCGACACCCTCGACTCCCCCGCCTCTGCCCCACCGCCCACGGGCACGCCGTCGGCGACCACGACCTCCGCGCGCCGACGCACGGCGCTCGCCCTCACGGCGGCCTCGTTGCCGATGTTCATGGCCACCCTCGACAACCTGGTCATGACGAGCGCCCTGCCGGTCGTGCAGTCCGACCTGGGCGCCACCGACACCCAGCTGTCATGGTTCATGAACGCCTACACGCTGCCCTTCGCGACGTTCATGCTCGCGCTGGCCGCCGTGGGCGACCGCCTCGGACGACGACGCGTGATGCTGGCCGGCATCGGCGTCTTCACGCTCGGGTCCGTGGCCGCCGCGCTGAGCGGGTCGGCCGAGGCCCTCATCGCGGCGCGGGCCCTCCAGGGCGTCGGCGCCGCGGCGATCGTGCCGCTGTCGCTCACGCTCCTCGTCGCCGCCGTGCCCCCCGCGGCGCGAGCGGCCGCGATCGGCATCTGGAGCGGCGTGGCCGGGCTGGGTGTCGCCGTCGGACCCGTGATCGGCGGCGCCGTGGTCGAGGGGCTCAGCTGGCAGGCCATCTTCTGGATCAACGTGCCCGTGGCCCTGGTCGCCGTGCCGCTGCTCCTGCTCGCCACCCCGGAGTCGCGCAGCTCCGCGCCCGGACGCCCCGACGTCGTCGGCACGTTCCTGCTCGGTGGTGCGGTCTTCGCAGGTGTCTGGGGCATCGTCCACGGCAACGACGACGGGTGGTCCTCCGCCGGGGTCGTCGGCACCCTCGTGGCCGCCTCGGCCCTCGCGCTCGGGTACCTGACATGGGCCGCACGGCTCGACCGATCCACCCGCCCGGGTGACGACGCCGTCCTCCCGCTCCGCCTGTTCCGTCGCCGGGCGTTCAGCGCGGCGAACGTCATCGGCCTCATGTTCAGCCTCGGCATGTTCGGCAGCGTGTTCCTGCTGTCGCAGTACCTCCAGGTCGTGCAGGGCTACTCACCGCTCGAGGCCGGTCTGCGCACGCTCCCCTGGACCGCCGCACCCATGGTGGTCGCCCCGATCGCCGGAGCACTCGTCCCCCGCCTGGGCGCCCGGTCGCTGCTGGTCGTCGGGCTCTCCCTGCAGACCGTGTCGCTCGTGTGGTTCGCATCGGTCGTCGAGAGCTGGTCGGGCTACGGCGACCTGGTGGTTCCCCTGGTCCTGGCCGGCGTCGGCATGGGCCTGACGTTCGCCCCCATGTCGACCGCCGTGCTCGACGGACTGCCCGACGACGACCTCGCGATCGCGAGCTCGGCCAACAACACCGTCCGCGAGTTCGGCGTGGCGCTCGGGATCGCGGTCATCGTCGCGGTCTTCCAGGGAGCCGGCGGCTCGATCTCGCCGCAGGGCTACGACGGGGCGATCGGTCCGTCGCTGCTCGCCGCCGCGGGCGCGGTCGGCGTGGCGCTCGTCGCCGCGCTGTTCGTCCCGGGCCGGCCGGACCGGACCGTCGGCTGAGCCCTGCTCACCGCCCGTGCCGACGCCGACGTCGAGTCTTCACGGGCGGGTAGCCGCCGTCGTCCAGGCCCGCGAGCCGCTCGAATGGGTTGTACGACGAGTGGTCGCCCGCGACCACCCAGGAGAACCCGGCCGCCAGCAGGTAGAGCGGCACCATGACCGGACCGACCAACCAGGCGTACTGGGTGACGTGCCGGTCCTCGTGCTGCAGGAGCCGGGGCCGGTCGCGCAGCCAGGCGTGGTCGTGGGTGCTCACGACCACGGAGCCGAGCGTGAAGGCACTCGCCACCGGGAAGCGCCATCGGTAGCCGCCCGCCAGGTAGGTGCCGCGCCCGTGCCGCTCGATCGTGGCGCCGCCCAGCCACGCGACCACGAGGCCGGCCACGGTGCTCAGGTTGACCCAGTTCAGCACCGTCCGGACGCGCGTCCACGGCGTGTGGACCGGCAGGCGCTCCCCGGGGATGCTCACGGCGCAGCACTCAGGCGTCGAGGGCGTCGGCCCAGGCCGTGAGCCACGCTGCGACGCCGTCGGGTCCGGGCAGCACCACGTCGGAGCGACTCACGAGCGCGTCCTGCTCGCCCGACGCCGACGCCACCAGGACACCGTCGCCACCGCTGCGGCGCAGGTGCTCCACCGCCTCGAAGGCCGGCAGGTCGCCCAGGTCGTCGCCGACGTAGACGACCCTCCGCAGGCCGGTCGTCTCCACGAGGTCGCGCAGCGCGACCCCCTTGTCGGTCGCGTGACCGCGCAGCTCGAGCACCTGGCGGCCCGGCTCGACCTCGAGGTCCAGGTCCGCGGCGAGCGCCCGGAGCGGGCCCTCGAGCTCGTGGATCAGGTCCGCGTCGATGCCCCGCGTGTGGATCGCGACCGCCAGGCCCTTGTCCTCGATGCGGACGTGCCCTGCGCGGTGGTCGGCGAGCCACTGGGGAAGCATCGACGCCAGCCGCTCCACCGAGTCCGGACGGTCGGGACGCTCGAGCACGTCGACCTCGGCGTCCCACCGCTCCGCTCCGTACTGCCCACAGATCACGAGCCGCTCGAGGCCCGCGAGCCCACGGAACCCGCTGAGGGTCAGCGCCTGCTCGACCGGACGGCCGGTGACGATCGCGACCTGCCCCAGCACGTGACCCAGACGGGCGACGGCCGTGACGGCGTCGGGGTGCGCGAAGGCCCGGGTCGGGTCGTCGACGACGTGCGAGAGGGTGCCGTCGAAGTCCAGTCCGAGCAGGATCTGCCGGGGGTCGACGAGCAGCGACGCCGGGACGTCGGGCGTGGGGTGGTCTGCCGCGGGCACCCGAGCATCATCGCAGCCGCGGAGCGCGACTCAGGAGACGGGACCGACCAGCACGATCGTGAGCCGCTGGCCGCTCATCCCGTTGACGATCGGGGCCACGGCCTGGATGCCGAGGTCGTCGGCCAGCTGCCGCGCCTCCGCCTCGCGGCCCTGCGGGTAGTGCACGGTGTTGGCCGCCGAGTAGCCGCGCCAGTTGCCCACCGCGCCGACGGTCCAGCCCTCGGCGGTGACCCGCTGGGCCACCGTGCGGGCCAGGCCCTGGGTGCGCGACGCGTTGAGGACGGAGACCTGGATCGACGACCGGTCGACCGCGGGCTCGGTGGGCTCGGGCTCGCTGGTCTCGGTGGGCTCGGGCTCCGGCGTCTCGCTGGGCTCCGGCTCGGTCGTCTCGGTGGGCTCCGGCGTGGGCGTGGCGGACGGCTCGGACGCAGCAGGGCTCGAGCTCGCCGACGCGACCGGGGCGTCGTCGTCGGGGCCGGTGACCAGGAGCCAGGCGAGCCAGGCTCCTGCCAGCACGACCACCCCGCCGACCGCGAGGAGCGCCCAGGTGGGCAGCACGAGCGCCCGGCGGGTCACCGTGCGGCGGTGGTCGGACACCCGCGACCGCGACTCAGAGATCGATGCCGAGGCGGCGCGCCGAGCGACTGCGCTGGCGCTGAGCACGCAGACGACGCAGACGCTTGACCAGCAGCGGGTCGAAGGCGAGGGCGTCGTCGCTGTCGATGAGGGCGTTCAGCAGCTGGTAGTACCGCGTGGCGGACATGTCGAACTTCTCGCGGATGGCCTGCTCCTTGGCCCCGGCGAACTGCCACCAGAGCCGCTCCATCGACAGCATGTCGAGGTCGCGGTCGGTCAACGTGCTGCCCGGACGTGCCGGGTCGTGGCTCGACTGCTCCACTGCGCTCATGGCGTCACCCTAACCCAGGAATGACAGTGGTGTCATTCGCTTCGGCGGACTGCTGCTCTGGTATGCGTGGAGGCATGGCCGAGTCCCCCAGCAGCATCCAGCCCAGCACCGACCTGCCCAGCACCGACCAGCGCGCCGCCGCGGCCGTCCCCGCCGACCGGCCCCTGCGCTGGGGCATCCTCGCCACCGGACACATCGCCGGCAGCTTCGCACGGGACCTGGCCCTGCTGCCCGACCACGAGGTGGTGGCCGCGGGCTCGCGCGACCGGACGCGGGCCCAGACCTTCCTCGACGAGCACGGCACGCCGACGGCCCGCGCGTACGGGAGCTACGACGAGCTCGTGGCCGACCCCGACGTCGACGTCGTCTACGTCGCGAGCCCGCACAGCCGCCACCTCGAGGACGCGCTGCTGTGCCTCGACGCCGGCAAGCCGGTGCTGTGCGAGAAGGCCATGACGCTGGACGTCGCGAGCGGACGCGAGCTCGTCGCCCGCGCACGCGAGACGGACCTGTTCCTGGCCGAGGCCATGTGGATGCGCACGAACCCCGTCATCCGCGAGGTGAAGCGGCGCGTGGACTCCGGCGCGATCGGAGAGGTCGGCGAGCTCAGGGCAGCCCTCGGGTTCGCGGCCGGCCCGGACGTCGCACGCCTGTGGGACCCCGAGCTCGGGGCCAGCGCGCTGCTGGACATCGGCATCTACCCGCTCACCTTCGCCCACCTGGTGCTCGGCCACCCGCACAGCGTCACCGCCGCCGGCGCGCTGCACGCGCGCGGATTCGACGTGGCGGGAGGGGCCACGCTGGTGCACGAGGCTCGCGGGTCCGGTGGCTACCAGCCCGTCTCGAGCATCGCGTGGACGCAGCTCGCCCAGTCCGACAGCACGGCCTCGATCGCCGGCACGGACGGACGGATCGAGATCGACGGCCGCTTCCACCACCCCACGTCCTTCACGCTCGTGCGCGGGGACGAGCGTGAGCGGATCGACGTGCCCGTCACCGGACGCGGGTACGCCCACGAGGCCGAGGAGGTCGCGGCCTGCCTGCGGGACGGACGGACCGCGTCGGCGCTGCTGCCGCTCGAGGCCACCCTGCAGATCCAGGAGCTGATGGACACGATCCTCGAGCAGATCGGCACGCACGCTCATCGGTGACCAGCCAGTGCTGACCGGCCAGCGCTGACGGACCCGGCCCGCCCGGCGCGGTCGACGGGCGCGGTCCCGCCGCTCGCCTAGGGTGGAGCCATGGCGGCAACGGCGGACTTCGTGGTGATCGCCAACCGGTTGCCCGTGGACCGGGTGGTCCAGCCCGACGGCAGCACCACCTGGCGCACCTCCCCCGGCGGCCTGGTGACCGCCCTCGAGCCCGTGATGCGCCGCAACGGCGGAGCCTGGATCGGGTGGCACGGCGCTCCCGACGAGAAGCTGCGGACCTTCGAGCACGACGGCATCACGCTCGTCCCGGTGCACCTCACGAGCCAGGAGTACGAGGAGTACTACGAGGGCTTCTCCAACGGCACGCTCTGGCCGCTCTACCACGACGTCGTCGCCCCGCCGGAGTTCCACCGCGAGTGGTGGGACTCCTACGTCGAGGTGAACCGGCGCTTCGCCAAGCGGGCCGCGAAGGTCGCTCGCAGGAACGCCGTGGTGTGGGTGCAGGACTACCAGCTGCAGCTCGTGCCGCAGATGCTCCGCGAGCTCCGGCCCGACCTGCGCATCGGCTTCTTCCTGCACATCCCGTTCCCGCCGAACGAGCTGTTCCAGCAGCTGCCGTGGCGTCGCTCGATCCTCGAGGGCCTGCTCGGTGCCGACCTCGTCGGCTTCCAGCTGCCCGGCGCCGCGCAGAACTTCGTGCGGCTCGTGCGGCAGCGCGTCGGCAACAAGACCCACCGCGACACGGTCTACCTCGACGACGGCCGGATCGTGACGGCCCGCGCCTACCCGATCTCCATCGACTCCGCCGGCTTCGAGGAGATGGCCCGACGACCTGAGGTGGCGGCCCGGGCCGCGGAGATCCGCGAGAGCCTCGGCAACCCGCGCTGCGTGCTGCTCGGCATCGACCGCCTCGACTACACCAAGGGTCTGCGGCAGCGGCTCCGCGCCTTCGGCGAGCTCATCACCGAGGGCTCCGTCGACGTCGAGGACGCGGTGTTCGTGCAGGTGGCCACGCCGTCGCGCGAGCGGGTGGGCCAGTACAAGATCCTGCGCGACGACATCGACCGGCTCGTGGGCCGCATCAACGGCGACGTCGGCCGCATCGGCGCCCAGCCGATCACGTACCTGCACGCGTCGTACCCGCGCGAGGAGATGGCCGCGCTCTACCGGGCCGCCGACGTCATGGTCGTGACACCGCTGCGCGACGGCATGAACCTGGTGGCCAAGGAGTACGTGGCGTGCCGCTACGACGACGACGGCGCGCTGGTGCTCAGCGAGTTCGCTGGCGCAGCGGCCGAGCTGCGCCACGCCTACCGGGTGAACCCGTACGACATCAACGGCCTCAAGGAGGCCCTGGTCGAGGCCATGCAGGCGCCCGAGAAGGAACGCCACCGCCGCATGAAGGCCATGCGCAAGCAGGTGGTCGAGAACGACATCGACACGTGGGCCAACAGCTTCCTCGACGACCTGCGCAACGTCAGGCGCACGCACGACAAGACGCCCCGGCCCGCGCGGAGCAACCCCGAGACGAGCACGCGTCGGCGCTGACGGTCAGCCGAAGAGCCGGTCGAACGCGTCGATGCCGACGAAGAAGCCGACGATGCCGATGACCCAGCTCATCATCGAGCCCGTGCGCGCCGACATCCAGGCGTCGGCCCGCTCGAGCCACGGCTCCACGAGTCGGGAGGCCGCGACTCGGAGCACGAGGAGGACGAGGGCCGGCAGCACCATGACGAGCACGTAGCCCACGAGCACGAGCAGCTGGACCGGACGGTCGACGTCGGCACGCGAGAGCAGGCCCATGGCGGCCAGGTACGGGAGCATCGTCGCGACCTCGAGCACGGTGGCCACGAGCGCGATGCCCATGGTCGTGCGCACGGGGACGCCCTCGCCCTGCAGCGCCGCACGCCAGCGTCTGGCGCGCGGACTCGGTCCGGACTGCTCCTTGGCCTTCTTCTCGACGCGGAAGCTCCAGAGGAACAGCCCCACGCCCACCACGAGCTGGGCAATCGTGAGCGGCCGGTTGTCCGCGAGCGCTCCACCGAGGTCGGAGGCCGCCTCCACGGCGACGTCGATGCCGAGGAGCAGCAGGACGCCGACCGCGTAGTAGAAGACCACGACGGTCCCGAGGAACAGCAGCACCCGCCCCGGCCGCACTCGCGGCGCGAGCAGCATCCAGAGCGGGATGAGCAGCGTGCCGAAGCTGGTGCTGTCGACCAGCGCGAGGCCGGCCAGGCCGGCGAGCTCCGCCCACGTCATGCGTTCCCCCTCCCGCGCGCCACGTCGCGCGCCCCACGCCGACCGTGCCACATCGCATCGCGTCACGTCATCTCGCCCACCGTCCCGCCGTGCCGGCCGAGTCCGCGCACCCTGCACGGGTGATCGGAGGCACGGAGATCTCACACCCGCACGGAGAGCAACCCGTGCAGGGGTGAGGAATCCGTGCGGAGCGGGAGATTCCCAGGTCGACCTGGGAATCGTCGAGACGCGTGGGACCGCCGGTGGCCCCGGCCTCGCCTAGCCTGACCGCCATGACGTCGACGCCGCTGCCCCCGCGGGTCCGGCGCGGCTACGCGCTCGGCAGCGTGGCCACGGGCACCTTCGGCACGGTCCCGGGACTCCTCCTCCTGCCGTACCTGACCGACACGCTCGGCATCGCCGCCGTCGTCGCCGCGGTGATCGTCTTCCTGCCGAAGGCGTGGGACGTGGTGCTCAACCCGATCGCGGGGCGCATCAGCGACGCCTCGACGCACCCCCAGGGCCGACGCCGCCCCTTCCTGCTGCGGGGCGGGCTGCTGCTGGCGGTGTTCTTCGCGCTCATGTTCGCCGGACCCACGGAGCCGTCGGTGCTGGCGGGCGCCTGGGTCGTGGTGATGTTCCTGGGCTGCGCGAGCGCGTACGCGTTCTTCCAGGTGCCGTACGTGGCGATGCCGGCGGAGATGACGTCGGACTACGCCGAGCGCACCCGCCTGATGACGTGGCGGGTCGCGGTGCTGGCGCTCGCGATCCTGCTCTCCGGCGCCACGGCTCCGATGGTGGTCGACGCCGTGGGCGACGGCGACTCCGACGCTGCGGGGTACCGCGTCATGGGCGTCTACGTCGCGGTGCTGCTGGTGCTCGGCGTCGTCGGTGCGTGGCGCGGCACCCGCGACGCACCCCGGCTCGACGTCGCGCCACCGGCAGGCGGCCTGCGCGAGCAGCTCGCCCTCGTGTCCGGCGACCGCGACTTCCGTGCACTGCTCGGCTGCTTCGTGCTCCAGGCGCTCGGCATCGGCGCCATGCTCGCCGGCGTCGCGTACGTGGCGGACGAGCTGTTCGACTCCGCGGCCGCCTCGACGTTCCTGTTCGCCTCCTTCGTGGGCCCGGCCCTCCTCGTGACCCCGCTCTGGGAGCGGTTGTTCGCCGGGCGTGGCAAGCAAGCCGGGTACACCGTCGCCACGCTGCTGCTCGTCGTCGGCGCCCTCGGCCTGCTCGCCGCCCGTGACGCCACGGCCCTCGTCGTCTACCCCGCCGCCGCCCTGGTCGGCACCGGCTACGCCGGCGCCCAGGTGTTCCCGATGGCCATGCTGCCCGACGTCGCCGCCCGGGACGCCCGGCGCAGCGGGCAGAACCGCATCGGCGTGTACACCGGCGTCTGGACCGCCGGCGAGACGCTCGGCCTCGCACTCGGCCCAGGACTGTTCGCCCTGGTGCTCGCGGTCGGCGGGTACGTCTCGTCCACGGGCGGGCAGGACGTCGCGCAGCCCGACTCGGCCCTCACCGCGATCACCCTGGGGTTCTCGCTGGTCCCCGCCGCGATCATCGCGCTCAGCCTCCTGCTGCTGCGCCGCTACCGCCTCGACGAGGAGCTCGCCCGTGCCTGACTCTTCCCCCAGCCATCCCACTCCCGAGGCCGTCATCGCCGAGCTCGAGGAGCTGCGCGCCGGCGACCTGCCCACGCACGGCGGCCGCACCCTGGCGTACGTCTACGACTCGGGCATCGCCGAGGCCGACGAGCTCGGCCGCCGGGCGCTCGCGATGTACGGAGCGACGAACGGGCTCGACCCCACCGCGTTCCCGAGCCTGTTGCGCATGGAGCGCGACCTCGTGACCTTCGCGCGCGACGCGCTGCACGGACCGCCCGAGACGGTCGGCACCGTCACGTCGGGCGGCACCGAGTCGATCCTGCTCGCCGTCAAGGCCGCGCGCGACGCCTCGCCCGTCGACCGCCCGGCCATGGTCGTGCCCACCACGATCCATGCCGCGTTCCACAAGGCCGCCCACTACTTCGGGGTGGAGCTCGTGGCGGTCGACGTCGACCCGCGGACCCGTCGCGCCGACGTCGGCGCGATGGTCGAGGCGATCGACGGGCTCGGCGAGCGCGTGGTGCTCGTGGCGGTGTCGGCGCCCTCGTACGCCCACGGCGTCGTCGACCCGGTTCCCGAGATCGCCACGGAGACGTCGGCGCGAGGCCTGCGGCTCCACGTGGACGCCTGCATCGGTGGCTGGGTCCTGCCGTGGGTCGACGACGCTCCGGCGTGGGACCTGGCGGTCCCCGGCGTCACCAGTGTCTCGGTCGACCTGCACAAGTACGCCTACGCGCCCAAGGGCGTCTCGCTGCTGCTGTTCGCCGACCCCGCACACCGGCGAGCGCAGTTCTACGCGAGCGCCGACTGGCCCGGCTACACGATGCTCAACTCCACCGTGCAGTCCACCAAGTCCGGTGGGCCCCTCGCGGCGGCGTGGGCCGTGGTCCGCTACCTCGGCGCCGACGGCTACGCCCGACTCGTGCGCCAGACGGTCGACGCCACCCGCGCGCTCGCCGACGGCATCGGCGGCATCGACCACCTGCACGTGGTGGTGCCGCCGGACTCGACGCTGCTGTGCGTCGGCGCCGACGACGCGCTCGACGTGTTCACGCTGAGCGACCGCATGCTCGCCCGCGGCTGGTTCGTGCAGCCGCAGATGTCGTGGCGCGACGAGCCGGCGACGCTGCACCTGACGATGTGCGCCGCCACCGCCCCGCAGGTCCCGCAGCTGCTGGAGGACCTCGCCGCCGCGACGGCCGACGCGGTCGCGGCCGGTCCGGTGACGGTGGACGCCGAGCTGCGCGCCGTGGCCGAGTCCCTCGACCCGGCCACGCTGGACGACGCGACGTTCGACCTGCTCCTGCAGACCGCGGGCCTCGGTGACGGCAGCGGCGAGGTGTCCGTGCCGCAGGAGATGGCGCCGGTGAACGCCCTGCTCGACGTCGCGCCCCCGCGCCTGCGCGAGGCCCTGCTCGTCGCGTTCCTGGACCGCCTCACCCGGTGAGACATGGACCGGGGTCCGACCCCAGGGAACGCCGACCCGGCACATTCAGGACGACGACCCGCGCCGTGCGCGGAAGGCGAGGGAGAGCACCAGGGCCAGCGCCGTGGCGGTGACGGTCACCGCGAACGCCGGGGTGTGGCCGCCGAGGTCGGCGAGTCGGCCCGCCACCGTCGAGCCGAGCGCGTACCCGATGCCTGTGGCACCGGCGAGCAACGTCATGGCGGTGCCGACGCGCTCGGGCTCGACCACCGATCCCGCCATCGCGAAGTTGCTGATCATGTACGGGGCCACCGCGAAGCCCAGCAGGGCGATCACGGCGACGAGCTGCCCGATGGTCTGCACCAGGAGAAGCGGCACCGACAGGACGAGCAGCGCGGACGCGGACGCGACCATGCGCGTCGGGTAGCCGATGCGCTCGGGCAGGGCGGCGATCGCGAGGCCGGCGATCGCGCTGCCGACCCCGAGCGTCGCGTGGATCAGCCCGGCCTGGCCGGGCTCGCCCGCCGCGGTGGCCAGCACCGTGGACCCCGTCTGCGTGGCACCGAACAGCATGCCGATCAGCATCTGGGCGAGGGCGAGCACCACCAGGACCCCGGTGATCACGGGCGCGTCGGACCGGACGGCCCCCGGTTCGGGTCGGGTGAGCGCGGCGGTGGGGTGGAGTGCGAACCACGACCCGAAGGCCACGAGCAGCCCCGCAGCCACCAGCAGCGCGTCGCCCGGGGCCACCACGACCGCCAGCAGCCCGACCGTGGCGGGGCCGAGCACGAAGGAGACCTCGTCGGCCGCTCCTTCGTAGGAGAACGCAGCGTCGACGAGCCGGCGCTGGTCGGGAGCGCGACGGGTGATCGGCTGCCACCGCACGCGAGCCAGCGGACCGATCTGGGGCGTGGCGAGCCCGGCCAGGGCCGCCACCACGATGATGGCGGCAGGCGACGCGTCGGACTGCGTCGTCCACACGATCGCCGCGAGTCCTGCACCTCCGGCCCACGACTGGGCGAGCACGACGGGACGCTGACCGATGCGGTCCGCCAACGACCCGAAGAACGGTGCACCGACGGCGTTCGCCACGGCGAGGGCACCGGCGGCCGCACCGCCGAGCGCGTAGCGACCCGTGGCCCCACTGACGAGGAGCAGCGTGCCCATCTGGCTCATGGCAAGCGGAACTCGCCCGAGGAAGGCTACGACGACGTAGGCGGGCCCGACGATCCGCAGCAGCGTGCGGTACGCGGTGATGGCTGACACTGCGCCCCAGAGTCTAGGGCGCGCCGTTCTCGGAACGCCATCGCCCTCACGACGTCGCCGGACGGGCGACCACGTCCCGATCCTGCCTAGGGTGAGGCCATGCCGAAGTCGTTGCACGAGCTCGTCGCACCCGACTGGGCCGAGGCGCTGGCGCCGGTCGCCGACGACGTGACCCGGATGGGCGAGCTCCTGCGGGCCGAGACCGAGGCCGGCCGACCGTGGCTGCCCCACGGCGACGCGATCCTCCGTGCCTTCCAGGAGCCGCTCGCCGACGTGAAGGTGCTCGTCGCCGGCCAGGACCCGTACCCGACGCCCGGTCACGCCATGGGTCTGTCGTTCTCGGTCCACCCCGACGTGCGCCCCCTTCCCCGCAGCCTCGCCAACATCTACACCGAGCTCGAGGCCGACCTGGGCATCCCCCGCGCGCCCCACGGGGACCTGACGGCGTGGTCGGAGCAGGGCGTCCTGCTGCTCAACCGGGTGCTGACGGTGGGGGCCGGCGCCCCGGCCAGCCACCGCGGGATGGGCTGGGAGCGCGTCACGGAGCAGGCGATCCGGACCCTCGTGGCCCGCGACCGGCCGCTCGTCGCGGTGCTCTGGGGGCGGGACGCCCAGAAGCTGCAGCCCCTGCTGGGCGACACCCCCGTGGTCGCGAGTGCCCACCCCAGCCCGCTCTCCGCATCGAGGGGGTTCTTCGGCTCGCGGCCGTTCAGCCGCGTCGACGCGCACCTCCTCGAGCTGGGCAGCGCACCCGTCGACTGGCGGGTCCCGCCGATCCCACCGACCGCGGCGCCTACGCTGCAAGGATGAGCACTCCGACCGTCCGCGATCGCGCCGTGGTCATCGACCAGGCGTTCGCCGTCCTCCAGCGGTGGGGGCTGCGCCTCGTGGTGCTGGCCGCCGCCGTGTACGTGCTCGGCTGGATCGTCGGGCACCTCTGGATGGTGTTCTTCCCGCTGTCGCTGGCCCTGCTCGTGGCAACCGTCCTGGCGCCCCCGGTCACCTGGCTGCGTCGGCACAAGGTGCCGAGCAGCCTGGCCGCGGCCCTCGTCATGATCGGCTTCATCGCGGCGATCGTCGGTGCGATCGCGGTGCTCACGCCCCAGGTCGCAGGTCAGGCGCCGGCCATCGCCTCGCAGGCCTCCGACGGCCTGCAGCGGGTGCGCGACTGGCTCACCGACGGACCGCTGCAGCTGTCCGACGGACAGATCACCCGCGCCATCAGCGCCGTGCAGGACAAGCTGCAGGAGAGCGCCGCGGCCATCAGCTCGGGCATCTTCTCGACGTTGAGCGCCGCGACGAACGCCGTCATCAACCTGGTGCTGGTCCTGATGCTCACGTTCTTCTTCGTCAAGGACGGCCACCGCTTCCTCCCGTGGCTGGCCACGCTGGGCGGCCGCCGGGCCGGCGAGCACGCGACCGAGCTGCTCGGCCGCACCTGGAACACCCTGGGCGGGTTCATCCGCACCCAGACCCTGGTGTCCTTCATCGACGCCGTCATCATCGGCATCGGTCTGACGATCCTGGGCGTGCCGCTCGCGATCCCCCTCGCGGTCATCACGTTCTTCGGCGGCTACATCCCGATCGTCGGCGCGTTCGTCAGCGGCATCCTCGCGGTGCTCGTGACGCTGGTGACGAACGACTTCAAGGCCGCCGTGATCGCCGCACTCATCGTGCTGGCCGTCCAGCAGCTCGAGGGCAACGTCCTGTCGCCGTGGCTGCAGGGCAAGACCATGAACCTCCACGCCGGGGTCGTGCTGCTGTCGGTCACCGCCGGCGGCACCCTGTTCGGGGTCACGGGCGCGTTCCTGGCCGTGCCGGTCGCGGCGACCACCGCCGTGCTGCTGCGCTACATCAACGAGCAGATCGACGACGGCGTGGACCCCGAGGCTCCACCCGAGGACTCCCACGCCGCGGCACTGCTGGCCGAGGGCAAGGTCGCCGACGACGCGGACTGACGTCGGCGCGACCCCGTCGCACCTGGTCCGTGGAAGCCGAAGAGCCAACCCCGCAGGTCGGGGTTGGCTCGTCAGTGCTGTTCTGAGCGGTCGATCGCCTTCGCGGGCCCGTCGCGCCGGCCCGTCGGCCAGGCCGGATCGTCAGGCTGCGTCGTCAGGCTGGGACGTCGGCGGAGCGCTGCAGGATCGCGGTGCGCTCGTGCTCGGTCAGTCCGCCCCACACGCCGTAGGGCTCACGCGCGGCGAGGGCGTGCTCGCGGCACTCGGTGATCACGGGGCAGGTGCCGCAGACCGCCTTGGCGGCGGCCTCACGGTCGCGACGTCGCGAGCCGCGCTCGGCGTCGGGCGAGAAGAACCGCGCCGACTCCAGGCCCTGGCACGCGCCCTGGTACTGCCACTCGTAGACCTCCTGCAGCGGAAGCGGCAGGTTCTTGAGGTTCGCCATGATGGGCTCCTTCGCTGCATGGGGAGTGAGATCGGGGGTCGATCTCGGGGTTGTTCAGAACGTACCCCGAACTTGTTCAGGTTGGCAAGCGGGTGAACAAGTTCTATAGTTGAGGCATGACACCGCCCGATCCGAGCACCGCGCAGCGGCAGGAGATCCTCCTGTCCGTCGGTGAGGTCGCGGCTCGTCTCGGGGTGCCCGCCTCCACGTTGCGCACGTGGGAGCGCCGGTACGAGCTCGGCCCCACCGCCCGCAGCAGTGGTGGCCACCGCCGCTACGACGCCACCGACGTCGAGCGGCTCGAGCGCATGAACCTGCTCATCAGCAGTGGCCTCGGGCCCGCGGCCGCGGCGCGCGCCGCACTCAGTGGCGACCCCGTCGAGGTCGACGGCGACGCCGCCGACTTCGGTGACGCCATCGTGGCCGCCACCCGGGCGTACGACGCCGAGGGCTTGCGCACGCTTTTCACGCGCAAGCTGGAGGATCTCGGCACCCTCCACGCGTGGAGCGACCACATCGCGCCGAGCATGCGACGCATCGGCGACGAGTGGTACCAGGGCAACATCGGCGTCGACGGCGAGCACCTCGTCAGCGACGCGCTGCACACCGCCCTGCGGGCCCGCTTCGCCGCCCGACGCCTTCGGCACCAGGACCACCGCCCCGTTCTGCTGGCCTGCGCCGAGGACGAGCACCACGTCCTGCCCCTGCTCGCCCTGCAGTGCGCCCTCGCCGAGGAAGGCGTCGGCTGCCACATGCTCGGCCAGCGCACGCCGTTCAGCGCCATCTCGGCCATGACCCTGCGCCTCCGACCCGCGGCCGTCTTCCTCTGGGCCTCGATCGTGCACTTCGACGCGGGCGCCCTGTCGTCGGTCGTCGACGCCGCCGGCGACCAGTCCGAGCTGATCCTCGGCGGGCCGGGGTGGAGCGTCGACAGCCTCCAGGTCGCGACCGACCTGGCCGAGGCCGTCGCGGCCGTGAAGAACGCCATCGCCCTGCACCCCGTCGACGCGTGACCGGCGCCCCTCCCACCGTTCTGACACGATTGACGACGTGGCCGACCTGACCTTCCGCGGACGCCGCGTCGTCCAGGACCGGGCCCTCGTGATGGCGATCGTCAACCGCACGCCCGACTCCTTCTACGACCGCGGCGCCACGTACGACCCCGCCGTCGCGCTCGACGCCGTCCGGCGTGCGGTCGACGACGGCGCCGACGTCGTCGACATCGGCGGCGTGAAGGCCGGCCCGGGCGACGCGGTCGACGCCGCCGAGGAGGTGCGGCGCACCATCCCGTTCATCGAGGCGGTGCGCGAGGCCGCGCCCCACGTCGTCATCAGCATCGACACGTGGCGCGCCGAGGTGGCCGACGCCGCCGCCGCAGCCGGCGCCGACCTGCTCAACGACACGTGGGCCGGGCACGACCCCGACGTCGTGGCCGTGGCCGCTCGACACGGTCTCGGCTACGTCTGCTCCCACACCGGCGGGGCGCTCCCACGCACCCGCCCCCACCGCGTCCGCTACGACGACGTCGTGGCCGACGTCGTCGCCACGACCACCCGGGCGGCGAAGGCCGCGGTCGAGGCCGGCGTGCCACGTGAGGGCGTGCTGGTGGACCCCACCCACGACTTCGGCAAGAACACCTTCCACAGCCTCGAGCTGGTGCGCCGCGCCGACACTCTCGTCGCCACCGGCTGGCCGGTCCTCATGGCCCTGTCCCGCAAGGACTTCGTGGGCGAGACGCTCGGCCTCGGCCCCGACGACAGGCTGGAGGGCACCCTCGCGGCCACGGCCCTGACCGCTGCCGCCGGGTGCGCCATGTTCCGCACCCACGACGTGACGGCCACCCGGCGCGTGCTGGAGATGACGGCCACCCTGCGCGGTGAGCGACCGCCGACCAGGGCGGTGCGCGGCCTTGCCTGACCTGCAGCCCTGGTTCGCCACCCACACCCACGCCGCGTCCGCCCCGCTCGGCGACCTGGTGGCGGCCAAGCGTGGACGCCGCGTCGGCGTGGTGCTGCCCGCCCGCGACGAGGCCACGACGATCGGCGAGATCGTGCGACGCGTCCGCACCGCCTGGTGCGACCTCGTGCCGCTGGTCGACGAGGTGGTCGTGGTCGACTCCCGCTCCAGCGACGACACCGCCGCCGCGGCACGCGAGGCCGGAGCCGTCGTCGTGACCGCCGAGGACCCCGATCCCGCGTTCGACGGTGGCAAGGGATCGGCCATGCGCACCGGCATGGCCCACCTGACGAGCGACGTCGGCGTCTTCCTCGACGCCGACGTGCGCGGCTTCGACCCCGCCTTCGTGGCACGACTCGTCGGCCCCCTGCTCACCGACCCCTCGCTGGTGCTCGTGAAGGCCTTCTACGACCGCCCGACGCACGACGGCGGCGGTGGACGGGTGACAGAGCTGGCCGCCCGGCCCGAGATCACGCGACGAGCACCCGAGCTGGCCGGCTTCGTGCAGCCGCTCGCCGGGGAGTGCGCGTTCGTCCTCGACGCGTTCGTCGACCTGCCCGTGGTCAGCGGCTACGGCGTCGACGTCGGCATGCTGCTGCAGGCGGTGCGCAAGCACGGCCTCGACGCGACGGCACAGGCCGACCTGGGCCGCCGCGAGCACGACCACCAGGGCCTGCGCGCCCTCGGGCGGATGGCGCTCCAGGTGCGCGCGGCGTTCGACCTGGTCCTCGACGACCGCGACGTCGTGGTCGACGAGCGCTGGGTGCCCGGCCGTGACGCCGACGGCGCCGCGACCCTGGTGGCCGAGCGGGTGGAGACGCGCCTGCTCCCTCCGCCCGGCGCCGGGGCTACCAGCTCGACTTCGTGATGCCCGGCAGCTCGCCCCGGTGCGCTCCCTCGCGGAACCGGATGCGCGAGAGTCCGGCGACCCGCAGGTGGCCCCGCGGCCTGCCGTCGACCTGGTCGCGGTTGCGCACCCGCGACGGGGAGGAGTCACGCGGCAGCCCGGCCAGGGCACGCGAGGCCTCCATGCGCTCGGCCATGGACAGCGACGTGTCCCGGGACGCGGCGCGCAGGGCGTCACGTCGTTCCCGGTAGCGCTCGACGACCTCCTTGCGGCGCTCGTTGGCGACGATCTTGCTGCGCTTGGCCATCAGCGCTCCTCCTTGAACTCGACGTGCCTGCGGATCCTCGGGTCGTACTTGCTCAGCACGAGCCGGTCGGGGTCGTTGCGACGGTTCTTGCGCGTGACGTAGGTGGTGCCCGTGCCCGCCGTGGATCGCAGCTTCACGATGGGCCGGACGTCGTTGCCCCGCCCCCTCGACGATCCCGCCATCAGAGCCTCTCCCCTCGAGCGAGGATGTCGGCGACCACGGCGTCGATGCCGCGCACGTCGACGGTCTTGATCCCTCGGGCACTGAGCGTGAGCGTGACGTGCCGGCCGAGGGTCGGCGCCCAGTAGCGCTTCTTCTGGACGTTGACGTCGAAGCGCCGCTTGGTGCGCCGGTGCGAGTGGGACACGTGGTGGCCGAAGCCCGGGGTGGCCCCGGTGACCTGGCAGGTGCGCGACATGGCGACCTCCTGTGTAGAATGACAATCGTTCTCATCAGCCTACCGGAGACGTGACGTGAAGAAGAACCAGCACCCCCGCTACGACGAGGTCGCCTTCCGCGACCGCTCGGGCGACCTCCTGCTCGTGACCCGCTCGACGCTGCCCGAGCGCCTCCCTGCCGACCACGGCGCAAACGGCCGCCCAGGGCCCGGCACCCCTGCCAAGACGGTCGACGTCGACGGCCGCACCCTGCCCGTGGTCGACGTCGAGGTCTCCAGCGCCAGCCACCCGTTCTGGACCGGCCGCGGCCGCGTGGTCGACACCGAGGGACGGGTCGAGCGCTTCCGTCGCCGCTACGGGCAGGTCGACGCATGAGCCCCGTCGGCCGCGGACGCCGGCGCGTCCTCTCGCGCACCACCCCAGCCGCGCTCGTGACCGGCGTCGACGAGGTGGCCATGGAGGCCGTCACCGTGGGCCTCCAGTTCGACCTTCCCTCGGCCGTCGTCGTGCGCCACGTGCTCGACGTCGAGTCCCAGCGGCTCGTGCGCGTGGTCAGCGACTGCACCGGCGTCCTGGAGCGGCACGTCCACGAGCTGGAGCACGCCTGCGTGGCCTGCGCCCTCCGCGAGGACGTGGTGCCCACGATGGAGCGCCTCGCAGCCAGCGGTCGCTGGGGCGCGGTGGTCGCCCACCTGCCGGTGGCGGCCGAGGCCCTGCAGGCCTGCCGGGTCATCGAGACCTACGTGCAGGCCGCGCCGCACGTGCACGTGGCGGCCGTCGTCGCAGCCCTCGACGGCCAGGCCGTGCTCGCCGACCTGCTCGGGGACGACCTGCTGCACGAGCGCGACCTGCACACGAGCGAGGACGACTCCCGCGGCGTCGCCGAGACGGCCGCCGCGATCGTCGAGTACGCCGACGCCGTCGCGCTCACCGGACCGTGCGACCCCGCCGGGCTGGACCTGCTGCGTGCGCTCGCTCGTCCGGGCGTCACGGTCGTCGACGACCCGTCGGCGCTCGACGCCACGCCGCTCGTGGCCGGAGCGCACCGCCACGACGTCACGGAGGCGTGGGTCGACGTCGTGCGACGCGACGAGCTGCCGCTGCACGGCTCCCGCTACGTGTGGACGCTCGACCTCCGCTCCGACCGCCCGTTCCACCCCGGACGCCTGCTCGAGAGCATCGAGAAGATCGGCGGCGGGCCACGTCGCTCGCGCGGTTCGTTCTGGCTGCCGAGCCGCCCCTCCGACGTCTGCGTGTGGGACGGGGCGGGCGGACAGCTGAGCGTCGGGACGGCCTCCCCGTGGGGCACCGACACGCCCCTGACCCGCATCGTCGTGCACGGCCTGGCGTCGGGACCGCTCGCCAGCAGCCCCGACGACGTGCAGGAGGCCTTCGAGCACTGCCTGCTCAGCGACGCCGAGCTGGCCGACCGGGGCCCGTACTGGGAGGTCGCCTCCGACGGCCTCGAGCCCTGGCTCGGCGACGTCCGCCGCGCCGCCTGAGCCGTACCCATCGCCGCCCAGGGCCCGGCACCCCTGCCGGCTCCGCCCACCGCCCAGGGCCCGGCACCCCTGCCGGGTCCGCCCACCACCCGATCGAAGGAGCCCCATGGCCGTCCCCAAGCGCAAGACCTCGCGCAGCAACACCCGCCACCGGCGGTCGCAGTGGAAGGCGACGCCCGCCGACCTCGTGCCCGTCACCGTCGAGGGCCGCACGGTGCGGGTGCCGCGCCGGCTCGTCAGGGCCGTGCACCGCGGCCTGGTCGACGTCGACCGTCTCTGACCCACCGCCCCCGAGCCTGTCTGAGCCTGTCGAAGGGTCGGGGGCCCGAACCCATCCCACCCACAGGAGGAACCATGAAGGTCCGCAACTCCCTGCGCTCGCTCAAGAACCAGCCCGGCTCGCAGGTCGTGCGCCGACGCGGGCGCACCTACGTGATCAACAAGCAGAACCCGCGCCTGAAGGCCCGCCAGGGCTGACGACCTCCGGACCCGCCACGGTTCCCTGCCACTCACCATGGCGCGCACGCCATGGTGAGTGGGGCAGGACCGTGGTGGGTTCGCGATTCCCATCAGGTGATGGGAATCGTGGGGCCGGTGGGCCGGAGGTCAGCCGACGAGCTGCTGCCAGGTGTCCCAGCCGATGCGCACGACGAACGCCGACACCACGACGATGAACACGATGCGGATGAACCGGTTGCCCCGCGCCACGGCGAGGCGGGCGCCGAGGTAGCCGCCGGCCACGTTGCAGACCATCAGCACCGCGGCGACCTTCCAGATGACCGCACCCTGCGGGACGAACACGACCAGGGCGGCCAGGTTGGTCGCGAAGTTGGCCAGCTTCGCCTTGCCGCTGGCCTCCAGGAACCCGTAGCCGAGCACCCCCACGAGCGCGAAGACGAGGAACGAGCCGGTCCCCGGCCCGAGGGCGCCGTCGTAGAAGCCGATGGACGCACCCACCAGCATGGCCGCCCCGTAGTGGCGCCGACCGGTGAAGCGGATGGCCGCCACCTGGCCGAGGTCGGGTCGCAGCACCGTGAAGGCACCGACGACGACCAGGACCACGAGGATCGCCGGGTTGAAGGCCGCGCGCGGGATCCACGAGGCCACGACCGCACCCAGCAACGAGCCGATGAACGCCGCACCCGCCAGGGGCGCGGCCGTGCGCAGGTCGAGCCGCACGCGTCGCAGGTAGGTGATGCTCGACGTCGTCGTGCCGGCGATCGAGCCGATCTTGTTCGTGGCCAGCAGCTGGACCGGCGCCGCCTGCGGGAAGGCCACCATGAGGGCGGGCAGCTGGACCAGCCCGCCACCCCCCACGACGGCGTCGATCCATCCGGCGAGGAACGCGGCCACGCCGAGGAACAGCAGCACTCCCCCGGTGAGCTCCTCCACCCGGTCAGGCTACGCACCGGCCGGACCCGGCCACGAGGCGGCGACGTCATGAGGAACGACCAGCGCACTCCTCACCGTCGGGACCAGTAGCCTGAGTCCCGCCAGAGCCCCTCCACGGAAGTAGGCCCCATGCGACTGATCGCTGCGCGCGTCCGCAAGGTCATGTCGGTCCACGACTCCGGACGCCTGGCGCTCGACGAGGGCATCACGACCATCGTCGGCAAGAACGAGTCGGGCAAGACGGCCATGCTGCAGGCGCTGTACCGGGCCAACCCGCTGCCCAGCGGTCACGTCACCGCGTTCACCGCGCGACGCGACTACCCCCGACGCGACCTCGGGCGCGACCGCGAGGTCATCGACCAGGTCCGCCCCGTCACCCTCGAGATCGAGCTCGACTACGACGACCGCCAGGTCCTGGAGCGCGCCGGCGCCCTGCTGCCGACGACCCCGCTGTTCGTGAGCCGCTCGTACGGCGACGGCGAGCTGCACTGGGCGTCCGACGAGGAGGGCACCCCGCTCGAGGCGTCGCCCGAGGCCATCGCCCGGCTGACCGCGATGCTGCCGGGCTTCCAGTACTTCGACGACCACAACGTGCTCCCTGGCAGCGTGTCCATCCGGCGTCTGCAGGAGATGGACTCGGCCGACCTCTACCCCTCCGAGCGCACCGCGCTGGCGCTGCTGAGGCTGGCCGGCGTGGCCGACGCCTCGTTCGACGAGGACGACTACGAGGTCCGCAAGGCCGCGCTCGAGGCCGCCGCCGCACGCCTGTCGGACCAGCTGCTGGAGTACTGGAGCCAGAACCGCGAGCTGTCGATCGAGCTCGACCTGGAGACGATGGGCATCTCCTCGCCCGACCCGTGGCTGCACATCCGCGTGCGCGACGACCGCCAGCGGATGAGCCTCAACGTTGCGGAGCGCTCCAAGGGCTTCATCTGGTTCTTCTCCTTCCTCGCGGCGTTCTCGGAGTTCGCCGACCAGGACCGTCGGGTCATCCTGCTCGACGAGCCCGGCATGAACCTGCACGCGAACGCCCAGGCCGACCTGCTGCGCTACATCAAGGAGCACCTCGGCCCCTTCCACCAGGTCGTCTACTCCACCCACTCGCCGTACCTCATCGACTCCGGTCGCCTGAGCCGCTGCCGCGTGCTCGAGAACGTCGGCGACGAGGGCAGCAAGATCAGCTCCGACCTGTGGCGGGCAGGGTCCGAGACCACGGTGCCCCTGCTGGCGGCGCTCGGTGCGGACCTCACGCGCAAGCTGGTCAGCGGGCCGCACCAGCTGCTCGTCTCGTCACCGTCGGACATCACGTACCTGACGGTCATGAGTGACCTGCTCCGTTCCGAGGGCGGACGCGCGCTCGACCCGCGCTGGAACCTGACGCCCGTCGGTGGTGCCTCCGGCATCCCGACGATCCTGGCGCTGCTCGGCACCACGGCCGTCTCGGCCACGGTGCTCATGGACGGTCCGGCCGGCGCGCGGGGCGCCGTCGAGGAGCTGGTGAACCGAGGGGCGATCTCGGCCGACCACATCGTCCCGCTCACCGACATCACCGGCACCCTCGACGCCGACCTCGAGGACCTCTTCGACTCCCGGTGGTACGTGACACTCCTGGAGGAGTCCGGCGGACCGAAGGTCTCGCACCGCAAGATCACCGGCAAGCGGTTCCTGCGCAAGCCGCCTCGCCGACGCATCGTGCACCAGGCCGAGACGGTCGTCGGCGGCGCCTACGACCGCTTCCAGCCCGCCGGCCACCTGCTGCGCAACCGGTCGCAGGCGCTCGCCTCGGTCGACGCCGAGACGAAGAAGCGGTTCCAGCAGCTCATCGACCGGCTCAACGCCCTGCTCTGACCGCCCTCTCCCTGGTCGGCCAGGAGTGGCTCGTCAGCGACGGAGGACGCGCAGCGAGCCGGTGTGGCCGACCTCGGTGAAGCCGTCGTCGAGGGCGCGCAGGTAGATGCGGTAGGGCGCCTGCCCGCCGTCGGCGGGGTCGGGGAAGACGTCGTGGATGACGAGCACGCCGCCCGGCCGCACCCACCGGGCCCAGCCCTCGTAGTCGCCCTGGGCGTGCTCGTCGGTGTGCCCGCCGTCGACGAACACGAGGTCGAGCTCGCGGCCCCACCACGACGCGACGTCGGGCGAGCGGGCCACCACCACGTCGACGACGTCCTCCAGGCCGGCGCGCGCGAGGGTCTCGCGCAGGAACGGCAGGGTGTCCATCCGGCCGTCGGTGCCGACGAGGGTCTCGTCGTGGTACTCCCAGCCGACCTGCTGCTCCTCCGAGCCGCGGTGGTGGTCGATCGTCACGAGCCGTGCACCGCTCTCGCGTGCGACGTGGCCGAGGTGCACCGCGGACTTGCCGCAGTAGCTGCCGATCTCGACGGCCACCCCGCCCGCGCGCAGGTGGGCGGCGGCCGCGGCCCGCAGGGCGTCGGCCTCGTCGGCCGGAAGGAAGCCGCGCACCTCGTCGGCCACCGCCTGCAGCGCCTCGGGCAGCGGCGGTGCACTCATGCCACGCACGGCTGGTCGCACTCCTCGTCGGCGGCCAGGAGGGGCAGGCCCTCCCCGCGGAACAGCCCGTTGGCGGGTGTGGTCCGGGTCAGGGCGTCGACGGCGAGGAGCACGGTGCCCGCCGTCCAGGTGGTCTGCTCGATCGGCCAGTAGGTCTCGTCGGGATAGACGTAGCCGGTCCAGTACGTGGCGTCCTCGCGGCGCAGGACCTGGATGTCGGCGAGGAGCGCCCGGGCGTCCGCGCCACGGCCCACCGCATCGAGCGCCAGGACGAGCTCGCACGTCTCGCCCCCGGTGACCCAGGGGCTGTCGTCGACGCACCGCGCGCCGAAGCCGGGCACCACGAAGTCGTCCCAGCGCCGCTCCAGGCGGGCCAGGGCGACGGCGCGTGGCAGCGCCCCGCCCAGCACGGGGTAGTACCAGTCCATCGAGAACCGGGCCTTGTCGGCGAACCGGTCCGGGTGGTGGTCCAGGGCGTGGCGCAGCCGCACCGCCGCGTCCTCCCAGTGCGGCACCCGCTCCCCCACGACGTCGGCCAGCGCCACGCCGCACCGCAGGCTGAGGTGGATGCTGGCGTTCCCGGTGACGAGGGCCTCGTCGGCCACGCACCCGTCGGCGCCGCGCGACCAGCGGACCGGACCCGCGTCGTCCTGCAGGACGAGCACGGCGTCGAGCGCACCCTGCACCGACGGCCACATGGAGCTGACGAAGGCCCGGTCGCCGGTCAGCCGCCAGTGGTGCCAGACCGCGGTGGCCACGTAGGCGGTGAAGTTGGCGTCGGTGGCGGGCTCGACCACCTCGCCCCCGGAGTACTTGGTGGCCCACGTGCCGTCGGGTCGCTGCTGCGAGCGGCTCCAGGCGTAGGCGGCCTCGGCCTCGTCGCGGCGCCCGGCGACGGCGAGCCCCATGGCGGCCTGGAGGTGGTCCCACGGGTCGAGGTGCCCGTCGGCCTCCCACGGGATCGCCCCGTCTCGGGTCTGCACGTCCGCGATCGTGTCGGCCGTGGCCTGCACCTGGGCAGCGTCGAGCACGCCGGGGAGCGCGAGGACGGCCGGCGATCCGGTGACGGCGGGGGTCACGGCGACCTCAGGCCGCGAGCGGCTTGGTGTAGTACAGCGCCACGCTCTTGCCCAGGACCGGGTCGAGGAGCTTCTCGGCCACGCGGGTGGTGCGGGGCGCCTTCATCATGTCCCACACGAGCAGCTGGTGGTAGGCGCGCACGGCCGGGTGCTGGTCGCGCTCCACGCCCACGGCGCACTTGATCCACCAGTACGGCGCGTGCAGGCCGTGCGCGTGGTGGGTGTGGGTGTGCACCAGGCCCTCGGCACGCAGCTTCGCGTCGAGCTCGCTGGCCTTGTAGATGCGGATGTGCCCGCCCTCGTTGGCGTGGTACTCGTCCGACAGCATCCAGCACACCTTCTCGGGCCAGAAGCGCGGGACGGTCACGGCCAGCGTCCCGCCGGGCGCCAGGATGCGCACGAGCTCGCTGATGGCCTGCTCGTCCTCGGGCACGTGCTCGAGGATCTCCGAGGCGAGCACGACGTCGAAGGAGGCGTCGGCGTAGGGCATGTCGAGGATGGTCCCGGCCTGCACGGCACCACGCCCGGTCCTGGGCACCTGCCCCTCGACCCGCATCGCCTCGAACATCTCGTCGACGCCCTTGAGCTCGACCTCGTCGAGGTCGAACGCGGTCACGTCGGCACCGCGGCGCAGGGCCTCGTAGCTGTGCCGGCCGGCGCCGGCACCGACGTCGATGAATCGGGTGCGGGCGCCCACCCGGAGGCGGTCGAAGTCGACGGTCAGCACGTCACTGCTCCTTGCCGGCGAACCTGCGGATCGCCTCGTCGTAGACGTCGGCGGTGGCCTTGGCCACCGAGGTCCAGCTGTAGCGCTCGAGCGCACGGGCACGGCCGGCGGCGCCCAGGGCCGCGCGGCGGTCGGGGTCGTCGAGCAGGGAGGAGACGGCGGCGGCCAGCTGCTCGGCGTCGCCCGGCTCGACGAGCACCGCGCACGGCTCGCCGCCCTCGGCGTCGCCCACGACCTCGGGGATGGCGCCGGCGCGGCTCGCGACGACCGCGGTGCCGCTCGCGAGCGCCTCGACCGTCGGCAGGGAGAAGCCCTCGTAGAGCGAGGGGACGCACATGATCTCGGCCGAGCGCAGGAGCTCGGCGATCTGCTCGGACTCCAGGCCGCTGTGGGTGGTCACGCAGTCGCGCAGGTCGAGCGCGTCGATGCGGCGGTCCGTGGCGCCGCCGGGCTCGACGCTCGAGACGAGCTGCAGCTCGACGTCGGGGTGCTCGACCCGCACCTTGGCGAGTGCGTCGAGGAGGTGGGCGACGCCCTTGAGCGGCTTGTCGGCGCTGGCGACCGCCACGATGCGGCCGGGCACGCGGGACTCGGTCGCGGCGGGGGTGCCGGGCTGTCGGCGGCGAACGGGACCGAAGGTGTCGGTGTCGACGCCGAGCGGCACCACGCGGATGCGGGCCGGGTCGATGCCGAAGTCGGTGACGGTGTCGTCGGTGGCCACCGTGGAGACGCCCACGACGAACGGCAGCCGCCGGGCGACGCGGGCCTGCATGCCCACGAACGAGTACCACCGAGCGACCGAGAGCTTGCGCCACCCACGGGCAGCCTCGAGCTCGACGATGCGGTCGCGGCTGATCGGGTGGTGGATCGTGACGACGAGCGGGAGCCGTCGGCGCAGGGCGAGCAGCCCCCAGCCGAGGCTCTGGTTGTCGTGGACCACGTCGAAGTCGTCGAGCCGGTCCTTGAGGTGACGGTCGGCGCGCAACGTGAACGAGAGCGGCTCGCCGAAGGCGCCGGTGACGCTGAGCAGCCACTCGACGACGTCGGGAACGCTGCGCAGCGTCCAGGGCGCCGGGGGCTTGAAGGGGTCGGGCTCGTCGTAGATGCCGAGACTCGGCAGCCTCGTCAGTCGCACCCTCGGGTCGAGACCCTCGGGGTAGGGCTGACCGGAGATGACCTCGACGTCGTGGCCGGCCTCGACAAGACCCCGGCTGAGGTGCTCGACGTAGACGCCCTGGCCACCCACGTGCTGCTTGCTGCGGTACGACAACAGGGCGACGCGCACGTGACCACCTTCCTGTGACGTCGCACCGACAGCGACCGTTGAGAGACCAACGGTATCCGAGTCGCGCTCCGGCGCCTCAGCGGCCGGTGACCCGACGCACCTCGAGCAGCGGCACGTGGTCACCCGTCGTGCGGTCGGGGAAGTCGAAGACCGCGAGGACGAGCAGCATCGGGTAGCTCGGCGACTGGTCGGACGCAGCCACCTGCTCGCCGTCGAGGAACCAGGTGATCCCGTGCTCGGTCCAGTCCACGGCATAGGTGTGCCACGCACTCACGTCGAGGCTCCGACGTGGGGCAGCGAACTCCTCGACCAGGTCGGGGTCGCGGAAGGGATGGACCCCCCGTCCGACCTCGAGGGTCACCGTGCCGTCGGGCGTGGTGGCGCGCGTGTCGCCGAAGACCTCGACCAGGCAGATCTCACCGCAGCGCCGGGGCTCGTCCTCCATGCCGATCGTCCACGCCGAGAACATCGACCCTGCGCCGACCGTGGCTCGGCACTCGACCTCGATGCGGCCGTGCAACGGCACGAAGCCCGCGACCCGGGGCTGCTCCTCGCGCACGGTCAGACCGGGGCGGAACGGCTGCTGCCCACGTGTCGACCCCACCGGACCGGACCAGCTGCCGCTCTGCACGGCCGAGACCCGCAACGGTGGCTCGTGCAGGTCGGGGCACCACCGGGGATGCTCGGGGGGAAGCGACAACCGCAGTCCGTCGTCACCGACCTCCCACGTGGCACGTGCGTCCTCACGCGAGCTCCAGGCGGGCAGGTAGGCGGGGACCCACCGCTGGAGGTCCAGCCCGTCGAAACGTTCCTCGAACCGCTCCACGATCGGCATCCTCGCACGCGGCACCGACACCGCGGACGACTCAGGAGTCGAAGCCGAGGCCGAGCCGGTCGAGGGTGCGCAGCAGCAGGTTGCGGCGACCCTCGTCGTGGTCGGCGCGATCGAGCGACCAGCGGGTGGCCTCGATGCCGATCGTGGCCAGCGGCTCGGGCGGGAAGGGCACGGCCGGGCGTCGCACCATCGCGAGCCGGGTGCGCTCGGTGTCGTCACCGGCGAGGTGGTCGAGCATGACCTCCGCGGCGAACCGGGTGGCACCGACACCGAGGCCCGTGAAGCCGGAGGCGTAGGCCACGCGACCGCGGCGGGCGAGGCCGTGGAAGGCGCAGAAGCGGGTGGACGTGTCGATCGCGCCCGCCCATCGATGGGTGAACGCGACGCCCTCGAGCTGCGGGTAGGTGGTGAGGAAGTGCGACGCGAGCCGGCGGTAGGAGGCGTCGCGGTCCTCGTGCTCGGGGCTCACCTGCCGCCGATGGATCGCGTCGTAGCCGCCGTAGAGGATCCGGTCGTCGGCGCTGAGCCGCGAGTAGTGGAACTGGTGCGCCAGGTCGGCGACGCCCTGGCGACGGTCCCAGCCGATCGACGCCTTCTGCGCGGCGTCGAGCGGCTCCGTCATGAGGACGTAGTCGTACACCGGCACGGTGGACAGGCGCGTGCGCCGCAGGAGTGGGCGGAACACGTTCGTCGCGAGGGCCACGGCGCCGGCGCGGACCACGGCGCGCTCGGTCCGCACCCGCACCCCGCCCGTGCGGCCGGAGGACAGGCCCGTCACGCGGGAGTGCTCGAAGATCTCCACCCCGAGGTCGGCCGCCACGCGGGCGAGCTCGTGCGCGAGCCGGGCCGGGTGGACGAGGGCGGTCTCGTCACGCTCCCAGCGGCCCGCACGGTAGATCGGGCTGTGGATCTCGGCCTGCACGGCGGACTCGTCGAGCCAGTCGCCGCTCTCGTCCTCCTCGAGCCAGCGCACCTGGTGCGGCTCGTAGGCGACGGACAGGGTGCCCGTGCGCTCCAGCTGCACGTCGAGACCGAGGTCGTGGACGTCACGCTCCAGGGCGTCGAGGTTCTCGCGACCGAGGCGGTGGAGGGTGTCGTACTCGTCGGGCCACCGGGCCCGCCCGTTGACCTCGCCGTGGGTCAGGCTCGCCTCCACGAAGCCGCCGTTGCGTCCCGACGCCGCCCAGCCGATGGTCTCGGCCTCGAGCAGCACCACGCGTCGACCAGGGTCGCGGCGCTTCGCCAGCACCGCGGTCCAGAGGCCGCAGTAGCCCCCGCCGACCACGACGAGGTCGGCCGTGGTCGACGCCGTGAGCTGCGGGTGGCCGGCTCCGGGGGCGTCCTCGAGCCAGTAGGAGCTCAGCCGGCTCGGTCGCAGCGCGGCATCGATGGCCGCCTCGCGGGGAGGCTGCCGCTCGAAGACCGTGCTGTGCCGGCTCATGGGCGCTCGGACGACCCCTCGGCAGGTTCCAGCTCGCTCGACGCCGCCGTGTCCTGGCCGGGCGCGCCCGGCGTGACCGTGACGAGGTGGAGCCGCATGATGCGACGCCCCTCCACCGCGGTGACCGTCAGCCGGTAGCCGTCGAGGTCCACGACCTCGCCCTCGACCGGGATGTGGCCGAGGCGGTCGAGCACGAGACCGGCGACGGTCGAGTAGTGGGCGTCGGGGAGCTCCAGGCCCGTCAGCTCCACGAAGTCGTCGAGGTGCATGGCGGCGTCGATGTCGTCGCCGTCGGAGGAGTGCAGCAGCTCGGCCACCTCGGCGAGGTCGTACTCGTCGCGGATCTCGCCCACCAGCTCCTCGATGATGTCCTCGAGCGTGACGATGCCGTCGGTCCCGCCGTACTCGTCGACCACGAGCGCGATGTGCACGCCCTCGCTGCGCATCTGCGCCATGGCCGGGAGGATCCGGTTGGTGCTGGGCAGCACGGGGATCTCGCGCACGATGTCGGCGACGGACCCGGTGCCGGCACCCTCGGGCACGGCCAGCAGGTCGCGGACGTGCACGAACCCGATGACGTCGTCGGTCGAGCGTCGCCGGGTGACGGGGTAGCGGGAGTGCGGCATGGCGAGCGCCTCGCCGGCGGCCTCGGCCAGACTCATGCCGCCGTCCAGGAAGTCGACGGCTCCGCGCGGCCGCATCACCTCGCGCAGCGTGCGGTCGGTGGCGGTGAACACGTCCTGCAGGATCTGCCGCTCGTCGTCCTCGAGGCTCTCGTGGGCGCCGACGAGGTCACGCAGCTCGTCCTCGCTCATCTCCTCGCCCGCGGCGTGGGGGTTGCCGCCGAGCAGACGGACGACCATGTTGGTCGACTTCGACAGCAGCCAGATGACCGGTCGCATGAGGGTGGCGAACCGGGCGAGCGGCGGCGCGACGGCCAGCGCGATGGGCGCCGACTTCTGCAGGGCGAAGCGCTTGGGCACGAGCTCGCCGAAGACGAGCGACAGGTAGGCGATGAGCAGCGTCATCGCGACGAGCGCGACGCTCGATGCGGCGCTCTCGGACAGGCCCAGCGCCTCGAAGGTCGGCGCCACGTCGGGCGCGAGGGTCGACGCGCCGTAGGCGGCGGACAGGAAGCCGGCCACCGTGACGCCGATCTGCACGGCCGCGAGGAACGTGTTCGGGTCGCGCGCGAGCGTGGCGACCTTCGACCCGCGTGAACCGGTCTTCTCCAGCTGGTTCAGCTGGCTCTCGCGCAACGAGACGAGGGCCAGCTCCGTGGCCGCGAACACCCCGCCGACGAGCACGAAGACCATCACGAGGCCGAGGTTGAGCAGGGTGTCGCTGTCCATCAGGCCCTCCTGGCGACGCAGCGGAGGAGGGCCTGGCAGGTACTCGGAGGTTGGTCCACGAGATTCATTCTAGGGAGGCTCCCCGTCACGGCGAGGTGGAGCGGTCTGCGGTGGCGCCGTCGGCCACGACCACCCGCGCCCGACCGGCGTCCTTGGCCGCGTAGAGGGCACCGTCGGCGCGGGCGACGACGTCGGCGAGGTCGTCGCCACGACCGACGAGGGTCATGCCGTAGCTGACCGTGGGCAGCACCACGCCGCCGGGGAGCGACGTGGCCTCCAGCGCGACGGTGATCCTCTGCACGACGTCGCGCGCCTCCTCGACGGTCGCCTCGTCGAGGAAAAGGACGAACTCCTCGCCGCCGAAGCGCCCCACGATGTCGGCACGACCGACCGTGCTGCGGCAGGCCGCCGCGAACACCTGCAGGGCGACGTCGCCCGCCGGGTGGCCGTACGTGTCGTTGATCTGCTTGAAGTGGTCGAGGTCGGCCATGACCAGCACGCCGTGGACCTGGCGACGACGGTGGCCGCGCCAGCGCCGCTCGACCAGGCGCACCAGCTCGTCTCGGTTCAGCAGGCCGGTGAGGCCGTCCCGGGTGGCTCGCTCCTGGAGCTCGAGCGTGTCGTCGGCATAGCTGAGAGCCGTCATGCTGAACGAGACGGTGGCGAGCATGACCGTGGTGACCAGCGTCGTGACCTCGGTGCCGAGGTAGACCGCGAACGCGCGTCCGTCCTGGCCGACGAGGAGGTAGGCCACCAGGCGCAGGCCGTAGAAGGTCGACAGGCCGGTCGACATGACCGCGAGCGAGCGCAGGATCGGCCGGTACATCCGTTCTCGGGGGCCAGGACCGAAGGACCCGCTGCGACCCGTCTGCCACAGCTCGACCGAGGCCAGGGCGATGAAGATCGTCATGAGGCCGAGGAACACCGGCGCACCGGACCACTCGTTGGTGCCCGGGTCGTCGAGCGCCGACGTGACGAGCAGCCCCACGAGCGTGGCGCCGACGAGCCACCAGCTGACCGACCTTCCCTCGACCGCCCGCGCCCCCGACCACACGGCTGCGGCGCCCGCGACGACGCACACGTTGCCGAGCGGGTTCGCCCACCACTGCTGCGCCGTGCCGTCGAACAGGTAGGCCGCGGAGCCGGCGAGGAACAGCCCGAGCGCTGCGCACCACCAGCCGGCGTAGGCCGAGCGGGTGGAGCGGTAGGCGACGAAGTAGAAGAGCGCGAGCAGGGTGACGGCCACGATGGCGAACGAGACGCGCAACGAGATCGGGTCCAGCATGTCGCCCCTGGTCGGTCGGCACGGATGGTCCGGTCATCCTCGCACAAGGACCTGCCTGCACGGCCGTGTTTCCAGGCGGCTCACGGCCACGCCGGCGGACCGGCGACGCCGTCGCCACCGGTCCGCGCGGCGGCTCACTCGAAGTGGCGCCGCGGGTTGGCCACGAGGATCGTCTCGATGTCGGCCTCGGTCAGACCACCCTCGAGCAGGGCCGGGATGACGTCCTCGCTGATGTGGCGGAAGTGCCAGTTCGGGGCCGCGTGCGCCTTGGCGTCCGGGCTGAAGTAGTCGATGAAGCAGTTGGCGTCGTGCGCCAGGGTGACGTGCTCGACGTAGCCACGCCGCACGAGCTCGATGATGGTGCCGATCCGCTCCTGCATCGGGTTGAACAGGTCGAGACCGAACCGGTCCATGCCGAGCATCGACCCGGCGTCGGCGACCTTGCAGAGGTAGTCGACGTCGTTGGTGTCGCCGGAGTGGCCGATGATCACCTTCGACAGGTCCACGCCCTCCTCCTTCAGCACCTGCTGGGCGACGAGCCCGGACTCGTTGGCCGGGTTGGTGTGCACGGTGATGGGGGCTCCGGTCTCGACATGGGCCTGGCCGACCGCCCGCATCACGCGCTCGACGCCCGGGGTGAGCCCGGCGAGCTCGATGGCGCACTTGAGGATGCCCGCGCGAACATCGGTCCCGGCGATGCCCTCGCGGATGTCCTTGACGAACATCTCGGTCAGGGGCTCCGGGACGTCGACCAGCAGTCCCGGTCCGCGGTGCTCGAACTGGTGGGGCACGTCGTTGTAGGTGTACAGGCCCGTGGCCACGACGATGTTGAGCTCGACCTGGGCGGCGATCTTCTGGATGCGCGGGATGTACCGACCGAGCCCCAGGACGGTGGGGTCCATGATCGAGTCGATGCCGACGCCCTTGAGCTCGGTGAGCTTCTCGACGGCGTCCCTGATGCGCTCCTCCTCGTCCCAGTCGTCCTGGTAGTTCTGGTTGTACTCGGTGTTGAGGACGAAGACGTGCTCGTGCACCAGCGTCCTGCCGAGCTCGCTCGAGTCGATGGTGCCGCGTGCGGTGGGGATGGTCGTCATCAAGGCTCCTGGTTGTCGTGGTCGGGTTGGGGGGTGTGTCGGTCTGGGGTCGGGCCGTCCGGCGTCACGCCGACGGCAGGGGTCGGGGGGTCAGGCCGGATCGGTCAGGAAGTCCACGACCCGCGGGATCACGAGCGCCGGCCGCTCGAGGATGACGCTGTGGCCCACGTCGGGCAGGCTCCACAGCTCGCCGTGCTGCACGCCGTCGACGACCTCCTGGGACCAGGCCGGCGGGCGCGCCACGTCCTCACCCCCGCTGACGACGAGCGTCGTGGCCGTCACGGCAGGGAGCAGGTCCACGGCACTGCGGCGCTCGACCACGCCGCGCACCGCGTGCACGAGGGTCGGCGGGAGTGCCGCGAACGCGGCCCGCGACTCCGCGACGAGTGCTGCTCTCCCCGGGTCGCTGCGGCAGGACTCGCCCAGCATGATCTGCATGATCATCTCGAGCAGGTCGCCCTGGAAGCCCGACCGCTCGACCTCGTCGGCGATCGGACGGAAGGCCTCGAGCTGCTCCGGAGGTTCCGCGCGCACCGAGGACCCCAGCATGACCAGACGGTCGACCAGACCCGGACGTCGTGCCGCGACCCGGACGGCGACGTCACCGCCCATCGACTGCGCGACGACGTGGACGCGGGTCAGGCCGAGCGCGTCGACCACGTCCAGGACGTCGTCGGCGCACTGCTCCATCGTCACCGTGTCGTCGGCGGCGGGACTGGAACCTTGGCCCCTGAAGTCCGGCCGCACGACCCTGAGGCGACCCTGCACCGCCTCGGCGAAGGCGTCGAACATCGTGTGGTCGAGGAACAGCGAGTGCAGGCAGAGCACGACCGGCAGGTCGGTCTCGCCGGAGTCGACGACGTGCAGCGCCGCGCTCACGACGAGACCGCCGTGTCGAGCGACGCGAGGTGCCGCTCGAGCAGCTCGGTCACCTCACCCGGGTTCTCCAGCGCGTGCACGTGACCCGTGCGCTCCATGGTCACGAGGGTCGCCCCGGGGGTCAGGTCGACGATCTGCTGCGACTTCGGCGGCGGGTAGGTGTGGTCCTCGGTGCCCGCGACGACCACGACCGGGACGGCGACGCCGCCGAGCTCGTCGAGCACCGGCTTGCGGTGGGCGATGTGCCAGGCCGCGTCGGCGTACTCGGGCGTGCGGCTCCGCAGCAGTGCGGTGACCTCGGCGAGCACGTCGGCGCGCGACGGGTCGGTCAGCGTCGTGTCCCCCATCATGAACTGGAGGACGCCGTCGAGGACGGGCTCGATGCCCTGCTCGGCCAGCACGTCCACGAGGGCGTCCATGTCGTCCGCCTGCTCCTCGACGTCGGCCGACGTGCCCATCAGCACCGCGGAGGCCAGGAGGTCGGGCCGGCGAGCCGCGAGGCGGAGCCCGACGAAGCCGCCCATCGAGTTGCCGACGAAGGTCACCCGCCCGAGGTCGAGCGCCTCGATGAGGGCGGCCGCGTCCTCGGACAGCGTGTCCATGTCGAGGTTCTCGCGCACGTCGCGCGCGCTCTCCCCCTGGCCGCGGTGGTCGTACCGCACGACCCGGTAGCGGTCGCCGAGCGCCTCGGCCTGGTGCCGGAACATGCGGACGTCGAAGAACATGGACGGGCTCATGACCACGGCGTGCGCGTCGCGAGGTCCCTCGTCCTCGTAGCGCAGGGTGGTGCCGTTGACGTCGATCATGGCCATGTCGGACTCCTGGGGGGTGTGATGGCGGTCACGCTACCTGCACGCTACTTGAACCCGGTTTCGGGTTCAAGTACGTTTCGGTGCATACCGTGATCCCCATCACGCTGGCCCCCTCCGGAGGACGTCATGACCGAGACCACCGCCCCCATCCAACCCACGACCATCCAGGACCTGGTCGACCTCGTCGGGACACGCCTGGGCCCCACCGCGTGGCACGACGTCACGCAGGACCGGATCGACGCCTTCGCCGACCTCACCGGTGACCACCAGTGGATCCACGTCGACCCGGAGCGTGCGAAGGAGAGCGCGTTCGGGTCGACCATCGCGCACGGCCTCTACAGCCTGTCGATGGGTCCACGGTTCATGGAGGACCTCATGGCCTTCGACGGCTTCGCCCACAGCCTCAACTACGGGTACGAGAAGGTCCGCTTCCCCGCTCCCAACCCCGTCGACTCGCGCATCCGCATGCACGCGGAGATCGTCTCGGTCGACGATGTCGGGAACGGAGCCGCGCGCATCGTCACGGTGCAGACCTTCGAGCGCGAGGGGTCCGACAAGCCGATCTGCGTCGCGCAGTCCATCGGTCAGTTCACCGAGTACCCGACGGAGGACTGAGCGTGCCGATCGCCGCCCGCAGGGTCCACCTCGCCGCGCGCCCCGTCGGCCTGCCCGACGCGTCCACCTGGGACGTGTCGGACGACCGGCTCGACGACCCCGCCGACGGTGAGGTGCACGTCGCCGTGACCCACCTGTCGCTCGACCCGGCCATGCGCGGCTGGTTGAACGACGTCCGGTCGTACGTCCCACCCGTCGGGATCGGCGAGGTCATGCGCGCCTTCGGCATCGGCACCGTCGTCACCTCCCGTGCCGAGGGCCTCGAGCCGGGCGACACCGTGATGGGCACGATCGGCGCGACCGACCACGCGGTGGTCGCGGGGGCCGACCTCACCAAGGTCGACCTCGCCGTGGCCCCGGCCCCGACCTGGCTCGGTGCGCTCGGCATGCCGGGCATGACGGCGTGGTTCGGCCTCTTCGACGTCGCTCGAGCCCAGCCGGGCGAGACGGTCGTGGTCTCGGGTGCGGCCGGCGCGGTCGGCTCCGTCGTCGGCCAGCTCGCGAAGGCCCGCGGCTGTCGCGTGGTCGGCATCGCCGGCGGTCCCGAGAAGTGCGCGTGGCTCACCGACGAGCTCGGCTTCGACGCCGCCGTCGACCACCGCGAGGGCGCGGTGCACCGCGCCCTGCGTCAGGCCGCGCCCGACGGGATCGACGTCTACTTCGACAACGTCGGCGGCGTGGTCCTCGACGCTGCGCTCCGCACCCTGCGACTCGGCGCACGCGTCGCGATCTGCGGCGCGATCTCGACGTACAACGCGACCGAGCCCGCCCCCGGACCGGCGCACTACATGTCGCTCCTGGTGAACCGCGCGTCGATGGCCGGCTTCCTGGTCTTCGACTACGAGGACCGGTACGGCGAGGCGGTCGACGGCATCGGCGCGATGATCGCCGACGGCTCGCTGATCGCCCGCGAGCACGTCGTGAGCGGGGGGATCGACGCGTTCGGCGACACCCTGCTGATGCTGTTCAGCGGCGCGAACACGGGCAAGCTCGTGCTGGCGCTCTGACCCAGCGTTCTGACTCAGCGCTCGGTGGTGAGCCCGAGCGCGTTGGCCCACAACCGCGTCGAGGTCTCGACGAGGTCGTCTACCGACCAGTTCTCCCCCAGCGCGAAGCTCGAGTACGCCAGCCGGCTGACCATGCCCGAGAGCGCCCGCGACGTCATCATCGGATCGAGCGTGGCGTCGACCCGCCCGTCCTCCTGGAGCTTCTGGATGCTCTTGGCGTTGCGGCGCGCGAACGCCTCACCGCGCTCGAGCCGGCGCCGACGGAAGTCGTCGTCGATCGTGGCGACCTGCTCCTGCAGGCGCATCAACCGACCGTTGCGCTTGTAGGTCTCGAAGTAGGCGCGGTTGCTCGCCTCGATGACCGCGACGGGGTCGTCGGCCTCCTCGACGTGGGGCATGCCCGGGTGGAGCATCTCGTCGCGTGCCGCCTCCATCACCGCAAGGAAGATCTCTTCCTTGCTGTTGAAGTACGTGTAGAACGTCCCCGTCGAGCAGCTGGCCTCGGCGGTGATGTCCGTGAGCCTCGAGGCGAGGAAGCCGTCGCGCTCGAACACCGTCCGCGCGGACGCCACGAGAGCCGCCCGCGTGCGCAGGCCGCGGCGGGTGGTCGGGGGCTCCTTCAGGCCGGAGGTGTCCGCCAGGGCCGGAACCACGTCCTTCCTCGCCGCGGGCTGCTCGCTCATGGTGCTGTTCTACTGGCGACGGCGTGGCGGTGCAAACCGGTGTTGCCGGTCCGGAGCCCCTCGGGGCTCATGAGGGGTCCGCGACGTCGACCGCCTCCAGCACCCGGACCACCGGTGCCGCGGCGAGCAGGGGCGCCAGCCTGGCCGAGGTCTCCTGGAAGTGCTCGGCCGCTCCGTGCGCCTTGAGCGCCTCGACCGAGGACCACCGCTCGAGCATGACGAGCTCGTCCGGTCGGCGTCGCACCCGGTGCAGGTCGTAGCGCAGGCATCCCTCCTCGCCACGGACCGTCGCGAGCGACGCCTGGAGAATCTCCGCGAGCTCGTCACCGCGCCCCTCCTGCGCCTGGATCGTCGCGACCACGTCGAACGCGCTCATCGCACGACCACCGGGTTCACGGGGGCGCCCGTGCCACCGACGACCTTGAGCGGTGCCGCCGTGTAGAGGAACGTCCAGCGCTCGTCCGCGGCACAGGCGGCGGCGAGGTCCTCCAGCCACGCGATCTCCGTGAACGCGACGCCCAGGTTGCGCATGAGGGCGCTGTGCAGCGGCAGCGTGACACCGCTCGAGGGCTCCAGCGTCACCTCGTTCGCGATCGTGTCCGTGACGAGGTTCGGGATCTCCATCGCCTGGAACCACTCGACGAGCTCGGGGCTGTAGGTGAGGCCCGGCTCGAGGAAGCCGTCGTAGAACTCCTCGGCGCTCTGCCGGTAGAAGGAGCCGACGAAGCCGGTGCGGACGACCAGGATGTCGTGCTTCTCGATCGTGCAGCCCTGGGCGGCAGCGATCTCCAGCAGGTCCTCGTGGGTGAAGGTCTCCCCCTTGTCGAGCGCCGCCTTGCCCCGGTGGCGCGCGACGTCGATCAGCACGCCGCGCCCGACCACACCACGCTCGGCGATGGGCAGGACCGACGCCTTCTCCATCGCGCCGTCGGTGGTGGCGGCGTCGTAGCCGTTCCAGATCTGGCCGTCGTACCAGACGTGGCCGAGGGAGTCGTACTGCGTGGACGCCTGCAGGTAGAGCGTCGCGACGTCGTCGGAGTAGTGCGCTCCGCCGGGCGTCTCCACGCCCTCGCCCCGCTGGAAGAAGCCCTCGTCCATCACGTTCGTGCGCTGGATGCTCTCGCGGCCCGGCCACACCGGGTCGCCGGACGGATCGCCCATCCGCACCTGGAGCGTGAAGACCTCGCCCGACCGGACCTCGGCGACGCCGCGGAGCACCTCCGCACTCGTGAGGTAGTTCAACGAGCCCACCTCGTCGTCGGGCCCCCACTTGCCCCAGTTCCTCGGGGAGTCCTTCAGGAAGTCGCCCACGTAGGGGGTCTCGGTCATGTCGTGCTCCTTCGGTCGTGGATCGGGTGGGGTCGGATCATGGGTGGGCTGGTCAGCGGTCGAGACCGGCGGTCTCGACGACGACCCAGGCGCGCTCGACCAGCTGGTCGATGGCCTCCGGCACGGGTGGGCCGCCGTCGGCGGCGTTGCTCGGCTCGTCCAGGGCCCGCCGCATCACGCCCTCGGCGATGACGGCGATCTTCCAGAGACCGAGGGCGTGCCAGTAGTCGAGGTCGGACCGCTCGCGGCCCGAGGCCTCCAGGTAGGTCCTGGCGATCTGCTCGCGCGAGGAGAAGCCCGGCAGCGCGGACGCGGCGAACGCGTGGGTCGCACCGTCGGAGGCCTCCGGCCAGTAGGCGAGCAGGCTGCCGATGTCGGCGAGCGGGTCGCCGAGGGTGCTGAGCTCCCAGTCGAGCACGGCACGCACGTCGCCCAGCTCGGGGTCGACGATGACGTTGCGCAGGTGGAAGTCACCGTGCACGAGGGCGACGTCGCGCCCAGCGTGCGTGGACTGCTCCGGCATGCGCCGGCGCAGGAGCTCGGTCATGGCGTCGAGCCGGGGCAGGTCACGCGTGCGCGAGGCCTCCCACTGCCGGGACCAGCGCTTGAGCTGGCGGGCGGCGTACGGCGAGCGGCTCGCGAGGTCACCCAGCCCCACCTCGTCGACGTCGACCTCGTGCACCGCCGCGAGCGTGCGCGCGAGCGACGGTCCGATCGCGGCCCGCAGCGAGAGGCCGAGCCCCTCCGCCACCTCGTCGCGGTCGACGACGAGCCCGTCGACGTGCTCCATGACCACCACCGGGGTCTCGGCGAGGGCGTCGTCCACGTAGCGTCCCAGGACCTGCGGCACGGGCACGCCGGTGTCCGAGAGCGCCGCGAGGATCCGGTGCTCGCGCAGCACGTCGTGCGCCGAGGCGAGCAGCTCGCCCCGTGGCGGACGACGGACGATCCAACGAGCGTCGTGCTCGTCGCGCACGAGGTAGGTCAGGTTCGACTGGCCGCGGCCCACCCGGTCGGCCACGAGGCCTCCCTGCACCTCGTGGCCGTCGGCACGCAGCAGCGCGGCGAGCACGTCCAGGTCCAGCGCGACGTCGGTCGCGGTCCCGGGCACGACTCAGCCCTCGACCCGCGCCGCGAGGGCATCGGCCGCCGCACCGGACCCGATCATCTGGCCGCCGTCGATGACGAGCGTCTCGCCGGTGATCCAGGACGACGCGGACGATGCGAGGAACAGCACGGCCGCCCCGACGTCGTCGGGCTCGCCGATCCGGGCGAGCGGCGTCCGCTCCACCACGGCACCCTCGTGCTCCTTCCACAGCGCCTCGGCCAGCTTCGTCCGCACGACACCCGGCGCGACGGCGTTGACCCGGATCGACGGTGCGAGCTCGATCGCGAGCTGCTTCGTCAGGTGGATGAGGGCGGCCTTCGACACGTGGTAGATCCCGAGGTCGGGCCCGACCGACAGGCCGCCGATCGAGGCCGTGTTCACGATCGATCCGCCGTGCTCGCCCATCCAGGCGTCGACCACGAGGCGTGACCACAGGATCGGCGCCCACAGGTTCACGTCGAGCGTCTTGGCGAAGCGGCCGTGGTCCTGGGCGAGCACCGGGCCGTAGGCCGGGTTGGTGCCGGCGTTGTTGACCAGCACGTCGACGCTGCCGAACGCCTCCATCGTCCGCTCCACGCACGCGCGGGCGAGGTCCTCGTCGGTCGCGTGGGCCCCGATCCCGAGCGCCCGCGGGCCGACGGAGTCGGCGGCCGCACGGGCCGCCTCCTCCGTCCGTGCCGTGAGCACCACGTTGGCGCCTGCGTCGTGCAGCGCCGCCGCGGCCGCGAGGCCGATGCCGCGCGAGGCGCCCGTGACGATCGCGGTGCGACCCGCGAGCGGCTCGCTCACCTCTTCTTGTTCCAGTCGGCGTTGATCCGGCGCAGCTCGACCTGGGCGATGGTGCGCTTGTGCACCTCGTCCGGTCCGTCGGCCAGACGCAGCGTGCGCTGGTGGGCGTAGAAGCTGGCGAGCGGGAAGTCGTCGGTGATGCCGCCACCGCCGTGCACCTGGATCGCGCGGTCGATGATCTTGAGCGCGACGGCCGGAGCGGCCACCTTGATCGCCGCGATCTCGGTGCGCGCCTTCTGGTTGCCGACCGTGTCCATGAGCCACGCGGTCTTGAACGTGAGCAGACGGATCATCTCGATGTCGATGCGCGCCTCGGCGATCCAGTCCTGGATGTTGGACCGGTTGGCCACGGGCTCGCCGAACGTGACCCGGTTCTGCGCGCGCTCGATCATCAGGTCCAGGGCGCGCTCGGCCATGCCGATCGACCGCATGCAGTGGTGGATGCGACCGGGTCCCAGGCGGGCCTGGCTGATCATGAAGCCGTCACCCTCGCCGGCGAGCAGGGCGGTCTTGGGCACCCGGACGTCCTCGAACAGGATCTCCGCGTGACCCTCGCGGTCCATGTAGCCGAAGACCGGGAGCCCTCGGACGATCGTGATGCCGGGGGTGTCGAGCGGGACCACCATCATCGACTGCTGGCGGTGCTTCGCGGCCTCGACGTCGGTCTTGCCCATGACGATCAGGACCTTGCAGTTGGCGTGCAGCGCGTTGGAGGCGAACCACTTGCGGCCGTTGAGCACGTACTCGTCGCCGTCGGCGTCCATGCGCAGCTGGACGTTGGTGGCGTCCGAGCTCGCGACCTCCGGCTCGGTCATGCAGAAGGCCGAGTTGATCTCACCGGCGAGGAGCGGCTTGAGCCACTTCTCCTTGTGCTCGTCGGTGCCGAAGAGCTCGAGCACCTCCATGTTGCCCGTGTCGGGAGCGTTGCAGTTGATCGCCTCGGGGGCGATGTAGGGGCTGCGCCCGGTGATCTCGGCGAGCGGCGCGTAGTCGAGGTTGCTCAGGCCGGGGGCTCCCCAGTCCTCGCGCTCGTGCGGGTGGAAGAGGTTCCACAGACCACGCTTCCTGGCCTCGGTCTTGAGCTCCTCGAGGATGGGCGGGTGGAAGTTGGCGTTGCCCGACTCCGCCATCTGGGCGGCGTAGACGGACTCGGCGGGGTAGACGTAGCCGTCCATGAACTCCAGGAGCTTCTCCTGGTACTCCACGGACCTCTGGCTCGGTGCGAACTCCATCAGATCTCCTTGCGAGGTAGCGGTGCGAACACCGGCGGGCGCCGTTCGGTGAAGCTCGCGACGCCCTCGGCGATGTCGGAGCCCCGGAAGGACTCGCGCATCAGGACGTCGGCGGCCTGCACCGACTCGGCGAAGCTGCGCTCGGCGTCGAGGAGCAGCTGGGACTTGATCGTGGCCATCGACCACGGGGAGCAGGACGTCGTGAGGTCGGCGGCGTAGGCGACGGCCCGCTCGAGCAGCTCGTCGGCGCGCACGAGGTGCTCGACGAGCCCGATGCGGTGCGCCTCGTCCCCGTCGACACTTCGTCCGGAGAGCAGCAGGTCCGCCGCGCGTCCGGGCCCGACGAGCCGCTGGAGCAGCCAGGCCATGCCGTACTCGGCCACGAGACCGCGACGCGAGAAGGCCGTGAGGAACACCGCGTCGGGCGAGGCGAATCGCACGTCGCAGTAGAGCGTCTCGACCATGCCGAGGCCGGCCGCGGCCCCGTTGACCGCGGCCACGAGCGGCTTGCGGAGCGTGAGCGGCAGGTGCCGCGGGAGCGGGCGGTCGATCTCGGCGTCGGTGGCGTCCGCCGCGCCCGCCAGGTCGCCCATGTCGGCGCCGGCGCAGAAGCCTCGGCCTGCACCGGTGACCACCACCGCGCGCACGTCGGGATCCTCGTCGGCCGCCAGCAGCGCGGCGAAGTACTCGTCCTCCATGGCGTTGGTCCAGGCGTTGAGCCGCTCGGGCCGGTGGAGGGTGAGGACGAGCACCGCACCGCGTCGCTCGGAGAGCACGGTCGGCTCGGACCTCGTCTCCTCCGGGGACGTCGTCGTCATGACTCGACCTTACATGAATCTGAGTTCAACTTCATTAAATTGGTCCTGCCCACGCTAGGCCATCGAGGCTCGGCGGCGAGCCAGCGAGCCCACCCCGACACCGAGGATCAGGAGCAGACCCTGGAACAGGTACTGCCAGTAGGTCTCGAGCCCGACGAGGGCGATGGCGTTGAAGCCCACCGAGACCGTGACGACGCCGATCAGCGTGCCGATGACGTGGAACTCGCCGTCGCGCAGGACCGCGGACCCGAAGAAGGCTGCGGCGAACGCGGCGAGCAGGTAGCTGTCTCCGCCGGAGACCGCCGCGCTGCCGGTGCGCGACGCCAGCAGGATGCCGGTGAGGGCGGCACAGATGCCACAGATGACGAAGGCGAAGACACGCACCCGGTCGACGCGGATGCCCGAGAGCTGGGCGGCCACGGCGTTGCCGCCGACCGCCTGCATCGACTGCCCGAGCACGGTGCGGTTGAGGATGAACCACAGCACGGCGGCGAGGCCGAGCATCATGAACACCGGGTACGGGATCCCCAGGAAGCGGCCGAGCGTCAGCTGGATGAAGCCGGCCGGGTCCGGCAGGCCCACCGGCGTGCCACCGGCGACGGCGTAGTTGATGCCGACCGCGACCGTGCCGATGCCGAGGGTCGCGACGAGCGCGTTCACGTTCAGCAGCGTGACCACCAGGCCGTTCGCGAGTCCGACCACGGCACCGATCACGACGGCCAGCACGAGCGCGGCGACGACCCCGATCTCCTGGTCGACCATCGCCGAGAGGCAGATGACGCCGGACAGGCTCGCGACGTTGCCGATGCTGAGGTCGAACTCGCCCGTGACCAGCGCGAACGTCAGCCCCATCGCGATGATCGCCGACAGGGCGCTCTGGTTCAGGATGTTGATGAAGTTGTCCCAGGTCGCGAAGGTGTCGGGCTCGAGGATGCTCGTGCTGACGACCAGGACGGCGAGGACGAGGAGGGCGCCGTAGCGACCGAACCACTTCCACACGCGTGTGCTGGTGGAGGGGGTGGCGACGACGGCCGTGGGGTCGAGCGCGGTGACGGTCATGCGAGGTCCTGTTCTGTCGAGCCGAAGCAGAGCGAGGTGAGACGGTCCTTCGTGGCCCGGGCGGCGGGCACCGTGGCGGTGATGGTTCCTTCGCGCATCACGACGACGCGGTCGCAGATGGCGAGCTCCTCGAAGTCGCTGGAGATCATGAGGATCGAGGTCCCCTCGGCGGCGAGCGCCCGGATGATGTCGTAGATCTCGCTGCGGGCGCCGACGTCGACGCCGACGGTGGGCTCGTCCAGGATCAGCAGTCGTGGGCCGGCGAGCACGTTCTTTCCGACGACGATCTTCTGCTGGTTCCCGCCGCTGAGCTCACCGACCTTCTCGTGGACGGAGCCGGCCTTGACGCCGAACCGGGACACCGCGTCGCGGGCGATGCGCGCCGCCCTGCGCGGGCTGAACGTGCCCAGCCGCTTCTCGGGGTCGCGCAACGAGGCCATGTTGAGGTTGGAGCTGACGGAGTTGCGCAGGATCAGGCCCTGGGAACGACGCTCCTCGGGCACGAGTGCGACACCGGCACGGATCGCCTCGAAGGGCGAGCGCGGTGCGTACGGGCGTCCGTCGAGCGTCATCGAGCCGGAGCCGACCGGGTCCGCCCCGATGAGCATGCGCGCCAGCTCGGTGCGACCCGCCCCGACGAGGCCGGCCACGCCGAGGATCTCCCCCCGGTGCAGGGTCAGGTCGACGTCGTGCACCCGCGGCAGGCGGGTCAGGCCCTGCACGCGCAGGAGCTCAGGAGCCTGCGTGGGGTCGCCCTCCGTCTCGCGGTGGGTGACCTCCTCCACGTCCCGACCGACGATGTGGCGGGTGAGCGCGGGGACGTCCAGGTCGGCCGCGGCGAAGCTCCCGACCAGTCGGCCGTTGCGCAGCACCGTCACGTCGTCGGCGACCTGCAGCACCTCCTCCAGGCGGTGCGAGATGTAGAGGATCCCGACGCCGTCGGCCGTGAGCTCGTCGATGATGCCGTAGAGCCGCTCGGCCTCCTCCTGGGTGAACGACGCCGTCGGCTCGTCCATCGCGACGATGGTCGCGTCCCGCATGAGCGAGCGGCCGAGCGAGACCATCCAGCGGTCGGAGACGGCGAGGTCCTCGACCCTGGTGTCGAGCGGGACGCGGTAGCCGATGCGCTCCTGGACGGCCAGGGCCTTGCGACGCAGGCCGCGCTGGTCGATGACACCGGAGCGGTGGTGGTCCGCGCCCATCGCCATGTTCTGCAGAGCCGTGAACTTCGGGACCAGGTTGAGCTCCTGGTGGATGAAGCTCAGGCCGAGCCGCGTCGCGTCCTGCGGCGCGTGGATCGAGACCTGCTCGCCGTGGACGCGGATCGTGCCGGCGTCGGCCGACTCCGCCCCGGCCAGGATCCTGACGAGGGTCGACTTCCCGGCCCCGTTGGCCCCGCACAGGGCGAGGACCCGCCCGGGGCGCAGGCTGATGGACACGTCCTCCAGGGCCTGGTGCCCACCGAACTGCTTCGAGATGCCGGACATCTCCAGGCACGTCGGCTCGGGCACCGGGGCGACCTCGCGGTCGTCGAGGGCTGTTGCTTCGCTCATGCACACTCCTCTGGGGTTCCAGGGCGCCGGCCCTGGAGGACGTGGTCGGGACTACTTGGTCGAGTCGGGGTACTCGGCCAGGAAGTCGTCGATCGTGTCGGTCGTGACCAGCACGTTGGTGAGAGGAACCTCCTGCGGCTCCGCGTCCACGCCGCCCTCCACGAACTCCGGGACGAGCTTCGCGAAGTCCTCGCCGGCCTGGTCGGCCAGCAGGAAGACGGTGGCCCGCATGTCGCCGGCCTTGATCGCGTTGATGGCACCCGGCTGTCCGTTGATGCCGTAGACGAGGACGTCGTCACGGCCGGCCGACTTGAGCGCGGCGATCGCGCCGAGGGCCGGGTCGTCGAAGCATCCCCAGACCGCGAGCTTGCCGCTGCCCTTCGGGTGCTTGGCGAGCCAGGCCTGCGTGAACTGCGTGCTGCCCTCGACCTGGCCGGGGATCGGCACCTCGTTGCGCGTGGTCTCGATGTCGGTGCTCTTCAGCGCCGTGTCGAGCGCCTCCTCGCGGCCGATGCACGGCAGGCCGCTCTTGTAGCCCAGGACGAGCAGGTCGCCCGCGCCGCCCATGTCCTCCACGAGCTGCTTGGCGACGGGCTCACCGTTGGAGACGCCGGCGTCGAGGTTGGCGGTGATGCCGTCGGCCGTGCCACCGGAGATCGAGACCACCGGGATGCCTGCGGCCTTCGCCGCCTGGGCGCCGGCGGTCAGGGTGTTGCTGTCGAAGACCGCCGTGACGATGAGGTCGACCTTCTTCTGGACGTAGTCCTGCATCGCGCCGTTGGCCTTGTCGACCGCACCCTGCGGGTCGACCGCGCTGGTCTCCCAGCCCTGCTTTTTCGCGTACGCCTGGAAGGAGGCGATGGCCTGCTCGGACGTCTGGTCGCTGGAGGCGAACTTGACGATGCCGATCGAGTAGCTGTCGTCGCCTCCGTCGCCGGACCCGCCCGAGTCGCCGCTGCCACAGGCAGCGGTGACGGTCAGGGCCGCGGTGACGACCAGACCGATGCCGAAGCGTCGAACGTTCATGGGTTCCTCCTGAGGGTGGTCCGCCCGGGTGGGCAGACAGTGCTGTCGGAACGACCGGACGGCCGCGCCGGGGTGCTGCTCGATCCCCCGATCACTGCACGGTGGAGGTCCTCCTCGCCCCGACCTCGAGCAGCTGCGAGAGCTGCGCCGCGGTCTCCTCCGCCTCGCGGTGCACGACGCCGGCCATCCCGAGACGCTCGGCAGCGACGATGTTCTGGGCGAGGTCGTCGACCATGACGGCCTCGTGGGGCGCGACGCCGAGGCGTTCGCACCCGATCTCGTAGAGGCGGCGTGACGGCTTGCGCACGCCCTCCTGCCCCGAGATGGTCACGGCGTCGAACATCGTGGGCAGGTCGAATCCCGCGTAGCAGTCGCGTCCGAGCGAGTTGGACACCAGACCGACCGGCACACCGTCCTCCCGCAGCGACGCGACCAGCTCGACCATCGCCTCGTCGCGGACCAGGCGTGCCTGCATCCGACCGATGAGTCCCTCGGTCTCGACCTCGACCCCCTGGGCGCGAAGGCGCTCGGCGAGTCCCGCCTCGAACGGGTCGTGCCCGAGGCGCCCCTCCTCGTGGTCGACCAGCAGCTGCCGGGCGGTGGGGTCCTCGGCGAACAGGCGCATGGGAAGTGTCTCGTCGCCGCACTCGTCGCGGCCGAACGCGGCGAACCCGTCGAGGACGCTCGAGGTCAGAACCCCGCCGAAGTCGAACAGCACCGCGCGACGAGCGCTCCGGGCGCTCATCCGAGCGACTCCTGGTAGCGCCGCATGCCGGCGATCCATCGGTCGTAGTCCGACCCCTTGCGCCGGAAGTACTCCAGCACCTCGGGGTGGGGGAGGATGAGGAAGCGCTCGGCGTCGATGCCCTCGAGAACGATGTCGGCGACCTCCAGCGGCTCCAGCACCCCGCCCGCCTCCGTGACGGCCTTGGCGCCACGGCGCGCGGTCTCGTCGTCGGACTCGGCGCCACCGTTGAGCATGTCGGTGTTGACCCCCATCGGGCACAGGCAGCTCACCGCGACGCCCCGCGACCCGTACGTGACCGAGAGCCACTCCGAGAACGCGACCGCGGCGTGCTTCGTCACGGAGTAGGTGGCCGAGCCGATCTGCGTGACCAGGCCGGCCGCCGACGCGGTGCTGAGGAAGTAGCCCTCGCCCCGCTCGAGCCAGCCCGGGACGAGCAGACGGGCGGCCCGCACGTGGGACCGGACGTTCACGTCGATCGAGGTGTCCCACTCGGCCTCCGTGGCCTCGAGTCCCTGGCCGAGGCCCACCCCGGCGTTGGCGGCGTAGAGGTCGACCGGGCCGAAGCGCGAGGCCGCGAGGTCGAGGACGCGGCGGATGTCACCGTCGTCGGCACAGTCCCCCGCGACTCCCGCCACGCGACCCGGTGCGACGCCGTCCAGCCGTTCCACGACGTCCTTCACGCGCACGTCGTCGAGGTCGGTGACCACCACGCTCGCACCGTGCTCCAGCAGCCGCTGGGCCAGGGCCGCGCCGATGCCGCCGGCGCCGCCGGTCACGACGGCGACCCGCCCCTGGACCTTCATGCGGTCACCTCCGCGGCAGCGACCCGGATCGCGTCCCGGTCGATCTCCCGCTTGAGGATCTTGCCGGTCGCGCCCTTCGGGAGGGCCTCGACGAACTGGTAGAGCCGGGGCACCTTGTAGGCGGACAGCTGGACCTTGGCCCAGGCCCGCAGCTCCTCCCCGGTGAGCCGCGCACCGGGGCGCAACGAGACCACGGCCGCCACCTCCTCGCCGAAGTGGTCGTCCGGGACACCGACGACGGCGACCTCGACGATGTCGGGGTGCTCGTAGAGCACCTCCTCGACCTCGCGCGGGTACACGTTGTAGCCGCCGCGGATGATCAGGTCCTTCGCCCGGTCGACGATGCTGAGGTAGCCGTCGCCGTCGAGCGACCCGAGGTCACCGGTCTTGAGCCAGCCGTCCTGCAGGTCGGCGGCGGTCGCGTCGGGGCGGTTCCGGTAGCCCTTCATGATCGTCGGCCCCTTCAGGAAGACCTCGCCGACCTCCCCGGCCTCGAGCACGCCGCCGTCGACGGCGCGGACCTCGATGGAGGTCCCCGGCAGCGCGGGTCCCACCGTCCCGGCCTTCTGGGGGCGGTTGATGTCGTTGAAGGTCGCGGCACCCGTGGACTCGGTGAGCCCGTAGCCCTCGAGGATCGTGCAGCCGAACCGGTCGAAGAACGCGCGCATGACCTCGGCGGGCAGCGAGGCGCCGCCCGAGGTCGCGAGTCGCAGCTGCTCGAAGTCGGACGGGCCGAACTCGTCGGTGGCGGCGTGCAGCATCGCGTTCCACATCGTCGGCACGCCAGCGAGCACGGTGAGGCGGTCGCGGCGCACCATCTGCAGCATCTGCGTCGGCTCGAAAGGCGCGAGCAGCGAGAGCGACGCCCCCTGCACCAGCACCGTGTTCATCACGACGGCCTGGCCGTAGACGTGGAAGAGCGGGAGGCCGGTGCCGAAGCGGTCGTCGGGCGTCAGGTTGAGCACGGGCATGAACGACGCGGTGGTGTCGACCAGGTTCGTCGCCGTGAGCTCGACGCCCTTGGGGCGGCCGGTGGTGCCCGACGTGTAGAGAATGATCGCCGTGTCGTCCGGCGCGTGCTCGTGCGCCTGGGGCACCGGCTCGGCGTCGAGACGAGCGCCCTCGTCGAGGCGCCAGAACGCGATGCCGCGCTCGGAGGCGGCGGCGGACGCGGCGTCCTGGCACTCGTGCCAGGCGATGACGAGCGACGCCTCGGAGTCGTCGAGGACGTAGCCGATCTCCGGGCCCGTCGCCATCGTGTTCATGGTGATGACGCTGATGCCCGCGGCGTGCAGTCCCAGGTAGGCGACGGGGAACTCGACGATGCTCGGGGCGATCAGCACCACGCGGTCGAGCGGTCGCAGCCCGGCCGCCACGACGGCGCCCGCGAACCGGGCGCTGGCCTCCTTGAGCTCGCCGTACGTGAGCCCTCCCCTCGGGGAACGGAGGGCGACCCGCTCGGGGTCGCGATCCGCGATGGACCAGACGTCTGCTGCCACGTTCACCATGCGCTGCCACTTTCCTCGGTCGGGATCGGTGTGACCTGACTCACGCGACGGACGCTAGTTGAATCCGGGTTCAGGTTCAAGTAGGTTGCGGAAAAATCTCTCCCCACCGACCCAGGAGCGCTCCCGTGAGCCGTCCAGCCCCTCGTGCCGCGATCGTCTCGACCGCCCGCACCCCCATCGGGAAGGCGTACCGCGGCGCCTTCAACAACACCCCGGCCGCCGAGCTGGCGGGCCACGCGATCTCGCACGCGGTGGAGCGGTCCGGCGTCTCACCCGCTGAGATCGAGGACGTGATCCTCGGCTGCGCCCTCCCCGAGGGCTCGTCCGGCTTCAACGTCGCGCGTCAGGCGGCCCTGCGCGCCGGGCTGCCCGTGACGGTGCCGGGATCGACCGTCGACCGGCAGTGCTCGTCCGGTCTCATGGCCGTGGCCATCGCCGCCAAGCAGATCCTCGTCGACGGCCAGCGGGTCGCCGTCGGTGGCGGGGTCGAGTCGATCTCCCTGGTCCAGAACGAGCACATGAACACCCACCGCGCCGGCGACCCGTGGCTGCGTGAGCACGTGCCGGGCCTGTACATGCCGATGCTGCACACCGCCGAGAACGTGGCGGCGCGGTACGGCGTGAGTCGTGAGCGCCAGGACGAGATGGGGCTGCAGTCGGTGCAGCGCGCGGCGGCTGCGCAGGCGGCCGGTCACTTCGACGACGAGATCGCTCCCATCACCGTGCGGACGCTCGTGCTCGACAAGACCTCGGGAGAGACGAGCGAGGTCGAGCAGACGGTCTCCGCGGACGAGGGCGTGCGCGCCGGCACGACCGCCGAGGGCCTGGCCGGCCTGCGCACCGTGCTCGAGCCGGGCGAGGTCACGGCCCACCCGACCGTGACGGCCGGCAACGCCTCGCAGCTGAGCGACGGCGCCTCGGCCAACGTGCTGATGGACGCCGAGCTCGCCGAGGCCCGCGGCATCGCTCCGCTCGGCTACTACGTCGGCATCGCGGTGACCGGCTGCGAGCCGGACGAGATGGGCGTCGGTCCGGTGACGGCGATCCCCCGGCTGCTCGAGCAGCACGGCCTCGCCGTGGAGGACATCGGGGTGTGGGAGCTCAACGAGGCCTTCGCCTCGCAGGCCGTCCACTGCCGGGACGTCCTCGGCATCGATCCCGCCCGGATGAACGTCGACGGTGGCGCGATCGCCCTCGGCCACCCCTACGGCATGACGGGTGCCCGCGGCGTGGGCCACGCGCTCCTCGCCGGCCGTCGGCTCGGTGCGCGCTACGTCGTCGTGTCGATGTGCGTCGGCGGCGGGATGGGCGCAGCCGGCCTCTTCGAGGTCGGCGGCTGACGAGACGCTCTCGACGGTCAGCCGAGGACGGAGGCGAGGTGCTCTCGGAGCTCGTCCTCGTGACGCTGCGCCGCGACCGCGTCGTACATCGACGTGTCGGCCATGGTGAAGCCGTGCGGCGCTCCAGGGTAGACGGCCTGGTCGAGCACGACGCCGGATGCGGCAGCGAGCTCGGCGATCGACTCCTGGTGCTCGGAGGGCATCGACGGGTCGTCGTCGGCATGGCGCAGCAGCACCGTCGCACGCGCGGTGCGCAAGGAGAGGTGCGGGCTCTCCTCGGTGTCGTCGACGAGCCCACCGCCGTGGAAGCCTGCGGCGACGGAGACGCGGCCGGGGTGGTCACCTGCGGCACGCAGGGCGATCCGGGCGCCCATGCAGTACCCGACGACCCCGACCGGACCGTCGGCCACGTCGTCGCGCGCCTGCAGCACGTCGAGGAAGAGGGCGGTGTCGGGCCGTGAGAGCTCGGGCGTGAGGGCGTGGACGCGCGGCATGGCCTGCTCGAAGAACGCCTCGCGAGCCCCGGGCTCGCGCAGGTCCCCCTCGGGCGACGTCTCCGCAGCCGTGCCGAAGTGGTGGAAGACGTTCGGCGCGAGCACCGTGTAGCCCCACGACGCGAACCGGTCGGCCATGACATGGATCTGGGGTCGCAGCCCGATCGCATCGACCACGAGGAGCACTCCCGGCCACGGCCCCTCCCCCACGGCAGGCGTGGCCACCCACGCCTCGATGGGACCGTCGGGACCTTCGATCTGCGCCTCAGCCATGCTGCGAGCCTAGCCAGCCGCCGTGCGTGCACCGAGACCCGACGAGTGCGCCGTCCTCAGGACACCGCGTCACGGTCGCGGCCCCCCGATCCTGGCCCGGGCGAGATCGAGCGTGCGGCGACCCTCCGCCGTCGCGCGCGCCTCGGTCCACAGCGGCGCCCACCGGGGCGACACCTCGACGGACGAGACTCCATCGATGGCCAGAGCCGCCTCGGTGACCTCTTCGATGATGTGGTGGGTGAACGGGCAGCCGGGTTCGGTCAGGGTGACGACGACGCGTGCGCAGCCGTCCACGACGTCCACGGCGTCGACCAGGCCCAGGTCGACGATCGAGGTCGGGGCACCGGCAGCCACCATGCAGGGGTCGGGCACGTCACGCAGGGCGACGGCCACCGCGTCTGCCGCGGTCCCGCTGGTCGCCGGGAGCCGACTCCCTGCCGCACTCATGCCGGGACCTCGGCGGCGTCGGCGGCGCGCACGATGCTCCAGGGGTCGCGGTACCCGTCCCGGGCCACAGCGGTGGCAAACCGGTCCCCCGCGGTGCTCGCGCGTCGCTCGACCGGGTCGATGCCGTGCAGCCGCGCGAGGTTGCCCCCGAGAATCAGGTCGCGTGTCCGACGATCGAGGGTGTGCGGGACGTCGTCCGGCAGCTCGAACCGGTCGAACGCGTCGAGCAGGTACCGCGGGTGGGGGTTGGTCGCGGCCGAGGAGTAGAGGATCCGGTCCGGGCCGCCCTCTGACAAGAACGCGCCGAGGATCCGCCCGAACGCCGCCGGATCGAGCAGCACGCTGACGAACGAGGCCTCGAGCGTCACGTAGACGTTCGGGTGGTTCATCAACAGCATGCGCGTCTCGTCGATGAACATGAACCCGGCATGGACGATCTGGAAGTTGATGTCCGGGAACCGCGCGGCGGCGCGACCGATGTCGTCGACCCGCATCGCGTCGGTGGAGACCGGCCCGAGGGGCAGCGCCTTGTGCACCGCGATGTTCTTGACCCCGAGCTCCTGGGCGAGCTCGAAGACCGGGTAGGCGAAGGTGTCGTCCGACATCTCCCAGTACCGCGTCCGGCCACGCAGGTACTGCGCCGGGTAGAGCTTGATGCCGTCGGCGCCGAGGTCACGGACCTGGTGCTCGATCGACTCGAGCGCCTCCTCGCCCCGGAACAGGTCGGCTGTCGCGTACCAGAGCACCCGCTCCGGGTACCGCCGCTTCAGCTCTGCGCCCTTGTCGATCGCGGAGAGGCCGTCGACGTACGCGTCGTAGATCGGCAGGGAGTGCACGCAGGCCAGGTCCGTGGCGCTCTCCAGGAACATCGTGTCGACGAACTGCTCGATGTCCCAGTCGCGCTCCCACTGCTCACGGGTCAGCTGGTGCTCGGGCGGGTTGATGATGGGGTGCGAGCTCCACATGACGTCGGTGAACGCTTTGCCGTAGGAGCCGCGCTGGTTCTCCGGCGCGAAGTTGTAGGGGTGGCAGACCGCGTCGGCCACGAAGGGCCGGTCCCCGGGCGGGGTCACGTCGGGCGGGGTCGCACTCTCGGGTGCTGGACTGGTCATCGTCGTGCTCCTTCGGTGAGGGCGGCGACCGTGGCCGCCGCGGTCGAGAGGGTGCCGATCCCGTACGCCATGCTGCGCAGGGAGGACGTGTGCAGGTCGTCGTCGACCGCGGCCGTCGCGTCGGCCACGACGACGACCCGGAGGTCGTGGGCGAAGGCGTCGCGGGCGGTGCCCTCGACGCAGACGTTGGTGGTCACGCCGCACACCACGACGGTCCCGACGTCGAGCGCACGCAGCTCCTCCGCGAGGCCGGTGCCGAAGAACGCGCTGTACCGCGTCTTGTCCACCACGCGCTCTCCTGGCCACGGGGTGAGGGCGGGCACGATCTCGGCGTCCCAGTCGTCGCCGACGAGAGCACCGGGCAGGCGCAGCGCCGGCGCGACCTCGAAGAGCAGCCCGGCGTCGCCGTGGTCGGCCCGCAACGAGTAGCGGGTGTGCACGACGTGCGCGCCACCGTTCCGGGCAGCGGCGAGCAGCGACGCCACCGTCGGCACCACCGCGGCCGCCGGCCGGTGGTCGAGCCCGCTGCGGGCGACGCTGCCGGCCTCGTCGCAGAAGGCGTTCTGCATGTCGACGACGAGCAGTGCCGTGCTCGCGGGGTCGAGCTCCAGGCCCCGTCCGCCGGCGCCGTCGAGGCCGGATGCATACGTATGGATCATCTCGTCGACCATGCCCGTCCCCGCCCTCTCGCCGGCTCAGGCCCGCGCCGGGCCGGTGCTGGAACGGCGGACGAGCCGCACCGGGTGGACCTGTCGCTGCGGCTCCGCCGAGTCGTCGGTGCCGTGGATGCGCCCGAGCACGAGCCGGGCCGCCGCCCGCGCCATCTCGTCCATCGGCTGGCGGACGGTCGTGAGACCGAAGCGGTCCCAGCCGGCCATCGTGAGGTCGTCGTAGCCCATGACCGAGAGATCATCCGGGACCCGTAGCCCGTGCCGCTGGGCGGCGTCGAGCACGCCGAACGCCACGAGGTCGTCGGCGCAGAAGATCGCCGTCGGCACGTCCGGCCCCTGCATGAGCTCGGCGCCCAGCTGCTCGCCGACCTCGTAGGAGAACGGACCCTCGCGTCGCAGCCGCTCGTCGAACGGCACCCCCAGCTGCGCGAGCGTGCCACGGAAGGCCTCCTCGCGGTCGCGGAAGACGGCCATCGCGCTCGGACCGGTGATGAGGCCGATGCGGCGGTGGCCGAGCTCGACGAGGTGCTCCGCAGCGAGCCTGCCGCCGGCCGTGTAGTCCGACAGCACGCGATCGAGAGGCCGGCTCTCGATCTCGCGATTCACCAGCACGACCGGCATCCGCAGGTCGGCGAAGCCGGTCGCGGCGGTGTCGGCACTCTGCGCCGAGGCGAACACGACACCGTCGACCGAGCCCAGCAGCAGGTCGACGAGCTCGCTCCCGTCGTCGGAGCCCTGCTGGTCCGACACGAGGAACGTCCGGTAGCCGGCGAGGTGGAGCTCGTCGCGCAGCGCGTCGACGACCTCCAGGAAGTAGGGGTTGCGCAGGTCGGCGACCACGACGCCGATGGTCTGCGTCCGACGTGTCTTGAGGCTGCGCGCCGCGTGGTTGGTGACGTACCCGAGGCGCTGGGCCACCTCCTGGACGAGCAGCTGCGTCTGCTCGGTCACCCTCGGGTCGCGACGGAGCGCACGAGACACGGTCGACTGGGAGACGCCGGCCTCGCGGGCGATGTCGCGACTCGTGGGGCCCACGCGCGTCATGCTACTCAGCAAGGGGCACCTCCCAGAGGGTCGCGGGCACGCCAGGACGTACACAGCGGTCCGGGTAGGGCGAGGGATGCTTCGCCCGCCCGGCCGCGAGCTGGCGTGCCACCGAGGCCACGTGCTGGCCGTGCAGCTCGGCGGTGCGCAGGTCGTTCGCGGGCGGGGCGTCCGGCGGCCGTCGGTCGATGTCGGCCTGTGCCATCACGCCGAGGTACCCGCCCATGCGGTTGAGGGCCGTCTCCATCGACGTCGAGGTGGCGTAGTGCCCCCCGACGTGTCGGACGGGCACCCAGATCATGCCGAGCTGGGCCGCGAACACCGCGAGGTCCTGGAGCGCGTTGAGCTTGTCCCCGGACGGCCCGGCGCTCACCGTGAACCCGCTCGCCACCTTGTTGAGCCACATCCGCTCGCGCCACACGTCTCCCGCGAGCCGTTCGACGAACGTCTTGAACACCGCGCTCACCGAGCCGATGTAGGTCGGGCTGCCGAGCACGACGGCATCGGCGGCATGCAGGCGGTCCCAGTGGTCGTCGACCTGCTCGACCGGCACGAGGAGCGCCGTGGCGCCCTCGACCATGGCGACGCCGCGGGCGACCGCCTCCGCCAGCGCCCGGGTGGAGCCCCGATAGGCGCTGTGGAAGACGACCGCGACGTCGACGTCGGTCATGCCCGGCCCCTGCTCACGGACGCCCGCCCGTTCATCGGCCGGCCTCCGCGCGGTCGCGCAGAACTCGACGCAGGACCTTGCCGCCCGCGTTGCGCGGCAGCGCCTCGACGACCTCGACGTGCTTGGGCACCTTGTAGCCGGCCAGCTGCTCGCGGCAGAACGCGAGCACCTCCTCCACGTCGAGGCGACCCGACGCGCCCGGGGCGAGCGTGACCGAGGCGCGGATCGCCTCGCCCCACCGCTCGTCGGCGACACCGAAGACCGACGCCTCGTCGACCGCGGGGTGGCGGGCCAGCACCTCCTCCACCTCGCGCGGGTACACGTTGAGCCCGCCCGTGATGATCTTGTCGCCCTTGCGGTCGACCAGGTAGAGGTAGCCCTCGTCGTCGCGCACCGCGAGGTCGCCCGCCGAGAACCAGCCGTCGCGCAGCGCGGCCGCGGTGGCCGCCTCGCGCCCCTGGTAGCCAGTGAACAGGTACGGCGAGCGGCTGAACAACTCACCGACGTCGCCGACGCCGACCTCGTGGCCCTCCTCGTCGAGCAGCCGGACCTCGGTCGCCGGGAACGGCAGCCCGACGGACCGCTCCTTGCGCAGCTGGTCGGCGGGCGCGAGGTTGGACACGACCCCGGCCTCGGTCGAGCCGTAGCACTCGAAGAGGTACCCGTCGCCGATGACGTCGACGATCCGCTCCTTCATCGCCTGCGAGAGCGGCGCCGCGTTGGACACGATGGTCTTGAGCGCGCCGTGCCCGATCGCCGCGACGCGCTCGTCGCCGAGGCCGAAGAGACCGTGGAAGTGCGTCGGGACCATGAAGGCGTTCGTGATCGGCTCGGCGGCGAACCCGGCCAGCACGGCCTCGGGGTCGAACCTCGGCAGGATCGTCGCGGACCCGCCGAGGAAGACGTTGGCGAGCGTGAACGAGAGCCCGGCCCCGTGGTACATCGGGGCGATCGTGAGCCCGTGGTCGCGGGGACCGTAGGCGCCGTACTCCGCGGCCATCGCCAGGTAGTTGAGCGTGCGCGAGCGGTGCGGGCACAGGACGCCCTTCGGCTCGCCCGTGGTGCCGGAGGTGTAGTGGACGACCATGGCGTCCCACTCGTCCGGGACGACGCCGGGGTGCGAGTCGCGTGCCGCGCCGAGCCAGTCCTCGTAGCCGTCGTCCAGCAGCACGACCGGGATCCCCGCCGCGTCGGCGACCGACCGCGCCACCTCCTCGCACGCCCGGTCGACGACGAGCGCCCGCACCTTGCTGTCGGCCACGATGTAGCTCATCTCCGCCGCCGACGAGGCCGGCGAGATCGTCACGACCGCCAGGCCGGCGCCGGCGAGGCCGACCACCAGCTCGACGTACTCGAGGCGGTTGCCCGCGACGACCGCGACGTGGTCGCCCGACGTGAGCCCCAGCCCGGCGAGAGCGGCGTTGCCCACGCGGTGCACGCGGCTGCGCAGGGCGGCGTAGGTGAGGGTCCGCTCCCCCTCGCGGAGCGCGACCTTGCCGGGAGTGCGTCCGGCCGAGACCCGGACGCCGTCGGCGACCGTGAGCGGGACGAAGGTCGCAGGGATCGCCGCCATCACAGACCGAAGATCCGCACGGCGTTGTCGCGCAGGAGCTTGCGGCGCGACTCCGGTCGCAGTCCCAGCCCGTCGATCTCCTCGATCGCGCGCTCGGGCCCGATCACGGGCCAGTCGGTGCCGAACAGGCACTTGTCCGAGCCCCACGAGTTCGCGAACTTCACGTACTCCGCCGGCCAGTGCTTGGGCGCGTAGGCGTCGGCCGCGACGTAGACGTTCGCGTGCTTGAAGCACATCGCGATCATCTCCTCCGTCCACGGCCAGCCCAGGTGGATGCCGATGATGGTCAGCTCCGGGAAGTCGATCGCCACCCGCTCGAGGGTCTGGGGACGCCCGACGCTCTCGAGGATCCGGTCGCGGCGGTAGTCGAGGCAGTGGCCGACCTGCATCATGATCGGGATCCCGAGCTCGGCGCAGCGGGCGTAGTACGGGTAGTACTGGGCCGCGTCCGGTGCCAGGCCGAACCAGTGCGGGTAGAGGTGCGCCCCCACGAAGCCGAGGTCGTGGACGGCGTGGTCGAGCTCCTTCAGCCCGGAGATCCCGCGGGTCGGGTCGATGCCGGCGAGCCCGCTGAAGCGGCCGGGGAACGCCGCGCAGTAGTCGGCGACGCGCTGGTACGGGATCTCGTAGGAGTGGCGGACGCGCAGGTCGCCCGCCCGGGTGGCGATCAGCAGCGAGCGCTCCACACCGGCCCGGTCCATGGCGGCGACGTAGTCCTCCATGGGGACGCCCCGGCGCATGTCCTCGGGCATGCGGACCTTGTCCATGAAGGTCTCGTCGACGCCGACCTGGTCCTCGGCGATCTCGCGGGGCGTGTGCGGCGCGACGACGATGTCGATCGCGCCGTAGGACATCTCAGTCATCGTTCTCCTCGGTCGGGTGCGGCGCGGACGCCAGCGTGGTCTTGGGCTCGTCGTCCACCCACAGGCGCAGCACGTCGCGCCGCGAGAAGTGACCGTTCGCGTCGAGGAGCGCGTGGACGCCGTCGATGGCCGTCAGGTCGATCTCGGCGGCGAGCAGGCACTCCTCGGGGCCCGTGTGGGGTCCGGCGGCCGTCGTGCCGTCGGGGTTGAAGATCGCCGACCAGCCGCCGCCGGCCGGCTGGATGGTCTGCGGGCCGAGCTCGGCCTCCATGAGCGCGACCATGTCGTCGGTCAGGGGGTTCTGGGCGACTACGACGAAGCACTGGCCGGTGAGCGCGTGCGTGCGCGACATCGCCTCGACCTGCAGGTCGAAGCTCTCCTCCATCCCCCGATGGGTCTGGAGGCCGGGCCAGGCGCCGGCATGGACCTGCTCGCCTTGGACGATGAGGGCCTGGCGCGCCAGGTTCATGGTGTGCTCCCAGCAGGCGAGGCCGCCCACGCGGCCGAGCCGGGTCTCGAACACGCTCAGCGTCGACGCGTCCCCCTGCCCCCAGACGAAGCGCTCCGCGTACGTCGGCTGGAGCTTGCGGTGGATGCCCAGCAGCGTGCCCTCGTCGTCGATGTGGACCTGCGTGTTGTAGAGCGTCCCGCCGTCGCGCTCGGAGACTCCGAGGACGACGTTCACGCCTGCCTGACGAGCCGCGTCCTGCACACGCGCGACGAGCGGCCCCGGCACCTCCACCGACGCGCCGCGGTAGCGCGCGTGCATGCCGAACAGGTCGGCCGGCGGGTACAGGTTGATCCAGTAGGGGAAGCCGGGCACGAACACCTCGGGGAAGACCAGCAGGTCGATGCCGCGCTCGCCCGCCTCCGCCACGAACCCGCACGCCTTGTCGATCGTCGCCTCGGCGTCGAGCAGCACGGGCGCGGCGTGCACCGCGGCGACCGTCCACACGGTCCGATCGCCGGTCGTCATGCCGCGGATCCCGAGATCGGTGCGGACCCGCGGGTGACCAGCTGCGACAGCCCGACGGCCACCACGAGCGCGCCGCCGTAGAACAGCTGCTGCACGTAGTTCTCGGCGCCCAGGAACTGCAGCCCCGTGATGCCGGTGGCCAGGAAGTAGGTCGCGACGAGCGTGCCCCAGGCGTTGAACCGGCCGGGCATGATCGCCGTCGCGCCGAGGAAGGCGCCGGCGAAGACGGGAAGCAGGAAGCTCGGTCCCGACGTCGGGTCGGCCGACCCGGACGTCCCGGCGTACATGACCCCGGCGACGCCGGCGAGCGTGCCGCCCGTGACGAGGGCGCCCACCCGCACGCGGTCGACCCGCAGGCCGCTCAGGCGCGCCACCGACCGGCCGCGGCCGACGATGAGCATCCGCCGGCCCAGGGTCGTGAACTCCATGACGTACCAGAGGACGACGACGGCGAGCAGTGCGTAGTAGAACTGGATCGGGATGCCGAGAAGGCTGTTGCCGACCGTCCAGTCGCTCAGGGCGACGTCGATGCCGGGCACCGTCGAGGAGCCCGAGATCATCAGCGTGACCCCGTAGGCGAAGGTCCCCGTGCCGAGCGTGACGATGATCGGGTCGATGCGGCACAGCGTGGCCAGCACGCCGTTCAGCAGACCCATCGCCGACCCGACCAGGATCGCGGCCACGATCGCGAACCCGATCGGCCAGCCGTGGTTCACGTTGAGCACGGCCACGGTCACGCTGGACAAGGTGAGCGTGTAGGCCAGCGAGAGATCGATGTCGCCGGTCGTCAGCGGCACGATCAGCCCGAGCGTGAGGATCAGGAAGACCGACTGCGTCGACAGCATCGACGACCAGTTCGCCGAGGTCGCGAAGGTGTCCGGCCGCAGGATGCTGAAGATGACGATCGTCACGACCCAGACGGCCGGAAGGGCCAGACGGCTCGGCAGTCCTGCCGGGAGACGTCGGGCCGGGCGAGCCGTGTGCGAAGCGGTGCTCTTCTCGGCGGTGGTGGTCATGGGAGCCTCAGTCCTGGGAGGGGTCGGTCGGTCGGGTCGGCGGGGTCACGCCGCGTCCTCGGCGGCGGCAAGCTGCACGCTGCTCAGGCAGCGCTCGGTGATGCGTTCCTTGGTGACGTCCCCTCCGGTCAGCTCCGCGACCACCCGGCCGCGGGCCAGCACGACCACGCGGTCGCACAGCGCGGCCAGCTGCTCGTGGTCGGAGCTCGCGCAGACCACAGCGCCCCCGGCGTCCGCGCTGCCGCGGATGACGTCCCAGATCTGACCTCGTGCGCCGACGTCGACACCCTGGGTCGGCTCGTGCAGCAGGAGCAGGCGCGGGCCGGTCTGCAGCCACTTGGCGATGACCGCCTTCTGCTGGTTGCCGCCGGACAGTGCCGACAGGGGCAGCGAGGGATCGCGGGGACGCACGTCGTACTCCTCCATGAGCGCGGCGGTGGCCGTCGTCATCGCCCGGCGGTCGAGGCCGAGGGCTCCCCGGAACCGGCCGAGGACCGGCATCGTGACGTTGTCGGTGACCGGGAGGGTCTGCACGGCCGAGTCGTTCTTGCGGTCGGCGGGCACGAGCGCGGTGGAGGCACACGGGCCGCGTCGCGACGTGAGGTCGTGCTCGGTCCCGTCGAGCTCGAGGCGGCCGGACGTCGGCGCGACGGCGCTGTGCAGCACGTAGGGCAGGGCCTCGAAGCCGGAGCCGAGCAGGCCGGTCACGCCCAGCACCTCACCCTCGTGGACGTCGAGGTCGACGTCCACGAGGGGGTCCGACGTGAGTCCACGCACCCGTGCCATCACCGGCGCGGCGTTCACGGTCGTCCCCGCCGCCGGGGGCGCGTGAGCCTCCAGCCGGCGGCCGATGATGCGCTCGATGAGGGCGTCGTGATCGGTCTCGGCCGTCACGAGGGTGTCGACGAGACGACCGTCGCGCAGGACGGTGGCGCGATCGGTCACCCGCAGCACCTCGTCGATGTCGTGGGAGACGAACAGCACCGACGCCCCGGACGCCGCGATGTCGCGCATCAGGCCGAACAGCTGGTCGACCTCCTCCCGCGGGAGGAAGACGGTCGGCTCGTCCAGGACGAGCAGGCCGTGGGCGCCTCCGTCGCCGTGGCCGCGCGCCTCGCGCATCCCCTCCATGGCCCGGGCGATCGCGAGCTGGGCACGCTGCACCGGTCGGACGTCCGCGACCGTCGCCGCCGGGTCGAGGTCGATGCCGTAGCGCTCGAAGACCTGCCGGGCCTTGCGCCGCTCCTGCGCCCACGAGATCCGTAGCCGCCGCTGGGCCATGTCGGCCACGACGAGGTTCTCCACGACGCTCAGCGACTCGATCAGCCCGAGGTCCTGGTGGACGAACTGCAGACCCAGCGTGCGGGGCGCGTCCGGCTGCAGCGGCAGCGCGACGTCGCGCCCGCCGACCCGCAGGCGGCCGCCGTCCGGGTCGTGGAACCCGGCAAGGACCTTGATGAGGGTCGACTTGCCCGAACCGTTCTCCCCGAGCAGGCCGTGCACCTCCCCCGGCGCGACCGACAGGTCGACCGCGTCGAGGACGGTGGTGCCGCCGAACGTCTTGGTGAGTCCGACCAGCTCGAGGACGGACGGTCCGGGCGTCGCCATGGCTACTTGACCCCCCACAGCTCGAGGTAGCCGTCCTTGAAGGTGTCGCCGTAGCCCTGGGTGGGCTTCGGCGGCGTGCCCGCCTCGTCGATGTTCGACGAGTCCCAGACGCGGACGGGCGTGTCCATCTCGGTCGCGTCGTCGGCGTCGCCGTTCACGAGCACGCGCAGCGCCCGGTCGATCGTGGACCACCCGGTCCACTCCAGGTTCTCGCCCATGGTGGAGGTGACGGTGCCGTCGGCGATTCCCGAGAGGGCGAAGCCCTGGCCGTTGAACCCCGTCAGCTTGACCTTGCCCTTGCGACCCGCGGCCTGGATGGCCGGGACGACGTTCGGCATGGCGCCGTCGTAGATCGTGATGACCCAGTTGATGCTCGGGTCCTTCAGGAGCGCGGTGCGCACCTCGCCCTGCAGCTTGGTGGCCCAGTCGACGATCGGGACGTTGAGGACCTCGTTTTCGCACGAGTCGCACACGGCGGCCAGCTCGTCCTGGATCATCTTGACCAGGCCGCGGCTCGCGGGCGCCTCGTTCGCGGTGACGATCAGCGCGTTCACGTCGGCGCCGTCCTCGGCGACCGTGTAGTCGGCCATGAGCTTGGCCCCCTGGACGAACGGTCCGGGCTGCACCGCGGTGAGTCCGGTGACGTTGGTCTTCGGGAGCGTGCCCTTCGGGAACTCGTCGTCGAGCGGCACGTGGTTGGCGATGACGGGGATGCCCGCCGCCTCGGCGGCCTTGATCTGTGGCTGCAGCTGCGACGGGGAGGGCGAGCCGTTGAGGACGATGAGGTCGGGCTTGGAGGAGATCGCCTTGTCGAAGCACTTCACCCAGCCGCCGACGGTGCCGTCGTTGTTGCAGTCGTCGACCTCGAGCCCGGCCTCCTTCGCCGCATCCTTGAGCCCGACGTTGATCTCCTGGACGAACGGGAGCATGGGGTAGTCGGGCACGAGCGCGATGCGCTTGCCGCGCGCCGCGCTCGCGTCGAAGGCGGGTCCGGGGGCGACGAACTCGGGCACGGCCTTCGCCTCGTCGATGGCGGCCTTCGCGGCGGCCTGGTCGGCGGTGCCGCCTCCGGCGCCGCCTTCGCTGCCGGAGCCCGAGCCGCAGGCGGCCACGAGCAGCAGGGACAGGGTGGCCGCACCGACGGCGGCTCCTCGGGGGGTGGGTCGTCGCATGAGATTCCTCGTTCTCTGGGGGGTGGGACGACCGGACCTCGCGCCCGTCGACCCCAGCGCGAGCCGAGCGACTCACCCTGATGACTACGTATGCAAGCCCATCTGTGCATACGTTGTCAATGCCTTGTCGGCAGGAGTTTCTCCGGAACTGAGGTCGCCACGGTCACCGGTCTGTTTCGCCGCGATGACGTCGCAGGTCAGATGCGGCGGAACCTCGCTCGGCCGTGCGTGGTCACGCGCCGGGGACGGCGGGCCGGAGGTGCCCGACGGCTGGTGTCGCCCGGCCGTGGATGGGCGTCTGCGCGCCGCGCAGGTGCTGCATCGAGGCACCGTGCCGAGAGGCCGTCACCTCGGCGGCGATCGCGAGCGCCGTCTCGGCGGGCGTCCGTCCACCCAGGTGCAGCCCGATGGGACTGTGCAGGCGCGCCACCCGCTCGGGCGGCACGCCCGCGTCCGCGAGCGACGCCACGCGACGATGATGGGTGCGCGCCGACCCCATGGCCCCGACGTAGCCCAGGTCGTCGCGCGTCAGGGCGAGGGTCAGCAGCGGGAGGTCGAACTTCTCGTCGTGCGTCAGCACGCACACCACGGTCCGCCCGTCGGTCCGTCCGGCCAGCACCTCCCGCTCGAGGTGGCGGTGGGGCCAGTCGACGACCACCTCGTCCGCCGAGGGGAACCGCTCGGAGGTGGCGAAGACGGCACGTGCGTCGCACACCGTCGTCCGGTACCCCAGCAGCCGCACCTGGTCGCACAACGCTGCGGCGAAGTCGACGGCGCCGTACACGAGCAGGCGCGGGGCCGCCTCCAGGACCGAGACGAACGCCTCGCGCCCGGGGCTGGTCGGATCGGGGCTGGTCGGATCGGGGCTGGTCGGGTCCGGGCTGGTCGGGTCCGGGCTGGTCGGGTCGGGGCTGGTCGGGTCGGGGCCGGTCGGGCCGTGGCCGAGCCGGACCAGGCCGCCGCCCGCTGACGCGGCGACCGAGACCCGGGCGAGGTCGTCCCCGTCCCAGCCGTCGACGCCGTCGAGCGCGACGTCCTCGAGCAGGATGCGCGGCGCGGGAGGTGCGCCGTCCGCGGGGGGCGCGGACACGATCGTCGTCGTGCGCCCGTCCCGGACGCTCGCCAGGACGGTCGTCCAGAGCGGTCGCTGGTCGACGTCCACCCGCTCGACGTGGACCTCGATGGTGCCGCCACAGGTCAGTCCCACCGCGATCGCGTCGTCGTCGCTCACGTCGAAGCGGCACCGGACCGGTTCACCGGTGTCCTGGACCTGCTCGGCGAGCTCGTAGGTCGCGCCCTCCACGCAGCCTCCGGAGATCGAGCCGACCACGCGACCGTCCAGCCGTCGCAGCATGGCGGCGCCCGCCGGCTGTGGCGCACTGCCCCACGTGCCGACGACCGTCGCCAGCACCACGGACCCGTCCTCGTCTAGGGCGCGGACCAGGTCGGGCAGCACGGCGCGCACGGCGTCAGCCCAGGTGGACCGTGAGGCCACCGTCGACGACGAGCGCCTGGCCCGTGACGTAGCGCGCGGCGTCGGAGGCGAGGAAGAGCACCACGTCGGCGACCTCGTCCGGCTCGCCGATCCGCCGCAGCGGGACGCTCGAGGCCGCCGCGTCGAGGGCCACGGCACCCGCGGAGTTGACCTCGTCGAGCGACTGGGCCGTCCGGATCATCCCCGGCGCGACGGCGTTGACCCGGATACCGTCGGGGCCGAGCTCGGACGCCAGGGCGCGCACCAGACCCACGAGACCGGCCTTGGAGGTGGAGTAGTGCGCGTGCTCGGCCCAGCCGTAGGCCACGCCGTGCACGGACGACATCGCGACCACGCTTCCCCCGCCGCGGGCTCGGAGCCCGGGCAGCGCGGCGCGCACGACGCGCATGGCTCCGGTGAGGTTCACGTCGAGGACGTGGGCCCACTCGGCGTCGGTCAGGTCGCCGAAGGGACGGCGGCGGGCGATGCCGGCGTTCGCGACGACGACGTCGAAGCCGTCGTCCGCCGTGGCCGCGATCCCGGCGACCACGTCGTCGAGCACCTCGACGTCCAGGTGCACGTACTCCGCCGAGAGGCCCTCGGCGACCAGCGCGGCCACCAGCTCGGACCCCTCCGCGTCGAGCACGTCGGCCACCACCACGTGGTCCCCGGCCTGGGCCAGGGACCTCACGCACGCCGCGCCGATCCCCAGCGACCCGCCGGTGACCAGGACCCTACGGCGGCGGCCCTCCACCACTACTCCGCCAGCCCGACGCTGACGATCGCGTCGCCGCGCAGCGCGTCGGAGAACGGGCACATCTGGTCGGCCTCGGCGACGTACTTCTCCGCGACGACGGGGTCGACGTCGGGGAGCTCGGCGGTCACCGCCACGTCGAGCCGGTAGCCCTCCGGGTAGCGGAAGATGCCGACCTGCGCCGAGACGACCGGCTCGACGTCCGTGACGTCGTGCTGGCCCAGCACCGCGCGGAGCGCCGTGTTGAAGCACGCGGCGTACCCGGCGGCGAGCAGCTGCTCGGGGTTGGTGCCGGGGCCGGAGTCGCCGCCCAGCTCCTTCGGTGCGGAGAGCTGGAGGTCGAGACGACCGTCGCTCGTGGCGACGGACCCGCCGCGGCCCGTGGTGGTGGTGGCCTCGGTGGAGTACAGGATCTTGGGCATGGCTGGTCCTTCGTGTCGGAGGTGAGGTGGATCAGATCTGACGACCGATGAGCTCACCCTCGTAGGTGAGCTCGGCGATCTTGCGCGGGGCGAGCGCGTCGCCCACGCGCTGGACGGTCTCGCCGAGGTCCACGAGCTCCTCGGCCAGGTCCGTGCGGGAGCGGCGGTGGATGGAGAGCACCAGCGTGCTCACGTCGGGGATCTCGACCGAGCGCCCGTTCCAGAGGTCGGACGTCACGACGCAGGCGCCGCTGACCGCGTCGAGCCGCCGCTGCGGGACGAACTCGACCCCGAGGTCGAGCAGGCGGGGCATCTTCCACGGCAGGCCGAGGTGGCGCTCCAGCTCCGCTCCGACGTACATCTGCGGGGTGACGATCGAGACGTGGGCCCCGGCCTCGGCCACGAGCTCGGCCAGGCCGAGCGGCAGGTACTGCCCGGACTCGTCCACGATCACCACGCGCGGACCGAGAGCACTGCCGCCGTGCTCGAGCACGCGGCGCACGGCCTCGTCGATGGCGAGGACGTGGGGGGCGTCGATGCCGGGCACCTCGTCGACCTGGGGCGTCCAGGGACTCACTCCCCGGGTGTCGTAGTACGAGCCGACCGCCAGGAAGACGCGGTCGGCCCCGAAGGACCGGACGAAGTCGGCGTCGGCGCGTGTCCCGAGCCGGATCTCGACACCGGCGTTCTGCGCCGCGCGCACCAGGTCGTCCGCAGCGACGGCCCAGCCGGGCTGCTGCGGCATCGAGGACAGGAGGTTCAGGTGACCGCCCAGCTCGTCGCGCTCCTCCACGAGGGTCACGCGATGGCCCCGCGTGGCGGCGACCGAGGCCAGCTTGAGGCCGGAGGGGCCCCCGCCCACGACCAGCACGCTCTTCGCGTCCTCGGGCGCGACCCTGTCGGTGGTGCCCCAGCGCGCCTCGCGGCCGGTGACCGGGTTCATCATGCAGATGACCTCGGTCTCGTCGAACAACCGCCCGATGCACTCGTTGACGCTCGTGCAGCGGATGATCTCGTGCTCACGCCCCTCGAGGGTCTTGCGGACGATCTGCGGGTCGGCCAGCTGCGCCCGGCCCATGGCGACGACGTCGGCGGCGCCCGAGGCGATGACCTCCTCGGCCAGGTGGAGGTCCTTGATCTTGCCCACGGCGATGACAGCGGCCCGGTCGGACACGATCTCCTTGGCGCGTCGCGCGAACGGCACGAGGTGGCCGTCGTCCTCCTGCATGGGCGCCGTCCCGCGGTGAAGCGTGTGGTAGCTGCCCGCCGAGATGCTGAAGTAGTCGAACAGCCCGGTCGAGGCGAACAGGCGCACGTGCTCGTCGGCCTCGTCGGGCGTGATGCCGACGCCGTCGACGAACTCGTCGTAGGACAGGCGGATGCCGAGCGCCAGGTCGTCGCCGACCTCGGCGCGGATGCCCCGGGCGATGTCGAGGATGATCCGGGCCCGGTTCTCCAACGAGCCGCCGTACCGGTCGGTGCGCTTGTTGTAGATCGAGCTCAGGAACTGGCACAGCAGGTAGCCGTGCGCGGCGTGCAGCTCCACCCCGTCGAGGCCGCCGTCGCGCACGTTGCGCGCCGACCGGACGAAGCCGGCGACGATCTCGTCGATCTCGCGCTGGCCCATCACCGACGGCACCTCGTTGTGCACGATCGACGGGATGTCCGAGACGCCCCACAGCGGGTGCCACTCGTCGAGCAGCATCATGCCCTTGTCGTGGGTACCGGGCCCGAAGAGCTCGACCGCACCCATCGCGCCGTGCTCGTGCACGATGTCGGCCATCTTCTGGAACTGCGGCACGGAGTGCATCTCCCACGCCGAGCACGGGTGGTGGAAGGAGCCCTTGGCGATGGGGTAGGCCGCGTGCTGCTCGGTGACGATCATGGCGGCGCCGCCCTCGACCAGCCGGCGGTAGTGGTCCAGGTGGCGCTGGCTCAGCACGCCGTCCTCGCCCCAGTTGAGCACCCGCGGGGGCACGATGATGCGGTTCTTGAGCCGCAGCGGGCCGATCTGCATCGGCTGCCAGACCCGGCTCAGCGTGGTGGTGGCGTTCGTCGTCATCGTCGGTCCTCTCGTCGCGGGTCGGGCTGGTCGGTGCTCACGAGTCCGACAGCAGGTCGTTCATGCGGGCGTAGGCGTCGTCGCGCGCCGCCACGAGCGTCTCGCCCTCGTCGGGTGCGTAGGCGCGGAAGCCGCGGCCCGTCTTCAGCCCGTAGTGGCCCTGGTCGGTGAGCGCCACCAGCGAGTCCGGGGCGGCGAAGCGGTCCCCGAAGCCCTGCTGGAGGGTCGCGAAGATGCTGCGGTACACGTCCAGGCCCGCCATGTCGGCGATCGCGAACGGTCCGAAGAACGGCAGCCTGAACCCGAAGGAGGTCGAGACGACCGTGTCCAGGTCGGCGGCGGTGACCAGTCCCTCCTCGACGCACTTCACGGCCTCGAGGAAGAGCGCCATCTGCAGCCGGTTGGCGATGAAGCCAGGCGAGCTGCGCACGGTGGCCGGACGCTTGCCCGCGGCGGTCAGCCAGGCGGAGACCCGCTCGACGACGGCCGGGTCGGTCGCCTCGCCGGCGATGACCTCGACGCCGGGGATGACGTCGGCGGGGTTGAAGAAGTGCATGCCGAGGAACCGCTCGGGTCGCAGGCAGTCCTCGGCGAGCTCGTCGATCGGGAACGACGACGTGTTGGTGGCGATGATGCAGTGCGCGGGCGCATGCTCCGACACCGTCCGCAGGACCGAGGCCTTGATCGCGCGGTCCTCGGCGACGACCTCGACCACGAGGCCTGCGCCCTGCACGAGCTCCTCGAGAGTGGCGACGTCGGTGGCACGCACCCGCCCGTCGTCGCCCCGCAGCTCGTCGGCGGAGAGGGAGTCCACCCATCGTGCGGCCACGCCGGGCAGGTGGTCGTGGATGCGCACGTCGTGCCCGGCACGCAGGAACAGCCCGGCGATGCCGCGACCCATGGTCCCCGCGCCCACGACCGCCACGGTCGTGACGTCGTCGCTGATGGCCTGGGTCGTGGCCTCGGTCGTCTCGGTCATGGTCTCTCCGTCAATGATTCGTATACGTAGTCATGAAGTTCGGTCGGCGTGTGGCGCGCCGCGCTCGGTCAGCGCCAGGCGGTCTGTCCGCCGTCGACGACGAAGCAGGCGCCCGTCGTCCACGCAGAGGCGTCGGAGGCCAGGAAGCACACGGCCTCCGCGACCTCGGCAGGCAGGCCGAACCGCTTCAGCACGTAGGTGTCGAGGGCGTCGGCCCGCGCAGCCGCCGGGTCGGCGGTGGAGGCGAGGATCCGGTCGGTCATGGCAGTCTCGATGGCGCCGGGCGCCACCGCGTTGCAGCGGATGCCACGCTCCGCCAGGTCGACCGCGGTGCTCCGCGTCAGCTGGACCAGACCGGCCTTGCTGGTCGTGTAGGCCGGGCTGGCCGCTGCACCCACGAGGCCCAGCTGCGAAGCCACGTTCACGATGCTGCCACCGTTCGGCATGCTCGAGGCGAGCTCGCGGGTCAGCAGGAAGGGCGCGGTCAGGTTGATCGCCATCACCAGGTTCCACAGGTCGAGCGACATCACGTCGACGGCGGTGTCGGCGGCGAGCACGCGTTCGTGCACCCCGGCAGCGTTGACCAGCACGTCGATCTCCCCGGCCCGGTCGACGGCTTCGCTCGCCAGCTGGACGACGGCGTCCGCCTCGCCCAGGTCGGCGGCCAGGACGACGGTCGCGGCGCCGGCGGCCTCGACCTGCGAGGCCACCGCCGACAGCTCGGCTCCCGGGCGGTCGGCCAGGAGGACGGACGCGGCACCGGCACCGGCCGCGGCGATCGCGACGGCGGCACCGATGCCGCCCGCGGCCCCGGTGACCAGGACGCGACGTCCGGTGAGTGAGGCGTCACTCATCGGCGCACCACATCGCCTCGGACCTCACGCCGCCACCTTCTTGCGCTTGCGGCGGCGCTCGGGGATCTTCGCCAGAGCGACTGCGAGGATGAGAGCCCCGCCGTAGAACAGCTGCTGGACGTAGGAGGCGGCGCCGAGGATCTGCAGACCGGTGATGCCACTGACGAGGAAGAACACCGCGATGAACGTGCCGACGGGGTTGAACCGACCCGGCTGCACGGCGGTCGATCCGAGGAAGCACGCCGCGAAGGCGGGCAGGAGGAAGCCGAGTCCCGACGTCGGGTCGGCGGCTCCCTGGCTGCCGGTGTAGATGATGCCGGCAAAGGACGCGATGACTGCGGCCCCGACCATCGCACCCCACTGGATGCGCGCCACCGGCACCCCGCTGAGGCGCGAGACCTCGGCGTTGCGGCCCACGAACAGCATGCGGCGACCGAGCGCGGTGAACACGAACAGGTAGGCCAGGAGGAGCGTCAGGACGACGCCGTACCAGAACCCCAGCGCGATGCCCGCGAAGCGGTAGTTCGCCGAGAGGTTGATGAGGGTCGAGCTGACACCCGAGTACGTCTGACCGTTGGAGATCGCCAACGCGAGGCCCTGGAGCACCGTGGCGATGCCGAGGGTCGCGATGAGGGAGTCGATGCCGAGCCCGACGATCAGGAAGCCGTTCACCATGCCGATGACGACGCCGACCGCCAGAACCACGAGGACCGCGACCCCGAGCGACAGTCCGGCCTCGACCTGCAGCACGGCGAGCAGCACGGAGGAGAACGCGAGGTTCGCCGCGACCGACAGGTCGAGGTTGCCCGTGACGAGCGGCAGCAGCAGTCCCAGCGCAAGCAGCAGGAGGACCGCCTGCGACCCGAAGATCGTCTGGAAGTTCGCCGCGCTCAGGTAGATGTCGGGACGTAGCGCACCGAACACCACGATGACGACCACCCAGGCGATGAGCAGCGCCCAGCGCTGTCCGAGGTCGCGCCAGCGCGGCCCGCCTCTCCGGGCGGCCGGCGGCGATGCCTCCGCCTGCTGGTCGGCCTTCTTCTTCTCCTCGGCCAGTGCGCTCATGCGGGTGTCCCCTCGTGCTGGTGCTGCGGTTCGGTGATGGTCGCGGTGTTGTAGACCTGCTCGACCAGGTGGTCCTTCTCGATGGCGTCGCCGCTCAGCTCCGCAGCGATCCTGCCGCGGGCGACCACCACCACGCGGTCGCAGATCCGGGCGAGCTGCTCGCAGTCGGAGCTGGCGCAGACCACGGCGGTGCGGCGCTCGCGAGCCGCGTCGAGCGCCGCGAAGATCTGCTCGCGAGCGCCCACGTCGACACCCTGCGTCGGCTCGTGCAGCAGGAGCACGTCGGGTTCGGTGGTGAGCCACTTCGCCATGAGGGCCTTCTGCTGGTTGCCGCCGCTGAGCGAGCCGTACATCGCGTCGGGCCTCGCGGGCCGGACGTCGTACTCCTCGATGAGGCGCACGCCGTCACGTCGAAGCGCGTCGCGACGCAACATCCAGGGACGGTGTCGGTCGATCGCCTGCATGGTGATGTTGTCCGCCAGCGTGAGGTCGCCGACTGCACCCTCGCGCTTGCGATCGCCCGGCACGAACGCCATCCCGGCCGAGAGCGCGGCCCGAGGGTCGAAGGACGACAGGTCGTGGTCGACGCCGCCCGCGCGCACGGTCCCCTCGGCGTCGGACAGCGCGCCGAACAAGGCGTACGGCACGTGCTCGAAGCCGGAACCGTTCAGGCCCGTCACGCCGAGCACCTCACCCTCGCGGACCTCGATGTCGATGCCGTCGAGCAGCGAGGTGCGCACGGACCTCGCGCCGAGGACCACGTCGCCGCGGCCGTCGTGCGCGCGGAGCTGGCCCTGGTGGCGAGCCAGCTGCTGCCCGACGATCATCGTGACGAGCTCCTCGTCGCTCACCTCGGCCGTGACGGCCGTGCCGGCGATGGCACCGTCCCGCAGGACGGTGACGTGCGACGTCAGCTCGCGGACCTCGTCGATGTCGTGAGAGACGAACAGGACGCTCGTCCCCTTCGACGCGACGCTGCGCACGAGCGCGAACAGGCGCTCGACGCCCTCGCGCGGCAGGAAGACGGTCGGCTCGTCGAGGACGAGCAGCCCGCGCCGGTCGCTCTCCTGGATGTGGTGGACCGCGCGGACGATGGCGAGCAGCGCCCGGTCCGTCGGCTCGAGCGAGGCCACCGAGGCCCGTGTGTCGACGTGCAGTCCGTGGCGCTCCAGCACCTCCTGCACCCGGGCCCGGTCCCGACGCCACCGCAGGTAGTACGAGCCCGAGCGGGCCGTCTGCGGCAGGAGGAAGTTGTCGAGGACGGTCATCTCCTCGATGAGGCCCAGGTCCTGGTGCACGAAGCTGAACCCGACGGCGGCGAAGTCCACGAGCGGGAGGCCCTGGGGGTCACCCTCGACGAGGACCTCGCCACCGTCCGGGTCGTAGGTTCCGCTCAGGACCTTGATGAGCGTCGACTTGCCCGAGCCGTTCTGGCCGAGCAGGCCGTGGATCTCCCCGTGTGCGATGGAGAGATCCACGCCCTTGAGCACCTGCACGCCGACGAACGACTTGGTGATGCCGCGGAGGACGACGTTCGCCTCGACGTCCGTGTGACCGAGCTGCACAGGTGCTCCCATCTCGATCAGCTCCCGGTCTGCCAGAGGTTCTCGTAACCCTCGACGTAGGCGTCGCCGTAGCCGTCCTCGTTGTTCGGCGGCGTGCCGGTCTCGTCGACGTTGGAGTCGTCGATGATGCGCAGCGGCGTCTTCTGGTCGCCGCCCTCGGTGGGCTCGACGCCCGAGAGGATGCGGAACGACTGGTCGACGACCGACCACGCGAGCCAGTTGATGCTCTCACCGACGTCCGCGGCGAGGATGTCGCCGTCCTGGATCTGCTTCACGTTGGCCGGAGTTCCGTTGTAGGCGGTCATCTTGACCGATCCACCCTTGCCGGCGGCCTGGATCGCGGCGATCGCCGGGACCGTCTGGTCGTCGTAGCTGGCCATGACCCAGTCGGTGTCGGGGTTCTTCACCAGGTAGGACTGCACCTCGGGCTTGATGTTGGTGCCCCACTGGCCGACGGGCACGTCGATCACGCCGGGCTCGAGCTCGGGGCACAGCTCGGCGAACTCGTCCTTCATCCCCTTGAGGATGTGCTTGGACGCGAGGAGGTCGTTGGTGGTGATGATGAGTGGCTTCGCCTCGCAACCGGACTGCGCGACGACGTAGTCGGCCTGGAGCTGGCCCGAGCGGGCGAACGGCACCGTGGTGGTCGAGGCCAGCAGGTCCTTCACCGCGGCCGGGGGCTCCTCGCCGTCCTGGTAGGTGTGGGTGGCGATGACCGGGATGCCGGCGCGCTTGGCGCGCTGGAGCGCCGGGATGATCACCTCGGGGTTGATGCCGGAGTGCGCGATGATCAGGTCGGCCTTGACCTGGATGCCGTAGTCGATGCCCTTGGACCACTCCGTCGGCGTACCGCCGTTCTGGTAGTTGACCCACTTCACGCCGTACTTCTTCGCGACGCGCTCCATCTCCACGTCGACGGCCTTGACGTAGGGGATCTGCTCGGTGATCGGGACGTTGACGATCGTCTTGCCCTCGGCCTTCGTCACATCGAACGCCGGGGCGTCGAGGGTGAAGGTGGGGATGGCGGAGGCCTCGTCGACCTTGGCCTGCGCTGCCTTCTGGGCGTCGCTCTGCTCACCGCCGTCGGACGACGACGACGAGTCGGACGCCGTGCTGCACGCGGTCATCACGGCGGCGGACAGCAGCAGGGCCACGGCGGCACCACCGGTGCGACGCAGTCGGCCTGGAGTTCTTGGGGTCATGTCTCTCTCCTGATGGGGTGGGTCGACGTCGTCCGCGGCCGACGGCCGGGATGCGGCGTCCGTCCGGCCTGCACCGCGGGCGCGGCCGACCGTTCGTCCTTGGGCTCGTGGGCCCCCCGCCCTCGGGCTGCGGAGGAGGAGAGATGCCCGCCCGCTGGTGCGGCGAGACCACGGTGCAGCGACTCCGACATCTCTCCTCCTCTCTGCGATGTATACGTATACAACTCGGTGACGCAGACCCTGTCAAGGGTTTTTGTGCCCTGCATCACGAACGTGACGGCGACGTCACGTGAACGTCACACGACGGAGCGCGCCTCGGTGATCCAGTCCGGCTCGACACCGTTGTGGCCCGCCGCGCGGACGTCACCGGACCGTGCGTGACCTTCGAACAGCTCCACTCGCGCCGCGCGACCGCAGAGCTCGCCCAGCGCCGCGCTCGAGGCCGGATCGGTGACCTCTTGGTAGGTGACGGTCTTGAGGTACTTGCCCACCCACAGGCCGCCGGTGTAGCGCGCACTGCCCCGCGTCGGCAGGGTGTGGTTGGTGCCGATGACCTTGTCGCCGTAGGACACGCAGGTGCCCTCCCCGAGGAACAGCGCGCCGTAGTTGCGCATCTCGGTCAGGGCTCGACGCGGCTCCTGCGTCAACACCTGGACGTGCTCGCTCGCGAAGCGGTCGGCCAGCGCGTAGGCCTCGGTGAGGGAGTCGACGACGATGACCTCGCCGTGGTCCCGCCAGGCCGGTCCCGCGTTGTCGTTGGTCGACATCCCGGGCAGCAGGCGCTCGACGTGCGCGATGACCTCCTCGCCCAGCTCGCGGCTGGTGGTGATGAGCACGGCCGGCGAGTCCGGGCCGTGCTCGGCCTGGCTCAGGAGGTCGACGGCCACCACGAACGGGTTCGCGTGGTCGTCCGCGATGACCAGGATCTCCGTGGGCCCGGCGAAGAGGTCGATGCCGACCTCCCCGTAGAGCTGACGCTTGGCCTCGGCCACGTAGGCGTTGCCGGGACCGGCCAGCATGTCGACCTTGCCGATGGTCTCGGTGCCGATGGCCATCGCAGCCACGGCCTGGACGCCGCCGAGCAGGTAGATCTCGTCCGCGCCGGCGAGCGCCATCGCGGCGATCGTGGGAGCAGGCACCTCGCCACGGATCGGCGGCGTGCAGGCGGTGGTCCGCTCCACTCCGGCGACCTTGGCGGTCACGACGGTCATGTGCGCCGAGGCGAGCAGCGGGTAGCGACCACCTGGGACGTAGGCGCCTGCCGCCTCGACCGGGACGTGCTTCTGGCCGAGGAGGACGCCCGGCATGGTCTCGACCTCGAACTCCTTCATCGAGTCGAGCTGGTGCTGCGCGAACTCGCGGACGTTGGCCTGCACCGTCACGATGTCGTCGCGGACCTGCTGCGGGACCGAGGAGACGATGCGGTCGATCTCCTCGGCCGAGAGCCTGAAGCTCTCGGGCTCCCAGGAGTCGAACTTCGCCGACAGCTCACGCACGGCGGCGTCGCCGCGGGTGCGCACGTCCTCGATGATCGAGGCGACGGTCTGGGAGACGACGAGGTCGCGGGTGCCGGCCGACGCGTCGCTGCCGGTGGGCTTCTTGAGGTGTTCCATGGGGGTGCTCCGTTCGGTGAGCGGCGGGCGCCGCGGCGGGGTGGGAGGTGTCGGTTCGGGGCTAGGAGGTAGCGGCGAGCGAGCGCAGGTGCTCGAGGACCTCGTCGAGGCTGCGGACGTCGGCGTACTTGGCGTCGAGGTCGAACAGGGCCGCGTCGTGCGGGCCGGCCGCGCGGTCGCCGACCGCCTCCCGGACCACGATCGGCACGAAGCCCGACTGGATGGCGTCGAGGCTGCTCGCCCGGACGCAGCCGCTCGTGCTCAGGCCGGCGACGATGACGCTGTCGACGCCCATCTCCTCGAGCGTCTCCTTCAGGCCGGTCCCGAAGAACGCGCTGGCGAACTTCTTGCGGATGACGAGCTCGCCGTCACGCGGCGCGAGCTCGTCGCAGATCTCGCCCGCCTCGGTGTCGCCGACGAAGTTCTGCAGCGCACGCACCTTGCGGAAGAACGGGCCGCCCTCGGTGGGGTCCTCGTAGTGCACGACCGTGTACAGCACCGGCACGTCGGACTCCCTGGCCGTCTCGACGAGCGTCGTCGCGGCGGCCAGGGCGTCCTCCACCCCGGCGTAGAGGGGGTTGCCGGGGGTCAGGTAGGCCTTGACGAAGTCGACGACCAGGACGGCCGGCCGCTCACCGAAGCCCAGACGCTGGTTGAAGCCGGACTGGCGGTAGTCCTCGTCGAGCGCGTTCATGCGGAGGCTCCGTCCCGACCGGCGGACGAGGCGGCGACCTGCACCGGCGGCACGAGGCCGTCGGGGAGGGCGCCGAAGTCGAAGCCGAGCGCACCGGTCCGTGACGCGGCGAGCTCCTCGCGCAGCACCGCCGTCGCCTCCGGGTCGCCGGCGACGACGCCGTACTCGGCGCGGGCCGCTTCCTTCGACACGAGCCCGCGGGCGATGTCCTGCTCCACGGCGGCCACCGGCCGCTGCAGCGGATCTCCCCAGCCACCGGCTCCGGCGGTGCGGAAGACCAGGCGGTCGCCCGGCTCGACCTTGATGTTGTCGCGCTTGGAGGGCAGCTCCTCGCGGGTGCCGTCGGCGCGCACGATCAGCTTGGAGGAGCTCCCGCCGGCTCGTCCGCCGCCGATGCCCCACGGCTGCAGGGTCGCACGGTCGTCGTTGACGCCCACGAAGCCCGGGCGACGGAACAGGTACTCCCGCTCGATCCCGGCGCCGCCACGGTGGAGACCGGCTCCGCCGGAGTCGGTGACCGGCTCGTAGCGCATGGCGACCAGGGGGTAGTTCGTCTCCATGTACTCCGCCGGGGTGCTTCGGAACTCCGGCCACCAGGAGTGACCGTCGAGGCCGTCGCCGGCCTTGCGGCCGGGCAGCCCGCCGAACAGCAGCTCGGTCATCTGGAAGTACTCGCCGTCCTCGGCGTAGCCGGAGTAGACGAGGTGCGGGCTGGTGCCGTAGCCCGCGCCCATCGAGAGGTCGGGGGCCTTCTGGCCGAGCGCACCGGAGATGCAGTCGAACAGCCGGGTGTGGACGTTGAGCCGGTTGGACAGCGGGGCGGGGAAGTTCGGGTTGAGCAGCGAGCCCTCGGGCAGCGTGACCTCGAAGACGCTGTTGTAGCCGTCGTTGAAGAGGATGCTCGAGTCGAACGCCATGATCATGTAGACGCCGAAGAACAGCTTGCAGAGGTTCTCGTGGATGAGGAAGTTGATCGAGCCCGGAGCCTGCGGGTCGGTGCCCGTCCAGTCGAAGTAGGCCGTGTCGCCCTCGCGCCAGACCGTGAGCTGCAGCTTGAACGGACCGTTGCCCGCGCCGTCGTCGTCGACCCAGTCCCAGAAGACGACCTTCTCCTCGGGGACGTACTTGCGGATCAGCGTGATCATGGCGACGCGCGTGCGCTCGAGCAGCGCGTCGCAGGCCGCCGAGTAGGTCGGCTGGCCGTGACGGTCGCAGAGCTCGACGACGCGGCTCGCGGCACGCTGGCAGGCGCCGATCAGGCCCATGATGTCGCTGCGAACGATGTCGGGGACGCGCGTGTTGTTGAGGATCAGCGCAACGACCCCCTCGTTCAGCACGCCGCCCTCGACGATCTTGACCGGCGGGATGCGCAGGCCCTCGTCCCAGATGGAGTGCGAGTCGGCCGTCTGCGTGCCGGGCGAGGTGCCGCCGATGTCCAGCACGTGTCCGAACTGGCTCGCGTAGCCCACCAGGCGCTCGCCGTGGAAGATCGGGACGATCACGAGGATGTCGTTGGTGTGCGAGATCGAGCCGCGGCACAGGTACGGGTCGTTGAGGATGTAGGCATCACCCGGTGCGACCGTGTCGAAGCGCGCCACGACGTCGGGGATGTAGGAGCCGAACTGGCCCACGATCATCTGGCCGCGCTCGTTGGCGATCATCGGGAACTCGTCGTGCTGCTCGCGGATCGACGACGACATGGCCGAGCGCCGCAGCACCTCGTCCATCTCGATGCGGATGTTCTTGAGCGAGTTCTCGATCAGGTCGAGGGTGACCGGGTCGATGGCGGACGTCGTGGTCATCGGGACTCCTCGAGCAGCAGGTTGAAGAAGGTATCGACGCGCGCGCGGTGCCCGGGGAGCACCAGCACGGTCGAGTCGTACTGGGTGATGACGGCCTTGCCCTCGACGCACATGCCCGGCTGGAGCAGGGCGCGGTCGTAGATCGGCACGTCCTGCAGGGCACCGTCGACCCACGACGGCTGGCTGCCGACCCGCGCGGCGGACGCGTCGGGAGCGACCTCGGTGCCGGGCTCCAGGTCGACCTTCTCGGTGCGGCCGATGCCACGCGAACGGACCGTGACGACCTCGACGCTCGCCGGGAGCTCGAAGCCGTAGAGCCGGACGTGCTCCTCGTGGAAGCGGCGGGTCAGGTCGTCCAGCTCGAGGGTCGCGGCGGTGTCGGCGTCGATCTCGACGGTGATCTCGTACCCCTGGCGGCGATACCGCATGTCGAAGACGTAGCGGACGCTGCGGTCGGCGGCGGGGACGCCCTCCTCCTCGAGCCACGCGTCAGCGCGGCCGCCGAGCTCGGCGAGCGTCGCGCGCAGGGCCTGGACGTCGATCGACTCGACCGGCGAGAGGTAGGCCTGCGCGAACTCGTTCTGCACGTCGGCGACGACGAACCCGACTGCCGACAGCACGCCGGCCTCCGGCGGGATGATCACCGGGAAGCAGCCGAGCTCGGCGGCGAGCGCGTTGGCCTGCAGGCCCCCCGCGCCGCCGAAGGACAGCAGCGAGAACTCCCGCGGGTTGAGGCCGCGCTGCACCGTCACGGCGCGCAGCGCGCCGAGCATGTTGCCGTTGACGATGTCGATGACGGCCTGAGCCGCACTGTGCACGTCCACGCCCATCTCGGCGGCGAGCGGCTCGTGCGCCTTCATCGCGGCGTCGGCGTCGAGCGTCATGTCCCCGCCGAGCAGGGTGGTCGGCAGGTGGCCGAGCACCAGGTTGGCGTCGGTGACGGTCGGCAGCGTGCCGCCGCGGCCGTAGCAGGCCGGCCCCGGCTGGGCGCCCGCGCTCTCCGGACCCACGCGCAGGCCGCCGGTGACCTCGGAGACGTTCGCGATCGATCCGCCGCCGGCGCCGATCGTCTCGACGTTGATGGCGGGGGCGCGCACGGGGAAGGCCGCGACCTTGGTCTCGCGCGTCACCTCGGGCACGCCGCCCACGCAGACCGCGACGTCGGAGGACGTCCCGCCCATGTCGAAGGTGATGATCTTGTCGAACCCGGCGCGCTGGGCCACGTACGCGGCACCGTTGACGCCACCGGACGGTCCGGACAGCGCCGTCTGGATCGGGTGCTCCTGGGCGCCGCCGACCGACATGAGGCCGCCGTCGGAGCGGACGACCTGCAGGCTCGCGCTCACGGGGACGTCGCGCAGGGCCGTGTCGAGCGTCGACAGGTACCGCTGCATCACGGGGCCCAGGTAGGAGTTGAGCACGGTCGTGACCGCACGCTCGTACTCGCGGAACTCCGGGCTGACGTCGCTCGACAGCGAGACCGGGATGTCGACGCCGAGGTCGGCGAGCACCTTGCCGGCGATCTTCGCGACCTGCTCCTCGTGGGCCGGGTGGGCGTAGGCGTGCATCAGCGAGATGGTCAGGGCCTCGATGCCCTCGTCGACGAGCTCGCGCACCTTCTGCTGGACGTCGGCCTCGTCGAGCTCGAGGATCACCTCGCCGTCGGCGGTGATGCGCTCTTCGAGGGCACGCACTCGCTCGAAGGGGACCACGGGCTCCGGCGGGGCGTAGTTGAAGAAGCCGAAGAGCGGACCGGGCGTCCAGCTGTCGGCGAGGTGCAGGATGTTGCGCCAGCCGTGGCTCGTGAGCAGGCCGACCCGCGAGCCCTTGTCCTCGAGCAGCGCGTTGGTCGCGACGGTCGTGCCGTGCAGCACGGCGTCGAGCTGCTGCGGCTCCAGGCCCGCCTTCGCGCAGATCTCCTGGATGCCGCGGATGACGCCCTCGGCCTGGTTGCCCGGCGTCGACGGTGTCTTGGCGAGCCAGAACCGGGAGCTCTCGGAGTCGTGCAGGAAGAGGTCGGTGAAGGTGCCTCCGACGTCCACGCCGATGCGCAAGGTCATGTCTGTTCAGCTCCTGTGTCGTCCCGGTGGGGAGGGGTGGTCATGGTGCGGTCGACGAGGCGAGGACCTCGCGCACGTCGACGAGGTGTCCGTGGAGGGCCGCGGCGGCGGCCATGGTCGGGGAGACGAGGTGCGTGCGCCCTCCGGCGCCCTGACGACCCTCGAAGTTGCGGTTGGAGGTCGACGCGCACCGCTGGCCGGCCGACAGGCGGTCGTCGTTGATCCCGACGCACATCGAGCAACCGGGCGTGCGCCAGGAGAGCCCGGCGGCCTCGAAGACCTCGCCGAGGCCCTCCTCCTCGGCCTGGCGACGGACCGCCGCGGAGCCCGGGACGACCATCGCCTCGACGCCGGGGGCGACGTGACGACCGCGCAGCACGTCGGCCGCGGCGCGCAGGTCCTCGATGCGGCCGTTCGTGCACGAGCCGATGAACACCCGGTCGATCGCGACGTCCTGGAGCGCCTCGCCCCCCTGCAGTCCCATGTACTCCAGGGCGCGACGCGCGGCGTCGGGGTCGGGCTGATCGTCCGGCAGCGGCACGCGCGACGTGACGGGCACGCTCATGGCGGGCGTCGTGCCCCAGCTGACCATGGGCACGACGGAGGTGGCGTCGACGTGGCGCATCGCGTCGAAGGCCGCGTCGGGATCGCTGCGCAGTTCGGCCCAGGTGGCGACGAGCTCGTCGAGACCCTGGTCCATCGCCGCCACGAACGGGCGGTCGCGCAGGTAGGCGTACGTGGTCTCGTCCGGCGCGACCATGCCGATCCGACCACCCATCTCGATGGTCATGTTGCACAGGGTCATGCGACCCTCCATCGACAACCGGCTGACGGTGTCGCCGCGGTACTCGACCGCGTAGCCCGCGGCGCCGCCCGTGCCGAGCTCGTGCATCAGGGTCAGGGCCAGGTCCTTGGCGGTGATGCCGGGGCCGAGCTCGCCGCTCACCTCGACGAGGAGCGTGCGGGGCCGCTGCTGGGGGAGGCATTGGGTGGCGAGGACGTGGGCGATCTCCGAGGTCCCGATGCCGAACGCCAGGGCGCCGAACGCGCCGTGCGTGGAGGTGTGGCTGTCGCCGCAGACGATCGTCATCCCCGGCTGCGTGAGGCCCAGCTCTGGGCCGATCACGTGGACGATGCCCTGACGGGGGTCACCGACGCCGTACAGCGGGACGCCGAAGTCCTCGCAGTTCTGCGTCAGGGTCTCGACCTGCAGGCGTGCCGTGTCGTCGGCGAGCGCGAGCCCACGGCCCAGTGTCGGCACCGCGTGGTCGGCGGTCGCCAGGGTCAGGTCCGGGCGCCGCACCGGTCGGCCGTCGAGCCGCAGCTGGCTGAACGCCTGCGGGCTCGAGACCTCCTGCACGAGGTGCAGGTCGACGTAGAGCAGGTCGGCCTCACCCGGCGCGGACCGAACCACGTGCTGGTCCCAGACCTTGTCGAAGAGGGTGCCGGTCATCAGTACATCACCAGCCCGGAGGAGACGTTGACGTCCTCACCGGTGATCGCGGACGCCGCGTCGCTGGCGAGGAAGACGACGGTAGCCGCCACGTCCTCGGCGGTGGTGAACCGCTTGAGCGGGGTGCCGTCGAGCAGCTCCTCGCGGACGGTGGCCACGTCGGAGCCGAGCGCCGTCGCCTGGTTCTCGATGACCCACTCGAGCCGCTCGCCCGCGACGAACCCCGGCGAGACCACGTTCGCGCGGACGCCGTGCTCGCCGAGGTCGAGGGCGAGCGTCCGGCACAGACCGACCATCGCGAGCTTGGTGGCGGCGTACGGGGCCCGGTGCAGCAGTGGACGCTTCCCCGTCATGGAGCCGATCACCAGCACAACGCCCCGGCCGGCCTCGACCATGTGGGGCGTGGCCGCGCGGATCGACAGGAAGGTGCCGGTGAGGTTGACGTCGACGACGTCGTCCCACTGCTCGTCGGTGACCGACCACAGGGCCGCCGACGGACCACCGACGCCGCTGTTGCACACGAGCACGTCGAGCGCGCCGAAGGACTCGACGACCTGGGCGAAGGCGGGCGCGACCTGCTCACGCACGGACAGGTCGAGCGCGACGGCGAGTCCCTCGCCGCCACGGGCGACGATGTCGTCGACCGTGCCCTGCGCGTCCTCGACCCGGCGCGCCGTGACGGCGACACGCGCCCCGGCCTCGGCCGCCGCCAGGGCGATCTCGCGGCCGATGCCACGAGCGCCACCGGTGACCACCGCGACGCGACCCGCCAGAGGGGCGGTGTGCGGTTGGTCCTCACGCATGCGGTCTCCCGTCTCAGTGGGCGGCTGCCGCCCTGGATCCGGATCTTCCGGTCCTTCGCTCGGTGTCTGTATACGTATACAAGCATCGTGCTGCCGCGTCGTCAACGCTTTCGCGAGACAATCTCACAGAGCGACGAAGGGGTGGAGCCCACGTGGCTGAATACGTATACTCGACCGCGACCGCCGACGCCGAGCACCGGCGGCCCACGCCCCATCTCCTCCCCGACGACAGGACCGCCATGACGACGACGCCCCGCACCAGCCCCGGCGACACCCTGCGGGGCCTCCTCGACCGCGACGGGGTCCTCGCGGCACCCGGCGGCGGCACGCCCTTGGAGGCGCACTGCGCCGCGGCGGCCGGCTTCGAGGCCTTCTACCTCAGCGGGTACGCCGTGGCGGCGTGGCGCCACGGCCAGCCCGACCTCGGCGTCACCGGCATGACCGACGTCGTCGACGCGGTCGCGGCCATCACGACGAGCACGCCCGTCTCGGTCATCGTCGACGCCGACACCGGCTACGGCGACGTCACCGCCGTCGCGGCCACCGTGCGCCGCCTGGAGCAGGCCGGCGCCGCGGCGGTGCAGATCGAGGACCAGGTCGCGCCCAAGCGGTGCGGCCACATGCAGGGCAAGGAGGTCATCCCGGTCCTGCAGATGGAGCGCAAGGTCGCCGCCGCCGTGCGGACCCGCGCCGACGCCCTCGTCATCGCCCGGACGGACGCGCTGGGCCCGCTCGGCGTCGACGAGGCGATCGAGCGGGGCAAGCGCTACCACGACCTCGGTGTCGACGCCGTCTTCGTCGACGCGCCCGAGAGCCGCGAGCACCTGGAGCGCATCGCCACCGAGATCCCGGGCCGGCTGATCGTGAACCTCACCGAGTCCGGCCGCACCCCCATCCTGCCGCTCGAGGAGATCGACGCGATGGGCTACGCGATCGCGCTGTACCCCACGGCCGCGCTCCGGCTCGCGGGGCGCGTCATCTCCGAGCTCTACGCCGGGATCCGCGACGCGGGGTCGACCGCCGCGTGGCAGCCGCAGATGATGAGCCTCGACGAGATGAACGCCCTGATGGGCCAGGGTCGCGTCGACGACCTCGAGGCGGCCGTCCTCACCCAGCTGCCCGAGCGGGGCTGACCCGCCCGGGCCCGGCCCGGCACGCGGCACCCACCCGGTGGGCGCCGATCGGGCAGCGGCCGCTCAGACGAGCGCGCGCTCGGGGACCGGCACCCAACCCGTGGAGTCGCGCACGACCAGCTCGCTGACGAAGCGCTGATGCGTCGACGGACGCCGCGGGCTGTCGATGCGCTCGAGGAGCAGGTGCACACCCACGCGCACCATCTCCTCGACCGGCTGGCGAGCGGTGCTGAGGCTGAACGCCTCCCAGGAGGCCATGTCGACGTCGTCGTACCCGACGATCCACAGGTCGTCGGGCACGACGATGCCGGCGGCACGGGCCGCGTCGAGGGCGCCGAAGGCGCTGAGGTCGTTGCTGCAGAAGACTGCCGTGGGCGGGTCGGGGTGCTCGAACATTCGCTGCAACGCCTCGTAGCCGCCGCGGTGGGAGAAGCGGCCGTCCATGACGAACTCCGACGGGATCTCCACGCCGTGCGCCGCCGCACCCCGCACGAAGCCGACCCTCCGGTCGTGGGCGGTGCTCGCGTCGGGCGAGCCCGTGATGAGGCCGGCCCGGACCCTGCCGTTGACGGCGAAGTAGTGCGCCACCCGCGAGGAGACCGACGCGTTGTCGGAGTCGACCTGGTCGCAGCGCACCCCCTCGACGATGCGGTTGACGAGCACGAGCGGGGCCCCGGCGTCCAGCGCGGTGCGCAGGGCGGTGGAGGTGCTCGTGGCCGTGGTGAAGATGAGGCCGTCGACCATCTTCTGGCCGATCGCCTGGATGGCGCCCTTCTCCCCCGCTCCCTGGGAGTCCCACAGGATCATCCGCAGGTCCAGGCTGTCGAGGGTGCGCGACAGGGACTCGATGACCTCGGGGTAGAACGGGTTGGTGACGCGGTCCACGACCACACCGATCGTGCCGCTGCGCTTGAGCCGCATGGCCCGCGCTGCGAAGTTCAGCTCGTAGCCGAGCTCCTCGGCGGCCTTGATGACACGGGCCCGGATCTCCTCGGAGACGCCCGCGGCGCCCGACAGCGTTCGCGAGACCGTCGCCTGGGACACGCCCGCGGCCGACGCCACGTCCCTGCTGGTGACCACGTGGACCCCGTGCCTCTCGTCGGCCTGACCGTCTGACTGCGCGCAGGCTACTACCAGCGCATACGTATCCGCAAAAGATTCGCAGCCGCGCACGGACTCCCGACCGTGGTCCGGGCGAGCCGGGCACCACCCCGCCGGGACAGCAGCCTCGGCGGGCTCAGGCCCGCATCCGCGCGGCCGCCTCGCGGACCGCGCGCACGATGTTGTGGTAGCCGGTGCATCGGCACAGGTTGCCGACCAGTGCCGCGCGGATCTCCTCGTCCGTCGGGTCGGCGTTCGTCGCGAGCAGCTCGCGCGTGGCGAACAGCATCCCAGGCAAGCAGAACCCGCACTGGAACCCGTACTCGTCCCAGAAGGACTCCTGCACGACGTCGAGCTGCTCGGCCCCTTCGACGGGGGCGGACCCTCCGGCGAAGCCCTCGATCGTCGTCAGCGCGGCGCCGTCGACGCTGCCTGCGAGCACCATGCACGACTTCACGCTGCGGTCGTCGAGCGCCACCGTGCAGGCGCCGCAGTCGCCCGTCTGGCAGCCGAGGTGGGTGCCGGTGAGACCGAGACCCTCACGTACCAGCTCGAGCAACGTGAGGCGCGGGTCGAGGGCGACCGCACGGTCCTCGCCGTTGACGCTGAGCCGGAGCGGCGCGTCCTGCGACGCAGCCGTCGGATCGTGGCTCATGGTGCGACTCCTGCCTGCTCGAGAGCTCGTCGGGCGGCGACGGGCGCGACGCTGCGCCGGTAGCCGGCGTCGGCCAGGACGTCGTCCCAGGTCTGCTGCAGCAGCGCCGCCACCTCGGCCGCGAGCGCCCCGGCCCCGGGGGCCACGTCCCGCTCGAGGACGACGGGGACGGGACCGGCCGCGCCGATGGCGACCCGCACACGCCGGCCGTCCGCGTCGAGGACGCACGCCCCGGTCGCGATCGGCCACGAGCTCGCCGCGTGCTTGAGCTTCACGTACCCGTGCGCGCGTCCCGCCGTGCTCGGGAGCACGATCTCCAGGAGCAGCTCGTCCGGTCGCAGGGCGGTGCGGTGGGCTTGGAGGAAGAACGCGTCGACGCCGACCTCGCGCACGCCCTCCTCGCTGGCCAGGCGGAAGCGGGCGTCGAGCGCCGCGAGGCAGCCGGGGACGTCCGACCCGGGTGCCGCCTGGCAGGCGGACCCGGCGAGCGTCGCCGCGTTGAGCAGCTGCACGCCCCCCGTGACGCCGGAGGCCATCGCGACGAGGGTGGGCGCGTGCTCGGCGACCCGCGGGTCCGCCAGCACGTCGGCGTAGGTGGCGGTGGCCGCGAGGACGAGGTCGTCCCCGTCGAGGCGGACCGGCTGCAGGCCCAGTCTTCCGAGGTCGACCACGTGGTCCGGGGACGCCTCGCCCGCGACCATCTCGGGGACGAGCAGGGTGCCACCGCCCAGCACGCGGGCACGTGGCCCGGCCTCGGCCAGCACCGCCACCGCGTCGGCCAGCGCCGTCGGCCGCTCGTGGCGGAACCGGTGGCGGATCATGCGTTCCTCCCCTCGGCCGTCTGCAAGGCGGCCAGGACCGTGGGCGGGGTCAGGGGCAGCCGGTCGAGCACGACACCGAGCGGCGCCAGGGCGTCGTCGATCGCGTTGACCACGGCCGACAGTGCGCCGCCGACCCCCGCCTCGCCGGCGCCCTTGGCGCCGAGCAGGGTGAAGGGGCTCGGGGTCACCAGGTGCTCGACCTCGATGTCGGGCAGGTCCCCCGCGCGCGGCATGAGGTAGCGCTTGAGACGGTCCGTGACGAGGCAACCGTCGTCGTCGTGGACGATCGACTCCATCAGCGCGGCGCCGATGCCCATGGCGACGGCCCCGTGCATCTGGCCCTCCACCAGCGTGGGGTTGATGACCGTCCCGCAGTCGTGCACGACGCCGAAGCGGCGCACCGTCGAGATGCCCGTCTCCACGTCGACGTCGACCACGGCGGCGTGCACCGCGTAGGAGTAGGTCGGGTAGGTCTGCGGCCGACCGTGCTCGTCGGGCACGAACGTCAGGTTGTCGGGCTTGTAGACCCGCGTCGACTCCAGCGCCGGCGTGACGCCGTCGGCGACGCCGAACGCCTGCGAGTACACCGTGAGGGCGACCTCTTCGAGCGGGCACGAACGGTCGCCCGCCCGAGCCCGGCCATCGGCGAGGACGACCTCGTCGACGGTGACGTCGAGCAGCGACGCTGCCACGGTCCGCAGGCGCAGGGCGATGTCCTCGGCGGCGAGCGCGGCGGCACTGCCGCCCACGACCATGCTCCGTCCGCTGAAGTTGCCGAAGCCGTAGGGGCAGCGGTCGGTGTCGCCCTGCACCACGGTGATCGCCGCAGGCGCGACGCCGAGCCGGTCGGCGACGATCTGGGCGATGCCGGTGTCGTTGCCGCCGCCGGGCGAGGTGACGCCGGTCAGGACGGTGACCTGTCCGCTCGGCGCCACGCGGACGGTCGAGGTGTCGAAGCCGCCGACCAGGGTGCCGGGCGTGCCGCCGGCCTCCGGCGTCAGCTCGAAGGCCAGGCCCAGGCCGGTGCGCACCGTCGCGTCGGCCGACTGCTCCCGCTGCCCGCGGCGGACGCCCGGCTCGTCGACGAGCGCCCGGACCCGGTCGAGCGCCAGGTGGTACTGGCCGCTGTCGATGTTGAGCCCGGCGGTGGTCTTGTACGGGAAGGCGTCGTCGGCGATGAGGTTGCGGTGCCGCACCTCGGCGGGGTCGAGGCCGAGCTCGCGCGCCACGAGGTCCATGACGCGCTCCATCATGAGGTTCGTGGCCTCCTTGCCGTACCCGCGCGAGGCGTTCCACGGCGACTTGTTCGTCGCCACGATCCGGAAGCGTGCGTCGACGACCTGGACGTCGTAGCCCGTGGGGAAGGCGAGCGCGGTCAGGTAGGCCATGCCCCAGCCGGGCGCGGCGCCGAGGGCGCCGACGTTGGCGACCAGGTCGTCGCGCAGCGCGCGCACGCGGCCGTCGCCGTCGAAGCCGACCGTGACCTCGTGGTGCTGCTCGCGTCCGCCCACGAGCAGGCAGTCGCTGCGCCGCTCGGTCCAGCGCACCGGGCGGCCAGTGATCCGGCTCAAGACGCAGACGAGCGGCTCCTCGGGGTGGCCGTGCATCTTGAGGCCGAACGCGCCGCCGACGTCGGGCACCACGACCTGCACCTGCTCCTCACCGAGGCGCAGGGCCGAGGCCAGCACGGCTCGCAGGGGGTGCGGGTTCTGGCACGAGCCGTGCAGCGTCATGCGCCGGGTCTGCTCGTCCCAGGTCGCCACGTAGCCGCGGGTCTCCATCGGCTGCTGGGAGTAGCGCTGGATCGTCATGGTCGTCGTGAGCACGCGCTCGCAGCGCGTGAGCTCCTCGTCGACGTCGCCCTGGGTGTACGAGCCGGCCATGACCACGTTGTCCGGCCAGTCGGCGTATGCGCGCGGCGCGGTCGACTCGAGGGCCCGCACCGCATCGAGGACGTGCGGCAGCGGTTCGTACTCCACCGAGATCGCGTCCAGCGCGGCCTCGGCGTCGTGGATCGTCTCGGCGACGACCGCTGCCACGGGCTGGCCCACGTGGACGACCTCGCCGAGCGCGAGGCAGCGCACCTCGACGCTGCGCCCGCCGAACGTCGCAGGGTCGATGAAGTGCGGGATCGGGTCGGCCAGCTCGGCAGCGCCGACGCCGTCGAGCGCCGCGACCACGCCGGGGCTCCGGCGTGCCGCCTCGAGGTCGACGTCGACGATGCGCGCGTGTGCGTGCGGGCTCCGCAGGATCGCGAGGTGCAGCGCACCGGCCGGACGGATGTCGCCGACGTAGCGCGCGCGGCCCGTGAGGAAGGCGTCACCGCGCAGTCGTCGGGTCCGTGAACCGACGTGGGTCGGCGCCACCCCCGCGGTCACGGCAGCTGGATCCGCAGCTCGACGCCGGTGCGGCCCGTGACGTGCCGCTTGTCCACGTCGCCCCAGTGGATCTCACCGTTCTCGTCCGGCGTGGAGCCGAGCGCCTCGGTGAGCGCCCGGTGGCTCGTGACCACCATCGTCGCGCCGCTCGACAGCGGGAACGGGGGCTCGTGCCACGTCCCGCGGTGCAGCGTGAGCCCGGCGTCGCCCGGGACCCAGAAGGCCCGCACCTCGTCCAGGCGGGGGATGCCGTTCTCCTCGGGGGCGTCGGGGCGGGCCACGACGCACAGGAACGGGTTGCCGCCGAGCGGGATGAACGCCTGGGCGATCTCGAAGTGCCGCTCCAGGAAGTTGATCCGGTACTCGCGGATGTGCTGGCGGGTCAGCAGGACCTCGACGTGGTGGTCGCTCTCGAGGGAGCCGGCGACGAAGTTGTCGTCGCGGTCGCCGTAGAGGTCGTAGCCGAGCGACTCGCGCCCGGCGGTGCTGATGACCTCGCCGTACGGCGCGAACGCCTCGGCGGTCAAGGGCTCGGGGACGACGGCCATGAGCGTCGTGGGGGCGGTGACGTCGGACATGGGGCTCCTTGCGGATGCAGCGGTCTGAATACGTATTCAGACAGATGCGAGAGGGCCTGTCAAGAGGGCTGACCAGCAGCCGGACGGACCTCGACCCGCGCGACCTGGCGCCCCGTCCGGCGGCGGAGCCTCCGACAGGAGTCGAACCGCGACATCCTCATGACACGTGCGGCGCACTCATATCGAACCTGCACCTCGGGAGCAATCAGAGCCTCCGACAGGAGTCGAACCCGCGACATCCTCATNCGCGACATCCTCATGACACGTGCGGCGCACTCATATCGAACCTGCACCTCGGGAGCAATCAGAGCCTCCGACAGGAGTCGAACCCGCGACATCCTCATGACACGTGCGGCGCGCTCATATCCACCGTCGAATCAGAGCCTCCGACAGGAGTCGAACCCGCGACATCCTCATGACACGTGCGGCGCRCTCATATCGAACCTGCACCTCGGGAGCAATCAGAGCCTCCGACAGGAGTCGAACCCGCGACATCCTCATGACACGTGCGGCGCGCTCATATCCACCGTCGAATCAGAGCCTCCGACAGGAGTCGAACCCGCGACATCCTCATGACACGTGCGGCGCACTCATATCGAACCTGCACCTCGGGAGCAATCAGAGCCTCCGACAGGAGTCGAACCCGCGACATCCTCATTACAAGTGAGGCGCTCTACCAACTGAGCTACGGAGGCGTACCGACCCATCGTAGGGCGACTGCCGTCACAGACAGGGGTGCACGTCCTCCTCTACCGTGGACGACGCCGCCGATCATCGAGGACCCCATGCGCATTCGCACCGTCAGCCTGACCACTGCCTTCGCGGTGATGGCCATGCTCACCGTGGGCACGGTCGCCCTCGTGTCCGCCACGGGTGGCGGCGACCGGTCGAGCGCCAGCGACGCGCCGGCCGGGGTCCCGACCACGTCGCTGACGCCGCCCACGACGAAGCCGTCGCCCACACCGCGACCCACGAAGTCGTCCGACGACACCGACGAGCCGGCCGACCCCAAGCCGTCGGACCGCGCGACGGCGGCACCGTCGAAGGCCCCTCGCACGTCGGCTCCTCGCACCAGCTCGCCCCGACCGGCGGCCACCACCCAGCGCCCCGCTCCCGCTCCGTCGAGCGCCGCGCCGGAGCCCAGCGCGACTCCCGGCCTGCTCGACGGCCTGCTCGGCCCCCTGCTCGGCGACTGAGCACGAGCCTGCGTCCGGGCCCTCCCGCTGACCCTCCAGGTCGTGCCATCCTGAGCGGGTGAGCGCACCCTTCGCACGCCTGCTCTCGGCCACCGCTCCACTCTCGGCTCCCCTCGCGGCGCTCGACGCCCCGGCACTGTGGGCCAACGCCGACGACCTCGTGCGGCGCGCAGCCGGCGTGCCGATCCGCGTGGCCAGCAAGTCGGTGCGGGTGCGGTCGGTCATCGAGCGCACGCTCGCCCGTCCGGGCTTCGCCGGCGTCATGTCCTACTCGTTGGCGGAGAGCTGCTGGCTCGTCGACCAGGGCGTGACCGACGACGTGCTGCTCGCCTACCCGACCGTCGACCGCGCGGGTCTGCTCCTCCTCACCGAGCGCAGCATCGAGGGCGAGCGGCGCCGGGCGGCGATCACGCTGATGATCGACTCGGTCGAGGCCCTCCGGGTCGTCGACACCCTCGTCGGAGGGTCCCACCCCGAGCTGCGCGTCTGCCTCGACGTCGACGCCTCCCTGCGTCCTGGCGTCCTCGGGGTCCACCCGATCCACCTCGGCGTGCGCCGCTCGCCCGTGCACTCGGCCAAGCAGGCGGGCGCCCTGGCCCGCGCCGTCAGCGCCCACGCGGGCTTCGACCTCGTGGGCGTCATGTTCTACGACGCGCAGGTCGCGGGGCTGCCGGACACGTCGCCGGCCGTCCGCATGGTCAAGCGGATCTCCAGCACCGAGCTCGCGCACCGTCGGGGCGACGTCGTCCGCGCCGTCTCGCAGCACGCCGACCTCGAGATCGTGAACGCGGGCGGCACCGGCAGCCTCGAGGTCACCGGGGCCGATCCCGCCATCACCGAGCTCACGGCGGGCTCGGGGCTGTTCACCCCCACGCTCTTCGACGGATACGACGCGTTCGAGGCGCACCCGGCGGCCTACTTCGTGCTCGACGTCGTCCGCCGGCCCGCCAAGGACGTGGCCACGTGCTTCGCCGGCGGCTACACGGCGTCCGGGCCGGCGCAGGCCAACCGCATGCCCACTCCGGTGTGGCCGGAGGGGCTCACGCTCCTCGGCACCGAGGGGGTGGGCGAGGTGCAGACCCCGGTGAGGGGCAAGGCGGCCCGCGGCCTGCGCATCGGCGACCGCGTGGTGTTCCGCCACGCCAAGGCCGGCGAGATGTGCGAGCGCTTCGACGCGGTCACGCTGGTCGACGACGCCGGCCGCGCCGAGACGGTGCCCACGTATCGCGGAGAAGGGAAGAACTTCGGATGAGCGAGCGGTCGGCGGCGCGATGAGCGTCCTGTGGCAGAACTGGGCCCGCAGCGTCCGAGCGCACCCGCGGCGGGTGCTGCACCCGGCGTCGACGCAGGAGGTGGTCGCGGCGGTGCGCGCGGCACGCGCCGAGGGACTGCCGGTCAAGGCCTACGGCGCCGGCCACTCGTTCACGCCGATCGCGGCCACCGAGGGCGTGCTGCTGCGGCTCGACAGGATGGACGCCGTGCTCGGACACGACGCCGCCACGTCTCGGGTGCGGGTGCAGGCGGGCATCTCGCTGCACGCGCTCAACCCACGCCTGCTCGCGCTGGGGCTGGCGCTGCCGAACCTCGGCGACGTGGACCCCCAGTCGGTGGCGGGCGCGGTGTCCACGGGCACCCACGGGACGGGCCACCGACTGCACGGCATCTCCGCAGCGGTGGTCGGGGTGCAGCTCGTCACCGCCGACGGCGACGTGATCGAGATCGACGAGCAGCACCCGTGGTTCGGGGCCTCCCGCGTCACGCTCGGCGCGCTGGGGATCGTGACCGAGGTGACGCTCCAGTGCGTGCCGACGTTCCTGCTGCACGCCCGCGAGGAGCCGATGGCGCTGCCCGAGGTGCTGGACCGGCTTCCCGAGCTCGTCGAGGAGAACGACCACTTCGAGTTCTACTGGTTCCCGCACACGGAGAAGGCGCTCGTCAAGCGCAACAACAGGGTGCCGGAGGGGTCCGAGCGCGCACCCGTGGGGCGGGTGCGGCACCTCGTCGACGACGAGCTCCTGAGCAACGGCCTGTTCGAGGTGGCCAACCGGGTGGGCCGTCGCGTTCCGTCACTCGTGCCGCGCATCAACCACGTGAGCGGGTCGGCGCTGTCGGCCCGCGAGTACGTGGACCACTCCCACGAGGTGTTCGTCTCCCCGCGGCGGGTCCGGTTCCGCGAGTCGGAGTTCGCCATGCCGCGAGCGGCCCTGCCCGAGGTGATCGCGTCGCTGCAGGGGTGGTTCGGCGCGGGACACGAGACGGTGTCGTTCCCGATCGAGGTTCGGTTCACGGCCGCCGACGACGTGTGGATGTCGACGGGGCACGAGCGTGACAACTGCTACGTGGCGGTGCACCAGTACCACCGGGTCGACCCGGCGGCGTACTTCGCGGCCGCACAGGACGTGTTCACCGCGCACGAGGGACGACCGCACTGGGGCAAGATGCACACGCTCGGGGCCGACTACCTCAGCGGTCGGTACGCCCGCTTCGACGACTTCGTCGCGATCCGCGACGAGCTCGACCCGCACCGCGTGTTCTCGAACCCCTACCTCGAGCGCGTGCTCGGGTAGGGGCCTCACGCGAGCGACAGGAAGACCTTCTCCAGCCGGGCGACGTCGACGTCCTCGCCCTCGGTGACGCACTTCTGCATCCCCGTGCTCACGAGGGCGAAGCCGCTGCGACTGAGGGCCTTGCTCACGGCGGCCAGCTGCGTGACGACGTCCTCGCACTCCGCGCCCTCCTCGAGCATGCGGATGACGCTGGCCAGGTGGCCGTGGGCGCGCTTCATGCGAAGGGCGACGGCCTTGGTGTCCTCGGGCTCCAGGTGCATGCTCGCATCTTAACCCCCCAGGGGGATGTGTGGTAGCGTCCTGGCAGGATCCCCCCAGGGGGATGGAGAGGAGAGTCGTCATGACCCACGGAAAGCCCGTGCTCGACGAGCTGTCGCCCCTGCACCGCGCCCTCCGGCGCGCTGTCCCCGACGTCTACGCGGGCTTCGGCGAGCTGCACCGCGCGGCCTTCGCCGACGGCGCCCTCGACGTCCGCACCAAGGAGCTCATCGCGCTCGCGATCGGCGTCGTGGAGGGGTGCGACGGATGCATCGCGTCGCACGCCCAGGCCGCCGCCCGCGCCGGCGCCACCCGTCAGGAGGCCGCCGAGGCCATCGGCGTCACGTTCCTCATGCACGGCGGCCCCGCCACCATCCACGGCCCGCGCGCCTACGACGCGTTCTGCGAGTTCGCGCCCGAGGACGGGCCCGCACCCACCACCCCCTGACCCAGGAGTCCCGACATGTGCCGACCCGTGACCTGCTCCACCTGCTCCAAGACCACCTGGGCCGGCTGTGGCCAGCACGTCGCCCAGGTGCGCGCCATGGTCCCCGACGACCAGTGGTGCGCCGGACATCCCGACGAGCCCCGCAGCGGTGGGGTGCTGCGCCGCCTCCTCGGTCGCTGACGCGTCCTCTTGCCGCGCTCCCCGGCCACGTGCTGGAGTGAGGGATGACCACAGATGAGCACGGCGGGGGTGCCGGGCCGCGGGCGGCCGATGAGCACGGCGGGAGTGCCGGGCCGCGGGCGGCCGATGAGCACGGCGGGGGTGCCGGGCCGCGGGCGGCCGATGAGCACGGCGGGGGTGCCGGGCCGCGGGCGGCCGATGAGCACGGCCGGATCGATCCGCCCTTCGCGGGTGACGAGATGTCGACGCTGCGGGGCTTCCTGGACTTCCACCGCCGCACGCTCGCGTGGAAGCTCGAGGGGCTGACCCGTGACCAGCTGGCCGCGACGCACACTCCGTCGACCATGACGCTGGGCGGGATGCTCAAGCACCTCGCCTACGTCGAGGACTCCTGGTTCGGGGAGGTGTTCCTCGGACGCGAGCCGTCCGAGCCCTGGCGGAGCACCGACTGGCAGGCCGACGCCGACTGGGACTGGCACTCGGCGGTCGACGACGACCCGGCCGACGTCCTGACGCTCTGGAAGGAGTCCGTCGCGAGGTCCGACGCCGCACTCGAGGCGGCGACCGACGGCCTCGACACCCTCGGCGTGCGCCCCTGGCGCGGCACGGGAGAGCCGCTCTCCCTGCGATGGATCGTCGTGCACATGATCGAGGAGTACTGCCGCCACAACGGCCACGCCGACCTCCTGCGCGAGGCGATCGACGGCTCGACGGGCGAGTAGCGCCACGACCTTCCGGTCCGTGTGGGCCCATGGTTGGATGGATGTGACCAGCACCACATCGCTGCGTCATCGGCGTGTGCCTCACCCCGGCACCGCTCCCACCCATGGCGGACCCCCACCCGGTCGTCCGCGGACAGGAGGACCCGTGTTCGAGGAAGGCCAGTACTTCGCCCCCGTGAAGCAGACCGACGACGGCCGGATGACCGTCGAGCTGGGCGCCGACCACCCCGGGCTGCACGACCCGGAGTACCGCGAGCGCCGTGACCTTCTGGCCACGCTCGCCCACCGGTGGGAGCCCGGCGAGCCCGCCCCCGAGGCGCCCTACACCGACGCCGAGCACGAGGTGTGGCGCGTCGTGAGCGAGGACCTCCTCGCCAAGCACGAGACCTACGCCTGCCGCGAGTTCCTCGACGGCAAGGCCGCCCTCGACCTCCCGCTCGACCGCGTGCCGCAGCTCGAGGAGCTGTCCGACCGGCTGGAGCCGATCACCGGCTTCCGGTACCGCCCTGCCGCCGGGCTCGTGCCCCTGCGCGAGTTCTACGGCGCCCTCGCCGACCACGGCTTCTGGGCCACCCAGTACGTGCGCCACCACTCCGTCCCGCTCTACACGCCCGAGCCCGACGTGCTGCACGAGGTCGTCGGGCACGGCAACACGCTCGCCGACCCCCGGTTCACCCGCCTGTACCAGGCCGCCGGCCAGGCGGCCCGTCGCGTCGAGACGGCCGAGGCGCTCGAGTTCGTCAGCCGGGTCTTCTGGTTCACCCTCGAGTTCGGCGTGGTGCACGAGCCCGACGGTCTGAAGGCCTTCGGCGCGGGGATCCTGTCGAGCCCCGGCGAGATCGAGGAGTTCCGCGGCATGACGATCAAGCCGCTCGACGTCGTGGCCATGGGCACCACCGACTACGACATCACCCACTACCAGGACGTGCTGTTCGCGGCAGACTCCTTCGCCCACGTGGAGGACGCGGTCGGCGGGTTCTGGGACACCTGCACCGACGACTCGATCAACGCCCTGCGCGCGACCGCTGCCTGACGACTAGCACGGGCCGACCGGACGCCCCAGGACGTCCCACCTCCTGAGCAGGTGCCACGACCCCCTCCCCGCGGTCCACGGTGGACACATCACCACCGCACACCTGGGGAGGACGAGATGACCGTGTCCGTGGACACCACGCTCGAGACGGCCCTGCGCAACGCCATGGCGAACTTCGCCACCGGGCTCACCATCGTCACGACGTCGGCCGGGGGGCGCCCGCACGGCACCACCCTGAGCGGCGTCATGTCGCTCTCGATGGACCCGCCGATGATCCTGCTGTCCCTGTCGCGGACGTCGAGCCTTCTCGCCCGCCTGCAGCGCGGCGGGCGCTTCGGTGTCAACGTGCTCGCGGCCCACCAGGACCAGGTCGCCCTGCGGTTCGCGACGAAGGTCCACGACCGCTTCGCCGACATCGGGTGGCGCGACGACGGCGCACCGCGCCTCGACGACGTCCATGCCTGGGTCCTGGCCGACGTGACCGGCACCGTGCCGGCGGGCGACCACGTGCTCGTCCTCGGCACCGTCGTGTCCGCCGAGACCGGCGACCACCAGCCGCTCACCTACTGGCAGCGCACCTTCGGCACCCACAAGGCGTTCTGATGCGAGTCCACTCGCCGCTCGCCGAGCGATGTCACGACTGAGCCGACCCCGCCACCTCCTCACCACCTCCATCACCTCTCACCAGGAAGGGGCTGCTTCGCCATGCCCATCAGCACCGATCCCCTGAAGTTCGCGTACTGGGTCCCCAACGTCTCCGGCGGACTCGTCACCAGCACCATCGAGCAGCGCACCGACTGGAGCTACGACTTCAACGTGAAGGTCGCCCAGCTCGCCGAGCAGGTCGGCTTCGAGTACGCCCTCAGCCAGGTCCGCTACACCGCGTCGTACGGCGCCGACCAGCAGCACGAGTCGACGAGCTTCAGCCTCGGCCTGCTCACCCAGACGGAGAAGCTCAAGGTCATCGCCGCCGTCCACCCCGGTCTCTGGCACCCGGCGGTGCTGGCCAAGTGGATCATCACCGCCGACCACATCTCCGGCGGTCGCGCGGCGGTGAACGTCGTGTCCGGCTGGTTCAAGGACGAGTTCACCGGCCTCGGCGAGCCGTGGCTGGAGCACGACGAGCGCTACCGCCGCAGCGAGGAGTTCATCCGCGTGCTGCGAGGGCTCTGGACCGAGGAGGGGTTCGAGCACCGCGGCGACTTCTACCGGATCCACGACTTCACCCTGAAGCCTGGACCGGTCGACGTGCCGGGCCGTCCGCACCCGGAGATCTTCCAGGGCGGCAACTCCACGGCAGCCCGCCGCAACGGCGGCTCGGTGGCCGACTGGTACTTCTCCAACGGCAAGGACCTCGACGGCTTCACCGAGCAGTACCTCGAGGTGAACCAGAACGCGTCGATCGCCGGACGCGAGGGGCAGGTGAGGTTCGGCCTCAACGGCTTCGTCGTCGCCCGCGACTCCGAGGCCGAGGCCCGGGACGTGCTCGAGGAGATCATCGCGAAGGCGAACCCCGACGCCGTCGAGGGCTTCCGCCAGGCCGTCCAGCAGGCCGGCAGCAGCACGAGCGACGGCAAGGGGATGTGGGCCGACTCCTCCTTCCGGGACCTCGTCCAGTACAACGACGGGTTCCGCACCGGGCTCGTCGGCACGCCGGAGCAGGTGGCCACCCGCATCGTCGAGTACAAGAAGCGCGGCGTCGACCTGTTCCTGCTCGGCTTCCTGCACTACCTCGAGGACATCGCGTACTTCGGCGAGAAGGTGCTGCCGATCGTCCGGGAGCTCGAGACGCAGGCCGTCGAGGCCGGGACCCTCGGCGAGGACGCCCTCACGTCGGCCTGACACCACGATCCCCCGGCGGCAGAGGCCGGCGGGTGCCCGCCGGGGTGGCGAGACCCCGACGGGCGGCATTCCCCACTAGCGCAAGGAACAGGAGCAAGACTATGACCACCACCGAGAACATCACCGTGCAGGAGGCCGTCACCTCCTCCCCCTGGGCCGACCAGGCCCGACCCACCACCCGCGAGGGCTGGCTCGAGCGAGCGGCCGACGTCGCCGGGATCCTGGCGGCGGACGCCGTCGAGCGCGATCGCGCCCAGGCCGTGCCCACGGCCGAGGTTCAGCTGCTCAAGGATGCCGGCCTCGTCACGCTGCTCGGTCCCGCCGAGCACGGCGGCGCGGGCCAGACGTGGGACCTCGCGTACCAGGTCGTGCGTGAGGTCGCCTCCGGCGACGGGTCCATCGGCCAGCTGCTGGCCTACCACTACCTGTGGGCCTGGGCGGTCCGCCTCGTGGGCACGCCCGAGCAGATCACCGCGGTCGAGGAGCTCTACACGACCGGCAACCTCTTCTTCGGCGGCGCCGTGAACCCCCGTGACGGCGACCTCACCATCCGCGACGAGGGGGACGAGATCGTCTACAACGGTCGCAAGTCGTTCTCGACCGGCTCGAAGGTCAGCGACCTCACCGTCCTCGAGGGTGTCCTCGACGGCACCGAGAAGCACATCTTCGCGATCGTCCCCAGCGACCAGCCCGGGATCGTGTTCCACGACGACTGGGACAACCTCGGCCAGCGGCTCACCGAGTCCGGGGGCGTCACCATCACGGACGTCCGAGTGCCGTGGGCGGCCGCCGCCGGCTACGTCGACAAGGAGCTGGTCGAGCTGGTCTACGGCACCCTCAACCTGCCGACGATCCAGCTCGTCTTCAGCAACTTCTACCTGGGCATCGCGCGAGGTGGCCTCAAGGCGGGGACCGCCTACACCCGCTCGACCACGCGACCGTGGCCCTACGGCGGCGACGACAAGGCCAGCGCGAGCGAGGAGTGGTACGTCCTGGAGGGCTACGGCCGACTCCAGAGCCAGCTGTGGGCCGCCGAGGCCCTGGCCGACGAGGTGGGCCGGGAGATCTCCACCCTTCTCCACGCGCCGCGCGAGGACCTGACGCCCGAGGCACGTGGGCGGGTGGCCGTGCGGGTGGCCGCGGTCAAGCAGCTCGCGAACGACGTCGCCCTCGAGGTGGGCACGAAGATCTTCGAGCTCACCGGGGCGCGGGCATCCAGCAACAAGGTCGGCCTCGACCTGTTCTGGCGCAACGCGCGGACGCACACGCTCCACGACCCCGTGGCGTACAAGCGTCGCGAGGTCGGCGAGTACGCGCTGCTCGGGAAGATCCCCGAGCCCAGCTGGTACACGTGAGCCCCTCTCCCACCCAGGACCGCTCGGGCGGGTGACCGGTCACGCACCGGTCCCCGCCCGGGCCTAGCACCCCGCTGCCCTTCACGCAGACCAGCCCACTGCTCGACACTCGACCCAGGCGTCGACCGCGAGGTCGACGCTGGTCGCACCACCCAACGAGAGGACCCCTCATGAGCACCACCACCCTCGTCCCGTTCGTCGTCGAGAGCACCGGCCACGGTGTCGCGCAGCAGATCACGGTCGGAGGTGACAACGCCCACGTCTTCCACGCCGACACCTACCCGGCCTTCGGCGGATCCGACGCGGCCCCCAGCCCGCTGGCGTACACGCTCGGCGCGCTCACGTCGTGCAACCAGATCACCGCAACCCTCGTCGCGAAGGACCTCGGCCTCACCCTCGGCGCGTTCACCTTCCACGCCCAGGGCGACCTCGATCCGTCCGTGTTCGTCGGCGGCGCCGAGGGCGACGCGAACTTCCGCGCCGTCAGCGTCGTCGCCACGGTCGAGACCGATGCCGACGAGGCCGCCTTCGACCGGTTCGTGAGCGAGCTCGAACGCCGTTGCCCCGTCACCCAGCTCTTCCAGCGCAGCGGGCTGGACTTCCGGTCCTCCTGGACCCGCGAGCCCCTGCCGTCGTGAGCACCGTCCCGCCGTCCGAGCTCGTCGTGACCGTCGCCGAGCACCTGCCGACCATCGCCGCAGGAGCGGGCGAGCGCGACCGGGAGCGGGCCCTTCCGCGCGCGGAGCTCGACCTGTTGTCCGCGCTCGGCGCCCTGGCCGTCACGGTGCCGGCCACCCACGGCGGACCGGGCGGCGGGGCAGTCGAGGCGGCCGAGCTCCTGCGGCTGCTCGCCACGGTCGACCCGAGCGTCGCGCAGGTGCCCCAGAGCCACTTCGTGTACCTGCGACTCGCCGAGATCGCCGGGTCCCCCGCCCTCCAGGAGCAGCTGTTCGGGGACGTCCTCAGGGGAGCCCGCGTGGCCAACGCGCAGTCCGAGCGCACGGGAGCGACCGTCACCGACATCGCCACCCGCGTCCGGATCGACGACCAGGGGTGGGCCGTGGTCGACGGCGAGAAGTTCTACGCCACCGGGAGCGTGCTGGCCGACTGGCTCGCCGTGCTGGCCCGCGACCGTGACGGTGCGGACCGCATCGCGTTCCTGCCGGCCGAGACGCCCGGCGTCTCGGTGATCGACGACTGGGACGCCCTCGGCCAACGCACCACCGCCAGCGGCACGGTGCGGCTCGACGCCGTGCGCGTCCCACTGACCCACGTCGCCGAGCGGGAGGCCGCGGTCGGCGGTCCGCACGGCTACGGGGCCTTCGCCCAGCTGCTGCACGCAGCGATCGACGTGGGCATCGCGCGAGGCGCGCTGACCGACGCGGCGACCTTCACCCGTACGTCCTCGCGGCCCTGGTTCGAGTCCGGGGTCGACCGCGCACAGGACGATCCGTTGCTCGTCCAGCGCTACGGCGAGCTGGAGGTGGCCGTCCGTGCCGCCGAGGCCGCGCTCGACGTCGCCGCACGCGCCGTCGACGCCACGTGGCGAGAGCCGTCCGACGCGGCCGCCACCGAGGCGTCGCTCTCCGTGGCCGCCGCGAAGGTGCTGGGCGACCGAGCGGCCCTCGAGGTCACGTCGGTGGGGTTCGAGCTGGGCGGCACCCGCTCGGCCGCACGCGGCACGGCCACCGGGGCCCACGACCGGCACTGGCGCAACGCACGCACCCACACGCTCCACGACCCCGTGCGCTGGAAGCTGCAGCACCTGGGCCGATGGGCCGTCGCCGGGACACCCCCGCCACGCACGGCGCAGGTGTAGTCGGTGGACGAGTCCGGGATGTGGGACCAGCGGTCGACCTTCTGTCGCGGCGTCATGCTCGTCTCATGAGCCTGACGTTCCACTGGTTCCTGCCCACCACCGGCGACAGTCGCACCCTCGTCGGCGGTGGGCACTCCGTGCCGGCCGACGTGGCGCGCGGCGGTGGCGCCGAGAACACCGCCGGTCGGTACCGCGAGCCCGACCTCGACTACCTCGTCGACGTCGCTCGCACCGCCGAGCGGCTCGGCTTCGAGGGGGTCCTGACCCCGACCGGCACCCCGTGCGAGGACGCCTGGGTCGTCGCATCGGCGCTGCTGGCGCACACCAGCCGGCTGAAGTTCCTCATCGCCCTGCGCCCGGGCCTGATCAGTCCGACGCTGCTCGCGCAGATGTCGTCGACGTTCCAGCGCGTGTCCGGCGACCGCCTCCTGCTGAACGTCGTGGTGGGCGGTGACCCGTCCGAGCAGCTGCGCTTCGGCGATCGCGTCACCAAGGACGACCGCTACCGCCGGGCCGAGGAGTTCCTGCAGGTCTTCCGCGACGCCTTCACCGAGGCCGGCTCGTCGTTCACCGGTGAGCACTACGACGTCGAGGACGCCCGCACTCGACAGCCGGGCACGGTGCCACCGATCTACCTGGGCGGCTCGTCCGCGGCTGCCGGACCCGTCACCGCGCGGCAGGTCGACACCTACCTCACCTGGGGCGAGGCGCCCGACGCGGTCGCCGAGAAGATCGCGTGGATCCGCAAGCTCGCGGCCGACGAGGGTCGCGAGGTGCGCTTCGGCATCCGGCTGCACACCATCAGCCGCGACACGAGCGAGGACGCCTGGGCGGTGGCCGACCGCATGCTCGCCGAGCTGGACCCGACCGACGTCGCGAAGGCGCAGGCGGCTCTGGCGGACAGCGAGTCGGAGGGCCAGCGACGCATGCGCGAGCTGCACGGCGGGGTGGCACCCACGAGCGCCCGGAGCCTCGAGGTCCACCCCGGTCTCTGGGCGGGCGTGGGACTGGTGCGCAGCGGCGCGGGCACGGCGCTCGTCGGCAGCCACGGCGAGGTCGCCGACCTCATCGGCGAGTACGCCGACCTCGGCATCGAGGAGTTCGTCCTCTCCGGCTACCCGCACGTGGAGGAGGCCTACTGGTTCGCCGAGGGCGTCCGGCCCATCCTGAGCGCTCGGGGGCTCGCGGAGTGACGCCGCGCGCCTAGGCGTCGACCTGGTCGGCGTCGAGGCGGTCGAGCAGGGCCCGGCCGAAGCCGCGACCCATGGTCGCGAGGACCCCGTCCATCGCGGTCCTCACCGCGGGCTTGGCCAGCTTCGCCAGGGGCAGGTCGACCCGGACCTCGAGGTCGATGTCGAGCAGGGTGCCCTGCTCGTGCTCGGTGAGCGTGTAGACGCCCTCGACGCCGGCCCGCTCACGCTCGCCCTCGGGCGGGTCGTGCGTGAAGGACAGCCGGCTCGGCTCGTCGGACTCCATGCGCACCGTGAACGCGGGCGCGATGCTGACGCCGAGGCCGGGCACCTCGTCCATCGACCAGCGCCAGTGGTCGCCGTCGACCTCGATGCTGCGCACGAGCGGCGTCATGTCGGCCACGGCGTCGGGGTCGGTGAGGACCGCCCACACCTGCTCCCGGTCGGCCGTGACGACGGCGGACGACGAACGCTTCGACGAGAACCAGGTCATGCGTCGATCCTGCCCGCAGAAGCACCGGACCGCGCGTCGGCGACGGCAGGCTGGGTCGGCTGCCGGCGCCTCGGTAGCGTGACGCCATGCGTGTCCTCGTCACCGGCGGTGCCGGCTACATCGGGTCCCACACCGTCCTCACCCTCCTCGAGCAGGGTCACGACGTCGAGGTGGTCGACAACCTCGTCAACGGCAAGGCCGAGGCGGTGCGTCGCGTGGGCGAGCTCGCCGGTCGCGACGTCGCTCTGCACGAGGTCGACCTGACCGACCGCACGGCGACGCATGCGGTGCTGGGTCGCGGGTTCGACGCCGTCATCCACTTCGCCGCGCTCAAGGCGGTCGGCGAGAGCACCCAGAAGCCGCTCGAGTACTACGCCAACAACATGGGATCCACGTTCACCCTCCTCGAGGCCATGCGCTCCCACGACGTGCGCACGCTCGTGTTCTCGTCCTCGGCCACCGTGTACGGCGAGAAGGCACCGGTCCCCTACGTCGAGGACTTCCAGCCGCTGGACTCCTCGAGCACCTACGGCCAGACGAAGGTCATGACCGAGCGCATCCTCACCGACGTCGCCGCGGCCGACCCCGCCTGGCGGGTGGCGCTCCTGCGCTACTTCAACCCGGTGGGCGCCCATCCCTCCGGCCGCATCGGCGAGGACCCGCAGGGCACCCCCAACAACCTGGTGCCGTTCATCGCCCAGGTGGCGGTGGGCCGACGTGAGCGGCTGTCGGTCTTCGGCGGCGACTACCCCACGGCGGACGGCACGTGCGAGCGCGACTACATCCACGTCCAGGACGTCGCCGAGGGCCACGTGGTCGCCCTCGACGCGATCCTCGCCGACGAGCCGGGCGTGCACGCCTGGAACCTCGGCAGCGGTCAGGGCACGTCGGTGCTGGAGATGATCCACGCCTTCGAGCGCGCCAGCGGACGCGAGATCCCCTACGACGTCGTCGACCGCCGACCCGGCGACCTGCCCGCCTTCTGGGCCGACCCGAGCAAGGCCGAGCAGGAGCTGGGCTGGACGACCTCGCGCACCGTCGACGACATGTGCCGCGACACCTGGACCTGGCAGTCGCAGAACCCCCAGGGCTACGACGCCTGACCAGTCACCCCGTCTCGGACACTTCCGGGGTCTCGTCATCCTGTTTCGGACACTTCCGGGGCAAGAACTGGGGCCCACGTGCCCCGCACCTGTCCGAGACGCGGGGCCGGGGCTGCGCTGCTTCGGCCGGCGCCCTGGGTGGCCTCCACGACGAGCTGCAGCAGCGCAGCCGCAGGCCCAAAAGGGACCTCAGACCCTCCGCTGCGCGATCGCGTACATCGCGATGCCCGCGGCCACGCCGGCGTTGAGGCTCTCCAGGCTCGAGGCCATGGGGATCGAGACCATCTGGTCGCACGTCTCGCCCACGAGGCGGGAGATGCCCTTGCCCTCGCTGCCGATCACGACGACGAGCGGACCGTCGGCGAGGTCGAGGTCGGGCAGAGCCACGTCGCCGTCGGCAGCGAGGCCGACGACCATGAGCCCGGCCTCCTGGTAGGCCTTGAGCTGACGGGTCAGGTTGGTGGCACGCGCCACGGGCACCCGCGCCGCCGCCCCGGCCGACGTCTTCCAGGCCGCGGCCGTCATCTGCGCGGCCCGACGCTCGGGGATGACGACGCCGTGGGCTCCGAAGCCCGACGCCGACCGCACCACGGCCCCGAGGTTCCGGGGGTCGGTGACACCGTCGAGCATGACGATGAGCGGCGGGACGCCCTGCTCGGCAGCACGCGCGAGCAGGTCGTCGGGGTGCGCGTAGTCGTAGGCGTTGAGCTTGGCGGCCACGCCCTGGTGCACGGCACCACCGGTGAGCTTGTCCATCTCGATGCGGCCGATCTCCAGCAGCGACACGTGCTGGTCGGCGGCCAGCTTGAAGATCTCGCGGATCCGCTCGTCGCGCTCGGCGCCCTCGGCGATGTAGAGCCCGGCCACCGGGACCTTGGCACGGAGCAGCTCGACGACGCTGTTGCGTCCGGCCACCCACTCCGGGCCACCGTCGCTGTTCTTGCGCTTGGGGCGCGCGGCCTCGCGCTTGTCGGTGGCGCGCGCCATCTTGTACGCCTTGTGGTTGGGGCGTTCCTCGGCACGCGGCGTGGGGCCCTTGCCCTCGAGGCCCTTGCGGCGTCGGCCGCCGGACCCGGCGGTGGGGTTGCCCTTGCCGGTCTTCTTGATCGCGCCTCGGCGCTGGCTGTTGCCGGCCATCATCGTCCCTTCACGGACCAGCTCTGCACGGACCACCGGGGGCCTTGCGCTGTGTCCTCGATCTCGATGCCGGCCGCAGCCAGCTGGTCACGTACTCGGTCGGCGGTGGCGAAGTCCTTCGCCGCCCGCGCCTCCTGCCGCTGCTCGAGCAGGGCGTCGACGAGCGGCGCCAGGGCACCCTCGGCCGCGCCCGCCCCCGCACCCTGGGCCGACGTCCAGTGCTCGCCGAGCGGGTCGAGCCCGAGCACGTCGAGCTGCGCGCGCACCGTGGCCAGCACGGTGCGCAGCTCGGGGCCGTCGGCCGCCGACGCGAGCAGGGTGTTGCCCTGCGTGACGCCCGCCTGCAGCACCGCGAGCGCCGCCGGCACGCCCAGGTCGTCGTCCATGGCGGCGGCGAAGGCGTCGCCGACCTCACCTGGCTCGACGTCGCCGCCCGCCGCGCGCACGGCCTCGTCGGCCCGCCGCACGAAGCCCTCGATGCGCTCGAACGCCACGGCGGCCTCGGCGAGCGACTCCTCGGTGAACTCGATGATCGAGCGGTAGTGCGCCGCCACGAGGTAGTACCGCAGCGCGATGGCCGGCACCCGCTTGACGACCTCGCTCACCATGAGCGTGTTGCCGACGCTCTTGGACATCTTCGCGCCGCTGAGGTTGAGCATCGCGTTGTGCATCCACAGGCGCGCGAACGGCTGTCCGGCGGCGCGCGACTGGGCGATCTCGTTCTCGTGGTGCGGGAAGCGCAGGTCGAGCCCGCCGCCGTGGATGTCGAACTCGGTGCCGAGGTACTTGGCGGCCATCGCGGAGCACTCGAGGTGCCATCCCGGGCGCCCACGGCCCCACGGGGTGGGCCACGACGCCGACTCCGGGTCGCCGGGCTTGTGACCCTTCCAGAGCGCGAAGTCGCGGGGGTCGCGCTTCCCGTCGGCCGGGGCGTCGGGGGCGGCCTGCATGTCGTCGACGCTCTGGTTGCTCAGCTCGCCGTAGTCGGCCCAGGAGCGGACGTCGAAGTAGACGTCACCCGATCCGTCCGCGGCGGGGTAGGCATGGCCGCGCTCGATCAGCGTCTCCATCAGCTCGATCATCTCGGGCACCACGCCCGTGGCGCGGGGCTCGTAGGTGGGCGGGCGGCAGCCCAGCACCTCGTAGGCGGCGTGCAGCGCCCGCTCGTTCTCGTAGGCCACCGCGAACCAGGGCCGGCCCTGCTCCTCGCCCTTGGCCAGGATCTTGTCGTCGATGTCGGTCACGTTCGCGACGATCGTGACGTCGTAGCCGGCGCGCTCGAGCCACCGGCGCAGGACGTCGAACACGACCTCCTTGCGGATGTGCCCGATGTGCGGCGGCCCCTGCACCGTGAGGCCGCAGTGGTAGATGCCGACCTTGCCGGGCACGACCGGGTCGAGGTCGCGCTGCTGCCGGGTGGCGGTGTCGTACAGGCGCAGGCTCACCCCCGGATCCTATCGGCCCGCCGGCACCGTTCCCGCCACGTGGATTCGCCACAACCGCCCCACGCACCCCAGGCGTCACCTACCCTCGGAGGATGCCTCTTCCCCTTCGGCATGCTGCTCGTCGACCGTCCACGGTCGTCGGCGCCGCTGTCACCGCACTCGTCACCTCGCTGGTGCTGCTTCCCGCGGCCCCGGCACAGGCCGCGTCCGACGCCTCCCTCATGACCCGCTGGTCCAGCTCGGCCGAGCTGTCGAAGGGCGCACGGGTGGCGACCACGGTCGCGTCGAACGAGGTGCGGCTCGGCAGCACGACCAACCGCTGGGGCTACGACGACCCGCACACCTCGGGAGGGGCCACGACCTACGAGTGGGGCTCCTGGACCAGCCCGTGGGCGTCCACGGGGTTCAAGGCGAAGGCCCTCGTGCCGTCGTGGAACGCGACCACGCCACGTGGCACCTGGATCCGCGTCGACGCCCGGGTCCGCTCCGGCTCCACCGTCGGCAGCTGGGACAGCGTCGGCGCCTGGGCCTTCAGCGCCTCCGACGTCAAGCGCACCTCCTACCCGGCTCAGTCCGACGACCTCGCGAAGATGAACGTCGACACGCTCATGGCCACCAAGGCCGGTGGCTTCGACGGCTACCAGCTGCGCGTCATGCTCTTCCGCAAGCCCGGCACCACGGGCTCCCCGACGCTGCAGTCCGCCGGCGCCATCGCCTCGACGTTCACGTCGCGCTCGGTGACCACGAGCCGCACGACGATGACGAAGACGGTCGAGCTGAAGGTCCCGAAGTACTCGCAGATGATCCACCGCGGCCACTACCCGCAGTTCGGCAACGGCGGCGAGGCCTGGTGCTCGCCGACCTCCACCTCGATGGTCCTCCGCTTCTTCGGCGACCGGCCGGGCACGCCCGACACCGGCGGCATCGCCGGCGCCGACCCGTGGGTCGACCACGCCGCGACCTACACGTACGACTACGCCTACGGCGGCACCGGCAACTGGCCCTTCAACACGGCGTACGCCGGTCGCTTCGGCTTCGACGCGTTCGTCACCCGGCTGGCCAACCTGCGCGACGCCGAGGCCTTCGTGAAGGCCGGCATCCCCGTCGTCGCCTCGCTCGCGTGGTCGCGCGGCGGTCTGTCCGGGGCGCCCATCTCCTCGACCCCGGGCCACCTCATGGTGATCGTGGGCTTCACCTCGACCGGCAAGGTGATCGTCAACGACCCGGCCGCTCCGAGCAACACCTCGGTGCGTCGCGTGTACGACCGGGCGCAGTTCGAGAAGGCGTGGCTCGGTGGCAGCGGCGCGATCTCCTACGTGATCCGACCGACGAGCAAGAAGCTGCCACCGGACACCGCGCGCTGGTAGTCGGGCAGGATGCACCCATGAGCCTGCCCGACCTGCGCACCGGCATCGGCACCGACGTCCACCGCCTCGTGCCCGGACGCGCGATGTGGCTGGCCGGTCTCGAGTGGCCGGGTGAGGACGCCGGGCTCGAGGGGCACTCCGACGGCGACGCGGCGAGCCACGCGATGGTCGACGCCCTGCTCTCGGCCGCCGGCCTCGGCGACATCGGGTCGCGCTTCGGCACGGCCGATCCCCGGTTCGCGGGCGCCTCGGGCACGACCTTCCTGACCGAGACCGTGCGGCTGCTGGCCGACGCCGGGTTCACCGTGCTCAACGTCGCCGTGCAGGTCGTCGGCAACACGCCCCGGCTCGGGCCGCGACGCGACGAGGCCCAGGCGCACCTCTCTGACGTCGTGGGCGCACCGGTGAGCATCTCCGCCACCACGACCGACGGCCTCGGCCTCACCGGGCGGGGCGAGGGCGTGGCCGCGATCGCCACCGCACTGGTCGCCCGGGCCTGAGCGCGACCCCGAGAACGACGACGGCCCCCGCCCGGAAGGGGCGAGGGCCGTCGAGGATCGATCGGCTCAGGAGGCGAGGACCTCGTCGAGCCGCAGCTCGGCCTTGTCCTCGTTGGTCTTCTCCGCGAGAGCCAGCTCGGAGACCAGGATCTGGCGAGCCTTGGCGAGCATGCGCTTCTCGCCGGCCGACAGGCCCCGCTCGTGGTCACGGCGCCACAGGTCGCGCACGACCTCGGCCACCTTGAGCACGTCGCCGCTGTGCAGCTTCTCCAGGTTCGCCTTGTAGCGACGCGACCAGTTGGTCGGCTCCTCGACGTGCTCGGCCCGCAGGACGCCGAACACGCGCTCGAGGCCGTCGGCGTCGACGACGTCGCGGACGCCCACGAGGTCGAGGTTGCAGGCAGGAACACGAACCACCAAGTCGTTCTGGGCAACGATGCGCAGGACCAGGTAGTCCCGCTCTTCCCCCTTGATCGTCCGCTTCTCGATGTCTTCGATGACTGCGGCCCCGTGATTGGGGTACACAACCGTCTCGCCGACAGTGAAAGTCATAAACGCGGCACCTTTCGTAGGTGATCAGTTTAACACGCGCCACGGACGGCTATTCCGGGCGTTCCAGGCTCCCGAGCGGTAGGTTCCGCCCGCTCCGATCGCCGCGGGGCCGGACCCCGGCAGGTCGCCGCGCTCCGATATGATCCGCACGACGACCCTCCCCGACGCAGAAGCAGGTGCCCGGTGCCCACCGTTCGCACGCGCCGTCTCACGGCCGCCAGCATGATCCTCGCCGCCTCGCTCGGCCTCTCGGCCTGCGGCACCGGGGGTGGCGCCGCCACCAACCAGCAGTACCAGCCCGGCATCGGCGCCAACCTGCGCACCGGCGACGTCCAGCTCTACAACGCGCTGCTCGTCGCCGGCAGCGACGACACGCTCGCCTTCTCCGCCGGCGTGCTCAACACGACCGACTCCCCGCAGACGCTCGAGTCGGTCACCATCACGCCGCTCGGAGGCTCCGGCTCCGTCACGGCCGACCCGGCCACCGACGTCGAGCTCGCGCCCCGCCAGCTCTTCACGATCGGTCGGGCCGGTGAGCTCGCCGGCATCGACGGCGCGACCCTCCCGGTCGGCCGGTACGCCGACGTCACCCTGACCTTCTCCGACGCGGGCGAGGTCGAGATCTCCGTCCCCGTCGTCGCACGCAACGCCAGCTACGCCGACGTCGCCGAGACCCCGCCGAGCGACACCACGGACGAGCAGCAGGCCACCGAGGAGGCCGCCGAGGCCGAGGAGAACCCGGCCGGCTGACCCCGCGGTACTCCCGGGACCGGACGGTGACCGGAGGCATCGACGCCTTCGTGCCCTCCCCCGCCCCGCCACGACGACAAGGGCCGCCCACGATCCCCCCGAGGATCGCGGACGGCCCTTCGTCGTGGGGACCCCGCGGGCGTCAGACGCCCGGTGCCAGCTCGCCGGTGACGAGGTAGACCACCCGGCGCGCCATGGAGACGGCGTGGTCGCCGATGCGCTCGTAGTAGCGGCCGAGGAGGGCGAGGTCGATCGCCGGCTCGATGCCGTGCTCCCAGGTCCCGCCGAGCAACGCCCGGAACAGGTCCTTGCGGAGACGGTCCATCTCGTCGTCGGTGTCCTCGAGCCTGGTGGCGGCGTCGATGTCGCGGTTGGCGACGATGCGCGACGCCGCGTGGATCATCTGGTCGGCCACCGAGGCCATCGCCATGATCGTGGGCTGCAGGGTGGTGGGCACGGCGACGTCGGGCATGCGCATGCGCGCCACCTTCGCCACGTGGACCGAGAGGTCGCCCATCCGCTGCAGGTCGGTCAGCATCCGCAGGGTGGCGACCAGTTGCCGCAGGTCGGTCGCGACCGGCTGCTGGGTGGCGAGGAGGAGCAGAGCACGCTCCTCGATCTCCTCGGTGGACTCATCGATCTGCTTGTCGCCGGCGATCACCTGCTCGGCGAGCGGGCCGTCGGCGTTGAGCAGGGCGGCAGTGGAGGCAGCGACAGCCTTGCGGACGGTCCCGGTCAGCTGGACCAGGTCGTCGACGATCGTGTCGAGCTGCTCGTAATACGCATCACGCATGAGAGGGACCCTAGGAGAAGCCGGTGAACGGATGGCGACGCCTGGTGAACGAGGTGTGAACAGCCGCAGAAAGGCGCACGTCAGAGGGGGTTCGGGCACGGCTGGCTGCTCACGATGGGCCTAGCATCGGGGCGTGGACATCAGTGCGGGTCTCGTCGTCGCCGGTGCCGTGGGCACCGCCCTCGGTGCCGCGGTGACCTTCCTGTGGCTGTTCAGCGAACGCCGCCAGAACGCCGTTCCCGACGAGCCGACTCCCCTCGTGCCCCCGGGCGCGGAGGCCGTGCTGTCGGTCCTGTCGTCGACCACCGTCCTGCTGGGCCCGTCCGACGAGGTGCTGCAGGCGTCGGCCCCGGCCGTGGCGCTCGGCATCGTGCGCGACAACCGCATCGAGTCCGAGGACATCCGCGGCCTCGTCCAGCAGGTACGTCGCGACGGTCAGGTGCGTGAGTCCAACCTGACCCTGCAGCGCCGACGCGGGACCCCCGCCCACGTGCAGGTCCGCGTCGCCCCTCTCACGTCGCGGCTGATCATCGTGCTCGCGCTGGACCGCACCGACCAGCAGCGGGTCGAGAACATCCGCCGCGACTTCGTCGCGAACGTCAGCCACGAGCTGAAGACACCGGTGGGTGCGCTCAACCTGCTGGCCGAGGCCGTCTCCGAGGCCAAGGACGACCCGGAGTCGGTCGTGCGGTTCGCCTCGCGCATGCAGACGGAGAGCGAACGTCTCACCCGGCTGGTGCAGCAGATCATCGACCTGTCGCGCCTGCAGAACGACGTCGCCAGCGAGGACGCGGCCACCGTGAAGGTCGACGAGCTCGTCGCCGAGGCCTGCGAGCACTCGGCCACGGAGTCCGAGCGCAAGCAGATCGAGATCGCGCGGTCGGTCGAGCCTGACCTGATGGTCCACGGCGACCGCGCCCAGCTCCACGCCGCCGTCAGCAACCTGGTCGAGAACGCCGTGACCTACAGCCCCGAGGGCTCCAAGGTGGCGGTGACCGCCGCGCTCGACGGTGACGACGTGCGCATCAGCGTGGCCGACAACGGCATCGGCATCGCCGGGCCCGAGCTCGAGCGCATCTTCGAGCGCTTCTACCGCGTCGACCCCGCCCGCGCCCGCGCCACGGGCGGCACGGGGCTCGGCCTGTCCATCGTCAAGCACGTGGCCGCCAGCAACGGCGGCTCCGTGGACGTCTGGAGCGAGCCCGGCGCTGGCTCCACCTTCACGCTGGTGCTCCCCCGCTTCCAGCACGACCTCGATGAGGAGATCCCGTGACACGAGTGTTGGTCGTCGAGGACGAGACCAGCTACAGCGAAGCGCTGTCGTACGTCCTGCGCAAGGAGGGGTTCGACGTCGCGATCGCCGAGACGGGACCCGACGCCCTGACCGAGTTCGAGCGCAACGGCGCCGACATCGTGCTGCTCGACCTGATGCTGCCCGGGCTGCCCGGCACCGAGGTGTGCCGTCAGCTGCGACAGACGTCGAGCGTGCCGATCATCATGGTGAGCGCGAAGGACACCGAGGTCGACAAGGTGGTGGGCCTCGAGCTCGGTGCCGACGACTACGTCACCAAGCCGTACTCGCCGCGCGAGCTGGTGGCCCGCATCCGCGCGGTCCTGCGCCGCGGCGCGACCGACGAGATCGACGACGACGCCGTGCTCGAGGCGGGCCGCGTGCGCATGGACGTCGAGCGCCACCTGGTGTCGGTCGACGGCGAGACCGTGCGACTGCCGCTCAAGGAGTTCGAGCTGCTCGAGTTCTTCCTGCGCAACCCCGGTCGGGTCCTCACCCGCGGCCAGCTCATCGACCGCGTGTGGGGCGCCGACTACGTGGGCGACACCAAGACGCTCGACGTCCACGTCAAGCGCCTGCGGGCCAAGATCGAGCCCGACCCCGCCAACCCCGCCACCCTCACCACCGTCCGCGGCCTGGGCTACAAGCTCGACGCCTGAGCGTCCCGTCCGGCCGACAACCTGGCGCGCATGTCCACCGAGCGCGAGCAGAGGCGGCTGTTCCGCAGGGCGATGCGTACGGGCCAGGCGCCGGCCGAGCTCGACGGGGGCCGGTGGCTGCCCGTCGTCCGTCGTCGCGCGACCCTGCTCCGCCTGGGTCGGCCGGCCCAGGCAGCGCTCTGGTCCGTCGTGCTGGCCATGCTGGTGCTCGTCGTGGTGCTGGGCCTGCTGGGTCCTGTCCCCGTGCTGGTCTGGTTCGGGACCGTGATGCTGGCACTGTCCGTCACCTTCGCCCTGCTGCTCGATCGCGTCTGGGTGCGCGAAACCCAGTCGGTCGAAGCCCTGCTGTCCGTCCTGGAGCGCGCGGAACGACGCTGAGGACCACGCCGTCGGCGGAAGGGTCAGCGGCCCTGGTTGGCCACCGCGGCGATGGCGTCGGCAGCGGCGTCGGGGTCGAGGTAGCGGCCGCCCCTCGTGACGGGCTTGTGGTCGTCGTCGAGCTCGTAGACCAGCGGGATGCCGGTGGGGATGTTGAGGCCGACGACCTCGTCCTCGCCCAGGCCGTCGAGGTGCTTGACCAGGGCGCGCAGCGAGTTGCCGTGCGCCGTCACGAGCACGGTCCGGCCGTCGAGCAGGTCGGGGACGACGCTGTCGTACCAGTACGGGAGCATGCGGTCGAGCACGTCGGCGAGGCACTCGGTGCGCGGCAGGAGCTCGTCGGGCAGCGCCGCGTAGCGGGCGTCCTTGGCCTGCGAGAACTCGCTGTCGTCGTCGAGCGCCGGCGGCGGGGTGCTGTAGGAACGGCGCCAGGTCATGAACTGCTCCTCGCCGTACTCCTCCAGGGTTGCCTTCTTGTCCTTGCCCTGCAGTGCGCCGTAGTGACGCTCGTTGAGCCGCCACGAGCGCTTGACCGGGATCCAGTGCCGGTCGATGCCGTCGAGCACGATCTGCGACGTGCGGATGGCCCGACGCAGCAGCGACGTGTGCGACACATCGGGGGCGATGCCGGCGTCGGCCAGCAGCGTGGCCCCGCGGTGGGCCTCCTCCACGCCCTGCTCGTTGAGGTCGACGTCGACCCAGCCGGTGAACAGGTTCTTCGCGTTCCACTCGCTGTGCCCGTGGCGCAGGAGGACGAGCGTGTAGGTCATGTCGACGACCCTACCGCCAGCCCGTCCCTGCGTTTCGGACAGTTCCGGGGCATCCGGACCCGCCCGAGTGCCCCGGACGTGTCCAAGACGTGGCTACGCGTCGCGCCACTCTCGGTGGATCTGGTGGAGCGCCTGCACGTAGTCGTCCTGCGACTGGGTACCGGCGAGGGTCCACCGGTTCTCGACGACGACGTAGGGAAGCTGCGTCACGCCGAGGGACCGCGCCGTCTCGTCCTGGGTGCGGACCGCATCGGCGTACTCGTCGCTCGCCAGCAGGGCGTCGGCCGTCTCGAGGTCGAGCCCGACGAGAGCCGCCCGACTGGACAGCACGAGCGGGTCCGCGAGGTCGGCACCCTCGAGCAGGTGAGCGCGCCAGAGCTGGTGGGCGAGCTCGCGCTGCAGCCCCGGCCCCGCCTCGTCGGCCCAGGTGAGGAGCCGCCAAGCGTCGAGGCTGTTGGCCTCGACCGCCTCGGCGAGGTTGAGCTCGATGCCGCTGATGCGAGCAGCCGCGGTCACCTGCGCGTCGACGAGGTCGACCTTGTCGTCGCCCCCGAGCCGCTCGGCCAGGACCGCGCGCAGCGGTCTGCCCGAGCTGGGCGCGTCGGGCTCCAGGAGCCGGGCGCGGAAGGACACGTCGAGCGGCTCCCCCGTGAGGATCGTGAACATCCCGGCCGCGCGCTCGAAGCGCGTCACCCCGACGTACGACCACGGGTCCGTCACGTCGCAGAACACCAGAGCCTTCACGGCACCAACGCTACGTGAGCGGCCCGACTCCGGTCACGGTGACCGCGGGCGACGCTCGCCTAGCCCATCGCACGAGCCAGGCGAGACCGTTCCCGGATGCTGGACCCGGCGCCACCCGGCGTCGGCGCGCCATACGGTCACTGCTCGTGATCCGTCCTCCCGCGCCGTCGCGCTGGCTGCCACCCGTCGCGACGTTGGTGGTCGTGCTGACGGCGTGGACGCTGGTGGCTGCGGCCGACGTGGTGCGTCCGGCCTACCTGACGCCGAGCCCGCTGGAAGTGTGGGACGCGTTCGTGCGCGCCAACACCGACCACGCGATCGGTGGTGGCGTCGACCGGGTCGTGCGGGGCGAGGAGGGCTACTACCTGTGGGAGCACCTGCTGGTGAGCCTGCAGCGGATCGGTGGCGGGCTCGCCCTGGCCATCCTCGTCGGCATCCCCCTCGGCCTGACGATGGGCACCGTTCCCTGGTTCTCGCGGGTCGTCGGCCCGTACGTCGACTTCCTGCGGTCGCTGCCGCCGTTGGCCTACCTCGGCTTCCTCGTGGCGTGGTTCGGCATCGGTGACACGTCGAAGGTGTCGCTGCTGTTCCTCGCCGCGTTCCCGCCGATCGCGCTCGCGACCCTCAACGGTGTCCGCGGCGTGCGCGACGACCAGGTGAACGCCGTCCGGTCGCTCGGCGCCACGCGGCGTCAGACCATCACCACCGTGATCCTCCCCGCGACCCTGCCCGACGTGCTCAGTGGTCTCCGCGTCGCCGTCGGCTTCGCGTGGACCACCGTCGTGGCCGCCGAGCTGGTCAACGGACTGCCGGGCATCGGGGGCCTGGCCTACCTCTCGGGAACGCAGAACAAGATCGCCCTGTCGATCGCCTGCATCATCGTCATCGGCCTCACCGCGATCGCCCTTGACGCACTCATCCGCACCGTCGAGAAGAAGCTCGTCCCCTGGCGAGGAAAGGCCTGACCATGAAGACCCCCCTCCTGTCCCGCACCCCCGTCGCCGCCGCGCTGGCCGCCGTCGTGGCCACCCTCGGCCTCACGGCCTGCGGCGTCGGCGGCGAGACCACGCAGGCGTCCGCCGACGCGTGCCCGTTCGAGGCTGACGAGTCCGTCGACACGACCGTGCGCATCGGCTACCAGAAGATCCCCAACGGCGACGTCGTCGTGAAGGACCAGAGGATCCTCGAGAACTGCCTGCCGAACGCCACCATCGAGTGGAGCAACTTCGCGTCCGGCGGCGACGTCGTGCAGGCCTTCGGCGGCGGCAGCCTCGACATCGGCCTCGCCGGCTCCTCGCCCAGCACCAAGGCGCTGTCGGCCCCGCTCGACCTGCCCGTCTCGGTCATCTGGGTGCACGACGTCATCGGCTCCGCCGAGTCGCTCGCCGTGCGCGGGGGCGAGGCCACCGACATCGCCGGGCTCAAGGGCAAGACCATCGCCACCCCGTTCGGCTCCACGGCGCACTACTCCCTCCTGCAGGCCATCGCCGACGCCGGCGAGGACGCCTCCGACTACAAGCTGGTCAACTCCGAGCCCGAGCAGATCGCCCCGACCTGGTCGCGCGGCGACATCGACGCCGCGTGGATCTGGGACCCGACGCTGAGCGAGCTGAAGAAGGACGGCGGGAAGGTCATCCTCACGAGCGAGGACACGGCGAAGGCGGGCAAGCCGACGTTCGACCTCGCGATCGCCGACGACTCCTTCATCGAGGACAACCCCGAGGTCCTGGCCGTGTGGGCGAAGGCGCAGGACTACGCGGTCAAGCAGATCAAGAGCGACCCGGAGAAGGCCGCCGAGAGCGTGGCCGTCGAGGTGGGCGTGACCGCCGCGGAGGCGCAGAAGCAGTTCGAGGGCTTCGTGTTCCTCGACGCCTCTCAGCAGGTGGGCGCCGACTACCTGGGCGGCAAGCTCGGACAGGACCTCTTCACCACGGCCGAGTTCCTGCTCACGCAGGACGGCATCGCGGAGGTCGCGCCCGAGTCCGACTACGCCGACGGCGTCGACCCCGGACCGGCGGAGGCCGCCGCCGGTGAGTGAGCGCCACGACCTCGCCGTCACCGTCGCGGGTCTGGAGCAGGAGTTCCGGACCCGCGACGGGTCGGTGCGCGCGATCGACCGGATCGACCTGACGATCGAGCCGGGAGAGCTCGTGACCCTCGCGGGACCCTCGGGCTGCGGCAAGACGACGCTGCTGCGCCTCCTCGCCGGCTTCGTCGAGCCGACGCGCGGCACCGTCGAGGTCGGCGGTCGGCCCGTGCGCGGCCCGGGTCGCGAGCGCGGCGTCGTGTTCCAGCAGCCGACGCTCTACCCGTGGCTCGACGTGCGGGACAACGTGGCCCTCGGCCCGAAGGTGCGCGGCGTCGCGAAGGCCGAGCGGCACCGCACCGCCGAGCGCTACCTCGAGCTCGTCGGACTGTCCGACGTCGCGGGCCTGCGCCCCTACGAGCTGTCGGGCGGCATGCAGCAGCGCGCGCAGATCGCCCGCGTGCTCACGAACGACCCCGAGATCGTCCTCATGGACGAGCCCTTCGGTGCGCTCGACGCCCTCACCCGCGAGCGCCTGCAGGAGGAGCTGCTGACGATCTGGCGCGAGACGGGCAAGACCATCTTGTTCATCACCCACGGGGTCGACGAGGCCGTGTTCCTCGGTTCGCGCGTCCTCGTGATGAGCCCGCGTCCCGGCCGTATCGTGCTCGACGAGTCGGCCCGCTTCTCCACCAGCAGCCGCGAGGTGGCCCCGGCGGACCTGCGCGCCCTGCCCGAGTTCACCGCGCTCACCACGAAGGTGCGCGAGGCGATCTCGCACCCCTGATCTGAGGCGCTCGGTGACTTGCCCGGGCAGGGATTCGCCCTTCTCGTGGACCGTCCCACGCCGAGGGAGAATCGTCGACCGCCCGAGCGTCACGCCGCCCCGTCGGACGCACGATCCTGCCTTCGCGCGCGAGAACGCAGAATCTTGCGTGGGCCGGGCCGCACCCCGCGTGCTCGCCCGACACCGGACGCCTCCGCCGGTCGAGGCCCTTTCGGACGCCACCGCGACTCTCAGCCACAGCGACGCGGCAGCGAGCGAGAGCCCGATCGACCGCCGCAGCAGCAGGCGAAGGCCCGGCCGAACGACGCAGCAGCAAGCGAGGGCCCACCCGACCGACGCCGCCCGACGAACCGCCCGTCAGTCCTTCGGGCGCAGGTGCTCGAAGGCGGCCAGGTTGGCCGTCGACTCGCCTCGGGACTCGCGCCACGCCCACTCCTTGCGGATGGACGAGGCGAAGCCGAGCTCGAGGATCGTGTTGAACGAGTCGTCCGACGCCGAGAGCACGGCGCCGAGGAGACGGTCGACCTCGTCGGCCGTGACCGAGTGCAGCGGCAGCCGGCCGTCGAGGTAGACGTCGCCCGCGGAGTCGATGGCGAACGCGACGCCGTACAGCTTGAGGTTGCGCTCGAGCAGCCAGCGGTAGACGCCCTCGTGGTTCTCGTCGGGGTTGCGCGCGACGAAGGCGTGCACGCCCAGCGTGTGCCGGCCGACGTCGAGGCGCGTCGTGGTCTTGAGCTTGCGCTCCCCCGGCAGGTCGACCTCGACCACGGTGAGGCCGTGCCGCACGTGGTCGAGCCCGGCCGAGGCCACCGCGTCGAGGATCACCTCGAGCGCCTGGCGCTGGTCGGTCGTCAGGTCGTCGCTCATGTCCTCACGCGTCCTTCGTCGTCCCGTTGTCGCCGGCCCGCTCGTCGAAGGCCCGGGCGTAGACCTCCAGCACGCGGTCGACGGTCGCGTCCCAGCCGAAGCCCGTCGCGTGGGCCACCGCCTTCTGGCCCAGGGCGTCGCGATGCGCCCGGTCGGTGAGCAGCGGGTGCAGCGCGTCGGCGTAGTCCTGCGGGTCGTGGCCGTCGACCAGCACACCGCTCACGCCGTCGGCGACCGCCGTCGACAGACCCCCGACGCGCGCGGCGACGACCGGGGTGCCGCAGGCCTGGGCCTCGATCGCGACGAGCCCGAACGACTCGTTGTAGGACGGCACGCAGACCACGTCGGCGGCGGCGTACCAGCCGGCCAGCTCCGCCTGGGTGACCGCCGGCTCCAGCCGGACGACGTCGGCGATCCCGAGGTCGTCTGCCAGCTCGACGAGAGAGGTCGGACGATCCAGCCCGCTGCCCGAGGCACCGCCGACGACCACCACCTGGAGCCGCTCCCGCAGCGCCGGGTCGCGATCGATCATGACGGCAGCCGCGCGCAGCACCACGTCGGGAGCCTTCAACGGCTGGATGCGGCCGGCGAAGAGCAGCACCGCGGCGCCGTCGGGAAGGCCGAGAAGCGTGCGGGACTCGTCGCGGCGCCCGCTGCGGAACACCTCGAGGTCGACCCCGGGATGGACGACGTCGACCCGGTCCGGCGCGGCACCGTACAGGTCGACGAGCTCGCGCCGCTCCTCCTGCGTGTTGGCCACCAGCCGGTCCGCGATGCGCACGATCTCCTCCTCGCCCGCGACGCGGCCGATCGGCTCGGCCCGGTCGCCCTCGGCGAGGTGGGCGTTCTTGACCTTCGCCATCGTGTGCATCGTGTGCACGAGCGGCACGTCCCATCGCTCGGCCGCGACCGTCCCGACCTGGCCGGACAGCCAGTAGTGGCTGTGGACGAGGTCGAAGTGGTCGGGGCCGGCCACGACCTCGGCCCGCAGGACGTCGCGCACGAAGCCGCACAGCTGGCTGGGCAGGTCGTCCTTGGTGAGTCCCTCGAACGGTCCGGCCGTCACGTGCCGCACCACCACACCGGGCGCGGCCTCGACCACGGGCGGGAGGTGTCGCGACGTGGCCCGCGTGAACACCTCGACCTCGACGCCGCGCCGGGCGAGGCGACGGGCCAGCTCGAGCACGTAGACGTTCATCCCGCCGGCGTCGCCGCTGCCCGGCTGCTCCAGGGGCGACGTGTGCGCCGAGAGCATGGCCACGCGGCGGGGTCGGCGGGAGGTCGTCACCGGACCATCTTGACGCTCCCCGCCCACCTCCGCAGCGAGAGGGGCGCGCCGTCGCCGTCGACACCGGTGCGACGATGGCGTCATGGTCGAGCAGAGTCCCGCCCCGTCCCAGCAGGTTGGCCGTCCCGTCGCCGTCGTCACCGGCGCCAGCAGCGGCATCGGCGCCGCGAGCGCACGGCACCTCGCAGCCGCGGGCTACCGCGTCGTCTGCGCCGCGCGCCGCGCCGATCGCATCCAGGCCCTCGCCGCCGAGATCGACGGCATCGCCGTGCCCTGCGACGTGACCGATGCCGAGCAGGTGCGAGCGCTCGCCGAGGCCGCGGGTCCCGCGGTGAGCCTGCTCGTCAACAACGCCGGTGGCGCCCTGGGCCTGGACCCCGTGGAGCACGCCGACGCCGACGACTGGCGGCGCATGTACGAGATCAACGTGATCGGCACCCTGCAGGTCACCCGGGCCCTGCTCCCCGCGCTCGAGGCCAGCGGCGCCGGCACCATCCTCAACGTCGGGTCCACCGCCGGGCGCATCGCCTACGAGGGCGGCGGCGGGTACACGGCGGCCAAGCACGGGGTCGCGGTGATGACCGAGACGCTCCGCCTCGAGCTCCTGGGCCGTCCCGTGCGCGTGTGCGAGGTCGCCCCCGGGATGGTGCGCACCGAGGAGTTCGCGCTCACGCGGTTCGACGGCGACGCCGAGCGGGCGGAGGCCGTGTACGCCGGTGTCGACGAGCCGCTCACGGCCGACGACGTGGCCGACGTGGTGGCGTGGATCGCCACCCGACCGCAGCACGTGAACGTCGACCTCGTGGTCGTCAAGCCGATCGCGCAGGCGTCGCAGCACAAGGTGCACCGGACCTCCTGAGAGCTGCGACCCCCGACACGCAGCGACCCCCGACACCTCGAGGTGTCGGGGGTCGCTGCGCATGCGGCGGGTGTCAGTGCACGACGACCGGAGGCCGGTCCTCGTCGGCGAGGAGCTTGGACTCCTCGCGCTTGCGCGGCATGAACGCGACCGGCACGAGCGCCACGACGATGAGCGCGAGCGCCACGAGGTAGGTGCTGTGGAACGCGTCGGCCATGTCCTGCAGGACGGTGGCCTGGAACCCGTCGCCGAGCCGTTGGGCGACCTCCAGGGCCTCCTGCGGCGGTGGGGTGCCGGTCCGCTCGGCCTCGCCGATCGCCTGGCCGGCCGTGACCGCGGCGGAGTCCTTGAACCCGTTGGTCAGCAGCACCGTCATGATGGCGACGCCGATGGAGCTGGCCACCTGCTGCACCACGTTGATGAGCGTGGAGCCGCGGGCCACGTCGTGCGCCTTGAGCGTCTTGAGCGCGGAGGTGAAGATCGGCATCATCGTGCCACCCATGCCGAGGCCCATGACGAACAACCAGCCCATGATGTGCCACAGCGGGGTGTTCGGATCCGTGCTCGTCGCGAGTCCCACGACACCGACGATGATGCCGACGAAGCCGAACGGCACGATCCGGCCGATCGGCATCCTGTCGACCAGGGTGCCGGCGATCGGCATGGTCAGCATGGCGCCCAGTCCCTGCGGCGCCACGAGGAGGCCGGCCTTGAGGACGCTCTCGCCACGAACCTGCTGGAAGTAGGTCGGCACCAGCAGCAGCGCACCGAAGAACGCACCGACGAACAGGAACATGGTGATCGTCGAGACCGCGAGGTTGCGGTCCTTGAACAGCCGCAGGTCGAGCAGCGGGTGCTTCGGCCGGAAGGCCCAGAAGACGAAACCGATGATCAACAGGGCGCCGACGATCGCAGGCACGAGCACCCGGGTCGACTCCACGGTGCCGGTCTCGGGGATCGAGGAGACACCGAACAGGAAGAGCGCGAGGCCCGGGGACATCAGCAGCATCCCGATGAAGTCGAACGACTCGCTCGGCTCGGCCTCGTCCTTCGGCAGGATGATCTGCGCGTAGACGAGCGCCGCGAGGCCGAGGGGCAGGTTGATCAGGAAGATCCAGTGCCACGAGGCGATCTCGATGAGCCAGCCGCCGAGGATCGGACCCATGATCGGGCCGAGGAGCATCGGGATGCCCAGGATGGCCATGAGGCGCCCCATGCGGTGCGGGCCGGCGGCCCGGGTCATGATCGTCATGCCCAGCGGCATCAGCATGCCGCCGCCGAGGCCCTGGAGGACGCGGAAGGCCACGAGCGACTCGATGCTCCAGGCCGTGGCGCACAGCACCGAGCCGATGGTGAACAGGCCGATCGCGGCCATGTAGAGGCGCTTGGTTCCGAAGCGGTCGGCCGCCCAGCCCGTGAGCGGGATGACCGCGGCGAGCGCCAGCGTGTAGCCGGTCACCGACCACGCGACGGTGGACAGCTCGGAGACGTCGAACGCCTCCTGGAACGTCGGCAGGGCCACGTTCACGACGGTGATGTCGAGGATCGACATGATGGCGCCGAGGACGACGACACCGGCGATCTTCAGGATGTCCGGGGTGATGCGGTCGTCGTCCGGGATGGAGGGTGCCGCACCGACGGCGGTCTGGTCAGACATGGTCTTCCTTCTCTGGCAGTCGCAAGGCGTCGCTCGCGAGGATCTGGCCGAGGACCCTGTGCAGGTCTTCGGCGTGCTGGGGGTCGAGCCGGTCCGCGACGACGCGCAGGGCCCGACGCTTGTGCTCCATCTGCTCGTCCACGAAGTCGAAGCCGTGCTTGGTGAGGCCCACGAGCTTCACCCGACGGTCCTCCGGACTCTCGTGGCGCTCGAGGGCGCCGAGCCTGACGAGCTGGTCGACGGTGCGACCTGAGGCAGCCACCGAGAGACCGATGGCGGTCGCGATCTCGTTGATCGCGAGGGGGCGGTCGGCGTGGGCGACGGTGAACATCGCTCGCGCCTGCGTCATGGAGAGGTCGAGCTCGACGAGCTGGTCGAGGCCCTCGGAGTGCACACAGCTCATGAGTCTCTGGACGAACGCCTCCAGGCGCTCGTGCACCGCTCCGCGTTCGATGGTCACCGAAAGATGCTAACGCACATGCAACCATTGTGATCACGCGATGATTGTGATCTGCATCTAGTTTCGACGCTGGTGCCGCCATGTGGCAGGAGCACGTCCACCGGCCGACTAGACTTCTGGGGGCCCTCCGGCCTCAGCCGGCCCCGGCTCCCCTGTCATCCAGCGCGAGGAACTCCCTGCATGTCCACCCGTCTCGATCTGCGCAACGTCGCGATCGTCGCCCACGTCGACCACGGCAAGACCACCCTCGTCGACGCCATGCTCCAGCAGCAGGGTGCCTACACCGACCACCAGGAGGTCACCGACCGGGTCATGGACTCCGGCGACCTCGAGCGCGAGAAGGGCATCACGATCCTCGCGAAGAACACCGCCGTCCGCTACGCGGGCCCCGGTGCTCCCGAGGGCGGCGTGACGATCAACATCATCGACACCCCCGGCCACGCCGACTTCGGTGGTGAGGTCGAGCGCGGCCTGTCCATGGTCGACGCCGTGGTCCTGCTCGTCGACGCGTCCGAGGGCCCACTGCCCCAGACGCGCTTCGTGCTGCGCAAGGCGCTCGCCGCGAAGATGCCGGTCATCCTCGTGGTCAACAAGGTCGACCGTCCCGACTCGCGCATCGCCGAGGTCGTCGACGAGACCTACGAGCTGTTCCTCGACCTGCTGCCCGAGGACGCCGGTGACGACGCCCTCGACTTCCCCGTCGTCTACGCGTCGGCCCGCGCCGGTCGTGCCTCGCTGAACAAGCCCGACGACGGCGGCCTGCCCGACAACGAGAACCTGGTCCCGCTGTTCCAGACGATCATGGACGCCGTGCCGGCCCCCGAGTACACCGAGGGCGCGCCGCTGCAGGCGCACGTCACGAACCTCGACTCCTCGCCCTTCCTCGGCCGCCTCGCGCTGGTCCGCGTCAAGGAGGGCACGCTCAAGAAGGGCCAGCAGGTCGCGTGGATGAAGCGCGACGGCTCGGTCGAGCGGGTCAAGGTCACCGAGCTGCTCATCACCGAGGCGCTCGAGCGCAAGCCCGGCGAGTCCGCCGGTCCGGGCGACATCGTCGCCATCGCCGGCATGGCGAGCATCAACATCGGCGAGACGCTGGCCGACCCGGAGAACCCGGTCGCCCTGCCGCTGATCCACGTCGACGAGCCGGCCATCTCCATGACGATCGGCACCAACCAGTCGCCGCTCGCCGGCCGCGAGAAGGGCACGAAGGTCACGGCCCGCCTCGTCAAGGACCGTCTCGACGCCGAGCTCATCGGCAACGTGTCGATCCGCGTGCTGCCCACCGACCGCCCCGACGCGTGGGAGGTGCAGGGTCGTGGCGAGCTGGCCCTCGCGATCCTCGTCGAGCAGATGCGGCGCGAGGGCTACGAGCTGACCGTCGGCAAGCCGCAGGTGGTCACCAAGGAGATCGACGGCAAGCTGCACGAGCCCGTCGAGCGCCTGACCATCGACGCGCCCGAGGAGTACCTCGGCACCATCACGCAGCTGCTGGCCGTCCGCAAGGGCCGCATGGAGCAGATGATCAACCACGGCACCGGCTGGGTCCGCATGGAGTTCCTGGTCCCCGCCCGCGGCCTGATCGGCTTCCGCACGGAGTTCCTCACCGACACCCGCGGCACCGGCATCGCGCACCACATCTCCGAGGGCTACGAGCCCTGGTTCGGCGAGATCTCGACCCGCCCGTCGGGTTCGCTCGTGGCCGACCGGGCCGGTGCGGTCACCTCGTTCGCGATGACCAACCTGCAGGAGCGCGGCGTGCTGTTCGTCGAGCCCGCCACCGAGGTCTACGAGGGCATGATCGTCGGCGAGAACTCCCGTGACGACGACATGGACGTCAACATCACCAAGGAGAAGAAGCAGACCAACATCCGCTCGGCGACGTCGGACAACTTCGAGAAGGTCATCCCGCCGAAGCGCCTGTCGCTCGAGCAGTGCCTGGAGTTCTGCCGTGAGGACGAGTGCGTGGAGGTCACCCCTACCCACGTGCGCATCCGCAAGGTGATCCTGAACGCCTCCGAGCGCGCCCGCGCCGCGAAGTCGCGCCGCTGACGCACCTCGCCCGTCGAACGGGGCACCTCCCACCCGGGAGGTGCCCCGTTCGCATGCCTCCCCGGCCGACGACGTGCTCCCGTCCCGGACACGTCCGGGGCGTTCGCGACCTGCTGAGTCACCCGGAAGTGTCCGAGACGGAGGGACGGGTCAGGCCTCCTGCAGGTACTCCAGCTGGGCGCGGACGCTGAGCTCGGCGGCGTCCCACAGGACGGGGTCGACGTCGGCGTAGACGTGCTCGACGACGGCGCGCGGGGTCGTGCGACCGGCCTTGACCGCGGCGCGCACCTGGTCCAGGCGTTCCTGCCGGTGGTCGACGTACTGGTCGAGCACCGCGGCGGCGTCGTCCACGACAGGTCCGTGGCCGGGCAGGAGGCGACCGGCGGTGCCCTCCTCGACCAGCTGGCGCAGCTTGGCGAGGGAGTCGAGGTAGGGCCCGAGGGCGCCGTCGGGGTGGGCCACCACGGTGGTGCCGCGCCCCAGGACCGTGTCACCGGTGAGCACCGACGGCTCGTCGAGCAGGCGCAGGCAGGCGGAGTCGCGGGTGTGGCCCGGCGTCAGCACCACCTCCAGGCGCAGGCCGTCGACGTCGATCTCCTCGCCGTCGACGAGGGGCGGCGCGTCCGAGCAGAACCGCTCCGACACCGCACGCGCCGGCGCCCCGGTCCGCTCGCCGAACGCGGCGAAGGCATCGGTGTGGTCGCCGTGGTGGTGCGTGTACAGGACGAGGGCCACCTCGCCGGCGACCTCGAGCACGGCGTCGAGGTGGGCTGCGTCGTCGGGGCCGGGGTCGACGACGACCGACCGGGCGGCGCCGGGCTCCCGCAGGATCCACGTGTTGGTGCCCTCGAGCGTCATGATGCCGGGGTTGTCGGCCCGCACGACCGACGCACGCTCGGTCACCGTCACAGCGTCAACCATGGGTCTCCTCCTCGATCGGGTTGTCGAGGAACCACTCCCCGTCGACGTTCACCAGCTTCGGCTCGATGGGCCGGATCTCGCGCGACGCGGCCTCGTCCACGACGCCGGCGGGGTCGACCCGCACCAGCTCGCGGCAGGTGATCCAGGTCGGCGGCAGCATGGCCGCCTCCCCCGCCTTGACCTTCTCGAGGACCGACGCGATCGGGGCCCACACCGCGCGGTCGGCCTCACCGGGCAAGGTGCCCACGCTCTGCCCCCGCGGGACGGCCGCGACGAAGAACCGGGTGTCGTACCGACGTGGCTCGAAGGCCGGGGTGATCCAGTGCGCCCACGCGCCGAGCAGGTCCGAGCGGAGCACCAGACCTCGGCTGCCCAGGAAGTCGCCGAAGCTCAGCTCGCCGGCGTCGAGGTCGAGCCGGGCCTTCTGCAGCTCCGGGGAGGACGTGTCGGCCACGACCGACCCGGCGTCGGTGCCGGCGAACAGGATCCCGGACTCCTCGAAGGTCTCGCGCACCGCGGCCACCACCAGCGCCCGCGCCGTGTCGGGGTCGCACCCCAGCCGGTCGCCCCACTGGCTCGACGTCGGCCCCGCCCAGCCGACGACCTCGCGGTCGGACTCCTGGAGCCCACCGCCGGGAAAGACGTACATGCCCGGCGCGAAGGCCATCGACGCCTGGCGCCGCAGGAGGTAGGTCTCGGGACCACCGGCACTGGGCCTCAGCAACGCGATGGTCGCGGCGTCGCGCGTCGGCGCGGCCGTGCCGTCCCACGTCGCCACGCGGTCACGGAACGACGCCGGCATGGGCACCCGCACGGTCAGCCGACCTCGACCACGAGCTCGACCTCCACCGGTGCGTCGATCGGCAGCACCGGCACGCCCACCGCGCTGCGTGCGTGCACGCCGGCCTCGCCGAACACGTCGCCGAGCAGCTCGCTCGCGCCGTTGGCCACGACCGGCTGCCCCGTGAAGTCGGGCGTGCTGGACACGAACACCGTGACCTTCACGATCCGCACGACGTCGTCGAGCGAGCCGACGACGGACTTCACGGCGGCGAGCGCATTGAGGGCGCACTGGCGCGCGCAGTCCTGTGCCTCCTCGGCCGACACCTCGCCACCGACCTTGCCCTTGGCGACGAGCTCGCCGTCGACCAGCGGCAGCTGACCGGCGGTGAACACGTGCTGCCCGGACCGCACCGCCGGGACGTAGGCAGCGAGCGGCGGCACCACCTCGGGCAGCGTGAGCCCGAGGTCGGCGATCCGCCGCTCGATGCCGTCGCTCACGACTGGACCGGTCGCTTGAAGTAGGCCACCAGGTTCTCGGGGTTCATGCCCGGCACGATCTGCACGAGCTCCCACCCGTCCCGGCCGAAGTTGTCGAGGATCTGCTTGGTCGCGTGCACCAGCACCGGTGCCGTCAAGTACTCCCACTGCGTCATGCGCCCGACTCTAGCCGCGACCGGTCCGGGTGCGACGGCGCCGTTCTCGGGAGGGGGCGAGCGGCGGCCCTCACATCCTTCTCGTTTCCAGGACAGGAGACCCGGTCGCGTGGAAAGGTCACACCATGTCGATCTTCCCCACGACACGGATCGGCCGCGCCCTCGTGGTGTCGGCCGTCGTCGTCGGCGTGGCCAAGATCGTCCCGTTCCTGCTGCAGGTGTTCTCGCTGACCGGCGACGAGCTCACCGAGCTCCCGCCGCTCACGCCGGCCGGCACCGACACGACCTTCCTGCTGGCCAACCCGGTGGCGTGGTTCCTCGCGGTGGCCGCCGCGGTCTACCTGGTGCTGGCCCTGCGCGACGTGGTCGTGCACCTCGTCAGCCCGCCGCCGCCGCCACGGGCACGGGCACGGGCACGGGCACGGACGACCGCCGCGCGCTCGGGGACCAAGCGCACCACCGCCACGACCTCCACCCGGCGCCCACCGTCCGGACGGACGGCGACCACCCGCGCCGCCAAGCCGCAGCCGAAGCCCCGCGCCGCTGCGGCCACGCGGAGCGCCGCGAGGCCCGCACCCCGCACGACGACGAAGCGCGGCTCCACGACCACCGGTCGCACCGGCACCGCACGCCGGCCCGCCTCGCGCCGCTGAGATCCATTCGGCTCGCCGCCTCCGACGACGTCGGTAGGCTCGTCCCGTGACCGTCTGGACCCCGCTGCACGTCGTCACCGGCAAGGGTGGGACGGGCAAGACCACCGTGGCCGCCGCCCTCGCCACGGCCCTGGCCAGCCGTGGGCGGCGCGTGCTGCTGTGCGAGGTCGAGGGACGCCAGGGCATCGCCCAGCTCTTCGACGTGGCGCCCCTGCCGTACGAGGAGCGCAAGATCGCGTCCGGCCTCGACGGCGGCGAGGTCTACGCGCTCGCGATCGACCCCGAGGCCGCGCTGCTGGAGTACCTGCAGATGTTCTACCGGCTCGGCCGGGCCGGCAAGGCGCTCGACAAGTTCGGCATCATCGACTTCGCGACCACCATCGCCCCCGGCGTCCGCGACGTGCTGCTCACGGGCAAGGTCTACGAGACCGCCCGCCGGCAGGGCTCGGACCGCTACGACGCGATCGTCATGGACGCACCTCCCACCGGCCGCATCACCCGGTTCCTCAACGTGAACAGCGAGGTGGCCGGCCTGGCCAAGGTCGGGCCGATCAAGCGCCAGGCCGACTCGATCATGCAGCTCATGCGCGCCCGGTCGACGCACGTGCACCTCGTGACGGTGCTCGAGGAGATGCCGGTGCAGGAGACGATCGACGGCATCGCCGAGCTGCAGGGCGCCCGGCTGCCCGTGGGGCACGTGCTGCTCAACCTGGTGCGCCCCGAGCTGATCACCGCCCCCACGCGCGAGGCGCTCGCGTCGGGGAGCCTCGACGACGCAGCCGCCGCGGCGGCGCTGGAGTCGGCGGCCCTGCCCGGCGACGCCGCAGGACCGCTCCTCGCCCAGGGGCGGGCGCACGTCGAGAGGCAGCAGCTCCAGGAGGAGCAGCGCGAGGTCATCGGCGACTGCGGGCGTCCGCTCGTCGAGCTTCCGCTGCTCGGCGACGGTGTCGACCACGGCGCGCTCTTCGAGCTGGCCCGGATCCTCGACGACTCGATCGACCTGAAGGGCGGCACGGCATGAGCGGGCGCTCCTCCTCCACCGCCAAGGGCGGCGCAGCGAAGCGTCGCTCGCGTCAGCCGGCCCGCGGCCTACCCGGGTCGGCGGCGGGCCGCATCGACGTCGACGCGATGCTGGCGGACCGCACCGTCCAGATCATCGTGTGCTGCGGGTCCGGCGGCGTGGGCAAGACCACCACGTCGGCGGCGCTCGCGCTGCGCGCGGCCGAGCAGGGCAGGCGGGTGTGCGTGCTGACGATCGATCCCGCCCGGCGGCTCGCGCAGGCGATGGGGCTCACCGAGCTCGACAACACCCCGCGACCCGTCGCCGACGTCGACACGTCGGCCGGTGGGTCGCTCGACGCCATGATGCTCGACATGAAGCGGACCTTCGACGAGGTCGTCGAGGCGCACGCCACCGCCGAGAAGGCGCAGCAGATCCTGACCAACCCCTTCTACGTGGCGCTGTCGAGCTCGTTCGCGGGCACGCAGGAGTACATGGCCATGGAGAAGCTCGGCCAGCTGCACGCCGCAGCGAGCGACGACCCCGAGGTGCCCGACTGGGACCTGATCGTCGTCGACACGCCCCCGTCGCGGTCGGCGCTGGACTTCCTGGACGCCCCCGAGCGGCTGTCGAGCCTGCTCGACGGACGGTTCATCAAGCTGCTGCTCGCGCCCGCCAAGGGTCCGGCACGGCTGCTGAGCGCGGGCTTCGGCATCGTCACGAGCGCGTTGAACAAGGTGCTCGGCGCCCAGGTGCTCACGGACGTGCAGACGTTCGTGGCCGCCTTCGACACCCTGTTCGGCGGCTTCCGCCAGCGCGCCGAGGCCACCTACTCGCTCCTGCAGGCCGACGGCACGGCGTTCCTCGTCGTCGCCGCACCCGAGCCGGACGCGATGCGCGAGGCGGCCTACTTCGTGGAGCGGCTCGCCCAGGAGGACATGCCGCTGGCCGGGCTGGTCGTCAACCGGGTGCACGAGCGCGCGCCCGGCGGCCTGACCGCGGCCGACGCCGAGAGCGGGGCCGGTCGACTCCGCGAGTCCGGGACCGGCGCCTACGACGAGGCCGTGGCCGAGCTGCTCGACGTGCACGCCGACCGCGAGCGGGTCGCAGCGCGCGAGGAGAAGGTGCAGCGTCGGTTCACCGGCAGCCACCCGAGGGTGCCCACGGTGCCCGTGGCCGCGCTCCCCACCGACGTGCACGACCTCGACGGCCTGCGACGCATCGGCGAGCTCATCGCCGGGCGGTGACGCACCCGTCCGGGCCGAGGCTCGGACGCCGGACGGCTACGAGCTGACGGTACTGCTCAGACGGCCGTGCTCAGGCGGTCTGCTGCAGGATGCTGCGCCACGTGGCCACGTTCGGCCGACGACGCAGCAGCGCACGACGCTCGCGCTCGGTCATGCCGCCCCAGACGCCCCACTCGATCCGGTTGTCGAGCGCCTCCGCGAGGCACTCGGCCCGGACGGAGCAACCGCCGCAGACCTGCTTGGCGCGGTTCTGCTCAGCGCCCTTGACGAACAGTGCGTCGGACTTGCCACGGCACGCGGCCTGGCCGGCCCAGTTCTGGTTCCACCCCATGGTGATCAACCTCCCGAGAGTCGGCCCCGAGGCCGACAAGGTTTCTCTAACAAAGAGAACGCTAAGAGCGTTCAGGTTCGGGTGGCAGACCCCATCGTGCCCAACTATGAGTAGTCCTAAGGGACTATGGTCCTGTCGAATCCAGGACCTTCCGGGACCACGGCGCCCTCGACGTCGCGTCCCGCGATCCTCAGGAACGTTCCGTATCCTGGGCCACATGCCTTGGGACGACCTCACCGACAACGTCCGGCGGATCGCCCAGACGCCGCCCCCCACCTCGAGCCGCGCCTCGCTCGTGGGGACCATGATCGTGCTCGCCGTCGCGGCGGGCGTCCTCGTGGCCGCCGTGGTCATCCCGGGCACGGCGTTCGTGGCGGCCACCGCCAACGACGTCACGCGCGACGTGGTCGAGCTGCCACTGGAGCTCGACGACGTGCCCAACCCGCAGACCACCCGCCTCTACGCGTCCGACGGCACCCTCCTGGCGTACTTCTACGAGGAGAACCGCCAGGACGTCCCGCTCGACCAGATCGCGGGCACGATGCAGAACGCGATCATCTCCATCGAGGACAACCGGTTCTACGAGCACGGCGCCCTCGACCTCAAGGGCACGCTGCGCGCCCTGGTCAACAACGCGTCGGACGGCCAGACCCAGGGCGGATCGACGATCACCCAGCAGCTGGTCAAGCTGACGCTGGTGCAGCAGGCCACCACGAAGGAGCAGATCCGCGCGGCCACCGCCAAGTCCACGGCCCGCAAGGTGCGCGAGCTGAAGCTGGCGATCAACTACGAGGAGTCCCACACCAAGAAGGAGATCCTCGAGCGCTACCTGAACATCGCGTACTTCGGCGACAGCGCCTACGGCATCAACGCCGCCGCGTACCACTACTTCTCGGTCTCCCCCGACCAGCTGACGGTCAAGCAGGCCGCCACGCTCGCGGGCCTCGTGAAGAACCCCGAGGAGTTCAACCCGCGGGTCTACCCCGAGCGCGCCCTCCAGCGACGCAACACCGTGCTGCAGGTCCTCGCCACCCAGGGCAAGATCACCCAGTCCCAGGCCGACGAGCTGATCGCCTCGCCGCTCGACCTCAAGCTCACGCGCTTCCCGAACGGCTGCGTGGAGTCCGTCGCCGCGTTCTCCTGCGACTACATCCGCCAGTACCTGCTCGACGAGGAGGCGCTCGGCGCCACCGTCCAGGAGCGTCAGGCACGCCTCGAGCGCGGCGGGCTCACCATCAAGTCCAACATCGACGTGCGCATGCAGAAGGCCATCAACAAGGCCGTCAAGAACCGCGTCGGCGCGAAGGACAAGGCCATCGGCTCCCTCGCGCTCGTCGAGCCCGGCACCGGCAACGTGCGCGGCATCGCGCAGTCCAAGCCGATGGGCCGCGACAAGAAGGCCGGGCAGACCTACCTCAACTTCTCCGTGCCGGCCAAGTACGGCCAGTCCGGCGGCTTCCAGGCCGGCTCGACGTTCAAGTACTTCACCGCGATCGCGGCCCTGAAGGACGGCATCCCTCCGTCCAAGTCGTACCGGTCGCCCCAGACGATGAAGATCCCCACCGGGACCTACTACGACTGCGAGGGACGCGGCACCGGAACCTGGGACGTCAAGAACTCCACCGGCTCCGGCACCTTCAACATGGTGACGGGACTCCGGCGGTCGGTGAACACCTACTTCGCCCAGCTCGAGAAGGACGCCGGCCTCTGCAACACGGTCAAGGCGGCCGAGTCGATGGGCATCACGGTGCCGGAGACGAACCAGGTCCCGTCCTTCACCCTCGGTGTCACGTCGGTCAGCACCCTCGACATGGCCGCCGCCTACGCCGCGGCTGCGTCCGGCGGCGAGTACTGCGCCCCGCGCCCGGTCAACGAGGTCCTCGACGCCAACGGCGAGTCGCTCAAGAAGTACCCCGAGCAGTGCGAGCGGGTCATGAGCAAGGACGTCGCGGCGCAGGTCAACGACATCCTGCGAGGCCTCCAGCAGCCCGGCGGCTTCGGCTTCCAGAACGGCACCGGGCTCGGCATCGACTCCGCGGCCAAGACCGGCACCACGAACAGCAGCCAGGCCGTCTGGTACGTCGGCTACACGCCCGAGCTGGCCGCCGCGTCGATGATCGCGGGCGTCAACAGCAAGGACAACCCGGCGAGCCTCGTCGGCGTCACGCTCAAGGGCGCGCCCGTGAGCTTCTCCCAGGCCGGCGGCTCCTCGCTGTCGGGTCCGATGTGGAAGGACGCCATGGGGACGATCCAGGACTACCTGAGCCCCGAGCGCTTCGACCCGCCGCCGCGGCGCCAGGCCGCGCGCAGCACGGGCGGCGGCAACGACGACGACCGCGCCGACGCCCCGACGACCACGCGGCGCGACACCGAGCAGCAGCCCGCACCCCGCGGCAACGGGAACGGCAACGGGAACGGGAACGGGAACGGCGACCGCGACTGACCAGCAGCGAGCAGGGGTTGCTCGTCGCGGGACCCGGCACGTGGGCGGTGACCCGCGTGGGCGGTAGGAGGGTCGCGCTCTCACGCGTCGGGAGGTAGGGCGCGCGCGGATACCGAGCCGGTGCCTGCGTGCCACCTGCGTCCGAACCGCCGGCGACGCGCGCCACCTACCTCCCGCCGTGCCGGCACCGCGCCGGCCCGGCGCCCTCCTTCAGGCGCCGAGCGCCTTCTTGACCTCGGCGGCCACCACGCCGCCGTCGGCGCGACCCTTGACCTGCGGCTGCAGCGCGCCCATGACCCGGCCCATGGCCTTCATGCCGTCGCCGGCCACGCCGAGCTGCTCGATGGTCGACGTGACGAGCGCGCGGACCTCGTCGGCCGACAGCTGCTCGGGCAGGTACTCGGCCAGGACGGCGGCCTCGTCGCGCTCCTTCTGGGCCAGCTCGGGACGGTTGCCCACCTCGAAGGCCTCGGCGGCCTCGCGACGCTTCTTGGCCTCGGACGTGAGCACGGTCAGCACGTCGTCGTCCGTCAGCTCGCGGGCCTCCTTGCCGGCCACCTCCGCGTTGGTCACGGCGGTGAGGACCATGCGCAGCGTGCTCGAGCGCAGGGCGTCGCGGGCCTTCATCGACGCGGTGAGATCGGAACGGAGGCGGTCCTTCAGGGCTGACATGACCACATCCTCTCACCGCGGGCGAGCGCCGTTCGGCCACGCACCTAGGCTGGGAGCATGAGGGCATCGGTGGCGGCTCGGCCCGTGGTGGTGGGAGCCGGTGTGATCGGTGCCGGCGCGGCCGCTCTGGGCTACGCCTGGTGGGAGGCGCGGTGGTTCGCGCTGAGGCACGTGTCCGTGCCGGTGCTGCCGTCGGGCGCCCGCCCGCTCAAGGTCCTGCACCTGTCCGACGCGCACCTGACGCCGGCCCAGGGGCGCAAGGCCGACTGGCTGCGGTCCCTGGCCGACCTCGAGCCCGACCTGGTGGTCAGCACCGGCGACCACCTCGCCCACCACGACGCGGTCCCCCCGCTGCTGGAGGCCTACGGGGAGCTGCTGGAGCGCCCCGGCGTGTTCGTGTTCGGCTCCAACGACTACTTCGCCCCGGTGCCCAAGAACCCTCTCAAGTACCTGACCGGTGGCACCGGGACCCAGGTCGGGGGCACGTGGGAACGCGCCGCGACCCTCCCCTTCGAGGACCTGCGCGAGGGCCTGGCCGAGCACGGCTGGCTCGACCTGAACAACGCGACCGGGTCGCTCACCGTCGACGAGCGGCGCCTCACGTTCGCCGGGGTCGACGACCCGCACCTGGAGCTCGACGACCTCGCGGCCGTCCCGCCGGCCGCGTCCCTCGGGGCCGACGCCGACCTCGCGGTGGCCGTGGCGCACGCGCCGTACCTGCGGGTGCTCGACCACGCCTCCCGCCAGGGGTACCCGCTCGTCCTGGCCGGGCACACCCATGGCGGCCAGCTGTGCGTGCCCTTCGTGGGCGCACTGGTGACCAACTGCGACCTCGACCGGGCCCGCGTGAAGGGCTTGAGCACGCACCAGGTCGCCGGCTCGTCGCCGTCGTGGCTGCACGTGTCGGGCGGGCTCGGCACCTCACCGTTCGCGCCGGTCCGCTTCGCCTGCCGACCCGAGGCCACCCTGCTCACCCTCACTGCGATAGACTCAGCGGGTTCGTCCTCCTAGCGAGGACAGCGCCGGGGTGTGGCGCAGCTTGGTAGCGCGCGTCGTTCGGGACGACGAGGCCGCAGGTTCAAATCCTGTCACCCCGACCCAGCTCCTTCGGGATCCGAAGCCCCTGGACCACCACGGTCCGGGGGCTTCGTCGTGCGTGCGCTCCCCGACCCGGACGACGTGCGCTGTGACACACTGACACCATGGTCGAGGAGGGCACGACGCAGGCCGACGGTGCCGGCAGCACCCAGCCGCGCGTGGTCAAGAAGATCGTCAAGAAGACGGTGGTGCGCCCCGGTGCCCCCGCGTCGAGCACGGCTCGACCCGTCCGGCCTGCAGCGCCCAAGGCCTCGGCCGTCTCGCGACTCAAGGGCAAGGACTCGCGCGCCACGGATCCGTCCGACGACGAGGCCGTCGAGCAGCCGGTGACGGCGCCGCAGCCCCAGCGCAGCGGTCCGCGCACCACCATCGACGTCGGGGCCGCCCTCGGGAGCGCACGCGGACGTGCGACCGACGCCCTGCACGGGACCGGCGACCTCGCGCGGCGGCTCGGCTTCGCGGTCCGCGACCGCAGCGAGGACGCCGTGTGGGCGGTGCGCGACTACCGACTCCCCACCGTCCCACCGTTGCGCGCCTCCCTGGTCACCGGGCTGGTCGCCGGGCTGCTGATCACGGCCGGCGGCTGGGCGTGCCTCAACCTGTTCAGCGCGGTGCGCGGCACCTCGGCGGGCGGGGCCTTCTGGGGCGGCCTGGCCGTCCTGGTCGTGGTCGGCCTCGCCTACGAGATCGGCTCCCGGCTGCTCATCGCGTTCGGCGTGCAGCAGGCGCGCGCGGTCCTCGCGCTCTCCGTGATGCTGGTGGCCGTCCTCGTGATGCTGCTGTTCCTGGAGCCCGTCGACGGGCCCTGGGCGTGGTTGATCGTGCCGGGCCTCATGACCGCCACGGTTCCGCTGGTGCAGCGACTCCTGGTGTGGACCGCGAGCGACGTCCGCCCGGACGACGACGCCGTGCGTTGAGCCGCCACCCCGTACTCCAGGAGCACTCCGCATGACCGGTACCGATCGCAGCCCCGAGGTCCTGTGGCGCCCCGACCCCGACGCCGCACCGCGCATCGCCGACTTCGCCCGCACGGTCGGCATCGACCCGCACGACTACGACGCCCTGTGGCGCTGGTCCGTCGCGGAGCCCGACGCGTTCTGGCGGGCCGTGTGGCGGTTCTTCGACGTCCCCGGCGACGGGGAGCCCTCCCCTGCCCTGGCCGACGCCTCCATGCCGGGTGCGGTCTGGTTCCCGGAGGTGCGGCTCAACTACGCCGAGGCGATGCTGCGGCTCCCCGGCCGGGCCGACGACGACGTGGTCGTCGTGGCGCGCTCGCAGTCGCGGGCCGACGTCCGGCTCACGGCGGCGCAGCTGCGTGACCAGGTGGCCCGTGCTCGCGCCGGGCTGCAGCGCGCCGGCGTGGTCCGTGGGGACCGGGTCGCCGCCTACGCCCCGAACGTGCCCGAGACGCTCGTGCTGCTGCTCGCGGCAGCCAGTCTGGGAGCGGTCTTCAGCTCCTGCGCCCCCGAGTTCGGGGTCCAGAGCGTCGTCGACCGCTGGAAGCAGACCGAGCCCACGGTCGTGCTGGCCGTCGACGGCTACCGCTACGGCGCGAAGCCGGTGGACCGGCGCGGCGAGGTCGCCGACATCGTCGACGCGCTCCCGAGCGTGGAGACCCTCGTGTGGCTGCCGTACCTGGAGCCCGGGGCGCCCGCGCCCGCGATCGACGGCACCGCCACGACGACGTGGGACGAGCTGCTGGGTGAGCCGGGCGAGCTCGCGTTCGAGCGGCTGCCGTTCGACGCACCGCTCTACGTCCTCTACTCCTCCGGCACGACCGGCCTGCCGAAGCCCATCGTCCACGGTCACGGTGGCATCACCCTCGAGCACCTCAAGTCGCTGGGCCTGCACCACGACTTCGGCGCCGACGACGTGTTCTTCTGGTTCTCCACCACGGGCTGGATGATGTGGAACCTGCTCGTCTCGGGCCTGCTGACCGGCTCGACGATCGTCCTGTGGGACGGCAACCCGGCCCACCCCGACCTCGGGCAGCTGTGGCGCGACGCCGACGAGCTGGGCGTCACGTACTTCGGCACGAGCGCGCCGTTCCTGCTGCAGTGCCGCAAGGAAGGGATCGTGCCGCGCGAGATCGGCGACATGTCGACATTGCGCGGCGTCGGGTCCACCGGGGCACCGCTGCCGGCCGAGGGCTTCCGCTGGGTCTACGACGCGGTGGGCGAGCACGTGCACCTGCAGTCCGTCTCGGGCGGCACCGACGTGTGCGCCGCGTTCGTGGGCGCCTCCCCCACCGTCCCCGTGTACGCCGGCGAGATCTCGTGCCGCTGCCTGGGCGCGGCGGTCGAGTCCTTCGACGAGGACGGCGAGCCGGTCGTCGGGTCCCTCGGCGAGCTCGTCATCACCGGTCCGATGCCGTCCATGCCGGTGGGCTTCTGGGGCGACGACCACGGCTCGCGCTACCGGGCCGCCTACTTCGAGGACATCGAAGGGGTGTGGCGCCACGGCGACTGGATCACCATCACCGAGCGCGGCACCTGCACCATCACCGGCCGCAGCGACGCGACCCTCAACCGCGGCGGCGTGCGGCTCGGGACCGCCGAGTTCTACACCGTCGTCGAGAGCCTGCCCGAGGTGAACGACAGCCTGGTCGTGCACCTCGAGGACGACGAAGGGGGAGCCGGGACGCTCGTGCTGCTGGTGTCACTCGCCGACCCCGACGGCACCGACGTCGAGGCCCTGCGCACGAGCGTGGCCCGAGAGCTGCGCACCCGGCTGTCGCCGCGCCACGTCCCCGACGAGCTGCACGTGGTGAGGGCGCTGCCCCGCACGCTCTCGGGCAAGAAGCTCGAGGTGCCGGTCAAGAAGATCCTGCGCGGGGTCCCGGCCGACGAGGCCGCCACGCGAGGCGCCCTCGCCGACCCCTCGGCCCTCGACGAGGTCGCTGCGGTCGCCGCATCGCGATGAGCCCCGAGCGCAAGGTCGTCCTCATCGGCATGCCGATGGGTCTGCTCCTGACCGGGGGCGGGGTGCTCATGGCCGCGACGGCGTCCGGAGGCGACGCGCCGATGGGCGCGACGGTCGGGCTCATGGGCGCGGCCTTCCTCATGGCCGTCGTCTACATCCTCCTCCCCCGCCGCCCGGTCACGCCGAGGGTCGTCGACGGGAGCATCGTCATCGACGGCAGTCCCTGGCCGTGGCGGTTCCTCTGCGTCCTCACGGTCGGCACCACGGCGGCGGCGGTGCTGGCCACCGTCGCGCTGGGGGACCCCAGCGTCCTCGGTGACTCGTCCGGGCGCCGCTCGCCCGTCGTCCTGCTCGGCCTGTGGCCTGTGGGGGCCTGGCTCTGGTTCGTCACCGTCCGCGGCCGGACCCGGCAGCGTGTGACGGTGCGCGGCGACGTCGTGACCCTGCACGAGGGCCGGCGCAGCACGCAGGTGCGCGCCACGCGGCGACGCGTCCGGGTGGGCAGCGGCGACACCGCCCGCTCGCAGTCGGTGGTCGTGCGCGGACCCGCCCGAGAAGGCGAGCTCGTGCTCGCGAGCCGGTCGTTCGGCACCACGCCCGAGCACCTCGTCGACGCCCTGAGGGCCGCGCTGCCGGAGTGAGCGGGCCAGGCGTGGCCCGCACCGACCAGGTGCGCCTGGTCACGACGGGCCATTCCTGCGCAAGACTTGCTCACGGCCGTCGCACCACTCCTACGCTGAGCGGGCCCGCGCTCCGCCGGGCGCCATCTCCGTGAACGGACCGGTCCCATGCGCAAGCTCCTCGTCCTGCTCGTCGCCGCCCTCGTGGGCGTCGGCTCCACCCTGACGCTCGTGGCGCCCGCCCAGGCCGCGACGGGCGTCACCATCCGCACCATCGCGGACCCCAGCGCCGCGCCGGGCAAGACAGCGACCATCAAACCGAGGTACTCCACCTCGGGCAAGGTCAAGGTGACCTACGCCCGCCTCACGGTGCGCCAGGGCAAGAAGGTCGTCGCCCGTGACAAGGCGTCCGTCGCCCTCAAGATCGCCGCGGACCCGAAGGTCTACTCGGTCACGACCGTCGTGAAGTACAAGGTCAAGAAGAAGGGCAAGTACGGCAAGACGATCACCAAGAGCAAGCGCCAGGACCTGTTCGCCTTCGCCTGCGCGACCGCCACGGCGCTCAAGACCATCACGTACAGCGACGCGCCCGGCGCCGGTACCACCTCGAGCGCCGTCGGGAAGGCGATCGGCAACCCGCAGGCCGGTGACGGCATCGCGCTCGGTGAGCTGTACGAGGGCGGCGACGAGGCCACCAAGACCGAGGTCGAGGGTCTCTACGGCAAGGGCTGGACGTCCACGGACGTCCTCGTGACGCTCGGCTACGCGCGTTGCGGCACGACGCCGACCGCGTTCGCGATCGAGTACCTGATGGCCGGCGAGACCGAGCCCCGCGCGTACCAGCTCGCGGCCGAGTAGCCCCGGCGCGAAGGCCCCGCACCGCTCGACGGCGGGGCCTTCGTGCGTGCGCCGGGTCAGCCGGGCGGTCTGGAGTAGCGCAGCAGCACCGGCGCCACACCGCTGCCGTCGAGGAAGAAGTCGGCGGTGGTGCTGCCGTCGCGTTGCCAGCCGCGGCGCTCGTAGACAGCCTGCGCGTCGCGGTTGTGCTGCATGACGACGAGCCGCATCGGGACACCGTCGGCGTCGGCCCACGCCTCGGCGACGTCGAGGAGGGCGCGTCCCGCGCCCGCGCCGCGCGCGTCGACCGCGACGAAGAAGCGGGTCAGCTCCCAGGCGTCGTCTGCACGCACGAGAGCGACCTGCCCGACGACCCGTCCGTCGAGCTGCGCCACCCACGCGACGTCGGTGCCGTCGAGCAGCCACTCGGCTGTCACCCGCGAGGCGCGGACGGGGTACGCATCGCGCTGGTGCACTCCCGCGAGCGCAGCGACCAGCGCGTCGGCGTCGGCGGGCCGGCGGGACCGGACCAGGAGATCGCTCACACCCACGTCAGCCGAGGAGGAGCTCGGCGATCTGCCTCCGAGCTCTCCTGCGCCAGGCCCCACCTGTCCGCTCACACCCACCTCAGCCGAGGAGGAGCTCGGCGATCTGCCCCCGAGCTCTCCTGCGCCAGGCCCCACCTGTCCGCTCACGCCCACGTCAACCGAGGAGGAGCTCGGCGATCTGCACCGTGTTGAGGGCCGCGCCCTTGCGCAGGTTGTCGCCGCTGACGAACAGCACGAGTCCCTTGCCCTCCGGCGCCGACTGGTCGGCACGGATGCGCCCGACCAGGCTCGGGTCGGCGCCCGCGGCCTGCAGCGGCGTGGGCACCTCGACCAGCTGCACCCCGGGCGCGCTGCCCAGGATCTCGGTGGCCCGCTCGGGGGTGAGGTCGCCCTCGAACTCGGCGTGGATGCTCAACGAGTGCCCCGTGAACACGGGCACGCGCACGCAGGTGCCGGCGACCCGGAGGTCGGGCAGGCCGAGGATCTTGCGCGACTCGTTGCGCAGCTTCTGCTCCTCGTCGGTCTCGTTGCTGCCGTCGTCCACCACGCTGCCGGCCATGGGCAGCACGTTGAACGCGATGGGCGCCACGTAGACGTCGGGGTCGGGGAACGCGACGGCGCTGCCGTCGTAGGCCAGCTCGTCGGCCTTCTCGACCACGGCGCGCGCCTGCCCGTGCAGCTCGCGCACGCCGGCGATGCCCGACCCCGAGACCGCCTGGTACGACGCGACGACCAGGCGCACCAGCCCGGCCTCCTCGTGCAGCGGCTTGAGGACCGGCATGGCGGCCATGGTGGTGCAGTTCGGGTTGGCGATGATGCCGCGGCCACCCGGACCGTCGCCGGCGGGGATGGCCTCGGGGTTCACCTCGCTGACCACGAGCGGGATGCTCGGGTCCTTGCGGAACGCCGAGCTGTTGTCGACCACGGTCACGCCCGCGTCGGCGAATCGCTGCGCGTGGGCCCGCGAGGTGGTGGCACCGGCGGAGAAGAGGGCGATGTCGAGACCCGATGGATCGGCCGTCTCGGCGTCCTCCACCGTGATCTCGCGGCCGGCGAACGGCAGCACCGTGCCGGCCGACCGGGCCGAGGCGAAGAAGCGGACCTCGTCGGCGGGGAAGCTCCGCTCCTCGAGGATCTGGCGCATCGCGACGCCCACCTGACCGGTGGCGCCCACGATGCCGATGCTGGCGCGACGGCTCATCGTCCGGTCCCTCCGTAGACCACGGCCTGGACCTCGTCGGTGCCCAGGTCGAACGCCGAGTGGGCGGCGCGGACCGCCTCCTCGACCTGGCTCTCGGCCACCACGACCGAGATGCGGATCTCCGACGTCGAGATCATCGCGATGTTGATCCCGGCGTCGGCCAGGGCCTGGAAGAACGTGGCCGTGATGCCGGGGGCCGAGCGCATGCCGGCGCCGACGATGGAGACCTTGCCGACGCTGTCGTCGTACTGGAGGCGCTCGAAGCCGACCTCGTCCTTGAGCCGCGCCAGGGCGGTCATGGCGGTCTGGCCGTCGGCCCGCGGCAGGGTGAACGAGATGTCGGTGAGCGCCGTGGCGGCGGCCGACACGTTCTGCACGATCATGTCGATGTTGATCTGGGCGTCGCCGAGCGCGCGCAGGATCGCCGCGGCGTAGCCGACCTTGTCGGGCACACCGACGACGGTGATCTTGGCCTCGGAGCGGTCGTGGGCCACTCCGCTGATGATCGCTTGCTCCATGGTGGGGTCCTTCGTGACGTCGTCGGCCTTGATGACCCACGTGCCGGGCTTGTCGGAGAACGACGACCGGACGTGGATGGGCATGTCGTTGCGGCGCGCGTACTCGACGCAGCGCAGGTGCAGGATCTTGGCGCCGTTCGCGGCCATCTCGAGCGTCTCCTCGTAGGAGATCTGCGGGATCTGGCGGGCGTCGGGGACGATCCGGGGGTCGGCGGTGAAGATGCCGTCGACGTCGGAGTAGATCTCGCAGACGTCGGCCCTGAGGGCCGCGGCCAGGGCCACGGCGGTCGTGTCGGACCCGCCACGGCCGAGCGTCGTGATGTCCTTCGTGGTCTGCGAGACGCCCTGGAAGCCCGCGACGATGGCGATGGCGCCCTCGGCGATCGCCTTCTCGATGCGACCGGGCGTGACGTCGATGATCTTGGCCTTGCCGTGCTCGGCGTCGGTGATCACGCCGGCCTGGGAGCCGGTGAACGAGCGGGCCTCCTGGCCGAGGTTGCCGATGGCCATGGCCAGCACGGCCATCGAGATCCGCTCGCCGGCGGTGAGCAGCATGTCGAGCTCACGGGCGGGCGGCAGCGGGGAGACCTCGTTGGCGAGGTCGATCAGCTCGTCGGTCGTGTCGCCCATGGCCGAGACGACCACGACGACGTCGTGACCGGCCTTCTTGGTGGCGACGATGCGCTGGGCGACCCTCTTGACGCTCGTGGCGTCGGCGACGGAGGAGCCACCGTACTTCTGGACGACAATGCCCACGACGATGTCCTTGAGGTGCGGGGGTGGGGTGGACCGTGCCAGGGCGACGCTGACCGGGCAACATCGTCCATGCTACCGGCCTGCGACAGGCCGCCTCCACCGTCGTTCCTGCCGTGGGACCGCGAGATCGCGCCGAGGGCGTCGGCGCGATCTGCTGCGGGTGGGTCGTGCCTTGCGGCTGCGATGTTTCGGGTGGGTCTTCGCCTGCTGCTGCGCCGCTGTGGCTGCGAGTCGACCTGCGCTCCGAAAGGGCCTCGACCGGCGGCGAAGTCCGGGGTCGGGCGAGCGGTCGGAGCGCGGCTCGGGGGACGCAAGATTCTGCGTTCGTGCGCGAAGGCTCGAAGGATGCTGCGTTTGCTACGGGATCCGGTGCGGAACGCAGCATCGTTCGGGTTTCTGCACGCGAAGGCAGAATCTTGCGTCCGACGGGGCGACTCGCGCGGCGGGTGGGCAGGGATTCTCCCTTCGCGCTGACCGTTCCACGACGATGGACAATCACTGCCCCTGAGAGGCCAGATCCGTCGCCACGATGCTTCCTTCGCGAGGCACGGTCCACACCAAGGAAGAATCATGCGTGGATCCCGCGCAGATGAAGAATCGTGGCCGCGCCCCGCAGACCCACCCGAGGCGAGACCCACCGCTCCGGTCGAGGCCCTTTCGGAGCGCAGGTCCACTCGCAGCCACAGCGACGCACCACCACACGAAGCCCCACCCGCAGCGACGCAGCAGCCGGGACGGTCCCGCCGAGGCAGCGCAGCAACACGTGAGCCCGCCCCCGCGAGACGACGAACGGCGCGGACCCGACACCTCCAGGGGAAGAGGGTGCCGGGTCCGCGCCGCGCGCGGTTCCTCCGGTCAGGAGGTCTTGAGGGTCAGGCCATAGGCGCTGAGGATCTCGTTGACGGGCTGGAAGTACGTCGTCCCGCCGACCGAGCAGTTGCCGGAGCCACCGGAGGTGACGCCCTGAGCCTGGTTGCCGGAGATGGCCGATCCGCCCGAGTCGCCCGGCTCGGCGCACGCGGTGGTGCGGATGAGCCCGGTCACGGAGCCCTCGGCGTAGTTCACCGTGGAGTTGCGGGCCTGGATGGTGCCGCAGCGCCAGCCGGTCGTGGAGCCGGAGCGGCAGATCGACGACCCGATCGCCGCGTTGGAGGATCCGCGGACGGCGACGCTGCCGCCGCTGTAGTTGTTCACGGTGCCGGTGATCGACGCCGACGAGCGGATGAACGCGTAGTCGTTGCCAGGGAAGCTCGAGCCGGCGAACGTGCCGCTCGGCGACGAGGTGGTGCTGCCCGTGGTGCCGCAGTGACCGGCGCTCACGAAGCCGCCCGTGACGGCGAAGCCGATGGAGCAGCGCGCGCCGCCGATGTAGTAGGCGTCGCCACCCTGGTAGAGCGGCTGCGGACGCTCGGGAGCGGCCTCGGCCTGGAACGCCTCTGCCGGCACCCCGGCCTTCTCGGCGAACGTCTCGGCAGCGGCGACGTCCTGCGTCGGAAGGACGACCTTGTTGGACTCGGCGTCGACGTACCAGCCGGCCACGGTGTCGGGAGCTGCGCTCTTCTTCGCGTTGAGGTCCTTCATGTAGCCGTTCAGCTCCGCCGACGACCGCTCGACGGTGCGCGCCTCGGCGCCCTTCGCGGTGACGGCGTCGGCGGCGGCGGCATCGGTCACCGCGACGACGAGGGAGCCCTTCTTCGCGTCGTACCAGGAGCCGGCGTAGTCGGCGCCGAGGCTCTTGACGAGCGACTTCTCGGCCTTGGAGGCCTGGGCCTCGTCGGCGATGCGGGCCTTGGCCTGCGACTCCGAGAGTCCGAGGTCGCGCTCCATCGCGCCGAGCATGCTGACCTTGGGCGGGGCGTCGTCGGGTGACGGCGCGGCGCTGGCCTGCTGGCCGAGCGCCGTGGCCAGCACGGCGGCGACGGCCAGGGAGCCGAAGAGGGTTCGCTTGGGAGTCTTCACGGTGGATCTCCTTCGTCGTGGCGGCACGCTGGGGTCGCCAGGGTGCAGCCGTCCTGCGGAACGGACGGCTCGCCGCCACGCCCCACGCTGTCGTCCGGAGACGGGTTCGCCTCCGCAGCCCCCCCGAGGGGTTGGCAAGAACGTACTGTCAGTTCAGCCCTGGAGGGTCATACCGGAAGAGTCATACCGCGGGGGTGATGCCCGGGTCGTGCTGCTCGCCGAAGCCCGGGTTCCGCCCCAACCAGTCGGCGTAGACGGCGCTGCGCGCGACGAGGTCGCCGTGCGCCATGCGGACGGTGAGCAGCAGCTCGTCGGCGAAGGCAGCGCCGACGGAGTCGGGTCGCCAGCCGACGAGGTGGCGCCAGCTCAGGGGCACTCCGGCGAGCGGCTTGGTCACCAGCCCCGGGAGGACCCGCGTGGGCTGGCACAGCGCCACGGCCGTGCCGGACGCCACGAGGTCGATGCAGCTGGCCGCGTCGGCGACGTAGAGGCTGCGCGGTGCGAAGCCCTCGCGCGCGCAGGCAGCCGCGAAGCACTCCTGGAAGCAGCCGTCGCCCGGGGTGGCGGCCCAGCCGGTGGTGGCGAGGTCGGCGAGCGCGACCTCGTCGACGTCCGCCAGCGGGTGGTCCTGCGGGAGCATCACGAACACGGGATCCACCGAGAACGTGCGCCACACCTGGCCGCGCTCCCCCGGCGTGCTGTCGCCTCCGCAGATGCCGACCACGGCGAAGTCGAGGCGCCCGTCGTCGAGCTCACGGGCCAGCTCGTCGGCCGACCACGAGGCGGTCGTGGAGACCTCGAGGTCGGGGTGCCGCTCCTCCAGCCGCTGGATGAGGGGCGCGAGGATGGCCGGCGACGAGGAGCCGATGGACAGGTGCTCGGGGGTGCTCCGCCCCCGTTCGGGGTCGTTCAGCCGGGTGGCGTCGTCGAGCAGGCCGGTCATGGCGGGCAGCAGCATGCGGGCCCGGGCGATGACCAGCTCGCCCAGCGACGTGGGCCGCACGCCGCGGTGGTCGCGGTCGAACAACGGGCCGCCCAGGGCACGCTCGATGCGGCTCAGCTGCGCGGTGAGCGCGGGCTGCGCGACACCCAGCTCGGCGGCGGCCTTCGTGACGCTCCCGGCGTCGGCGATGGCACACACGACCTTGAGGTGTCGCAGCTCCAGCTCCACTCGGTGAGTCTACCGGCGCCGCGGCGATCGGCGTCCTCGGTGCAGGCGTGCCCGAAGTCGGACAAAGTCCTCTGTTCTCGCCTCAGGAGCGGGTCACCTGTCGTACGGTCGCCCCAGATCATCACGACCCGGGGGAACCATGACCGACTCACCGACGTACCCGCGCTACCCGTCGCAGGACGACGTCCCGGAGGGCGTCGCGCAGTCCGGCGCGACGGCTGCTCCCGGCCAGTCCGCTCCGCACCCCGCGGCGCCCACGGGGTACGCCCAGCCGCTCGGCCTGCTGACCGCACTCACCGTCGGCGTCGCCGCGCTCTACACCGCGTTGCTGCTGCCCCGCTTCTGGCTGGCGCAGGACGCCGTCGAGCGATGGGAGCGCCAGGAGGCGGACGGCGGTCTGGCCTGGGACCTGTGGACCCCGTACGAGCTGGTCGACGCCGCGAGCTTCCCCGTCCTGCTCGGCGCCTACGTCATCACGTGCCTGTGGTTGTGGCGCGTCCGATCCAACCTCGAGGTCCTGTCGCCGACGTCTCCCCACGCGCGGCGGCGCGGGTGGGTGTGGGGCGGATGGCTGGTGCCGATCGTCTCGTTGTGGTTCCCCTACCAGGTGGTGCGCGACGCCCTGCGGGTGCGATCCCACCGTCCCTCGTCCGGGGCCCGCGTGGGGTGGTGGTGGGGTGCCTTCCTGCTGGGCTGCCTCGCCACCGGTGTCGAGAGCGTGTTCGTCCCGGTCGACGAGATCGACACGGCGTCCATCCAGCACCTGCCGGCGTTCGCCGCCGCGACGACCGTGCTGTTCGTCGTCGCGTGCGCCCTGTGGATCCGCGTGGTGCGGGCGATCGCGGCCGACCAGGCCGAGCTCCTGGCAGGGACCGAGGCGCGCTGACGTTCAGCCGGCGATGGCGGTGCGGCCCTCGAAGGCGCGCCCGAGGGTGAGCTCGTCGGCGTACTCGAGGTCGCCGCCGACGGGCAGGCCGCTGGCGAGCTTGCTGACCCGCAGGCCGAGGGTGCTCAGCATGCGGATGAGGTAGGTGGCCGTGGCCTCGCCCTCGAGGTTCGGGTCGGTGGCGATGATGACCTCGGTGACGGCGCCGTCCTGCAGGCGGCCGAGCAGCTCACGGATGCGCAGCTGGTCGGGGCCGATGCCCGCGATGGGGCTGATCGCGCCGCCCAGCACGTGGTAGCGGCCGCGGAACTCGCGGGTGCGCTCGATGGCGACGACGTCCTTGCTCTCCTCCACGACGCACAGCACGGTGACGTCGCGGCGGGGGTCGGTGCAGATGCGGCACTCGACGTCGACCGTCACGTTGCCGCAGATCGCGCAGAAGTGGACCTTGTCCTTCACATCGACCAGCACGGCCGCGAGGCGACGGACGTCCTCGGGGTCGGCGTCGAGGAGGTGGAAGGCGATCCGCTGGGCGCTCTTCGGACCGACCCCGGGCAGCTGCCCGAGCTCGTCGATGAGGTCCTGGATGACGCCGTCGTACACAAGGAGTGAGTCTAGGCGCCCCGGCGGCCGCGGGCCCGCTCGGCGCGCGGCCGGGCGTCGTCGAACAGGCGCCCTCGATCGGACGACCCGGTCAGACGAACGCGTTGATGCCCGTCTCGGACCGCCCGATCAGCAGCTTCTGCACCTGGCTGGTGCCCTCGTACAGGGTCATCACGCGAGCGTCGCGCAGGTACTTCTGCACGGGGTACTCGTCGATGAAGCCGTAGCCGCCGAACGCCTGTACCGCCAGGTTCGAGGCACGCACCGCGGCCTCGGACGCGAACAGCTTGGCCTTGGAGGCGGCGGTGCCGAACGGCTCCCCGCGCTGCATGAGGTCGGCGGCGCGCCAGGTGAGCAGCCGCGCGGCGTCGGCGTCGACGCTCATGTCGGCGATCATCTCCTGCACCAGCTGGAACGACGCGATCGGCCGGCCGAACTGCTCGCGCTCGCCGGTGTACTTCACGGTCTCCTCGAGGCAGCCCTGCACGATGCCGACACAGCTGGCCGCGATGGTGACCCGGCCCTTGTCGAGCGTCTGCATGGCGATCTTGAAGCCCTTGCCCTCCTCGCCGAGCAGGGCGTCGGCCGGGACCCGCACGCCGTCGAAGGAGAGCGCCGCGGTGGCCTGGCCACGCAGACCCAGCTTGCCCTTGACCTCGGTGGCCTCGAAGCCGGGCGTGTCGGTGGGGACGAGGAACGCCGACACCCCGCGCGGGCCGTCGTCGCTGGTGCGGGCGAAGACGAGGGCGACGTCGGCCCAGGTGCCGTTGGTGATGAAGATCTTGGAGCCGTCGATCACCCAGTCGTCGCCGTCGCGGCGGGCACGGGTGCGCAGGTTGCCGGCGTCGGAGCCGGTACCGGGCTCGGTGAGGCCGAAGCAGCCGAGCGTCCGCCCGGCGGCGATGTCGGGCAACCAGCGCTGCTTCTGCTCCTCGGTGCCGTGCTGCAGGACGGACGTGCCGAACAGGCCCGACGAAACCGAGACGATGCCGCGGATGGCCGAGTCGGCCCGGCCCAGCTCCTCGGCCGCGAGCACGTAGGTGACGTAGTCGCCGCCGACCCCGCCGTACTCCTCGGGGATGGTGAGACCGAAGAAGCCGATCTCGCCGAGCTTGGGGATGATCGCGAGGTCCACGGACTCGGCGCGGTCCCAGGCCGCACGGTGCGGCACGACCTCGCGGTCGAGGAAGTCACGCGCCAGGGCGCGGAAGCTCGCCTGCTCGTCGGTGAGGGTCAGGTCCATGGGGCCGATGCTGCCACGCGGGGTGGGCACCGGCCGGTCCGAACCCGCGTCAGGAGCCTCGCTGCACGGTCGCCAGAGCCGCGAGGGCCTGCCGAAGGCGGCTCCGCGGATCGCCTGCCAGCTCCACCACGAGCGCGTCACCCACGAGGTCCGGGTCGTCCGCGAGGTCAAGCAGGGCAACGGCCACGGCCCGACGCAGCGGGGGGTCCTCGTCGTCGGGCTCGTCGACGTCATCGGGGTCCAGCAGGAGGAGCAGGTCGATGGACGACGCCGTCGCGACCGCGATGCTGCGGCCGCGTGCCGCGAGCCCGCCGTCGCGACCGGGTCGGCCGAGGACGTCGAGCGCCTCGAGGTAGGCCAGGAGGTCGAGCGGTCCACGTTCGGCGAGGACGACGTGGTCGGGCGCCGGGTCGGACAGCCGATCCGCCGCGAGCACCAGCTGCTCGAAGAACCCACCCGCGTCCGGCTCGTCGCCCAGGTCCTCCCCCAGGACCTCGTACGGGTCGGGGAGGACCTCCACGCCGTCGAGGGCCTCCGCCAGGGCGGCGACGAGCACGCTCTTGCCACTCGCGTGCGTGCCACTGACCACGACCTTCACCCTGTCCCGGCCGTCCCGGGCAGACCCTGGCGGAGGAAGGTGGCGAGGAGGTCGTGGCCGCGGGTGGTGAGGATCGACTCGGGGTGCCACTGCACGCCCTCGACGGGGTGGGAGGTGTGGCGCAGGCCCATGACCACGCCGGAGGCGGTGCGGCTGGTGACGACCAGCTCGGGCGGAAGGCTCGCCTCCTCGGCCACGAGGGAGTGGTAGCGCGCCACGGTGAGCGGCGAGGGCAGGCCCGTGTGCACGCCCAGCCCGTCGTGGTGGACGAGCGACGGCTTCCCGTGCACCACCTCGGCGGCGCGTACCACCCGCCCTCCGTAGGCCTCGGTGATCGCCTGGTGCCCCAGGCACACCCCGAGCAGCGGCGTGGTGGGGCCGAGCCGGCGCACCACGTCGACGCTGATCCCCGCGTCGGCCGGCGCCCCCGGACCGGGCGAGAGCACCACGTGCGTGAGGTCCCCGGCCTCACGGGCGTCCACCAGCTCCTCGACGGTGACCGCGTCGTTGCGCACCACCTGCGCGTCGGCGCCGAGCTCGCGCACGTACTGGACGAGGTTGAAGACGAAAGAGTCGTAGTTGTCGACGAACAGCACCCGCGCGCGGGTGCCCCGTCGGGGTGCGAGCGGCCGCTCCTGCTGCGCCGGAACGCCGGCGGACAGGTCCTCGGCGACCCGCCGGGTCACCGGACCGGGCGCCTCCCAGGCGCCGACGCCGACGACCTCACGCACGGGGACCGCCCCGCGCAGCGCGTTGGTGACGAAGACCTCCGACGCGGCGGCCAGGTCGGTGGTGGTGAGCCGGCGCTGGTGGAGCGGGACACCTGCGGCGAGCAGCGCGTCGACCACCCGGGCCCGCTGGGTGCCCGGCAGCACGCGCCCGTCGAGCGGCGGCGTGTGCACCCCGTCGTCGAGGACGCAGAAGACGTTGGTGCGCCCGCCCTCGAGGACGGAGCCGTCGACGTCGAGCACCAGCACGTCGTCGGCAGCCTCGCGCGAGGGGGCGGCGGAGAGGTCGAGGGGTCCGCGGTCGACCCACTTGTCGGCTCCCCAGCCGCCCGGCACGACCACGGGCGACAGGCACCAGGTGGCGGGCGCCTCGACGAGGGGGGCATCGACCATGCGGACGCCCACCGGCACCGGGTCCTCACCGACCCGCTCGGGCTCGGCCGGGACGGCCTCGATCCGCAGCCGGTGCCGCCCGGCGCCCAGGGTCGCTGCCCGCCGGGCGACCGCGTCGTCGAGACCCTCGCGCACGGTGGTGCCGTAGACGGCGCGCACGCTCGCGTCGAGCCGCGCCAGGTGCGCCTCGACGTCGACCGCGCGACCGTCGCGGACGAGGACGGTGGTGAACACGCCGCGGCGTGCGTCGGCGGCCGACCCGACCGAGCCGTGCACGGGCGTGGGCCGGGGACCGACCGCGGGAGCCACGTCGTCGGTGAGGGTGCCTCCGATCGCCGCAACCACCGGCGCGGCCTTCACGAACACCTCGGCCAGCTCCGCCGCCGGCTCGGAGTCGGCGACGATCCCCCCGCCGACGCCGAGCCACGCGCGACCTTCGGCCACCTCGACGGTGCGGATGACCACGTTGGTCTCCAGACCTGCCAGGGGGCTGAGGTGCCCGATGGCGCCGGTGTACGCCTCGCGGCCGGTGACCTCCAGCGCGGCGGCCACCTCCATGGCCCGGACCTTCGGGGCACCGGTGACCGATCCCGGAGGGAAGGTGGCTCGCAGCAGCTCGGCGTCGCCGACGCCGGGGGCGAGACGACCGACGACGTCGGACACCAGCTGCCACACCGCATGCCGCTCAGGACGCACCAGGGCGGGGACCCGCACGCTGCCCGGGGCGCTCACCCGGCCGAGGTCGTTGCGCATGAGGTCGACGATCATGACGTTCTCGGCGCGGTCCTTGGCCGAGGCCACGAGCGCTCCGACCGTGGCGGCGTCCTCGCGCGCGTCGAGACCCAGCGGCGCCGTCCCCTTGATGGGCGAGGTGAGCACCTCCTGGCCGGTGCGCCGCAGGAACAGCTCGGGCGAGAAGGACAGGACGGCACCGTCCGGGCTCTCGACGTAGGCGCCGTAGGCGGGTCGGAGCCGTTCGGCGCCGGCACAGAAGACGTCGAGCGGATCGCCCTCGAACGAGGCCTCCAGCCGGGCGCACAGGTTCACCTGGAACAGGTCGCCCGCGTGCACGTGCTCGACGGCGCGCGCCACGGCGGCCTCGTGCTCGACGGGCGACGGCGTGAGCGTGAACGCGCCCAGCCGGTGCTCCCGCGAGGGCGGGGGCGGTCCGTCGAGCAGGTCCAGCACCGGTGCGACGTCGGCGTCGCCCAGCCACTCGAGCCACCACGTGCCGCGGGTGCGCCGCAGCACCCAGGCGTAGAACGCCAGCTGGGCGTCGGGACGCGGCACGGGGCGCGACCTCGGCTCCGGGACTTGCTCCACGCGGCCACCCAACCGGTAGCCCCACAGGCCGATCCACCCACCGCCGAACCCGGCACCGGCGTCGTCGACGACGACCGGGAGGGGCAGGTCGAACGGGTCGTCGACGTCGGGGTCGAGCACACGGACCGGGTCGCACGCGACGAGCGCGTCGCCCTGGTGCCACGAGCCGACCAGACCCACGAGCCGGTCGCGGCCGCGCAGTCGCCGCAGCACCGCGAGGGGGTCGTCGTCGAGGTCGAGCCGGCGGCGACGTGCCACCAGGGCGGATCCGTCGGCGGCACCGTCAGCCGTGGTCGATCTCATCGATCACCCGGGCACCCAGCTCCCGGCTGAGCAGCTGCTCGGGATCGGTGCCCTGGTCGACCACCGGGTCGTCGGGGTGGGCGGACGCGTCGGGGTCCTCCGGCGGGGCCATCGAGGCCGGCTCGCGCATGGCCTGGCGCACCGACTCCGGTGCGCCCACCCCGCGGCCGGCGTCGCCACCGGTGGCCGGAGCGGCCTGGGCCGGCGGCGTGGGAGCCGCAGCCTGGGGCGATGCCGGCGCGGGGTTGCTCGCCGCCCGCGGGTCGGCTGAGGGGTCGACGATGGCGTCGATCCGCCACTGCACCCCGATCACCTGCTGCAGCGCCTTCTGCACGTACTCGGCGGAGCCGCTGGCCATGAAGGAGTCGCGGGCGCCGCTGTTGACCAGGGCGATGGTGAGGGTGGTCCCGTCGAGCGCCTGCACCTGTGCGTTCTGGCTGAGCATGATCCAGGTGAACCGGCGCAGGCCCTTGACCACCTCGAGGATCTCGGGCCAGAGCCGACGCACGTCGGCCACGCTCATCCCCCCGGCAGGTGCCGAGGCCGGCTGGGCCTCGGCGGCGGCCGGCTCGGGCTCGCGGGTCGGAGGCTGCGACGGGGCCGGCTGGGTCGCGGCCGGAGCCGCCTGCTCGGGCGCCGGGCGATGGGGCGCCTCCTGCGACGGCTGCGGCGTCGACGGCGGGGGTGGCTGGTGATCCGGCTCCGGCGGCTCCTCGACGTCCCAGGGCGGCGCGTCGTCGACGGGGGGCCGGGCCGGGTCGGGGGCGGGCGTCTGCCGGGCAGGGGCGCCCTGTGCCGGAGCAGCCTGCGTGGGGCCGAGCTGGGCAGGTGCAGGCTGGGCAGGTGCAGGGGCGGCCGCGCTCGGCTGGGCGTCGGCCGGGGCGTCGGCTCCCGTGGCGGCCGACGCGGCGGGGACCCCGCCCATGGAGAGTCGCTTCTCGAGCCGGTCGACGCGGGCCACGACCCCTGAGGCGTCGGAGGCCGGCACGAGGATGCGGGCGCACATCAGCTCGAGCAGCAGCCGAGGAGCGGTGGCACCGCGGAACTCGGTGAGCGCCGCGTTGACGAGGTCGGCCATGCGGGTCAGGTCGGCCGGGCCGAACGACGTGGCCTGGCTCTGCAGCCGCTCGGCGCGGTCGCCGGGGACGTCGAGCAGACCGGTGGCCAGCGCGTCGGGCACGGCGCGCAGCACCACGAGGTCGCGCAGGCGCTGCAGCAGGTCCTCGGCGAAGCGCCGCGGGTCCTGACCGGACTCGATGATCTTGTCGACGACGCCGAACACGGTGCTCCCGTCACCCGCGCCGAACGCTGCGACGGCCTCGTCGAGCAACGAGTCGGGGGTGTAGCCGAGCAGCTGGACGGCGAGGTCGTAGGTGACGCCCTCGGGCCCGGCGCCGCCGAGGAGCTGGTCGAGCACGCTCAGCGTGTCGCGCACGGAGCCGGCGCCGGCGCGCACCACGAGCGGCAGGGCCGCCGGCTCGAGCCGCACGCCCTCGGTCTCGCTCAGCTGGTTCAGGTAGTCGCCCAGCGCCTTGGGCGGCACGAGCCGGAAGGGGTAGTGGTGGGTGCGCGACCGGATGGTGCCGATGACCTTGTCGGGCTCGGTGGTGGCGAAGATGAACTTGAGGTGCGGCGGCGGCTCCTCGACCAGCTTGAGCAGCGCGTTGAAGCCCTGCGGGCTCACCATGTGCGCCTCGTCGATGATGTAGACCTTGTAGCGGCTGCTGATGGGCGCGAAGAAGGCCCGCTCGCGCAGGTCGCGGGCGTCGTCGACGCCACCGTGGCTGGCGGCGTCGATCTCGATGACGTCGACGCTGCCCGGCCCGCCCCGGGCGAGGTCGCGGCAGCTCTGGCACTCGCCGCAGGGGTCCGAGACCGGCGCCTGCTCGCAGTTGAGTGCGCGGGCGAGGATGCGGGCGCTGGTGGTCTTGCCGCAGCCTCGAGGCCCGGAGAACAGGTAGGCGTGGTTGACCCGGTTGGCCGCGAGCGCGTGCCGCAACGGGTCGGTGACGTGCTCCTGACCGATCACCTCGGCGAACGTCTCGGGACGGTACCGGCGGTAGAGGGCGAGAGGGGCATCCACGCGCCTGAGCCTAGGACATGGCGCCCACATCGCCGAGGCCGTCGTGGAGGGTCCCGGCGGACCCGGTGCGCGCCCGACTCCCTGTGTCGCCCGAACGACGTGGAGAGGCAGGCCCTAGCTGCCTGGGCCGAAGGCCTCGTGCATCTGGACCGCCTGGTCGTAGGCGTCGTCGACGGCGGAGAGGAGCTGACGGGCGCGGGTGGAGCGCAGCAGCGCGAGCCGGTCGTAGGGACCGAGCGGGCAGGCGTCCGCGAGGTGCCAGCAGGCGGCGAGCAGACCGTGCGGAGGCGGTTCCGGCGCCATGATGCCCAGACGCAGCGACGCAGCGACCGCACGGTCGTGCACGGCGGCCACCTCGGCGCGGTCGACGTCGGGCACCAGGTCAGGGAGGTCGCGCACCCGGGCCCGCGGGTACGGGTCCTCGGGAAGCCAGCCCTCCACCTCGACGCGGCGTCCGCCCTGCACCACCATGCCGACGTCGGACTCTCGCGGCTCGGCCTGGACGATGCGCCCGACCGTGGCCGTGGAGAACCGCGCGTCCCCGCCGCCGGCCTCGTGGCCGCGCTCGATGAGGACGAAGCCGATCTCGGGCTCCTCGGCCTGCAGCACGTCCTGCAGCATCTCCAGGTAGCGCGGCTCGAACAGCCGCAGCGGCAGCAGCCCGCCCGGCAGCAGCACGGTGCCGAGCGGGAACATCGGCATGGCACTCACGGGGACAGGTCTACCCCACCGGGGCGTCCCCCGCAGACGACACGATCGCGGTGGCTCGCAGCCAGGCGTCGACGGCGTCGTAGGCGGCCTCCCGCGGCTCCTTCAGCGAGAGGAAGACGTCGTGGCGGGCGTCGGGGATCGGCAACGACGTCACGGCGTCGCCGAGGCAGCCGACCCACCGAGCGATCTGCTTGACGTCGAGCACCGCGTCGGCGCGGTCGACCTGCTCGCTCCACGAGCGGGCGAACCGGGTCTTGTCCGAGCGCAGCACCAGCGACGGCACGCCGACGTCGAGGCCGCGGTGCAGACGCGCGTGTCCGGCCCGGACCGCACCGAGCCACCCGTAGGTGACGCGGAAGCCGTCGAGCGGCTTGAGCACGGTGTCGTAGTCCCACTCGCCGTGTCCGCTGACGTGCAGGCTGCTGCCGTACGCGTCGGTCGGCGGCAGCTTCATCACGTCGAACGGCTTGATCCGTCCGACGCCACGGATGGCGAGCGTGCCCACCGTCCGCATCCACGGCTTGCCCTGCAGGTCGAACCATGGGCTGTTGAGCACCAGCCCGCTGATGCCCGCGCCGCGCGAGCCCCCGGGACGCTGGTTGAGACGGTGGAGCCACAGCGGCAGCACGAGCCCTCCCGTGGAGTGGCCCGACAGCAGCACCGGACCCCCGGGCACCTCCTCGCGCACCACGGCCAGAGCACGGTCCAGCTCGGCGTCGTAGAGGGCGAGGTCGGTGACGTGGTGAGCCGTCTGGCCCTCCCGACGCGAGCGGCCGCACTTGCGCAGGTCGAGGGCATAGAACGCGAAGCCCCGGTCGACGAAGAACTCCGCGAGCTCCTTCTGGAAGAAGTAGTCGCTGAACCCGTGGACGTAGAGGACGGCCCGCTCCGCGGGCACGGATCCGGTCCAGGTGCGGCGCACGAGCGTGGCGAACACCTCGCCCTGGCCGTCGGGGTCGTCGCCCAGCTCGAACGTGCGCTGCTCGTAGCCCTCGCCCAGCATGTCGGGCTGCCAGTCGCTCATCGTGCCTCCTCGGGGTCCGAGGAGACTCTAGAGGACGGGGCCCACGCCAGAGGCGTCGTTCGTCGAGGCCGGCTGTGCGGAACAGAAGCGGAACAGGGGCGGCGCGGCCCGGCCCCGCACTGCGTGAGGCGGGCCGGGACCGCGTCACCCACCTCTCAGGTACCCGGCGAGCACGGAGTCAAACCTCACGTGTCACGGCACCTACCCGGGGTACGTCAGGGTCATGAGGATCCCCACGCCGTGCGGCCCGGTCAGCCAGGCCGTGCACGACCACCTGACGATGCTGCGCCCGCTCCCCGACCTCCTGGACGCACCGGCACCGACCACCCGTGACCACGCCCTAGCGCTCTGGACGCTGTACGAGCTCGCGTACCGCGGCTTCGACGGCGTCGACCCCGACCTGGAGTGGTCGCCGGAGGTGCTGAGGCTGCGGAACCGTCTGGGTCGTGACCTCGAGGCCTGGTTGCGCGAGGCGTTCGCGACCTCGACCGGCCCCCGCGACCTCGCCGGCCTCGTCGAGGCCGACAGCGACGTCCCCGGCGTCGCCCGCTTCGTCCGCGAGAGCGCCGATGCCGACGACGTCCGCCGCGTCCTCGTCCAGCGCAGCATCTACCACCTCAAGGAGGCCGACCCGCAGTGCTTCGTGCTGCCGCGGCTCGGGAACGCCGCGAAGGCCGGGCTGGCCGAGCTGCAGTACGACGAGCTCGGCGACGGGCAGGCGGACCGTCTGCACGCGCACCTGTTCGAGCGGGCGATGGAGGCGGCAGGGCTCGACCCGACCTACGGCGCCTACGTCGACGAGGCGTCCGAGGAGACGTTGACGCTCAGCAACGCGATGTCGCTGCTGTGCCTGCACCGACGTCTGCGGCACGCGGCCCTGGGCCACCTGGCGGCCTTCGAGGCCACCAGCTCGCTCCCGAGCGCCGACATGGTGCACGGCCTGCGCCGTCTCGGCTTCGACGAGACGGTCGCGCTCTACTACGACGAGCACGTCGAGGCCGACGCGGTTCACGAGCACCTGGCCCGCACGCTCTGCGAGCTGGAGACCGGTGGGGACCCGCAGCTCGAGGACGAGGTGGGGTTCGGCGCCTTCGTGTGCGTCTTCGTCGAGGAACGCTGCGCCGTCGACCTCCTCGGTGCGCCGGTGCCGGCATGAGCGACCGCAGGGAGGCGATGATCCGCGGGGCGCAGGCCGGCCCTCGCCTGGTGCGCGACCTCGGCTTCGTCGTGGCGCCCGACGGGACGGCGGTGCAGGCCCAGCGGCCGGTGGTCGCCCTGTGCCGCTGCGACGCCACGGCGCGCGGCCCCTGGTGCGACGGGACGCACAAGCTGATCGCCCGACGTGCCGCGGCCGGCCCCCACCCGTGAGGGGGAGCCGGCCGCGCGCGTCCCTCAGAGGCTGGGGTCGAAGACGACCTTGACGGCGCCGTCGTCCTTGCGCTGGAAGATGTCGTACGCGCGCGGCGCGTCCTCCAGCGACAACCGGTGGGTGGCGAAGGACTCGAGGCCCAGCGGGTCGTCGGCGCGCTCCGCGAGCGGCATCAGGTCGTCGACCCACCTCTTCACGTTGGCCTGTCCCATCCGCAGCGTCACCTGGCGGTCGAAGAGCTGCTGCATGGGCATCGGGTCGTGCGTGCCCGTGTAGACGCCCGACAGCGAGACCGTGCCGCCGCGGCGCACCAGCTGGGTGGACAGGTGCAGCGCGGCCAGCCGGTCGACGCTGGCCGAGGTCATGGCCTGCTTCGCCAGGCCGTCCGGGAGGAGGCCGACCGCCTTCTGCAGCACCGAGGGCGCCGGCGAGCCGTGCGCCTCCATGCCGACGGCGTCGATCACGCCGTCCGCGCCACGACCCGACGTGAGCTCGAAGACCGTCTCCACGACGTCGTCGTCCTCCACGTGCAAGGTCTCCACACCTCGCTGTCGCGCACGCTCCAGCCGCTCGGGGACCAGGTCGATGCCGATGACCCGGATGCCCTGGTGCAGCGCGAGACGGGCGGCCATGTCGCCGATCGGGCCGAGTCCGACGACGGCGAGCGTGTCGCCCTCGTGCACGTCGGCGTACCGGACGGCCTGCCACGCCGTGGGCATCACGTCGGACAGGTAGACGTATCGCTCGTCGGGCAGGTCGGGACCCACCTTGATGGCGCCGTAGTCCGCGTGCGGCACGCGCAGGTACTCGGCCTGACCGCCAGGAACGCTGCCGTACAGCTCGCTGTAGCCGAACAGGGCTGCTCCCGTGCCGTGCGAGCGCACCTGCGTGGTCTCGCACTGCGTCTGCAGCCCCTTGCGACACATGAAGCAGTCGCCGCAGGCAATCTGGAACGGCACCACCACGCGGTCGCCGACGGCGAGGTTCGTGATGCCGGCGCCGACCTCCACCACCTCGCCCATCGTCTCGTGACCCAGGACGTCACCGGTGTTCATGAAGGGACCCATCACCTCGTACAGGTGCAGGTCGGAGCCGCACAGGCCGGTCCTCGTCACCTTCAGCACGACGTCGCCCGGATCCTCGATGCGAGGGTCCGGCACGTCGTGCACCTGGATGTCGCGTCGGCCCTGCCACGTCACTGCTCTCACGGTCGTCCTCCTCGCGTCGGTGGTGTTCCTCCGACGCGTACCCGCCGGGCGCGAGACCATGCGTGGCATGGCCCGACCGGGAGCGGGTACATGCTGGGCACAGACCTCGACCACGAGCGGGACAACGCCCGCCCCGAAGGAGCACCCATGCCCTCCCCCATCTCCGCGATCGTGCCGGGCGGATCACCGATCGCCCACCACGTGCACACGCACCTCGCAGGCTCGGCCGCGGGCATCGACCTGTTCGACCGCAGCGCCGACGCGCAGCTCGATCCCGAGATCGGGAACACGGTGCGCACGATCCACGGCGAGCTCGTGGACGAGCGACGCCGGTTGCGCCGCATGGCCGACGACCTCGGTGTCGGCGAGTCCAAGGCGCTCACGCTCGCGGCCCAGGCCGGCGAGCGGCTCGGACGCCTGAAGCCCAACGGCTCCCTGACGCAGCGGACCGACATGACCGACCTCGTCGAGCTCGAGGCGATGCGCACGGCCGTCGCGGGCAAGCGCGCCGGGTGGCAGGCGCTGCTGTCGGTCGTCGACGTCCACCCGGCGCTGGACCGCGAGGAGCTGGAGGACCTCGTGGCCCAGGCCGAGTCGCAGCAGGACCGGCTCGAGCAGGCTCACACCCAGGCAGCGGCCCGGGCGCTCGTGCGCTGACCGGCGGCCGGGTGGGTGTCCGCCCTCCCCGGCCGCCCCGTCCAGGTCAGGACGACGCGTCGTCGCCCTCCTCGCCACCGTCCTCGTCGTCCTCCAGCTCGGAGGCGTCGAGCGACGGCTCTGTCGGGGGAAGGTCGGCGTCGGGCTCGGTGTCGGGCGACGTCGCGGGGTCGACCGGTGCGTGGTCGTTGGTCCCGGGACCGGACTGGGGGCTGCTTCCGAAGGTGCTCATGTCCCAGGACTACCCTCGATCGGCCTGCCTCACACCTCGACGACGCACCGTGGAACCCGGCGCCTCGCCGAGGGGTCAGCCGTCGAGCGGCCCGATGCGCTCGCGCACCCGCTGCAGCACCGCCGTCAACCGGCGCGAGACCTGCATCTGCGAGACACCGAGCTCGACGCCGATGTCGCGCTGCGTGCGGTCCTCGACGAAGCGCATGTGGAGCAGCCGACGGTCCTGCTCGTCGAGGGAGCGCAGCGCCGGCATCGCCGTCTGGAGCCGCTCGACCGCCTCGTGCCCGGGATCGAGCGCTCCGATCCGCTCGTGCGCGAAGGTGCCGTCGGCGGGCGACGGCACGTCGAGTGACCGGGGCGCGAAGGCGTCGTGCGCGGCGTCGGCCTCGCGGACCTCGGCCACGCCGATCCCGAGGCGCTCGGCGACGTCCTCGGCGCTCGGCTCGTGCGTGCCGGTGCTGCGCAGCTCGTCCCGGGCGGCCGTCACCGACATCTGCAGCTCCTGGAGCGAGCGCACCGGCCGGATGGTCCAGCCGCGGTCACGGAAGTGTCGTCGCAGCTCGCCCAGGACCGTGGGCACGGCGTAGGCGGCGAAGGAGCGGCGTTCGGGGTCGAAGCGGCGGATCGCCTTCACGAGGCCGAGGCGCGCCACCTGGTCGAGGTCGTCGTCGGCGATGCCGCGGCCGCGGTAACGGCGCGCCAGGCGGCCGGCCATGGGGATGTAGTCGGACACGACATCGTTCTGCAGCTCGCGACGTCGGTCGGCGGGCGCCTCGGCCGCTCGTCGCAGCCGCTCACCAGTGGCGACGTCGGGATCCTGGACCGCGCTGGCGGTGGGGGCGGGGAGGGTGGTGGTCATGCACATGCCTCTCGTCGAACGAGATCGGCTGCTGACTCAACCTGTCCCCACGGAACCACGGTTCGGGAGGTCGTTCAACTCGAACGGGTCGTGGGCGCCACGAGCGCCACCACGCCGCTCGATCCCTCCTGCCCCTCCTCGCGCACCTCGACCACCTCGAGGCCCACCCAGGTGAAGGGCCGTTCCAGCAGCTCCACCTGCTCCCGGCTGCCGAGCTGGAGGAGAAGCCGTCCGGTCGGCTCCAGGTGCTTGGCCGCCACCCGGACGCATCGGCGGGCCACCTCGAGTCCGTCGATCCCGCCGTCGATCGCCCAGAGCGGGTCGGCGGGATGCTCACCCACCCGCTGCGTCGGCACCCACGGCGGATCCGCGACCACGAGGACGAACCGCTCGTGCTCACCGAGCACGGCGTCGAACTGGCCTTCGCGGACCTCCACGTCCTCGGTCACGCGCTCGGCGTTCACGCGAGCGAGCTCGCAGGCCCGGGGAGCCGCGTCGACCATCACCAGTCGACGTCCGGTGCCGTGGACCGCCCCGAGGCCGATCTGGCCGGCCCCCGAGCACAGCTCGAGCACGTCGCCCTCGGGGAGGGAGGTCAGCAGCTCGGTTGCCCAGCGCGACTGGGCGTACGTCCATGGTCGCGGCAGCAGCACGGTGTCGTCGACGTCGATCGACAGGGGACCGAACGGCACGGTCCGCACGGTCGGGGCGGGGGCGGTCTGTCCTGGGGAGTCCACGTGCGGGACGTACCCGAAGCCGGCCACCTCAATCCTGCCGCGGTTGCGGATCGCCGACGGCCGGGTCAGGCTGGGAGCAGGTTGAGCAGCAGCCGTCGTCGCCCCGACTCGGGAGGTCGACATGGCTCAGACCATGCGCACGGGCTCACTCATCCAGGATCATCTGCCGCTCGCGGCTCATCTGGCTCGCCTCTACCGCGGCCGCGGCGTCGACGACGACGACCTGCTCCAGGTCGCCCGTCTCGCACTCGTCAAGGCGGCGGAGCGCTTCGACGCCGATCGCGGAGACTTCGCGCCGTACGCGGCCAGCACCATCCGCGGCGAGATCAAGCGGTACTTCCGCGACCACGCCTGGAGCGTGCGCCCACCGCGTCGACTGCAGGAGCTCCAGGCGCGCATCGCCACGGAGACCGTGGTCGGGTCCTCGTGGACCGAGAACCCACAGGAGATCGCCGCGCAGCTCGGCGTGCCGGTGACCGACGTGCGTGAGGCGCTCGCCGCCGGCGGCTGCTTCACGGCCGACACGCTGGACGACGGCATCGGATCGGCGGCACTCACGGAGGACGGGTACGCCCGGGTCGACACCTGGCTCACGGTCCGGTCGTTGCGCACCAGGCTGACCGACGACGAGCGACGCCTGCTCGCGTGGCGCTTCGTCGACGAGCTGCCCCAGCGCGAGATCGCGACCCGGCTCGGCATCAGCCAGATGCAGGTCTCACGTCGTCTGTCGACTCTGCTGGCGCGGCTGCGTCGCGAGGTGGGTGACGTCGCGGCCTGACCTCGCCCGCACGCAGACCGGCGGGTCCTGAGCTCGCGACAGTGCGCGGGGCAGAGCGGGTCAGCGATTCTCCCTTCGCGCGGGACGGTCCACGAGAAGGAAGAATCCTGCGTGGATCACGCGCAGATGGAGAATCGTGGCCGCGCCCCGCAGACCCAGCCGGGCCGAGAACCCCCGCTCCGGTCGAGGCCCTGTCGGAGCCCACCCGACTCTCGGTCACAGCGACGCAGCAGCGGGCGAGAGCACAGCCGCCGGAGAGGCCCGGCGGCAGCGAGGACCCGCTCGGCGACCGTCAGGGGGTGAGCAGCTGGTCGACCGGGGCGTAGTCGTCGGTCAGCTCCGCGGCGTCGCCCACCCAGGCGTCGAGGTCGTCACCGTCGGTGACCTCCCACCCCACCTGGCGCTCACCCAGTCCGGCGCGCACCGCGTCGACGTCGACCGGTCGCTCCGACGCCGCCACCACGATGTTGCCGCCGCCCGGTCCGGGGCCGTCGGCGGGCCAGCCGAGCACCGCCACGTGCGGCCAGCGCTCCTGGACGGTCCGCACCTCGGCGCGGGCGAAGTCCAGCGATCCGTGGTCGATCACGTTGAGCACGTAGACGCCGTCGTCGTCGAGGGCCTCGTGCACCTCCTCGGCCATCTCACGGGTGGTCAGGTGCCACGGCACGCTCACGCCGCCGAAGGCGTCACCGACCACGAGGTCGAGGCTGCCGGGCTCGACGTCGCGCAGGCCGAGCCGGGCGTCCTCGACCCGCACCCGCAGGGCGTCGCTGGTCTCCAGCCCCAGCTCGTCGCGGTCGAGCTGCACGACGCCGCCGTCGATCTCCGAGACCACGCTCGTGGTACCCGGGCGCGTCGAGGCCAGCCACCGGGGCATCGTCACACCACCGGCGCCGAGGTGGTGCGCGGCCAGCGGCTCCGACGTCGGGAACATCGCGTCGATCACGGCGGCATAGCCGCGGGTGTAGGCGAACTCGAGGTACTCGGGGTCGGAGAGGTCCACGAAGGAGTGGCGCAGGCCGTCGAGCACGAGCAGGCGGCCGTCGGGGGTGGATCCCCCCGGCTCCACCGACGCGCAGTGGTAGGTGGTCTCGACCTCGCAGCCGCCGGGCGCCAGGGCCGCGGTGCCACCGACGAGCACCGCGCCGCCGACGGCGAGCAGGCCGAAGCCCGGCCCGCGCAGACGCAGCTCCAGCACGGCGGCGGCCACGGCCAGGAGCACCCCGAGGCCTACCAGGATCACGCTCACCCGGACGTGCGAGATGAGCACGAAGCCCGTCAGCACGGTGCCGACGATGGCGCCCACGGTGCCGATGCCCGAGAGGCGACCGACGACCGTCCCGGTCTCGTCGAGGGTGCGCAGCAGCAGCTTGGTCACCATCGGCGTCACTGCCGAGAGCAGGGCGCCCGGCACCACGATCGTCGCGGCGGCCACCAGGTACAGCAGCCCCACGGACTCGGGATCGGCCACGCTGCGCACCGCGAACGGTGTGGCGGCGATGACGACGCCCGAGATCGCGAGCAGCGGCGCGAGGGCCCGGCGCGGGTCGATCGTGTCGGCGGCCCTGCCGCCGGCCCACGAGCCCGCCGCGATGGCCGCCAGGGCCAGGCCGATGACGGTGGTCGACGTCTCGAGGGTGAGGCCGAGGTAGGGCGCGAGCAGCCGCAGCGCGACGATCTCGACCACCAGCACCGCGGCGGACGAGCCGAACACCAGGACGCCTGCGGCGAGGTCGCTCAGCGGTGGCGGCTCGCTCCCGGGGTCGGGAACGGCGCTGGAGGACTCTCCGTCGGTCATGCCGACAGTCTTCCAGCCGTTCCCGCCCCCGCAGGGTGGACGGCGTCCCTCAGTGGTCGCGCAGCTTCTCGATCAGCTCGTCCTTGCGCAGGTCCGAGTAGCCCTCGAGACCGAGCTCCTTGGCCCGGCCGCGCAGGTCGTCGACCGTCCAGTCCTCGTAGGAGCCGGACTCGCCCCCGCGCTTGCCGACGGTCTTCTCGCCGTCGCGGGCGGCCGCGTTGGAGATCCGGGCGGCCTTCTCCTTCGAGGCTCCGTGGTCGCGGAGCGTCTCGTACATCTCGGGGTTCTTCAGCGACGGCTCGTCGCTCGCGTCCTTGCCTGCCGGCATGGCGCACCTCCTGTCGTCGTCCGGTTCTCTCGTTCAATGGTGGCAGCGTCCCGTCAGAAGACGGGCTTGCCACCGGTCACGCCCAGCACCGTGCCGGACACGTATCTCGCGTCACGGTCCGACGCCAGGAACACGAAGGCGGGAGCCACCTCGGCCGGCTGGCCCGCGCGCCCCAGCGGGGTGTCGGATCCGAACTGCTCGATCTTCTCCGTCGGCTGGGTGGCGGGCTGCAGCGGCGTCCAGATGGGGCCGGGTGCCACCGCGTTCACGCGGATGCCGTCGGCCCCGAGCTCGGCGGCCAGGTTCACGGTCAGGTTGTTGAGCGCCGCCTTGGTGGAGGCGTAGTCCAGCAACGACGTCGACGGCTCGTAGGCCTGGATCGACGTGTTGTTGATGACGTTGCCCCCGCGCTCACGCAGGTGCGGCACTGCCGCACGGGTCAGCCAGAACGCGGCGTAGAGGTTGGTCTTCAGCACGCGGTCGAGATTCTCGTCGGTCAGCGCCTCGATGCCCTCCTCGCGCGCCATCTGGTAGCCGGCGTTGTTCACCAGCACGTCGAGACCGCCGAGCTCTCCGACGGTCTGGGCGACCACGTCGTCGCACGCCGCGCGGTCGCGCAGGTCGGCCTCGAGCGCCAGGACGCGGCGGCCCGCCTCGGCGACCAGGCGGCCGGTCTCGGCCGCGTCGTCGCCCTCGTCGGGCAGGTGCGTGAAGGCGACGTCGGCGCCCTCGCGGGCGTAGGCGATGGCGACGGCGCGGCCGATGCCGGAGTCTCCGCCCGTCACCAGGGCGACCTTGCCCTCCAGGCGGCCGTGGCCGACGTAGGACTCCTCGCCGTGGTCCGGCTGGGGGTCCATCGCCCCCGTGCTGCCGGGCGGGTCCTGCTGCTGGGCGGGGAAGCCGTCACTCATCGGATCCCCGTCTCGTCGGGGGCCGGCGTCGGCTCGAGGGGGACCTCGGGCACGTCGTCCGGATCGTCGGGCTCGATCGGCTGCACGTCGGGCTCGGCTCCCGGGTCGGATGCGGGGTCCGCGTCCGGCTGGGGTACGGCGAACGGGTCGTCAGGAGCGATGGTCATGGTGATTCCTTCCGTTGTCGTGCACACGTCGACGTTCGCGTGGATCGTCAGACCTTGCATCTCGGGCTCGTCCTCGAGGACCGCGCTCGCGCCGTCGGGCGTGGCGGGCTCCAGGACCATGAGCCGCAGACCCGGCGCGTCCTGCGCGGTCGTCCACGCCGCCACCCGGGAGATGGCGGCCAGGACGCCGGGAGCGGCCAGCTCCCCGCCCGCGCGACGAGCGTGGGCGTCGGGCCCCGTGGAGTACCGCAGCACCACGACGAAGCGGCGCTCCGCCACGCGGTGCCAGAGGGACTGCACCTCGGCGTCCGGCTCGACAGCGGCCGGCACCAGGCACAGCACGGCGTCCGTGGCGGGGTCGTCCTCGAGGTCCCGCAGGTGTGCCACGTCCTCGGCATGAGCGATGCTCAGCACCAGGGCCGATCGTCGGCCCTGTTCCAGTCCGATTCGGGTCGTCATGGGCGCGATGTACCCAGGACCGGGCGGGTCATGCGCCGACGTGCGCGACCGATCGCGCGTGCCTACGCTCGCGCCATGACCTCCTCCACCACCATCGACCTGGGCCGCCCCGTCTCGGGCGACGTCATCGAGCTGATCCTCGACGACCACCGCCGCTTCGAGGACCTGCTGCGCCAGCTGCGCAGCACCGCGTCGGACCGCGACGCCGTGCGTCAGGCGTTCTCGGCCTTGCACGTCGCCCACGCCGAGGCCGAGGAGCGCCACGTGTACCCGCAGCTCAAGAAGCGGCGGGCCGTGGACGCCCACGAGGCCGACCACGGCGAGCACGAGCACGCCGAGGGCAACGAGGCCCTGCTCGCGGTCATGGAGTGCGCCGCCACCGACACGCAGAAGTTCGACGACGCCGTCGAGGAGCTGACCCGGCTCGTCAGTCACCACCTCACGGAGGAGGAGCTGACGATCCTCAACCCGGCGCGCGAGGAGCTCGGTCCCGAGGTCCTCGCGAAGCTCGGCGAGGCCTTCGCGACCGAGCGCAACCAGCAGATCGACGCGGACTGCGGACGACTGGACAACCTCCGACGCATCGTCCGCGAGGCGCGGCGCGAGGGTCTCATCGACGAGGACTGACCCGGCGTGGGTCGGACCACACCGGTGTGGTTCGCTACCCCTCGGTTGAGCAGCAGCCGACGACCTCACGCACCAGGAGGTGGTCGCGCTGACCCGTTCTGCTCCACCCCCGTCGCCGTCCTCGCCCGAGGCCTCGGGCTCCACGACCGCCGGGCAAGGCCCCTCGGCGTCCTCGACCTTTCGCGTCCAGCCACCGCCCACCGAGTCGGTCGCGCACCGCATCGCCTCGCTCGCGCTCGCCGTGGTCCCGTGCGATGCCGCCGCCGTGACGGTGCCGTCGGCCTCGGGCCGACCGGCGCTCGCGGCGACGTCACCCCAGGCGATGCAGGCGCTCCGTCTCCCGGGAGGCCCAGGAGCCGGTTCCTCGCTCGCCGACGTCGGGCCCGTCGGCCACGTCCACGTCCGTGACACCGCCAGCGATCCGCGCTGGCGCGACTGGGGTCGCGACGTGGCGATGCTGGGCCAACGGTCGGTCGTCGTGGTGCCGTTGTCCAGCCGCAGCGGCGAGCCCGGCCGCCTCGACCTCTACGCCGAGGACCCCGACGCGTTCGACGACGAGGCGTGCCTGCGCGCCACCGAGCTGGGAGGACTCGCCTCGGTCGCGCTCGGCGTCGCCCACGATCGCGACGGGTTGCGCCGCGCCCTCGACGCGCGTGGCGACATCGGCATCGCCGTCGGCGTGCTCGTGGAGCGCTACGGACTGACGGTCGACGCCGCCTTCCAGGTGCTCGTCCGCCACTCGCAGCACCACAACGTCAAGCTTCGCGACGTCGCGCGTCGGCTGGTCGAGGAGGGCGACCTTCCGGACGAAGTGACGTCGCAGGCCTGACGCTCAGTCGATCCCGGGCAGGCTCCGCGTGTGGACCAGGTCGCGCGCCACCTGCGCCAGCTTCACGTTGTGGTGCTGCGAGTACCGCACGAGCACCGCGAAGGCCTGGTCGGCGTCGACGCCGAAGCGCTCCATGAGGATGCCCTCCGCCTGGCCGATCACGGTGCGACTGGCGAGGGCCTCCTGCAGCGACGCCCGTTCCTGCGACGAGGCGATGGCGATCGCGGCGTGGCTCGCGAGGTGACGCGCTGCCTCGCGGTCGGCCTCGTCGAACGCGTCGACCGAGGAGCCGTAGAGGTTCAGGGCACCGAGGCCGCGGTCGTCGAGGTTCAGCTGTACGCAGAACATCGCCCGCACACCGGCCTCGACCACCTCGGGACGCCAGCGCGGCCAGCGCTCGTCGCTCGTGAGGTCGGGGGCGTCGATCTCGTCGGCGTCCAGCGCATCGACGCACGGACCCTCGTGGAGCCGGTGCTGCAGGTCGTCGGCCCGCGCCACGAGCTCGCTGGTGGGGGCCACGGTCTCGATCCGGCCCCGCGCACGGACCAGCGAGACACCCGCGTCGGAGGCGCCGCGGACCAGCTCGAGCGCCAGCGACGTCAACCGCTCGGCGGTGCGCTCCGCGGTGGGCTGCGTCGCCAGCTCGCGGGCCATCGCCGCGAGCCGGTCGTCGAGCCCGTCGTCCACCTGTTCCGCCATGTGAGGATCCTCCTGGAGGGAGGATACCGAGGCGGGCCCCGGCCGGCCGCGTGAACGACCTGGCCACCCGCGCAGGGCCTCCGCACCACCCGGCACCATGGTGCTCATGACGGACTCCAAGGACGTGCAGCGCACGCTCGACCTCGCCCTGAGGATCGGCGAGATGCTGCTGTCCAACGGTGCGGGTGCGGCCGACGTGACCGCCACGATGGCCTCGGTGACCCATCACCTCGGACTGCGGCAGACCTTGGTCGACGTGACCTTCACGTCGCTCACGCTGAGCCACCAGGAGAGCGTGGACGACCTGCCGATCGTCATGCGCCGGCACGTGACCCACCGCGAGGTCGACTACGCCGACCTGACCGCCGTCGACCTGCTCGTCAACGCGCTGCTCACCGGCGAGATCGACCGCGAGGAGGCCGCGTCGCGCGTTGCTCGGATCGCCTCCACCGGCCACCCCCGGCCGCGTTGGGCGATCACCGCCAGCTGGGGCCTCACCGGTGCGGGCGTGGCTCTCCTGCTGGGCGGCGACTGGATCGTGCTCGCCGTGGCCGGTGTCGCCGGCGCCGCGATCGAGGTCCTGCAGCGACGGATCGAACGTCTGCGGCTGCCCTTCTTCTACTCCCAGGTGGCCGGAGCGCTCCTGGCCACGCTCATCGCGGTGGCCGTGGCCGCGACGCCCGCCGAGGTCAACCCGTCCCTGGTCGTGACGGCGGCGATCATCATGCTGCTCGCCGGACTCGGCTTCATCGGTGCGATCCAGGACGCGCTCACCGGCTTCTCGATCACCGCCAACGCCCGGATCATGGAGGTGATGATCGCGACCGTCGGCATCATCGTCGGCGTCTCCGCCGGTCTGCAGGTCGGCGAGTGGCTGGGGGTCGACTTCGCCCTGGACCCGGGGGCGTCCGGACTCTCGCAGCTGCCCCAGGTGATGGCGGGGGCCGGCGTGACCGCCGCGGCCTTCGCCCTCTCGGCCTACTCGCCCAAGCGCATCGTGGTGCCCATCGGTCTGCTCGCCGCCGTCACGTCGGGCGCCTACGCCGCACTCACCCAGGCCGACGTCGGCCGGCCGGCCGCCGCGGGCGTGGCCGCGTTCGCCGTCGGCTTCGTGGGCTACTCCGTGGCCCGCCGGTTCCGGGTGCCGCCGCTCGTGGTGGTCGTCTCGTGCATCGTGCCGCTGCTGCCGGGTCTGTCCATCTTCCGGGCCCTGTCGCTGCTGGCGGGCGAGAACCTGCTCGGCCTGCTCTGGATGATCACCGCCGGCGGCGTCGCCGTGGCGCTCGCGTCCGGTGTGCTGCTCGGCCAGTACGTAGCCCAGCCGCTCGGGCGGGAGGCGCGTCGGCTCGAGCGTCGACTGGCCGGACCCCGCCTCGTCGGGCCCCTGCGCGCTGCCGCCGCGCGCCGTCAGAAGGACTGAGCGAGCCCGGCCCGGGGGCCGTCGTTCGTCGAGCCGTGGGACCCGGCACCTGGCAGGGTGTCGGGTGCAGCGCGTATCGTGACGATTAAGCAAGCGCTTACCCACCCGGAGAGTCCCCATGAAGCTTCGTCTGTCCGAGGAGGACGCCGCATTCCGCGAGGAGATGCGCACGTTCTTCACCACCCAGGTCCCGCAGCACATCCGCGACACCGTCGCCGCCCGGCGCGAGCTCAGCAAGGAGCAGATCGTCGAGGCGCAGCAGACGCTGAACGCCGCCGGTCTCGCCGTGCCGAACTGGCCCGTCGAGTGGGGCGGCAAGGACTGGACCCCGCTGCAGCGCCACATCTGGCACGAGGAGATGCAGCTGGCCTGCGTCCCCACGCCGCTGGCGTTCAACGCGTCGATGGTCGGCCCGGTCATCGCGGCCTTCGGCTCCCAGGAGATCAAGGAGCGGTTCCTCCCGGCCACCGCCAACCTCGACATCTGGTGGTCGCAGGGCTTCTCCGAGCCCGACGCCGGCTCCGACCTCGCCTCGCTGCGCACCACGGCCCGTCGTGAAGGCGACGAGTACGTCGTCAACGGGCAGAAGACGTGGACCACGCTCGGCCAGTACGGCGACTGGATCTTCACGCTCGTGCGTACCGATCCCGACGCCCCCAAGAAGCAGCAGGGCATCTCGTTCCTGCTCATCGACATGACGTCGCCCGGCCTGACCGTGCGTCCCATCGAGCTCATCGACGGCGGCCACGAGGTCAACGAGGTCTTCTTCGAGGACGTGCGCGTGCCGGCCGAGAACCTCGTCGGCGAGGAGAACCGCGGCTGGGACTACGCCAAGTTCCTGCTCGGCAACGAGCGCGTCGGCGTGGCACCCGTCGGCTCCACGAAGCGCTGGCTGGCCGCGGCGAAGGAGATCGCCGGCGACCGCCTCGACTCCGACCTGCTGCTCGCCACCCGCGTCGCGGACCTGGAGAACGAGCTGCTCGCCCTCGAGCTCACGGCGCTGCGCGTCGTGGCCCACTCCGCCGACGGCAAGCCGCACCCGGCGTCGTCGGTGCTCAAGCTGCGCGGCACCGAGCTGCAGCAGGCCGTCACCGAGCTCTACGTCGACCTCGCCGGCCCGCTCTCGCTCGCGTCCGGCGCCGGAGACGGCTCCGACGTGCCCGACTGGGCCCGCGTCAGCACCCCGCAGTACCTCAACTTCCGGAAGGCGTCGATCTACGGCGGCTCCAACGAGGTGCAGCGTCAGATCATCGCCAAGACCATCCTGGGACTGTGAGGCAGCCATGGACTTCACCCTCGACTCCGAGCAGACCGCCCTGCGTGACGCGGTGCGCGGTCTGCTGAGCAAGACCTACGACTCGTCGGAGACCCGCCGCGAGGTCACCAAGACCGACCCCGGGTTCTCCGAGAAGACCTGGCAGCAGCTCGCCGAGCTCGGTGCCCTCGGACTGCCGTTCTCCGAGGAGGACGGCGGCTTCGGCGCCGGACCCGTGGAGGTCGCGATCGTGGCCGAGGAGATCGGACGCGTGCTCGCGCCCGAGCCGTACCTCGAGACGATCCTGGCCGCCGGCCTGGTGGCCGACCTCGGCTCGGCCGAGCAGCGCGCCGACGTCATCGGCCGCGTGGCCGAGGGCGCCCTGGTGCTCTCCTTCGCCCACCACGACGTCGGCGACGCCGTCGTGGCAGCCGAGTCCGACGGCACCTGGACGCTCACGGGCGTCAAGGAGCCGGTGCTGCACGGCGAGCGCGCCGACCTGCTGGTCGTCACGGCCCGCACCGACGCCGGCGTCGGCGTGTTCCTCGTCGACCCCTCGGCCGGTGGCGTGGACCGGATCGGCTACCGCACGCACGACGGCGGTCGCGCGGCGCGCGTCGCGCTCGACGGTGCCACGGCCACGCCCCTGGGCGACCCGGCCGCGGACGTCTCCGACGTCGTGGCCCGGAACGTCGCCCGTGGGCAGATCGCCCTGAGCCACGAGGCCGTGGGTGCCATGGACGTGGCCCTGCGGACCACGACGGAGTACCTCAAGACGCGCAAGCAGTTCGGCGTCCCGCTCAACACGTTCCAGGCGCTCACGTTCCGCGCGGCCGACCTGTACGTGTCGGCCGAGCTGGTCCGCAGCACCGTCACGTGGGCCACGCTCGTGCTCCAGGACGACCCGGACCGGGTCCTCGAGGCAGCAGCACGTGCCAAGCTGCAGGTCTCGCGCGCCGGCCGCCACATCGGCCAGGAGGCGATCCAGCTGCACGGCGGCATCGGCATGACCGCGGAGTACTCCGTCGGCCACTACACGAGCCGTCTGACCGCGATCGACCACACGCTCGGCGACGGCTCGGAGCACCTGCTCACGCTGGCCCGCTCGGTGGCCGACCACGGCGTCGTCGACCCCATCGGCTGACGGGCGGAGCGCGGCTCGTACCCACGGTCCAGCCGCACGTGGCGCAGATCCTTTTCCGGCGCCGCGTGCGGCTGTCGTGCGTCGGGGGCCGCCCGTGGCCGCAGCGCGCCACCGACGCACTCGACGGCCCCGGGATCCACCCAGCTCCACCCGGCGAGGCGGGGTCCCACCTCGTACCGTGGTCAGGAGATGAAGCCCTCCGCCCGACGCTGGCTGCTCGTGGCACTGGCGTCGGCCCTGCTGGCCGCGGCGCCGGTGCTCCCCCGCCTGCTCCCGGCCGAGGCCTCCGACGTCTCGGCGGACCGACTGCTCGAGCGGGTCGTCGCGTCACGCGACCTGGGGTGGTCGGGCGAGGTGCGCACCCGCGGCTCGCTGCAGATCCCCGAGACCGACTCGTTCGCCGGGGTCGCCGACCTGCTGGGTGACACCAGCACCCTGCGCGTCTGGTGGCGGTCGGACGAGCAGTGGCGCGTCGACCGCGTCCGCGCGAGTGGCGAGACCGACCTGGTGCGCGAGGGTAACCTGCTCACCACCTGGCGCTTCGAGTCCGAGCGCGCCACCTCGTCCCCGTACGCCACCGTCCGCCTGCCCGACGCCTCCGACCTCGTGCCGTCACAGCTGGCCCGGCGCCTGCTCGCCGGGGCCGACGCCGCCGAGCTGTCCCGCCTGCCGGAACGACGCGTGGCGGGGCGGTCGGCGCCCGGCCTGAGGCTGGAGCCGGCCGACGAGCAGTCGACCATCGCGCACGTCGACGTCTGGGCGGACGCCGAGACCGGTCTGGCGCTGCGCGTCGACGTGGTCGGCACCGCCTCGGACCTGCCCGTGGTGTCCACCGCCGTCACCCGGTTCGACCCGTCGACCCCCGATCCCGGCACGACCACGTTCACCGCTCCCCCGGGCGCCCGCGTGGGCTTTCGCGACGCGATCGACGTCGCGGCGGGCGCCAACGCCTTCGCACCGTTCGTGCTCCCCGAGGCAGTCGCCGGGCTCGAGCGCCGCGGCGACCCCGACGAGCTCGGAGCCGTCGGCGTCTACGGCCGTGGGCCCACCGCCCTCGTGGCGGTGCCGCTCCGCCGCGGTCTCGCCGGCCAGGTGCGCGAGCAGCTGAGCGCCTCGTCGGCCGTGCGCACCGACGTCGGCACCTCCCTGGAGATCGGGCCGCTGTCCGTGCTGCTCACCGAGGGTGGCCGTGGTCGGGGCACCTTCCTGCTGGCCGGGACCGTGACGCCCGAGGTGCTTGCGGACGCCGCGGCCGAGCTGGGCGATCAGGTGGGGCGGCGATGATCAGGACCCGAGCGCTGACGAAGCGGTACCGCGGCGTGCCGGCGGTCGACGGCATCGACCTCGACGTGCGAGAGGGCGACGTCTACGGGTTCCTCGGGGCCAACGGCTCCGGCAAGACCACGACGGTGCGGATGCTGCTGGGCCTCGTCCTGCCCACCTCCGGGGAGGCCGAGGTGCTCGGCGAGGCGATGCCTGCGTCGGCCGCGTCGGTCCTCCCGCGCGTCGGCGCCCTGGTGGAGGGACCCGGCGCCTACCCGCACCTGTCGGGACGCAGGAACCTCGCCACCTTCGACGCCGCCGGGCCCGACGCGCGGCGACGTGGACGGTCCGGTCGCATCGGGGAGGTGCTCGAGCAGGTGGGGCTGGACCCCGCCGACCGTCGGCCCGTGCGTGCGTACTCGCTCGGCATGCGCCAACGCCTCGGCCTGGCCGGTGCGCTGCTGCGTCGGCCGCGGCTGCTGGTGCTCGACGAGCCCACCAACGGACTCGACCCGCAAGGGATCCGGGAGATCCGCCAGCTCCTGCTGTCGCTCAATCGCGACGGCACCACGATCTTCCTGTCCAGCCACCTCATGAGCGAGATCGAGCAGATGTGCACCCGCGTGGGGGTGCTCGACCGCGGCCGACTGGTGCTGCAGGACCAGCTGGAGACGCTCCTGGCCCCGAGCGAGCGCGTCGTGGTGGGCACCCGCGACGTCGCGCGTGCCCTCGCTCTGCTGGGCGAGGCCGTGGAGTCGTCCGTCGGAGAGCGCCTGGTGGTGGTGTCCGACGACCCGGCCCGGGTGAACGCACGTCTCGTGTCCGCCGGCGTCCGCGTCGACTCCGTGGGGCCGTTGCGCGTCAGCCTGGAGGACGTCGTGCTGCGCGCGAGCGAGGCGTCATGATCCGGGTGGAGCTGGCCGCGATGCTGCGGCGCCGACGCACCTGGGTGGTCATCGCGATGTTGAACGCCCTGCCCGCGCTCGTGGCGGTGCTGCTCGCGACCACGCAGCTGGGACCCCGTCCCGGCACCGGGCCACCGTTCCTCTCCGCCGTCCTGAGCGACGGCACGCTCTTCCCCCTTGCTGCCCTGGGCATCGTGCTCCCGCTGTTCCTGCCGGTCGCGGTGGCGGTCGTGGCCGGTGACGCCATCGCCGGCGAGTCGCAGACGGGCACGCTGCGCTACCTGCTCGTCCGCCCCGTGGGCCGCACCAGGCTGCTGGTGGCGAAGCTGGTGAGCGTCGTGGCCTTCGTGCTCGTGGCCGTGCTGGTCGTGGCGGTCGTCGCCTACGTCCTCGGACGGCTGCTGCTCGGCGACGGAGATCCCAGCGGCACGGTCACCAGCGTCTCCGGCTCCACGCTCAGCCAGGCGGAGATGATCCAGCGGACGGTCCTGGCGCTCGGCTACGTGACGTGGATGATGCTGGGCGTGGCCGCGCTCGCGCTGCTGCTCTCCACGATCGTGGAGTCCGGGCTGACCGCCGCGCTCGGGACGGTGGCGGTGCTCATCGGCTCGACGGTGCTCCTCGGGCTCGAGGCCGCCGACGTGCTGCAGCCGTACCTGCCGACCCGGTACTGGCTGGCGTTCGTCGACCTGTTCCGCGACCCCATCCGGTGGACCGAGGTGGTGCGAGGCGTCGCCGCTCAGGCCGCCTACCTCGTGGTGTTCCTCGGGGCGGCCTGGGCCAACTTCGGCAGCAAGGACGTCAACAGCTGACGTCGGTCGGCGCGCGGGCGGCGTCCCGACCGAGCACCGAGGCCACCGTCGCGAGCACCGCGGCGTCACCGGGAAGCGCGCGGTGCGGGGTCGTCGAGCCGGGGCACAGCCGTTGCACCCGCAGGTTGAGAGCGCCGTCGAGCATCGCGGAGTCCGTGGGGACGACCACCCGGTCGGCGTCGGACCGCAGTGCGACCCACTCGGGTCCGTCCGGCGTCTCGTCACCGGCGTTCAGGCCACGCAGCAGGTCGCTGTCGGGCACGAGCTGCTCGCACGCGGTGGGGCAGCTGCCCGCGATCTCGACCGCCAGCGCGGCGACGTCGGTGCCGTGGTGGGGCGAGCCGATCGTCAGCACCCGTCGAGCCACGTCCGCCCCGCCCTGGTCGCGCACCCACAACCGGGCCACGACACCGCCTGCGGAGTAGCCGACGACGTCGACCGAGTCCGCGCCCGTGCGCTCGAGGGCCGCTTCCACCGAGCGGCCGAGTGCGGCCGCCTGGGCGCGCAGGTCTCCCCTGCCGTCGCCCTCGGGCTCGAGCACCTCGACGTCGCGGCCGGCCGACCGGAGCGCGTCGCGCAGGGGATCGAGGGACGCCACGCGTCCGCCGTACCCGGAGACCAGCAGCACGGGCCCGAGCTCATCCTGCGACGCGGGATCCGTGGCGTCGAGCGTGCGGACGACCCCGATGCCGACGGCGACCAGCACCACGGCCACGAGCAGCGCCGCCCCCGCCAGCAGGGTGCGCCGCCGCTGCGGCGCGAGGTCGTCGAGCACGACCCCATCCTCGCCGACGACCCCTGAACATGGCGCGGGCGCGAGGAAGCTCCTGGAACGTGAGGACCCCTCGCGCACCCGCTAGAGCCCACTGACCCTTGCTGCCTTCCGGCCCTGGGGGATTGGGTGAGATAGCGCCACGCGAGGGGCTGCGGCCAGCATACGGGGGCCGACCCGGTGGGTTCCAAGCGGGATGCGGCGGGTACGCTCGTCGGCGGAGGATTCGCATAGTGGCCTAGTGCGCTCGCTTGGAAAGCGGGTTGAGTGAAAGCTCTCAGGGGTTCGAATCCCCTATCCTCCGCAGAGATCGTGAGCCCCTCGGCACCTCAGTGCTGAGGGGCTCCGTCGTTCTCGAACACGCCGAGGGCTCACGGACTCCGCATCCGGCGTGGCGATTCGAGGAGGAGAGGAGCGAGCGACGAAGTCCCTACCTCCACGGGTGCCTTCCTCCAGAGGGAGCGTCCCGCTCCGCCGCGCGGCGGAGCGGACGCCTGCTCACGACCCACAGGTGCGATAGCGTCGCTCTTCCACACAGGAACAAGGAGGCACTCGTGCGTCGCGTCGTGCTGTACCAGCTGCTCTCGCTCGACGGCGTCGCCGAGGAGCCGGGCGACTGGATGTTCGAGGCCGGCCCGGAGATCTTCGACAACCTGGCCGCTGTGATCGAGCGTCAGGACACGGTCCTCCTGGGCCGAGGTACCTACGACTACTGGTGCGACTACTGGCCCACGAGCGACGTGCAGCCCTTCGCCGACTTCATCAACGGGACCGAGAAGCACGTCGTCACCTCCACGCCCCTGACGGGGTCGTGGCAGAACTCGACGGCGGTGCACACCGACGCCGCCGACCACGTTCGCTCGCTCGCCGCACAGGACGGCGGCGACATCGGCATCCACGGCAGCATCGGTCTGGCCCAGTCGCTGCTCGCGGCCGGTCTCGTCGACGAGCTACAGCTCGTGGTGGTGCCGACGGTGGCCGGACGCGGGAGGCGTCTGCTCGAGCCGGGTTCGCCGACCCGACGACTCGCCCTCGTCCGCTCCGAGCGGTCCTCCTCCGGCGACCTCCTGATCACCTACGTCTTCCGACCGGACGACTCGACGCCGTCCTGACCATCAGCCCGCCGCGCTCCCCACGACCGACAGCAGCTGCAGCCGCTCGTGGCTCTCGCTGCCGGGGACCGCGGTGTAGACGAGCAGGGAGTGCGCCTGCCGCGGGTCCTGGAGGATCTGGCAGCTCAGCTCGAGACGGCCCACCGTCGGGTGGTCGTACCGCTTGAGCTCGTGCGGCATGATCCCGACCTGGTGCTCGTCCCACAGCGCCCGAAACTCCTCGTTCTCGGCCGCCAACGCAGCGGCGAGGCGCGCCGCCTTCGACGTCGGCCCGCGCCGGGCCATGATGCCGCGCAAGCCGGAGACGTACATCCGGGAGAAGTGCTCGTGGTCCTCGGGCGGGTGGAGGTCCCGCGCCCCGGGGACGGTGAACCAGCGGTAGCCGATGCTGCGCTCCGGCCCGCTGAACCGCCGCAGGTCGCCGACGAGCGCGACACCGAGCGGGGTCTGGCGCAGGGTCTCGCCGAGCTCGGTCACGATCTCCGCCGGGGTGTCGACGAGCCGGTCGAGGATCCGCAGCATCCCCGGGCTCACGTGGTCGCTCTCGGCTCCGCGCTCCGGCGGCCGGTGCCCGGCGAGGTGGAACAGGTGGTCGCGCTCGTCGAGTGACAGGTGCAGGCCCTGGGCGATGGCCGCGACCATCTGCTCCGACGGCTGTGGTCCGCGCTCCTGCTCCAGCCGGGTGTAGTAGTCGGCCGACATGTGGCACAGCACCGCCACCTCCTCGCGGCGCAGCCCCGACGTCCGCCGTCGCTGCCCGCGCGGCAGGCCCACGTCCTCCGGCTGCAGCGCCTCGCGGCGCACGCGGAGGAAGTCCGACAGCCCGGTCCGATCGATCATGGCTCCATCGTGCCCCGTGGCGGTCCGCGCATCCACGGATCGTCGGACCCTGGATCCGGTCGGGGTCGTGCCGAAGGCTGGAGCCAGCGGCACGTGCCGCCCCCATCGTCAGGAGACACCGTGGCACCCAGGACCTACGACATCGCCGTCCCCGACCTCACCGGTCGGCGCGCGGTCATCACCGGCGCGAGCGACGGGATCGGGCTCGTCATCGCCCGGACGCTCGCCGCCGCCGGAGCCGACGTGGTCCTGCCCGTCCGGAACCGCACGAAGGGAGAGGCGGCCGTGCGGACGATCCGCGGGCGGCACCCGGGGGCTCGCCTGACCCTCCACGACCTCGACCTCTCGTCGCTTGCGTCGGTCGAGGCCTTCGCCGCCACGATGCGTGCGGAGGGCGAGCCGATCCACCTGCTCGTCAACAACGCAGGCGTCATGACGCCGCCGGAGCGCCAGACCACGCAGGACGGCTTCGAGCTCCAGCTCGGCACCAACCACCTCGCTCACGTCGCGCTCACCGCCCACCTGCTCCCGCTCCTCGTGGACGGCGGGGCACGGGTGACGTCGCAGGTCAGCGTGGCGGCCAGGAGCGGCGTCATCAACTGGGACGACCCCGGGTTCGAGCGCGCCTACGACGGCATGCGCGCGTACCGGCAGTCCAAGATCGCCCTGGGTCTCTTCGGCCTCGAGCTCGACCGCCGGAGCCGGGTCGAGGGCTGGGGCATCACGAGCAACCTCTCCCACCCGGGCGTGGCGCCGACCAGCCTGCTGGCGGCCCGGCCCGAGGTGGGTCGGTCCGGCGACACGCTCAGCGTGCGGGTCATCCGTCGACTCTCGGCCCTGGGGGTGCTCGTCGGCACTCCCGAGAGCGCGGCGCTGCCGGCGGTGCTCGCGGCGACCGCGCCGGACCCGGCGCCCTTCTACGGTCCGCAGGGCCTCGGGGGCACCGGTGGCGCCCCGGGTCCGGTGGATCTCTGGAAGCCTCTCAGCGACCTCGGCGACGCCACGCGTGCGTGGGACCTTTCCGAGGATCTCGCCGGAGTGGTGTTCGCGCGGGGATGAGTCGTCGGGCTCGGCTCAGTTCGCGGACTGGTAGGCCTCGATGAGCGACGACGGGACGCGGCCACGGGCCGGGACGTCCAGGCCCTGCTCCTGCGCCCAGGCTCGCACGGCCTTGGCGTCGACGCCGGAACCGCCGCCCGAGGAGGAGGTCCGGGTGGTGCGACCGGCGGCGCGGCGGCCGACGGCGATGTAGGGAGCCACGGCGTCGGCGAAGGCCTGACGCTCGGACTCGGTGAGGTCGACCTGGTAGCCCACTCCGTCGAACGTGAACGACACCGTCGGTGCCGGGGTGTCGATCTCGTCGCCACTCAGGTCGGAGTAGAACTTTTCCACGGTCTTTTTCGCCATGCCGGAACCATATCGCCCACCACCCGATAATGCGGGCATTTCCCGAGAGCATTCAGGACCAAAGTCATGAATAGTTTCGGAATGCGCCGACTTTCACGGGGCGGCGACGAAACCGCGGTCGCTCAGCACCGGCACGACGCTGCTGGCCCCGACTTCGGCCGCCACGCCGACGTCGTCGGACCAACCTGCCGCGACGAGCTCCTGACCACTCGCGCAGGCCCTCAGGTGGGCGGCCTCGCGTCCCTGCACGAGCCGGTACGCGTCGGCCGCGGCGGCAGCCTCCGGCGACAGGCCCGGCCACTCGAAGTCCTCGAGGGCCGCGAGCACCGCACCGGCACCCCACAGGTCCTCGAGTGCGGGTCGCAGCGAGCCGTCGCTCCACCGTTCCCCTGCGGCGACCACGGCCACGACCGTGTCGTCGGCGTCGTGCTCCCGCGCGATCCAGGCCGCGACGGCAGCCGCGTTGCGCAGGCTCGCGCCCACCACCGTGGTGGCCGAGCCCGCGAGTGCGTGCGCCACGGCCGACCCGTTCGGTGACGGCAGCACCAGTCGACCCGGCAGCGGGACCCGCAGCAGCCGCGCCGGCGAGAGCGTGGGCTCGTCCGGGCCCGCCGAGGCCCGGTCGGCGGCCAGCACCGCGCCGGTCTGCGCCGCGACCTCGGCCGCGTCGGCGCGACCGGTCGGGTAAGGCACCACGACGCTGCCGCGTTCCACCGCCACCCCCAGCGCCGTGGTGAACGACAGCACGTCGACGACGACGGCGACGTCGGCTCCGTCGGAGATCGCGCGGCCGCCGACCGGACCCCAGTCGAAGCGGACCGTGTGGCCCGGCTGGTGAGTCGTGAGCATGGGCCCAGTGTGCCGGGCAGCGGGAACCGTCAGGGCCGACGGCGGCGTGCCAGGACCACGGCGCCGACCACGAGGACGCCGAGCACGAGGACGAAGACGATGATCTCGACCCACCCGATCGCGTACCCGGTGGAGGTGGCCACGTCGTCGGCCTCGCCCGGGGTCGCGACCAGCTCGGCCTCGGCGCGGGTCTGCTGCGTGCTCGGCGTCTCGACCGTCACGTCCTCCCCGTCCGCGAGCAGCTGGTACCGCAGGGCGAGGAACTCACCGGGCACGACGTCGTGGTCGCGCACGCCGGTCTGGGCGTACGACCACTCGCCGCCCTCGTCGGCGGTGAGGAAGGCCCAGTACCCGTCGCCGGAGAGCGAGGCGCCGCACGTCTCCTGGGCCGCGTCGGGCCGACCGTCGATCCGGCAGACGAAGGGTGCGGACCCCTGCGTCTCCTCGACGTCGAGACCAGCCGCCTGGAGAGCGTCGTAGGCAGTGGCGTCGCCGGCGAGGTCCGTGGCGCAGCGGACGAGCTGATCACCGTCGAGCGTCGTGGGCTCGACCACGACCACGACGTCGTCGGACCCGCACTCGCCCTCGGCGGCCGCCTGCGCAGCGGACGGAGCGGCTACCAGGGCAGCGGCGCAGACGACGACGGACAGCAGGTGGTGAGCGTGGCGGAGCATGTCGTCCATCGTCACAGACGACGAGCCCGCCTCAGGGCTGCGGGACCGGTTCGGCCGTGCGGCCATACCGAGCACGCCGGGCCGCCCGGCGCAGGGTCACCAGCACGGCGGGTCCCAGCGTGGCCACCAGCAGCGCGTTGGTGACCGCGCGGCCCGTGTCCCAGCCCCAGGTCGACGTGACGAGGTTGAAGACCAGGAAGCGGTGCAGGTTCTCCAGGATCGGCGCACCCGGCACGAGCTGCAGCGTCTCGTCGGCCCCGGGGGCGGCGATGCCGAGCTGGAACGGCCACGACGACAGGTTCATCAGCATGCCGAACAGGTACGCCACGACCACGGCGTAGACCACGAGCATCGCGATCTCCGCCCGTCCCGTGACCCGCCGCGGCAGCAGACCCGCACCCAGTCCGATCCACGCGGCGCACATCATCTGGAACGGCAGCCACGGCCCCACGCCCGACGTGAGCAGGGCCGACGCGAACAACGAGGTGCAGCCCAGCACGAAGCCGAACCCGGGCCCGAACACCCGCCCGGCGAGGACGAGCACGAAGAACACCGTCTCGATGCCGGCCGTCCCGGCTCCCAGGGGTCTCAGTGCCGCGTTCACCGCCGTCAGCACGCCGAGCATCGCCAGCGCCTTGGCGTCCATGCCGCCCTCGGTGAGCTCGGCCACCACCACCATGACGACGATCGGCAGGAGCGCCATGAACAGGAACGGCTGGTCGACCCGCTCCGCCCCCGCGGTCGGCTCGATGAACAACGGCCACAGGAACATGACCAGGCCCGCGAGCGACGCGACGCCGAGCACGAGCGCCGAGCGCAGGCCCAGCCGCGCCGTCATCGTCGACCCCTGTCCCGGGCCGACGCGTGGCCGCACCCATCGGTGGATCCGCAACCGCAGCCGCGGCGCTGGGGTTGAGGATCCACCGATGCGGGGCCCCGTGCGGTCCTGAGGTTGAGGATCCACCGATGGGGGGAGGTCATGGGAGGGCTCCCTCGACGTCGGCGACGGTGAGCCAGTCCGACCCCAGGACCTTGGAGACCTGGGGGGCGAAGGCGGGCGACTCGGCCAGGACCTTGGACACGCCTCCGGCCGAGACCACCTCGCCCTCGGCGAGGACGACGACCGCGTCGGCCACCTGGGCGACGAACTCCACGTCGTGGGTCGACACCACGACGCCGCGACCCTCGGCCGCCTGGGCGTGCAGGATCGCCGCCAGCTGCGCCTTCGCGGCGTAGTCGAGGCCGCGCGTCGGCTCGTCGAGCAGCAGCACGCGGGGCGACGTCGTGAGCACGATGGCCAGCACGAGGGCGAGCCGCTGGCCCTCGGACAGGTCGCGAGGATGGTGGGCTCCGGCGATGCCCGGCGCGAGCCGGTCGAGCAGTCCGCGGCAGCGCCCCGGCTCGGCGTCCGCGTGGGTGTCGGCCGCCGCGCACTCGTCGTCGACGGTCTCGAGGTACAGCAGGTCCGACGCGGTCTGGGGCACGAGTCCCACCAGCGCACGGGCGGCCGCCGGCGACAGGCCGGCCGGGTCGAGCCCGTCGGCCCCGACGGCCACGGAGCCGCTCGCGCGCTTGAGACCGCCCTGCAGCGCCCACAGCAGCGACGACTTGCCCGACCCGTTCCGGCCCATGAGCGCGACCACCTGGCCGGGGTCGACCGTCAGGTCCACGCCGCTGACCGCGCGGTGCCGGCGGTAGTCGACCGAGATGTCGCGCGCCCGCAGCACCGGGGGCCCCGTCTGGGCCGATGCGGTCTGGGCCGACGCCGTCCGGGCCGGCGCGCCCGTGAGCCGAGAGCGCAGGTCGCCGGCCCGACGCCGAGCGTCGCGGACGGTGAGCGGAAGCGGCTCCCACCCGACGAGCCTGCCCAGCTCCACCAGTGGCGGCGCGACGGGACTCTCGCGCAGCAGGTCGGCCGGCTCGCCGTCGCGCACCCGACCACCCTCGACCACGACGAGGCGGTCGGCGAAGGGGATCACCCGCTCCATCCGGTGCTCGGCCACCACCACCCCGAGCCCGACGTCGGCCACGAGCCGGGCGACCGTGGCCAGCACGTCCTCGGCAGCCGTGGGGTCGAGCGCCGACGTCGGCTCGTCGAGCACCAGCATCCTGGGGTGCATCGTGAGCACGGCGCCGATCGCGACCCGCTGCTGCTGGCCGCCCGACAGCGTGCGCAGCGCACGACGTCGGAGGTCGGCGATGCCCAGCAGGTCGAGCGTCTCCTCCACCCGACGCCGCATGGTCTGCGGGTCGAGCCCGAGCTGCTCCATGCCGTAGGCCAGCTCGTCCTCCACGACGTCGCTCACGAAGCCCGACAGCGGGTCCTGCGGGACGTACCCGACGAGGTGCGCCAGCTCGCGCGGTGGCGTGCCGACGATGGACGTGCCGTCCACGCGCACGTCGCCCTCGAGCAGGCCGCCGCTGAAGTGCGGGACGAGGCCGTTGAACAGGCCGAGCAGCGTCGACTTGCCCGACCCCGTGCGTCCGCACACCAGGTGCAGCTCGCCGTCGGGCAGCACCAGGCCGACGTCGCGCAGGGTCGGCTCCGCCGTCCCGGTCCCTGCGGCGTCGTCGTAGGAGAAGGTCACGTCACGCAGCTCGAGCACGGTCCACCTCCTCGGCGTCGCGCCCCGGGCCACCGGCACGGTCGGCACCGCCGGCGACGTCGGGCGCCGGAGGTGGGGTCAGGAAGGCCGGGAGCACACCCACCAGCAGCACGAGCACGAGCGGGACGCCGATGGTGGGCCACCGCTCGAGGTCGGGGACCACCACGTACGGGTCGAGGTCGAAGGCGCGGTCGACCCCGACGGCGACCACGACGCCGCACAGCGCCGTGAGGACCTCGGGCCGACGCCACCGGTCGGGCCGGTAGCGGGTGCGCTGCACGCGCCGGCCGGCCGACCACAGCGCAGCGGCGGCGAGCAGGACCCCGAGCACGAGCACCGGCCCGGCGAGCAGACGGGGCGCGGTTCCGTCGAGGTAGGCGTACGCGCCGACGCAGAGCGCGCCGAGCCCGGTGAGCATGAGCACCCCGGTCAGGAGCCGCTCCCGCGGGGTCGCCGTGCCCGACCGCCCGTAGCCGCGCGCGTCCATCCCGGCCGCCAGGGTCATCGACCGCTCCAGGGCGTCCTCCAGCACCGGCACGACCACGCGCCGGAGCCGGCCGACTCCCTTGCCGGCGTCGCCCCGCAGTCGACGCGCACGGTTGACCCGCTGCACGCTCTCGGCGAGCTGCGGGAAGACCGACAGGGCCACGACCACGGCGGTGCCGACCTCGTAGAACGCGGGGGGCACGGCGGCGAGGAGGCGACGAGGGTTCGCCAGGGAGTTCGCGGCTCCCACGCACAGGATGATCACGGCCAGCCGCATGCCGTCGTAGAGCGCACCGAGCAGCGCCGTCGACGTCACGTCGCCCAGGAGCTGGATGCCGCGGGCCGCGTCGGGCAGCGGGATCTCGGGCAGGTGCAGCACGATCGTGTCGCCCTCGAGCGCACCTCCGCCGAACAGGATCCGGTACACGACCCGCAGCACCACGACGAACAGCGCGAAGTACACGTAGAACCGGAACGACATCGCCCACGGCGCCTCGCTGCGACGGGCCATCACCACCAGGACCACCACCGCCGCGATCAACGCGAGCACCAGCGGGTTGAGGGTGAACGACGCCGCCGCGGCGAGACCGAGCGCCCAGAGCCACCAGGCTCCGGGATGCAGGTCACGGGCGGGAGCGGTCATCGCCGTTCCGCGGCAGGGCAGGTCAGGGCGCGCTTCCCCTCCGCCGCCACGCGACGATCCCGGCGGCACCGAGCAGCACCAGCACGGCCGCGACACCGACCAGCGTGGGCCACGGCGACCCGGCGTCGGCCGACGTCGCGCGGGTCTCGTCGTCGGACGTGGTGCCGTCGTCGCCGGCTCCGTCGGAGGGGCTGGCGGCGCCCGCCTCGCCCCCCTGCCCCGACTTCTGCCCAGCCTTCTGCTCAGCCTTCTTCTCTTCCTGGGCCTTCTGCTCGGCCTTCGCCTTGGCGCTGGCCGAGGCCTCCGCGGACGGGACCGCCGACGTCGGCGCAGCCGTGGGCGCCTTCTGCGTGGGCCGGCTCGACGGCTTCGGGGCCGGGGCCGCGGCCGCCTTGCCCACCGGGGAGACCCCGGGCTGGGCCCTGCCGCTCTGGCCCTGCCAGCTCCAGGCGACCCAGCCGCCCTTCGGCACGGAGACGCCGCCGACGCCGGCCGTCGCGTAGCTCCAGCTGCCGTTGCCGCTGGAGACCCAGAGCGACCAGTAGGCGTCGGACGGCGAGGCCTGCACGCACCCGGCGTTGGCCGGCTTCGCGTTGACCTGGCAGACGAAGCCCTGCTGCCGGGCGGCGTAGCGGAGGGAGACGCCTGCGGCGTCGAACGCGGAGGTGGCCTTGCGACCACCGCCGGGGACGCACGTCGTGGAGGCACCCCCACCCAGCTGGTGGTAGTCGACGACCACGGTCACGCCGTCACCCTTGGCGCAGGCCGCAGCCTGCGCGGGTGCGGCGAGGACGACCGCACCGGTCGCCGTCCCGAGGAGGACGGCGACCAGCGCGGCGAGGAGTCGCCTGGTCACTTGACGACGGTGAACGACGCGATGCCCTGGCGCGTGTTCACGATGCCGCGGACGTAGACGTTCTTCTTGCCGGTCGACGAGCCGACGCCGAACGTGTAGTCGATGGTGCCGTCGGTCCGGGCGTTGGTGGTCTTGATGTACGTCCCGCCGTAGCCGATGCGCACGGGCTCGCTCGGGGCGAGGCCGCGGGCGGACACGCGGATCCTGCCGTTGCGCTTGACCGTCTTGACGTTCGTCGTCGCGACGAACCGCTTGGTCGTCGTGAGGACCCGCAGCGAGGCCTCGCCCTGGCGGGCGTCGCGCTCGCCGTAGACGTACACGGGGCGCACGCCCGGCGACGGGGCCGTGGCCGAGATGGTGGCGACACCGCTGGTGTTCGCCTTGCCGGCCTTGGCGATCGAGCCGTCGACCGAGTAGACGCAGTAGCGCTCACCGGGGGCCAGGCCCGACGCCGTCAGGGCGACCGGTGCGCCGGCGGCGACGTAGCCGCTGGGCGCGGTGACCTCGAACGTCTTCTTGGGAAGCGGGCTGGGGTCGTCGTAGGACTGCAGCGCGGTGATCGCCGGGGCGGTGGCGCGACGCCACTGGTCCGCGGTCTCGACCTCGATGCCGTCGTCCTCGGCCGTCGCGATGGCGGCGTCGTCGTAGCCGACGGCGCCGAACTGGCCGTCGAGCTCCGTGCCGCAGGCGCTGTAGGCCGTGACCTGGCGCTGCGCGATCCAGGCGGCGGCGTCGGCAGCGGCCTGCTCCTCGCCGAGCTTCTCGAGCGCCACGGCAGCGACCGCGGTGCTGTTGGTGTTGGCGGTCTCGGTGCCGGGGCCGCCGCTGAAGGACTTGTCGTCGCCCTGCTGGGAGACCAGCCACGCCTCGGCCTCGGCCAGGGCGGTCGCCACCGCCGGGGTGCCGCTCTGCGGCAGCAGCGCGTCGACCGCGATGGCGGTCGAGTCGGTCTGGGCGTCGTCGCCCGAGCAGGACGTGTCGGTGGCGGTGAAGTCCAGCCGGAACCCGCCGTCGGCGCACTGCTGCTGCAGCAGGAAGGTCGTGGCCGCAGGCGCCTCGCCGGAGTCGGCGGCGTGGAGGCCCTTCACCGCGAAGGCCTGACCGAACACGTTCGCGAAGTTGCCGAAGGCCGACTCGTCGGCCAGGCGACCCGTGCCGTCGACACGGGCCTCGGTGGCCCCCACCAGGTCGGTGCCGCCGAAGTCGGCGGCGTTGCGGTCGGCAGCCTGCGCGGCGACGAGCGCCTTGGCCGTGGATCCGGCGTACTTCTCCTCGCCGGTGCCGATGTAGCTGCCGAGATCCTCGGCGAGGGCGTCGGCGATGTCGGCGACCTTCGCGTTGTAGCCGCCGACGGCGTCGAGGGCGAGGAGGGTGTCGAGGGTCAGGCCCCAGTCGACGAAGTCGAACTGCTCGTTGTAGAGCACGCCGTCGACGACCTGGCCCGACAGCCAGTCGGCCGCGTTGACCGTCTGCGGGGTGCGCGACGTGTCGGCCTGCGCGGCCGGGACGGCGAGGAGACCGGCACCGAGGGCGGTGGCGGCGGTCGCGACGAGGCCGCGACGCAGGGACTTCTTCATGGGGTCCTCACCCGCTGCAAAGGCATGAGGATCCCGAGGGGACCCGCTGCGACCACGACAGCGTGATTGGTCAGGCGCCCGATGCGGCGTTCCGGCTCCCCTCGCGGAGCGAGGGCTACGGTTGCGGGTCAGCGCCGGATTCGGACCGGCTTCCCCGCACTCGGGCACGTGGAGTTGTGTGTCGAGTGACAGGCGGACCGTATCACTCGCACCAGCCCTGCGTCCCGGCGTCGCAGGTGCGACGAGGGTCTCAGACGAGGGGCTCGTCGGCCACGACCACGCCGTTGGCGTCGGCGTAGACCCACTGGCCGGACCGGATCGTCGCGCCGCCGAAGGTCACCGCGACGCCCACGTCGCCGAGGCCGCGCTTCTCGGTCCGGACGGGGCACGGGGCGATCGCCTGGACGCCCAGGTCGAGGTCCCGCAGGATCTCGACGTCGCGCACGGCGCCGTGGATGACCAGCCCGGACCACCCGTTCTCGACGAAGCGGGCGGCGATCACGTCGCCGAGGAGGGCGCGGCGCAGCGATCCACAGCCGTCGACGACGAGGACGCGGCCGTCGCCCGGCTCGTCCGCGAGGCGCTTGACGTGCGAGTTGTCCTCGAAGCAGGCCACCGTCTCGACGGCGCCGCTGAACGCCTCACGGCCACCGAAGCCGCGCAGCAGACCCGGCTGGACGACCACCAGCCGATCCGGGTGGTGGGTGTCGCAGAGGTCGGGCGTGGTCCAGCTGGTCATGGGTCCTCCATCGGTCGACTCAGCAGGACGCTACGCGTGCGCCGCGGCCGACGCCCGGCCACGACGTACTCAACGCACTCAACGCCTCAGGAGAGGACGGAACCGATCGCCAGGAACGCGACGAAGGCAGCCACGAAGAGCACCGTGCGCAGCAGGCCGGTGCGCAGCAGACGCGACTCGGCGGCCGTGAGCCGGCGCGGTGCCGGACGGCTGGAGCCGGAGTGCGCGATGTTCGCCATGCCTCAGACACTACCAGGCACGGGGCAACATGGAAGTTCGGTCAACCGAACTTCCATGGCGCCCGTCCTGCGGCCGTCCGCCGATACCCTGGACGTGTGCCTGACACCCCCTCCGCCTCGACCCAGGCCCCCTTGGCGCTGTCCTCCTCGATGCAGGACTACCTCAAGGTCATCTGGACGAGCCAGGAGTGGGACGACACCCCCATCTCCTCCAAGGCGCTGGCCGACCGCTTCGGCGTGACGCCCTCGACGGTCTCCGAGGCACTCAAGAAGCTCGCCGCCCAGGGGCTCGTCGACCACCGGCGCTACGGAGCCGTCACCCTCACGGCGTCGGGTCGGACGGCCGCGCTCGCGATGGTCCGTCGCCACCGGCTCGTCGAGACGTTCCTCGTCGAGTACCTCGGCTACGCGTGGGACGAGGTGCACGACGAGGCCGAGGTGCTGGAGCACGCCGTGAGCGACGACTTCGTCGAACGGCTCGCGGAGCGGCTCGGCCACCCCGAGTTCGACCCCCACGGCGACCCCATCCCGACGGCCGACGGCCGACTGCCCGCGCTCGACGCACGCCGGCTGGTCGACGTCGAGGCACCCGCCGACCTCGTCGTGGTGCGCGTCTCCGACGACGACCCGGCCCTGCTGCGCCACCTCGTCGAGCTCGGGCTCGTCCTCGGGGTCCGTGTGCACCTGGTGGAGCGGCACGACTTCGCGGGCACCCTGGCGGTCCGGATCGAGGGTCGCACGCTCGACGTCGGGCACGTGGCCGCGGCGGCGATCTTCGTCTCGGCCGCCTGAGACCCGCTGCACGGCACCACCCGGCGTCCTGGCCGACCGACCTCGCGCGGACCGCTGCGGCGGAAGCGACCCACGAGTAGCGTTTCGTCCATGAGCCTGTCCGAAGAAGTCCGCATCGCCCTCGACGGCAAGTGGCGCCACGTGCGCGAGCAGTCCCGCAGGGAGCTCGCCGAGATGGACCTGGCGTACGACCTCGACCTCGACATCGACGCCGCTCGCGAGCGGACGCTGCGCCAGCTCGAGGGCCTCGTCGACACCGGCGTCCCCGCAGCCGGCTTCCGCACCGAGCACGGCGGCGGCGGCGATCCGGGCATGGCCGTCACCGGCATCGAGATGCTGGCCCAGTTCGACCTCTCGCTCATGGTGAAGGCGGGCGTGCAGTGGGGTCTGTTCGGCGGCGCGGTCGAGAACCTCGGCACCGAGCGCCATCGCGACCTCATCCCGCGGCTCATCTCGCTCGACCTCGTGGGCTGCTACGCCATGACCGAGATCGGCCACGGCAGCAACGTGCAGCACCTCGAGACCACGGCCACCTTCGACGCGGACACGCAGGAGTTCGTCGTCGACTCCCCCACGCCGTCGGCCACGAAGGACTACATCGGCAACGCCGCCGCTCACGCCACCGTCGCCGCGGTGTACGCCCAGCTGGTCACCCGAGGTGAGAACCACGGCGTGCACTGCTTCATCGTGCCGATCCGCGACGAGAAGGGGCAGACCTGCGACGGCGTCGAGATCGGCGACGACCGCCACAAGGGTGGTCTCGGTGGCGTGGACAACGGCCGTCTCTCCTTCCACCAGGTGCGGATCCCGCGCGAGAACCTGCTCAACAAGTACGGCGACGTGGCCGAGGACGGTACCTACTCCTCGCCCATCGAGGACGTGAACCGACGGTTCTTCACGATGCTCGGCACGCTCGTGCGCGGGCGGATCAGCGTCGGCGGGTCGGCGCTCGCCGCCGCCGAGGTGGCCCTCAGCATCGCCGGACGCTACGCCCTGGAGCGGCGCCAGTTCGGCCAGGACGGCGAGCCCGAGGTGCTGCTGGCGGACTACCGCGTGCACCAGCGCCGCCTGCTCCCGCTCATCGCCCGTTCGTACGCCTACCGGTTCGCCCAGAACCAGCAGGTCTCGCGCATGGACCGGCTGCAGCGCTCGACGGAGCCCGACCTGCAGGAGCAGCGCGAGCTCGAGGGCCGCGCCGCCGGCCTCAAGGCGATCATGACCTGGCACGCGTCGCGGGCGATCAACGAGTCGCGCGAGATGTGCGGCGGCGCCGGCTACCTCGCCGAGAACCGCCTCACGGTGCTGCGCGGCGACATCGACGTGTTCACCACCTTCGAGGGCGACAACCACGTGATGCTCCAGCTGCTCAGCAAGGAGCTGCTCACGTCGTACGCCAAGGAGGTCGGCGGGCTCGACGCGGTCGGCATGGTGCGGTTCGTGGCCGAGACCGTGGCCGAGACGGTCCGCGAGCGGACGGCCGCGAGCCAGCTCATCCAGCGGCTCATCGACGCCGCGCCCACCGGTGGCGACGCCCACGACCTGCTCGACCGCGGCACGCAGCTGAGCCTGTTCGAGGACCGTGAGCAGCACCTGATCGAGACCGCTGCCCGACGTCTGCAGCGAGCCGCCAAGGCCGAGGGCGACGAGGCCTTCCGCATCTTCAACGAGGCGCAGGACCACCTGATCCGGTGCGGACGGGCGCACGTCGACCGGGTGGTGCTCGAGGCGTTCACCGCCGGCATCGCGCGCTGCGAGGACCCTGACGCCGCCGACCTGCTGCGCAAGGTCTGCACGCTGTACGCGCTGAGCGTCATCGAGGACGACCTCGCCTGGTTCATGGCCCACAACCGGATCTCCGACCAGCGCGCCAAGGCCGTGACCCAGCTGCTCAACGAGCAGCTCGCCGAGCTCCGCCCGCACCTGCTGACCCTCATCGAGGGCCTGGGCGTGCCGGAGGAGACGCTCGGCGCCGCGATGCTGCTCAAGCAGTGACCCCTCGACGCCTCGCCGGCGCCGTCGCCGCGACGGCCCTCCTCGTCACCGTGACGTCCGGATGCACCTCGCCGGACGTCGACGTCGAGGGCGTCGCGCGCTGGCAGGACCGCACCGACGAAGCGTTCCGGTCCGCCCTCGATGCGGTCGGTCCGCGGATCGCGCTGTCACCGGACGACGAGCTGGCCGGCCTGGCGGACACGCAGCGGTGCGACCCCGACGACCTGAGCCGGGTCCGGCACCGGGTCGACGCGAGGCTCGAGCTCTCCGAGCCGGCACCGCCCGACCTCGCCGACCGGGTCCGGGACGCCGTACCCGCCGAGTACGAGGTGGAGGTCGAGATCAGTCCCGACTCCGTGCTGCTCGGCGTGGTCAGTGGCTGCATCGACGTGCCGAAGATCCAGGGCGTCGACGTGTTCCTGGAGGGCCGCTACCGCGTCGACCCCTGACGCTCGGACCTGGGCGCTCGGCGGTGGGACGTCAGACCACGAAGGCGATCGCCAGCACCATCGGCAGGCTGACCAGTGACGCGATGCTGGTGACCACCGTCATCGACTTCAGGGCGCCCTGGGTGGTCAGGCCGAGCAACGACTTGAACATCCAGAAGAAGTTGGAGTTCACCGTCAGCGCGAACATCGCACCGGAGGCGATCGCGAGGCCGATGGCGATCGGTGCCACCTCGATGGAGGTGAGCACCGGGCCGATGATGCCGGCGGCGGTGATGGCGGCGACCGAGACCGAGCCGATGGCCAGGTGCAGGACGGCGGCGATGAACCAGGCGAGCAGGACGCTCGTGACGACGGCCGCGCCCTCGCTGGCCGAGAACAGCCCAGCGAGCGTGGCGTCGAGACCGGTGGCCTCGATGACGGCCCCGAGCGAGCCGCCGATGCCGGTGATCAGCAGGATCTCACCCGTCGTGTGGAACCCGGTCTTGAGCGCCTTGTCGGTCCGCTCGGTGCCCGCGGCCGCGCGGGCGAGGACGTAGGCACCGAGCAGTCCCACGAAGAGGGCGACGTTGGCGTTGCCGATGAAGGCGATGAACGCGTTGGAGAAGTCGAGCAGCTCCGCGAACGCACCGAAGGCGATCATCACGAGCGGCACGAGGATCGGCAGCAGCGACGTGAACAGCGGCACCTCGACGTCGTGGAGCGTGTCGCGCTCGCCCGGGCCGGTGCCGGCGGTGTTCTGCTCGACGCCGTCGTCGTAGTCGAGCGGGTCGTCCTCCGCCTCGTCGGCCTCGGGCTTCCACCAGCCGGCCCGCAGCATCAGCCCGAACAGGTAGGTGGTGATGACGGCGGTGAGCGGCCCCAGGACGATGCCGTAGAGCAACCACGTGCCGAGCGGGACGTCGAGGAGTCCCGCGATCGAGACCGCCGCGAGCCCGGGGATCACGAAGACGTAGCCGGCGAAGATGCCGGTGCCGATCGCGCCGGCGAGGTGCGCGAGCCCGCGCGGTCCGATGTGCGGGGCCGAGGAACGCGCGATGGGCGCGGCGAGCACGACCTGGACGTCGACGTAGATGGACGGGAAGACGGTGGAGAGCGCTCCGGTGAGGGCATAGGGCAGACGCTTCGCGCCCACGACCTTGAGCAGCGCGTGCACGAGCTTGCGGAAGGTGCCGAGCGAGTGCAGCAACGCCCCGATGAGCACGCCGAAGCCGATGAGCAGACCCACCTCGGCCATGATCGAGCCGAAGCCCTCGGTGATCGCCGTGATCGTGTCCGCGAACCCGACCCCGGCGGCGAGGCCGAGGTAGAGCGAGGCGATCACCAGCGAGATCACCGGATCGACCTTCACCCAGATGATCAGCCCGACGACCAGCACGATGGCGATGGCTGTGTGGACGACCTCCACGTCGATCCCCCCTCGTTCGATGTGGGCCTCACCCTAGGCGACGTCGGCCCGATCGGGTCTACGCCCGCGGCTGCGTCGCGTGGGTGAGTCGTCGGCGGCGGCGGCGTCTCGGCCGAGCGCTCGCCTGCGGCTGCGTCGCCTTGGCCGAGCGCCCGCCTGCGGCTGCGTCGCTGTGGCTCCGCGTCGACCTGCGCTCCGAAAGGGCCTCGACCGGAGCGGTGGGACTGGTCCTGGCTGGGTCTGCGGGGCGCGGCCGGGTTCTCGCTCGCTGCTGCGTTGCTGTGGCTGCGAGTCGGGGTGGTCTCCGAAAGGCCTCGACCGGAGCAGGGCGTCTGGGCTCGGGTGGGTGTGCGGGGCGCGGCCACGATTCTCCCTCTGCGCGGGATCCACGCACGATGCTTCCTTCGCGTGGACCGTGCCTCGCGAAGGAAGCATCGTGGCGACGACATGGCGCCCTGAAGGGCAGTGATTCTCCTTCTGCGTGGAACGGTCCACGAGAAGGGAGAATCCCTGCCCACCCGCCGCGNGAAGCATCGTGGCGACGACATGGCGCCCTGAAGGGCAGTGATTCTCCTTCTGCGTGGAACGGTCCACGAGAAGGGAGAATCCCTGCCCACCCGCCGCGTACCGAAGCCCCGTTGGACGCAGGATTCTGCCTTCGCGTGCTGGAGCCCGAACGATGCTGCGTTCACGACGGGATCCGACCACCAACGCAGCATCCTTCGCCCCCTCACGCACGAACGCAGAACCTTGCGTCCCCCGAGCCACGCTCCGAGAGCCCACCCGACCCCGGACCCGTCCACCGGTCGAGGCCCTGATCCTTCGCCCCCTCACGCACGAACGCAGAACCTTGCGTCCCCCGAGCCACGCTCCGAGAGCCCACCCGACCCCGGACCCGTCCACCGGTCGAGGCCCTTTCGGAGCGCAGGTCCACTCGCAGCCACAGCGACGCAGCCGCAAGACCCGCCCCAGCCGGAGCGACGCAGCCGCACGGCACGACCCAGCCACAGCGACGCAGCCGCACGGCACGACCCAGCCGGAGCCGCGCAGCAGCAGGTCGACCCGCGGCCAAGGAGACGCGGCCGCAGGTCGAGGTTCAGCGCGTCGGTGGTTGCGTGCCCCAGGCGACGCCAACGTGCACCATCGTCACGAGAAGGACGAGCCCGGCGTCGCCGATCCCGGCGTCGTACTCCGGTCGTGTCCAGGCGTAGACGAAGCCCACGAGCGTCCCGATCCCACTCACCCAGGCCACCACCTGCGTCCTTCGCGTCGCCCAGCGGTGCGCCTTGGCGATGGTCGCAGCCACCGCTCCCACGACGCCGAGCCACAGGACGACCGTGCCGAAAGGGCGCGCGCCCTCGCCGAGCACGAGACGCAGCAGGAACGGCACCGACAGCGCGCCCATCACCCACACCCACGGCCGCGCGAACCACGGCACCGTCGCCGGGGCCGCCGGCGCGGTCACGTGAAGTCGACCTGCCGCAGCCCTCGCAGCAGCGTGTAGGCCGCCTGCTGGTCGTCGGCGTCGAGCTCGGCCACGCCGAACTGGACGTCCATGAGGGCCTCGGTGGCCGCCTCGACCACGCGCTCGCCCTCGGGCGTGAGGGTCGCGAAGGTGCGCCGCCGGTCGGCCGGATCGGGCTCGCGGACCACGAGTCCGTGCGTCTCGAGCCTGTCGATCGCGTTCGTGACCGACGTAGGATGCACCATGAGCCGTTCGCCGATCTTGCTGAGGGGCAGGCGCCCCTCCCGGCTGAACGAGATGAGCCGGAGCACCTCGAACCGGGCGAACGTGATGCCGTGCGGCTTCAGCGCCGCGTCGAGCCGGCCGATCACCAGCTGCTGCACCCGCATGATCGACGTCGCGAGCCGCATGGCCGTGGCGTCGCCGATGCGGTCCTCCCACAGCTCCCCGGCCCGTTCCAGCGGGTCGAACGCGAGCCGCGGCGTGGGGGGCACGGAGGTCATGGGGTCAGTCTACCCAGGGTGGACGATTAGTTGGATGTCCGACTATTGTGGTTCCTATGGCTGATCTCCACGTCCCGTCGAACCCGGTCCGACTCGTCACCGCGTCGGCGCTCTTCGACGGCCACGACGCCTCGATCAACATCATGCGGCGCATCTTCCAGAGCCAGGGGGCCGAGGTGATCCACCTCGGGCACAACCGCTCGGTCAAGGAGGTCGTCGACGCCGCCATCGAGGAGGACGTGCAGGGCGTCGCGGTCTCGTCGTACCAGGGCGGGCACGTCGAGTACTTCGAGTACCTGGTCGAGTCGCTGCGCGAGCAGGGCGCCGGCCACGTCCGCGTGGTCGGTGGTGGCGGCGGCGTCATCGTGCCCGAGGAGATCGCCCGGCTCCGCGAGTCCGGCGTCACGATCTTCTCCCCCGAGGACGGGCAGCGCCTCGGGCTCGTGGGCATGATCAACTCCGTCGTCCGCGACTGCGACGTCGACCTGACCACCCTCGGCGACTTCGACGTCGACGCGGTGCTCGCCGGCGACCGCTCGGCCGTCGCCCGGGCCATCACGCTCGCCGAGACCGGCCGACTCGCCGACGCCGACCGCCAGCGCCTGCAGGACGCCGCGGCCGCGCACCCCTCCCCCGTCCTCGGCATCACCGGCACCGGCGGATCGGGCAAGTCCTCGCTCACCGACGAGCTCGTGCGGCGCTTCCGCGTCGACCAGCAGGACAAGCTGCGCGTGGCCGTCCTCGCCGTCGACCCCACCCGACGTCGCGGCGGCGGCGCCCTGCTCGGCGACCGCATCCGGATGAACTCACTCGACGGGGAGCGGGCGTACTTCCGGTCGCTGGCCACCCGCGGCTCCCACGAGCTGCCCGACTGCCTCGACGACGTCGTCGCCGTGCTCAAGGCCGCCGCGTTCGACCTCGTGGTCGTCGAGACCCCGGGCATCGGCCAGGGCGACGCCGCGATCGTGCCGCACGTCGACACCTCGATGTACGTCATGACGCCGGAGTTCGGCGCCGCGTCGCAGCTGGAGAAGATCGACATGCTCGACTTCGCCGACGTCGTGGCGATCAACAAGTTCGAGCGCCGCGGGGCCAAGGACGCCTACCGCGACGTCGGCCGCCAGCTGGTCCGCAACCGCGAGGCCTTCGGCAAGAAGCCCGAGGACATGCCGATCTTCGGCACGTCGGCCGCCACCTTCAACGACGACGGCGTGACCGCGCTCTACCAGCACCTGCGCGACGTCCTGGGCGAGCGCGGGCTGCCCGTCGCCGAGGGCGTGCTGCCGCCCGTGGCCGTGCGGTACTCGAGCGGGATCCAGGCCGTCGTGCCCGCCGACCGCGTGCGCTACCTGTCCGAGATCACCGAGACGGTGCGCGGCTACCACGCCGAGACCGAGCGCCTGGCCGACGCCGCCGACCGGGCCCAGCGCCTCGAGACCACCGCGAGCGAGCTCGCCGAGGCCGACCTGGACGCCTCGAGCGTCACCGAGCTGCTCGAGACCGCCCGCAAGGCCGTCCCGCACGACGTCGCCGACCAGATCGAGCAGTGGCCGGCCGTCGTCGAGGCCTACTCCGGCGACGAGCAGGTCGTGAAGGTCCGCGACAAGGAGATCGTCACCCAGCTCACGCGGGAGTCGCTCTCGGGCACCAAGGTCCCGCGCGTCTCCCTGCCCCGCTTCACCGGCCACGGCGACCTCGTGCGCTTCTGGCGGCGCGAGAACCTGCCCGGCCACTTCCCGTACACCGCGGGCGTCTTCTCGTTCAAGCGCGACGGCGAGGACCCGGCCCGCATGTTCGCCGGCGAGGGCGACCCCTTCCGCACCAACCGTCGCTTCAAGCTGCTGAGCGAGGACGGCGACGCCACCCGCCTGTCCACCGCCTTCGACTCGGTCACGCTGTACGGCCGCGACCCCGACCCGCGCCCCGACGTCTACGGCAAGGTCGGCACGTCGGGCGTCTCCGTGGCGACGCTCGACGACATGGAGGCGCTCTACGACGGCTTCGACCTCGTCTCGCCGTCCACGTCGGTCTCGATGACCATCAACGGTCCTGCACCCACGGTGCTGGCCTTCTTCCTCAACACCGTCGTCGACCAGCAGGTCGCCCGCTTCCGGGAGAAGGAGGGCCGCGCGCCCACCGAGGCCGAGCACGCCGAGCTGCGTTCGTACGCCCTCAAGAACGTCCGCGGCACCGTGCAGGCCGACATCCTCAAGGAGGACCAGGGCCAGAACACCTGCCTGTTCTCCACCGAGTTCAGCCTGCGGATGATGGGCGACATCCAGCAGTTCTTCATCGACGAGGGGGTGCGGAACTTCTACTCCGTCTCCATCTCCGGGTACCACATCGCCGAGGCCGGGGCGAACCCCATCAGCCAGCTCGCCTTCACCCTCGCCAACGGGTTCACGTACGTCGAGTCGTACCTGGCGCGCGGCATGGACATCGACGACTTCGCGCCCAACCTGTCGTTCTTCTTCTCCAACGGCATGGACCCGGAGTACTCGGTGCTCGGCCGGGTGGCGCGACGCATCTGGGCAGTCGCGATGAAGGAGAAGTACGGCGCGAACGACCGCAGCCAGAAGCTGAAGTACCACGTGCAGACGTCTGGTCGGTCCCTCCACGCGCAGGAGATGGACTTCAACGACATCCGCACCACGCTGCAGGCGCTCATCGCGATCTACGACAACGCCAACAGCCTGCACACCAACGCCTACGACGAGGCCGTCACGACGCCGAGCGCGGAGTCCGTGCGCCGCGCGCTCGCGATCCAGCTCATCATCAACCGCGAGTGGGGCCTGGCGATGAACGAGAACCCGCTCCAGGGCTCCTTCATCATCGACGAGCTGACCGACCTCGTCGAGAACGCCGTGCTGGCCGAGTTCGACGCCATCAACGAGCGCGGCGGCGTGCTGGGAGCCATGGAGACGGGCTACCAGCGCGGTCGCATCCAGGACGAGTCGATGCTCTACGAGCACCGCAAGCACGACGGCTCCCTGCCGATCATCGGCGTCAACACGTTCCGTCGCCCGGAGTCGGAGGTCGAGGCTCCGACGGTCGAGCTGGCCCGCGCCACGGAGGCCGAGAAGCAGTCGCAGCTCGACCGCGTGCACGCCTTCCAGGAGACGCACCGCTCCGAGGCCGAGGCAGCGATCGCCCGCCTCAAGAAGGCTGCGGTCGAGGGCGACAACGTGTTCGCCGTGCTCATGGACGCCGCCCGCGTCTGCTCCCTCCAGCAGGTCACCGAGGCGTTCTTCGAGGTCGGTGGACAGTACCGGCGCAACGTCTGAGCAGGGTCTCGAGCGCCACCGCCACGGACCCACGAAACGGCGCTCGAGCCCCTCCTGCGCGCCCCTCCCGACGCGCGCCCGTGCGCCATCTGCGCTACCAAGGAGGGGTAGGACGTGGCCCCCCAGCACCCGACGGTGCGGCCGCGGACTCGGAGGGAATCGAGATGGACACCTGGATCTGGATCGTCGTCGCCGTCGTGGTGGCACTGCTGCTGCTCGCCGTGGTGGTGTCGGTCGCCCGCAAGAGCGCCGAGGCCAAGCGCCGCCACCGGCTCGAGCAGGAGCAGCGGGACCGGCAGAAGGCCGGCACGCTCCGCGACGAGGCGCGTGAGGCCGCCGTGGCCGCGCAGCACACCGAGGCCGGCGCCGCCGTGGCGCGGGCCGACGCCGACGAGGCACGCCTGGAGGCCGAGCGCCTAGAGCGCCACGCCGTCGACCTGGAGAACGAGGCCACCGAGGTGCAGGGCGCCGCCGACGACCGGCTCGCCGAGGCCGATCGCCTGGACCCCGACGTGCCCGAAGCCGGGCGGGACCACCGAGCGACCGACCAGAGCCCGGTCGACGAGGCGCCCCTCACCCCGAGCACCGAGGCGCCGGCCGACCCGACGACGCACGGCTCCCACGTCGCGGACGACCACGGCGTGACCGATCGACCCGCCGTCGACCCGGACCCGTTCGAGACGCCGGGCGAGCACCGCACTCCCCCGCCCAGGTCCTGATCATCGGGACGGTGGCGGCGCGCTCATCGAGTCGCGCCGCCCCGGGACCCGGTCTACGTTCGTGACCACGCCTTCGGTCGTCGACCTGGCCCCATGACAAGGAGCTCGCCATGAGCACGCACGACCACCAGCCCGCCGCCTCCGAGCCGAGGCACGCCGACACGACCGCGGACAGCGACCGCGCCACCCCGGTCGTCGACCGCAAGGAGGTCGTCGAGCGGCAGAAGGAGCGCTTCGGCGGGGTCAAGATCGTCTGCGCGTTCTTCGGCTGGGTCACCGCCACCGGCATGACCGTGCTGCTCACCGCCCTCGTCGCCGCGGCCGGCGCCGGAGTCGGCCTGGTGTCGGGCGCCGACGTCACCGACGCCGCCGCCGACCAGGGACTCTCGGCCGAGGAGATCGGCTGGGCCGGCGTCGCGCTGGTCCTCGTGGCCGTCCTCGTGTCCTACTACAGCGGCGGCTACGTGGCCGGCCGCATGGCGCGCTTCGACGGCATCCGACAGGGCATCGCGGTCTTCGCGTGGGCCGTCGTCGCCGCGATCGTCGTCGCGGTCCTCGGAGCCGTGGCCGGGACCCGCTACGACGTCCTCGACCAGCTCAACGCCTTCCCGCGCATCCCGAGCGACCTGTCCGACCTGAGCCTCGCCGCCGTCGTGCTCCTCGTCGGTGTGGTCGCGGCCGCCCTCGTCGGCGCCATGCTCGGTGGACTGGCCGGCATGCACTTCCACCGCAAGGTCGACCGCGAGGGCCTCGGCCGCTGAGCCGGACCGACCCCGGGTGCCGCGACCGACGTTGCGGCCCCGGGGTTCGTCGCGCCCGGCGCCCGATACGGTCGGTCAGGTGACGACGCACCCCACCTACGCCCAGGTCGCAGCCCTCCCGACGGTGCACGAGCACGTGGTGGGGCCGGAGCACCTCGACGAGAACCGCCACATGAACATCGGCCACTACTTCACGTTCGGCGGGCACGCGCTCTGGGCCCGCCACCAGGACGAGCTGGGCATGCCGGACACCTACATCACCGAGCGGGGCCTCACCACGTTCACCGCGGAGCAGCACCTGCGCTACCTCGGCGAGTCCCTCGAGGGCGACCGGATCGGCGTGAGCGTGGTCATCGTCGACCGCAGCGACAAGGTGCTGCACGCCGCGGCGTTGATGACCAACCACACCCGGCAGGAGCTGTCCTGCGTGATGGAGGCGGTCTCGGTCCACGTCGACTTCGCGACCCGTCGACCGACGCCCTTCCCCGACGACATCGCCGCCCTGCTCGACGCAGCGATCGCCACCGACCGCACCGACTGGGCGCTCCCCCTCAGCGGAGGGCTCGGCATCCGCCGATGAGGGACGACCTCGGCCACGACGTCGACGTGCCCCGCGAGGCGCGCCGCGTGGTGAGCCTCGTGCCGTCCGTCACCGAAGGTCTGGCCGCTGCCCGCCCCGAGGCGCTCGTGGGCGCCACCGACTGGTGCACCCACCCCACCGACCTCGACGTCACGCGTGTGCGAGGCACCAAGAACCCCGACCGCGCCGCGATCGAACGGCTGCGACCGGACCTGGTGGTGGCGAACCAGGAGGAGAACCGCGAGCTCGACGTCCGACGTCTGCGTGAGGCCGGCGTGCCCGTGTGGGTCACCCGGATCGAGACCGTCGACGAGGCGCTCGGGTCGCTGCGACGTCTGTTCGACGACGCGCTCGGGTGGGGTGTGCCCGACTGGCTCGGCGCGGCGTCGGCTGCGTGGGAGGCGCCGGCCCCGGCGACGCGCGGCACCGTGGTGGTACCGATCTGGCGCGACCCGTGGATGGTCGTCGGCCCCCGCACCTTCACCGCCGACCTGCTGCGTCGGCTCGGGTGGACGGTGTCGGTCGGCGCGGCGCCGGACCCGACCTCGCGGTACCCGCACGTCGAGCTGGCCGACGTCGACAGCCCGGACGTCGACCTGGTGCTGCTGCCCGACGAGCCCTACGTGTTCGGACCCGACGACGGTCCCGAGGCGTTCACGTCGGCGCCGACGCGGCTCGTGTCGGGCCGGCTGCTCACCTGGTACGGACCGTCGCTGGTCGAGGCGCGGACCGCCCTCGACCTCTGAGTCACGGAAATCTCACGCCTGCACGGGTTGCTACCCGAGCAGGCGTGAGAATCCCATGCGCCGTGGGAGATTCCCAGGTCGACCTGGGAATCTGCGAGACGGGGCGGGTCAGGACTGGCGCTGCGACGCGGCCTTGCGCTCGAGCACGCGGCGCTCGGCCTTCTGCTTCTCCAGGGGGGTGATCTCGAGCTTGTGCTTGGACACGACGTAGGGCGTCTCGCCGACGATCGCGTTGTGGCTGCCCGAGAACAGGTACTTGCTGGACAGGTTGATGAGCGTCGCGAACCGGTTGCGGTTGCCCAGCAGGGTCGCGATGTGCAGGGCCACCCAGATGATCCAGGCCGGGAAGCCCGTGAGCTTGGGCATGTAGGTGATCTCCGCGACGGCCGACGACTTGCCGATCGTGGCCATGGTGCCCTTGTCGGAGTACTTGAACGGCTTCACCCGGTCGGCCTTGCCCTTGAGCTCGGCCTTGATCAGCTTGGCCACGTGCTTGCCGCCCTGGATCGCGGGCTGCGCGAGCTGCGGGAGCGGGTCGGGGCCGATCGCGATGTCACCGATGGCGAACGTGTCGGCGCGATCCTTGACGCGCAGGTGCTCGTCGACCTCGATGCGGCCGCCGCGGCCCTGCGGCACGTCCCAGTCGAGCACCGTCGGGTGCGCCGTGACGCCCGTGGCCCACACGACGATGCCCGCCGAGAGGAACTCGCTGTGGCCGTCCGTCTCGACGACCACACCGTCCTCGCGGACCTCCTTGACGGCCGTGTTCAGCCGCAGGTCGACGTCGCGCTTGAGCAGCGACTTCTCGGCGTAGGCACGGAGCTTCTCGTCGAACGGGCCCAGGACGTTCGGAGCCATCTCGAGCAGCGTGACGTGGATCCGCGCGCGGTCCAGCTCGGGGTAGGTGGTCGGCATGTCGTTGTTGCGGAACTCCGCGAACGCACCGGCGGTCTCGACGCCCGTGGCACCGCCGCCCACGACGATGATGCGCAGGTCCTCGTCCTGGCCGTTGATCGCGAACTCCTCGAGGTTCTCGAACAACCGGTCGCGCACCTGCAGCGCCTGCGAGCGCTTGTAGAGCGGGAGCGAGAACTCCTCCGCACCGGGGGTGCCGAAGAAGTTGGTGGTGACGCCGTTGGCGAGCACCAGGTAGTCGTACGTCACCGAGACCTCGCCGTGCAGGCTCAGCACCTTGGCCTGGTGGTCGATGTTCGTGACGATGCCCTTCACGAAGCGCACGTTCTTCTGGTCGGCGCGCACCGCACGCAGGAACCAGGTGATGTCGCCGGGGTTCAGCGACGCGGTCGCGACCTGGTACAGCAGCGGCTGGAAGGTGTTGTAGGTGTGCCGGTCGATGAGGGTGATGTCGACGTCGGCGCGCTTGAGCTTGCGGACGAGCGACAGGCCTCCGAATCCGCCTCCGACCACGACGACGTGGGGGCGCTTGCGGGCGGGAACGACGTTGCTGCTCATGCCTCAGACTCTACTCGCGCCGCTCCGGGGGCCGCCTCCCGACGAGGGGGTCAGTGAGCCCGGTCACGCCCGTGCGAGCCAGGCGCGCGCGTCGGGGCGACGCAGCTGCACGACCACGACGACGGCCGCCGCAGCCGTGACGATGCCGAGCGGGAGGAAGAAGACGGACACGCCGACCGTCAGGGCCGCGACGATCCTCAGGGCGACGACGCCGGCAGACATCCGCTTGGCGGTGGCGATCGCGGCGGCCAGGCCGACGGCGCTGAGCACGAGCCAGACCGTCGACGACAGACGCAGCAGCCCGATGACCTGGTCGGCGTCGACCCCGGCGGAGCGGAGCCAGTCCTGCGCCATCCCGGGCTCGGAGAGCGCGGACCGGTAGGCGTCGGCTCCGATCGTCGACACCAGCAGGGCGATCAGGCCGAAGAAGCCGACCACGGCGCACGAGACGACGGTGGTGACCACGGCGACGGTGACCGATCGCGGTCGAGCGGCGGAGGCCGGGCGCGACGGCACGGGGTGCGACGGGGCGGGGGTCGCGGACTGCTCGCCGTCGGACGGGAAGGCCGCAGGAGCCCCTGCCTCGGGCGTCGACGACGGCGGCACGGCGGCGAAGGGATCCGCTGCGCCGGTGCGGGTGGCCGTCGCGAGAGCGGGCACGGCCCGCCCGTTCACCTGGTCGAACCAGCGCCGCGACTCGGCCGTCCACAGCGACCATCCGCACACGCCGGCGAAGGCGGCCGGGAGCAGTCCCGGGAGCCCGATCGCCGCGAAGACCAGGAACGCCAGGCCGCACAGGATGGTCAGCATGATCCGCGACGTCCGATGACCTCGGGCGGCGTAGAGCGCGAAGACGGCTCCGGAGGCCGTGAGCACGACGCCGACGTAGGCGGCGTACCGAAGGGCGTCGAGAGCCTGGTCGAGGCCGATCCCGGCCTCCTTGAGCGGCTCGGTGGCCAGCGCCTCGCGCACCGCGTCCTGCAGCTCGATGGAGCCCCACGACGACAACGTCGAGACCAGGTTCACGAGCAGGAGCGCCGACCCCACGCCCACGAAGATGCAGGTGAGGGTCAGGGCCTGAGGTCTCGGCGGGCGGTCTGCCATGGGCCCCACCCTAACCCCCCGCCGCGGCCAGGCCGCGGCGGGGGTCGAGTGCCTCAGCCGGCCCGCACCGAGAGCGCGTCGACGGGGAGCCCGTCGGCGCCCACCTCGCGGTCGACCCGCACCGTGTCGCCGTCGCGGACCTCGCCGGCCAGCAGCGCCTTCGCGAGCCGGTCGCCGATGGCCTGCTGCACGAGCCGGCGCAGCGGACGGGCCCCGTACGCCGGGTCCCAGCCGGTGAGCGCCAGCCACTCCTTGGCGGCGTCGGTCACGTCGAGCGTGATGCGCCGCGCCTCCAGGCGTCGACCGAGCGAGGCCAGCTGCAGGTCCACGATGTGCGTCAGCTCTGCCGTGCCCAGCGGCTCGAACGTCACGATCTCGTCGAGTCGGTTCAGGAACTCCGGCTTGAACGAGGCCTTGACCACGTCCATCACCGCGCTCCTCTTCGCCGCGTCGTCCAGCGCCGGGTCGGCCAGGAACGCCGAGCCCAGGTTCGAGGTGAGGATGAGGATGACGTTGCGGAAGTCGACCGTCCGGCCCTGCCCGTCGGTGAGCCGGCCGTCGTCGAGCACCTGCAGGAGGATGTCGAAGACCTCCGGGTGCGCCTTCTCGACCTCGTCGAGCAGCACCACCGAGTAGGGCCGACGTCGGACCGCCTCGGTCAGCTGGCCGCCCTCGTCGTAGCCGACGTAGCCGGGAGGGGCACCGACGAGCCGCGAGACGGCGTGCTTCTCGGCGTACTCGCTCATGTCGATGCGCACCATCGCGCGCTCGTCGTCGAACAGGAACTCGGCCAGCGTCTTGGCCAGCTCGGTCTTGCCGACGCCGGTGGGACCGAGGAACAGGAACGACCCGGTCGGGCGGTCGGGGTCGGCGATGCCGGCCCGGCTGCGTCGCACCGCGTCGGAGACGGCGGTGACCGCCTCGCGCTGGCCGATGAGCCGCTTGCCCAGCTCGTCCTCCATGCGCAGGAGCTTGCCCGTCTCGCCCTCGAGCAGACGGCCCGTGGGGATGCCGGTCCACGCCGCGACCACCTCGGCGATCTCGTCGGCCGTGACCTCCTCGTTCACCAGCCGGTCCTCGCCGTCGCCGGACTCGCGCGCCGACTCGGCCTCCTGGGCCGCGGCCAGCTGCGCCTCCATGGTGGGGATCTCGCTGTAGAGCAGCCGCGCGGCCGTCTCGAGGTCGCCGTCGCGCTGGGCGCGGTCGGCGGCGATGCGCACCTCGTCGATGCGCTCCTTGATCTCGCCGACGGCGTTCAGGCTCTGCTTCTCGCTCTCCCACCGCTGCTCGAGCGCCCGCAGGGTCTCCTGCTTGTCGGCCAGCTCGCCACGCAGCTTGTCGAGGCGGTCGCGGCTCGCGTCGTCGCTCTCGTTCTGCAGGTGCAGCTCCTCCATGCGCAGGCGGTCCACCGCGCGGCGCAGCTCGTCGATCTCGACCGGGCTGGAGTCGATCTCCATGCGCAGGCGCGACCCGGCCTCGTCGACCAGGTCGATGGCCTTGTCGGGCAGCTGGCGACCGGGGATGTACCGGTCCGAGAGAGCCGCGGCCGCGACGAGCGCGGCGTCGGCGATGGCGACCTTGTGGTGGGCCTCGTACCGCTCCTTCAGACCACGCAGAATCGCGATGGTGTCCTCGACCGACGGCTCGCCGACGAGCACCTGCTGGAAGCGACGCTCCAGCGCCGGGTCCTTCTCGACGTTCTCGCGGTACTCGTCGAGCGTGGTCGCGCCGATCATGCGCAGCTCGCCGCGCGCCAGCATCGGCTTCAGCATGTTGCCGGCGTCCATGGCGGAGTCGCCGGTGGCGCCGGCGCCCACGACGGTGTGCAGCTCGTCGATGAAGGTGATGACCTGGCCGTCGGAGGCCTTGATCTCCTCGAGCACGGCCTTGAGCCGCTCCTCGAACTCACCGCGGTACTTGGCGCCGGCCACCATCGCGCCGAGGTCGAGGCTGATGAGCCGACGGCCGCGGAGCGACTCCGGCACGTCGCCGTCGACGATGCGCTGGGCCAGACCCTCGACGACGGCCGTCTTGCCGACACCGGGCTCGCCGATGAGCACCGGGTTGTTCTTGGTGCGACGGCTCAGCACCTGCACGACCCGACGGATCTCGGCGTCGCGGCCGATGACGGGGTCGAGCTTGCCCTCGCGGGCCACGGCCGTCAGGTCCACGCCGTACTTCTCGAGCGCCTGGTACGTGTCCTCGGCGTCGGCGCTGGTGACACGGGCCCCACCCCGGACGGTCTCGAACGCGGCACCGAGGGCGTCGGGCGTGGCGCCGTGCGCGGCGAGCACGTCCTTGGCGGACGAGGCGACGGTGGCGACGCCCACGGCGAGGTGCTCGGTGGAGATGTACTCGTCACCCAGCTCGGCGGCGAGGTCGGCGGCGCGCTGCAGCACCTCGTGCGTGCTGCGGGACAGCCCGGGGTTCTGGACGCTGGTGCCCGATGCGGACGGCAGCGCGTCGACCGCTGCCTTGAGCTCGGACCTCACGACCGCGACGTCGACGCCGGCGGCCTGCAGCAGGGGTGCGGCGGTGCCGCCGTCCTGGGCGAGCAGGGCCGTGAGCACGTGAGCCGGCTCGATGGCCGGGTTCCCGGCGGCTGCGGCCTGCTGCATCGCGGCGGCCAGCGCCTGCTGGCTGCGGGTGGTGAGGTTCGAGAGGTCCATGGGCTGCTCCTGGTGCGTCCTTCCGTCGGCGCGGTTCGCCGTACATCAGGTACAACATCATGAGAGTTGAGTCCATTCCACTCAACTTTGGAGTCCATCCGTCTCGGACACCTTCGGGGCATTCCGGGCCCCTCGACCGCCCCGGAACTGTCCGAAACGCAGTGTCGTCGCGGACCGCTCGGGCGAGCCTCGGCCTGCGGCTGCGTCGGCTGCGGTCGTCGTCGCGGCGGCCTCCGAAAGGGCCTCGACCGGGCGGCACCAGCGACGCGGGCGAGTCCTCGGACCGCGGCCTCCGTTTCGGACACTTCCGGGGCATTCGGGACCCCTCGACCGCCCCACAACTGTCCGAAACCGGCGTTCTCGGCCGAGCGCCGCGCCGACGCAGCCGCAGGTCCACCCGGAGCCGACGTCGGCGCAGCCGCAGGTCAGTACCCCGAGAAGTAGTCCGTCCGCACACCCGCGCAGCGGGAACGCAGGGCGGACCGGACGCCGGCGACCATCGCGGGCGGGCCGGACACGTACGCCGTGCGCGAGGCCGCGTCGGGCACCGCCTCGTCGATCGTCTCGCCGGTGACGAACGGGGCCGCCACGTGGACCCAGCCGTCGGGCAGGTCGCCCGGGGGCTCCGGCGAGACCAGCACCACCCGCACGCCGGTGGCCACCAGCTCGTCGCGGTACGGGACCGCGTCGCCGTCGGGCACGCCGTAGACGAGCACCACGTCGCGGGCCTCGCCCGAGCGCAGCTGGCTCAGGAACGGTGTCACCCCGATGCCGCCGGCCACGAGCAGGAGCGACTTCCCGCCGCGTCGGCTCGCGTCGCGCGGCCACACGAAGTCTCCGTGGACCCCCGTCGCGCGCACCCGCTGTCCCGCGTCGAGGTCCACCAGCGCCCGCTTGAACGAGGACGCGGGCTCGGGCACCCGGATCGCGATGCGCAGGTCGTCGGACTGCGGGGGCGAGCTGATGCTGAACACCCGCCGCACGCCGCGGCGGTCGGCACCGGCGTGCGGGAGGTGCAGCTCGAGGTACTGGCCGGGCTCGAAACGCACCCGGCGGCGGGGGCGGAAGGTGACCTCCCACGTGTCGCCGGCCAGCCGACGCGCGCCCGCGGACTCCAGCACCACGCCGGTCCGCCGGGCGAAGGCGAACGCCACCACGTTGCCCAGCACGATCGCGAGCTCCGGCGTCATCGAGAGCGGCCCCCACGTGGGCGGGGTGACGTCGAGGACCGACGCGAACGTCGGGAAGCCGAGGAAGACGCCCATGACGGCGGCCACGACCAGCTGCTGCCCGCGCCGTGGCGGCAGGGTGAGCGGCTCGCTCACCATGAAGCCCGCCATGAACAGGATCGGGTAGGAGTACAGCGCCGTCTGCCACGCCTGGGACAACGGCGTGCCGAAGCCCGCCGTGAGACCCACCAGCACCAGGGCGAACGCGACCACCGCGAACACCAGGCCGACGTCGAGCCGACGGGTCCGCCAGAGCACCAGCAGCGCGCCCACGGCGACGAACGGGGCCAGCGCCTCGGTGGCCGCGGTCTGCCACAAAGCGTTGATGCTGGACTCCCGACCCACCGCCCACTGCACGACGACGACGAGCAGCGCGCCGGCGGCGGCCGGGTTGAGCACGTGCCGCCCCCGCCAGGCCAGGAGGTACTTCGAGGCGTTCGCCAGCACCGCCGCGGCTGCGAGCCAGGCGAGGTTCGCGGCGCCGACGCCCGCGCCGTCGCCCCCGGCCGCCTCGGGGAGCGGGGCGAACAGGAAGAACAGCAGGAGTGCCGTGATCACCGCCGACTCGTCGTGCGGCTTCAGGCGCCACACGACGCCGAGCAGGCGGTTCGACCCGACCGAGGCGACCAGCAGCACCGCGAGCGCCACCAGGTTGCCGACGGTGGAGAGCCCCTCGATCACGCCGGTCGCCGTGAACACCACGTACACCGCCGCGACCACGGCCAGCACGATCGTGACGAGCCGGTACATCGTGACGCGGCCGAGGAGCCCGTCGATGCTCGGACGAGACCGCGCCGTCGTGCTTCGAGTCATGTGAACAGCTCCCCAGGGAGGTCGGGCGACCGCAGGACGCGACCGTCGGCGTGGATGCGGACGAAGTGGTGCGGGTGCAGGTCCATCAGGACCTCGGGATCGGCGAAGAAGTGCGCGGTGGCCAGGCCGTCGGCCTGCATGCAGGAGTGCTCGACGAGGGTCCACGTGGCCACCACGTCGTCCGTCGGGAGACCGGTGCGACCGTCGACCACGTGGTGCAGGCCGTCGCCCCAGGTCCGACGGTTCACCGCAGATGCGCAGAGGGCCTGCTCGGGCTCCAGCTCCAGGACACCGATGGCCTTCGTCGGGTCGGCCGGGTGCTCCAGCGCGACCCTGATCGGCGCCGAGCCGCGGTGGTAGAGGTCGCCGCTGGCGTCGACGGTGAACGCGTTCAGCCCACGGTTCTCCAGCACGACCGCCACGAGGTCGACGAGCAGGCCCTTGCCTGCCGCCCCGACGTCGAGCAGCAGCGGACGGTCGGTGCGGACGGTCCCGTCGACGTCGGCCACGACGGCGCCGTCACGCCGAAGCGCCGCCCAGTCCTCGGGCACCGCGTCGGCACCGGTGGGCCTGAGGGAGTAGTCGGCGTCGTAGCCGAGCGCCACGAGCGAGCGGCCCACCAGGGGCGTCACCGCACCGTCGGTCGCGGCGTGCAGGCCGTCGTAGAGGTCGAGCAGGAGCGCGGCGGACTCGACGTCGCGCCAGGTCCCCGCCTGCTGCGACATGGCCGTGACCACGGAGTCGCCGCGGAACCGCGACCACGCCCGGTCGAACCGCTCGATGACGGCGAGCACATCGACCTGGACACCCGGAGCCAGCGGCTGCGCGGTGTCGACCGCCCACCGCGTCCCGATGGCCTCGAACGTCCAGGTCGCCATGCGTCGGACCCCGGTGGGGCTCAGGCCTGGGCTTCGGACTTGATCTGGTCGACGGCCTCGTTGAAGCCGCCCGACGTGAGGGACGAGCCTGCGACCTTGGAGACGTCGATGTCGTCGATGTTCTTGCCGACGATCTCGTCGGCGATGCCGCCGGCGAACTTCTCCTGGTACTGCTTCGAGGTGCCGGACGCCTTGGGCGTGACCGTCACGTCGTCGATGACGCCGCCGTCGCCGAGGGTGATCTCGACGTCGACCTCGGAGGTGCCGCCGGGGTTGGAGTAGCTGCCGGAGCCCTCGTAGGTGCCGGCCGTGTAGTCGCCCGAAGCCTCGGACGACCCGCTGTCGTCGGAGGCCTCGCTGGTGGCCGAGCTCGAGGAGGACGAGCCGGCGTCGGAGTCGGCGTCGCTCCCGCACGCGGCGGTGAAGAGCAGGGTCGAGGTGGCCGTCAGGGCCAGGAGGGCCTTCTGGTGGCGGCGCAGGGTCATGGGTCTCTCCAGTCAGTCGGGCTGGGACGCGGATGTGGTTGCGTCGTCAACCAGCCCAACGGACCCGACCTCCGCGAGGTTCCATCCTCACGCACTCCACAGCGGGAGCACAGCACCCGGGACCCCGCACGGTCTTGACCTTCTCCACGGGTCCGTGCAAACTACTTTGCATGACAAACTGCTTTGCGGACGCATCATGACCGACGACGACCGCACCCCCGACCTCGCCGAGAGCTGGGCGCTGATCGAGTCCGAGCGCGAGCGCGCCCGACGTTCGGTCCGCGTCGACGAACGGGTGGTCTACGGCGTCTGGGCGCTGGCCTGGGGCGTCGGCTACCTGGCCCTGTTCGTGTGGGCCGGCCCGGAGGGGCAGCCGGGACTGCCCGGACCGATCGTCTTCGGCGTGCTCATCGTGGCCGCCATCGTGGTCACGGTCGCGCACATCGAGGGCCGGACGCGCGGTACCGGCGGGCCCGACGCCGAGACCAACGCGATGCTCGGCTGGGCGTGGCCCCTCGGCTTCATCGGCAGCAGCCTCACGGCTGGCGCGATCGGACGCGCCGGCATCGAGGGCGACGCCGCGGCCATCGTCTACAACGGCCTGCCGTGCCTCGTCGTCGCGTGCCTCTACATGGGCACCGGCGCGGCCCTGCGCGACCGACGCCAGCTCGTCCTCGGCGGCTGGATCGCGGTCACCGTGGGGATCGCCTCCTTCATCGGCGGCGCACACCTGTACCTGGCCATGGCGGTGCTCGGCGGCGGCGGGTTCGCCGTCGCGACCGTGGCGGCGGCACGCGACCGGGCGGGGCGCCCGTGAGCGAGCTCGACCCCGTCATCCACGCGCAGGCCCGCCTCCGGGTCACGGCCTTCCTGGCCGTGCTCGAGCCCGGCGAGACGCTCACCTTCCCCCGCCTGCAGAAGGAGCTCGGCATGACCGCCGGCAACCTCTCCACGCACCTGCGCAAGCTCGAGGACGCCGGCTACGTCGAGCAGACCAAGACCATCAACGGACGCAGCCCCGTCACCTACGTCGGCCTCACCGACACGGGCCGCACGGCCTTCGAGACCTACACCCGCACGCTCCGTCAGCTCATCCAGGGGGACTCATGACCAGCACACCCGTCCTGACCATCGACCACGTCAGCCGCTCGTTCGGCGACCGACCCGCCGTCGACGACGTCAGCCTGGAGGTCCGTGCCGGGCAGGTCGTCGGCCTGCTCGGACCCAACGGTGCGGGCAAGACCACGCTGCTGTCGATGGTCTCCGGGCTGCGCACGCCCGACACCGGCACGGTCCGCGTGCTCGGGCTCGACCCCCGTCGGCCGGCACACCGTGCCGTGATCGGCGTGACGCCCCAGGAGACCGGACTGCCCGAGTCCCTCACCGCCGCGGAGGTCGTGCGCTTCGTGGCCGACCACCACGCGGACCCGCTCCCGACCCTGGAGGCGCTGGACCGGTTCGGCATCGCCGAGCTCGCCGACCGGCGGTGCGGGGGCCTGTCCGGTGGGCAGAAGCGACGCCTCGCCTGCGCGCTCGCCCTCGTGGGACGCCCCGCCCTGGTCCTGCTCGACGAGCCGACGACCGGGCTCGACGTCGACGCCCGGCACGCTCTCTGGCGGGGCATCCGCGCCCACCGCGACGACGGCGTGGCCGTCCTGCTGACCAGCCACCACCTCGAGGAGGTCGAGGAGCTGTCCGACCGCGTGGCCGTCATGGCCGAGGGCCGGGTGCTCGTCGACGACACCCTCGAGCGTGTGCTCGGCCGGGTCGACGTGGACCGGCTCTCCTGGTCCGGCACCACGGGCCGCGTGGCCGAGCTCGACGGCGTGGTGGACGTCCAGGTCGACGGTGACCAGGTGGTCGTCCTCGCCCGCGACGCCGACCTCGTCGTCCGTGCCCTCGTCGACGGCGCCGCCGACTTCGCCCGACTGCGTGTCCGCGGCGCCTCGCTCGAGGACGCCTTCACCCACCTCACCGCCGCCTGACCCACCCAGCCCATCCAGCGTCCACGGGGGACCCCATGACCACGACCACCACCGCACCACGACGCACCGCACCCGCGCTGCGCATCACCCTCGCCCACACCCGGCTGTCCGTCCTCGAGGCGCTGCGCGAGCCGATCGTCATCGTGAGCACCGTGGCCTTCCCGGCCCTCGTGCTGCTGTGCTTCGTCGTGCCGCAGCGCGCGGTCGCGGGCGACCCGTCCGCAGCGACCGCCGCCACCGGCCAGATCGCGCTCTTCTCGATCGTGTCGGTCTGCCTGTTCACCTACGGCGCCGGCATCGCCGAGGACCGGCAGCGACCCTTCGACACGTTCATTCGGTCGCTCCCCGCCGGCCCCGTGGCGCCGTTGGTGGCCCGGATCGTCACCGGCGTGGTGCTGAGCGCCCTGGGCCTGCTGCCGGTCGCCGTGATCTCGACGTTGCTCACCGACGCGGACGTCCCCCTCCTTCGCCTGCCATGGGTGGGGCTGACGCTGCTGACCTGCGGCGTCCCGTTCCTCGTGATCGGCTTCGCCATCGGGTACTCGCTGCGCCCGAAGGCCGCGCTGGCCGTGGCCCAGATCGTGCTGTTCCCGCTCGCCTTCCTGGGCGGGTTGTTCGTCCCGCCCGAGACCTTCCCGTCGTGGCTCGACGCCGCCTCGCAGGCCACGCCCACCCGAGCGGCGCGCGACCTCGTCGTCTCGTCGATGACGGGGTCGGGCGGCGAGGCCACCCAGCTGCTGGTCCTGCTCGGCTGGACGCTGGCCGCCGGCGCGGTCACCGTCTGGGCGTTCCGCCGCGACGAGGGTCGTCGCTTCCGCTGACCGGGCGAGCCGAGCCCCCGATCACCGGACGACTCGCCGGGCTCGGCCGCGCTCGACGTGGGCGATCTCGCACCGCGGACGACTGCGCAGGGTTGGTGCGGAGAACTTAGGATGGCCTCATGCACACCGCATGATCCGGTCGGTGTGCCCGCAAGCCCCCAGGAGTCACACTGATGAGCAGGAAGCTCAGGGTCGCGATCGTCGGCGCCGGCCCCGCCGGCGTCTACGCCGCCGACATCCTCACCAAGTCCGAGGTCCCCGCACCCTTCGAGGGCGCGAGCGTCGACCTCCTCGAGCGCGACCCCACGCCCTTCGGGCTGATCCGCTACGGCGTCGCGCCGGACCACCCGCGCATCAAGGAGATCGTCAAGGCGCTCAAGCGCGTCATGGCCAACGACGACATCCGCTTCTTCGGCAACGTCGCGTTCGGCGACGACCTGAAGCTCGACGACCTGCGTCAGTTCTACGACGCCGTCGTGTTCGCCACCGGTGCGCGCCGCGACCGCGACCTCGACATCCCCGGCATCGACCTCGACGGCTCGCACGGTGCCGCCGACTTCGTGTACTGGTACGACGGGCACCCCGACGTCGACCGCGAGTGGCCCTTCCAGCCGCACCAGGAGTCCGTCGCGGTGCTCGGCGTGGGCAACGTCGGCCTCGACGTCTCGCGCATCCTGGCCAAGACGGCCGAGGAGCTGCTGGTCACCGAGATCCCCGACAACGTCTACGAGGGCCTGAAGAAGAACGTGACGAAGGACGTGCACGTGTTCGCGCGCCGCGGTCCCGCGCAGGTCAAGTTCACGCCCATGGAGCTGCGCGAGCTCAGCCACTCCCCGACCATCGACGTCATCGTCCACCCCGAGGGCTTCGAGCTCGACGAGGGCTCCCTCGAGGCGATCCGGGCCGCGAAGAGCCAGAAGCTCGTCGTCGACGTGCTGCAGAACTACCTGGCCAAGGAGCCCACGGGCGCCCCGCACCGCATCCACATCCACTTCTGCCAGAACCCCGTGGAGATCCTCGGCGAGGACGGCAAGGTCGTGGGTCTGCGCACCGAGGTCACCGAGCTCGACGGCACGGGCAACGTCCGCGGCACGGGCGAGCTCGTGGACTGGCCGGTCCAGGCCGTCTACCGGGCCGTCGGCTACTACTCCGACAACCTGCCCGGCCTGCCCTTCGACATCACCGCCGGCGTCGTGCCCAACGACGGCGGCCGGGTCGTGGAGATCGACGGCTCCGCCCTGCCGGGTGCCTACGTCACCGGCTGGATCAAGCGCGGACCGGTCGGCCTCATCGGCCACACCAAGTCCGACGCGGCCCAGACGATCTCGATGCTGCTCGAGGACGCTCCCACGCTCGCCCAGGCGGCGCAGCCGGAGCCCCAGTCCGTCGACGCCTACCTCGACTCGCGCGGCCTGGAGTACACGACGTGGGAGGGCTGGGAGAAGCTCGACGCCCACGAGATGGGCCTCGGCGAGGCCCACGAGCACGAGCGCGAGCGCGTGAAGGTCGTGCCCCGTGAGGACATGGTCAGCATCGCCCGCTCCTGACGCAGGCCCGAGCACGAGGGGTCGGCCGCACGCGGTCGGCCCCTCGTGCCGCGTCCGGGGTCAGTCGGGCTGGAGGGCGAGCAGCTGCAGGTGGCACGGGCCGTCCGGCGAGGACGTGGGGATCTCGTCGAGCCTGAACCGCACCTTCGTCCCGGCGGCGACGTCGACCAGCCGGCGGGTGGTGGCCGGTCCCGCGCCGTCGGCCGGCCCCACCTGGGCGCTCACCTGGTAGCTGACCGGGTTCTTGGTGGGGTTCGAGACGACGCCGACCGCAGCCCAGACGCCGTCGTCGTCGGGGTTGCACCGGACCCCGGAGAGCAGCTCGGGCACGGGCGTTCCCGCCGGCAGGCCGCTGGCCGTGGGCGAGGGGGTCGCCGTGGGCTTCGTGGCGGGCTGGGGGTCGTCGCCGCTGCAGCCCGCCGTCAGCACCGCGACGGCCAGGATCGGGGCCAGCAGGGCCGGACGACGTGCACGCATGGCCCCATCCCACCACGTCGACCCCGCTCGTCCGGCCGCACCACGCGCCTGCATCACACCTGAGGGTCGCCTCACGTTCGCACGTCGGCGTCCCGTACGCTGGAGATCGTTGGACGTCCGAGCAATCGAGGGTGAGGAAGAGACGATGACGATCGCGCGACTGGGTGTCGTCGGGGGCGGACTCATGGGGTCCGGCATCACGGAGGTCGGCGCCCGCGCGGGCCTGTCCGTGGTCACGGTGGAGGTCGACGACGACGCCGCCAAGCGTGCCGCGGAGCGGGTCGAGGGTTCGCTGCGCCGGGCCGAGAAGCGCGGCAAGATGACGCCCGAGGACGTCGCGGAGACGCTCGAGCGGGTCACGTTCACGGCCGACCTGGAGGCGCTGGCCGACCGCGACCTGGTGGTCGAGGCCGCCAGCGAGGACGAGCAGACGAAGCTCGAGCTGTTCCGCACCCTCGGCTCGCTCCTGGAGTCCGACGACGCCGTCCTCGCGTCGAACACGTCGTCCATCCCGATCGTCAAGCTCGGCGCCGTGTCGGGTCGCGCCGACCGCGTGATGGGGGTGCACTTCTTCAACCCGGCACCGGTCATGAAGCTGGTCGAGCTCATCCCGTCGCTCACCACGAGCCCCGAGACGCTGCAGCGCATGCAGTCGTTCGTCTCCGAGACGCTCGGCAAGGAGCCGATCGAGGCCACCGACCGGGCCGGCTTCGTGGTCAACAGCCTGCTCGTGCCGTACCTGCTGTCGGCGATCCGCATGTACGAGGCGGGGTACGCCTCGGCGGCCGACATCGACTCCGGCATGGTGCTCGGGTGCGGGCACCCGATGGGCCCCCTGGCGCTGGCCGACCTGATCGGTCTCGACACCGTGCGCGCCATCGGCGTCTCGATGTACGACGAGTTCAAGGAGCCCCTCTACTCCCCGCCCCCGGTCCTCGACCGCATGGTCGACGCGGGCCTGCTCGGCAAGAAGTCCGGCCACGGGTTCTACCCCTACGATCGCTGAGTGCCCGACGACGAGATCATCCGCCCGCGCCTGGCTGACCTCGCCTGGCCGCGGCGCACGTCGCGCCTGACGCTGCGTCCGCTCACCGTCGACGACGTCGACGCGGTGCTCGCGTACCGGTCCGACCCCGACGTCGGTCGCTGGCTCGGGCGTCCGGCCCGCTCGCGGGAGGAGGTGATGGCCTCCCACTTCACCGAGCAGGACCTCCCGCACTCGCTGGCCGTCGAGATCGAGGGCGCCGTCGTCGGCGACATGATGCTGGTGGTGGAGGACGCCTGGGCCCAGCGCGACGTCCGTGAGCAGGCTCGGGGTTCCGTCGCGGTGCTCGCCTGGGTGCTGTCGCCGGTCCACCACGGTCGCGGCCTCATGACGGAGGCGGTGGATGAGCTGCTGCGGATCTGCTTCGAGGACCTCGGCGTGCGCCGGGTCAGGGCGGAGTGCTTCGCCCTCAACGAACCGTCGTGGCGCCTCATGCAGCGCGTCGGCATGCGCCGCGAGCTGCACGGCGTCCGTGACAGTCTCCACCGCGACCTCGGCTGGGTCGACACCCTCGGCTACGCCCTCCTCGCCGACGAGTGGCGCGCGGCCCGCTGAACGGTTCGGACATGTCCGGGGCGTTCCGACCCGGGTCCGTGACCCGGAAGTGTCCAGGACGCGGGTCCGGTGACCTGCGACGGCGGTGCAACACCGGGCGTTGCATGATGGGCGTGACCCGCGTCATACGCTCTGGAGGCCCTCGTGATCGTCCCGTTCAGCATCCGCGACTTCCTCGACCGCGCCGTCACGGTCTACCCCGACCGGGTGGCGGTCGTCGACGAGCCGGACCAGCCTGCGGCGTCATGGGGTGAGCTGACGTACGCCGAGGTGATGCGGCTCGCTCAGGCGCAGGCCGCGCGCCTCGACGAGCTCGACGTCCCGGTGGGTGGTCGCGTGGCGATGGTGTCGCAGAACGCCGCCCGGCTGTACACGTCGTTCTTCGGCGTCTCCGGCTGGGGGCGCGTGTTCGTGCCGGTGAACTTCCGGCTCGCGCCGGCCGAGGTGGAGTACATCGTGCAGCACAGCGGCGCGGAGGTCGTGATCCTCGACCCGGGCCTGGAGCACCTGCGCGACGCCTGCTCGGGCGCCAAGCACGTGTTCGTCGTCGGCGAGGACGACGAGGCGGTGTGGGGCTGGAGCCCCGCCCCCGGCGGGGGTGCCGGGCAGCGGGCGGCGGAAGGTACCGGCCAGCGGCCGGAGCACGGCGCCGAGCCTCGCGCGTGGGAGCCCGACGAGAACGCCACCGCCACGATCAACTACACGTCGGGCACCACGGCACGACCCAAGGGCGTGCAGCAGACGCACCGCGCCCTCTGGACGAACGCCACCGTGTTCGGCTGGCAGGCCTCCGTCAGCGACCGCGACGTCTACCTCCACACGCTGCCGATGTTCCACTGCAACGGCTGGGGCCAGGTCTACGGCGTCACCGGCATGGGCGCCAAGCACGTCGTGCTGCGCCAGGTCGACGGCGCCGAGATCCTGCGCCGCATCGAGGACCACCAGGTCACGTACCTGTGCTGCGCCCCCGCGGTGCTGTCCGCCGTGCTCGACGCACTGAAGGACTGGGACGGCCCCACCGGTCGCGACCGCGTGCGCTGCGTCGTGGCCGGGGCCCCGCCGCCCACCCGCACGATCGAGCGCGTGCGCGAGGAGCTGGGCTGGGAGTTCATCCAGATCTACGGCCTCACCGAGACCGCGCCGCTGCTCACGATGAGCCGGATGCGCGAGGAGTGGGACGACCTCGATCCCACCGAGCAGGCCCGCAACCTCGGCCGCGCCGGCGCCCCCGCGCTGTCGACGTCGATCCGCGTCGACGACTCCGGCGAGCTGCTCGCCCGCAGCAACACCGTGCTGGAGGGCTACTGGGAGAATCCCGACGCCTCCGCGGAGTCGCTCGCCGGCGGGTGGTTCCACACCGGTGACGGCGGCGCGTTCGAGGACGGCTACGTGACGATCGCCGACCGCAAGAAGGACGTCATCATCTCCGGCGGCGAGAACGTCTCCTCGATCGAGGTCGAGGACGCCCTCGCCTCCCACCCCGCCGTGCGCGAGGTGGCCGTGATCGGCATCCCCGACGAGAAGTGGGGCGAGCTGGTGACCGCACTCGTCGTGGTCGATCCCGACGCCGGCGTCGACGAGGCCGCCCTCATCGCCCACACGCGCGAGCACCTGGCCGGCTACAAGTGCCCCAAGCGCATCGAGTTCCGCGAGGAGCTGGCCCGCACCGCCACCGGCAAGCTGCAGAAGTTCAAGCTGCGAGCCGAGTTCTGGGAGGGTCAGGAGCGCCAGGTCAACTAGCGTCCGGCGCCGCGCCCGAGGCGAGTCGGTTGAGGTCGATCGGGCCCCACTCCTGCTCGACCCAGAGGCCGACGAACACGGCGCGGACGAGGGCGACGGCTGACTGGGCGCGACGCTCGAACTCCGCGTCGTCCACGTCGTCGAAGGCCAGGGCGATCAGCACGTCGTCGATGGCACCGATGATCCGCAGGGCGGTCTCCCCGTCGAGCTCGACCTTCTCGGTGCCGTCGTCGGCGGCAGAGAGACGCTGCAGCATGGTGGCGTAGCGACCCTTCACCTGCCGACGCAGCGCGATCGCCTCGGGGCCGAGGTTGTAGAGGTCGACGAGGTGGGCGCGGGCGAGGAACGGCCGCTCGTGGGTCTGCGTGAGGAACGCGCGGACCGCTACCTCCGCGCCGGCCAACCGGTCCGGCGCGTCGAGCACCCGCGCCTCGAGCTCCTCCACCCAGCTCGTGTGGAAGCGGTCGGCGTGGTCCATGAGGCACGCCGCCTTGTGCGGGTAGACCTCGTAGAAGGCTCGCTTGGACATGCCCGCCGAGGCAACGATGTCGGCCACGGCGATCTCGCCGAAGGGACGCCGGGCGAGCACGTCCTCGAGACCGGCGAGGATCCGTTGCGCGATGTCGGCCGTCCTCGCGAGGCTCGCGTCCTGGTCCTGCACCGTTCCCCCACCCGCTCTTCCTGGAAGTCCGCTTGACATCGGTACACACGCGTACCATCCTGGGTACGCAAGCGTACCAAGAGTTCGCCCCGACGTGCGTGGCGTGCGACTCGAGTCCAGGGGCGAGTCGCGCGCCGGCCGGTCCGGTGAATTCTTCTCGTTCGCCGGACTGGGGACAAACTTGCGCATAGGCTCCTCACGCCCGCCGATCGTCGGGCACCTCTCGACATCCAGGGGCCCCCTTGTCCAGCTCGCCGCGTCCTGCCCTGCACCTGTTCGGCCGCATCGGGGTGACCGCGGTCGCCGCGTTCGCCACGGTCGCGACCTCCGCGCCTGCGGCTCTGGCCGCCGAGGGCGACCTGGCCCCGGAGACCTCGGAGCCGACGTCGACGTCCGAGCCGGCCGACGCGGCGCCGACCTCCGACTCGACCGCGCCGGAGAACACCGAGCCCGCCGGCGACACCGAGTCGACCCCGCCCCCGGCGGACGAGACCCCCGACGAGACCCCGGACGCCCCGGCCGAGCCCGCCCCGAGCGAGCAGGACACGGACGGGACCGAGGCCGATCCCGCGCCGAGCGCCGCTGCGGAGGGTGAGGCGGAGGGCGAGGCCGACATCGAGGCCGCCGACGAGCTCGGCTCCCAGCAGATCGCCATCACGATGGCCCTGAAGGCGGGCGACTTCTACCCCGACGACGTGGGCAGCCAGTACGTGTACGTCGCCATCTACCAGGGCGACGAGTACCTGCGCTCCGCCAACTGCAGCGCTCCTGTCGAGACCGTCGAGGCCGGCACCGAGGTCGCCTGCCTGAACGAGTCGGACGCATCACCCACCGTCGAGCTCGGCCCCGGCGAACGGGCCGTGATCGAGTACTACGACGGGACCCAGTACCGGAACGTCTACGTCGATCCGTGCCTCGCGTCGGAGTGCTCCGCCGATCCCGTGGCCGTGGACCTCGTGCGCGAGGGACCCGCACCGTCCGCGCCGAACCGGTCCTTCTCCGCCCGTCCGGGAGAGCCCGTCACGTTCGACGTGCTCGCCTTCGACTCCATCGACGACCCCGACACGACCGTGTCCATCGCCTCTGCGCCCCTGCACGGCACCGTGCGGGTCACCGACGACGGCCTCCAGCGGCTGGTCTACACGGCGGCCGAGGACTACGCGGGAACCGACACCCTCACCTACACCCTGACGAACAGCAACGGCAGCTCGACCGGCACGGTCAACATCACCGTCGCCGAGGACGCCGTGACCCCGAGCTTCGGGAGCCGCAAGTACCGCATCGGCACCCAGGTGGCGAGCGGCGCCTTCGTCCCCGAGGGCACCACCACCGCGGGCAGCACGATCACCATCACCACCTACCCCGCCGGCGGTGGCTCACCCGAGGTCGAGACGTGCACGACCTCGACCGGGTCGACCGGGCCGATCTTCCCGCCCGACGGGCCGTTCTTCCCGCCGCTCGGGCTCGCCGCGGCGGCCGAGGGCCCCACCGGCCTCAGCTCGTGCCCTGGCGACATCACCGGGATCGGGTCGTTCCTGCGCCTCTACACCGCCCCTCCCGGCGCCCGCGTCGAGATCACGCAGTCGGCCGTCCCCGACGGCCAGGCGCTGCTGCCCGACCCGCGCACGGTCGTCGTCGAGCCGTGCGACCTGAACCTGACGCCCGGGTGCGACACCGAGGAAGTCACCCTCACGGCGACCGGCTCCATCCTTCCGGTCACGCGCCCCGACACGGCCACCGCCGAGCAGGGCGGCCCCGCCATCGAGGTGGACGTCCTGGCCAACGACGACAGCGAGGACCCGGACACCGGTCTCGAGGTCACCCCGCTGCCCGAGGGCCGCGGCACGGTCGAGGTCGTGGGCGCGGCCGAGACGCCCGTGCCCGAGCCGACCGAGGGGGTCGGCACCCTGGCCGTCCCCTCCGCCGGCACGCTGCGCTTGCGCTACACCCCGCCCACCGGCTTCAGCGGCACCGTCCCCGTGCAGTACACGGTGACGAACTCCAACGGATCGACGACGGGGACGTTGACGATCACGGTCGAGGCGGCAGACCCCGTGGACCCGGTCGATCCCGGCGATCCCGGCACCGACGACGGTGACACCGGCGATGGCGACTCCGACGTCGCGCCGGCCTCCGCCTCGAGCGGCACGCGAGGCAGCACCGCCGCACAGGTCAGGACGCTCCCGGCCACCGGTGGTCCTGATGCGGCCCTCGCGCCCCTGGGTGCCCTGCTGGTCGCTGCCGGTGCCGCCGCACTGACCCGGGCCCGCCGCCGACCTGCCGCCTCGCGTGGCCGCTGAGGGGCCGCCACCGGGTGAGCCGGCATGGCCGTACTGGTACGTCCGTGCACTCGGACCGGGCTCTGCGCCGCTGTGGTCCGCCGTGCTGCAGTCGGGGCGGCACGGCGACGGGACGCGCCTCGCGCTGCCGGAGGACGAGGCGCTCGCCGAGATCGAGGGTGAGCCGCTCGTCGCGAGGGCCCAGCACGGTCCCGCCGGGACGGTCGTAGCCATCGAGGTCACCGCGGAGGCCGCACCCAAGGCACCTCCGCTGTGGTTCGCCGAGCTCCGTGAACCGAGCAGCGAGCCGCCCGCCACGGTCCTGCTCGCCTTCACCGGCCACGGCGTCGCACCCGGCAGCCTCCTCGACCGACAGGCTCTCCGCCAGGTCGACGTGACGAGCGAGGACCAGCTCGGCGCCTACCGCTGGTACCCGTCGTCGGGCTTCGTCGACCAGATCTACGTGACGCCTCGGTGGCGACGTCGCAGCATCGGGACGGCTCTCGTCGCCGCCGCCTCGAGCGTGGTGCTCGCACGCGAGTGGCCGCGCATGTGGAGCGACGGCCAGCGGACGGCGGACGGCGACCGGATGCGGGCCGCCTCGCGCTGGACCGACCGGACGGACGATCTCACCCACCTGATGCCGCCGATGACCCCGTTCGACGAACGCTGACGACAGCGGTCGCACACCCTCCTGCGCGAGGGTCCTGTGGTCGGCCGCGCTCAGACGACGAGACGCAGCCGTCGCGACGACCGGCCGACCGTGAGCCGCTGGCCGAACGACAGCGTCACCGCATCGGCCTCGATGCCGTCGCCGAAGCACACCAGCGCGTCCGACTCGACCGTGACGACGAGCGATCCCTCCGCCTCGAGGACACCCTCGGTCACCGTGACCCCCGTGGCCGGCGACGGCCACGCCTCCCGGACGAACCAGCACAGCCTGGCGTCGGTCGCCGACGGCAGGTCGAGCGGGCTGCGGCGCTCCTCCCACGCCGAGCGCAGCCAGCCGGTGGCCCCCGTCCCGGTGCCGACGAGGATGCCCGACGACGACTGCCGCTCCACCTGGTCGCCGCACTGCAGCACGTAGCGCGCCGACTGGTGGCCGGCGTGCCCGACGAACACCTCGTTGAGGGCCGAGATCATCTGTCCGTCGTCGGTCCGGGCCTGCACCATCGTGCGCTCCTGGACCTGCCGGTCCGCGCGCGCCAGGGCCGCCAGCACGGTCACGACGTCCTCGGGCCGGTGCGGGACGAGGACACCGGGGTTCCAGGCGGGTTCGGGGTTGACGCCCACGACCGGCTGCCCGTCGAGGTACTTGGCCGCGTTCGCCACGAGCCCGTCCTGGCCGACGGCGACCACGACGTCCTCGGGACCGAACACGAAGCGGTCGAGCTCGCTGCGCTCCACCTCCGCACGCCGCCAGTGCAGCGGGATGGCGGCCGAGACGGCCGAGCGCGCCCGGGCGAGGGCCTCGTGACGGTGCTCCACCTCGACGATGTCGCGGTCGCGGGAGGCCAGGAAGAAGGCCGCCTGCTCACGTGTGGCGTGACGTGCCACGAGCTCGTCGAGCTCGGACCGCCGGTGGACGACGACGGCCCTGGGCCGCAGCGTCACGCCGGACCGGGCTCCTCGGCCGCCACCCGGTCGTCGCGGTCACCGAGCCGGTCCAGCAGCGGCGCGAGCAGCTCGGGCGTGACGGTCAGGTGGGTGAGCGGCGGCAGGTTGCCCGCGAGCTCACGCGCGGCGATCGCGAGGATCCGACCCTGGTCGATCTGCGCGTACGACGCGAACGCGGCGGACTCCGCCTCGGCCCGCGCCTCGCCCACCGTGCGCTCCTGGTCGGCCTCGGCACGGGCGAGGACGCCCTGGCGCTCGGCCTGGGCGGCCGCCGTGATGCGGTCGGACTCGGCCTGCTCGGTGGCGCGCCTGCGCTCGTTCTGCCCGCGCTGGGCCACGAGCTCCTCCTCGCGGCGGGCCAGCTCGATCTGGTTGGTCAGCTCGTTCTCGGCGATCGCGCGCTCCTTCTCCACCGCCATGGCGCGCCGCTCGAAGGTGGCTCGGTCGGCCTGCTGCTGCACCGCCTCGCGGGTGGGCGTCTGGAGGGCGCGCTCCAGGTCGGCCTCCGCACGGATGGCGACGACGCGGACGTCGGTGACCGCCAGGCCGCGCTCGACGAGGCGCTGGTCGCCGGCCAGCTCGTCGGCCACGCGCTGACGCACCGGGGAGATGCCGTGCGAGAGCGCGTCGGTCAGCGAGGTGCTCGCGAGGTGGTCGAGCGCCGGCTGCTGCGCCAGCTCGGTGAGCAGACCGCCCAGGCGCTCGAGGGGTCGCGCGTTCCATGCGCCGGTGCGCGGATCGATGCCGAAGTCGATGCGGGTCGCGGCCACGGCCGGGTCGACCACGCGGTAGGTCACCGTCGCCTGCACCGAGACCACCTGGAAGTCACTGGTCCGGGCGGTGAACTGCAGCGCCTGCTCGCGGTCGTCGAGCGGCACCTCGGCGAGCGCGGCGGTGCTCGGACGGAACCAGAAGGAGATGCCGGCTCCGGACTTCGTCGGTCGTCCCCCGCTCAGCTTGAGCACGAACGACGTCGGGTCCGACCTCAGGTGGTTCAGGAACGGACGTCGGGTGATGTCGGCCATGGGTGCCCCTCGCTGTCGGCTCGACTCGGCCCGCTCAGTCTGCCGCACCCGGTCCTGGGCGATGCTCCCGGTTCAGAGGGGGCGCAGGCTGGTGACCTGCCAGGACCCGGAGTCCGACCTCTTCGCCGTGACGGCGAGCTGGGCGGCCGACACGTTCGCCTGGTCCTCGCCGGCCCGACGGCTCGACTGGTCGACGTAGACGAGCAGGCTCGCCCGGTCCCCCTCGAGCTCGGTGACCCCGGCGGCGCTGACCTTGGCGGTGAGCACCAGCTTCTGCCCCGGCGCCTGCTCCTGCAGGGCGGCGAAGAGCGTCGCGTACTCGCTGCGCGCCTTGCCCGCGAGCATGGTCCTCGCCGACTCCTCCGTCGGCGTCGGGTCGGCGTGGTCGTAGGTGAGCACCCGCTCGAGCGCGACCGCGACCTGCGACTGGACCTCCGTCGTGCCCTTCTCGTCGACGAGGGCGGCGTTGTCCCCCGCCGGGCCCGACGTCAGGTCGACGTACTGCCACCACCCGACACCACCCGCCACGAGCGCGAGGACGGCCACGGCGACCACGACGATCCGCTGTGCGCCCCTCATGAGACGTCCACCGCGAGCTGCTGGAGGTCGCTGACCTTCCACGTGCCGCCGGAGCGCTGGAGCGTGGCGGTGAAGCGGTTGCGCTTGACGACCGGCTCGGCGTCGACGTCCGCGCCGTCGCGGACGGTGGTCTCGACCGACGCGATGACCTCGGCGGTGGCACCGTCGACGTCGAGCACCGCTGCCTCCACCACGCGACCCTTCGAGATCTTGCGCTGGTCGGCGAGCAGCTCGCGGTCCTTGGCGTCCAGCCCGGCGAACTGGTCGTGGAGCGTGCCGGTGGTGACGGCCTTCCAGCCGTCGAGGCCGGCCTGGACGTCGCGGTAGTCGAGGCTGTTGAGGGTGGCGACGTCGCTCGTGGTCGCGATCAGCACCGCGTCCCGCGTGCGCGCCAGCTGCAGGTCCTCGCTGTGCGCGGCGGTCCACCACGCCACCGACCCGCTCAGCGCGACGACCAGGCCCAGCGCCACCAGCACCCAGCCGAGGACCCACGGCTCCCGCTTCTGCGCCCCCGGTGCCGGCGGGCCGGCCTCGTCCGGTGGCACGGCGTCGTCCGTCATCGACTGCTCCCCCACGTCCTCGCGCTCGGCGAGCGCGTCCTTCGTGCTCATCGTGCACCACCCATCAGGTCGGCCAGCGAGTCGGCCATGCGGACGTCGGCCGTGACGGCCGGGCCGTCGGGTGCGGTCGCCACCGACGCCTGGCGTCGGGGCGTGCCCTTCGGTCCGCGGACGTTGGAGGCCTTCGCCGACGAGCGGCACCCGGCCTGCAGGTTGAACGAGGAGCCACCCGACGTCTGCGACCCGGGCCGCGGCGTGGTGCCCCCGTAGCCGGTGGTGCACGGCAGCGGCGAGAAGTACGACTGCGAGAGCGCGAGGTTGATCCCCCGCGAGCCGGTGACCGTCCATCCGATGCTGAACGCCTTGGGCGCGGTCACCAGCGCGTCCTGGACGCCCCCGGCGTTGATGCCGAACACCTGCGCGGGGGTCACCAGGTTGGCGAGCACGACTCCGAGCGGTCGGCCGACCTCCTGGAACAGCACGTCGATCTCGCGAGCCGCGGCGGGCGTGTTGTCGATGAGCCGACGCAGGTCCCCGTCGGAGGACTCGAGCGTGGAGGCGATGGTGGCGAGGTCCGCGCTGAACGAGCGGATGCTCTGCGACGACGCCTCCTGCGTGCGGAGCACCCGGTCGGAGTTCTCGATCAGGCCCCGCGTGGCGACGAAGTTCCGGTCGGCCGCCGCCTGGAACTCCTGCGAGCTCTCCAGCAGCGAGCCGAAGTCGAGCGCGACGCCCTGGGAGGCCTCGTAGCCCTCGTCGATCACCGACGTGAGCGCCTCCTCGGGCACGGAGGACACGAACTTCTCCCCGGACCGCAGCACCCGGTCGATGCCCGGAGGCTGGGACTCCTCGCCCGCCGACAGCCGGTCGCCGTCCGCCAGGGCGGCTCCCCCGGTGGTCCCGCCCTGCAGGTCCACGTACTGCTCGCCGATGGCGGAGCGGTTGACGACCTTGGGCGCGGCGTCGGCCGGGATGCGCGGGGCGTCGCCGTCGATGGACATCGTGATGCGCACGCCCTCGTCGGTGGCCTCGAGGCTGTCGACGCGGCCGACGGGCACTCCTCGGTAGGTGACCTGGCCGTTCTCGAAGGCGCCTCCGGCGGAGGGCAGGGCCGCCGTCACGGTGAAGCCGGTGGAGAACGGGTTGATGCCCACGTACGTGGCGCCGAGGTAGGAGGTGGCGACCAGCCCGAGGACCACGAAGGCCACGATCTGGGCTCTGATGCGTCCGGTCAGCATCACTGCTCACCCTCTCGAGGAGTCGTGGTCGGATCGACCGAGGGCGACGGGGAGGGCGACGGGCTCGGCGAGCCGTCGGGGGTGGGCACCGTGGCGCTCGGCACGGGGATCGTCGGTGCGGGTGACCCCGGGGCCGGGGAGGACGTGGGCGGCAGCAGGCTCGGCGGCACGTCCTGCTCGTCCTCGGCCGCCTCGAGCCGCTCCTCCAGCAACGCCTTCGGATCGAGTCCCTTGCGACGCGCGCCGCTCATCGGGTCGTCCGGGTAGTTCGGGTCCTCGACCTGCGCCCAGGCGCACCCCGCCGCCTCGCAGCCCGCGGGCAGGGTCCGGAAGTTCGTCTCGATGAAGGCGTTCACGTAGTCGCCCTCGATGGCCCCCATGACCGAGTCCGGGAAGGGGTACGTCAGCAGGATCTCGAGCGACTCCGGGAGGTCGCGCCCGGCACGCGCCAGGTTCTCCAGGATCGGGTCGAGCGCCTTCAGGTCGGCGACGATGTCGTCCTGGGAGGCGTCCAGCGTCTTGACCGTCACCGTCGAGAGCCGGTCGAGGGCCGACAGCATGGCCACGAGGTCCTCGCGCTGGTCGACGAGCACCTGCATGCCGGGTGACAGTCCTTCGAGGGCCGAGACGATCTTGTCCTGGTCGGCCTCCAGGTTCTCCGACAACCGGGCGAGCCCGTCGATGGCCGCGGTGATCGACTCCTTGCGGTCGTCGAGCGTGGTGACGAACGTGTCCATCTCCCGGAGGAACCCCCTGATCTCCTCCGGACGACCCGTCGACACCTCCTGCAGCTCGCGAGAGATCTCCTGGAACTGGCCGATGCCGCCACCGTTGAGCACCATCGACAGCGACCCGAGCACCTGCTCGACCTCCGCCGCCTGGGACGTGTCGGCCAGACCGAGCCGGGTTCCGTCGGCGATCGGCCGACCGGCCTGCGGCGTCTGCGGCCGGACCAGGGCGACGTACTTCTCGCCCAGCAGCGACGTCTGCTGCAGACGGGCGACCGTGCCGGCCGGCAGCTGCGCGTCCCGGTTGACGAGCAGGGTCACCCGCGCGCTCCGTCCGTCCGGGTTGAGCCGGATGCGGTCGACGCGGCCGACCGCCACGTCGTCGACCTTGACGCTGGACTGGGGCACGAGGTCGAGCACGTCGTCGAAGTCGGCCGTGATGCGGATCGGCTTGGAGCCGACGTCGGCGCCGCCGGGCAGGGGCGTGTCGTAGACCCCGCCGCCGAGCACGCCACAGCCGGACAGCGCGGCGAGACCGGCCACCACTGCGGCCACCAGCAGGCGCCTCATCGGCCCGCCCCTCATCGGTTCACCTCCGGGAGCAGGGCGGGCGCGTCGCCGCCGTCCTTCCAGATCGAGGCCTCGTTGAGGTTGCCGCGACCGGTGAGCGCCTTGAGGTCCGGGTCGTACGCCCGCAGGAAGTTCTGCAGGACGAGCGGGACCAGCCGGACGGTCTCCTCCAACGCCTCGCGCTGGTTGACGAGCACCCGGGTCGGACCCTGCAGGTTCTCGACGCTGGTCCTCAGCGCGCCGCGGTTGTCGCGGATGAAGTCGTCGACCAGGGCGAGCGCCTCACCGAGGTTGTCGATCGCTCCTGCCAGGTCCCCGCTGCTGTCGGCCAGGTAGTCGTTGACCTCGGCGAACTGCCGGTTCACGTCGGCCACGGCGTCGTCGTTCTCCACGAGCATGTCGTTGAACTCCCTGACGTTCGAGATCGTGGCGAACAGGTCGTCGCTGGAGTCCGCGAGGGTTCCCGAGGCGTCGCCGAAGTCGCCGATCAGCTGGTTGATCTTGACGCCCTGGCCCCGCAGGTTGCGGTCGGCCACGTCGAGGAAGCGCGACAGCGCGCCGTCGCGGTTGGCGCCGTCGGGACCGAGCTTCTCGCTCACGTCGGTGAGGCTCGCGTAGAGGTCGTCGATCTCGACCGGCACCGCGGTGCGCTCCATCGGCAGCACGGCGCCGTCCTCCAGCGTCGGGCCGCTCGTGTGCGGCTTCGTCAGCTGCACGAAGCGGTCGGACACCAGCGTCGGCGCGACGATGACCGCGGCCGTGTCGGCGGCCGCGGCCTGGCCCGGGTCGAGGCGCATGGTCACGGTCACGCCGGCGGGGCCGGGCGCGACGTCGGTGACCGTGCCGACCGGCACGCCGAGCATCTGCACGTCGGAGCCGGCGTAGAGACCCACGCTGGACTCGAACACGGCCTGCACGGTCGTGCGGTCGCGCGCAGCGGTCGCACGCCAGCCGACGACCGCCACGACGGCGAGAGCGGCCACGAGGGCGATGACGAGGCTCCGGCGTCTCACTGGCCCCCTCCCTTCTTCGGTGCGCAGTCACGGGCCACGTCGTTGCGCAGCTCGGGTGCGCCGCTGGCGTCGAACAGTCCGCAGATGTAGGCGTCGACCCACGGACCGTTGCCGGTCGCCGACGCGAGCGTGCGGTAGTACGGACCGAGGCGCCGCAGGGAGGCCTCGAGCTTGCTCTGGTTGGCCTGGAGGATCTCGGCCACGTCGTCGAGCTTGGCGAGGGCCGGCCGCAGCTGCTCCTCGTTGTCGCGCACCAGGCCGGTGAGCTGGGTGCCCAGCCGCTCGGTGCCGTCGAGCAGCGCCTGCACCGTCTCGCGACGGGACGCGAGCTCCTCGAGCAGGCTGCTGCCGTCCTGCAGGAGCTTCGCGAACTCGGCGTTGCGGTCCTTGAGAGTGCCGCTGACCTCACGCGTGGAGGCCAGCAGCGCGGCGAGCTCGTCGTCGCGCTTGGCCACGACGCGCGAGAGGTCGGTCAGCCCGGCGACGGACTCGCGCACCGCCTTCGGCGTGTCCTCGAAGGTGTCGGACAGGACGTCGAGGCTGGTCTCGAGCTGGGCGGTGTCGATCTCGCCGATCGTGTCGGAGAGGTCGGAGAACGCCGCGTTGACGTCGTACGGCGTGCTCGTGCGCTGCAACGGGATGGGCCCGTCGATCTCGCCGGCCCCGAGCGGGTCGACGGCCAGGAACTTCTGGCCCAGCGTGGTCTTGACCTTGATGGCCGCCCGCGACTGCGGTCCGACCCGAACGTCCTTGGCCCGGAAGGTCACGACCACCGTGTCGCCGTCGAGCTCCAGCCCCGTCACCTCGCCGACCTTGACCCCGGCCACGCGGACCTCGTTGCCCGGCTTGAGCCCACCGGCCTCGGCGAACTGCGCCTGGTAGGTGCTTCCGCCGCCGATGATCGGCAGGGCCTGGGCGTTGAAGGCGAGCAGGAAGCCGATCGCCATGGTCAGCAGCCCGACGACGGCGATCACGACGCGGTTGCGCTCCGCGAACGCCGTCGGGAAGCGGGGAGCCTTGCGTGTCCGGGTCATGCGGTGCACCTCTTCGCGACGGGCTGGGCACCGAGGTCGCCGAAGTAGCCCTCGGGACGCGGGATGACACCCGTGATCTCGCACTCGTAGAAGTTGATCCAGGACCCGTAGGACGCCGTGCGTCCGATGCGGTCGAGCTTGCCCGGCAGGGTGTCGAAGAAGCGGTTCAGCACGTCCTCGGCGTCCGCCAGCTCCCCGGACAGCGAGCCGAGCGAGGCGATGGAGTCCTTGAGCGGTCGGCGCCCCTCCTCCAGGAGGTCGGCGACGCTGCTCGTGAGCCGGCCCATGCCGTCGAGGGTGTCGCCGATGGTCTCGCGGTCCTCGGCGAGACCCGAGACGAGCTGCTGCAGCGTGATGATGGTCCGGTCGAGCTCGTCGGACCGCCCGTTCACCGTGGTGAGCACCGACGTGAGGTTGTCGATCAGCTCGCCGATGACCTGGTCCTTCTCGGCCAGGGTCGACGTGAGGCTGGCCGTGCTGGAGAGCAGCCCCTCGACGGTGGCGCCCTCGCCCTGGAACACGGCGATGATCTGCCCGCTGAGGGCGTTGACGTCCTTCGGGTCGAGGAACTGCATGAGCGGCTGGAAGCCGTTGAACAGCATGGTCAGGTCGAGGGCCGGCCGCGTCTCCTCCAGGCCGAACGTGTGACCGGTCGGCAGCGTGTCGGTGTCCGCGACCTCCGGCGGCTCGAGCGAGATGTACCGCTGGCCGACGAGGTTGCGGAAGCGCAGCTGGGCGGTGGTCCCACGGGGCAGCCGCACGGCGTCCTGCACGGTGAACTCGACCCCGGCCACGCGGTTGTCGTGCACGGCCACCTCGGTCACCGTGCCGACCTTCACCCCGGCCATGCGGATGTCGTCGCCGCGGTTCAGGCTCGTGGCGTCGGAGAACAGCGCCGTGTAGCTGCTCGACGAGCCGGGCGTCGAGTTGCGGATGGTCCCGGCCAGCGCCACGGTCGCGAGCACGGTGACGACCGTGAACACCAGGCTCTTGAGGACGAGCGTCTTCATCGCAGCTCCACCTTCGTGCCGCGCAGCGTCGGACCGACGAGCAGGCTCGCCCAGCGCGGGTAGTCCTGGGGGCTCATGCCCTGGCTCGGCGCGACCAGCTCGGCGATCAGCTGGTTCTCGGCCGGCGAGTTCGCCTCGCCCAGGCCCGCCGACGCCACCGCGGACCCGCGCGGGTCGTAGGCGGGCGGCTGGATCGCCTCGGGCTCGGACCTCGTGGTCGCGGACGACGCCCGCGCGGTGGCTCCGGTGGGGACGTAGGGGCACGACGGCTTGCCACCGCCGCTGAACGACGGGGTGTCGCGCCCGGGCCGGTAGCCGCTGCGCGGCGGGCTGACGTTCAGCACCACCTTCAGACCGGGCTGGTCCGTGCCCTTGCCGAGCACCCGGTCCATCCGCGGGATGAACTGCCGGGCCGACCGCAGCAGGCACGGGAACGTGCGGGCGTAGGGTGCCGCGGCCTCGAGCGCCTTGCGACTGTCCTCGGCCAGGATCTCGATGGTGCTCGCGTTGCCGGCCACCCAGCCACGGCTCTCGTCGGCCGACGCGATGACCCGCTCGTACACCTCGGTGAGCGCCTGGCCCTTGGCCACGAGGGTGCCCGAGGTGGTCGTGAGGTCGTCGAGCGCCGTGAGCAGGTCGGGAGCGGCGTCGGCATAGGTCTCGGCCACGGTTCCGAGCCGGTCGAGGTCCTCGGCCAGCAGCGGCACGCTGGGCTGAAGCCGCTGCACGTACTCGCCCCACGCCTGGAGCGTGTCGCCCAGCTCGCCGCCGCGGCCGCGCAGCATCGTCGCGAGCTCGTTGAGGGTGGACTGCAGCTTCTCGGGCTGGATGGACTGCAGCAGCGGGAGCAGCTCGTCGAGCACCTTCTGCAGCTCGATCGCCTCCGCCGACGCGTCCTGCTCGATGACCGCACCCGCCTGCAGGTGGCCGCCGGCCGGGGCCGTGGTCTGCAGCTCGACGTAGCGCTCGCCGAACAACGTCTTGGGCAGCAGCCGGCCGGTGGTGTCGGGCGCCAGCCGCTCCAGGACCTCGGGCTGGAGCGCGAGCGTGAGGACGGCGCCGTCGTCGGCCGTGGTGATCTTCGAGACCTCGCCCACCGGGACGCCGTGCAGCTTCACGTCCGATCCCTTCTGCAGGGCGTTGCCGACCGCGTCGGTGCGCAGCTCGACGTCGGAGCGCGGCACGAACGCCCTGTTGTAGGCGAGCACCGCGCCCCCGACGAGCGCCACGACGACGAGCCCGTAGCCCAGGCCGAGCAGCACGTCGACCCAGCGCGGAGCGCCTCGGCGCGCGCTCATCCGGCGATCCGCACGGTCGTGGTGGTGCCCCACAGGGCCATCGACAGCACGAGGTCGAGCACCGCGACGGTGACGATGCTGCGGCGCACCGCCGTGCCGACCGCGATGCCGACGCCGGCGGGCCCGCCCTGCGCCATGAACCCGAGCCGGCAGTGGATGAGGATGATGAGGACGGCGAAGACCAGCACCTTGGCGAACGACAGCAGGATGTCGATCGGCGGCAGGAACAGCGAGAAGTAGTGGTCGTACGTGCCGGCCGACTGCCCGTACAGGTGGACGGTGACCATCCGGGCGCCGAAGTACGACGTGAGCAGGCCGATCACGTACAGCGGGATGATCGCGACGAAGCCTGCGACCACACGGGTGGTGACGAGGTAGGGCACGCTCGGCACCGCCATGACCGTGAGGGCGTCGACCTCCTCGTTGATCTTCATGGCACCCAGCTGCGCCGTGAAGCCCGAGCCGACCGTGGCCGACAGCGCGAGCGCGGCCACGAGCGGCGCGATCTCGCGGGTGTTGAAGTAGGCGGAGATGAAGCCGTTCAGGGCCGACGTGCCGATCTGGTCGAGGGCCGCGTAGCCCTGCATGCCGACCACGCTGCCGACGAAGAGCGTCATGCCGAGCATCACACCGATGGTGCCGCCGATGACCGCGAGGGCCCCCGAGCCGAAGCTGACCTCCGACAGCAGCCGGAGGATGTCGCGCGGGTAGCGCCGGACGGTGGCCGGGATCCAGGCCAGCACGCGACCGTAGAAGCGCAGCTCGGCGCCGGCCGCGGCGACGGCGTCGATCGGCCGGTCCCACCAGCGGGCGGGTCGGTCGTCGATGCCGAGCTCCTCGGGCGTCGGCTCGGGCCGGGGCGTGCGCCCTCCGGCTCCGGGCCCCTGGGGCGGTGCGACCGTCATGTCAGGCTCCCTTGCCCGGGACGAGCTGCAGGTACAGCGTGGTGATCACGAAGTTGACGAAGAACAGCAGCAGGAACGTGATGACCACCGACTGGTTCACCGAGTCGCCCACGCCCTTCGGGCCGGGAGCGGTGTTGAGCCCCCGGTGGCAGGCCACGATGCCGGCGATGAAGCCGAACACCACGGCCTTGAGCTCGCCGACCCACAGGTCGGAGATCTGCGCCAGCGCGGTGAAGCTGGACAGGTAGGCGCCGGGCGTGCCGCCCTGCACCATGACGTTGAAGACGTAGCCGCCGACGACGCCGACGACCGACACCAGGCCGTTGAGCAGGATCGCGGCGCCGATGCAAGCGAGCACGCGCGGCACCACGAGGCGTTGCACGGGGTTCACGCCGATCACCCGCATCGCGTCGATCTCGTCGCGGATGCGGCGCGAGCCGAGGTCGGCGCAGATGGCTGCACCACCCGCCCCGGCGATCACGAGGCTCGTGACGATCGGAGCCGCCTGCTGGACGACCGCGAGCACGCTCGCCGCACCCGTGAACGACTGGGCACCGACCTGCACCGTGAGCGTGCCGAGCTGGAGGGCGATGACCGCCCCGAACGGGATGGCGACGAGGATCGCGGGGATCCACGAGACGCTCACGACGAACCAGAACTGCTCGAGCGCCTCGCGCGCGGCGAAGGGCCGGCGGAACGTGGCGCGGGTGGTGTCGAGGGCAAGGGCGAAGACGTCGCCGGTGGCGGTCAGCGACCGCGCGACGGCACCTGACGTCGGGTTCGGCGGGACTCGGTGGGTGTCGTCGTCGTCGGCCACGTAGAGCGGTGCGTTGCCCGCGCTGACCCGCTCACGGTGGCGTACGGAGCTGGGTCGAGCACCCCCCGAGCGGGGCTCGAGCTGGCGGGGCAGCACCTCGATCGCGCGGGCTCCGCCGTGGCGCAGGGGGCCACCCGCGCCGTAGTCCACGGGCTCGTCGAAGAGGTCGATCGTGCGGTGGTCGTTCTCCTCGCTCATGCCGATCGGACCCTCTGGGTCGCCGCTCATGAACTGGCTGACGACCGGGTGGTCGGTGAGCAGGAACTCCTCGCGCGGACCGAACATGACGAGCTCGCGGCGGTAGAGCATGCCGAGGTTGTCGGGCAGCGTGCGCGCCAGCTCGATGTTGTGGGTGACCACGAGCATCGTGGCGTCGGTTGCGGTGTTCACGTCGACGAGCAGCTGGGCGAGGTTGGAGGTGCGCACCGGGTCGAGGCCGGAGTCGGGCTCGTCGATGAGGATGATCTCGGGGTCGGTCACGAGCGCGCGGGCCAGGCCGGCCCGCTTCTTCATGCCGCCGGAGATCTCGCCGGGCACCTTGTGCTCGGTACCGAGCAGGCCCACCATGTCGAGCCGGTCGAGGACGACCTGGCGGATCTCCTCCTCGCTCATGCGGGTGTGCTCGCGCAGCGGGAAGGCGACGTTGTCGTACACGTTCATCGAGCCGAAGAGCGCACCGTCCTGGAACAGCACGCCGAACTTCTTGCGCAGCTCGAGGCGGTGGGCCTCCTTGACCGACACCATGTCGACGCCGTCGATCAGCACCTCGCCGCGCTCGGGGTCCACGATGCCCATGAGGGACTTGAGGAAGACGGACTTGCCGGTTCCCGAGGGGCCGAGCAGCGCGGTGATCTCCCCCGGCGGCAACGTGAGGGTGACGTCGTGCCAGATGTTCTGGCGCCCGAAGGACTTCGTCAGTCCCCGCACCTCGACGCTTCCGCCCATGCTCTTCGCCCCTCCGTCGTCCTGCAGGCCCGACGCATCCTGGGTGCGTCACGACCGTGGCCGACCGTAGGTGTGTCGCAGGCCACGCCGCCAGGCCCAGGGCCACAGAGGGTGCCTGCCGGTCATTTCTTGTCAGCCGCGTGACAACTTTCGTCGGGCCCGCGCTGCGGCGGCCCGCGAGACGTCGCGCCGCTACCGATGAGTCGCACCCTGGAGCCGGGCACGAGCGCACGACCCGTGTCCGGAGCGCGCCCTAGCGTGGGCCGGACACCCCTTTCCGGGCGCAACGACGAAGGGACCCTGCATGGACGGTGACCACGCCCGACCCCGCAGGCTGCACGAGCCGTGCCCGTCCTGGTGCACCTCGACGCACCGGGAGGACGACGCACCGGAGGATCGTCACCACGAGGGCACGCCCCACTACCTGCCCGTCGTGATCGGCGTGCGGGAGCAGGGCAGTGCCCGACCGCGTCCGAAGACCACCGACCTGCTGGTCGTGCGCACCCGTCGCTGCGGGGAGCCCGAGGAGTGGGTCTTCGTCGGCGAGCCCGACCAGCAGCGTCAGCACCTGGTGCTCGCCCCGGACAGTGCGCGACGGGTCGCGACGGCGCTCCAGGCCCAGCTCGACCGGTGACCGGAGGGACCTCCGGATGCTACTCATCGGTCTGTCGACCGATGAGTCGCACTGCGCCACGCTGCACGCGTGAGCCAGCCACTGCAGCAGATCCTCGGCCAGCGCCTGCGCCGGCACCGTGAGTCCCTCGGCCTGAGCCAGGAGAAGTTCGCCGAGCAGCTCGGCTACCACCGCACCTACCTCGGATCGGTCGAGCGCGGCGAGCGGAACCTGACGCTCGTCAGCCTCGAGCACCTGGCCGCGCGCCTCGACGTCGACCCGTTGGACCTGCTGCGCCCCTGACCTGACTCTCCGACCTGCGCAGGAAGTTGTTACCCGCGTCACAAGTTCCCGATCGATTCCATGGCGGCGGTCCGTCGAGCCTGGACTCCACGCGACGCCTGCTCCTTGACTGTGCTCGAGGGAACGTCCGCGCGGCCTCGGGCTCGCGGCACGAGCAAGGGGGAGACACATGACTGCAGTGGCACACGAGCGCGACGCCCGTCCTACGGAGTCCGGCCGGGAGCGCCAGCTGCTGCGGGAGGTCCTGGGCCTTCCGCAGATCGACGCCGCGGTCGTGGCCGGCTACCGACCGCGCTCGGTGGAGCTGACCCGACGCATCGTCACCCGCATCCGGGAGGAGGTCGCGGGGTTCTCGGCCGACGCCGATCCCGTGATCCACAAGGGCATCGACGAGGCGATCACCCGCGCGGTGGCCGTCTTCGTCGACACCGTCGCCGGAGCGCCCACCTACGGCACCGAGATCTACACCTTCTACCGCTGGCTCGGCAGCTACCAGGCCGCGGCCGGCCTCAACCTCGACGCCATGCGGGCCGCGCACCACATCGCCACGCAGGAGTCGTGGACGGACGTGCGCCTCGCCGCGACCGCGCTCGGCCAGTCGGCCGAGGTCGTGGGGGCGCTCGGCGACGGCCTCATCGCCTACCAGACGGCGCTGTTCGAGCACGCGTTCACCGGCTTCGTGGAGACGAGGGCCCGCGCGACCCAGGTACGCGAGCAGGGCCGTGCCGCCATGCTGGTGGCACTGCTGGACGGCACGGGACCGGCGGGGCTGCGCGAGGTCGCCGGCCGATGTTCGTGGGTGCTGCCTGAGCGCATCGTCGTCGCCGTGACCACGCACGACCAGGCCTCGACGTCGATCGTCTCGGCCTGCCAGGAGGCGCTGTCCGGCGTCCACCAGGACCGCCTCATCGTGGTGGCCGACCCCGAGACGACCACCCGTCTGGCCCGTCACCTCGCGGGACGCACGGGCACCGACGTCGCCCTGTCGTGGCCGGTCGACCCGAGCGAGGTGCACCGCGCGGTGCGGTGGACCAGCCGCGGGCTGTCGCTGCTGCAGGACGGCGTGATCGAGGCCCCGGAGGACCACGTGCTCGACTGCGAGCTGCACCAGTCCCGGCTGTGCGAGCACGCCGACCCGGCGCTGCGTCGGCTCGCGGACGAGAAGGTGCTGGCGCCCCTGCTGGCCCAGTCGCCGAAGCGCCGGGTGGCCCTGGCCGAGACGATGCTGCTGTGGCTGCAGACCCGCGACAGCGCTCCCGCCCTCGCGGCGCGGCTCGGCGTGCACGACCAGACGGTCCGGCACCGCCTGCGCCGGCTGCACGCGCTCTTCGGCTCGCGCCTGGACGAGCCGACCCAGACCCTCGCCCTGCTGTCGGCCCTGGAGTCGAGCATCGTGGCGTGGCGGCGCGCGGTGTAGCTGCCGAGTGCATCTCCAGCGCGCGAGGTGGCGCGAGCCCCGGAGGCTGTCGTCTCGGCAGATCGGATGGCGTTCCCGGGCTCGCGCCACCTTCATGATACCGATCGGTAGCGGCCTGGGAAGGGCTTCGTCCCCAGGCCGCCCCGCGTCCTCGTCAGCTGATGTTGATCGCACCGTCGGGTGAGGTGAGCTGGAGGCTCATCCTCAGGTTCATCGCCTGCCCGTTCTGCACTTGACCGAGACATCCTCGGACCTTGGAGACCGTCAGGTTCCCGGTGAACCCGGTCTCCTCGATGGCGAGCCGCTGTGTCGCCTCGTCGAGCACAGCTGTTGCGGAACCGGTGACCGTGAAGTCGCAGATCGCATTCGACGAGACGATGGTGAGATCGTCGAGATGGCCCCGCACCTGGTCGGTGGTGCTGGACGAAGCGGGCCCGGTCACGTGCAGTGTCGCCGGCGCAGCGGACGCCGTGGGCAGACTGCCACCGGGCCACCCGCAACCCTGGAACGACATGGCTCGAACAGTGAGGACGTCGGTGACGCCGGCACCACCCTGCACGTCGGAGACCGGGCTCGACGGGATCTTCGCGCTGCTGCAGCTCCAGGTGAAGAACGGCGATTCCCACCGGACGGACTGCGTCATCGTCGCGGTGACCGGGTGGAGGGCCTGGGCACTGGTGCCGCCGACGGCGACCGTCACGCTGTTCCCGGTCGCTCCGGCCGGGCCGACGCCGACGGCCAGGCACAGGGCTGCGGCGGTGCCGGCGAGGAGCCGGCGCACAGTGGTGTTCCTCATGGTTCTCCTTCGATGCGTTGACGATGCACGTCGGCCCCGCGCCCAGGGGGACGCGGGGCCGACGAGGTCAGGGCGTCACTCCGCGACGACGCCGTTCGTCACGGTGATGTCGACGGTGTTGCCGGAACCGGGCACGAGGCTGTTGATCAGCGGCGTGTTGATGCCGCAGTTCTCGAACTTGCCGATCGTGTAGGTGCCGACGAGCTCACCGCCGTTGATGAGGTCGAAGCCCTCGTCCGGACGCGTGCCGACCGGGATGGACACGGGCGCCTTCGTCTTGCACTTGCTGCCCGCGAAGGTCGGGAACCCCGCGACCTTGATGTCCGACAGCTTCACGTAGTAGGTCGCCGTGGAGCTCACCTGCGCCTGCGTCTGGGTCAGGTTGATGTGACCGGTGAGCGGGGCCGCCTCGATGAAGTCGACCTTGGCCTTCACCGGGAGGAAGCCGGCGATCTTGAACTCCGTCGACGTGCCCGGCAGCGGAAGCGACCCGGTGAAGTCACCGGTGTCGATGTCGAGGTCCGTGCGCAGGGTGGTGGGGCCGAGGGCGACGTCGGAGTTCGTCTTGGCGATGTGGGAGGTGCCCTGGGCGTCGTAGGTGATGGTGACGATGGTGGCCGCGTGGGCCGCGACGGGGACGAGCGCGACGGCGGCGCCGGCAGCGGCCACGGCGGCGCGCTTGCGCCAGCGGGGCGCGAGGGTGATGGACATGGGTGCTCCTTGAGGGCTGGTGGTGCGAGGGGTGGTCGTTCGGGTGAGGTCAGGGACGGGTGGGGCCGAACGTGGGCTCGGCCCCACCCGTGATGGCCCGCCGTGTGGTGCAGCAGGCCGGGACGCGTCAGCTGACGTTGATCGCGCCGTCGGGCGACGTCACGTCGAACGTGCCCGTGAAGTTGGCCGCCTGGCCGTTCTGGACCTGCCCGAGGCAGCCGACCACGTTCGACACGCGGAGGTTGCCGGTGAAGCCCGTCTCGCTGACCTGCAGACGCTGCGTCGACTCGCTGAACGTGCCGTTGGCCTTGCCGGTCACCGTGAAGCGGCAGACGGCGTTGGCGACGTTGGCCGTGATGTTGTCCACGTGGCCGGCGACGACGTCGGAGGTGCCGGACGTGGCCGCGCCCGTCCCGTGCAGCTTCCACGAGCCCACCGTCGTGACCGCGAGCGAGCCACCCGGGCCCGTGCAGCCGACGAAGTTGATCTTGTTGATCGCGGCGATGTCGACGATGCCGGTGCCGCTCGCGACGGTCGAGACCGGCGAGGTCGGCACGTTCGCGCTCGTGCAGCCCATGGACAGCGTCGGGACCGCGAAGCTGAGGCTCCCGGACGACGCTGCCGTGATGGTGTGCGTGCCGGCCGCGGAGCTGCCGCCGACACCGACCGTGTAGGAGCTGCCGGTGGCGAGGGCCGGGCCGGCGGCGACGACACCCGCGAGGGCGACGACTGCTCCGCCGAGTGCTGCGTGCTTGATCTTCATGATGGTTCCTTCCGATCTGCCGATGGATGTGTGACCGCGGTCACCGTCCAAGTAGGCCCACGGAAGTCACCCTCCAGACAAGCGGGGAAGCCCGCCCGAGCCGAGATGCTGGCCGCGATTGTCACCCACGTGACAATTTCCCGACCCGAGTGACGACGGGGGAGGCACGTGCCACCACCAAGTCGCGGCAGGGCGGGGCCCGTGGCCGTTGTCACGCAAGTGACAAATTTGACCTCAACATCGCTCTCCCGCGCGATCGACGTTGCTTTTCGGGGCTCGGCTTGTGACGGTGCTCGCATGAAGACCCCTCTGCGCCGACGTCGCGAGCTGACCGCCCTGCTCACGGTCGCTCTCGCTCTCGTCGCCTCGATCGTCGGTGTCGCCTCCGCCGACGAGAGGACAGGGATCTACCCAGGACTTCCGTTCATCGAGTGCCCCGACGAACTGCCGCCGAGCGACTACGACCCCTGCTCGACGCCCGACTTCGCCAACCGATACGGCTGGATCAACGGCGTCAGTCTCGGGAGAACTGGTTCGCCGAAGGCGAAGCAGTGGGCACGCATCCCTCTCATGACCATGGGCAACAACATCCTCATCGGGAACAGGGTGGATGGCGAGGACAGGGAGTACACGATCGACATCCGGACCTTTCTGGTCTCTCCCAAGGGCTCGGACCGGAACTACGGTCGCTCGCCTCTCATCCCTGTTCGGACCGTCGCCTTCGGCTCCATCCCGGTCGAGGTGACCCTCCAGCTGCAGCAGCGACTGGATGCGGACGGCTACCCGGTTCCGTTCTACTTGCGGTCGGTCGAGAACGTCACGGCCGAGGACGGGGGCCGCCGCACCAAGGTCGAGCCCGCCGCGCTGGCCGCCGACGTCGACGTCCAGATTCGGTCCCTGAAGGTCGACGGGAACGACGTCGGCCTCGACGACTCCTGCGGGACGGGAACACGTTCCCGCCTGTCGGTCACGTCCAAGCCTCTCGACGTCCTCGAGGAACCCGGCTACGTCGGCCCCAGCTTCTACGGCAAGTCGTTCGACACCTTCGACCCTGCCGAAGCGTTCTACGGGCTGTACGGAGGCACACTCGAGGGTTCCATCGACATCGCTTCGCTCGAGGGCTGCTCGACGCGCAGCGGCGACGACGTCTCGCCGGTACTCACCGCGGCGCTCTCGGGGCCGGGCAACCCGGTGACGCTCCAGGTCGGATCCTTCAACTGCGTGAAGTACACCGACGACTTCTCGATGGCGCTGCCACCACAGCCTGGCGCCACGACGCCCGAGGAGATCGGGTGTGCCCAGAACTACTACGAGACGCCCGACGAGTCCGTCACGAATCCACGTGTCCGCACAGTCCCACGCCCCCTCGACTTCCCCGACGAGGCCCCACGGCAAGTGGAGTGAACGACACGCCCAGAGTCGGCGGCCGTGCCTCGCCGCAGCGAATGCCCGGGCACGATCAGCACCGAGAACACGTTCGACAGTGGGCCTTCGTCACCCGTGATTGTCACGCACGTGACAACTTCACGGCCGCACGCCACCGACACCCTCGTCGGCCCGTTCGTCTGCGGCACAGTCACCTCGGGGGCTCGGTCCGGCGGGGACCGTGCAGGCACGACGGGAGGACAGGGCCCTGAGCACCACCACGCACCACGACGGATCCGGGGTGCCCGGCGGTCCCGTCGTTGACGCCGACCCGGCAGCGGGGTAGAACTCGGTGCAGCCACACGAGTCATCGGATCGGGGAGCCGGCGATGGAACCTGGACCGCACGGGTCCGCGCGATGACGCTGTTCGCGGACCGTTCCACGTCCGACCTCGTCGCCGCCCACGCACGCCGCGTGCGTCGCGTCGTCCCGACCCTCACCACCGAGATCATCGACGCCGTGTGCGAGCGCGTGCCGCAGTTCGCGCGACCGACCAGCCGCGCCGTGGCCGCCGAGGCGGTCTCAACGGCACTGCACCGCTTCCTCGACGAGCTCGACGGCGCCCCCCACCGCGACCGGGGCGTGGACGACGTCTTCCGCTCCCTCGGGCGGCGGGAGGCCCGGGCGGAGCGGACGCTCGACGAGTTCCAGGTCGGGCTGGCCGTCGCCGTGCGCATCGGCTGGGCACGCTTCCAGGAGCTGGCCGAGGACGGGACGACGTCGGCCCTCGTCTCCGACGGGCTGCTGGCGTTCGTCGGCCACCTGCAGCGGCAGGTCGAGGCCGGGCACGAGGAGGCACGTCGACAGCGGGCCGCCGACCCGAACCGCGCCCGAGCGGCGCTGGCCGAGCAGCTGCTCACCGGGACCGTCCAGCCCGGGACCGACGAGGTCTGGCCGATCCCGGCCTCCATCGTGCTCGCCGTCGCCGAGCTCGGTGGCGAGCGTCCCGACCTGACGGTCCTGGCGCAGCGCGCCCTCCTGGTGCGTCACGACGAGACCGTCGTGGCGATGGTCGACTCCGCCGACCGCGCCTGCATGACCAGCGCCCTGGTGGACGCCGGCGTCACGCGCGTGGCCGTGGGCTGGGAGGTCGATCCCTCGGAGGTCCCGTCGGCGTTCCGGTGGGCTCGGCGTGCGCTCGACCTCGTGCGCCGCGGCGTCGTCCCCGACGCGCAGGTGGTCGACTGCCGGGAGCACCGCACCCAGATCTGGCTGCACGCCGAGCCGACCCTGCGCCAGCAGCTGGGCCAGGAGCTGCTCCGTCCCCTCTTCGCGGAGACCCCCAACTCCCGCGAGATCCTCTCCGAGACCCTGCTCGTCTGGCTCGAGACCCGCGACAGCGCGCCTGCGATCGCCGCCCGCCTCGGCGTCCACCCCCAGACCGTCCGCTACCGCTGGAAGCGCATCAACGAGCTGTTCGGCGAGGCCATGCACGACACCGAGTTCCTCGTGCAGCTGACCATGCTCCTCAAGGCCAGCGTGCCGCTGTGGAAGGCCGGCGACCAGAGCGACTTCGAGCGGTTCCGGGCGGAGGACGCGTCGTGACCGCGCACGCGGCAGCCGCCTCGTTCTCCGCGCAGGCGTCACGTCGTTGCCTGGTGCTCACGTTCGCCGTCGGCCTGGTGCTGACCGCAGGCACGGTCGGCGTCTCCACGGTCCCCGACCTGCGCTTCCAGGGCTGGCCGTGGACGCTCGTCGGGGTCGCCGCCCTCGCCTTCGTCCTGGCCGCGCCCGTGCACCAGCGGTCCCTGGCCGAGCTGGCGAGCCAGCGACCCGGGGCTGCCACGCTCGGCAGCCTCGGCCTGGTCGTCGCGCTCGTCGTCACCCTGTACGAGGCGCTGGCCGAGGAGCGGCCCACCACGGCGATCGCCGTCGTCGCCTCCGCAGCGCTGCTCAGCCTCGTGTCGCTGTGGCGAGGTGACGAGAGCATCGTGGACGCACCCGCCTGGTTCGTCCTGTCCGTCGTCACCGCGGCCACGGTGGCCGCCGCGGTCTGGGCGGTGGTCGAGACGCCCGGTCGTGGTCTCCAGGTCGCCGCCCTCGTGCTCGTGTCCGCCGGACCGGCCGGTCTGCTCGCTGCCGGGCCGGCGGCCCTGCGGGTCGCGCGCCGCCACATGGCCCCGCACGACGTCACCTTCCCTCACCCGGCGGCGCTTCCCCAGGTGGCGGCCGCCGACGTCGCCCTCCTCGACAAGGACGGCACCGTGACCACCGGTGCCCTGCGGGTGACCTCGATCGATCCCGTGGAGCCCGACCACGAGCGCAACCTGCGCTGGTTCGCCGGCGCCCTCGAGCACGAGCAGGAGGGGCGTGTGGCACGCGCCGTCTCGCGACTCTCCGGTCGCGGTCGGGTCACCGAGCTGCAGCGCCACGGCGACGTGGGCGTGTCGGGGCGCGTCGACCGACATCCGGTGCGCGTCGGTGATCTGCCCTGGCTCGGCCTGCCGGCCCAGGAGGGCGTCTGGACCACCGTGGGCGTCGAGGTCGACGCACGCGTCCTCGGCACGCTGACCGTGGGTGACGACGTCCGGGCCGACGCCACCGAGGGCGTCCAGGCCCTGCGCGACCTCGGCCTCGAGGTCGTCCTCCGTTCCTGCGACACCGACGCGCGGACGCGCGAGGTGGCCGCGCAGGTGGGCATCGACGACGCGGCCGGCGATCTGGACGCCGACGGCCAGCGCGCCACGGTCGCCGCGTGGACGGACGACGGTCGACGGGTGCTGCACGTGAGCACCGGCTCGACCCTCACGTCCGACCTGGGTCTGGCCGACCTCGACGTCGGCCGGGTGGCGCGGGCCGTGGGGGCCGCCCGCGGCGCGGTCGGGTCGGCTCGTCGTGGTCAGTCCGTCGCCCTGGCCTGGAGCGTGCTGGCCGGCGCGGTCGCGGCCGCAGGGCTGCTCGGTCCCGGTCTGGCCGGCATCGCCGCCGGCGTCGGCGTCGCCGCCACCGTGGTCGTGGCAGGCAGCTGAATCTCGACGGGTCTTGTCATGCGCGTGACAAGAATCGGCCGCGTTGGCGGCACCGGTGCCGTCGTGCGTTGACGCGGTGCATCTGCCGCTGTGACGGTGCAGCCATGGCGTCGACGGGAGCGGTGCGACCCTCCCTCCCGCACCACCCGTCGAGTGGCCTCCCTGACGGGGCGGGGTTGCGCGGCCGGCTCGAGAAGCTGGTGCGCAGCTCCGTCCCGCGCGCGCCCGACGCCTGGGTGGACCTCGCTCTCGCCTGCGCCGACGCCTTCGCCACCCATGGCGGCGACCCGGTGACCGCCGGGCGCAGCGTCGCGGCTCGCTGCCTCCACTTCGGTGAGACCCAGGCCCAGGCCGGGATGACCGACGACGAGCTGACCGCCGTCGTCCAGGCCGTCGGACGTGGCCTGCGGCGACACGTCATCCCGGCCGTGGTCCGCGAGCAGGACCTCCCCGACGTCGAGACGTTGTCGCGCGCCGTGCAGGAGCTGCTGCTGCGCATCGTCGGCCACGTCCGCCGGGGCATGCAGGCGGTGCTGCGCCTCCACGCCCTCAGCCCGGCCCACCGTCGGCGAGCCCTCACCTCCGCGCTCTTCGGCGGGTCCGACGGACCGGGCCTGCGCGGCCTGGCCATCGCCTGCGGCATCGACCCGAACGCCCGCCTGACTCCCGTCGTCGCGACGGCCTCGGGCGCGGTCCTCGACGGCGAGCTACGCGGACACGGCGACGTCCTCCCCGCCCCTCGACCCGAGGAGGCGGCCGTGCCGGCGGCGTGGTCCGACGACCGGGTCCGCACGCTCGCCGGCTCCGACATCGCCCGGGGACCGTCGGTCGACCTCGTCTCGCTGCCCGAGGCGGTCCGGCTGGCCCGCGCCACGGCCGCCGTCGCCGAGCCCGGGAGGCCAGTCACTGCGTCGGTCGACGTGCTCGCCCGGCTCGTCGTGACGTCGTCGCCGGCGCTCGTCGACCTGCTCGTCGACCGGCGGCTGGCCGCGCTGGCGGACCTGCCCGCGTCGCGTCGGATCTCCCTCGCGAGCACGCTGCTCACCTGGCTGGAGCACGGCCGCCCGGCCAACGAGGTCGCCCGCCTCATGGGCGTGCCGGCCCAGACGGTGCACACGCGGCTGGGCACCGCCAAGCGTCTGCTCGGCGACCCGCTCACCGACCCCGACGTCCGTCTCGAGCTGCTGATCGCGCTCCGTGCGGCCGTCCCCCGGTGGGAGCTCGAGACCCGCTGACCCGACCACTCAGCGAGCGGGGCGGCGCCAGATCGAGATCTGCGCCTGCTGCGCCAGCACCGGCAGGTTCTGCACGGTGCCGAGCGCGTGGTGCGCCGCGGCGAGCTCGGTCTGCAGCTCGGCCACCTTCTGCTGGAGCGCCATCACCTGGTTCTCCAGGGCGATGACCCGCTTGACGCCCTCGAGCCCGAGGCCCTCGGCGCTCAGCTGGGCGACCGTGCGCAGCAGCTCGATGTCGCGCAGCGAGTAGCGGCGGCCGCCGCCGCCGGTGCGGCCGGCCTCGACGATGCCGAGCCGGTCGTAGGTGCGGAGGGTCTGCGGGTGCAGGCCCGAGAGCTCGGCCGCGACGCTGATGACGAAGACCTTCGCCTCGGGTCCGGGTGGGACGAACGGGCTTCCCGTCATGAGCTGGGCACCTCCTCGAACAGGCCGTCACGCGGGGTGGCGGCGCCGCGCGCCTCACGCAGGGCCTCGACCGCCGCGCGCTGGGCGTCGTCGAGGTCGGTGGGGACCTGCACCTCGACGGTGACCAGGAGGTCGCCGCGGGTGCCGGCCTTGGTGGTCGCGCCCTTGCCCTTGGCGCGGAACGTGCGACCGGTGGGCGTGCCCTCGGGAACCTTCAGGCGCACCGGCGGGCCGTCGAGCGTCGGCACGCTGATCTGCGCGCCGAGCACGGCCTCGTCGAACGCGACCGGGACCGTGATCGTCAGGTTGTCGCCCTTGCGGCCGAACATGGTGTGCGGCTCCACGTGCACGACGAGGAACAGGTCGCCGTCGGGGGCGCCGCCCTCGCCGCGACCGCCCTTGCCCTTCAGGCGGATCTTCTGGCCGTCCTTCACGCCGGCCGGCACCCGCACCTGCAGGGTGCGGCTCGACGGCGCGCGACCGCTGCCGCGACAGGTGGAGCACTCGTGCTCCACGACGAGACCACGGCCGCGGCACTGCGAGCACGGCTCGGTCATGGCGAACACGCCGCCCGACGCGCCGGTCTGCATGCCGCTGCCCTGGCACTTGGTGCACACCTTGGGCACGGTGCCGGGCTTGGCGCCCGTGCCGTGGCACGTGGGGCACGCCTCGTCGCTGGTCATGCGCAGCGGGAGCGTGGCGCCCTCGACCGCCTGGGCGAAGGTGATGGTGGCCTCGGTCTCGAGGTCGTCGCCCCGGCGGCCCTGCGGCTGACGACGTCGGCCGCCGCGCGACCCGCCACCGCCGAAGATGCCGCCCAGCAGGTCGCTCAGGTCGAAGTCGGCGGTGGTCCCGCCGCCGCCGTAGGTGCCTCCGGGCTGGCCGAAGCCACCGCCACCGAAGCCACCCTTGAACTGGCCGAACAGGGTGCGCTGCTCGTCGTACTGCTTGCGCTTCTCGGCGTTGGACAGCACGGCGTAGGCCTCGGAGACCTCCTTGAAGCGCTCCTCGGCGGCCTTGTTGCCGGGGTTGGAGTCGGGATGGTTCTCGCGCGCGAGCTTGCGGTAGGCCTTCTTCACGTCGGCGGTCGACGCGTCCTTCGACACGCCCAGCGCCTTGTAGAAGTCCTTGCTCGCCCAGTCACTCGGGTTGCTCACGGCTCACCCCTTCCTCTCCTGATCGATCGGTGGTCCGGTCGGGCAGCAGCACACGGCTGCTGCCCGACCGTCCTTCACTCGTCCTCGTCGCCCGCCGGCGCCTCGCCCGAGGCGGGCTCGATGACTCCGACCTGCGCGTGGCGCAGGACCTCGTCGCCCATCCGGTAGCCCGTGCGGACCACGGGACCGACCGACGTGACCTGCACGTCGGGCGACTCGCCGGCTGCGAAGAGCGCCTCGTGCAGACGGGGGTCGAACACGTCGCCCTCGGCACCGAAGCCCTCCAGCTTGTGCGCCTTGAGCGCCTGGTGGAGCGCGTCGGCGACGGCCTTGAAGCCGCCCGTCAGCTCACCGTGCTGCTCGGCCCGACCGATGTCGTCGAGCACCGTGAGCAGCGAGCGGAGCACCGCGGCCTCGCCCTGCTGGCGCGACTGCGCGCGATCGCGCTCGACCCGCCGGCGGTAGTTGACGTACTCGGCCTGCAGACGCTGCAGGTCGGCGGTGCGCTCGGCCAGCTGCTGCTCCGGCGTGGGCTCCGCAGCCTGCTCGGGCTCGGTCGACTCCTCGGCTGCTGCCTCGTCCACGACCTCCTCCTCGTCCGCGGGGACCTCGACGGCCTCGTCGACGGGGGCCTCCCCGGAGGTCTCCTGCGAGACCTCCGGGTCAGCGCCCTCGGTGGGGCCGTCGGGCCCAGCCGTCACTTCTTCTCCTCGTCGTCGACGATCTCGGCGTCGACGACGTCGTCGTCGGAGTCGGTGCCGGCGTCGGCGTCACCCGTGGGTGCGTCGGTGCCGGCGGCCTGCTGCTCCGCGGCGGCCGCGGCGTACATCGCCTCGCCCATCTTGGAGCTGGACTCGCCGAGCTTGGTGACGGCGGCCCGGACGGCGTCGTTGTCGTCACCCTCGAGCGCCGCCTTGAGCGCGTCGACGTCGGCCTGGACCTCGCCCTTGACGTCGTCGCCCACCTTGTCGCCGTTCTCGGCGAGGAACTTCTCGGTGGTGTGCACGAGCGCCTCGGCCTGGTTGCGCGTCTCGACGGACTCGCGACGCTTGCGGTCCTCCTCGGCGTACTGCTCGGCGTCCTTGACCATCTTGTCGATGTCGTCCTTGGACAGCGCGCTGCCGCCCGTGATGGTCATGGACTGCTCCTTGCCGGTGCCGCGGTCCTTGGCCGACACGTTCACGATGCCGTTGGCGTCGATGTCGAACGTGACCTCGATCTGCGGGACGCCACGCGGCGCCGGGGGCAGGCCGGTGAGCTCGAACGTGGCCAGCAGCTGGTTGCCCGCCGCCATCTCGCGCTCGCCCTGGTACACCTGGATCGCCACGGACGGCTGGTTGTCGTCGGCCGTCGTGAAGACCTCGCTGCGCTTGGTCGGGATCGTCGTGTTGCGCTCGATGAGCTTGGTCATGACGCCGCCCTTGGTCTCGATGCCGAGGCTCAGGGGGGTGACGTCGAGCAGGAGCACGTCCTTGACCTCGCCCTTGAGCACGCCGGCCTGGAGCGCGGCGCCCACGGCGACGACCTCGTCGGGGTTGACGCCCTTGTTGGGCTCCTTGCCGCCGGTGAGCGTCTTGACCAGCTCGCTCACGGCGGGCATGCGGGTGGAGCCACCCACGAGGACGACGTGGTCGATCTGGTTCACCGAGATGCCCGCGTCCTTGACGACGTTGTTGAACGGCGCCTTGGTGCGCTCGAGCAGGTCGGCCGTGATCTTCTCGAACTCGCTGCGGGACAGCGTCTCGTCGAGGAAGACGGGGCTGCCGTCCTGCACGGTGATGTAGGGCAGGTTGATCGACGTCGAGGACGAGCTCGACAGCTCGATCTTCGCGCGCTCGGCGGCCTCGCGGATGCGCGGCATGGCCATCTTGTCCTTGGTCAGGTCGATGCCCGTCTTGGACTTGAAGGTGCTGACGATCCAGTCGACCACCGCGTTGTCCCAGTCGTCACCACCGAGGTTGTTGTCGCCGCTCGTGGCCTTGACCTCGATGACGCCGTCGCCGATCTCCAGCAGGGACACGTCGAAGGTGCCGCCGCCGAGGTCGAAGACGAGGATGGTCTGCTCGTCGCCCTTGTCGAGGCCGTACGCGAGCGCGGCCGCGGTGGGCTCGTTGATGATGCGGCTGACGTTGAGGCCGGCGATCTCACCGGCCTCCTTGGTGGCCTGGCGCTGGTGGTCGTTGAAGTACGCGGGCACGGTGATGACCGCGTCGGTGACCGTCTCGCCCAGGTAGGCCTCGGCGTCGCGCTTCAGCTTCTGCAGGATGAAGGCGCTGATCTGCTGGGGGTTGAACGACTTGCCGTCGACCTCGGTCTTCCAGTCGGTGCCGACGTGGCGCTTGACCGAGCGGATGGTGCGGTCGACGTTCGTGACGCCCTGGCGCTTGGCGACCTCGCCGGCCAGGACCTCGCCGTCCTTCGCGAACGCGACGACGGACGGGGTGGTGCGAGCGCCCTCGGCGTTCGCGATGACGGTGGGCTCTCCGCCCTCCAGGACGGCGACGACGGAGTTCGTCGTTCCGAGGTCGATTCCGACGGCTCGTGCCATGGGGGTTCCTCCTGCTGATCGGGTGCTGCTGCGGGGTTCGTGAGCTCGGGGAGTCGTTGCCGAAGTGCTGGCAACTGACTTGAGTCTGATCGTATCAACCTTGGTGGAGCCCGCAGTATTCCGTCCCCCGACCGCCGATATCCGGGCCCCGAGCCTGTCGGGGGCTCGAGAGGAGGACGAACGTCAGAGCTCGACGTCGACCGCCGCCACGACGTCGGCGACGCGGTCGGGGCCCCCTTGGAACTGCCAGTAGAGGTTCGTGTGCGCCACGACCTCGGCGGGAGAGGGCGCTCCGTACGCGGTGAGGTCCTCGGTGGTGTGGGCGTCGCAGACGAGCGTGACGTCGTAGCCGCGCACGAACGCCCCGTGCAACGTGGCGCGGATGCACGCATCGGTCTGGGCGCCGGTGACGACGACCCGTCCCGCACCGCGTTCGGCCAGGACCGTCTCGAGCTCGGTGGCCTCGAAGGCGTCGCCGTAGTCCTTGTGCACCACCGGCTCGCCGGCACGTGGCTCGAGCTCGGGGACGATCTTCCACCCCTCGGTGCCCGTCGCAGGACCGTCGTCGTCGGCGAGGGAGTCCTGCACCCACACGACCGGCACGTCGGCGGACCTGGCTCGCTGCACGAGCTCGGCGATCCGGCCGACCACGGCATCACGCTCGTGGGCGTTCTCGACGACGTCGTTCTGCACGTCGACGACGAGGAGGGCGGTGCGTGACCTGTCGGGGAACTGGCTCATGTCCCGCCGCTAGACCCGCGGGACGACGTTTCGGGACGCCGGATGCAGATCAGACCGTGGGTGGAGGCGTGGCGCCGCAGGAGCACCTAGGGTCGGGCGGGTGAGCACGCCAGCGGACCGTCCGGGCGGTCGTCGACCGTGGCGGCTGGGTCCGCGCGCCACCCAGTGGTTCGACGCCGCCCTCGTGGCCGGGCTCCTCCTGCTCGTGGCCGCGACGCTCGGGATCGACCAGCCGCTGTACGTCACCGCGCTCAGCGGGCTGCAGGTGCTGCCGCTCGTCTGGCGTCGACACCGCCCGGCCATGGCCTTCGCGCTGGTCTGGGTGTTCAGTGGCGTGCAGGCCCTGGTGCACGACTACCCTGCGATCGGCCAGCTCGCCTACCCCGTGGCGATGTACTCGCTCGCTCGCTTCGGGCGCCCCCGCGACGCCTGGGTCGGGCTGGGGCTCAGCGCCGTCGCGACGGGGGTCGCCACCTACGTCTGGGTCATGGCCGGGCGCTACGACGGCCTGCCGCCCACGGTCGAGCAGGAGCCCCTGAGCCTGCAGCTCTTCGCGCCGTACGCCCTGAGCATCGGGGCGATCGTGGTCGCCGCGTGGGCGCTCGGCACCCAGGCTCGCCTGCGACGCGCGTACGAGGCGGCGCTGATGGAGCGCGGCGAGCGGATGGCGGCCGAGGCGGAGGAACGCACGCGCGCCGCAGCCGCCGAGGAACGCACCCGTGTGGCGCGGGAGATGCACGACGTCGTGGCGCACGGCATCACCGGCATGATCGTGCAGGCCGATGGTGCGCGCTACGCGGCGGAGCAGGACCCGGCCGTCGCGGTGCGCACGCTCGGGACGGTGGCGACCACCGGTCGTGAGGCGCTCACCGAGATGCGTCGCCTCCTCGGCCTGCTGCGCGGCACGTCGGACCCCGAGCTGGTCCCTCAGCCCGGACTGGGCGAGCTGCCGGCCCTTCTGGCCGCCGACGTCGAGGCCGGCCGCGTGCGGGCCACGCTGCCGGACCCGACCCCCACCGTCCCCGACGGCGTGGCGCTGACGGTCTTCCGCGTGGTGCAGGAGTCGCTCACCAACGTGCGCAAGCACGCCGGCCCCGACGCGACCGCGGAGGTCGAGGTCCGCGAGGACGGGGCCGACCTCGTCGTGACGGTCGCCGACGACGGCCACGGCGCAGCCGGTTCGCCGACGTCGGGCGGCCTGGGGCTGGTCGGCATGCGTGAGCGCGTGGCGGTGCACGGTGGCTCCCTCGACGTCGGTCCGGCGCCCGGTGGAGGCTGGCAGGTGCGTGCGAGGATCCCCCGGTGAGCGACGCGACCGCACCCACCCGCGTGCTGCTCGTCGACGACCAGCAGATGGTGCGTGCCGGGTTCCGGATGCTGGTCGACAGCCAGCCCGACCTCGAGGTCGTGGGCGAGGCGGGCGACGGCCAGGCGGCGCTGGACCTCCTCGGCGCGACTCGCGCCGACGTCGTGCTCATGGACGTGCGCATGCCGGTGATGGACGGCGTGGAGGCGACACGTCGGATCCTGCAGGACGACCGCGAGACCGCGCCCCGGGTGATCGTGCTGACCACCTTCGACCTCGACGAGTACGCGTTCGCGGCCCTGCAGGCAGGCGCGTCGGCGTTCCTGCTCAAGGATGCCGCGCCACCGGACCTGCTGGCCGCGATCCGAGCCGTGCAGGCCGGTGACGCGGTCGTGGCGCCGTCGACCACCCGACGTCTGCTCGACCACTTCGTGCAGCCGTCGGGCTCGCGCAGCGTGGTGAGCGAGGCGACCACCCGGCGGCTCGCGGAGGTGACTGACCGCGAGCGCGAGGTGCTGGGCCTCATCGCCCGCGGCCTGACCAACCCCGAGATCGCCGCGACCCTCGTCGTCTCCGAGGCCACCGTGAAGACCCACGTCGGCCGACTGCTCGCCAAGACCGACTCCCGCGACCGCGTCCAGCTCGTCCTGCTCGCCCTCGAGGCGGGGCTGGGGTAGGCGGGGGCCGCCCGGGGGACGCAAGATTCTGCGTTCGAGTGCGGCGACCCGAACGATGCTGCGTTCGCGTCCGGATCCCGTCGTGAACGCAGCATCCTTCGCCTTCCCTCACGCGAAGGCAGAATCCTGCGTCCTCCTCGGGTAGGGAGGTAGGCCTCGCACCCCATACGGACCCGATGAGGTGCGAGACCTACCGCCGACCCCGCGATGCGGTGCGACACCTACCTCCGACGGCCCGGACGGGGCGAGAGTCCACCCACGGGCTGACGCCAGGACCATCCCTCGCTCCGACGACTCGGGGGGTGTCGGATCCATAGCGTCGTCGGCATGACGATCACAGCACAGGCAGCCGTCGCGACCGCCGCGTCGGCGCGCGACCTGACCAAGACCTACGGCACCGGCCCGGCGGCCGTGCACGCCCTCGACGGCGTCTCCCTCGACCTCGCGCCCGGACGCTTCACCGCGATCATGGGGCCCTCGGGCTCGGGCAAGTCGACGCTCATGCACTGCCTCGCCGGGCTCGACCGGCCGACGCACGGGACCGTCTCGGTCGACGGCGTCGAGCTGACCAGCCTCGACGACGACCGACTCACCCGGTTCCGCCGCGACCACCTCGGCTTCGTGTTCCAGGCGTTCAACCTGCTGCCGATGCTGACCGCCCGGCAGAACATCGTGCTGCCGTTCGAGCTGGCCGGCCGACGCATCGACGCGAACGTGCAGGACGACATCGACACCGTGGTCGGGGTCCTCGGGCTCGGCGACCGGCTCGACCACCGCCCGAGCGAGCTGTCCGGCGGACAGCAGCAGCGCGTCGCGATCGCCCGCGCGCTCGTGAGCCAGGCGTCGATCGTGTTCGCCGACGAGCCCACCGGCAACCTCGACAGCACCGCCTCGGCCGAGGTGCTCGCCTACCTGCGGCGTTCGGTGCGCGAGCTGGGCCGCACGGTCGTGATGGTCACCCACGAGCTCGACGCCGCCGCCTATGCCGACGACGTCGTGGTGCTGGCCGACGGTCGAATCCGCTCCCACCTCGTGGACCCGTCGCGGGCCGAGCTCGCCTCGGTGCTGGCCGCCCGTCCCGACGCCGACCTGACGCGACCCGAGGGAGGCGCCCGATGAGGACCGTGATGCTCGCGTCGCTGCGCACCCACACCCGCCGCTACGTCGCGGCGCTGCTCGCCGCGACCATCGCCGTCGGGTTCGTGGTGGCCACCAACGCGATCGCCTCGGCGGCCAAGTCCGGCCTCTCCGCGGGGATCGACGAGGCCTACCGCGGCGCCGACCTGGTCGTCGGCGACGACTACGGGATCGGCACCGAAGACGTCACCCCCGTCCTGGAGACCGCGGCGCGCCAGGGGGACGCCGCGGCGGTCATCGGGTCGTCGTTCGAGCCCGTCACCCACGACGGCATCGGCCTCGGCTCGGACACGTCCATCGGCACGGTGAGCACCGACGAACGGCTGCTGCGCCAGAGCATCGCCAGCGGTCGGGCCCCGACCAGCGACGACCAGGCGCTCGTGGACGAGCGCACCGCCACGGCGGCGCGACTCGGCGTGGGCGACGAGCTGGTCGTGGGCAAGGGCGAGGAGGCGAGCACCGTGACGGTCGTCGGCATCGCGAAGCCGTCGTCGTACCTCGCGGCCGACGTCTACGTCCCGTGGGGCACCCTGTCGAAGCTCCCGTCGGCCTACCCCGACGCCGTCGTCTACGACGTGCGCGGCGGTGACACCGCAGCCGCCACGTCCGCGCTCTCCCGAGCGGTGGACGCGGAGGTGCGCGACCGCGCCGCGTACGTGGACGCGCGCGTGATCGCCGTCAACCAGGGAGTCGACGTCATCAGCTACGTGCTGCTGCTGTTCGCCGCCATCGCCGGCTTCGTGGCGGTCCTGGTCATCGCGAACACCTTCACCATCCTCTTCGCGCAGCGCACCCGCGACCTCGCCCTGCTGCGCTGCGTCGGCGCGACCCGGCGCCAGGTCGTCCGCTCGGTCCGCGTCGAGTCCCTCGCCGTGGCGCTGGTCGCGTCGACGGTCGGCGTGCTCGCCGGCGCCGGGGCGGGCTACGGCATCGTCGCCGCGGTGCGCGGGGTGACCGGAGGTCGTCTGCTGGGGACCGTGTCGTTGTCCCCCACCTGGATGGTCGCGGCCTTCGTCGGCGGCATCGTCGTGACGGTCACGGCGGCCTGGCTGCCGACCCGACGCGTGGTGCGGGTCAGCCCGCTCGCCGCGCTCCGGCCGATGGACGCGGACGTGCGCACCCGTGCGGGCAAGGGCCGCGTCGCCCTGGGTGTCGCGGCCGTGCTCGGCGGCTCGGCGGCGCTCGCCCTCGCGGTGCAGCAGACGTCCATGCCACCCCTCCTGGCCGGCGGCATGCTGTCGTTCGTCGGCGTGCTGCTGCTCGGACCCGTGCTCGTGCCGGCGATGCTGGGAGTGGCCGGACGTCTCCTGGGCCGCACCGGTCTCGCCGCCCGCCTCGCCACGGCCAACGCGGTGCGCAACCCGCGCCGCAGCGCCGCCACCACGGCGTCGTTGCTCGTCGGCGTCACCCTGACCACGGCGGTGCTCACCGGCATGGCCAGCGCCCGCGGGGCGATGGACGACGAGATGGAGAAGCAGTACCCGGTCGACGTCGCGCTCACCGGTGACGGACCCGTCTCGGCCGGCACGCTCGAGTCGGTGCGAGCGACTCGCGGCGTCCAGGACGCCGAGGCCGTGCCCGGCGTCCGCGCGACGCTCGACGGTGTCGGGGAGGTTCCCGTGCTCGCGCCCGACGCCGCCGCCTCGTCGGTGGCGCGAGGTCGTGGGTTGGTCGAACCCGGTCGCCTGGAGGTGTTCATCCCGCCGGACGTCTCGGCCGACACCGAGACCGGGTTCCCCGAGACGATGACGCTCGAGCGCGCCGGCCGCACCGTGGACGTCGAGCGGGTGCTCGTGGGCAGCGAGTGGGGGCGGTCCGTCGTGGCCGGGCCCGGCGTGCTGGAGGCCCTCGGCGGCAGCATCGAGCCGCAGGCCGTCTGGGTGCGAGCCGACGACGGCGTGGACGTCGACGAGCTGAGCGGCAGCCTGGGCGCCGTCGCCCGCGACGCCGACCTGGAGCTCACGTCCACCCTCGCCCAGCGGGGATGGGTCGAGAAGCAGCTCGACGTGCTGGTGTGGTCGGTCCTCGGCCTGCTGGCCGTCTCGGTCGGCATCGCCCTGGTGGGCATCGCCAACACCGTCGGCCTGTCGGTCCTGGAGCGCGGCCGTGAGCACGCGTTGCTGCGGGCCCTTGGCCTGACCCGGCGCCAGCTGCGCCGCATGCTCGCCGCCGAGGGCTTGTTGCTGGCGCTCGTCGCCGCGGTCCTGGGTACGGCGGTCGGCGTGACCTACGGCTGGCTAGGGACGCTCGCGGTCGTGCGGACGGCTGTCGCCGACGTCTCCCTCGTCACGCCGTGGGACCAGCTGCTGGCCGTGGTGGTCGTGGCCGCTCTGGCGGGTCTCGTGGCCTGCGTCCTGCCCGCCCGACGGGCGTCGCGGGTGGCTCCGGCCGAGGGCCTGACGCTCGACTGAGGCATCGGCGTGACGGAGGTCCCGGAGGTCCGGGACCTCCGTCACGTATTCGAACGTGTGCTTGTTTCTTGTCCGGTGTGCCCTGTAGAATAGGTGTAGACCAGCAGGAGAAAGCATGAGCGTCGCCGCACTCGACACCCACCCGGTGCCGTCGTGCGTGCACGGACTCCACGCCCTTCTCGACACGGTCCCCACCGCGGCGTGGGACGGCCTGGACCCCGCCGAGGTCCGACGACTCCTCGCCGAGATCGGTCGCGCCGAAGCACGGCTGTCGGCCCACAAGATGGCCGCCGCACGTGTGCTGGAGAAGGCTCGCAGGGCCGCTGCGAACGGTGACGGACCGCGACCGGGGACCGGTACCTCTACCGGGGCAACGATCTCGATCGACTTCGGTGGTGACCGCAGTGGCGCCGACGCGTTGGTGAACACCGCCGAACGGATCGAGGAGCAGACCACCCTCACCGAAGCCGCCCTCGCGGCAGGCGAGATCACGATGAAGCAGGCCGACATCCTCTCCCGCGCCCTCGCGAAGCTGCCCGAGGACGTCACCAGCGAGCAACGCCTGATGTGTGAGAAGACCCTGCTCAAGGACGCGCAGAAGCTCACCCTCAAGGACCTGCGCCGCAGGGCCGCCCGGATCACCGAGACCTACCGCAAGACCGTCGACGAGGTCGACGCCGACGAGGACGAGCTCCTCCGCAAGAAGGAAGAAGCCGCGCGAGCCAAGACCAGCTTCTCGATGTGGGACAACAACGACGGCACCGTCACCGGACGCTTCACCCTCCCCGAGGCCCAGGGCGCGATGCTCAAGACCGCGCTCGACGCACTCGCAGCCCCGCACCAGAAGGTCGGGACCGTCAACGCTGCGACCGGGCAGATGGACGAGGTGGGATTCGGGCAGACCTACCCCCAGCGCCTCGGCCACGCCTTCGCGACCCTGGTCGAGCACCTCCCGGCCGACTCCCTGCCGTCCAACGGTGGCGTGTCCGCCGTGGTGACCGTCAACCTCGATCTCGACACCCTGATGGGCGGCGTCAAGGCCGCCGGGCTGTCGGACGGCACCCGCATCAGCGCCGGCGAAGCCCGCCGGCTCGCCTGTTCCGCCCAACTCGTGCCGATGGTCCTCAACGGATCTCCACTGCCTCTCGACCTCGGCTCCGCGAACCGGTACTTCAACCGCAGCTCACGCCGGGCGATGGAGAAGCGCGACGGCGGATGCACCACACCAGGTTGCGACCGCGACGCCAGATGGACCGAGGCCCACCACCTCAACCCCTACGCCATCTCCAAGACCACCGACATCAGAGACGGCGCACTCCTCTGCTCGTTCCACCACCACCGAGCACACGAACAAAGCTGGATCGGACGCATCAACCCCGACGACGAACACGTCGAGTGGAAGACACCAGGATCCGAGACCTGGCAACGCAACACCCGCTGGCGACCCTGAACCCACACCCACCACCGCACCCCGACCCATCGGTCGGGGCAGGCGTGCTGCCCAGCCACCACTGAACCGCCCGGAGTGGTCTCGACACCCCTCCCCTCGCCGGCGCTCGTGGAGGCACTCGGCCATCGGCAGCCGGCAGGATCGGACGGCCCGGTCATCGGTCGAGCTGCGACCACCAGTCCGGCACGAGCCGATCGTAGATCGCCGTGAACGCCGCCGCGTCCGGGTCGGGCAGGTCGATCCACGACCGGATGACGCCGACCGTCCCGAGCGCGATGAGGCGCAGGGCCGCGTCGGCGACGACGTCCGGGTCGGCACCGGGGACGTCGGTGGGCAGCGAGAGGCGGCCCTCCTCGAGCAGCTGCCGCGAGGATCCGAGGAAGTGCTCGCCGAGCATGGCGTGCAGGCCTCCGGCTCCCGCGTCGTCGGCCAGGCCACGTCGGTACACGGGCAGGTGCCTCAGGACGTGCTCCAGGACCCGTCGTGTCGTCTCCACCACGGCCGCGTCGGTGCCTCGGCCGGGGTCGTGGAGGAGATCGGCGCGCAGGCCGTCGAGCTCGGCCAGGAGCGCGGCCCGCAGCAGTCCGTCCGGCGTGGACGCGTGCTCGTAGAACGTCGAGCGATGCACGTCGGCACGGCGGGCCACCTCGGTGACGCTCAGCTGCTCGACGGGCGTCTCGGCCGCGAGGGCAAGGACGGCAGCGAACAACCGGTCACGGCTACGTCGGGCTCTCGCGTCCACGGGACCCCTCCCTCACCGACGTCCCCGGGACCGTCCCGGTCTCGTTCGTCACACCGCTGGGCAAGTCTATCCGACAGTTGTAGGATGAGATTTGTCCGACAGGTGTCGGACAGAAAGTGAGGACGTCATGGCCACCTACGACGTCGCGGACCGTTCCGCGATCGTGACTGGCGCCGGCTCCGGCATCGGCCGGTCCGTGGCCCTGCTGCTCGCCGCGAACGGAGCCTCGGTGCTCGTCCACGACCTGCGACAGGACTCGGCCGACCAGGTCGTGAAGGAGATCGAGACCACCGGCGGCACCGCGCGCGCCTTCGTCGGCGACGCCGCCGACCCCGCGGTCGCCCAGGCCGCCGTCGCGGCAGCCCAGGAGATGGCACCGCTGCGGATCGCCGTCAACAACGCCGGCATCGGCGGTGCCGCCGAGCCCGTCGGCAGCTACCCCGTCGACAGCTGGGAGAAGGTCGTCAGCGTCAACCTCAACGGCGTCTTCTACGGCATGCGTGCACAGGTCCCCGCCATCACGGACGCCGGCGGCGGCGCGATCGTCAACATGGGATCGGTGCTCGGCTCCGTCGGCATCGCCGGCTCCTCGGCCTACGTCACCACGAAGCACGCACTCGTCGGCCTGACGAAGAACGCAGCACTCGAGCACAGCGCCGACGGGGTCCGCGTCACGGTCGTCGGCCCCGGCTTCATCAGCACCCCGCTGCTCGAGGCCAACCTCGACGACGATGCGCAGGCCGCCCTCGCCGCCAAGCACGCGACAGGCCGCCTCGGCACCCCCGAGGAGGTCGCGTCGCTCGTGGCGTTCCTCGCCTCGGACGCGGCCACGTTCGTGACGGGCAGCTACCACCTGGTCGACGGCGGGTACGCCGCCCAGTAGGCAGCGCGGCCCGGGCCGGCGTCGCACGGTCGACCGGGCCCACGGTCGCCGGCACGACGTCTCGTCATCCCCTGGAGAGGCGTCGTGCCGGTCCCGCCCTCACGCGTCGCCGCGTGCTCGCAGGACGTGGACCGCCTTCGCGTCGGAGTCCCAGTGGCGCAGGGCGGCAGGAGCGCCCGCGAGCTCGGACGGGATCCCGGCCAGGAGGTCGAGCGCGTGCGCGAGCTGCTCGTCGCCGAGACGACGGGCGAGCGTGACGTGCGGCGTCCAGCGCCCGGGCAGCGTGAGGTCGGGCCGATCGGGCGCGTCGACCATCGCCGCGTCGACGGCCGCGTGGGTGGCCAGCAGAGCCGCGCTCGGGATCACCGCGCGCGAGACCACGGCGGACCGTCGTCCCCTGAACACCAGCAGTCCCCCGAGCCGGACCTCGTCGGGCAGCTCGACGTCGGCCAGGCGCTCGATCGTCGCCACGCCCAGCGCCGACGCGACACCCAGCGTGACGTGCGGGGCGTTGGTGAGCCCCAGGTGCAGCGCCTGGCTCGGCAGCCCCGCCGCCGACAGCAGGCCCCACTCCTCGCGCACGGCGGCGTCGAGGTCCTCGTCGAGCGTCAGCTCGATGGTCTGTGGCACGGTCCCGTCCTCTCCGGGCCGACCGTAGTTCAGCCGGCCCAGAAGCCGCGGCCGGGCCAGCCGCCGAAGCCGCCGTCGAACCCAGCGCCACCGCCAGTGCCACCGCGGCGGGAGCCGAGGTAGGACTCGACGACCGCGACGCCGAGGTCGTCGAGCTCCGGAGCCACGACGGTGCCGTCGACCTTGCGCGCCATCTGGTCGATGAAGCGCGCCAGGCCCGGGTCCTCCCCCAGCCTGAAGAAGGTGGTCTTCGCGCCCAGGCGCATCGACGCCTCCAGCTCGCGGACGCTCAGCGCGATCGTGACCGGGTGGGGCGGATAGCTGAAGAACACCTCGCCCGACGACTCCAGGTGCGACGTCGGCTCGCCGTCGGTGACGATCAGCAGCACCGGCTGGGCGTTCGGGTGCTTGCGGAAGTGCCGGTTGGCGAGCAGCAGGGCGTGGTGCAGGTTCGTGCCCTTGGCGTACTGCGCGTCGAGCGCGGTCAGCTCCTCGATCTGCATCGACTCGGCATGCCGGCCGAACGCGATCAGCTCGAGCGCGTCGCCGCGGAACCGGGTGCTGATGAGGGTGTGCAGCGCCAGCGCCGTGCGCTTCATGGGCACCCAGCGGCCGTCCATGGCCATCGAGAACGACGTGTCCACGAGCAGGGCCACGCAGGCCTGCGTGCGGTCCTCGGTCTCCTGCACCTCGACGTCGCCGATCTGCAGCCGCACGCCGTCGCGGGCTATGGACGCCGCGGTCCCACCCTCGCCGACCGTGCGCACCACCGCGTTCGTGACCGTGCGGGTGACGTCCCACGGCTCCGTGTCGCCGAAGGCCCACTCGCGGGTGGCGCCCGACCGCTCGCCGGCCGCCCCGGCATGGCGGGTGTCGCGCTGGCCCTGGCGACCCGACATCGACTCCGCGACGTCGCGCAGCAGCGCCTTGCCCAGCTGCCGCATGGCCTTGGGGGTCAGCCGCAGGGCACCGTCGGTGCCGCGCTGCACCACGCCGGAGTCGCGCAGCGCCTTCTCCAGCTCCTTCAGGGTGCGTAGGTCGACCGACGCCTCGTCGCCGAGCTGGCGCGAGAGCGCGTCGAGGTCGACGTCGTCGAGGTTCGAGCCCCGGTAGGACTGGGCCAGCTGCTCGGCCAGGGCGTCGAGGTCGGCGAGGTCCTGGAAGACGCCCGTGCCGTCGCCGAGGCCCACCCCCTGCTCGCCGTCCATAGGGGTGGAGCCACCCCAGTCCTCGCCCGGACGCAGGGACTGGAGGTTGCCGTCGAGCCGGTCGAGCGCCTCCATCAGCTGGGGCGAGCCGAACGCCTGCGCCGACATCTGCATGAGCTCCTGGCGCTGCTCGGGCGTCATGGAGTTGAGCATGCGCTGGGCCGCGGCGGACCGCTGGGCCATCGTGTCGAGCAGCTCGTCGAGGTTCGACGGGTTCTCCGGGAAGTGCTCGCCGTGCTTCGCCATGAAGTCGTCGAAGTCCTGCTGGGTGTCCACACCCTGCTGACGCTTCTCGAGCAGCCCGTTGAGGTCGTCGAGCATCTCGTTGACGGCCTCGCGGTCGGCGTCGGTGGCGTTCTCGAGCGCGTTCTTCATGCCCGCGAAGCGCTGGTCCAGCAGCTCACGCCCGAGCAGGTCCTTGATGCGTTCGTAGTCCTCGCGGGCCTGCGAGGACTGCCAGTCGTAGCCGCTCAGCTCGCTGACCGCAGCGGCAGGTGAGGGCGGGAGGTTGTCGAGCGTCAGCTCGGCGAGCGCCCGGTCGCCGTCGTCGAGGTCCACGTCGCGGGCCAGCTGCTTGCGCTCCTCGAGGACCGCGCGGTCGAGGAGCTCCTTGACCTCGGCCAGGGTGCCGTCGAGGTTGTGCTTCTGCATGAGCTCGCGCCGCTTCTCGGCCACCCGGCGGGCCAGGTCGTCGAGGCCGCGCTGGTCGGCGCCTCCACGGCGCAGGAACTCCTGCAGGGCGTGGTCGGGCGAGTACCCGGCCATGACGTCCTCGCCGATGGCCTCGAGTGCCTCGCTGAGGTCGACCGGCGGGGCCAGCGGGTCGGGGCCGTCGACGTACGCCCCGTACCGGGAGGCACGGGACAGCCGACGGTTCTGGCGACTCACGCCATCACCCGTAGACCGTCTCGCCGCCGGCGGTGTCCTTGCTGATGCGACGGGCCAGGAAGAGTCCCTCGAGGGCCAGCTCGATCGCGCCGGCGCGCTCACCGTCGTTGCCCCCGCCCTCGAGCCCTGCGCCGACCCGGTCGCAGACCTGGTCGTAGAGGTCGGACTCGCCCAGTGCCGGCAGACCGGCGAGGAAGTCGCGGGCGCTCACCTGCTCGCCGGTGGCCACCAGGGAGCCGCCCTCGAGCGCCTCGACCAGCAGCCCGAAGTCGATGCCCGTGAACAACCCGCGGACGGTCTCCGCGGTGGCGGTGCGCAGGAGGTGGTCGAGGACGAGGTCCTCGCGGCCCTCCTCGCCGGACTCGAACTCGATCTTGCCGCCGAGCACGTCGACAGCGGTCTCGAGGTCCACCGGACGGGCCACGGCGTCCGGCTCGCCCTGCCGGGTGGCGCGGTGCAGCGCCGCGGCCGCGATGGTCTCGGCCCCGGCGATGGCGAACCGGGCGCTCACGCCGCTGCGCTGGTCGACCGCCGACGACTCGCGCAGGGCCCGCGTGAAGCGGGCCAGCACCTCGACCAGCTGGTCGGGGACGGTGGCGACGAGGTCGGCCTCCTGCTTGATCACGGCGATCTCGTCGACCAGCTGCGTGGGGTAGTGGGTGCGGATCTCCGCGCCGAACCGGTCCTTCAGCGGCGTGATGATGCGGCCGCGGTTGGTGTAGTCCTCGGGGTTGGCGCTGGCCACCACCAGGACGTCGAGCGGGAGCCGCAGCACGTAGCCGCGGATCTGGATGTCCCGCTCCTCCATGACGTTGAGCATGGCCACCTGGATGCGCTCGGAGAGGTCGGGCAGCTCGTTGATGGCCACGATGCCGCCGTGGCTGCGCGGGATGAGCCCGAAGTGGATCGTCTCGGGGTCACCGAGGCTGCGCCCCTCGGCCACCTTCATCGGGTCGACGTCGCCGATGAGGTCGGCCACGCTCGTGTCGGGCGTGGCCAGCTTCTCGGCGTAGCGGTCCTCGCGGTGGCGCCACCGGACGGGCAGGTCGTCGCCGAGCTCATCGGCACGTCGGAGGCTGGCGACGGTGATCGGCTCGTACGGGTGCTCGCCCAGCTCGGAGCCGTCGATGACCGGCGTCCACTCGTCGAGCAGACCGACGAGCGTGCGCAGGATGCGGGTCTTGCCCTGGCCGCGCTCGCCGAGGAGCACGACGTCGTGACCGGCGATGAGGGCGCGCTCCAGCTGGGGGATGACGGTGTCCTCGAAGCCGTGCAGGCCCGGCCACGGGTCACGACCCTCGGCGAGGGCCGCGAGCAGGTTGTCGCGGATCTCCACGCGCAGCGGCCGGTGCACGTGGCCGGAGGCGCGAAGCGCCCCCACGGTGGTGATGTCGGGGGCGGGGGTGGTGGCAGTCATGGGGTCCTCACGCGTCGATGCTGGACAGGTCGCCGTAGCGGTCGCCCTGGACGGCGTCGCGCGGGACCGCGGACTCCAGGTCGGCCACGAGGTCGGGGGTGAGCTCGACCTCGAGCGCGCCGGCGTTCTCCTCGAGGTAGGCCACGCGCTTGGTGCCGGGGATGGGCGCCACGCCCACGCCGTCGCGACCCGAGCGGCTCAGCACCCAGGCGAGCGCCAGCTGGCCCGGCGTGCAGCCCAGCCCCTCGGCGATCTCGCGGATCCTGGCGACGAGCCTCAGGTTGGTCTCGAGGGCCTCGCCCTGGAACCGCGGGAAGTACGACGTGGTGCGCGAGTCGGCCTCCTCGAGGTCGGACTCGGCGGTGATGGCGCCGGTGAGCAGGCCACGCCCGAGCGGCGAGTACGGCACCAGGCCGATGCCGAGCTCGCTGAGGACGCCCCAGATCTCGTCCTCGAGGTGACGCGTGAACAGGGAGTACTCGGTCTGCAGCGCGGTGATGGGGTGCACGGCGTGGGCCCGACGGATCGTCTCGGCCGACGCCTCGGAGAGGCCCAGGTGGCGCACCTTGCCGGCCTGCACGAGCTCGGCCATGGCACCGACGGTCTCCTCGATGGGCACGGTCTTGTCGACGCGGTGCTGGTAGTAGAGGTCGATCGTGTCGACGCCGAGGCGCTGGAGCGAGGCGTCGCAGGCGGAGCGCACGTAGTCGGGCTTGCCGTTGACGCCCAGCCGGGTGCCGTCGGGCAGCCGCTCGTTGCCGAACTTGGTGGCGAGCTGGACGGCGTCGCGTCCCTGGGCGCTGGAGGCGATGGCCGCTCCGACCAGCTCCTCGTTGACGAACGGGCCGTACATGTCCGCCGTGTCGAGGAAGGTGACGCCGAGGTCGAGCGCACGGTGGATCGTGCGCGTGGCCTCGGCCTCGTCGCGGGTGCCGTAGAACTCGCTCATCCCCATGCAGCCGAGTCCGAGCGGGGAGACGTCCAGGGGCGACGTGGTGCCGAGCGTGGTGTGCGTCGTGGTCATGACCCCAGTCAACTCCTCCCGCACAAGGTTGCACCTCGGGACGATCGCGCGCTCAGGCGCGGGACGACCTCATGCCGGAGGTCTGCGTCAGGTCGGGGTCGGCCGCGAACGCGGCGTACTCCGCGGACTCCACGGGCACGAGCGCGACGCGACCCTCGGCGTCGTGGTGGACGCCCCAGCCGTACCGCTTGACCAACGGGGACGCGCGCAGGCACGGCTGGCCCTTGGAGAAGAACGTGTCGCGGTCGATGCCGCGCCGCTCGCCCTGCGAGCGGTGGACGACGTCGTCGGACGTGTAGCGGTAGGGCGCGTCGACGAGCATGTCGTACTGCAGACGCGCGACGCTCGGCTCCTTGCGCACCGGCGGCACCTCGGCGACGGATGCCGGGCAGTCGGGCGCGACGGCGGTGAAGGTGTCGGTGTTGTTGGTGGTGTGCTGGGCCATGGGGCGCTCCTGGATCGTCCTGCTGTCATCGTGCACCGGCGCGCCGACGGAAATCCAGCGTCGCGGTCAGGCTCGCGCCGGGGGCGCCCAGGCGGGGTCGCGTCCGATGAAGGCGACGAACCGGTCCTGCACCGACGCGTCGTCGGGCACCGGCACGGCCGGACCGTACTGACCGGACGCGCGCAGCATCTCCTCGATCGGCTGCATGCCGGCGAGCATGGCGGCGCAGCGGTCCGCGTCGAGGTCGACGTCCTGCCCGCTCGCCCGCGCGAGGTCCCAGGTGTGCATGAAGACGTCGGCGGTGTAGAACTGCGCGACCGCCTGGTCGAGCGGATGGGTGCCGGCGTGCGGGTGGGTGAACGGGCGGTCGGCGTCGGGACCGTCCAGCAGGTGCTGCACGGCGTCGGCGTGGGCGCGCCAGGCCCTGGCGGGGGTGCCGGGCCGTGGGCGGCGGACAGCACCACCAGGATCGTCGCTCGGCAGGTCGACATCGAGTGCGACGCCGCCGCCGGCGAGGAAGGCCGGGAACCAGGTGACGAGGTGGTCGACGACGTCGCGCGCCGCCCACCCCTCCACCGGTGCGGGTGCGTCCCAGTCGGTCACGCCCTCGACGACGGTCGTGAAGTCGGCTGCGACCCGGCGGTGGTCGTCGGCGGGTCCACCCACCCGGGAACCGCTCACCCCAGGGCCCCGTCGGCGAGCAGTGCGTCGAGCTTGGCGTAGCCGTCGTTCACGCCGACGTCCATGCCGCTGCTGAGCATGCCGTCGCGGGCCTCGAAGGAGCCGACGAGGCTGGTGGCGTGCATGCGCGTGCGGCCGTCGCCCAGGTCCTCGAACGTCATGGTGTCGAGGGAGACGCCCTCGGGCATGCCCTCCCAGGTGAACGTCTGGACGAGCCGGTCGTCGGACACGTGGTGGAAGCAGCCGTGAAAGCCCTGGCCGGCGTGCTCGTAGCGGTAGCTGCCGCCGGTGCGCCCGTCCCAGTGATCGATCGTGGTCACGTAGCCGTTCGGCCCGATCCACCGGACGAACAGCTCCGGGTCGGTGTGCGCCCTGACGAGCTGGGCCGCGGTCGCGGCGAAGTCGCGGGTGATGTGGATGGCCGGGACCGTGGGGTCGGCCTCGATGGCGGCCTCGGCCTGCTGCTGGTGCGTGCTGGTCATGATGCTGCTCCTTCGGTGGTGGTGGCGTCGGTGGCCCCGTCCTCGGTGGTCCCGTTCAGGTCGGCGAGCACGGCGTCGAGCCGCTGGTAGCGCTGCTCGGCCTGGCGCCGGTAGCGCTCGATCCACTTCTCCATGAGGTCGAACACCCCCGCCTCCAGTCGGACCGGTCGGGTCTGGGCCGCGCGGCCCTTGGTGACGAGCCCGGCGCCCTCGAGCACCTTGAGGTGCTTGGAGACCGCCTGGAGGCTGACGTCGTAGGGCTCGGCGAGCTCACCCACGGTGGCGTCGGCGACGGCGAGCCGGGCGACGATGTCGCGTCGGGTCGGGTCGGCGAGCGCCGCGAACACCTGCGAGAGCTGGTCGGCCATCGGAGATCCTTTCTCAACCATGTGGTTGATCACAACCTAGGCAGGCTTCCCTCGCCTTGTCAACCATCCGGTTGATCTCGGGTGCGCGATACTGCCTGCATGAGCCCCGACGACGTCGATCCCCTCCTCGCCGGTCGCGGTGGTCTCTCCTACGCAGAGCTCGACGACTGCGCCCGCCGCCTCCGCGGCCTGCTGGTCGCCACCGCCGAGCGCCAGATCGGTCGCCCGCTCCTGCACGAGTTCGAGATCGGCGTCGACACCGACGGCGCGCTGCAGCTGAGCCCGCCCGACGGCTACCGCCGACCGGCAGCGGGCGCGGTCACCGTGCGCGTGGTCGTGCAGTCACGCACCTCCACGGCTGCGCGCCTCGGCCTGCGGGTGACCGTGTGGCCCGCGCTCGGCGGTGCCGACGTCGTGGACCTCCTCGTCGTCCGCGAGGGCGTCGAGTCCATGGAGGGCCCGGCCGAGGGGCACCGGCTCGAGGTCCGCATCGACGAGATCCACCCCGAGCCCACCGAGGCGCTGCAGCGCCGGGTGAACGACTTCGTCGCTCGCCAGGTGGCGCTCGTGGTGAGCGACCTCAACATCGCGATGCAGCGACGCCTGGCCAACCCCGACTGGGACGGTGGCGAGCTCGGCTGAGGCCCGCCCGGGGCTGGACGTGCGACGCCCTGCGGGCGCGGCTAGGTTTCCGGGCATGCGCCGCCTCCAGCCCCACCTCGTCCGACACCGTCCCGTCCGGTCCGCCCTCGTCGCCTCGGTGGCCGCTCTGGTGCTCGCCGCCTGCGGCGGTGGTGACGGCGGCTCCGACGCCTCGAGCTCGGCGTCGAGCAGCTCCTCGGCCGCCTCGTCCGACGTCGAGCCCGCCTCGGGCGACACGATCGAGGCCGACGGCTTCAGCTACACGGTGCCGGAGGGCTGGGAGAAGAACACCGACCTGCAGGGCACGGCGATCACCCTCGCGCTCGACTCCACCGACAAGGACGGCTTCGCCGACAACGTCAACGTGGTCACCGACCCCACCATCACGAGCCTCGAGGGCGACGACCTGGCGGACGCCATCACCAACGCGCTGGAGCAGGCCGACGTCACGGAGATCTCCGTGCGCGAGCCGTTCGTCGTCGACGGCCAGGAGGCCGTGCACACGACTGGCCTGTTCAACCTCAACGGCAACGAGTACCGGGTCGACCAGTACACGCTCACCGTCGACGGGACGGGCTACGTGATCACGTTCTCGCACAACGCGGACCAGTCCGAGTCCGAGCGCGACGACGTCGACCACTCCATCCTGGCGTCCTGGTCCTGGGCCTGACCCTCAGGCGTGCGCGGCGCACCGTGACGAGGCCGCCGCGCACGACGGGCAACGCACCATCTGCCGCACGCAGGCCAGGTCGGAGCAGTCGACGACGTCGCGGCTGGCGGTGCCGCACGTGTCGCAGCGTCCGACCACGGTCGCGTCGGGGCTGAACTCGACCGTGGTGCGTGCGTCGAACACGTACATCGAGCCCTCCCACAGACCCCCGTCGCCGAAGGTCTCGCCGTAGCGGTGAACGCCGCCGTCGAGCTGGTACACCTCGCCGAACCCGCGGCTGCGCATGAGCGGGGTGAGGACCTCGCACCGGATGCCGCCCGTGCAGTACGTGACGACCGGGCGGTCCTTGAGGTCGTCGAAGGCGCCGGAGTCGAGCAGCTCCACGAACTCGCGGGTGGTCTCGACGTCGGGCCGGACGGCACCGGCGAACCGGCCCACCTCCGACTCGATCCTGTTGCGTCCGTCGAACAGCACGACGTCGTCGCGCTCGGCCACGAGGTCGTGCAGCTGGGCGGGGGTCAGGTGAGTGCCGCCGCCGACCACACCCTGCGCGTCGACCTGGACCTCGTCGGGGGTTCCGAAGGTGACGACCTCGTCGCGCACCTTGACCGACAGCCGCGGGAAGAGCGCCGTGGTCACGCCGTCGTCGAGCGCACGTCCGGCCGACCACTTGACGTCGGCACGCCGGAACGGCGCGTAGTCGCGCAGGCCCCGCACGTACCTCTTGAGCACGTCGAGGTCGCCACCGAGCGTCGCGTTGATGCCGTGCGGTGACACGATCACCCGGCCGCGCAGACCGAGCGAGCCCGCGAGCTGGCGCTGCCACACCTGGATCGCCTCGGGGTCGGGCAGCGGCGTGAAGACGTAGAACAGGATCACCTTCGGCACGGCCACGCCGTCGATTGTCCCCGAGCCGATCGACGCGTGGCACGCTGGACGGGTGACCGCGCTGCACGAGCTCGACGCCCACGCCATGGCCGACGCCCTCGCACGCGGCGAGACCACGTCGCTCGAGCTGGTGGAGCACCACCTGCGCCGCATCGACGACCGCGGGCCCGCGCTCGGTGCCTTCGTGACCGTGACCCATGAGCGCTCCCTCCAGGCGGCACGCGACGCCGACGCCACCCGACGTGCGGCGTCGCCCGAGGCCCTGCCGCCGTTCCTCGGCGTGCCGACGGCGTTCAAGGACCTGACGTCGACGGCCGGCGTGCGCACCACGCTCGGCTCGCGGCTGATGGCCGACCACGTCCCCGACGTCGACGCCCACGTGGTCACGCTCGTGGAGCGGGCCGGGTTCGTCAGCCTGGGCAAGACGAACACCCCCGAGCTGGGGCTCTCCTCCTACACCGACAACGACGTGGTCGGGCCGGCGCGCACGCCGTGGGACCTCGACCGGACGGCCGGCGGATCCTCCGGTGGGGCGGCAGCGGCGGTCGCCGCCGGGCTCGTCCCGCTGGCCCAGGGCAGCGACGGCGGTGGATCCATCCGCATCCCGTCGAGCTGCTGCGGGGTGTTCGGGTTCAAGCCGAGCCGCGGACGCGTGAGCGCCGGACCCGTCGGCTCGGACTGGAGCGGACTCGCCGGCGACGGCCCGATCGCCCGCACGGTGCGCGACGCGGCGGCCCTGCTCGACGCCATGGCCCACCCGATGCCCGGCGACCTGAGACCGCTCCCCGACCCCGTCGAGCCGTTCGCCGCCTGGGCCGGTCGACGGCCGGGTCGGCTGCGCATCGCTCGCTGGGTCGACCCCTACCTGCCCGAGCTCGAGGCCTCGGCGGGGTCGGTGGCGGCCTGGGAGCACGCCACCGAGGTGCTGCGCGGGCTCGGCCACGAGGTGGTCGACGTCGAGAACCCGTTCCCGCCCGAGCTGGAGCCGCAGTTCAACGTGGTGTGGTCGAGCGGCATGGCGGCGGCCCCGATCCCGGAGGAGGGCCTCGACCTGCTGCGCGGCACCACCCGCTACTGGTTGGAGCGCGGTCGCACGCACAGCTCCGCCGACCTGGCTCGCGCGATGCAGTTCCTGGAGGCCACCACGCGCGACGTCGTCACGTCGATGTCCGGGTTCGACGCCTGGCTCACGCCCACCTTGGCCCTGCCGCCCCAGCCGGTCGCGTGGTTCACCGAGTCCGGCGACCCCGCGGAGGACCACCGCCGCGAGCTGGCCTTCACGCCCTACACCGCGGTCTACAACATGGCCGGGGTCCCCGCGGCGAGCCTGCCGCTCGTCGAGGTCGACGGTCTGCCCGTCGGCGTCATGCTCGCGGGACGCCCCGGCGAGGACGGACCGCTCTTCTCTCTGTGTGCACAGGTCGAGGAGGCCGACGCGTGGAACCGGCGTCGTCCGCCACGTCCTCCCGTCCACGACTGAGCGAGAGACCGGACGACGACGTCCTCGCCTGCCCGTCCACCGGGGTGCGCCGGCCCCGTCACTTCACGGTGGTCGTCCGCGCCGACGTCCTCGTGACCGTCGTGTAGCCGGACTTCCGTCCGGTCACCTTGACGGTGAGCCGCTTGCCCTTCACGCCCCTCGTCGGGACGTAGGTCGACCTCGTCGCCCGGTAGATCGCCTTGCCGTTGGCGTACCAGCGGTAGGAGAACGTGGTTCCGCTCGTCCAGGTCCCGCGGAGGGCGGACAGTCGGCGGCCCACCTTCACGGTGCCGGAGATCCTCGGCGTCGAGTGGGTGAGCGTCCCCGGGACCACCGCAGCCGTCGAGGCCGACGTCCGCGAGATCGGGAGCAGCCCGAGGAGCGACCCGGTCACCCGGACCGACACGCGCTTGCCGCGGTGCGACGCGGCCGGGACGAACGTCGACGCCGTCGCTCCGGTCACCGTCGCACCGTCGAGCCGCCACTGGTAGGCGAACGTGACGCCCGGCGTCCAGGTCCCCGTCCGTCCCGTGAGCCGGGACCCGACCTTGGCGACACCCGAGACGAGCGGCGTCGCGGCCACGACAGTCGCAGGAGGAGCCGCGACGCCGTTCGCCACCGTGACGGTGGCGGCGCTCGAGGAGATCGCGTCGACGCGGACCGTCACCGAGCCCGACACGTACGACTGTCCGGCCTTCCACGCGCCCTGGCGCACCGACCCGTCCAGACGCGGTCGCAAGGACGTCACGCCGGTCCCGTCGGTGGCCCGGGTGCTCACCGTGACCCCGGTGGGGTACTTCCTCGTGCCGCTGACCCACACCGAGCCGGTCGCCTCGCGGGCGTAGTAGCTCGACGCGTCGCGGCCCGTCGCCGGCCGCCACTCCACCCAGTGGCTCGTGCCGCCGGAGCGGACCTCCAGACCTCGCAGGCCGGAGGTCGACCCGCGCGCAGCGAGGGTGCGGGTGACCGCCGTGCCGGACGGAACGACCTCGACCTCGCCGGAGCGCGCCAGTCCGAGCTGGGCGCGGTACTCGGTGTCGAGCGCGGTCGTGCCCGAGCCGGACACGGCGAGCCCCATGGGGCTGTAGAGGTCCCAGTACTCCACGGACTCGAGGTTGGCGTGGCGCAGGCCCAGGTTGTGACCGACCTCGTGCACGAGGGTCGGCGTGAAGACGCGCGAGGACTCCGTGAGGGTCACCAGTCCGCCGTCGGCCACCGATCCGCCGATCGTGCCCACACCGGTGCCGTCGCACTGGTCGTCGACGACCACCACCAGGTGGTTGCCCGCCGCGGAGAAGTCGACCGTCGGGAACCGCTGCATGGCCTCGCTCCACAGGCCGCTGACGTCGCCGAACCCGCACCGGTCGGCGCGGCCGGAGGAGTACCGCACCGTGCCCGCCCGGGAGAAGGTCGCCCCGGTCTCCTGCGACCACCAGGTGAGTCCCGCGGCGATCCTCGACTCGATCGTGCTCGTGGCGTCGACGCTGCCGCTGTTGGCCACGATCGCGACGTAGGCGCGGTGCGCGCCCGTCGTCGCGGTGGTCTCGCTCCGGTCGAACACCGCGGTCGCCACGTCGACCGCCTGCGTGACGGTGCCGTCGAGCGCGGACTCCAGCGAGGCGCTCTCCACCAGCTCGGCGACGACCGGGGCGCCGGCGAGGTCGAGCTCCTCCAGCGCCTCCTCACCGCCCGCGAGGGCCGCGAGGTCGACCGGGACGACCGACCCGTCGTCGGTCACCAGCACCGGCTCGCCGACCTCGGCGCCCACGTGGCCACCCTCACCGTGGCCGTCGGACTCCGCCCGCTCGACCACGACCTCGCGCAGCACACCCTCGACCGTCGCGGTGGGCTCCCCCTCCAGCGCGGGGTCGGTGTACTTGACCTCGTCACCGCTCGAGCTGATCGTCGGCTCCTGCGCCGACACGCTCCTCGGTACGGCCACCAGCACGGCGGCGACCAACAGCGCTCCCACAGACATGGCGACACGACGCATCGCGGGGCCCTCCCAAGCTCCCTCGACCTACACTCCCGCCGTCAGCGTAGGACCAAAGTCACATGCTCGGAGGGCCTTGTGGCGCACTGGGGCGAACGCACCAGTCCCCGGTGCGAGCCCGGACGCGCCTCGTCAGTCGCGTGCGGTGAGGATGATCGGGTCGCCCTCGGTGACCGCGATGGTGTGCTCGCTGTGGGCTCCGCGGGAGCCGTCGGCGCTGCGGATGGTCCAGCCGTCGGGGTCCATGACGATCTCGTCGGTGGTCTGCAGGAACCACGGCTCGATCGCGATGACCAGCCCCGGGTCGAGCCTCACGCCGCGCCCCGCCCGGCCGTCGTTGGGCAGGTGGAGGTCGCCGTGCATGGTGCGGCCGACGCTGTGGCCGCCGAACTGGGTGTTGACCTTGAGTCCGTGGGAGCGCGCGACGTCGCCGATGGCGGCGCTGATGTCACCCAGCCGGTTGCCGGCGCGCGCGGCCCCGATGCCCGCCTCGAGGGCCTCCTCGGTGGCGGCGATGAGCGCCAGGTCCTCCTCGCGCGGGGTGCCGACCACGACGCTCACGGCGGAGTCACCGACCCAGCCGTCGACCGAGACCGCGAAGTCGAACGTGACCAGGTCGCCGTCCCGCAGCCGGTAGCGGTGCGGCAGCCCGTGCAGGACCGCGTCGTTGACCGACGTGCACACGACCTTGCCGAAGGGCCCGCGGCCGAACGAGGGCGCGTAGTCGATGTAGCAGGACTCGGCTCCACGCTCGCGGATCATGCGGTGCGCGAGCGCGTCGAGGTCGAGCAGATCGACCCCCACGTCGGCGGCGTCCACGAGGGCCGTGAGGACCTCGCCGACGAAGCGCCCGGCCGCACGCATCTCGTCGACCTGGTCGGGGGTGCGGAGCTCGATCGCCATGGGATCGAGCGTAGTCCGCCGGGCCACGGGCCCGGGCCCTGAGTACCGTCACCTCCTGTTCACCCAGGGTCCACGTCGAGGTCCGGCGGCGCTCCTACCGTCATGGCGTCGAAGGGGGGCGGCCCGACGCTCCCCCGCACTGGAGGACTTCCGTGACGATCACGCCCGAACGCCCCTTGCTCCCCGTCGTGACCCTCCCCACCGAGGGTGCCGCCGGAACCTGCCCGCCCGAGGCGCCCTGCGCGTCCGGACGCGCCGCCCTCACCTGCCGCTACCGCTGCGGCGACGCCTGCGCCCACGACGCGCCCAACACGTCGGACAACGAGACGTTCGCCGACGTGATGGCTCGTGCGGCCAGCCGCCGCGGCGTGCTGCGCGCCGGTGCCGTGATCGGCGCCGCCACGGCCGCCACGGCGGCGTTCGCAGGGCCGGCCGCCGCCGTGCCCACGGCCCCCGCCACCAAGGGCCCCAAGGGCAAGCCCGGCCCCGCCCCCAAGGGCAAGGGTCCGTACGGCCTGCGCTTCGACCCCGTCGCCCCCAACACCGCCGACGCGATCACCATCCCCTCCGGCTACCGCCAGGACGTCGTGATCCGCTGGGGCGACCCGCTGTTCAAGGACTCCCCGCGCTGGTCGGTCGACCGGCAGAGCGCCGCCGCTCAGCGTCGCCAGTTCGGCTTCAACAACGACTTCCTCGCGCTCCTGCCGCTGTCGCGCGGCACGCAGCTGCTGGTCGCCAACCACGAGTACACGAGCGAGGAGCTCATGTACCCCGGCTACGACCCGGCCAACCCGACGCGCGAGCAGGTCGAGACGTCGTGGGCCGCCCACGGGCTGTCCGTGGTGGCGGTCCGGGAGACCCGCAACGGGTCGCTGGAGCCGGTCGTCGGGCACCAGCTGAACCGCCGCTTCCACACCCAGACCGAGTTCCGGCTCACCGGTCCCGTGGCCGGCCACCCGCTCGTCCGCACGAAGGCCGACCCGCGTGGTCGCACCGTGCTCGGCACCCTCAACAACTGCGCCGGCGGCACCACGCCTTGGGGCACGTGGCTGACGGCCGAGGAGAACTTCAACCAGTACTTCGCCAACGCCGCCACGGTGACCGACCCGACGACCGCGGCGCGGCTCGCCCGCTACGGCGTCGCCGGCACCGCGAGCGAGCGCCAGTGGGAGAAGTTCGACGACCGCTTCGACCTCGCGAAGGAGCCCAACGAGGTCAACCGCTTCGGCTGGATCGTCGAGGTCGACCCGTACGACCCCCGCGCCGTCCCGCGCAAGCGCACCGCCCTGGGCCGGTTCAAGCACGAGGCCGCCCAGCCCCGCATCACGAAGGACGGACGGGTCGCCGTCTACATGGGCGACGACGAGCGCTTCGACTACCTGTACAAGTTCGTCTCGCGCGACCGCATGAAGAAGGGGCGGTCCGCGTCGGCCAAGCGGCACAACGACACGCTGCTCGACCACGGCACCCTCTACGTCGCGAAGCTGACCGGCGACTCCCCCACGTCGCAGATTGACGGCACGGGCACGCTCCCGAAGGACGGCGAGTTCGACGGCTCCGGCGCCTGGATCCCGCTCGTGAGCGGCACGAAGTCGTTCGTGAAGGGCTTCACGGCCGAGGAGGTGCTGCTGTTCACCCGGCAGGCCGCCGACGTCGCGGGCGCCACCAAGATGGACCGCCCCGAGGACGTGGAGCCGAGCCCAGTGAGCGGCAAGGTCTACGTGGCCCTGACGAACAACTCGAACCGGGGTGCCGCGGGCAAGGCCGGTGCCGACGAGGCCAACCCGCGCAACGCCAACAAGAACGGCCACGTGCTCGAGCTGACGGAGCACCGCAACGACAGCGGTGCCACCCGGTTCGCGTGGACCCTGCTGCTGGTCTGCGGCGACCCGAACGACCCGGCCACGTACTTCGGCGGCTACGACAAGAGCCAGGTCTCGCCGATCTCCTGCCCGGACAACGTGACGTTCGACCGCCACGGCAACCTCTGGGTCTCCACGGACGGCAACGCGCTCGGCTCGAACGACGGCCTGTTCGGCGTGGCGGTGGAGGGTCGCGACCGCGGCCTCACCCGCCAGTTCCTCACCGTCCCGCTCGGGGCCGAGACCTGCGGGCCGGTGGTGCAGAGGCACCGCGTGCTCGTCTGCGTCCAGCACCCGGGCGAGAAGGACGGCGCGTCGGCGGACGCTCCGGCGTCGCACTGGCCCGACGGCGGCTCGTCGGTCCCGCGTCCCTCGGTGGCCGTGGTGTGGCGCAAGGACGGCCGCGAGATCGGCGTCTGACGCACGGCACGACACGCGCACCACGACGGGCCCCGACCATGGCGGTCGGGGCCCGTCGTCGTGCGTGCGTGGGTCAGGACAGGGAGCGGCGTGCCGACGACAGCTGGTGGCACACCACGGCGGCCACGAGCGCGGCCGTCCCGAGCGTGGCCAGCGCGGGGGCGCCGAAGATCCGACCGGCGTCGGCGGCGGTGACCGCGGAGGCGAGGGCGGCGCCGCCGACCAGCGACGCGCCGGCAGAGGCGTGCACGAGCGGGGTCCGCTGCTGCGAGGTCACACTCGCCCATGCCTGGTAGCAGATCCCGGCGATGACGACGGCGGCGACGACCACGACCACGCGACCGGGCACGACGAAGCCGTCGGGCCAGACGGCGTCGCCCAGCACGTCGGTCACGTAGAGGGCGAGCAGCACCAGCTCGGCGAGGGCGGGCACCACGAGGCCGGGTCCGATCTTCATGGCCGCGACCCTACCGAGCGACTCTCGGGCTCGACGGGTGGCGGGTACCGGCCACGCACCCACCATGGTTCTCACCTGCTCACCCCGGCGGGCACGCCGAGGTGAGTGGCAGAGAACCATGGTGAGCTCGCGATTCCCATCACCTGATGGGAATCGCTGGGACGGGTCAGGCCTCGAGGTGGCGGCGGTAGCGCTGCATGCCGGAGAGCCACCGGTCGGGGTCGGCGGCCTTCTGGGCCCACATGGTGGCGACGTCGGGGTGGGGCAGGGCCTGGAAGCGACCTGCCTCGACGGCGTCGAGGATCGTCGCCGCGACCTCGGCCGGCTCGAGCGCGTTGCCGGCCGACGTGACCGCGCGCATCCCGAGGGTCGCGTCGGGGTCGTCGCTCGTCTCGCCCGACTCGAGCATGGCCGTGCGCACACCCATGGGGCACGCGCAGGTGACCTGCACCCCGCGGTCGCCGTAGGTGGCGGCGAGCCACTCGGCGAAGCCGACGGCCGCGTGCTTGGTCACCGAGTAGGTCGGCGAGCCCAGCTGGGTGAGCAGGCCCGCGGCCGACGCGACGCTCACGAAGCACCCCGCCGGTCCGCTCTCGGCGGTCGCGCCCTCGACCCACCCGGGCACCAGTGCCCGGGCGGCGGCGACGTGGCCCATGACGTTGACGTCCCACGACGCGGCCCAGTCCTCCGGGGAGGCCTCGAGGCCGAAGCCGCGGAACACGCCCGCGTTGGCGACGTAGAGGTCGACCGGCGCCGGGGCGCTCTGCAGCACCGCGTCGACGCCGATCTCGCTCGTCACGTCGGCAGCGCGGCGGTGGACCCGGTCACCGAGCTCGTCGGCCAGGGCGTCGGCGGCGGCGTCGAGCCGGTCGCCGTCGAGGTCGGCCAGCACGACCGAGCCCGCACCCCGCTCGAGCAGGGCCCGCGCGACGGCCAGACCGATGCCGCCGGCCGCACCCGTGACGACCGCCGACGCTCCCTCGATCCTCATCGCCCAGGCCTCATCGTGCCGCGTACTTCTTCAGCTCGGCGCGGGCGAGCGAGGCCTTGTGCACCTCGTCGGGTCCGTCGGCGAAGCGCAGCGTGCGGATCCCGGCGAACATCTCCGCGAGCGGGAAGTCCTGGCTCAGCCCACCGGCGCCGTGCACCTGGATGGCCTTGTCGAGGATCCACTCCACCGTCTGCGGGGTGGCGATCTTGATCGCCTGGATCTCCTTGTGGGCGCCGCGGTTGCCCACGGTGTCCATGAGCCAGGCGGTCTTGAGGGTCAGCAGGCGCAGCTGCTCCAGCTTGACGCGCGACTCGGCGATCCAGTCCTGGACCACACCCTGCTGGGCGATCGGCTTGCCGAAGGTCGTGCGGCTGAGCGCACGCTCGCACATGAGCTCGACCGCACGCTCGGCCAGGCCGATCGAGCGCATGCAGTGGTGGATGCGGCCGGGCCCCAGGCGCGCCTGGGCGATGGCGAAGCCCTCGCCCTCGCCGCCGATGAGGTTCGTGGCGGGCACGCGGACGTCGGTGAACCTCAGCTCGGCGTGGCCGCCGTGGTCGCGGTCGTGGAAGCCGAACACGTGCATGCCGCGCACGACCTCGAGCCCGGGGGTGTCGCGAGGGACGAGGATCATCGACTGCTGGCGGTGGCGCTCGGCCGACGTGTCGGTCTTCCCCATGACGATGAAGACCTGGCAGTTCGGGTTCATCGCGCCGGTGATCCACCACTTGCGGCCGTTGATGACGTACTCGTCGCCGTCACGCACGATCGACAGCTCGATGTTGGTGGCGTCCGACGAGGCCACGTCGGGCTCGGTCATGGCGAACGCGGACCGGATCTCGCCGGCGAGCAGCGGCTTCAGCCACTGCTCCTTCTGCTCGTCGGTGCCGAACATCGTCAGCACCTCCATGTTGCCCGTATCGGGCGCGGCACAGTTGATGGCGGCCGGAGCCAGCTGGATGGATCGGCCGGTGATCTCGGCGAGCGGGGCGTACTGCAGGTTCGTCAGCCCGCCCTCCTCCGGGTGGCCGGCGAGGAAGAAGTTCCACAGACCGCGCTCGCGCGCCTCGGTCTTCAGACCGTCGAGCACGGCCGGCGGGTCCCAGCGGTCCTCGTCGTACAGGGCCTTGATCTGCTGCTCGGCCTCGTGCTCGGCGGGGTAGACCTTCTCGTCCATAAAGGTCTCGAGCTTCTGGATGAGCTCGGTGGTGGTCTCGTCGAAGGCGAAGTGCATCTCAGGCACCGGCCATGACGTAGATGACCTCGGCGATGCACACCGGCTTGTCGGAGCCCTCGCGCTCGACGACCACGTTGACGATGCCCTGGGTGCCGATCGGGATGTCGCGGGTCTCGACGAGGGTGGCGGTGGCCCGCAGCCGTGAGTCGACCGGGACCGGGGCGGGGAAGCGCACCTTGTTGGCGCCGTAGTTCATGCCGAACGCCAGGCCCTGGATCGAGTAGATCTGCTCGACGAAGACCGGCAGCAGCGAGAGCGTGAGGTAGCCGTGCGCGATGGTGCCGCCGAACGGGCCCGACGCGGCACGCTCGGGGTCGACGTGGATCCACTGGTGGTCGCCGGTGGCGTCGGCGAACGTGTTGATCTGCTCCTGGGTGACGGTGACCCAGTCGCTGGTGCCGAGCTCCTCCCCAGCGGCTGCCTTGAAGGCGTCGAGACTGTCGAACACGCGGACCATGGGGGTACCTCCGGAAGTGGCGTCGGGCTAAGCGCTTGCTTAGTTCGCACCCTAGTGCGTGACCCAGGTCCTGGCTAGACCGCCACGAGGAGCACCACCGGGACGGCGGCGAGCAGGGCTCCCCCGACCGCGACGGCCACGTCGAGCCCGGTCCACGGCGCCGGCTCGGCCCACGACCGGCCGTGGGCCGACGCGAAGCCGCGCGCGTCCAGGGCGATGGACTGGCGTGACGCACCGCGCAACGAGGAGACGAGCAGGGCGAAGACCAGGCCGCCGCCGTACCGGGAGCGGGCGACCGGGCCACCGGCCGGCCCCGCGCCCCGGGCCCGGCGCGCTCGCACGAGCTGCTGCCAGGTGACCAGCAGACCGGCGGCCTGCTGCAGCGCCGACGTCACCGCCACCACGGGCCGCGCCGGCAGCCGGAGGTTCTGCGCCAGGTGGTCGCCGAGCCGGGCCGGGTCGACGAACACCGCCACCACGGCGCCCGGCCAGGCGAGCACCACGATGCGCAGGCCCGCGGTGAGGGCGAGCGTCTCGTCGTGCCCGCCGAGACGCCACGTGGAGTAGGCGACCGTGAGGCCCGCGAAGGCCGCGAGCGCCAGGCACAGCAGCGTGTACCGCACCGACGGGACCACCAGCAGGAGCACGACGGCGTAGACCGCCACGGTCACCAGGGCGATCGGCAGCGTCCGCACGGCGAGCGACCCGGGCACGGCAGCGACGCCCACCACGGCGAGCGCCAGCGGGTTCACGTGCAGCAGGAGCGACCGTCGACCGGTGGGAACGCTGTGCCGGGTCGTCATGCGAGCCGCCCTCCGTCGAGCCGGTGGACCCGGTCGGCGAGCGCCACGAGGTCGGCGTCGTGGCTGGCGGCTGCCGCGACGGCCCCGGCGTCCGCGGCGGCACGCCACCAGCCGGCCACGGTCGCCCAGGTGAGCCGGTCCTGGCCGACGGTCGGCTCGTCGAGCAGCACCGAGCCTGGCCGGTGCGCCAGCGCGGCGGCGAGGGCGAGCCGTCGCTGCTCACCACCGGAGAGCCGGTAGGGGTTCCGGTCCGCATGGGCACCGAGCCCGAGGTGCTCCAGCACGGCGTCGACGTCGACGGATCGGCCGAGACGACCCGCCGTGAAGGCGACCTCCTCGCGCACCGTGGTGGTGAGCAGGCCGTGCTCGGGGACCTGCGGCACCCAGCCCGAGACGGCGGCCAGTGCCGACGACCGCATCCGGTGCAGTGGCTCCCCCGCGCGCTCGACCGCTCCCGAGGTGGGGGCCTGCAGACCGGCGCACGCCGCGAGCAGCGTGGACTTGCCCGCCCCCGACGGACCGACGACGGCGTGCGCGGCGCCGTCGACCAGGCGCAGGCCGACGTCGTCGAGGGCGCGGGTGCGGGTGGTGCCGCGCCAGGAGCGACGCACCAGCTCGACCGTGAGCCGTTCGACGTCGAGCGGCACCGCGTCGTCGTCCGGCGCCACCAGCCCCCGGTCCGGGAGCACCGGGACAGGAGTCGCGAGCCCGGGCATCCAGACCCCGGCCGCGCCGAGGGACTCACGGTGCGCGGCCACGAAGGTGGTCGGATCCGTGTCGGCGAGCACGCCACCGTCACGGCCGAGGACGACCACCCGGTCCACGAGGTCGAGCCAGGGCCCGATGCGGTGCTCCACCACCACGAGCGTCGCACCCGTCGACGCCACGGCGTCGGTGACCGCCCGTCGGACCTCGGCGGCCGAGACCTCGTCGAGCATCGAGGTCGGCTCGTCGAGCAGCAGCAGACCGGGGCGCAGGGCGAGGGCGCCGGCCAGGGCCAGACGTTGGGTCTCTCCCCCGGAGAGCGCGTCGGTGGGGTGCTCACGACCGTAGGCCAGTCCGACCGCGTCGAGCGCCGCGTCGACCCGGCGCCACGTCTCGTCGTGGTCGAGACCGAGGTTCTCGGGCCCGAAGGCGACGTCGCGGCCCACGCGGGCCGACACCACGGCGTCGCCGGGCTGCTGCGTCACGAGCCCCCGCACGCCCTCGGCGCGGACCGATCCCGAGAGGTCCCCGGGCACGGACTCGCCCAGCGCACCGGCAAGCGCCAGCAGGAGGGTCGACTTCCCGGCGCCGCTCGGGCCCGCGAGCAGCACCCGCTGGCCCGCTGGGACGTGCAGGTCGAGGTCGGCCACGACGGGTCGGGCGTGACCCACCGGCCGCCACCCGAACCCGTCGAGGCGGACCTCGACGGGTCGGGTGGTGGTCAGGGCGGTCAGGCCTGCACGCCCTCTCCGGCGACGTCGCGACCGGCGCCGAAGGAGTCGAGCGCCCCGGTGCCCGCGAGCGAGCGGACGAGCATCCAGCCGAGCAGACCGGCGACGACCGCTCCCGACACGGCGAAGAAGCCGAGGTGGGCGACCTTGTAGGCGAGGCCCCAGTCGACGTAGTAGAAGTTCCACTCGTAGACGGAGGCGAACACGGCCGACAGCACGCCCGCGAGGACGGCCACGCCGAGACCCCACCGGCGGTAGCGACCGAGGGCGAAGCCCAGCTCGGCGCCGGCGCCCTGCACGAGGCCCGAGAGCAGGACGGTGAAGCCCCACTCGGTGCCGCCGAGCACGAACATCGAGATCGCGGCGGCCACCACCTCGGTGCCGAACGCGGCACCCGGCCGGCGGATGACCAGCCCGCCGACGACCCCGGCGAGGAGCCAGCCGCCGCCGAGCAGCGCGCCGGCCGGCGGGTAGCCGATCGTCGCGGCCAGGTCGAGGAGGCCGTAGAGCTTCCCCCAGGCCCAGAAGATGACCCCGAACGCGACACCGAGCGACGCGATCGTGACGAGGTCGATGGTGCGATAGGACAGACGTGCCCGACCCTCGGTCGGTGTACGCGTGGATGCAGAACTCATCGTGACTCCCTTCGCCGGTGCTAACCGGAGCAGGTTCAAGGGTCTGCGGCTGATCCGCACTCTCAGCGCCCTCTGCGGCGGCGCTCCCCTGTCGTGGTGGTGCCAGCCTAGCCGCCCACGGGCCACCGCGCCCAGCCCGTCCGGGCCGCGAGCCGGGGTCAGGCCAGGAGGTCCTCGCGTCCGAACATCGCCGCGGTCTCGCGGGCCGTCGGGTGACCGGCGTCCGGGTCGGCCCCGGCCTCGAGCAGGACCCGCACCACCGCGTCCTCGCCCTTGAACACCGCACCGGCCAGCGGGCTCTGGCCGCGGTCGTTCAGCGCGTCGACGACGGCGCCGCGGGCGGTGAGCGCGGCCACCGTCACCGCATGCCCGTGGTAGGCCGCGAGCATGAGCAGCGTGTTGCCCGAGGCATCGGTGAGCTCGACCGGGACGCCCGCGTCGAGGTGCTGCACCAACCGCTCGGTGCGACCCTCGCGGGCGTCGTCCAGCAGGTCCTGCGCCAGCGCCACGGCCCGCGGGTCGAGGGCCGTGTGGTCAGGGGTGGTGGCGTCGTCCGACGGGTCCATCCCTCGACCGTAGGGCGGGGTGACGTCGGTCGCAGGTCGGCCTACGCTCGAGGCATGACCGTGGCTCGCGACCTCCTGCTCGTGGCGCTCGACCCGGAGTCGGGCAAGGTGCGGCTGCCGTCGATGGCCGCCGAGCCCGCGCTCGGTGGCGCGGCACTCATCGACCTCGTGCTGCTCGGTCGCCTCGAGCTCGTGGGCACGGGACGGAAGGCCCGCGTGGCCGTCGCCGACCGCACGCCCGTGGACGATCCCGACCTGCAGGCCGCCTTCGAGCGCGTCTGGCAGAAGGGCGACCAGGCGCCGAAGGCGATCGTGACCCGCCTGGGCAAGAAGCAGCGCAAGGCCGTGCTCGCGTCCCTGGAGGCCGGCGGGCTCGTGCGGGACGAGCAGCGCCGCGTGCTGGGCATCCGGCTGGAGCGGTACGAGCTCGTCGACGTCGCACGACGCGACCAGCTCGTCGGCGCGATGCGGCAGGTGCTCCTGCACGACCAGCCGGCCGACCAGGTCACGGGTCCGCTCGTCGGCCTGCTCCTGGCCGCCGACCAGCTCGGGCTCGTGGTGGAGAAGCGGGAGAGGAAGGCCGCGAAGGCGCGGGCCAAGGTCGTCGCCGACGGCGACTGGGCCAGCGAGGGCGTCCGCAAGGCGATCCAGGACGCCCAGGCCGCCATGACCGCCGCGATGACGGCCAGCATCGCGGCCTCCACCACCGCGTCGAGCTCCTGACGAGGGGCCGTCCCGCCGGGGCGGCACGGCTGACGCCCACGCGTGGGGGAGGATGACGCCATGGCGTCCGTCCGCACCCCTGACCCCAATCCCGGCTGGCTCTCCGAGATCGCGCTCGACGAGACCCGCTCGCGCGTGCCGATCCTCTACGTCGAGGGGATCCCCGTCCGGGTGGACGCCCACGGCCAGGTCGAGCACCTGGGTCTGCTGCTGCGTGGTTCACCCACCACCGGGGCCATGACGCGCACCTTCGTCTCCGGACGCGTCACCCACGGCGAGTCGGTGCGCGACGCGCTGCTGCGCAACCTCGAGAAGGACCTCGGCCCCACCGCCTTCCCGCAGCTGTCGGCGTCGATCGTGCCGTTCACGGTGGCCGAGTACTTCCCGCTGCCGGGTGTCACGCCCCTGCACGACCCCCGCCAGCACGCGGTGGCGCTCGTGTACGTCGTGCCGGTCACGGGTGAGTGCAACCCGCGCCAGGACGCCCTCGAGCTCAGCTGGATGACGCCCGAGCAGGCCCTCGACCCGGCCGTCCTCGACGAGATGGAGGGCGGGCGCGGGATGCTCGTCCGGCAGGCCCTCGCCCACGTCGGCGCCCTGGCCTGACCCCCCTGCCGGCACCGGTCGGCGCGGGCGGACCATGGTCCGGTGACCACCCCGAACCGCTGGTTGATGCTCGCGGTCGGCATGCTCGCGCAGGCGTCGGGGACGGTGGCCGCGAACGCCGCCGTCTTCCTCATCCCCTACCTGCACCTCGAGCGGGGACTCCCCCTCCCGCAGGCCGGCGCGCTGGCGTCCGCCTCGCTGCTCGGCACCACCGTCTCGCTCGTGGCGTGGGGCGTCGTCGTCGACCGGTGGGGTGAGCGACTGACCCTCACGCTCGGTCTGGTGGTCACGACCGGCGGCACCGTCGCCGCCGCGTTCGTGGACGGCTACCCCGCCCTGGCGGCGTGCTGGTTCGTCGCCGGCGTGGGCGTGGCCAGCTCCAACGCCGCCAGCGGTCGACTCGTGGTGGGCTGGTTCCCGGCCGAGCGCCGCGGCACCGCCATGGGGGTGCGCCAGACCGCGCTCCCGCTCGGGGTCGGGGCCGCGGCGGTCTTCGTTCCGACGACGGTGCAGGCCACCGACCTGCGCACGACGCTGCTGTGCATCGCCGCTCTCAACGCGGTGGTCCTCGTGGCCTGCGCCCTGCTGGTGGTCGATCCACCACGACGGTCCCGCGCCGACGCCGACGACGCAGGCGAGACGGGCAGCCCCTACCGGGGCGACGTCACGCTCGTGCGCATCCACGCCGCGTCGGCCCTGCTGGTCGTCCCGCAGTTCACCGTGTGGACCTACATGCTCGTCTGGCTCATCGACGAGCGCGGCTGGGCCGCCGGCGCAGCCGGTGTGCTCGTGGCGTCCACCCAGCTGCTCGGCTCTGCCGGCCGCATCGGGGTGGGCTGGTGGTCCGACCGGGTGGGCAGTCGCATGGGACCCATGCGGATCGTCGCGGTCGGGGCGGCGCTGACGATGCTGGCGCTCGGCGTGCTCGAGCCGACGCCCCTGGCCGTGGTTCTCATCGTCGTGGCCACGGTCGTGACCGTCGCCGACAACGGCCTGGCCTTCACCGCCGTGGCCGAGCGGGCCGGGCCGTGGTGGTCGGGCAAGGCGCTGGGCGTCCAGAACACCGGCCAGTACCTGGTGAGCGCGGCCGTCCCGCCGGTCGTCGGGCTCACCGTGGCCGGGCTGGGCTACGGGTGGGCGTTCGCGCTCGTGGCCCTCTTCCCGCTCGTCGCGATCCCGCTCGTCCCGCGCGATCGATGACGAACGACTCACACCACGCCGACAGGACAAGGCGGCGCCGCCCGGGATAGCCTTTACCTACCCACCGGTAACCGACCGCTGACCTGCACGACCTTTGGGTGGCCTTACCCCGCGGACCCGCTCGCGAGGGGCTACTGTCAGCCCAACTGTCACGGTCGTCGCCCCAAGGATTGAGGCTCCATGCAGCTCGTCGCGATCATCGTCTCGTTGGCCGTCACGGCCATCACGATCCCCGTCACGGTCGTCGCCGTGCGCCGGATGACCGCCGTCATCCGTGCCGGTGGCCCGGCACCCGGCCGCACGGACGACCCCGCCGCGCGCACGGTGAACATGCTCAAGGAGACGTTCCTCCACACGCGCATGCTCCAGTGGAGCTGGATCGGTGCCCTGCACTGGTTCGTCTACCTCGCGTTCCTGGTGCTCGCGACGGCCGTCGCCCAGGCGTTCTTCCAGCTGTTCGACCCGGAGTTCGTCTGGCCGATCATCGGCCACTTCTTCCTCTACGAGTGGATCAGCGAGGCCATCGGACTGCTCGGCGCGCTCGCGATCATCCCGCTGGCGGTCTACCGCCAGGTCAAGCACCCCAAGCGCCTCCAGCGCCAGAGCCGGTTCTTCGGCTCGCGGATGGGTCAGGCCTACTTCGTCGAGTTCATGGTCTTCCTCGAGAGCGCCGCGATCCTGTTCATCCGCGGCGCCGAGTACAACCTGCTGCAGGCCCGCGGCGGTGAGGACTCCGAGTACGCCACCGGCTTCCACTTCCCGATCGCCCAGTTCTTCGGCAACCTCTACCCGACCGGCGCCGAGAACATCGACACCCTCGAGAACATCATCGTCGTCATCGCGATGATCAAGGTGACGTCGGCGATGATCTGGCTGCTCGTCATCTCCACCAACCTGACGATGGGCATCGCCTGGCACCGCTTCACCGCCTGGCCGAACATCTGGTTCAAGCGCGAGTCCGACGGTGGCACGGCCCTCGGCGGCCTCGAGCCCATCCGCATCAACGGCAAGGCCCTCGACATGGAGGCCATGGAGGACCTCGAGGAGGAGGACTTCGAGAAGCTCGGCGTCGGCAAGGTCGAGGACTTCTCCTGGAAGGGCCTGCTCGACTTCACGACCTGCACCGAGTGCGGTCGCTGCCAGAGCCAGTGCCCCGCCTGGAACACCGAGAAGCCGCTCAGCCCCAAGCTCCTGGTCATGGGCCTGCGCGAGCACGCCTACGCCAAGATCCCCGCCCTGGCGATCCCCGAGGACGAGCGCACCGAGGAGCAGCAGAAGGAGGTCGAGCGTCCGCTCATCGGCGACGAGGAGATGTACGGCGTCATCGACCCCGACGTCCTGTGGTCGTGCACCAACTGCGGCGCCTGCGTGCAGCAGTGCCCCGTCGACATCGAGCACGTCGACCACATCGACGACATGCGCCGCTTCCAGGTGCTCGTGGAGTCCAACTTCCCGGCCGAGCTCAACAACATCTTCAAGGGCCTGGAGCGCAAGGGGAACCCGTGGGGGATGAACCCCAAGCACCGCATGGACTGGGCCAAGGACCTCGACTTCGAGGTCAAGCAGGTCGGTGTGGACGTGGAGAGCCTCGACGAGGTCGAGTGGCTGTTCTGGGTCGGCTGCGCCGGCGCCTTCGAGGACCGTGCCAAGAAGACCACGCAGGCCGTGGCCGAGCTGCTGAACACCGCCGGCGTCGACTTCGCCGTCCTCGGTGACGGCGAGACCTGCACCGGCGACCCCGCGCGTCGAGCCGGCAACGAGATCGTCTTCATGCAGCTGGCCATGGAGAACGCCGAGGTGCTCAAGGAGACCAAGGCCAAGAAGGTCGTCTCCACCTGCGCCCACTGCTTCAACTCGCTCAAGAACGAGTACGCCGAGTTCGGCGTCGAGCTCGAGGTCGTGCACCACACGCAGCTGCTCAACCGCCTCGTGCGCGAGGGCAGGCTGACGCCGGTGGCCGGCAAGGCCGGTGCCGCCGCGGCCGAGCCCGAGAAGACGATCACCTACCACGACCCCTGCTTCCTCGGCCGCCACAACCAGGTCTACGAGGCGCCGCGCGAGCTGCTCAGCGTCATCCCCGGCGCGAAGTTCGCCGAGATGCCGCGCAACTCCGAGCGCTCCTTCTGCTGCGGCGCCGGTGGCGCGCGCATGTGGATGGAGGAGAACCTCGGGTCGCGGATCAACGTGAACCGCACGCAGGAGGCCGTGGCCACCGGTGCCGACCAGATCGCCGTGGGCTGCCCGTTCTGCCGCGTCATGCTGTCGGACGGCCTGACCGCCCAGCAGGCGGCCGGCGAGGCCCGCGAGGAGGTCGAGGTCCTCGACGTCGCGCAGATGCTGCTCGCCGCCGTGAAGCGGGCTCCCGAGCCGACGGCCGAGGAGTCCGCCGACGTCGTCGACGAGGCCGAGGCGGCCACCGCCGCGGCCGCGGCCGCCGGGTCCTCCGACCAGGCCACGGACGCCGAGCCCGACGCGACCGACCAGGCCGACGACGCCTCGATCAGCGACACCGAGGACGCCGCGCCGGCCGCGGACGCCCACGAGGAGCCCGAGGCGACCGACGTCCCCGACGACGAGCCGCAGGACGAGCCCGCCACGACGTCGCGCGAGGAGGACGCCGAGGTCGCCGCCAAGCAAAACATGGACGTCGACGAGCAGGGTCGCGCCGCCGACACCTCCGGCAACGCCGGCCAGGCGCCCGGTGCGGACGAGGTCGAGGCGGACAACGCCAAGGCCTCTACCGAGAGCGACGAGTCCGGGGACGCGACGCCCGACGAGGCGCCCGCCGCCGAGACGTCGAAGGCCGACGAGACCGGCGCCGACGGTGACGAGGCCGAGACCGAGAAGGACGAGCCCGTCCAGGTCGACGCCCCGCCGCAGCCGGCCAAGCCCGCCACCGACGGCAAGGCCGAGGAGGGTGGGGACGAGCCGAAGGCCGAGTCCACCACCTCGTCCGACGGTGCCCCCGAGCCCGACCCGGAGCCCGAGCCCGGCGACACCACCGACCCCGAGGTCGAGACCGTCCCGAGCAATGGTGCTGGGGGCGACGACGAGGCCAGCCCGGCCACCGCCGACGAGCCCGCACCCGCCGAGGACGAGCCCGTCGACGGCGGTGTGGTCGAGCAGGGGGCCCGCGAGGAGGAGGCCGACGCCGCAGGCGACGTCCAGGCCAAGGCCGACACCGACGGTGAGGAGTCCGAGACCGAGAAGGACGAGCCCGTCCAGGTCGACGCTCCCCCGCAGCCGGCCAAGCCCGCCACCGACGACAAGGCCGAGGAGGGTGGGGACGAGCCGAAGGCCGAGTCCACCACCTCGTCCGACGGCGCCCCCGAGCCCGACCCGGAGCCCGAGCCCGGCGACACCACCGACCCCGAGGTCGAGACCGTCCCGAGCGATGGTGCTGGGGGCGACGACGAGGCCAGCCCGGCCACCGCCGACGAGCCCGCACCCGCCGAGGACGAGCCCGTCGACGGCGGCGCGCGCGAGGAGGAGGCCGACGCCACCGACGTGGAGGCCAAGGCCGACACCGACGGAACCGGCGCGGCCAAGGACGAGGCACCGTCGGAGGTCGTCGCCGTCGAGGACGCGCCGAACGCCGACCCGGAGTCCGACGACGTCGCGCCGCTGAGCGACGCGAACCCGTCGGGCACGGACGTCTCGACCGCGGCCACCGACGCGGCCAAGGACGAGGAGCCCCAGGGCGAGGACGAGCCCAAGGCCTGACGCACGACCGATCCCAGCCGAGAGGGCGCCCGCACCACGCGGGCGCCCTCTCGTCGTCTTCGTCCCCGTGCCACGCCCCGACAGGCGGACGGGAGCCGTCGCACGGTGCCGGCCGCGGGAGGTAGGTGGCCCGCGCAACCCCGGCACCCCGAGGTAGGTGCCACGCGGATACGCGCCTCCTATCCGCGCGCCACCTACCTCTGACGAGTCGATTCCGCGCGCCACCTACCTCTGACGAGTCGATTCCGCGCGCCACCTACCTCTGACGAGTCAAGGCCGGGGGGAGAGGGCCTGGTCGACGGCGTCGCCCAGGGGGCCGCGCCAGGCCGGGCCATGACCGGGGGCGATGGTGTCGGCGTCGAGGGCGCGCAGCCGCTCCAGCGAGCGCTCCGCCTGCACGCCGTCGGCCGTGAAGAAGCCGGGCAGCTGCTGGGGGCCGCGCCGACGCGAGATCGCGTGGCCCGTCACCAGGGCGTCGCCGGTGACCAGCACGCCGGCCGCGGGGAACAGGTACGCCGCGTGTCCGCTGGTGTGGCCCGGCGTGTGCACCGGGACCGGGGCGCCCGGCACGTCGAGCGGCGCACCGTCGGTCCACGCGCGGGCGTGGGCGAAGGTCTGGTGCGACGTCGCGCCCAGCCGGGAGATCCGGGCAGCCCACAGCGCCGTCCGCGGGCGCCAGGCCCGACGCGCGACGTCGAGGGTGGTGGCCGACTCGGCCCGCTCCCCCGTCGCGTTCGGCACCTCGTCGGCGTGCATCAGCACCGGCACCCCGTGGTGCTCCCACCAGCGCGCCACGCTGCCGACGTGGTCGACGTGCGCGTGCGTCACCAGCACGGCCGAGACGTCGCCGGGCACGAGACCGAGCTCCCGCACCGAGGCGTCCAGCCGGTCCGCGTCCCCGGGGTAGCCGGTGTCGACGACCGTCAGGGCGTCGCCGTCCTGCACCAGCACCCAGTTGACGTCCGTGCCGCCGGACAGGTGCACCCCGTCACCGATCTGCGTGAGCATGCGTCGACGCTACCCCCGCAGGCGTCAGCGTTGGCAGCCCCGAGTCGGGACCTTCGTCCCCGTGACCCACCTCACGGTTGCTCGTTGCAACCTGTACCCGCGTACCAGTCGAGGAGCCACCGTGCGTCGAGCCGTCCTGACCGCCCTGTCCGCCGTCCTCGTCCTGGCCGGGCTCGCCGCCGCACCCACCGCCACGGCTGCTGCCGCGCCGTACACCGTCACCTCGCTGTGGTTCCGCGTGACCGTCGGGGAGAAGAACGACCAGAAGTGCACCATCGTGGCCGACCAGTACCTGCCCCGCACGGCCACGGCGAGGAAGCCGGTGCCGGCCATCCTCACGACCAACGGCTTCGGCGGCTCCAAGGACGACCAGGCCGGTCTCGGACGCCTCTTCGCCTCCCGCGGCTACGCCGTCATCAGCTACTCCGGGCTCGGCTTCGGCGGCTCGGGCTGCCCGATCTCCCTCGACGACCCCGCGGTCGACGGCAAGGCCGCCAGCCAGATCATCGGCTACCTCGGCGGCGCCACCGGCACGGCCTACCTCGACGCCGGCCTCACGAAGAAGGCGCCCGCCCTGACGGTCGTGAAGCGCGACGCGAGGAACCAGCTCGGGACGGTCTCGCGGAACGACCCACGCGTGGGCATGGTCGGCATCTCCTACGGCGGTGGCATCCAGTTCGCCACCGCCGCCATCGACCCGCGCCTCGACACGATCGTCCCCGGCGCCACGTGGAACGACCTCAGCTACTCCCTCTCGCCCAACAACACCTCCCAGACCGGGGTCAGCTCGGCCACCCCCGGTGCCGCCAAGCTCGTCTGGGCGCTCGGCTTCGTCGGCAAGGGCGCTCTCGACGGCTTCACCGGAGCGCCGCAGGACCCCTCTCGCATCGCGGGCTGCCCGAACTTCGTGGCGTTCGTGTGCCCGGCCGTGGTCACCGCCGGCGTCACCGGGACGCTCGACCAGGGCACCGTGCAGGAGCTGCGCAGGCGCTCCGTGGCCAGCTACGTGAAGCAGGTGCGCATCCCCACCCTCCTGCTGCAGGGTCAGTCGGACACGCTGTTCAACCTCAACGAGGGCACCGCCACCTTCCAGGCGCTCCGGAAGCAGAAGGTGCCCACCAAGCTCGTGTGGATCAACGGCGGCCACTCCGGCCCCAACGCGCCGGGCGAGATCGACTTCGACGCCCCGAGCATCTCCGGCCAGCACCTCACCGCGCGCCTCAGCGCCTGGTTCGACCACTACCTCAAGGGGCAGAAGACCGACACCGGGCCGCTGTTCTCCTACTTCCGCGACTGGGTCCCCTACACCGGCAACGCCCGTCCGGCGTACGCGACGAGCTCGACGTTCCCCATCGGCTCACGCACGCCGTTCTACCTCTCCGGCACGGCACTCACGCGCTCGAAGGGTGCCGTGGCGAAGGGGTCGCAGACCCTGCTCACGGGACCCGCCGGCGCACCCACCTCCCTCGGCACGATCGACGTCGTCGGCTCGCAGGTGCCGATCGCGCTGCCGGAGCTGGACCTGCCCGGGACGTCCGCGAGCTGGACCACCCCCGCCCTCACGGCACCGCTGACGGTCGTGGGCTCCCCCACGCTCGACCTGTCCGTCACCGCACCCACCGCGGCTCTCACACAGGCCCTCGACGCCGGCAAGGTCGTGGTCTTCGTGAAGGTCCTCGACGTGGGCCCCGACGGCAAGGGCACCGTCGTGCGCGACCTCGTCGCGCCGGTGCGGGTGCCCGACGCCGGGCAGCCGTTCACCGTGACCCTCCCCGGCATCGCGCACCGCTTCGAGAAGGGTCACGCCCTGCGCCTCGTGGTCGCCGGCGGTTCGGTCAACTACCGCGGCGGCCTCGTCTCGGCGCCGGTGACGATCACGACCGGATCGGCGAACCAGGTGCTCACGCTGCCGCTCGTCTGAGCAGGTCAGGCGCAGCCGACGGCACCGAGCGCGGCGAGTCCCACCCGGTCGCCCGGGCCCCACGCGTCCCGCGGGCTGCTCGGGTGCATGAGCTCTCCGAGGTCGTCGACGTGGTCGAGGCCGAGCACGTGGGCCAGCTCGTGCATGAGCACCCCGGTCGCGACGTCGCCACCGTTCCCGCGGCGCACCAGGTCGGGGGCGTCGAGCATGATCTCGCCGGTCACGTAGGTGCGGCGGTCGTCGCGCTCGACCCAGGTGCTGCCGCCGAGACCACCCACGCGACCCTCCAGCTCGGCGACCTCGTCGGCGTCGGTCCAGCTGATCTGCACCGGACGCCAACCCTCCCCGTCCTCGGGGTCGTCCTCATGCGCGAGCGGCGCGTCGGTGGTCGTGCCGACGACCCGCAGGTCGAGCCCGCTGGCGTCCTCCACCTCCGCCACGGCTCTCCGGAGCACCGCGTCGGCGTCGTCGGGGGCGCGTCGCTCGTTGACGACGATCCGCACGGGCGTGCACGGGTCGTAGGCCACCGGCGTCTCACCGTCGGCCTGCGTCTGCAGGAACGCGTACGACCCGCCCCCGGGAGCCGCGCGGGTCTGGCCGGACGTGGCGGAACCCCGGTCGGGGAAGACCGTGCCGGTGGACTCCGGGGCGATCACGATCCACGCCATGAGCACGCCGAGCATTCCCACCAGCACGCTCACCGCGAGGACGGCACGCGAGCGCGGGTCGCGCCGCCACGAGACGCCCTGTCCTGTCACCCGGACAGGATGACACCGCATGGCCCACGAGTCAGGGCGAGTGGTGGCGAGCGACGCTCAGCGCGGGACCAGCGGCACGCCGTCGGCGCCGGCGACGAAGGTGTAGCCGGAGGCCCCGGGGGAACGCTCGAGGATGCTGACGAACCAGTCACCGGGCCCCGGCGCCGCCACGGTCACCCGGTCCGGAGCAGCGTCGTGGTCGGCGTACGTGGTGACGACGCCGCCCCGGAAGTCGCGGGCGTCCTCGGGCGAGCGGTAGTAGGCCACCACGTACACGCGGTGACCGGTGGCGGCCACGTGCTCGGTCCCCTCGACGATCACCCGCCGCCGAACCGGCGCCGAGCGCGGTCCCCGGACGTGGCGGCGTCGAGCCGGCAGCGCGAGCGACATGATCCCCTCCCTCGTGAGGCCGATCCCTGGGCGGTCCCACGGATCGATGAAACCTCAACCACCCGCGTTCTGGCCAGCGATTCTCGAAGAACTGTCACGGAACCGCAATAAATGGCCCGATAGGACTACTGATTCCGCAACTTCCGGGCAAGTTCGCGCCGGATGCTCACCGCGGGGGTCGCGCGCCGAGCGCGGCGATGCACCGCTCCGCGGCCGACCGGCCGGCCTCCAGGGCCGGCACGGGGTCGTGCCGACGCACCCACACCGACAGGAACCCGGCCGCGAAGGCGTCGCCGGCTCCCGTCGTGTCCACGACCGACGTGCGGGGCGCGGTCAGCTGCTCGCGCACGGGTGCACCGTCGACGGAGCCGATGAAGGCCGCGCCCATCGAGCCGAGCGTCACCACCACCGCCCCGAAGCGACCCGCCAGGGCGTCGAGGTCGATCTGCGGCCCGCGCGCGTCGACGAGGACGCGCGCCTCGTCGATGTTGGGGAACGCGAGGTCGGCGCCGTCGACCCAGTCGAGGAACGTCGCCCCGCCGCACGCCCGCAGGAACGACACCGTGCTGGGGTCGATGCTGACCCCGGCGCCTCGTGCCCTCGCCTGCGCCACGAGCCCGAGGGCCATCGACCGGGTGCCCTCGTCGAAGAACGAGTAGCCGGTGAGGTGCAGCCAGGTCACGCCGTCCCAGGCCTCGGGCGGGACGTCGGCCGCCCCCAGCCGCGTGTTCGCACCCCTGTCGACGAACATCGTCCGCTCCCCGACCTCGTCGAGCTGCAGCAGGATGGTGGCGGTCGGCAGCTCGGGGTCGGCCGCCAGGCGGACGTCCACGCCGTGCGCCTGCAGGGCCGCCGCGTGGCGCTCGACCGCGTCGGCGCCGACCCGGCCCACGAACCGGGTCGGGACGCCGAGGCTGCCCAACCACGCCGCCACGTTGGCCGCCGAGCCACCGGGTGCCATCCGGATGGTCGCCGGCGTGTCGCTCGCCGGGGTGACCTCGGCGAGCGGCTGCACGCTGATGTCGTCGACCACGTCGCCGACGACCAGGATCGTCATCGGCTACAGCGCGGCCCAGGCCGACGCGATGTCGGCCGCCACCCTGATGTTGTTCTCGACGATCCGCAGGTTCACGGACAGGCTCTCCCCGTCGGTGAGCTCGACGATGGTCGAGAGCAGGAAGGGGGTGACCTCCTTGCCCTCGATGCCCTTCTCCTCGCAGCGGCGCAACGCCTCGGCGAGCACCCGGTCGTGCAGGTCGGGGTCGAGCTGCTCATCGACGGGGAGCGGGTTGGCCACGACGATCGCGCTGCACAGCTCCAGCTGCTCGCGCGACTCCATGACCGCGGCGACGGCGCCGCCGTCGGGCACCGTCCAGTCCAGCGGCTCGCCGGACGACCGCAGCCAGAAGCTCGGGAACTCCTGCGTGCCGTAGCCGAGCACCGTGATGCCGAGGGACTCCATGCGCTCCAGCGTCGCGCCGATGTCGAGGACCGACTTCACGCCCGCGGAGACGACCGTGATCGGCACCTCCGAGAGCGCCTTCAGGTCGTTGGACTCGTCGAAGGTGCTGCCCGCTCCTCGGTGCACCCCTCCCAGGCCGCCGGTGGCGAAGACCCGGATGCCCGCGTGGTCGGCGATGAACGACGTGGCCGCCACCGTCGTGGCACCGCTGCCACCGCGAGCCAGCACCACGGGCAGGTCGCGCATGCTCAGCTTGGCGACGTCCTCGGACGCGACCCGCTCCAGCTCGGCGTCGGTCAGCCCGGCCTTCAGCTGGCCGTCGAGCACCGCGATCGTGGCCGGGACCACGCCGCGATCGCGCAGCATCTGCTCGAAGTGCCGCGCGGCCACGAGGTTGTCGGGGCGGGGCAGGCCGTGGGAGATGATCGTCGACTCCAGGGCCACGACCGGACGCCCGGCCGACAGTGCCTCGGAGACCTCGGTGCTGATCGAGAGGGGTAGGGACATGGGGGATCGCCCTCGGCTCTAGATGCGTGTCTGGTGGAAGTTGGCGTGGGACCGCGACGCCGTCGGTCCGCGCTGCCCCTGGTAGCGGGACCCGTACTTGGCCGATCCGTACGGGTTCTCGGCCGCTGAGGACAGCCGGAAGAAGCAGAGCTGGCCGATCTTCATGCCCGGGTAGAGCTTGATCGGCAGCGTGGCGACGTTGGCCAGCTCGAGCGTCACGTGGCCCGAGAAGCCGGGGTCGATGAAGCCCGCCGTGGAGTGGGTCAGCAGGCCGAGCCGACCGAGCGACGACTTGCCCTCGAGGCGGGCCGCGACGTCGTCGGGCAGCGTCACGAGCTCGTAGGTGGACCCGAGGACGAACTCGCCCGGGTGCAGCACGAACGTCTCGTCGCCCTCGACCTCGACGGGGCGCGTGAGGTCGGACTGGTCGGCTGCCGGGTCGATGTGCGGGTACTTGTGGTTGTCGAACACCCGGAAGAACTTGTCGAGCCGCACGTCGATGCTCGACGGCTGGATCATCGAGCGCTCGAGCGGGTCCAGACCCACGCGTCCCGCATCGATCTCGGCCAGGATGTCGCGGTCGCTCAGCAGCACGGCAGCAACGTAACCCATCGCGGGAGCGCGAGCGACCAAGGCGCCCGGTCCCGGACGGGGCGGGGCGACGAGCGGCGTCGTCAGGACGCGAGGGGTCGTTGGAGCTCGGCGACCCAGCGGCCGTCGGCAGACAGCGTGCGGGTGTGCTGCAGGTGCGCCCGCTGGGCGAGCCAGGGGACGGCGTCCAGACCGACCACGGCCCACGGGAACGGCTCTCCGAGGGTGCCGTCGACGCGCAGGCGGCGCGACTCCTGCAGGATCGCCCCGTGCTCCTCGACCTCGACCAGCACGGTGCCGCCCGGCACGACGAGCTCTCCGACGCGGCGCAGCAGACGGTCGGGACGGCCGCCGATGCCGATGTTGCCGTCGGCCAGCAGCGCGTGCTGCCAGCCGCCCTCCCCGGGCAGCCGCTCGAACAGGTCGCGCCGCAGCACGAGGGAGCCCCGGGCGCGGGCCAGCCCGATCGCCGAGCGCGAGCTGTCGACCCCGAGCGCGTCGAGGCCCCGCGCCAGCAACGCCTGCACGAGCCGACCCGGACCGCAGCCCAGGTCGAGCGTGGGTCCGACGCACGGGTCCACGAACAGCGTCAGGTCGGCAGCGTCGGCGTCGGCGGCCCAGCGGTGGACCGCCAGACGCTCCTCGGCGCCGTGGTCGTCGACGAAGTGCGAGTCACCGGACGTGAAGACCGGGTCGAACAGCGAGTCGTCGAGCGTCATGCCACCGCCTCCGCGCATCGGGCGACGGCCGCGGCGAACCGCGAGCCGGGCACGTCGGCGGCGACGCGCTGGGCGTCGGGCCACTCGTCGACGTCGAGCAGGGGGCGGAGCAGGTGCACGTCGCCGCCCAGCGCCTCGACCGTCCGGGTGCCCGTGTCGCCGCGCGACATCGGCACCGCACGCAGCGCGTCGGCGTGCGTGGGATCAGGCAGCCCGAGGAGCCACCAGCCACCGTCCTCGGCCGGGCCCAGCACCTGCGTGCCGTCGCGGAGGAGCTCGCCCGCTGTGACCAGGTCGTCGGAGGTGACCTGGGGGGTGTCCATGCCGATCTGCACGGTGCCCCACGCGGGACCGGACGCCGACAGCACGCCGCCGGCGTCGACGTGGGCGTGCGCCAGGCGGGCACCGAAGTCGTCGCCGCGCTGGGGCACCACGGTCACCCGGGCCAGTGCGTCCTGGACGGCACGCGACCGTGCGGCCTGCTCGAGGTCACCGGTCAGCGCGACCACGACCGGCCAGCCGGTCACGTCGTGGGCGGACGAGACGGCGTCGAGGGTGTCGAGCAGGGCGGCGGCGGCCACGTCGGCGGCCCGCTGCGGGCCGGCCACGCGACCGAGCCGCGTCTTGGCCAGACCCGGAACGGGCGCCTTGGCCACGACGAGCAGCACGGGGACGATCGTTCCGCTGTTCATCGCAGCACCTTCGCGAAGTCCTGCACGACGCGCGCGGTGCCCTTGACGGAGCCCGAGACCTTCGAGCGGGTCCCGGCGGCGCGCGGGCGGTAGTCGATGTCGAGCTCACGGACGGTCCAGCCGGCGCGCGAGGCCTTGACCATCAGCTCGAGCGGGTACCCGAAGCGTCGGTCGCGGACGTCGAGGTCGAGCAGGTCCTGGCGGCGGCACACCCGCATGGGCGCGAGGTCGTGGATGCCGAAGCCACTGGATCGGCGGATCCACGTGGCCAGGGCCAGCGTGCCGGCACGGGCGTGCCACGGCCACACGCCGCGGGCGACGGGCCGACGTCGGCCCACCGCCATCGTCACGCCGCCGTCACGCACGGCGTCGAGCATGGGGAGCAGGTCGACGAGCCGCATGGAGTCGTCGCCGTCGATCACGCCGACGTACTCGGCGGTGGCGGCCTCGATGCCCGCGTGGACAGCGGCCCCGTACCCGGGTCGGGGCTCGTGCACGACGCGCGCGCCGAGCTCGCGAGCCACGTCGGCGGTGCCGTCGGTCGAGCCGTTGTCGACCACGATCGGGCGGAGCCCGGCGGGGAGGTCACGCAGCACGAGGGGCAGCGCCGCGGCCTCGTCACGGCACGGGATCACGACGTCGCACGCCCCGAGGTGATCCTGCATCCCCCGAACCTAAGCCGCGCAGGGCCCGCTCGCACGTCAAGGGGTCCTGCGACAGGCGCTCGACCACGTTCCCCCGGGACGGCCATGCGTCCCCTGGGTTCGCCGGATAGCGTGGCGCCATGCTGGCCCGCCCCCGCACGGCCGTGCTCTCGGCACTGGTCGGCCTCGTGCTGGTGATCGCCGCGATGGCGGTCCCGGCCGTCCTCTCCGACGACGTGCGCGTGCACTGGCCCCCGCTCCACGCCTTCTGGGGCCCGCGGTTCGATCCCCTCCTCCTGGTCGCCGTCGCGACGGCCGTGCTGCTCTGGTCGGCGCTGCCCCGGGCGTGCCGCGATCTCCCGTGGCGCGTCGTCGTGGTGCTCGCGACCGTCTCGTCGTGGCTCTGGACGTGCGCGCTCGGGCTCAGCGACGGGCGCTACGGCTTCAGCCGCGTGTACGGACGCAAGAGCGAGTACCTCAACGACGCGACGGAGGTCCGCGACGTCCCTGCCGCGCTGCACGACTTCGTCGAGCGCATCCCCTCGGCCGCCGACGACAACTGGCACACGCACGTGGCCGGGCACCCTCCAGGCGCCTTGCTGTCCTTCGTCGGTCTCGACCGCGTCGGGATCGACGACCCCTTCTGGGTCGCCATGGTCGTCGTGACGATCGGCGCCACGTCGGTGGCGGCGGTGCTGCTGACCCTCGACCTGCTCGGCAGCCGCGACCTGGCCAGGCGCGCTGCTCCCTGGCTCGCCCTGGCGCCGCTGGTCGTGTGGGCGGGGGTCAGCGCCGACTACTACTTCGCCGCGGTGGCGGCCTGGGGCCTGTACCTGCTCGCCCGGGCCGCGGTCGCGGTCGGACCCCGGTCCTGGGCGCTCGGCGTCGGGGCGGGGCTGCTGCTCGGGTGGTGCGTGTTCCTGTCGTACGGGCTCGTGCTGCTCGGCATCCTCGCCCTGGCCGTCCTCTGGCTGGCGCACGGCCGCGACGCTGAGCGACCGCGTGCGGGCTGGCGGGTGCTGCCGTGGGCCGTCGGCGGGGCCCTGGTCGTGACGGCGGCCTTCTCGGCGTACGGGTTCCACTGGTGGGAGGCCTACCCGGTGCTGCGCGAGCGCTACTACGAGGGCATCGCGTCCGAGCGCGCCTACGGCTACTGGGTCTGGGCCAACGTCGCGGCCTGGACCTTCACCGCAGGTCTCGCCGTGTGGGCCGCGTTCCCTGCCGCCGCCGACGCCGCTCGCCGTCGCGTCCCGCTCGCCGTGCTGGCCGGCGCGGGCGTGGCCACGATCGTCGCGGCCACCCTGTCGGGCATGAGCAAGGCCGAGGTCGAGCGCATCTGGCTGCCGTTCACGATCTGGGTCGTCGCGATCCCCGCCCTCCTGCCGGACCGCTGGCAGCGCCCTCTCCTCGCCTCCCAGCTCGTCCTCGGCCTCCTCGCCCAGACCCTGCTCATCACCCGCTGGTGACGGCCGAGCCGGCCCTCGTCTCGGACCGTTGCGGGGCGGTTCGGAGCCCGCGGACGCCCCACAGGTGTCCGAATCGGGGGGCGTAGACCCTCAGCGGCGACGGAGCGGGTCGGTGGCCAGGCGGGCGATGCCGTCCTCGGGCGCGATCTCGGCGCGGAAGCCGAGACCCTCGGCGGCCTTGTCGGGCGAGGCGAGCACGTGCCGGACGTCGAAGACCCGCGCGTCGCCCGTCACCTCCGGCTCGGGTCCGTCGACGGCGCGCGACAGCACCTGCGCCATCTCGCCGATCGTGAACGGTCGCCCCGACGCCACGTTGTAGGCCGTCACGCCCACCGGGTGCTGCGCCACCTGCTCCACGGCCAGCGCGTTGGCCAGCGCCACGTCGTCGACGTGCACGAAGTCGCGCACCTGGGCGCCGTCCTCGAAGACGCGCGGCGCCTCGCCCCGCTCGAGCGCCGACCGGAAGATCGCGGCCACGCCCGAGTAGGGGGTGTCCGCGGGCATCCCCGGCCCGTACACGTTGTGGTACCGCAGGGCGACGGCGTGACCGGACTGCAGCGTGCACCACGCGTCGGCGAAGTACTCCTGCGCGATCTTGGACGCCGCGTACGACGTGCGCGGTCGGATGGGCGCGTCCTCGGTGACCCGGCGCCACGTCACGTCACCACCGCACACGGGGCAGCGCGGGTCGAAGCGGCCGGCCGCCAGGTCGTCCTCGCGGCGCACCGCGGGCGGCACGTCGCCGTGGTCGGGGCAGTCGTAGCGACCGTCGCCGTAGACGACCATCGACGAGGCGAGCACGAGGTCCTGGACCCCTGCGCGGGCCATGGCGGCGAGCAGGCGTGCCGTGCCGAGGTCGTTGTGCTCGGCGTAGCCGGGCAGGTCCTGGGCGTCCACGCCGTTGCCGACCATGGCCGCCTGGTGGCACACGACGTCGACGTCGGCCAGGACGTCGTCGAGGTCGTCGGTGCGCAGGTCGAGCAGGTGCACGTCGGCGGGCGCGTCGTCCCGGGCGTTCGGTCCGTGCGCCATCGGCAGGTACGCGTCGAGCGCGACGACGTCGTGGCCGCGCTCGTCCAGCCGCAGCGCGATCCGCGACCCGATGAACCCGGCCGCACCGATCAGCAGGACCTTCACGGCAGCTCGAAGGGCAGGGTCATGCCGTCCACGGCCGATGCACAGGCGCAGTCGCGCTCGCCGATCGAGCCGACGACCCCGGCCAGCGTCGACTTGAGGGTGTCGGTGTGCTCCCGGAACACCTGGAACACCGCTTCCATGCTCACGGAGTCGCTGGCGTCGACCCCGGCGTCGTGGTCGGTGACCAGTGCCACGGTGGCGTAGCAGAGCGCCAGCTCGCGAGCCAGGATCGCCTCGGGGTGGCCGGTCATGTTGATGACGGCCCAGCCGTTCTCGGCGTACCAGCGCGACTCGGCGCGCGTGGAGAACCGCGGGCCCTCGATGACGACCATGGCGCCGCCGTCGGTCGGGTCGTGGTCGGCGAGACCCTCGAGCAGGTGGCCACGCAGGCGGTCGCAGTAGGGGTCGGCGAAGGAGACGTGCACCGCGCCGGTGTCGTAGTACGTCTGGGTGCGCGCGGTCGTGCGGTCGACCAGCTGGTCGGGGACCACGAAGCTGCCCGGGCCCAGCTCGGGTCGCAGACCGCCCACGGCGCAGGGGGCGAGCACCTGGCGAACGCCCAGCGAACGCAGCGCCCAGAGGTTCGCTCGGTACGGGACCTGGTGGGCGGGGAAGCGGTGGTCGGCACCGTGCCGCGGCAGGAAGGCGACCGTCCGGTCCCCCACCTGGCCGACCGAGATCGGCGCCGACGGCGCGCCGAAGGGGGTGTCGACCTCGACCTGCTCGGGGTCGTCGAGGAAAGTGTAGAAGCCGGAACCGCCGATGACGGCGACGTCGGGTGTGGTCATGACCCCACCCTCCCAGCGCGCGGCGGCGCACGCACGCGGTGGGGTCGAGGAGGGGTCGTCGGACCCTCGCGGGTCGCGCCGGACCGGACTACCGTGGCGACATGTCAGAGACTCCCGGCCCCGAGAACTCGTCGATCGACGTCACGGTCAAGCCCTCGGGCGCGGGGTGCGTGGAGTGCCTCGCGGAGCCCGACGGGTGGTGGGTGCACCTGCGGCGGTGCGCGCAGTGCGGCCACATCGGCTGCTGCGACAGCTCACCCGCCCAGCACGCCACGGCCCACTTCCGCGAGTCCGGGCACCCGGTCGTGCAGAGCTTCGAGCCCGGCGAGGACTGGTTCTGGGACTACGCCTCCGAGACCGCCGCGAGAGGTCCCCGGCTGGCCGACCCGCAGTCGCACCCGGGCGACCAGACCGCACCCGGTCCGGCCGACCGCGTGCCCGAGGACTGGCGCGACCGCATCCACTGACCCTCGGCGGGCTTCTCCCGGCTCAGCGCGTCCCGACGCCGCCGATGCTCAGCACCTCGACCGCAGGTGCTCCGCAGCAGCCACCACCGTCGGCCGACTCGTCGTCGAACGTGCCCGCGCCCCCGCACACCCCGGTGTCCGGGAGCGTCAGCTCGACGCGCGCCGCCGCCTCGTGGTCGCCGGCGAGGGCCGCCGCGACCGACCGGGTCTGCTCGAAGCCGGTGAGCGCCAGGAACGACGTGGCTCGGCCGTACGACTTCATGCCGACCGGGTAGTACCCGACCTCGGGCTGGGCCAGCTCGGCCACGCCGTGCGGGTAGACGGTGCCGCACGAGTGCTCGTTGGGGTCGATGAGCGGGGCGAGGGCGCGCGGTGCCTGCAGCACGGGATCGAGGTCGAGGCGCAGCTCGTCGGTCCACCCGAGGTCGGGGCGGAACCCGGTGAGGGCGAGGACCTCGTCGACTTCCTCGACGACCTGCCCGTCGAACGCGACGAGGTCGAGGCGGTCGTCGTCGCGTCGCCGGACCTCGGCGGTGCGGAAGCCGGTGCGCGTGGTGACGGGGCCACGGTCGACGGCGGCCCGGGCCAGCTGACCGAGGGCGCCGCGCTGGGGCAGCTCGTCCTGGCCCGACCCGGCGAAGGCCGCACCCACGCGGCTGCGGCGCACGAGCCAGGTGATCGTCGTGCCGGGCTCGCTCTCGGCCAGTGCCGTGAGCGCCAGCAGGGCGCCCTTCGCGGAGGCTCCGGTACCGGCGACCACCACGTGCCTCCCGGCGAACCGGGAGCGCTGGACCGCCTGGTCGAGGTCGGGCACGCGGTAGCCGATGCGGTCGGCGCTCTCGCGCTCGCCGAGGGCGACCACGCCGTCGCCGCCCAGCGGGTTCGGCGTGCCCCAGGTCCCCGTGGCGTCGACGACGGCTCGGGCCGCCAGGTGCTCGGTGCCGGCGGAGGTGCGCAGGTGGAGGGTGAACGCCGACCGGTCCCGGCCCGAGCTGACGAGGCGGTCGCGACCGTGGCGGGCGACGGCCGTGACCCGGGTCCCGTAGCGCACGGCCGGAGCGAGCACCTCGGCCAGCGGGCGGAGGTAGTCCTCCACCCAGCGGGCGCCCGTCGGGTAGCGGTCGGGGTGCGGCGGCTCCCAGCCCTGCTCGAGCAGGAGCTCGCGGGCGACCGGGTCGACCAGCTCGCGCCAGGGCGAGAACAGCCGCACGTGGCCCCACTCGGCGACCGCGGCGCCGGGGCCCTCGCCGGCCTCGAGCACGAGGTGCGCCACGCCACGACTCCTGAGGTGCGCCGCCGCGGCCAGGCCGATGGGGCCGGCGCCCACGACGACGACGGGCAGGTCGGACGGTGCGGTGCTCATGTGCGCTCCTTCGGCGGTCCATCGACAAGTATCGATGTGCAGACCCTACCCATCCATCGATGGATGTCAATGGATGACGGATCTCTCACGCCAGCGAGGCGATGAGCTCCTCCACGCGGCCGCGGATCTCGTCACGGATGGGCCGCACGGCGTCGATGCCCTGGCCGGCGGGGTCCTCGAGCACCCAGTCCTCATAGCGCTTGCCCGGGAAGTAGGGGCACTCGTCGCCGCAGCCCATCGTGATGACGACGTCGGAGGCCTCGACGGCCGAGTCGGTCAGCTTCTTCGGCTGCTCGCCCGCAATGTCGATGCCGACCTCGGCCATCGCCTCCACGGCCACCGGGTTGATCGCGTCGCCGGGCATCGAGCCGGCCGACAGCACGTCGATGCGGTCACCGGCGAGATGGTTCAGGAAGCCGGCAGCCATCTGGGAGCGTCCGGCGTTGTGCACGCAGACGAACAGGACGCTGGGACGGGCGGAAGGGTTCACGAGGTCTCCTGGGTGGCGAAGAAGCGGCGCGCCCAGAGGGCGACGTAGACGAGGCCGACGAGCACCGGGACCTCGATGAGGGGACCGACGACACCGGCGAGGGCCTGGCCCGACGTGACCCCGAAGGTGCCGATGGCCACGGCGATCGCGAGCTCGAAGTTGTTGCCGGCTGCGGTGAAGGCGAGGGTCGCGGTCTTGGCGTAGCCGAGGCGCAGCGCGTGGCCCAGCACCATGCCGAGGGCGAAGGTGATCGCGAAGTACGCCAGCAGCGGCAGGGCGATGCGCACGACGTCGAGCGGACGGCTCGTGATGGCGTCGCCCTGGAGGGCGAACAGCACGACGATCGTGAACAGCAGGCCGTAGAGCGCCCAGGGGCCGATCCGCGGCAGGAAGGTCGACTCGTACCAGTCGCGGCCCTTCGTCCGTTCGCCGATCGTGCGGGTGGCCCAGCCCGCGACGAGCGGGATGCCGAGGAAGACGAGCACGCTGACGGTGATCGACCAGATGGAGAACTCCGCCGACGTGGTCTCGAGGCCGAGCCATCCCGGCAGCGTCTGCAGGTAGAACCAGCCGAGGGCGGCGAAGGCGAACACCTGGAAGACGGAGTTGACCGCGACCAGCACGGCCGCCGCCTCGCGGTCGCCGCAGGCCAGGTCGTTCCAGATCAGCACCATCGCGATGCACCGGGCGAGGCCGACGATGATGAGGCCCGTCCGGAACTCGGGCAGGTCGGGGAGCATCAGCCACGCGAGGGCGAACATGAGGGCCGGGCCGACGAGCCAGTTGAGGACGAGGGAGGCCAGCAGGAGCCGCTTGTCGCCGGTCACGCGCGAGGTCTCGTCGTAGCGGACCTTCGCCAGCACCGGGTACATCATCACGAGCAGGCCGATCGCGATCGGCAGCGAGACCGAGCCGATCGAGACCGACTCGAGGGCCTCGTCGAGACCGTCGATCGTGCGGCCGAGCGCCAGGCCGACGACCATCGCCAGGACGATCCACACCGGCAGGAAGCGGTCGAGCCTCGAGAGCCTCGCGATCACGTCCTCGTCGGTCGACGCGTTCTCCATCGCCGTGCGGTCCACTCGTTGCTCCTCGGGTCGCCGTCCGACGCAGACGAACTGCATCGACGTCGGTCTATGTACAGGTCACCGTAGCGGTCGATCCGCGGCGTTGTCAGGCTCGGGGCGGACCACGGCGGTGAACATCGGGTGAACGCGCCCGGGGGTCCGCTCGGGCCGGCCCGGGGTCACCGTGACTGGGGCATACTCGCCTCATGGCCCAGACCGTCCCCGCGCCGCCGAGCGGCTGTGGAACGCCGCTGACGTCGGCACCCATCGAGCGTGACGAGGCCGTCGAGCTGGCCCGCACGTTCAAGGCGCTCGGCGACCCGACGCGGGTGCGACTGCTGTCGCTCGTGGCCGCGCACGAGGGCGGCGAGGCCTGCGTCTGCGACATCACCGAGCCGGTCGGGCTGAGCCAGCCCACCGTCTCGCACCACCTCAAGGTGCTGGTGGAGGCGGGCCTGCTGGCACGCGAGCAGCGCGGCACGTGGGCCTACTACTCGCTCGTGCCGGGTGCGCTCGCGCGCGTGGCCGGCGTGCTCGCCGACGCCGACGTCGACGCGACCGTCTGACCCGCCTCCCCCGTGCAGCGCTCGGAGATCACGCTGGTCCCCCTGACGGAGCGCCACTGGCCGCAGGTCGAGAGGATCTACGCCGAGGGCATCGCCGCGGGCAGCGCGACGTTCGAGACCGAGCCGCCGTCGTGGCGGGACTTCGACGCCTCCCGCCTGCCCGGCCATCGGCACGTGGCCCTGCGCGGCGACGGTGACGTGGTGGGTTGGGTCGCCTGCTCCCCCGTCTCCACCCGCGCCGTCTACGCCGGCGTGGTGGAGCACTCGGTGTACGTCGCAGCGTCGGCGCGGGGCCGCGGCGTCGGCGGGCTGCTGCTCGGCGCCCTCGTCACCTCGACCGAGGCGGCCGGCATCTGGACCATCCAGTCCAACGTGTTCCCCGAGAACGAGGCGAGCCTTCGGCTGCACGCCGCCCACGGCTTCCGCGTCGTCGGCACCCGCGAGCGCATCGGCCGGGCCGCGGTCGGCCCGTACGCGGGACACTGGCGCGACACGGTGCTGGTCGAGCGGCGGAGCCGTAGGGCGGGGCTCTGAAGTCTCGGCGCGATGAAGCCGATGACGAAATCCCTCAGGGGCCACTTCGCGGCGTGGAGCCGATAACGGGATCCCTCGCGGGGCGCCTTCGGCGCGGAGGGGGGCCCGACTCGATTCCCGACATCGGCGAGGGAGCGCCTTCGGCGCGATGGAGCCGATGACGGGAATCGAACCCGCGTGTCTTGCTTGGGAAGCAAGCGCTCTGCCATTGAGCTACATCGGCCGGTGACGTCAGGGTACCCAACCGGCGGGCGAGCGGCGACGATGGGAGCGTGCCCGCCCCGCCGTCAGCCCGCATCCTGGCCGCGGTCGACGCGCTCCCGCTCGAGCCCGGGATGCGGGTGCTCGAGATCGGGTGCGGTCCCGGAGCGGCCGCCCGCGAGGTCGTCCGACGCCTCGGACCCGACGGCTTCGTCCTGGCCACCGACCGCTCCGCGACCGCCGTCGACCAGTGCCGACGTCACGCTGCCGCGGAGGTCGCGGCCGGGCGGCTCGACGTCCGGCAGGTCGCCGTCGAGGACCTCCTGCTCGAACCCGACGAGGCGCCGTACGACCTCGCGTTCGCGCTGCGGGTGGGCGCCCTCGACGGCCGCCACCCCGCTCTCGCGTCGCGGGCTCTTCCTCGTGTCACGGCCGCCCTCCTGCCCGGCGGACTCCTCCTCGTGGGCGACGGCGCCGACCTGCGCGACCCCCGCGGCTGACGCGTGAGACCGCTCACCTGACCTGCGCGATCACCCGACCGTTGCTTCACTTGGTGATCGTGACGACGTTCGACTACTCCAACCTGAGCGATCGGCCGCCCGGGCCGGTGGTCTCGAAGCTCGCGCTGGTGCTCCCCGGCGTGCGCAGCGTCATGGGCCAGGTGGAGCCCTACGCGCGGTGGTGGGAGGACAGCAACCGTCGCGCTCTCGGCTCGGGCCGGCCGTTGTGGGTCGCGCTCGGCGACTCCATGACCCAGGGCATCGGCGCCAGTGCTCCGGACCGCGGCTGGGTCGGCCAGATCGCGGCCGACCCGCCCAGGAGGATCCGCGACGCCGCCGTGCTCAACCTGGCGTTCAACGGTGCACGCGTGCTCGACGTGCTCGAGCGGCAGCTCCCGGCGCTGGATCAGGTCCGCGAGCAGGGCCACGAGATCGCGCTCGTCACCCTGCTCATCGGCAACAACGACCTCATGAGCCCCAAGTGGAGCAGGCTGCTGCCCTCGGCGATCGAGACGCTGCTCGACGCCGTGCCGCACGGCACCGTCGTCGCGACCCAGCCCGGTCTGCAGCGCTCCGCCGCTCGCTTCAACCGGGCCGTCGACGCCCACGAACGGGCCGGGGAGATCGTGATCGCCGACTTCCGGGTCCCCCACATGCGCGACTGGCGCGGGCGCCTCGCCGAGGACCGGTTCCACCCCAACGACCGCGGCTACGCCGGCATGGCCGACGTCATCCGGCACGCCCTCTGAGGCGTCCCGCCGGTACGGTCGCCGCATGTCCTACGTGCTGCTGGAGTCCGACGGTCCGCTGCGGACCATCACGCTGAACGACCCGGAGCGGCTCAACGCGCTCGACTGGCCACTGCTCGACGAGCTGCGTCAGGCGGTGGCCACCGTGGCCGCCGACGAGGAGGCCCGCGCCCTCCTGGTGACCGGCGCCGGCCGGGCGTTCTGCTCGGGCGCCAACGTGGGCAACCTGTTCGGTGACCGCACCCGGCCCGTCGACGAGCTGCGCGACCACCTCATGAAGGTCTACGCCTCGTTCCTGCCCATCCGCGACCTGACGATCCCGACGATCGCCGCGGTCCACGGGCCCGCGGTGGGAGCCGGCCTCAACATCGCGCTCGCGTGCGACGTGATCGTCGCCGGGCCCAAGGCGGGGTTCGGACCGACCTTCACCCAGATCGGCCTGCACCCCGGCGGCGGCTGCACCTGGATGCTCACGCAGCGCATCGGCTCGGCCAACACGGCCGCCGCGCTCTACGCCGGCGACGTGATCGGGGCCGACCACGCGCTGCGGCTCGGCATCGCCCAGGAGCTCGTGGACGACGCGCCGACCCGCGCCCGGGAGCTGGCCCTGAGCTGGTGCGAGCGCAACCCCACCCTGATGGCGCACGTGAAGGAGTCCGTGCGCGTCGCGTCGACGTCGGACCTCGCCGCGTCGCTCGACGTCGAGGCGCAGTTCCAGGCCGAGTCGCTCTCGAGCCCGGAGTTCGAGCGCTTCGCAGCCCGATTCTCGAAGTCCTGACACCTGCACGGTTCGCCTACGTCTGCACGGGAAGCAACCCGTGCAGACGTAGGGGAAACCGTGCGGACCGGAAGATACCCAGGTCGACCTGGGAATCTGCGGTCAGGCGGCGCCGTGGGCGTCGGCGACGAGCCGCGCCTCCTCGCGCAGGGCCTGGACGACGAGGCGGACGGAGGGGCGCTCGAAGCGGTCGGGACGCAGCACGGCGGAGATGTCGCGGCGGGCGCGGACGCCGATGAGGGGGCGGGTGACCAGGCCGTTGCTGTGCTCGCGGGTGGTGAAGCGCGGGAGGATCGCCAGGCCGTGGCCGCCGGCGACCATCGCCTCCACCACCCCGTTGTCGGCGAAGCGCTGCGCCACCCGCACCGGCTGGCCGGTGGCGACCACCACCTGCTCCAGCACCCGGTCGAAGGGATAGCCGGGCGGGACCCCGATCCACGTCTCGTCCACCACGTCGCGGGGCGACAGGCTCGCCTTCCGCGCGAGCGGGTGGTCCTCGGGCAGGGCCACGTCGAGCGGCTCGCTCATGAGCGGCACCACCTGCAGTCCGCGCTCGTGCCACGTGGCCGACGTCGTCGGCGCGTCCGACAGCACCACGTCGTGGTCGGCGGTCAGGTCACCGGCCGCCTCGGGGTCCTCCAGGTCGGTGCACACCAGCTCGACGTCGGGCCGCTCGGCCATGCGGGTCAGCAGGCCCGGCAGCAGCATCTCGCCACCTGTCGGGAAGGTCACGAGGGTGACGCGGCCGGCCGGCTGCTCCATGAAGGCGCGCCAGTCCCCCTCGGCGCGCTCGATGGCCACGGCGATGTCGGTGGCTGCTCGGGCCAGCGCCCGCCCCGCCTCGGTCAGGGCGACGCCGCGGCCGGCGGCCTCCACGAGCGGGTAGCCGGCCTCCTTCTCGAGCGCCTTCAGCTGCTGGGAGACCGCCGACGGTGTGACCCTCATCGCGTCGGCGACGGCCCCGACGGAGCCGCGTTCCGACAATTCCCTGAGAACCATGAGGCGGCGCACGTCCATGTAGAGATGCTACACGTTACATGTAGTTCTCTTCGCTTGTCCTTGACGATGAGCAGGGTCATCCTGAGAGGGAAGAACCACCCCCCGACCCTCCCGAGGAGGCCCCCACCATGCTCGCTCTCTCCGTGCTCGGCGCGATCGTCGTCACCATCGGTGTCACCAAGACCGCCTACCTCGTCGCGACCGACGGCTACGGCCGCATCCCGACCATCCGGCGCTTCTGACGCGGTCGCCGGTCCGCCGCCCGCGTCCCGGCAACCCCCCCACCCACGTCTGACCGCACGACGTCCGCGGCCGGGTCCCGACGCCCCGGCCCTGCGGCCTGCAGGTCAGCATCACTCGCAGCCACCGTCCACCCCTGGGACGGTGGCTGCGTAGTCTTCACGACGTGAGCCGCCTCGTCGTCGGGTTCGACCTCGACATGACGCTCGTCGACTCCCGTCCCGGCATCGGCGCCACCTACCGGGCGCTGTCCGCCGAGACCGGCACCCCCATCGACGTCGACCTCGTGACGTCCCGCCTGGGTCCGCCGCTCGAGCACGAGCTGGCGAACTGGTTCGCGGCCGAGGACGTCCCGGCCGCCGCCGACCGCTACCGCGCCCTCTACCCAAAGCTGGCGATCCCCCGCGTCGAGCTGCTCCCCGGCGCGCGCGAGGCGGTGCAGGCCGTGCTCGACGCCGGCGGCGAGGCGTTCGTCGTCACCGGCAAGAACACCCACAACGCCCGCCTGCACCTGCAGCGCCTCGACGTCGAGCTCGACGTCGTGGGCGACGTGTGGCGCGAGGGCAAGGCCGACGTCTTCCGCGAGCGGGGCGTCGCGGCCTACGTCGGCGACCACGTGCACGACATGGACGCCTGCCGCTCGGCCGACGTCGTCGGCATCGCCGTGCCCACCGGCCCCTGCACCGCCGACGAGCTGCGTGCCGCCGGCGCCACCCACGTCGTGCCCGACCTGCTCGGCGTCGTGGACCTGGTTCCGTCGCTCACGTCCTGATCCGCACAGCAGCGCACGTCCGTCCCCCGGGGGCGTGTCCAAGAACATCGTGCGAGGTGGGCCGAATGACTTGTGTCGAGCCCCTGATCTGCGGATACTTAAGTTACCAGCCGGTAGCACTCACGAGTAATCCTCGCGCACCGGACCCCTGAATGCGTGCACCGCACGCGCCCCCGACCCAGGAACAGGCAGTCATGAGCCACTACAAGAGCAACCTGCGTGACGTCGAGTTCAACCTCTTCGAGCTGTTCGACCGCCAGGACGTCCTCGGCGCCGGCCCGTTCGAGGAGATCGACTTCGACACCGCCAAGAGCATCCTCGGCGAGGTCGACCGCCTCGCCCGCGAGGACCTCGCCGCGTCCTTCGACGACGCCGACCGCAACCCCCCGGTCTACGACCCCAGCGCCATGACGGTGGCGATGAACCCCGCGTTCGTCAAGAGCTACCAGGCCTGGATGGATGCCGAGTGGTGGCGCCTGCAGGTCCCCGAGGAGCTCGGTGGCCAGCGCACCCCCGCCTCCATCATCTGGGCCACCGCCGAGTTCGTGCTGGGCGCCAACCCGCCCATCTGGATGTACGCCGCCGGCCCCGCCTTCGCGCGGATCGTGTTCGAGAACGGCACCGAGCGGGACAAGAAGATCGCCGGCCACATGGTCGAGCGTCAGTGGGGCGCCACCATGGTGCTCACCGAGCCCGACGCGGGCTCCGACGTCGGCGCCGGCCGCACCAAGGCCTTCCCGAACGAGGACGGCTCCTGGAACATCGAGGGCGTCAAGCGCTTCATCACCTCGGGCGAGCACGACATGAGCGAGAACATCATGCACCTCGTGCTCGCGCGCCCCCAGGGCGTCGAGGGTGCCGGCGGCCCCGGCACCAAGGGTCTGAGCCTGTTCCTCGTGCCCAAGATCCACTTCGACCACGAGACCGGCGACCTGACCGGCGAGCGCAACGGCGTCTACGTCACGAACGTCGAGAAGAAGATGGGCATCAAGGTCTCCACCACCTGCGAGGTCACCTTCGGCGACCCGTCCACCGGTGGCGGCGAGCCGGCGAAGGGCTGGCTGCTCGGCGAGGTTCACAACGGCATCAGCCAGATGTTCCGCGTCATCGAGAACGCGCGCATGATGGTCGGCGCGAAGGCCATCGCCACGCTGTCGTCGGGCTACCTCAACGCGCTCGAGTACGCCAAGGAGCGCGTCCAGGGCGCCGACCTCACGCAGGCCTCCGACAAGACGGCCCCGCGCGTGACGATCACCCACCACCCCGACGTGCGCCGCTCGCTCATGACGCAGAAGGCGTTCGCCGAGGGCCTGCGCTCGCTCGTGTTCTACACGACCACGTGGCAGGACGCGATCATGCAGAAGGATGAGTCCGGCGAGGACGCCTCCCTCGAGGAGTCGGTCAACGACCTGCTGCTCCCGATCGTCAAGGGTTACGGCTCGGAGCGCTCCTGGGTGCTGCTCGGCACCGAGTCGCTGCAGACGTTCGGCGGCTCGGGCTTCCTGCAGGACTACCCGATCGAGCAGTACGTCCGCGACGCCAAGATCGACACCCTCTACGAGGGCACCACGGCGATCCAGGGACAGGACCTGTTCTTCCGCAAGATCGTGAAGGACAAGGGTCGTGCGATCGGCTACCTGGCCGAGCAGGTCGGCGAGTTCGTCAAGAGCGAGGCCGGCAACGGTCGCCTCAAGGTCGAGCGCGAGCTGCTCGCGACGGCCCTCGACGACGCCCAGGCCATCCTGGGTGCCGCGTTCACCGACCTCATGGCCAGCAACCCGGCCGACGAGAAGGGTGACGTCAAGAACCTCTACAAGGTCGGCCTGAACACGACGCGCCTCGTGTACGTGCTCGGCGACCTCGTCGTGTCGTGGCTGCTGCTGCGCGGCGCCGAGGTGGCGCTGGCCCGGCTCGACGAGGGCGTCACCGGCTCCGACAAGGCCTTCTACGAGGGCAAGGTCGCCGCGGCGTCGTTCTTCGCTCGCACCGTGCTGCCCCGCCTGACGGCGGAGCGCGCGATGGCCGAGAACGTCGACGCGAGCATCATGGAGCTCGACGAGGCCGCGTTCTGACCTCCACGACGACGCCCCACCCGGTCGCGGGTGGGGCGTCGTCGTGCGTCTGGAGTCAGGCGGACGGGGCGGGTGCCGCAGGCACGGTCTCGCGGCCGCCCGAGCGCGTGGCACCCACGCCGGCCGCCACGACGCAGACGAGACCGAGCACGGCAGCGACGTCGGGCACCTGGTCGAGCACGACGAGCCCGACCACGAGGGCGATGGCCGGCTCCAGGCACATGAGCGTCCCGAACGCGGCGGTCGTGAGGCGGCGCAGCGCCAGCATCTCGAGCGCGAACGGGACCACCGGCACGAGCAGGGCCAGTCCGATGCCGACGACGAGCAGCTCCAGGTCGAGATGGCCGATCGTGGCCGGCCCCGCCACCAGCGTGGCGACCAGACCGGCGACCGGCATCGAGACGCCCAGCCCGACCACGCCGTCCACGGCGTCGCCCACCTTCTGCGTGTAGACGATGTAGGCCGCCCAGCAGCAGGCCGCGCCGAGCGCGTACAGGACACCCCGACCGTCGGTCTCGCCGCTCCACGGCTGGGTCAGCAGGAGCACGCCCGCCGCGGCCAGCGCGGGCCACGCCCACGTGCCGCGCCGACCGCGGAGCACCGCGACGGACAACGGCCCCAGGAACTCCAGGGCGCTGGCCGTACCGAGCGGCAGCCGAGCGACGGCGGCCATGAACAGCATGGTCACGCCGGCCGTCACCACGCCCAGCACCACGCAGGCTCGCAGCGCGGCCGGACTCAGGCGTCGACGCCAGGGTCGGACGAGCAGCAGCATGATGACGCCCGCCCACGAGAGCCGCAGCCACGCCGCGCCCTCCGAGCCGATGCGGTCGAACAGGCCGACGGACGCAGCGAGGCCGATCTGCACGGAGGTCATGGAGCCGAGCGCCATGAGGGCGCCACGTGAGGCGGGCGTCGGGTTCTTCTGCACCCCGCCATCGAACGCCACCGCGCCATCCGTGTCCACGCGACATTGATGGACGGATCGTCCGTCGATCATGGACGATCATGAGGTGAACACCGACCGCCTCGTCGTGCTGCTGGAGCTGGCCCGCCACGGGTCGATGCGCGCCGTGGCCGACGTGCTCATGACGAGCACCTCCACCGTCTCGCAGCAGGTGGCTGCCCTGGCCCACGAGGTGGGCACGCCGCTCGTCGAGCCCGACGGCCGCGGCGTCCGACTCACCCCCGCAGGACGTCGGCTGGCCGACCACGCCGTCTCGATCCTCGCCGCCGTCGAGGCCGCACGCACCGACCTCGACCCCGACGCCGAGCCGGCCGGCACGGTCCGTGTCGCCGGCTTCGCCACGGCCATCCGGTCCACCCTGCTGCCCGTCGTCGAGTCCCTGGCCGGAAGCCACCCCGACGTCCACGTCGTGGTGCACGAGCTGGAGCCCGGGGAGGCCCGCGAGGCGCTCCTCGCCGACCGGATCGACCTCGCACTCGTCTACGACTACGACCTGGCGCCCGTGACCCTCGACCGGGCGATCGATGCCGAGCCCCTGTGGCGGGCACCGTGGGGCCTGGGAGTGCCGACGTCCGACGCGCCGTCGGTCGACCTCGCAGCGCCCGACCTGCTGCGCCGCCACGCCGATGATCGGTGGATCGGGAACTCCCGCAACACGGCCGACGAGGAGGTGCTGCGGGTCCTGGCGTCGATGGCCGGGTTCGAGCCGCGGGTCGAGCACCTCTCCGACAGCCTCGACCTCGTGGAGGACCTGGTCGTGGCCGGGCTCGGCGTCGGGATGCTGCCGCTCTGGCGTGCGCCGCGCGACGGCGTGACCGTGGTCCCCTTCCACGACCCGGGCGTCACGATGCGCACCTACGTCTGGACGCGCCGAGGGCGAGCGACGTGGCCGCCGCTCGCCCTCGTGCTGGAGCGCCTCGCGGGCGCCCCGGGAGTCGTCACCAGCTGACGAGCGCCCCGGTGATCGTGTACGGCGCGAAGTCCGTCGACAGCAGGACGAACAGCGCGAGCGCGCCGCCGGCGAGCGCGACGTTCTTGTTGAACGCGACCATCTCCATCTGCTTGGCCTGGCCGTCGCTCTCCTTCCAGAACGCGTGCATCAGCACGGCGGTCACGAGGAGCAGCACGGCCAGCCCGAGCGCGCCGATGTCGCCCCAGATGCCGAGCAGCACCGACAGGCCGCCGGCGAGCAGCGCGACGCCGCTGATCTGCACGAGCAGCTTGGCGTTGGAGAGGCCGCGCGACTCGGCGTAGCCGGCCATCGCGCCGGTGGCCGTCAGGTGGCCGATGCCGGACCCGATGACGAGGTAGGCGAACAGGATGCGGGAGATGAGGAAGACCTCGTCCATGGCGGACTCCTAAAGAAGATGAATGTTCAACCATCGTCCTCGTTCGACGTGCCGCGGTCAAGCACCGACGCGCGTGGTCACACCGGCACCTCGCCCGAGGTGTGCCAGAGTGAGCGCGTGCGTCTGACCAACCCGCTCTGGTACCTCGCGGCGCTCTTCGTGGTCCTCGGCGGGTGGATGGTCGGCACGATCGTCGCGGCCGGCTCGTGGGACCACGTGCGCGACGCGACGCTGGAGTCCGTCACCGAGCGCGTCGACGCCGGCGGGGGGTCGCTCGCGGTGTTCACCGACGTCCGCCAGCCCGAGCGCGACGTGACCTGCACGGCCACCCCGCCGGGCAAGAGCGCGAAGCCGGTCGAGCTCGAGAAGGCGCCGATCGACCTGACCGTCGCGCGCGACGGCTCCACCTGGTACCTCATCGCGTTCGAGCCCGAGGGTCGTGACGAGGTGGCCATCCGGTGCACCCCGCGCGACCGCGCCGCCGACGCCGCCACCTATCGGGTGGCCGTCGCCGAGGGCGTTCTCGACCGGGCCCGGCTGGGCGCGGGCCTCACCTGGATCGCCACCGCGGTGGGCGTCGTGCTCGCCATCGCCACGTGGTGGACCCGACGCAAGAGCCATCAGGAGAGCTGAATGCTGCAGACCTACATCGACGCCTGGCTCGCCAGCGCCCGCGACACCCTCGCCCTGCTCGAGGACCTCGACGACGCGCAGTGGTCGACGCCCACCGACCTGCCGGGCTGGACGGTCGCCGACGTCGCGTCCCACCTGGCGCACCTCGAGGCGGTGACGGCCGGGCACGTGGTCGACGAGGCACCGACCACCGCCTCGCCAGGAGGTCTCGCGTCGGCCTACACCGAGGCCGGCGTCGAGGCACGCCGCGGACTCTCCCGCGAGCAGGTGCTGACCGAGCTCCGTGCCGGCATCGACGCGCGGGCCCGGAGCCTGGGCGACGCGCCCCCGACCGACGCCTCGGCCCGCGCCGACCACACGCCGGCCGGCGTCGGTTGGACGTGGGACACGATGCTGCGCAACCGCACCGTCGACATCTGGTGCCACGAGCAGGACGTCCGCCGCGCCGTGGGCCGGCCGGGCAACCTCGACTCGCCGGCCGCGGTCGTCACCACGCACACCTTCTCCTTCGCGATGCCGTACGTGCTGGGCAAGAAGGTCGGTGCCACCGCGGGCACGTCGGTGCTGTGGGACCTCACCGGCCCCCTCGCCATGCAGGTGGGCGCCACGGTCGGCGACGACGGTCGAGCCCGTCCCGGCGTCCCCGGGTCGCCGTCGGCCACCCTGACCCTGTCGTCGGACGCCTTCGCCGTCCTGGCGGCGGGCCGACGCGGCCCGGGAGCGGTCGACGTCGGGATCGCCGGCGACACCGACCTGGCCCACCGCGTGCTGGAGCAGATGGCCGTCACGTTCTGACGACCCTGCGGCGTCAGCCGCGCAGCGCGTCGACGTCGTCGAGGAGCTCGCGCCAGCCCAGGCGCAGCCGGTCCCACTCGTCCTCGCAGAGGTCCGCCCGGTCCTGGGTGAGCGGCTCGTCGTCGACCAGGTCCTCCCAGGTGTCCGGGTCGGACCCGTACAGGTAGCAGAGATAGTTGACCGCCCGCGCGGCGTCGGAGGAGTGCTCGTCGTCGGGGTCGGCCTCGTAGGCCGACGCGAGGATCTCGTACTCGAAGGCCGACGACAGGAGCGCGTCGGTCGACGCCTCGTCGCCGGACTCGGCGAGTCGCCAGGCGGCGAACTGGTCGGCCACGTCCTCCTCACGCCCCGTGAAGGGCAGGTCGAGCAGGTCGATCAGGGCGTGCCCGGCCTCGTGGAAGAACGTCTCGCGCCAGATGCCCCGGAGCGTCTCGTCCACGTCGTCGGCGTCCGCGTCCTCCAGCTCGTCGCGGCTCGACTTCACGTCCTGCAGGCAGAGCTCGACGAGCGCCTCGCCCTGGAGGTAGCCGGTGCCGTCCTTGCAGGTCGTCACCTCGACGGTGAGCTCCCGCGGCAGGGCCACGACGGACCGCAGGTCCTTCGCGGCCTCCTCGAGCACACCGCTCTCGCGCACGTCGTCCTGCCAGCCGCGCCACGCCTCGGGCACGTCGGGATAGGCGACGACGACCTTCGCGCCGGCCCCCGCGTCCCCCACCGGGACAGACGACACCTCCTCGGCCGAGGAGGACCCGAGGACGAACCCTGCGACGGCTGCGACGACCACGGACACGACGACGAGGACCCTGCTCACGAGCGGATCATAGGTCCGGCGCGGCTCGCCGGGGGCCGCTACCGTTCATCCCATGAGCTGGAGCGCGCAGGACATCCCCGACCTCACCGGCACCCGAGCGGTCGTCACCGGCGTCACGGGCGGGCTCGGCTTCCACACGGCCCTCGAGCTGGGCCGCAAGGGCGCCGCCCTCGTGGTCACCGCACGGAACCCGAAGAAGGCCGACGCCACCGTCGCGCGGCTGCGGGCCGAGCTGCCCGACGTCGACCTCGAGACGCTCGCCCTCGACCTGGCCGACCTGGCCGACGTCGAGCGCGCCGCCGGCGAGCTCACGTCGCGCCACGACCGGATCGACCTGCTGGTCAACAACGCCGGCATCATGATCCCCCCGAAGAGCGCCACCGCCGACGGCTTCGAGCTGCAGATGGGCACCAACCACCTCGGGCACTTCGCCTGGTCCGCGCGGCTGTGGCCCGTGCTGAAGGCCAGTGACGCGCGCGTGGTCACAGTCTCCTCCCTCGCCCACACCGGTGCCAAGGGCGTCGACCTGCGAGCCCTCACGCCCGAGGGCTCGCCGCGGCGCTACCGCCGCTGGCAGACCTACGCGGAGTCCAAGCTGGCGAACCTGTCGTTCGCCCTCGAGCTCGACCGGCGCGCGAAGGCCGCCGGCCTCGGCGTCGTCAGCGTGGCGGCGCACCCCGGCTACGCCAACACCGAGCTCCAGCAGACCGGCCTCAAGATGGGCAACCCGATGCTCGGCTTCGGGCTGCACCAGATCAGTCGCGTGGTCGGCCAGTCGGCCGCCGCCGGTGCCCTGCCCTCGCTGAGGGCGGCGACCGACGCGAGCTTCACCGGCGGCGAGTACGTCGGCCCGAACCTGCTCGGTCAGATGCGCGGCAAGCCCGTGCTCGTGGGCATGACCCGCGCCGCGCGCGACGAGGAGCTGGCCGACAACCTGTGGACCGCGTCCGAGCTGGCCACGGGCGTCACCTTCGACGTCGCCTGACCGGTTCGGCTAGGCGAGGCCGTCGCGCCAGCGCTCGCGGGCGTCGGGGTCCTCGGCGAGCAGCTCCGCCCGCGTGCGCCGGCGGTAGCGCCAGATCTGCACGATGCCGACGGCCCACAGCACGTACTGCACCGACATCGCCCAGCGGAACGACTCCGCCGAGTAGGCCGTGCTGGCACCGGGCGTGCGCCAGTCGAGGACCAGGCCGATGACCACGACCAGCAGCAACGAGGCAACGAAGCCACCCTGGTTGATGATGCCCGTCGCGGCGCCCAGCCGGTTGGGAGGATTGAACGATCGGCCGAGGTCGAAGCCGATCATCGACGCGGGTCCGCCCACGCCCACCACGACCACGAGCACCACGAGCAGCCAGGCCGGCGCGTCGCCCGGCCACACCAGCACGACCGTCCACACCGCGACGACCGCCCACACGATGCCGAGCACGATGCTCGAGCGCTGCCACGGGTCGCGGGTGATGGCCCAGGCCAGCGTCGGCCCGGCCACCATGACGGCGAGCACCAGGATCGTCAGCAGGGCGCCTGCCTCGGCGGGCGTGCGACCCTCGCCGCGCACGAAGAACGGGTAGCCCCACAGCAGGCCCAGCGTGGTGGCGCTGAACTGGGTCGTGAAGTGCACCCAGAAGCCCAGTCGGGTCCCCGGGTGACGCCACGACGCCGCGAGGCTGGAGCGGACCGTCGTCCACGACAACGGGGCGCCGAGCACCCGCGGCGAGCCGGGCTCGTCGTGCACCACGAGCAGGAGGGCGGCGAGCAGGACGATGCCCAGCGACGCCGCCGACAGGTAGGTGGTGGTCCAGCCGAGCTCGCGCAGCGCCCACGTCATGGGAGCGGCGGCCACGAGGGCTCCCATCTGGCCGAGCACGCCCGTGAGCTGGGTGACGAGCGGGATCCGGCGCGACGGGAACCACGTGGTCACGAGCCGGAGCACGCACACGAAGGTCATCGCGTCGCCCAGCCCCACGAACACGCGGGCGACGAGCGCCACGGCGAACGTGTCGGCCAGGGCGAAGGTCACCTGCGCCGCGGTGAGCACGAGGACGCCGATGGTGAGGATCCGGCGGGGACCGAACCGGTCGAGCAGCAGACCCACCGGGATCTGCATGCCGGCGTAGACCACCAGCTGCAGCATGACGAACGTCGACAGCTGGGCGGCCGAGATGCCGAACCGCTCGCTCGCGGCGAGTCCCGCCACCGCGAGCGACGAGCGGTGGAAGACGGCGAGGAAGTAGAGCGAGAGCCCGACGAGCCAGACCGCCACCGGCCCTCTCCTGCTCGTCGCTCCGCTCACTCGCCCCAGTATGCGCCGGGTGTCGGGCCGTGCCCAGGTCGCCTCGGGGGTTGCGGATCCGCCGGGGGTCTCTAGCGTGGCCGGTGTGCTGACCTTGGTGGACTGGCGGGTGCGCGTGGCCGCGCTCTACGAGCAGGTGCGCGCCGATCCCGACCCCGAACGGGGTCATGCGACGTGGCGGAGCGGTCGCGACGACCTGTTCCGCAGCCACCCCCAGTCACCACTGCCGGCACGCGACCCGCTGCGCGAGACCGGGCTGCCCTACTGGCCCTACGACCCCGCCTGGCGGTTCGAGCTGCCGCTGCTGCCCGCGCCGACCGATGCCGTGGACCCCGACGAGCGGGTCGTCGACGGCGGGGGCGACGGCGACGTGACGATGCAGCGCACCGGGCAGCTGGCCCTGCCATCGGGCTCGACGCTCGACGTGTGGACGCTGCAGCAGTACGCCGGCGGCATCTTCGTGCCCCTGCGGGACGGCACGTCGGGCCGGGAGTCGGAGGCCGGCGGGTCGTACGGTGCGGGGCGCTACCTGCTCGACACCGCCAAGGGCTCCTGGCTGGGCGAGGGTGCCGACGGCAGCACGCTGGTCCTGGACCTGAACTTCGCCTACCACCCGTCGTGCCGCTACGACGACCGCTGGCGCTGCCCCCTCGCGTCGCCGGGCAACATGGTCACCGACGTCGTCGAGGCGGGCGAGCGCCTCTCCTGACTCCCCCCGAGCGGTGAGTTCTCCACCGAAACGGTGCGCATCGCGCAGGGAGGTGTGGATTCCACCGTCTCAGCCCTGAGCCGGTGGAATCCGCACCGCTCGGCCACTCCGCCCGCCCATCGGTGGAGAAGTCACCGCTCGGTGGGTCAGAACGTGAGGGCGAGGGCGGGGTCGCGCAGGAGCGCGGCGACGTCGGCCAGGAACTGCGAGCCCTGCTGGCCGTCGACGACGCGGTGGTCGAAGCTGACGGCCAGGGTGGTCACCCAGCGGGCCTCGACGCGCTCCTGCGGTCCGGCGCCGACGATCCAGGGACGTCGATCGATCTGGCCCACGCACAGGATGCCGGTCTCGCCCGGGTTGAGGATGGGCGTGCCCGCGTCGACGCCGAACACGCCGACGTTGGTGATCGTGAACGTGCCACCGCTCATCTGCGCGGGCTGGGTGCGGCCGGCCCGGGCCGTGGCAGTGAGGTCGCCCAGCGCCTGCGCCAGCTCGACCAGGCTCATCCGGTCGGCGCCCGGGATGTTGGGCACCACGAGACCGCGGTCGGTGGCGGCCGCGACGCCGAGGTTGACCGAGCCCTTGAGCACGATCTCCTGCGCCTGCTCGTCCCAGCTGGCGTTCAGCTCGGGCGTGCGGGCGAGCGCCAGGCAGACGGCCTTGGCCACGACCAGCGTCGGCGAGACCTTGACCTCGCGGAAGCGCCGGTCGGCCTTGAGCCGCTCGACCAGCTCCATCGTGGCGGTGACGTCGAGCGTGACCCACTCGGTGACGTGCGGTGCGGTGAACGCCGAGCTGACCATGGCCTGGGCCGTGGCCTTGCGGACCCCCTTCACGGGGATGCGGGTGTCGCCCTCGGCCGACCTGACGGGTGCCGGCGCGGCGGGTGAGGTCGACGTCGGCACGGTGACCGGCTCCGACCTGCGTCCGGCGATGAACGCCTCCACGTCCGCGCGGGTGACCACGGGGCCGTCGCACGGGACCGTGGTGAGGTCCACGCCGTGGTCCTTGGCCAGCTTGCGCACGGGCGGCTTGGCCAGCGCACGCACGTCACCCGTCGCCGAGCCGGACCGAGCCGGACGCTCGACCGTCGCCACGCCGGCGTTCGGGGCGGCCAGGGGAGCACTCACCTGCTCGTCGCCCTTGCGCCGACGTCGGCGCGTGGACGCCGTGCGCACGCCGTAGCCGACGAGCACGGGCTCGCGCTTGTCCTGCGCCGCCGGCTCCTCCGCGTCGTCCTCGACCGGGCGCTCGTCGGTGAGGTCGCGGGCGTCGTCGGGCACGACGGCTCCCGTCGGACCCCCGATCGCGATGATCGGCGTGCCCACGGGCACGGTCGTCCCCTCGCGCACCAGCAGGGCCGTCACCTCGCCCGCGAACGGGCTGGGCAGCTCCACGACCGACTTGGCGGTCTCGATGTCGACGATCACCTGGTTCACCTCGACGACGTCGCCCACGGCGACGTGCCAGGTGAGCACCTCGGCCTCGGTCAGTCCCTCGCCCACGTCGGGCAGCCTGAACTCACTCATCAGATGTCTCCCGCTCTCAGAACGCCATCGCGCGGTCGACGGCGTCGAGCACACGGTCGAGGTCGGGCAGGAACTCCTCCTCCACCCGACTGGGTGGGTAGGGCATGTCGTAGCCGGTGACGCGCAGCACGGGTGCCTCGAGGGAGTAGAAGCACTCCTCCTGCACGCGGGCGGCGATCTCGGCACCGAGGCCGAGCGTGCGTGACGCCTCGTGCACCACGACGGCGCGGCCCGTGCGTCGGACCGACTCGTGCACCGGGCCCAGGTCGAGGGGGCTGAGGGTACGCAGGTCGATGACCTCCAGGTCCACCCCGTCCTCGGCGGCGGCCTCGGCCGACTCCAGGCACGTGCGCACCATGGGCCCGTAGGCCAGCAGCGTGGCGTGGCGGCCGTCGCGCACCACCTGCGAGGCGTGCAGCGGCGTGCTCTCCTGGCCGACCGGCCCGGCGTCCCAGTAGCGACGCTTGGGCTCCATGAAGACGACGGGATCGTCGCTGGCGATCGCCTGCTGGATCATCCAGTAGGCGTCGTGGGCGTTCGACGGGCTCACCACGCGCAGCCCGGCGGTCAGGCAGAACTGCGCCTCGGGGCTCTCGGAGTGGTGCTCGACCGCGCCGATGCCGCCGCCGAACGGGATGCGGATGACGGCCGGCATCGTCACGACGCCCTGGCTGCGGGCGTGCAGCTTGGCGACCTGGCTGACGATCTGGTCGTAGGCGGGGTACACGAAGCCGTCGAACTGGATCTCCACGACCGGGCGGTAGCCGCGCAGCATCATGCCCACCGCGGCGCCGACGATTCCGGACTCCCCGAGCGGGGTGTCGATCACGCGGTCCTCGCCGAAGTCCTTCTGCAGGCCCTCGGTCACGCGGAAGACGCCGCCGAGCGGGCCGACGTCCTCACCCATGACGACGACCTTGGGGTCGGACTCCATGGCGGCCCGCAGGCCGGCGTTGATCGCCTTGCCGAGGCTCAGCCGCTGGCCGACGGCCGACGTCCTCTGGCTCGTGCTCGTGCTGGTGCTCATGCCGCACCACCCTCGGTCTCGAACGACGCCCGGTACGCGAGGTACTCGGCCTTCTGCTCGGCCAGCTCGGGGTGCGCGTCGGCGTAGACGCCGTCGAACAGCGCGCCGAGGTCGGGCTCGGGCAGGGAGCGGCAGGCCTCGCGCAGGTGCGCACCGAGGTCCTCGGCCTCCGTCTGCAGGTCGGTGAAGAACGACTCGGGGGTGTCGACCTCGCGCAGGTACGTCTCCACGCGGGCCAGCGGGTCGCGGTGCTTCCACGCCTCCACCTCGGCGGTGTCGCGGTAGCGGGTGGGGTCGTCCGACGTCGTGTGCGCGCCCATCCGGTAGGTGACCGCCTCGACGAGCGTCGGTCCCTCGCCGTCGCGTGCTCGCTGGAGCGCCGCCTGGGTGACGGCGTGCACGGCCAGCACGTCGTTGCCGTCGACCCGCACGCCACCGAAGCCGTAGCCGGCGGCGCGCTGCACCAGCGGCACGCGGCTCTGGCGGGCCATCGGCACCGAGATGGCCCAGTGGTTGTTCTGGCAGAAGAAGACGACCGGTGCGTTGAACGACGACGCCCAGACGAACGCCTCGTGCACGTCGCCCTGGCTGCTCGCGCCGTCGCCGAAGTAGGCGAGGGCAGCGGCGTCGCGGGTCTGGTCGCCCGTGCCGACGACGCCGTCGCGCTGCAGGCCCATCGCGTAGCCCGTGGCGTGCATGGTCTGCGCGCCGATGATGATGCTGTAGAGCGCCATGCCGGTCTCGGCGGGGTCCCAGCCGCCGAGCTCGACACCGCGGAACAGGCCGAGCAGCTTGGCCGGGTCGATGCCGCGGCACCACGCCACGCCGTGCTCGCGGTAGGTGGGGAACGCGAAGTCCTGCGCCGCGAGCGCGCGGCCGGAGCCGACCTGCGCGGCCTCCTGCCCGAGGCACTGCGCCCACAGGCCGAGCTCGCCGTGACGCTGCAGGGCGTGCGCCTCGTGGTCGATGCGGCGGACGAGGAGGAGGTCGCGGTACATCGCGCGGATGCTCTCGTCGTCGCCCTCGAAGGCGTAGCGCTCGTGCTCGACCCGACGACCCTCGGGTGTGAGCAGCTGGACGAGCTCGGTGTCGACGGTCGAGGGCGTGGTCACTCGCCGCGACCCGGCGTCCGTGGACGTGGTCGGGGTGTGCAGGGGTACGGTCATGCGCTGTTCCTCTCGCTGCCGGCGCGGGGTCTCCACGTCGGTGGGGCGGTACGGGACCGCTGACCCGCAGTGGTGGCGCGGGCGTGGCGGTCGGTCGTGGCGTGACCGCAGTCACATCACGACGCCACGGTAACGCGTCGGGCCCACGTCGGCCAAGCCCCGCGGCCCCCGTGAGGCGCACGTTCACCGGATCGTCACCGGAGGCGACCGGGGCCTTCCTAGACTTCGAGGGTGGACCACCCCGTGATCCTCCTCGCGAGCAACGACCACGCGTCGCTGCTCGACGACGAGTTCCGCCGCTACCACCGCGACTACGACGTGCGGGTCGCTCGCACGTGCGCCGACGCCACCGCCCTGCTCGAGCGGCTGTGCGCCGACGGCCGCCAGGTCGCGCTCGTGGTGCAGGACGCCGCCCTCCCCGACGCCGACGTGTGGACGTCGTTCGCCACCTGGCGTCGGGTGGTGCCCACCGCGCGTCGGCTCGTGACCGTTCCCTGGGACCGCTTCCTCGACGAGGGCGACCGACTCCGCCCCGGCCTCGCGCACGGCAAGTTCGACGGCTACCTGCTCATGCCACGGGGCCTGCGCGACGAGGAGTTCCACGGCGCCGTCGGGGAGCTGCTGTCGGACTGGGGGTCCACCGTGGCCGCACCGGAGGTCGAGACGATGCGGATCGTCTCGGGCCCGTCCAACCCGCTCACGGCCGCCGTGCGCGACTTCGCCCAACGCATGGGCATCCCCACGGGAGTGCACCACCCCGACAGCGACGTCGGCCGCGCGGTGCTGGCCGAGCTCGTCGAGAACGGCGGCGAGCCCGGGGAGCCGGTGGTCGCCAGCGTGTACCGACCGCCCTTCGTGCCGACGTCGGTGCGCGAGGTGGCCCAGGTCATGTACGGCGGACCCGGCGAGACGGTGGTCGACGACGTCGTCGACGTCGCGGTGGTCGGCGCCGGACCGGCAGGACTGGCCGCCGCCGTGTACGCGGCGAGCGAGGGGCTCAGCACCGTCGTGCTCGAGAGCGAGGCCATCGGCGGGCAGGCCGGCACCAGCTCGATGATCCGCAACTACCTCGGCTTCCCGCGCGGCGTCTCCGGCATGCGACTGGCGCAGCGCGCGCGGTCGCAGGCGATCCGGTTCGGGGCACGGTTCCTCACCGGGTGGGAGGTCGACGCGCTCCGGCCGTGCGTCCCGTCGGCCCCGCACGCCGAGCGTGAGCACGTCATCACCACGGTGGGCGGCGGGCAGGTGCGCGCGCGGTCGGTCGTGATCGCGACGGGCGTGGCCTACCGCCACCTCGACGTCGAGTCCGTGGAGGAGCTCGTGGGTCGCGGCGTGCACTACGGGTCGGCGATGACCGCGGCGCAGGAGGTCGAGGGCCAGCCGGTGGTCGTGGTCGGTGGCGGCAACTCCGCCGGGCAGGCGGCCATCCACCTGGCCCGCTTCGCGTCGTCGGTGACGATCGTCGTGCGCCGCGACCTCGCCGAGACGATGTCGCAGTACCTCGTCGACGAGCTCCGCTGGAACGAGCGCGTCTCGGTCCGGGTCGGCGTGGAGGTCGTCGACGGCGGCGGCGCGGGGCAGCTGGAGTGGCTCGACCTGCGCACCAACGCCACGGGTGAGGTCGAGCGGGTCGTCGCGGCCGGGCTGTTCCTGCTGCTCGGCGCACGCCCGACGTGCAGCTGGCTGCCAGCCGAGGTCACGCGCGACCCCAACGGCTTCGTGCTCACCGGTCGCGACGTGCCGAAGGAGGCCTGGCTCGGCCCCGGCGGCGTGCCCGGCCCCTGGTCGGCCGAGGCGATCGTCCCGCCCGAGACCCTCGCCACCACCGCCCCCGGCGTCTTCGCCGTCGGCGACATCCGCGCCGGGTCGATGAAGCGCGTCGCCGCGGCCAGCGGCGAGGGCTCGTCGGTCGTCCCGCTCATCCACCGCTGGCTGGCGCCGTAGGTCCGGTCGTCGTCCTGCGGCTGGGTCTGGTCCTGCGGCTGCGTCTGGTCCTGCGGCTGCGCTGCCTCGGCTGGGTCTCGTCCTGCGGCTGCGCTGCTCCGGCTGGGTCTCGGCTCGGTCTCCGAAAGGGGCCTCGACCGGCGGATGGGCTCCCGCTCGGCCGAGCCCCGGTGCCGCGGCCGGTCCTGGGTCGTCAGAGGTAGGTCTCGCACCTCATCGGGCCGTCAGAGGTAGGTCTCGTACCGAACCGGGCCGTCAGAGGTAGATCTCGCACCTCAAACCGCCCGGATGCGGTGCGTCACCTACCTCCCACTGCCCAGGCCGAGTGAGAGGTAGGTGGCTCGCCGAACCGGCTCGTCAGAGGTAGGTGGCCCGCGGAATCGGAGCGTCAGAGGTAGGTGAGCCGCGGTATGGAGGTCCGTATCCGCGTGCCACCTACCTCCGCCCTGCGGATAACGCGCGCTACCTACCTCTGACGGCCCCGACCGACACACGACGAGGCAACGAGACGGTCAGGACGACCCGAACGCATCATGCGACCCACGGCCCGACAACCCGGACCGAGCACCCACCCCGCTGCCGGTCGAGGCCCCTTCGGAGCGCAGGACCACTCGCCCCGCAGCAGCGCAGCGGTGCGACCGGCCCCGACCGATTTCCGAGAACCTCCGCCGAGCGCGCACCCCACCGCCGGTCGAGGCCGCTCTTTAGACCCAGGACGACGCCGAGCCGACGCAGCGCAGCCGCAGGACGAGACCCAGCCGACGCAGCGCAGCCGCAGGACCAGACCCAGCCAGAGCAGCGCAGCAGCAGGACGGGACCCGGCTACCGCCCCGTCAGGTGCCGCGCCGCGGCGTCGAGCAGGCGCTCGTTGGCCGCGTCGGTGCCGACGCTGATCCGCACGCCGCCGCCGTCGGGCACCGGGCCGGGGAAGGGACGGACCGAGACGGGCCACAGTGCCTCGGCGAGGGCGGGGCCGTCGTCGGTGGGCAGCCACACGAAGTTCGCCTCGCTGTCGGGGACGGTCCAGCCCTGGCCGCGCAGGCCCTCGAGCAGCGTCGCACGCCTGGCGACGACCGACTCGACGCGCTCGGCCAGCTCGTCGCGCGCCTCGAGCGACGCGACCGCGGCCGCCTGGGCGACGTCCGTGACGCTGAACGGGGGCGTCGCCTTGCGCGTCGCCGAGGCCACGTCGGCGTGGCCCACGAGGTAGCCGACACGCAGGCCGGCGAGCCCGTACGCCTTCGAGAAGGTGCGCAGGACCACCACGTTGTCGAACCGCGCCTGCAGCTCCAGACCACGTGCGGCGGCCGGGTCGCGCACGAACTCCACGTACGCCTCGTCCACGACCACCAGCACCGACGGGGGCAGGGACTCGACGAAGCGCTCCAGCTCGTCATGGCCGACGACCGGGCCGGTCGGGTTGTTCGGCGTGCAGACGACGACGACCTTCGTCCGGTCGGTGACCGCCGCGGCCATGGCGTCGAGGTCGTGCGTGGCGTCCGCGCGCAGCGGCACGCGCACGTGCGTGGCCCCCGTGATCGTGACGGCGATCGGGTACGCCTCGAACGAGCGCCACGCCGTCACCACCTCGTCACCCGGACCGCAGTAGGCGTCGAGGAGCGAGAACAGCACGGCCACCGAGCCGGTGCCCGCGGCGAACGCCTCGGTCGGTCGGTCCAGGTGGGCGGCCAGCGCGTCGTGCAGGAGCGTGACGCCGGCGTCGGGGTAGCGGTTGACGCGAGCCAGCTCGGCCGCGGCGCGCTCGACGACGCCCGGCAGCGGCGGGAAGGGGTTCTCGTTGCTCGAGAGCTTCAGCTCGTCGAGCTCGGCGGCGCGGCCGGCCTTGTAGCCGGGGATGGCGTCGACGACGGAGCGCGGCAGCGGGACGGTCATGGGCCGAGGGTAGCCGCGCGCCGCTGGACCGCGATGATGCTGTCGTGACCAGCGCCCACCTCCCGCAGCCCGTGCGGTCGCCCGTCGTCGGCTACGCGCTGGTCCTCACCGCGGCCGTCCTGTTCGGGCTCAACGCCGGCGCCTCCCGCATCCCCCTGCGCTCGGGCACCGACGAGGCCACGTTCACGACGGTGCGCATCACCGGGGCGCTGCTCGTGCTCGTCGTCGTCGCCCTCGTCGTCGACCGGTCCGCCCTCCGCCTGCCCGCCGTGCGCCGCCTGCCGCTGCTGATCGGCCTCGGTGTCGTCGGCATCGCCGGGCTGCAGGGGTTCTACAACGTCGCGATCAACCGGCTGCCGCTCGGCATCGCCCTGCTGCTGGAGTACACCGGCCCGGTGCTCGTGGTGATGTGGGTGCGCTTCGCCCGACGCGAACCCGTGCACGCCCGGATGTGGCCGGCTCTGGCGCTCACCCTGGTCGGGCTGGCGGTCGTGAGCCAGGTCTGGTCGGGCCTGGTGTTCGACGGGCTGGGCGTGGTGATGGCGCTGCTGGCGGCGGGCTGCTTCGCCGCCTACTTCCTGCTCGGGGAGGACGGTGGTGTCTCGGCCGAGCCGCTGCACCACATCCTGTGGGCGTTCGCGATGGCCGCGGTCCTCATGAACGTCGTCGCACCCGTCTGGGAGGCCGACGCACTGGGCGCGGACGCGTCGATGCTCGGCCGACTCTCCGACCTCACGGTCCCGGCGTGGCTGGCGATGGGCTGGGTCGTGGTGCTCGGCACCGTCACGCCGTTCTTCCTGCTGCTGCTCGCGCTGCGCGCCCTGCCGGCCACCGTCGTGAGCGTGGTGGCCATGCTCGAGCCCGTCGTCGCGAGCGTCGTCGGCTGGGGCTGGTACGCCGAGTCGCTCACCGCCGTGCAGCTGGGCGGCGTCGTGCTGGTGCTGGTCGGCATCGTGCTGGCGCAGACTGCCCGGCGCGACCACCCGGACGAGCTGCCACCTCTGACCTAGCCGCACGGTTCTCCCCGCTCGCGCACGGGAAGCAACCCCTGCAGACGGGGGTTTCCCGTGCGCGGCGGCAGATTCCCAGGTCGACCTGGGAATCTGCGGGACGGGAGGGGCGGAACACGTTCCGCGGCGAATCGCGCCGGGAGCGGGGCGACTGCCATGATCGACGCATGCTCTCTCGACTTCTCACCTCCTGGGTGCTCGGCGCGGCGGCGCTGGCCACGGCCGCGTGGCTGCTCGGCACGCACATGAGCATCGGCACGGCGAGCGACACGACGTCGGACCGGCTCGTCACCCTCGCGGTCGTCGCGGCCATCTTCGCCGTGGTGAACACGTTCATCGCGCCGATCATCAAGGTGCTGTCGCTGCCGTTCATCATCCTCACGCTGGGGCTGGCGCTGGTCGTCATCAACGCCGGCCTGCTGCTGCTGACGTCGCGCATCGCCGACTCCCTCGACGCCCCGTTCTTCATCGACGGCTTCTGGTGGGCGGTGCTGGCGTCGATCGTGATCTCGATCGTCAACGCCGTCCTCGGCGCCTTCGCGGGTGACTGAGCGCATGAGCGAGCGACCCCTGCGCGTCGAGGTCACCTGCCTGGGCAACATCTGCCGCTCCCCCATGGCGCACGTGGTGCTCGAGCAGCGGCTCGCCGACGCCGGCCTGGCCGACGACGTCGTGGTCACGTCGTCCGGCACCGGCGGGTGGCACGAGGGCGAGCCGATGGACGAGCGCGCCGCCACCGCACTGAGCGCCGCCGGGTACGACCCGACCCGTCACCGCGCCCGCACGTTCACCACCGACACGTACGCCGAGGCCGACCTCATGCTCGCGATGGACGCCCGCAACCACGCCGACATGACCGAGCTCGCCCCCACCGTGGCCGACGCCGAGCGCGTGCGGATGTTCCGCTCGTTCGACCCGGAGGCCGCGCCGGGCGACGACGAGGTCGAGGACCCCTGGTACGGCGGGGCCGAGGGCTTCCAGCAGGTGCTCGCCATGGTCGAGCGGACCAGCGACGCCGTCGTGGCCGCCGTACCGCGGCTCCGTGCCGACCTCACCGGGTAACCTCGCCGCCATGGCACGGATGACGGGGACGGCAGCGCGCGCGGAGGCGCTCATCGGGCACGGGGTGGTCGCCACGACCCCCGTGGCGGGTGGCGACATCTGCACGACCACCCGGCTCCGGCTGAGCGACGGCCGCACCGCGGTCATCAAGACCCGCCCGCAGGCCCCGGCCGGGTTCTTCGCCCGCGAGGCCGCCGGGCTGCGCTGGCTGGCCGAGGTGTCCGACGGGGTGAAGGTGCCCGAGCTCCTGGGTGCCGACGACGAGTGCGTGGTGCTGGCCTGGGTCGAGCCCGGCAAGCCGACCGTCGAGGCGGCCGAGCGGTTCGGCCGCGCCCTGGCCCGCACCCACGCCGCCGGGGCGCCCACGTTCGGTGCCGACGTCGACGGCTTCATCGGGCTCGCCCCGCTGCCCAACCGTCCGCTCGAGACGTGGCCGGAGTTCTACGCGTCGCGCCGGGTCATGCCCTACGTACGTGCCGCGGTGCAGCGCAAGGCGCTCACGAAGGAGCAGGCCGGGACGATCGAGCGCACGATGGGCCGCATCCGTGAGATCGCCGGGCCGGCCGAGCCCCCCGCCCGCATCCACGGCGACCTGTGGTCGGGCAACGTCGTGTGGGGCACCGACGGACAGGCCTGGGTCATCGACCCGGCCGCGCACGGCGGGCACCGCGAGACCGACCTGGCCATGCTGTCGCTGTTCGGGCTGCCGCACCTTCAGCGGGTGCTCGAGTCCTACGAGGAGCAGGCCCCGCTCGCCGACGGGTGGCAGGCCCGCGTCCCGCTGCACCAGCTGCACCCGCTGCTCGTGCACGCCGTGCTGTTCGGCGGCACCTACGGCGCCCGCGCCACCGCCGCCGCGCAGGCCGCGCTCCACCCGCCCACCGACTGACCGCACCCGCGGTCCGCCGCAGGACTCGAGGGCGAACTCAGCCGATTCTCACCAGGGTTGGGCACACTGGACCCATGCGCATCCTGGTGGTCGACGACGACCGCGCCGTCCGTGACTCGCTGCGACGCTCGCTGGAGTTCAACGGCTACACCGTCGAGCTCGCCTCCGACGGCGCCGAGGCGCTCGCCGTGGTCCCCCGCACCGACCCCGACATCATCGTCATGGACGTCATGATGCCGCGGCTCGACGGGCTCGAGGCCACCCGGGCGCTGCGCAGCGCGGGCAACGACGTGCCGATCCTCGTGCTCACCGCGCGCGATGCCGTGAGCGACCGCGTCGACGGCCTCGACGCGGGCGCCGACGACTACCTGACCAAGCCGTTCGCCCTCGACGAGCTGCTGGCCCGCGTGCGCGCCCTGCTGCGTCGCTCGGCCCGCCAGGCCGAGCTCGAGGCCGACGAGCAACCGCTGGAGTTCGCCGACCTGACCCTCGACCCGGTCACCCGCGACGTGACCCGCGGCGAGCGCGCCATCTCCCTGACCCGCACCGAGTTCGCCCTGCTCGAGCTGTTCATGCAGCGCCCGAAGCGCGTGCTGGAGCGGTCGTACATCCTCGAGGAGGTGTGGGGCTTCGACTTCCCCACCACCGCCAACTCGCTCGAGGTCTACGTCGGCTACGTGCGCCGCAAGCTCGAGGCCGAGGGCGAGGCGCGGCTCCTGCACACCGTGCGCGGCGTGGGCTACGTGCTGCGCGAGACGCCGCCCTGATGACGGCCTCGTCCCCCGACGCCTCCCGTCCCGCCACGACGAGCGTCCGTCCCTCGGGGGCCGGCGCCGCGAGCGGTGACACCGCGCCCGCCGAGGAAACCTCGCGGACGACCGGCGTGGTCGACGCGGCCAGGCGGCGGATCCACCCGTACACCGCGCGGGCCTCGCTGGCCCTGCGCGTCGCTCTTCTCACCACGGGCGCGGTCGCCGCGGTGCTGGCCGTCGCGAGCGCCACGGTCTACATCACGGTGCGGGCCGAGCTGGAGGGCTCGCTCGACGCCTCGCTGGTGAAGCGGGCCGACGCGGCCGTGTCGGCCGGCTACTCCCCGTCGTCGATGTCGGCGGCCGACGTCGACCTGCTCTCGGTGTTCGGGATCCGGTTCATCTCCGTCGAGGGCGGCAAGATCTTCACGGCGCAGACCCGCTCGAACGTGCCCTACGACCAGCGCGAGATCGCCGTGTCGCTGGGCGAGGAGACGACGTCGCAGCGCACGGCCCGCATCGGTGGCGTGCCGTACCGCATCGTGGCCGTCCAGGCCGGACCCGGGCAGGCCCTGGTGCTGGCGCAGTCGATGGAGTCCACCCAGCGCTCGCTCGATCGGCTGCAGCTGATCCTGCTGCTCACGAGCGCCGTCGGCATCCTCGTGGCCGGCGTGGCGGGCTGGGTGGTGGCCACCAACGGGCTGCGGCCGGTCCGCCGGCTCACCGCCGCCACCGAGCGCGTGGCCCGCACCGCGGAGCTGAAGCCGATCGAGGTCACCGGGTCCGAGCACGACGAGCTGGCCCGGCTCACGTCGTCGTTCAACCAGATGCTCATGGCGCTCGACGCCTCGCAGCAGCGCCAGCGCCAGCTCGTCGCCGACGCGGGCCACGAGCTGCGCACCCCGCTGACCAGCCTGCGCACCAACATCGAGCTGCTGGGCCAGGCCACCGAGCGGCAGGACCGCACCCTGAGCCTGGAGCAGCGTCGCGAGATCATGGACGACGTGCGGGCCCAGCTGGGCGAGCTGACCACCTTGGTCGGCGACCTGGTCGAGCTGGCGCGCGACGAGCCCCTGCACCGCGCCCCCGAGCCGCTCGACCTGGTCGACGTGGTGGAGCAGGCGCTGGAGCGGGTGCGACCCCGCTCGACCGGGCTGACCTTCGACGTCCGCCTGGAGCAGTGGGACGTGATCGGCGAGGCCCACGTGCTCGAGCGCGCCGTGACCAACCTCCTCGACAACGCGGTCAAGTGGAGCCCGGACGGCGGCAGGGTCACCGTGGCCCTGCACGAGGGCGTGCTGACCGTCCGCGACGAGGGTCCGGGCATCGCCGCGGAGGACCTGCCGCACGTGTTCGACCGGTTCTTCCGCTCCACCGAGGCGCGCACCATGCCGGGGTCGGGGCTGGGTCTGTCGATCGTGCAGCAGGCGGCGGTGCGCCACGGCGGTGCCGTGCACGCTGAGTCGCCCGAGAGTGGCGGCACGGTCGTCACGTTCTCGCTGCCGTCGGCGGCCGAGCGCGGCGACGACACGCCGCTCTGACCTGCGGCGTCGGGCCACAGGAACCGCGATCTTCTTCCGCCGCTCACACGCGCCGCTCAGCGCGCTCTCAGTGATCGGGGAGAATGTTGTTCCATGACCGACCAGAACGATCCCTTCGCCGATCGCCCCTACTCCCCCCCGACGCAGCGCGGGGCCGGCGATGCGCCCTCCTCGGGCGCGGAGGGCACCCCTGGCGCTGCCCCCGAGCAGCACCTTCCCCAGCAGCCCGCCGACGCTCAGATCACGCCCGAGCAGGCGACCGGTGAGCCGCAGGCCGGTGGCCACCCGGCCGACCACGAGCCGACGGTGCAGACCCCCGTCGAGCACGGCTCGGCCCCGGACCGCACCACTGAGCAGCCCACCACCGGGCAGCCCACGACCGGGCAGCCCACGACCGAGCAGCCGGCGGCCTCGACCCCCGACCGCACCGGCACCCCGGTCCCCCCGGAGTACGCGCACCGCTACGAGGCACCCGCCGCGCCCGCGGCCGGCCACCCCGGAGCCGAGCCCACCGTCGTGCTCCCGGCCGGCGCCGGTGGCGGCCAGCAGCCGACCTTCGCCGAGCACACCGCGCCGGCGGACAAGCCCCGACGTCGACCCCGCCGGGCCGTGGCCGGCGTCGCCGCCATCGCGCTGCTGGCCGCAGCCGCCGGAGCCGGCGGCGCCGCCCTCTACGACCAGCTCGGTGCCGGCGACTCCGGCACGAGCCCGGTGGTCAGCTCGCTCGACTCGACCAGCGGGAGCGACCAGGCCACGAGTGGCCAGGTCGAGAAAGTCGCGAAGGCCGTGCTGCCGTCCGTGGTCCAGATCAACGTCTCCGGTGGGTCGGAGGCCGGGTCCGGCACGGGCATCGTCATCAGCAGCGACGGCAACATCCTGACCAACAACCACGTCGTGGAGGCGGCGGCCGAGCAGGGCACCATCACGGTGGCCTTCAGCGACGGCACCACGTCCAAGGGCACGATCGTGGGCCGCGACCCGAAGACCGACCTCGCCGTGGTGAAGGTCGAGCGCGACGGCCTCACCCCGGCCACGTTCGGCAAGTCGTCCGACCTCGCGGTGGGCGAGGAGGTCGTGGCGATCGGTTCGCCCTTCGGGCTCGAGAGCACCGTCACGAGCGGCATCGTGAGCGCGCTCAACCGTCCCGTCTCCTCCTCAGACGGCTCGGGCCAGAACACCACCGTGTTCCCCGCCGTGCAGACCGACGCCGCGATCAACCCGGGCAACTCCGGCGGACCGCTCGTCGACCTCGAGGGTCGCGTGGTGGGCATCAACTCCGCCATCCGCTCGGGTGGCACGACCGCCGCGAGCGCCGGTTCCATCGGCCTGGGCTTCGCCATCCCGATCGATCTCGCCAAGAGCGTGGCCGACCAGCTGGTCAAGGGTGAGAAGGTCGAGCACGCCCTCATCGGCGTCACCGTCCGTCCTGCCGTCGACAGCGACGACATCACCGGCATCGGTGCCGAGATCACCGAGGTCAACCCCGACAGCGCCGGCGCCGAGGCCGGTCTGGAGCAGGGCGACATCGTGACCGCCATCAACGGCCAGCCCGTCGGCAGCTCCGACGCGCTCGTGGCCGGCATCCGCGGCTACCGCCCCGGCGAGAAGGTCACGCTGACCTACCTGCGCGACGGCAAGAAGGCCGAGGCGGAGGTGACCCTCGCCTCCGACGGTGGCGAGACGAGCGACTGACGCTCCCCCGATCGGCGGCGCGCCCCTCCCCCCGAGCACTGCGCCGCCCTGCTCCTCCCCGGAACGCGGCACCTGCGTCCGGGGAGGAGCCATGTCTGGCGGCATCTCAGGCCTACGTGTCCGAAAACCGCGCGACGTCAAGGTCCTGCCAGCCCTAGCGTGGAGGCATGACCGTCTCCCCCGTGACCGAACGCGTGACCGAGCGGGACTGGTCGGTGGCCGCGCTCGCCGTCACCGTGGTGCTGTGGGCGTCGGCGTTCGTCGGCATCCGCGCCGTGGCCGACGTCTTCGAGCCCGGTCCGCTGAGCCTCGGTCGGCTGCTCGTGGGAGCGCTCGCGCTCGTGGTGATCGCCCGGCCGTGGCGTCACCGCCTGCCGCGCGGACGCACCCTCGGACTGGTCGTCGTCTACGGCGTGCTGTGGTTCGGTGCCTACAACGTGGCCCTCAACGCAGGGGAGACCTACCTCGACGCCGGCACCGCCGCGCTCGTCGTGAACATCGGGCCGATCCTCATCGCGCTGCTCGCCGGGATCGTGCTCAAGGAGGGATTCCCACGTCCGCTCGTGATCGGCATGGCGATCGCCTTCGCCGGCGTGGTGCTCATCGCCACCAGCACGCGCCACGACACGGCGGTCGAGACGGCCAGCGCCACCGGTGTGCTGCTGTGCGTCGCCGCTGCGGTGCTCTACGCCGTCGGCGCCCTCACCCAGAAGCCGACGCTGCGGACCGTCGCTCCGGCCATGTCGGTGTGGATGGCGTGCACCATCGGCGCCGTGGTCTGCGTGCCGTTCGCGCCGGGCCTCGTGGACCAGCTGGGGTCGGCGTCGAGCGGTGACGTGGCGTGGCTCGTCTACCTGGGGGTCTTCCCCACCGCCATCGGATTCACGACGTGGTCGTACGCGCTGCGCCGGCTCAGTGCCGGCTCGGTCGCGTCGACGACCTACCTCGTGCCGGCCGTCGCGACGCTCATCTCGTGGGCGCTCCTGGGCGAGGTGCCGGCGCCCCTCGCGTTCGTGGGCGGCGCGTTGTGCCTGGCCGGCGTGGCCGTCACCCGCCTGCGTCCTCGACGTGCGCACGTGGGCTGATCATCGCACCCTGAGGTCATGACGAAGAACATCCAGGTCGGTGATCGGGTCAGCTGGGACAGCCCGCAGGGCCGCACGCAGGGCAAGGTCGTGGAGCGCAAGACCAAGGACTTCCAGCTCGACGGCCGGCAGTGGAAGGCGAGCGATGACGAGCCGAAGCTCGTCGTCGAGAGCGAGAAGACCGGCGCGAAGGCGGCCCACGAGCCGTCGGCGCTGAACAAGCTGAAGAGCTAGCCGCGCGACCCCCGCCCCGCCCGCGCCGACAGCTCAGCCGAGCAGGTCGAGGACCAGGTCGCGGAGGATGGCGAACCCGCGCTGGGTCAGCACCGACTCGGCGTGGAACTGGATGCCGTGGAAGTGCGGACCGGCCACGTGGTGGATGTCGCCGGTCGCCTCTTCTCGCTCCACGGAGACGCCTGCGGGCAGGCCCGTCGCACCGACGCGGGCCACGAACGTGTTGTAGAAGCCCACCGTCTCCGGTCTGCCCAGCACGTCGAGCCGCGACTGCGTGCCCTGGAAGACGATGTCCTTGAAGTCGACGTCGAGGCCGAGGTTGCGGCTCAGCACCTGGTGACCCAGGCACACCGCGAGGAACGGCTGCTCCGAGGCGAGCAGGTCGACCACCACGTCGTCGAGGACCGCGATCTTGGCGTCGCCGACGTCGCGCGGGTCGCCCGGGCCCGGACCGACGACCACGAGGTCGTACTCGTCGAGCGCACGCCCGCCCTCGACCCAGGCGCGGTAGGCGTCGTGGCGCACGACGTCGGTGCTCATGCCCAGCACGCCGAACACGTGCGACAGCATGTTGACGAAGTCGTCCTCGCCGTCGACCACCACGACCCTGCTGCCCTGCAGCGACGGCTCGGGCGCGGCACCGGACTGGTCCGACAGCCAGAACTGGCTGAGCCGGGCGTTGCGCTCGCCGAGGGCGATGAGCACGTCGTCCTCCCGGGTGAACGCGTCGAACGTGTCGGGCGCGCCGCCCGTGGCGGGGGCCGGCGCGTCGACCAGGCCGAACGCGCTCAGCACGCCCGAGGCCTTGGCCCACGTCTCGGCGGTCTCGTAGTCGGGGTCGGAGTCGCGCACGAGCGTGGCCCCGGCGGTGACCTTCAGGTTGCCCTCGAGGTCGACGTCGGCCGTGCGGATGAGGATGGGCGCGTCGGCGCGCTGCAGCCCGTCGGCGTCGCGGCCCACGAGGGCGGCCACCGACGCGTAGTAGCCGCGGCCGTGCGCCTCGTACTGCTCGATGAGCCGGCAGGCGTTCTCCACGGGGCTGCCCGTGACCGTGGCGGCGAACATCGAGTCGCGCAGCACGGCGCGCACGTCGCGGTCCGTGCGACCGGCGAGCAGGTACTCGGTGTGCACGAGGTGGCTCATCGGCTTGAGGTACGGCCCCAGCACGAGACCCCCCTCGTGGCAGATGTCGCACATCATCTTGAGCTCCTCGTCGACGACCATGAAGAGCTCGTAGATCTCCTTCTCGTCGCGCAGGAACTCCAGCAGGGCCGACGTCTTCTCGGCGTGGGTCGTGAGCCCCTTGGTGCGGAACGTGCCGCTGATCGGGTTCATCCGCACCTGGCCGGCCTCGACGCTCACGTGCCGCTCGGGGCTCGCGCCGATGAGGTAGCGGTCGCCGGTGAAGATGCAGAACGTCCAGAACGCACCGCGCTCGCGCTCGAGCAGCCGACGGAACACGGCCAGCGCGGCGTCGTGGCCCCAGTCGGCGACCTTCGCCCGGTAGTGCCGCCCGATCACCAGGTTGGCACCCTCGCCGCGGCCGATCTCGTCGTCGATGATCTGGCGCACCATCGAGGCGTAGTCGGCGTCGGACGTCTCGAAGCCGCCGCGGTCGGCCAGCTGCACGCCGCCGTCTGGCAGCGTCGGCAGCAGGTCGGCCAGCGGGACCTCGTGGAGGACGTCGGCGCTCACCACGCGCAGGGGGGTGCCGTCGTCGTGCGCGGCGAACCCGCGCTCACGGGCCTGTCGGAACGGCACCAGCACCAGGTGGTCCCACACTCCGCCACCAGCCGCCCGCGGCCCGGCACCCCCGCCGAGCCGGTCGGGGACACCGGCCGACAGGGGCACGTCGGCCAGGTCCTCGACGTCCTCGAAGGCGCCACCGAGGAGGGTCACCGTGTCGCTGTCGCGCACACGAATCAGCGCGAACGCGGCCTGCTGCTGGAGCTCGCCGACGAGCGGGTGGGTCATGGTGTGTCCTTCGGGTCGCCTCGGCCGACGCCGGGACGGAGAACGCCCAGACCACTCGGCTGAGGGGTCTGGGCGTGGGTCGCGTCGAGGCCTCCTCTAGAGGAGGCGCCACCAGGGGGTGGGAACGACGATCATGGCGCCAGCGTAGTGCCTCGGCTGCGGGGACGGCTGTCACCCTTGCCAGACTGTGCGACGTGGAGCCCTTCGAGATCGACGTCGACCTGATCCGCCGCGACCTCGCGCAGCTCGTCAGCTACCCCAGCGTGGGCGGCAGCGAGTCCGAGGCGTCGGTGCAGCGCTGGTGCGCCGCGACCCTGCAGGGACTGGGGCTCGACGTCGACCTCTGGCCGATCGACCTGGCCGCGCTGCGCGCCGACCCCGACTACCCAGGCGAGGAGGTCGAGCGCGACGAGGCCTGGGGCTGCGTCGGCACCGGCGGAGGCGAGGGTGCGCCCGCGCTCGTGCTCAACGGTCACGTCGACGTCGTGCCGCCGGGCGACCCGGACTGGTGGACCGCGCACGATCCCTGGTACCTGCAGGAGGCCGACGGTCGCTGGTACGGACGCGGCACGTGCGACATGAAGGGCGGCGTGGTCGCCATCCTCGCGGCGGTGCGCGCCGTCGGCGACCGGCTGACCAAGCCGTTCGCGGTGCACGTGGTCGTCGGCGAGGAGGACGGCGGCATCGGCACCTTCGCCACGCTGCGCCGCGGCCACACGGGTCTGGCCTGCCTCATCGCCGAGCCGACGGCGGGTCAGATCGTCTCGGCCAACGCCGGGTCGCTCACGTTCCGGATCGAGCTGCGCGGCCGGGCCACGCACGGGTCGCGCGCTGGGCACGGCGTCAGCGCCGTCGACCTCTTCGAGCACGTTCACGCGGCGCTGCGCCGACTCGATGCCGAGCGCAACGTCGACCCGCCGGCACCGTTCACCGACCGCCCGTGGCCTCTGTCGGTCGGCATCGTGCAGGCCGGCGACTGGGCCAGCACCGTGCCCGACCTGCTCGTCGCGGAGGGCCGGTTCGGGGTCATGCCCGGCGAGTCCTTCGTCGACGCCATGGCCACGTTCGAGGCGGCCGTCGCCTCCGTTGACGACCCGTGGCTGCGCGAGCACCCGCCGCAGGTCACGTGGCCCGGCGGTCGGTTCGCAGCCGGCTCGCTGCCCGACGCCCATCCGTTCGGCGACTCGGTGCGTGACGCCGTGGTGGCCGCCGGGGCCGAGGCGCCGCCGTTCGTGGGCGCCCCGTACGGCTCCGACCTGCGCCAGTACGCCGCCGCCGGCATCCCCACCGTCCAGTTCGGCCCCGGCCACATCGAGCACGCCCATGCGGTCGACGAGTACGTGCCGATCGACGAGGTCGTGCTCAGCGCCCGGGCCTACGCGCACCTGCTCCTGCAGCACTGCAGCTGACCTGCGGGAGGTCTCGACCTGCCGGTGCGCGGCCGCGCGAGGCTCGACCTTGCTGGTGCGCAGCCGCGGCTCGCGCCGGGTGCGGCCCCGGAGGGCCTCGACCGGGCGGCTGGCGGCGCGGTCGGTCGAGCCCTCGCCCTGCGGCCTGGGTGGGCGGTAGGTGACGAGAGGAACGGAGGGGCGGCGGTAGGTGGCACGCACTTCCCGGGCCTCGGCGGTAGGTGTGGCGCGGAAAACGAGCGTGTATCCGCGCGCCACGTACCTTCCCGACGCAGGAAGCGCGCGCCACCTACCTCCACCGCCCACGACCCGCCGCAGTCCGAGAACCCAGCCGACCATGGCGCCGGCCGCCCGGTCGAGGCCTCTTGGAGACCGGCACCTACGCGAGCCGAGGCAACGCGACGGCGAACCCAGGCCAGCGCCGAGCCGTCAGTCCTGGACGGCCTTGGCCACGGTGACGCAGGTCGTCGACCAGTCGCGGTCCCCCGTCGTGAGCGGTCGGCCGAGGCGCTGCGCGTCCTGGACCGCCCAGAGTGCGTTGTGCATCATGCGGACGACGACCCAGTCGCGCGCCCGGTCCTCGTCGAGGCCCGCCGCGTCGACCACGGTGTGGAAGCGTCGACGGACCGCGAACCGGACGTCGCGAGCCGCTAGCACCTCGTCCCAGCGGTTCCACAGCAATGGGGCCGGCTCGTAGTGCGGGTCGCCGCTGATGCCCTTCGGGTCGATCGCCAGCCATGGTTCACGCAGGTCCGCCTCAGCCGGCGCTCCACGACGCGAGGCGAGGACGTTCGCGTCGTGCAGGTCGGTGTGCACCGCCACGCCGTCGGTGTCCGGGTCGGCCGCGAGGTCGCGCCCGAGCGAGACGGCCTGCTGCACGAGACGTCGCGGCGCCGGGACCGTGGCCTCCGCCGCGGCGAGCTCGTCGGTCCAGCGGGCGACCAGCGACGACAGCGCGACGAGCCGACGCGGCGCGGGCCGGTGCAACGTGCCGTAGAGCCCGGCGACCACCTCGCACGCCTCCAGCACCGGGAGCGACGACAGTGCGGCGGGGCCGGCGCGCTCCAGCAGGAGCGCCCCGCGGGCCGGGTCGGCACGGAGCATCCGCACCGCACCGCGGCCGTCCCAGGTCGACAGCGTCAGGTGCTCGTGCCGGGTCTCCTCGTCGACGAACCCGACCTTGAGCACGGCCTCGACCCCGTCGGCGGTCCGCACCGGCAGCACGAGCGCGCACTCACCGTGCATCGCCTCGCCGTCGCGCCGCACCGTCCACTCCGCCAGCAGCGTCTCGACGGTCCGGGGCAGGGCCTCCACGAACGTGGCCCACTCCGGCCCGCGGTCGGCGAAGGCCAGGACGTCCGGCGGGAGCGCGATCACGCCTCCAGACAACCACCCGGCGCCCACCGCGGGTCACGGCTGGACGGGCGCCTCCGGGTCCTCCTCGTCGGCAGTCGGGTCCTCCGTGGGATCCGGCTCGGCCGGCGTCGGAGCCGACGTGAGCGGCAGCGGCGTGTAGTCGCCGACGTCGATCACGCCGGCGGGCGTGAAGGTGACGACCTGCAGACCGACCGGCGCACCGTCGGCGTCGAAGGTGACGAGCGTGACCTGGGCGTCGCGGCGCAGGCTGCTGCCCAGCGCGATCGGCAGCACCGCGCCGCCGGTCGAGCCGGTGGTGAGGCGTGTGGTCGTGGCACCGTCCGGACCCGCGATCGCCTTCGGCCCCACCTGGTAGTGCAGGTGACCGGTGAGCACGAGGTCGACGCAGCCGCTGCCGGCCACCTCCTTCGCCGACGCCCACGAGTGCACCGCGAGCACGCCCACCCGCTCGCCTCGTTCGTCGGCCTCGCACGCCACGTCGCGCAGGGCGGTGTCCTGGTCCGACAGCGCGGAGTCGCGGGTGGCCGCGTCCTCGGTGTAGCCGGTGATCTTCGTGCCGCGCGGGTCGGTCTCGCCCAGGAAGCGCACCCCGCCGACCTCGACGGGCTCGGCGTCGAGCACGGTGAAGCCGTTCTTGCGCATCTGCTCGACGGTGGGGTCGGCGTCGTGGTTGCCGCCGACGGCCACGACGTCGAAGCCGTCGAACTCGCGGGCGAGGGAGTTGATGCTGAAGTTCTCCCACTCCCCGCCCTGCGACGTGTCGTCGCCGAGGTCGATGAGGAGCTCCGCCTGCGCCTGGTCGGCGATGCGGCGCGCGACCGGGTCCATGCCGATGTTGTCGTGCCGGTCGGTGACGACCAGGGCCGTCTTCTCGCCCTCCTCGGGCCGGCGCACGCTCACCTGCTGGGCCTGCTCCTCCAGCGCGCCGTAGAAGCTGACGGAGTCCTGGTAGAGGTAGAGCGCGCCCTCCACGAGGGCCCGGCTGCTCGTCGTGGCGCTGCCCTGCGCCAGCTCGAGCCGGTCGAGCACCGGGTCGGCCGGCAGCTGGGGGAAGATCTCGCGCACGCTCGACCACGTCTGCTCGGGAGCGTCGTCCTGGCGCTCGGGAAGGGTCACCAGCACCAGGGAACCGACCACCACGACCGACGTCGCGACCGCACCCGCCACCTGGCCGCGCGACGGCTGCACGGCGTCGCGGCGGATCCGGCGACGTCGGTCCTCGCCGACCGCCCGCCACGCCAGCACCACCACGGTGACGGCCAGCACGCCGACACCGACGCCACGCAGCGCCGCCTCGGCAGCCATGTCGGTCACGGCTGCCGTGACCTCGCGGATCTCACCCTGGGGCTGCGCCGCGATCGCGGCGTCGCGCTGCAGCAGCTCCTCCAGGCCGACGGCGTCGGAGTCGCCCAGGCGGATGTCGACACCGAGGCCGACGGGTGCATCGACGTCGACCCGGGCCTTCGGCAGCAGCGGCCCGAAGTCGAGGGTCGCGTGCCCGTCGAACGCCGGGCTGACCACCGCCTGGTGCGCGCCGATCGTGAGGTGCCGCTCGCTGTGCACGAACGTCGATGACGCGACGGGGAGACCGGCCAGCACGGCCACCGCCAGCAGGGCCACTCCGACCAGGATCCTTCGCACGGCACCACCCTAGGAGGGACGTGCCGGTCCCACGGGCCTAGGCCATCCGTTTCGGACAGTTCCGGGGCACTGTCGGGGTCCGAACCGCCCCGGAAGTGTCCGAGACGGAGGGACTCAGGAGACGCGGGAGAGCCAGGTCTGCGTGGTGCCGACGGTGGTGAGCAGCTGGGTGGCGCGAGTCAGCACGACGTAGAAGGTGCGCCAGCCGGCCTCGGACTCGGCGACGATCGCGTCGGGCTCGACCACCACCACGGCGTCGAACTCCAGGCCCTTGGTGTCGAGCCCGTCGAGCACCCGCAGCCGGTCGTGTGCGGCGAGCTCGCCGGCGAGCCGCTCCCGCAGACGGGGCAGGTCGGCGCGGGCGGCCACGACCGCCACCGTGCCCTCGACCCGCTCGAGCATAGTGGCGACCTCCGCGGCGGTCGCGTCGAGCAGCACTGCGTCGGCCACCCACTCGTGACGCGGCGCCTCCCCCGTCTTGCGCACCGCCTCGGCGAGGTCGGCGCCGGGGATCGCGACCTGGGCCACGTCGGCCGCGAGCTCGTAGATCTCCGCGGAGTTGCGGTAGTTGGTCGACAGCCGGAACCGGTGCTCGGGCTTGCCCTCCAGCGCGGTGGACCGGGCGGCCGCGGCTTCCTCGGGGTGCGGCCACGACGACTGGGCGGGGTCGCCGACGATCGTCCAGCTGGCGTACCGACCGCGACGTCCGAGCATGCGCCACTGGAGGGGCGACAGGTCCTGGGCCTCGTCGACGAGCACGTGGGCGTACCCGTCGTCGTCGATGCTGGTGGTGGAGCGCAGCTCGTTCTCGACCTCGCGCTCACGTCGCTCGAAGCTCATCAGCTGGCGCGGGACGTCATGGTCGTCGTCGTCCTCCGGCGGGACCTCGCCCACGAGGTAGCGCAGCTCGTCGATGAGGGGCACGTCCTCGATGGCCGGCACACCCGCCTGCCACGACGCGACCATGGCGTCGAGCTCCTCGGCCGAGAAGGCGCCGTTGGCCAGCTCGCGCACCCGCCGGGGCAGGGTGCGCCACAGCTCGACGGCCTCGACCGGCGGCCACCAGGCCTCCACGAAGTCGACGTAGCGGTAGTCGGTCGTGAGCGTGTCGAGGAAGCCCTCCTCGCCCTTCTCGAGCGCCCGCTCGCCCTCGACCTGCTGCCACAGGGCGCGCGCCACGGCGGCCGGGGCCTTCGCGTACGCGCGGTTGCGCGGCAGGTTGGCCAGCAGCCCGCGCCGGATGTTCGCCAGCTTCTTCGCGTCGAGGACGAGCACGTCGTCCTTGTAGAAGTAGCGGAACGACGTGGGCTCGCCCGGCTGGGGCGACGTGGCGAGCCGGCGCAGCACCGGCAGCATGCGCGACGACCCCTTCGCGGCGGCGGCCTTGGGCTCGTCGTGCTGCAGCGCCCGCAGCCCGTCGACGACCTCGCCGAGCGAGCGCAGCGTGACGGCCGTCTCGCCGAGGCTCGGCAGCACCCGCTCGATGTAGTTCATGAACACCGACGAGGGCCCGACGACGAGCACGCCGCCGGACTCGAAGCGTCGCCGGTCGGTGTACAGCAGGTAGGCGGCGCGGTGCAACGCCACGACGGTCTTGCCGGTGCCCGGGCCGCCGCCGATGATCGTGGCGCCGCGGCTGGGCGCCCGGATGGCCTCGTCCTGCTCCTTCTGGATGGTCGCGACCACGGAGTGCATGGTGCTGTCGCGGGCGCGCGAGAGGCTGGCCAGCAGCGCGCCCTCGCCCACCACGACCATGTCGTCGGGGGCGTTGTCGCCGTCGAGCAGGTCGTCCTCGACCCCCACCACGGTCTTGCCCGAGCTGCGGAGCACCCGGCGACGCACGACGCCGGAGGGCTCCTGCGCGGTGGCCTGGTAGAACAGCGCCGCCGCAGGGGCGCGCCAGTCGATGAGCAGGATCTCGCGGTCTGCGTCGCGCACGCCGATGCGGCCGATGTAGCGCGCCTCCCCCTCGAGCAGGTCGAGCCGGCCGAACACGAGACCGTCGTGGGCGGCGTTGAGCGCCGTCAGCCGGCGCGTGGCCTGGAAGACCATCGCGTCACGCTCGACGAGGCCGCCCTCGTTGCCGACGTGGCCCCGCGCGAAGCCCTCGGTGACGAGCGACTGGGCCACCTTCGTCGACTCGTCGAGTCGGCCGTAGACGACGTCGACGTACGCCTGCTCCGCCGCGATCTCGGCGGCGGCCTGCTGCTCGGAGGACACGCTTTCCTCGGCTCTCGTGGGTCTTTCTGCGAACTCCCCATCCTAACGACCTGGGCGCCCAGGAATTCCCTCAGCCCGCAGGTGTTGGCCGAAACGTCATCCGCCCCGGCGCACGCTCAGCGCTTGCGCTGCAGGAAGGCGGTCATCGCCTCGCGGGCCTCGTCGCTGCCGAACAGGCGCGCGGACTGCGCGGCCGCGTCGGCACCGAGCGCGTCGATGCGGGCCACGAGGTCGTGGTTCAGCAGTCGCTTGGTCTCGCGCAGCCCCTGCGGATAGCCCTGCACCAGGTCGGCCAGGACCGACCCGACCGCACCGGCGAGGTCGGCGTCGGGCACGGCCCGGGTGACCAGGCCGGCGGCCTGCGCCTCCTGGGCGCCGAAGGTGCGACCGGTGAGGAACAGCTCGGCCGCGGCCCGGTCGGAGAAGCGCTCGAGCAGCGTGAGCGAGATGACCGCGGGCGCCAGCGCCAGCCGGACCTCCGTGAGGGCGAAGGTGACCGACTCCGCCGCGACGACCACGTCGGCTGCTCCCACGATGCCGAGGCCCCCGGCCCGCACCGGGCCGGCCAGCTCGACCACGACCGGCGTCCCGGCGGTCGCGATCTGGCGCTGCAGGGCGACGATGGCCCGCGCGCCCTCCTCCATGCCGCCGCTCGCGGCCTCCGAGAGGTCGGCCCCCGAGCAGAACACACGGTGCGCGGACCGGACCCGGATCGCCCGGACCGCCGCATCGGCGTCGGCGCGCTCGAGCCGGTCGGCCAGCTCCGTGACCAGCTGCCGGCTGAGCGCGTTGCGGTTGTGCTCGCTGTCGAGCGTGACCGTGGCGACCGCGTCGGCCACCTCCAGGTGCACCAGCTCTGCCATGACCGCTCCTCTCAGTAGGACTTGGGCAGGCCCAGGGAGAACTGGGCCACGAAGTTGAGCGCCATCTCCTTGGACACGGGGGCGATGTTGCTGAGCCGCGACGAGGCGACGGCCTGCACGAGGCCGTACTCGAGCGCCAGGCCGTTGCCTCCGTGCGTCTGGATGGCCTGGTCGACGGCCTTCGCCGCGGCCTCGCCGGCGGCCACCTTCGCCATGTTGGCGGCCTCCCCGGCACCCATCAGGTCGCCGGCGGCGTAGAGCGCGGCAGCCTTCTGGGTGAGCAGACGCGCCATCTCGACGTCGATGTGCAGGCGGGCGAGCGGGTGGCTGATGGCCTGGTGGGCGCCGATCGGCTTGCCCCACACCTCGCGCTCCTTGGCGTAGGCCACGGCCTTGCGGATCGCCCAGCGGGCCGTGCCGGTGGCCATCGACGCCGCCATGATCCGCTCGGGGTTGAGACCCGCGAAGAGCTGCTCCAGACCGGCGTCCTCGTCGCCGACCAAGGCATCGGCGGGCACGCGCACGTCGTCGAAGAACAGCGTGAACTGCTTCTCCGGGCTCACGACGCCCATCTCGATCTGCTGCTTCGTGAAGCCCTCGGCGTCCGTGGGCACCATGAACAGCGCGGGCTTGAGCTTGCCGGTGCGGGCGTCGGAGTAGCGCGCGACGACCAGCAGGTGGCTGGCCTCGTCGACGCCGGAGATGTAGGTCTTGGTGCCGTTGAGCACCCACGTGCCGTCGTCGTCCTTCCGGGCGTTCGTGACGATGTTGTGGGAGTTGGAGCCGGCGTCGGGCTCGGTGATGGAGAAGGCGTAGGTGGCGGTGCCGTCGGCCAGGCCGGGCAGCCAGCGCTCCTTCTGCTCCTGCGTGCCGTACTGCGCGATGGTCGTGCCGACGATCGCCGGGCTGACCACCATGAGCAGCAGCGGGCAGCCGGCCGTGGCCAGCTCCTCGCACACGGCCGCGAGGTCGCCGATGTCGCCGCCACCACCGCCGAACTCCTCGGGGATCGAGACGCCAAGGTAGCCGTTCCGGCCGGCCTCGGCCCACAGCTCGGTGGTCTTGCGTCCCTCCGCCGCGGTCTCGTGGAAGTACTTCTCGCCGTACTTGGCGCCCAGGGACGCGACGGCCTTGCGCAGCTCCTGGCGCTCCTGGGTCTCGGTGAACTGGCTCATGGGAGTTTCCCTTCGATGGTTTCGATGACGGCGAGGACCGCACCGGACTCGACCTGCTGGCCGGCCGTGACGGCGAGCTCGGTCACCACGCCGTCGACGGGCGCGGTGATGGTGTGCTGCATCTTCATGGCCTCGAGGACGACCACGACGTCGCCCTTCGTGACCTGCTGGCCGGCCTCGACGCCGACCTGCACGACGCTGGCCGGCATGGGAGCGAGGAGCGAGCCCTCGGCGACGACGTCGGCCGGGTCGACGAACGTGGGCACGACGTCGAACGACAGCGACCCGGCGGGCCCGTCCACGTCGACGGTCTCGTCGGCCACGGTCACGCGGTACGTCTCGGTGACGCCGTCGACCAGGAGCACCGCGTGCGACGGGGAGGCCTCGACCACGTCGGCCAGGTCGCTCTCGAGCCGCCCGCCCTCGGCGCGGTACTCGACGACGATCTCCTCGTCGCCGACGCGGAGCCGTCGCGTGCGGGGCTGGCTGGGCACGTTGCGGAACGCGGTGGGAATGCGGCCCAGCACGGGTGAGGACGTCGACGCGGTGCGGGCCTGCGCGAGCGCGGCCGCGAGGGCTGCTCGCTGCACCGCGGCGTCGTCGAGGAGGGGCTTCGTCCAGTCGGCGATCCGCTCGGCGAGCAGGGCGGTGTGCACCCGGCCGGCGACGAACTCCTCGTCGGCCAGGACGCCGCGCAGCAGACCCACGTTGGTGGTGAGCCCGTGCACGCGCGTGCGGCGCAGGGCGTCGTCGAGACGTCGGACCGCCTGGGTACGGTCGTCGGCGTAGGCGACCACCTTGGCGATCATCGCGTCGTAGAAGTGCGTGACGACCGAGCCGGACTCCACCGCCGAGTCCGTGCGCAGACCCGGCCCGCTGGGCACCTCGAAGGTGCGCAGGGTGCCGGTCTGGGGAGCCCAGTCGTCGCCGGCGTCCTCGGCGTAGAGGCGCACCTCGATCGCGTGGCCGGTGGGTCCGGTCGGCTCGTCGGTCGGCAGCGCGTGACCCTCGGCGACCGACAGCTGCAGCGCGACGAGGTCGATGCCGAACACCTCCTCGGTGACGGGGTGCTCGACCTGCAGGCGGGTGTTCATCTCCAGGAAGAAGACGCGTCCGTCGTCGGCGTGACCGTCGGACACGAGGAACTCCACGGTGCCGGCGCCGACGTAGCCCACCGCCTCGGCGGCGTTGCGCGCCGCGGTGTGCAGGGTGCGGCGGACGGCGTCGCTGAGGTTCGGCGCGGGCGCCTCCTCCACGACCTTCTGGTGCCGACGCTGGATCGAGCAGTCGCGGTCGCCGAGGATCCAGGTGGTGCCGTGCGTGTCGGCCAGCACCTGCACCTCCACGTGGCGCGCCGTCGGCAGGTACGGCTCGACGAACACGGTGTCGTCGCCGAATGCCGACGCCGCCTCGGCCGCGGCGGCCGTCAGCTCGCCCTCGAGGTCCTCGGCGCGCTCGACCACGCGCATGCCGCGTCCACCACCACCGGCCGACGCCTTCACCAGCAGCGGGAAGTCGCCGGGCTGGGCGGTCTCGGGCTCGATGCTGAGGATCGGCACGCCCGCCTCGGCCATGATCTCCTTGGCGCGGATCTTGCTGCCCATCGCGTCGATGGACTCCGGCGTGGGGCCGATCCAGACCAGGCCGGCCTCGGCGACGGCGCGCGCGAAGTCGGCGTTCTCGGACAGGAAGCCGTAGCCGGGGTGGATCGCGTCGGCGCCGGCCCGACGCGCGGCGTCGATCACGAGGTCGGCGCGCAGGTACGTTTCCGTCGGGCTGTTGCCCACCAGGTGCACCGCCACGTCGGCCTCGGCCACGAACGGCGCGGAGGCGTCGGCGTCGGAGTGCACGGCGACGGTGCGGATGCCGAGGTCACGGCAGGTGCGGAACACCCGGCGCGCGATCTCCCCTCGGTTGGCCACCAGGACGGAACGGATCATGGAAGGACTCCTGTGCTGCTCGCTCGTGCTCAAAGCCTGAACACCCCGTAGCCGCGGGCGCCCTCGACGGGTGCGGTGTGGATCGCGGAGAGGCAGATGCCGAGGATCGCGCGGGTGTCGCGGGGGTCGATCACGCCGTCGTCGTAGCCCATGCCCGACGTGAAGTAGGCGAGGGACTGCTCCTCGATCTGCTGCTCGACGTAGTCCTTGACGCCCTGGAACCCCTCGGCGTCGAACACCTGGCCCTTGGACTCGGCCGACTGGCGCGCCACGATCTCCATGACGCCGGCCAGCTGCGCCGGACCCATGACGGCCGACTTGGCACCGACCCAGCTGAACATGAACCGCGGGTCGTAGGCGCGGCCGCTCATGCCGTAGTGGCCGGCGCCGTACGAGGCGCCCATGACGACCGACAGGTGCGGAACCTTGGAGTTGGAGACGGCGTTGATCATCTGGGCGCCGTGCTTGATGATGCCGCCCTGCTCGTACTCCGCGCCCACCATGTACCCGGTGGTGTTGTGCAGGAAGAGCAGCGGCGTGTCGGTCTGGTTCGCCAGCTGGATGAACTGCGCGGCCTTCTGCGCCTCGGCGCTGAAGAGCACGCCCTGGGCGTTGGCCAGGATGCCGATCGGGTAGCCGTGCAGCTGTGCGTACCCGGTGACCAGGCTCGAGCCGTACAGCGGCTTGAACTCGTCGAACTCGCTTCCGTCGACGAGCCGGGCGATGACCTCGCGCGGGTCGAACGGGACCTTGAGGTCGGTCGGCACGATGCCCAGCAGCTCCTCGGCGTCGAGCACTGGCTCGACGTAGTCGGCGCGGGGGGCCGAGCCCTTCTTGCGCCAGTTGAGCCGCCGCACGATCTGGCGGCCGAGGCGGATCGCGTCGTGCTCGTCGACGGCCAGGTAGTCGGCCAGCCCCGACGTCTTCGCGTGCATCGAGGCGCCGCCGAGCGACTCGTCGTCGGACTCCTCGCCCGTGGCCATCTTCACCAGCGGCGGACCGCCGAGGAACACCTTCGCTCCACCGTCGACCATGACCACGTAGTCGCTCATGCCGGGGATGTAGGCGCCACCGGCGGTCGAGTTGCCGAACACGAGGGCCACGGTGGGCCGCCGGTCCTCGCTGGCGCGGGTGATGTTGCGGAAGCTCGCGCCACCGGGGATGAAGATGTCCTTCTGCGTCGGCAGGTCGGCGCCACCGGACTCGACCAGGTTGATCGTCGGGAGGCCGTTCTCCTCGGCGACCTGCGCCGCGCGGAACCCCTTCTTGACGGTGACCGGGTTCGACGAACCGCCCTTCACGGTCGGGTCGTTGGCGACGATCATGCACTCGACGCCCTCGACGACGCCGATGCCGGTGACGATCGAGCCGCCGACGGTGAAGTCGGTGCCCCAGCCGGCGAGAGCGCCCAGCTCGAGGAACGGGGTGTCGGCGTCGAGCAGCAGCTCGATCCGCTCGCGGGCGGTGAGCTTGCCGCGGGTGTGGTGGCGCTCGACGTACTTCTCGCCGCCACCGGCGAGCGCCTTGGCGTGCTGCTCGCCCAGGTCGGCGACACGCTCCAGCATCTGGGCGCGGTTGTCGGCGAACGTCGCCGTCGTCGGGTCGATCGTGGTCTTCACAGCAGGCCTCTCAGTAGCCCAGGAGCTTCGCGGACAGGTCCTTCATGACCTCGGTGGCGCCGCCGCCGATGCCGAGGATGCGGGCGTCGCGGTAGTGGCGGTCGATCTCGGACTCACGCATGTAGCCCATGCCGCCGAAGATCTGCACGGCCTCGTGCACCACGTGCTCGACGGCGGCCACCGAGACGTTCTTGGCGGTGACGGCGTCGAGGATGAGCGACGGGTCGGTCTTCGGCGTCTCGAGCGAGCGCTCGAGCGCCTGCCGGGTGAGGGCGCGTGCGGCGGCGGTGCGGGCGTGCATCTCGACCAGCTTGTGGCGGATCACCTGCCGGGCGATGAGCGGCTTGCCGAACGTGTCGCGCTCGCGGGCGTAGGCGACGGCGAGGTCCAGCGCGCGCTGCGCGGTGCCGTACGCCTGCACGGCCAGACCGAGCCGCTCGCCCACGAACTGCTGCATGACGAGGTAGAAGCCGCCGTTCTCCTCGCCGACCAGGTTCTCGACGGGGACGCGCACGTCCTCGAAGGCCAGCTCGGCGGTGTCGGAGCAGTGCCAGCCCATCTTCCGCAGGCTCTTGCTCACGGTGAAGCCGGGCGTGTCCTTGTCGATGACGAGCAGCGAGATCCCGGCGTGCCCCTCACCACCGGTGCGGACCGCGGTGGTGACGAAGTCGGCCCGGACGCCCGACGTGATGAACGTCTTGGCGCCGTTGACGACGTAGTGGTCGCCGTCGCGCACGGCGCGCGTGCGGATGTTCGCGACGTCGGACCCGCCGCTCGGCTCGGTCACCCCGAGCGAGCCGATCTTCTCGCCGGCCAGCGTGGGCCGGACGTAGGCGTCGATCAGCGCCGGGTCACCGGCGTCGATGATGTGCGGCACCGCGATGGAGTGGGTGAACAGGCTGGCCTGCAGACCGGTCGAGCCGCCCGCGGCCAGCATGGCCTCGGTGACGACGCACGCGTCGAGCGAGTCGCCGCCCGCGCCACCGACCTCCTCGGCGTAGCCGACCGCGAGGAACCCGGCCTTCGCGGTGGCGGCGTGCAGCTCGCGCGGGAGCTGCCCGTCGTCCTCCCACTGGGGCAGGTGCGGCACGATCTCGCGCCGGGTGAACTGCTCGACGGCCGTGCGCAGCGCCTGGCGCTCGGGGGTCGTCCACAGGTCCGTCATGGTCGGGCTCCTTCGAGGAGGGTCAGGGGGACGGCGGTCACGCGGGCGCGCAGCCACTCGCCGAGGGCCTTCGCCTGGGGGTCGAGCCGGGTCGACGACGACACGCCCTCCCCCAGCAACCCGTGGATCACGATGTTCACGCCGCCGAGGTTGGGCAGCGGGTGCACGTCGACGTCGAGGTCGGCGGCCTCGGGCAGCATCGCCTGGACCCAACCGGGGTTCACGACGCCGAGCAGCCACGCCACGGCGTCGTCACGTCGGGGGTGCTCCGCGGGGACCCACAGCCCGACGTTCGCGTCGCCACCCTTGTCACCCGAGCGCGCGTGCACGAGCTCGCCGAGCGGGACGGCGCGGGTGTCGCCGAGGTCGGGCGCCGGAGCGGGTCGGGTGGACGAGCCCTGCTCGGGATCGGCCGTGCCGGTCGGCGGGGCGATCTCCTCACGCGTCCCGTCCGGGTGCACGACCACGTGGGGCACCTCGGACTGCGGCACGTAGGCCGGGCGGTAGACGCCGAAGGGCGCGCCGCGGCCGGGCGGGGCGGTCAGGGTGAAGCCGGGGTACGACGCCAGGGCCACGTTCACGAACGCGTCGCTGAACGTGCGACCCACCGGCTCGGGCCGGGTGCTCTTGGCCACGCAGCGCAGCAACGAGGTGGCCGCGGCCTGGGTGGGCGGGTCGAACACGTCGGTGCGGTCGAGCGTCCACACCAGCGCGTCGGGCGGGTCGGACTGCAGCGCGTCGGTGACCTGGCGGCGCACCCAGGCGGCCTTCGCCTCGATGTCGAGCCCGGTGAGCAGCAGCTCCACGCTGTTGCGGAAGCCACCGATCAGGTTGAGGCAGACCTTGGTGGTGGCCGGCGGGGGCGTGCCGCGCACGCCCGCGATGCGCACGCGGTCGGGGCCGTCCTGCGTCAGCTCGACGGTGTCGAGGTGCGCGACGACGTCGGGGTTGAGGTACGCCGGGCCCTGGATCTCGTAGACCAGCTGGGCGGTGACGGTGTCGACGGTGACCGCACCACCGACCTCGCGCCCCTCGACCCCCCGCCCCTCGACGCCGGCGTGCTTGGTGACGACGCTGCTGCCGTCGGCGGCGACCTCGGCGATCGGGAACCCCAGCGGCGCGGACGTGTCGAGGCTGCGGAACCCGCTGAAGTTGCCACCCGTGGCCTGCGTGCCGCACTCGATGACGTGACCCGCCACGAGCGCGCCCGCGAGGGCGTCGAGGTCGTCGCGGCCCCACCCGTGGGCGTGGATCGCCGGGCCCATCACCACCGAGGCGTCGGTGACGCGACCGGTGACCACGACGTCGGCACCGGCCTCGAGCGCGGCGGCGATGCCGAACGCACCGAGGTAGGCGTTGACGGTGAGCGCGTCACCGGGCAGGTCCAGCTCGGCCGCGCGGGCCTTGAGGTCATCGCCCTCCACGTGGGCCACGTGCACGTCGAGCCCCTGGGCCGTCGCGATCTCGCGGATCCGCTCGGCGAGCCCCGCCGGGTTGAGCCCGCCGGCGTTCGTGACGACCTTGACGCCCTTCTCGAGCGCGAGCGCGAGACCGTCCTCGAGCTGGCGCACGAAGGTCTTGGCGTACCCGGTGGACGGGTCCTTCATCTGGTCCTTGCCGAGGATCAGCATCGTCAGCTCGGCCAGGTAGTCGCCGGTGAGGTAGTCCAGGTCGCCTCCCTCGAGCATCTCGCGGAAGGCGGACAGCCGGTCGCCGTAGTAGCCGGAGCAGTTGCCGATCCGGGCCGGCCGGTCGAGGGTCATGCGTCCCCGCCGTCGGTGCCCCGCTCGGCCAGGGGTCGGGGGTCGTTGCCGGGCAGCCCGGCGAACGCCTGCACGATGTCGAGCCAGTGGTTGGCGTCCGCGCCCTCGGCACGCACGTCCACGTCGTCACGGTGCCGACGACGGGTGGCGAGCAGCGCGAAGTCCCACGCGTCGCCGGTCACCCGCTGCTCGGCGTCCTCGGGACCCCAGGTCCACGTGTCGCCGCCGGGCGCGACCAGCTCCACCCGCACGTCCGACGTCGGCAGCTCCTCGCCCCGCATCAGGTGGGCGAAGCCGCGGGTGCGCACGCCGATGTGGCACACGTGACGCACGCGGTCGGTGCGCGGGACGTCGACGCCGAGCGCCTCGGCCACGTCGTGCGCGTGGGCCCACGTCTCCATCACGCGAGCCGTGGCCATCGACGTGGGGCTCATGGGCGGGCCGAACCACGGCACCTTCTCGCCGGCGGGCACGGCGCGCAGTGCCTCGGCCAGACGGCGCCGACCGTCGCGCCACTCGTCGATCAGCGTCGGGACGGGCTTGGCGGCCCAGCTGTTCGCGCCGTCGTCGACGAAGCCGCTGGGGTTCTCGGCCGCAGCCTTCATCCCCGCACCGAAGGCCTCGGGGTCGGTGAGGGCCGCGAGCGAGGCCTGGTCCGTCCAGGCCAGGTGTCCCACCTGGTGCGCCACCGTCCATCCCTCGGGCGTGGTGACGGCGCCCCACTCCTGGACCGGCAGGTCGGCGACCCAGCCGTCGAGCTGGTCGCTCTCGGCCGCGAGGTCGGTCAGGACGGCGGCGAGCCGGTCGTCGGGTTCGGTCGGCGGCATGTCAGCGCTCCAGTCCGGCGTCGAGGGTGACGGCCCAGGCGTCGAGCACGGCGGCTCGACGTCGGCTGTCGTCGGTGAGGGTCCCGGCGAGGCCGAGGCCGCGCAGCAGGTCGAGCGTGGCCTGGACGAGGGCCCGGTTGCTGCCGCGGTCCTCGTCGACGCCGAGCAGGTCGACGGCGTAGGCGTGGGTCTCGCGGCCGACGCGGCGCTCCAGCGGGCCGACGGCTCCGCGCAGCTCGGCGTCGGTGCGGGCGGCCACCCACAGCTCGAGTGCGGCGAAGAACACCGGCGACGTGAACTGCTCGGCCAGCACGTCGAGCACGGCCCGGGTGCGGCCGACGTCGGGCAGGGCACGCACCGCGTCGGCCATGGCATGCCGGCGGCGCTCGGTCAGGTGCTCCACGGCGCCGACCACGAGGGCCTGCTTGCTCGGGAAGTGGTGCAGCTGCGCACCCCGGCTCACCCCGGCGCGCTGGGAGACGACCGTCGTCGAGGTGCCGGCCCAGCCGAGCTCCACGAGCGAGTCGACCGTGGCCTCCATGAGCCGAAGCCGCATGGCGGCGGTCCGCTCGGCCTGCGGGGTGCGGGTCGTGGTCACCAGGACATCCTGCGCCGCACCACAACAAACAGTCAAGTCTGTTTGTTAGTTCCTCGGGTGTGACGCAGTCCTGGGACGCACGCCCAGGAACAGGTCCAAGGGCCCAGGACCCGGGCGGCGCGCCGTCGATAGCCTTCGACGGCACACATCCCCCTGGAGGACCCCCATGAGCGACGACACCCCCACCAGCCCCCAGCCCACGGCGCAGCCCACACCGCCTGGGGACGGTGCCGCCGACGCCACCGTCGTGCAGCCCGCGGCGACCGGGACCGAGGGCGCGGCAGCCGGGTCCGGCGGCGCCGGCAAGAAGATCGGGTTCGGCATCGCCGGTGCCCTGGCCGTGGCCGCGATCGGTGGCGGCGCCTACGCCTTCACGCAGCTCTCCGGCGGCGGCACCCAGCCCCACGACGTGCTGCCCGCCGACACCGTCGCCTACGTGCGGCTCGACCTCGACCCGTCCGCCAGCCAGAAGGTGGACCTCTTCCGCCTGGCCAAGCGCGTGCCGGACCTGTCGAAGGAGCTGGGCATCGAGGACGAGGACGACGACCTGCGCAAGCTGGTGCTCGAGGACGCGCTCGGCGACTGCAAGGACGTCGACTACGACCGCGACGTCGAGCCGTGGCTCGGTGAGCGCATCGGCCTCGGCATCGGCTCCAACTTCGAGGACGAGGAGGAGGTCATCCGCATCGCCGTGCAGGTCAGCGACGAGGACGCTGCGAAGAAGGGCATCGCCAAGCTCTTCGCGTGCAACGACGAGGATTACGGCATCGGCTTCCTCGACGGCTACGCGATCGTCACGCCCTCCCAGAAGAGCGCCACCGCCGCCGTGAAGGCCGCGGAGAAGAAGCCGCTCGCCGACGTCGAGCAGTTCACCGCCGCGCAGGACGCGCTCGACGAACAGGGCGTGATGTCCGGCTGGGTCGACGTGAAGAGTGGTGTCGAGGCCGCGAAGACGGCGGGCATCGACGAGGAGCTCGGCGGCGACGCGGCCGAGCTCGACCAGATCACCGACGAGGTGAGCAGCGTGGCGTTCGCGCTGAGCGCGTCGTCCACCTCGCTGCACTTCGACGCCGTCGCCCGACAGGGCGACGAGCCGAGCGAGGTCCCCGAGATCCGCGGTCTGGGCGCCCTGCCCGAGGACACCGTGGTGGGTCTGACCGTCCCCGGCGGCGGCAAGGCCGTGGAGGAGAACTGGGACGAGCTGAAGTCGGGCGTGCAGGACCTGCTCGAGCTCGGCCCGGCGCTCGGCTTCGTGCCCGGCCTGTCCGGCGGTGCCGCCGCCGGACCGGTCGGACCGCCGGTGGAGTTCGACGCGGACGCCTATGCGGCCGACCCCGAGGGCTACCAGCAGGAGTACCTCGACCAGCTCGAGCAGCAGTCGTCCGGCGGCGGCCTCGGCGGCTCGCAGGCCCCCGACGTCGAGGACACGCTGGCCGAGATCGAGCAGACGCTCGACGTGACGCTGCCCGAGGACCTCGTGACGCTGCTCGGTGACGCGTTCACCGTGTACGTCGGCTCCGAGGGTCTGGAGACCCTCGCGAGCGCCCAGGGTCCGTCCGACCCGTCGGAGGTGAGCACCGGGCTGGTCATGGAGGGCGACGAGGCGAAGGCCTCCGACCTGGCCGGGCGCCTCGTGGCGACCGTCCAGAAGCTGGCCGGCGTCGAGATCGCCACGGCCGACGGGGACGACGCAGTCTCGCTGGCCACGTCGCCCGAGGTCGCCGAGTCGCTCGTGAAGGACGGTGGCCTCGGCGGCTCCGACCGGTTCTCCTCGGTCATCGACGAGGACGCGAAGGGCGGCGGCCTGTTCGTCGACGTGAGCACCATCCTCGACACCGTCGAGAACGCCGAGCCCGACCTGGCCGAGGACGAGGTGTTCACGGGCCTGCGCAACATCGAGGCGGTCGGCATCAGCGGCACGCGCCCCGACGACGGGTACCGCGGCTTCTCGCTCGCCGTCGCGTTCACCGAGAAGAAGTAGCACCGGCACGCACGGGCTGGACAGGAGACGGGGGTGCGGCGAGGCTGACGACATGACGTCGTTCGTCTCCCACACCTCCGTCGACTGCGCCGACGCCTATGCGCTCAGCGAGTTCTGGAAGCAGGTCCTCGGCTACGTCGACGTCGAGGGCGACCCCAACGAGCCCGGCCACGAGGAGTGCATGATCCTCGACCCGGGATCAGGCCACCACCTGCTGTTCATCGAGGTGCCCGAGGCCAAGGCCGTGAAGAACCGGATCCACCTCGACCTGCGACCCCGGTCGGGGACGCAGGCCGACGAGGTCGCCCGGCTGGTCTCGATCGGCGCGACCCAGGTCGCCGACCTGCGGGGCAAGTACGGCCCCGGGACGGGCTGGGTGGTGCTGGCCGACCCGGAGGGCAACGAGTTCTGCATCCTGCGCTCGGAGGCGGAGAATGCCGCGCGCGACGAGGACTGAGCTTCCTCGGCGCGTGTCCTAGGTGCCGGGTCGGTCCTTCAGCACGGTCACGCGGTGCAGGAGCGGGGTCCAGCGCGGACGGTCCGCCGTGGTGAGGGCGAGACCCGCGCACACCACCACCGTCGCGGCCCACGCGCCGGTCAACGTCACCGTGACGGCCCCGTGCAGGTCACGCGGCAGCACGTTGATCGTCAGGACGACCAGCGCCACGACGACGAGCCCCGCCAGGGAGAGGTCGATCGCGCGGCCCACCGCGTCGGTCCACGACGCCTGCCGGCGGGTGCCGAGATAGGCCGCCACGGCCAGCAGCACCACGAGGCTCAGCAGGTCGATGCCCCGCGCCAGCGACACGAGCGGCAGCAGCATGATCGCCGCCTGCAGCCATCGGGGTCTCACGGCGCCATCGTCCCAGACGTGGTGCCCCACGACGACCCGTCAGCCGGCCTGGAAGAACCAGCGACGCCGACCCTCCCCCACGAGCTCACCCTCGATCACGTCGTCCTGCGGTGCCGACTGCTCCTCGACGACCTCGCCGGAGATGGACTCCTCGTGCTGCGGGTCGTCGTGCTGGGTCGGATCGGCCTCGTGCTCGGTGGTCGAGGCCTCCCCGACCGCACGCCGGGCGAAGTCGGCGGCGAGCCGCAGGGCCTGCCGGCTCTCCGGCAGGGTGTCCGCCAGGACCGGGAACGCGTGCACCTGGCCGCGCCACAGGTGCGTCTCGACCTCGACGCCGCGCTCGGCGAGCATGAGCGCCATGGCCTCCACCTCGGGCCGCAGCATCTCGTCCTCGACGGCCACGAAGAAGCTCGGCGAGCTGATGTGCTCGACGGCGTCGAGCGGCGACACCTCGCCCTCGATGACCGCGCCCTCGGGGACCCAACGCTTGCGGATGAGCGCCACGCGCCCGACCGGCAGGTAGGCGTCGCGCACGCGCGAGACCCGGGCGACGCCCTCCTTGTCGATGCGGTCGGGGTCGAGGCTCAGCAGCGGCGAGAAGGTGAGCAACGCCGCGGGAGCCGGCAGACCGCGGCGGTGGGCCAGCTCGGCGATCTTCATGGTCAGGTAGCCGCCGGCGGAGTCGCCCGCGACGACGATCTTGTCGGGGCGGTCGCTCATCTCCACGAGCGCCTCGTAGGCGGTGATGGCGTCGTTCACCGAGTCGGCCACCGACCCCTCGGGCAGCTGCACGTACTCGACGGAGATCACCGTGGCGCCGGTGTAGAGCGCGAGCCGCTCGCAGATCCGTCGGTGGGTCTCGATCCCACACGAGAAGAACCCGCCGCCGTGCAGGTAGAGCACGGTCATCTCGCTCTCGGGCCCGTAGCGGTGCGTCATGGACTCCACGTGCACGCCACCCAGCTCGAACGAGACCGGCTCCACGTAGCGCGAGCGCGGGCCGCGGGCCGACAGCCGGTCGAGGGAGCGCAGGGTGGTGAGGGTGCGGTCGTTGAGCGGTGCCAGCCGCAGGAGCGGCTTGAAGACGAGCCGTGCGGTGCGGCCCAGGAACCGGCTCTTGAGGCTGACCGACTCGTGCACCACGGCCTCGTCGTAGACCACGCGCATGGGACGGGAGCCGAGCGGAAGCACGTTCCTCGCTCGTTCGGCGACCGCCACGACCGGTGGCAGCGGACGGGTCCGGGTGGTCTCGTCAGCGGTCGACGACGAGCCGCCGGGCAGGAGCAGGTCGCGCAGGCGACGTGCCAACGAACGCAGGGACATGCCTCCACCGTACTCCCGGTATGGCTTCGGGGCCAGGAGCCCCGTCACACCCGGACGGGATGTTTGCGCAGGTCAGCGTAGGTGCACGCCGAGCCGAGCGGGGAGATCACTCCGCCTGGAAGCGGGCGTCGACCTCCACGCGGATCACGATGTCGGCCGGCACGAGGTCGAGGGTGGCACCGCCTGCGTCGGCCGAGGCCAAGGCGAAGGCACGGGGCTCGCCGTGCCCGGGATCACCGGGCCGGTCGAGCATGCCGGGGTCGGCCAGCTCGAGCGCGGTCACCCGGCCCCGTCTCACTGCGTCGGCGTAGGACTGGGCCTTGGTGACGGCGTCGTCGACCGCCGCCTTGCGCACCTCGGCCTCGTGGACCCGTCGGCTCTTGACCCCGAGGTCCCACTCGAGGCCCTGGACCTCGACCCCGGCCTGGCCCGACCAGTGGTCGACGAAGCCGCTGAGCCGCTCGAAGTCGACGAACTCGGCGAGCACCTGCACCTGGGCGCTGTGCACCAGGTCGTCGGAGCGACGGTCGTCGACCCACGGGTGCCGGCTGAACACCCGCACCTGGTCGCTCGACCACGTCCGCACGGCACCGAGGCTCACGAGCTCGGCGAGCTGGGAGCGCAACGGCTCCTGCAGCGCCACGGCGCGGTCGCGCACGTCCTGACGCTCGGCGCCCTCGACCACGACCTCGAGCCGCACGAGGGCGCGCTCGGCCGGGAATCGCCCCTCGGCGGAGCCTCGGACCGTGATTTGCACACCCATTCCCCCATCGTGCCGTTCTGGTGGTGCCTGCGCGTCCTTTCGCCGAGACCGGACGGCGGCCTTCTCCTTCGAAAGAGGCACGACCACTGGAACTCTGACGCAGGCCGCGTCGCACAAGGCGATCGGCCCGTCCTCACGGGGGCCGCGCTGGCGAACCCGAGGGTTCCCTCACCCTAGGATGGAGCCATGGTGACCCTCGCCGAGCTGCAGGTCCGAACCCTCGGCCCGACCACCGTTCCTTCTCCCCTCGCCCAGTACGTGGGTGGGCGCGCGACCAACGAGTACTACGTGGGCGAGGACGACCGGATCCTCTTCGACGACACCATCTCGCTGATCCAGCAACGCGGCCTCCCGCTCGAGGAGCTGCCCTCCTTCGAGACCGGCGGCCCCCGGGACAAGCTCTTCTTCGACCCCGCCACCGTGCGGGTCGGCATCGTCACCTGCGGTGGCCTGTGCCCAGGGCTCAACGACGTGATCCGGGCCCTCGTCATGGAGCTGCACGAGCACTACGGCGTCAACGACGTGATCGGCTTCCGCAACGGCTACGCCGGCCTCGTGCCCGAGAACCTGCTCGAGCCGGTGCAGCTCACCCCCGGGTTCGTCGCCAACATCCACGAGCGTGGGGGCACGGTGCTCGGCTCGTCGCGCGGCGCGCAGGACGTGAAGACCGTCGTCGACACGCTCCAGCTGCGCGACATCGACATCCTGTTCGTCATCGGGGGCGACGGCTCGATGCGCGGCGCCCACCGCATCGCCGAGGAGGCCCTCGCGCGCGGCGCGCAGATCGCGGTCGTCGGGGTCCCCAAGACGATCGACAACGACATCCCGCACATCGGCCAGAGCTTCGGCTTCCAGACCGCCTACTCGCGGGCCGCGCAGTCGATCAAGGCCGCCAAGATCGAGGCCGAGGCCTCGCTCAACGGCGTCGGCCTGGTGAAGGTGATGGGTCGCCACGCCGGCTTCATCGCGTGCTACTCGGCGCTCGCCGGCCACGACGCCGACTTCGTCCTCATCCCCGAGGTGCCGTTCGAGCTCGAGGGTGAGAACGGGCTGCTCGAGCACGTGCGACGCAAGGTGCAGGCCCAGGGGCACGCCGTGCTGGTGGTGGCCGAGGGTGCCGGCCAGGAGCACCTGCCCAGCCACGACGAGACCGACGCCTCGGGCAACGCCCGCCTGGCCGACATCGGTCGTCTGCTGCGCGAGCGGATCACCGACGACTTCTCCTCGCGGGGCGCCGAGGTGCTGTTCCGCTACTTCGACCCCGGCTACTTCATCCGCTCGGTCCCGGCCGAGCCGGCCGACTCCGTGTACTGCTCGCGCCTGGCGCAGACCGCCGTGCACGCGGCGATGGCCGGTCGCACCGACATGGTCGTCGGGCGACGTCGGCACCGGTTCGTGCACGTGCCCATCCCCTACGTGACGCACCGCCCCCACCACGTCTCGCCCGACGGCGACCTGTGGCTGAGCGTGCTCGAGTCCACCGCCCAGCCCTTCGACATGCGCTGAGTCGACGACTCAGTGCGGTGCGCGGCTGTAGCCGATCTCCGTGGGGAACGGCTCGAACTCGCAGGGCTGCGATCGGCCGTCGGGGCGCCAGCCGTGCCGCTCGTAGAAGCGGCGGGCTCGGGTGTTGGCCTCCAGGACCCAGAGCCGGTCCACCGACTCCGGCACCGACGCGAGCACCTCGGCGGCCAGGCCGGTGCCGCGGTGGCGGGCCACGACGCCGATGTGGCGCAGCGTGGTCGCGTCGTGCGCCAGGTAGCCCACCGCCACCTGGTCGACCACCACGAGCCATGCGCGCACGGCAGGGTCGGTGAGCACCTCGACCCAGCGGTCGCGCACTTCGGTCCACGGGTACGGGCCGTCGAACACGTGGGCCAGGGCGTCGATGTTCGCCGCCTGCTCGACCGAGGCCAGCAGACCCTCGTCGCCGGGGACGGCGGGGCGCAGCTCCATGCCCCGATCGTCGCACGGTCCGGATGGTGAGACCTCTTCTCATCCCTTGGAGGACCTGTCACCGTGGAGGTCCATCGACACCCCGCGCCCCACCTCAGGAGATCCCATGAGCGATCAGTGGTCGTTCGAGACCAAGCAGATCCACGCAGGCCAGACGCCCGACCCCACCACCGGTGCGCGGGCCCTGCCGATCTACCAGACGACGTCGTACCAGTTCCGCGACACCCAGCACGCCGCCGACCTGTTCGCGCTGGCCGAGCCGGGCAACATCTACACGCGCATCATGAACCCCACCCAGGGCGTCGTCGAGGAGCGTCTCGCGGCCCTGGAGGGCGGCGTCGGCGCCCTGCTGTTCGCCTCGGGCCAGGCCGCCACCACCGGCGCCCTCACCAACGTGGCCGAGGCCGGTGACCACATCGTGGCCTCCGCCAGCCTCTACGGCGGAACCGACTCGCTGCTGCGCCACACCTTCCCGAAGCTCGGCATCCAGGTGACCTTCGTCGAGGACAACAACGACCCCGCCGCATGGCGGGCCGCCGCGCAGGAGAACACCAAGGCGTTCTTCGGCGAGACCATCGGCAACCCGAAGGGCGACATCCTCGACCTCGAGGCGATCAGCGCGGTCGCCAAGGAGGTCGGCGTCCCGTTCATCGTCGACAACACCGTGGCCACGCCGTTCCTGCTCAACCCGCTGAAGCACGGCGTCGACACGGTCGTGCACTCGGCCACCAAGTACATCGGCGGCCACGGCACCACGATCGCCGGCGTCGTCATCGACGGCGGCACGTTCGACTACGCCGCCCACGGCGACAAGTTCCCCGGCTTCACGACCGCCGATCCCAGCTACCACGGGCTCGTGTTCGCCGAGGCCCTCGGGCCGGCGGCCTACATCGCCAAGCTGCGCGTGCAGTACCTGCGCAACGTCGGCCCTGCCCTCTCGCCGTTCAACGCCTTCCTCATCGCCCAGGGCCTCGAGACCCTGAGCCTGCGGATGGAGCGCCACATCGAGAACACCCGCAAGGTCGCCGAGTGGCTGACCGCCCGCGAGGACGTCTCGAAGGTCACCTGGGCCTCGCTCGACGGCAACCCCTACAAGGAGCTGGCCGACAAGTACACGCCCCGCGGCTCCGGCGCGGTGCTGACGTTCGAGCTGCCGGGCGGCGTGGACGCCGGTCGCCGGTTCATCGACTCGCTCGAGCTGTTCAGCCACGTGGCGAACATCGGCGACGTCCGCTCGCTCGCCATCCACCCGGCCAGCACCACGCACTCGCAGGGCACCCCGGAGGAGCACGCCGCCACCGGCGTGACCCCGGGCCTGGTGCGTCTGGCCGTCGGCATCGAGGGGATCGACGACATCCTCGCCGACCTCGAGGCGGGACTGCGCGCGGCCAAGTGACCTCACCTCACCTGACCGACCAGGATCTCCCTTCCGTCACCGGCGCGTGGCGTGAGGGAGATCCTGTCGGTTCCCGACAGTTCGTCGACGTCGGCGACGTGACGCTCGAGTCGGGCGCCGTGCTCCCCGACGTGCGGCTGGCGTACGAGTCCTGGGGCACGTTCACGGGCGACAACGCCGTGCTGGTGCTGCACGCCCTGACCGGCGACAGCCACGTGGTCGGTCCGGTCGGCGACGGGCACGCGAGCCCGGGCTGGTGGGACACGCTCGTGGGCCCCGGCCGCCCGATCGACACCGACCGGTACTACGTGGTGGCCGCGAACATCCTCGGCGGCTGCCAAGGGTCGACCGGCCCGTCCTCGACGTCGCCCGCCGACGGCGAGCCGTGGGGCGGAAGCTTTCCCGACCTCACCGTCCGCGACCAGGTGGCGGCCGAGGTCGCGTTCGCCGACCGGCTCGGCATCGACCGCTGGTACGCGGTCATCGGCGGCTCCGCCGGGGGCATGCGAGCCCTGGAGTGGGCCGTCACGCATCCGGACCGCGTGGAACGGCTGTTCCTGCTGGCCACGTCGGCCCAGGCGTCGGCGGAGCAGATCGCCCTGTCGTCGACGCAGCAGGCAGCCATCACCGCCGACGCGCACTTCCACGACGGCGACTACTACGGCGCTCCCCTGGGTCCGACCGCCGGCCTCGACGTGGCCCGCCGCATCGCCCACGTCGCCTACCGCAGCGAGGCCGAGCTGCAGGAGCGGTTCGGACGGACGGTCCAGGACGACGGCCGGTTCGCCGTCGCCTCCTACCTGGAGCACCACGGCGTCAAGCTCGTCCGTCGCTTCGACGCCAACTCCTACCTGGTGCTCACCCGCGCGATGGACAGCCACGACGTCGGCCGTGACCGTGGTGGGGTGGCGGCCGCTCTCGCGCGCATCACCACCCGCACCGTGGTGGCCGGCATCGACACCGACCGGCTGTACCCGATCCACCAGCAGCAGGAGCTGGCCGACCTGATCCCCGGTGCCGACGGACTCGACGTCGTCACGTCGCTGCACGGACATGACGGCTTCCTGGTGGAGTTCGACCAGGTCGGCGCCCTCGCCGCAGCCCTCCTCGCCGACTGAGCTAGAGGCCGACGGTCTCGGCGAGCGCCGCCACGTGGACGTCGAGGAAGGCGGCGGTGTCGGTGAGGGTGTCGGGGCCGTACTGGCCGAAGACGTCGAACGCCACGGCTCCGACGACGGCTGACCACAGGCCCATCCCCCGCGCCAGGTTGGTCGCGGGCAGCGTCAGCCCGTACTCGGCCCTGATCGACTCCAGGTCGGTGCGGACCGATCGCGGCAACGGTCCCGGAACCTCACGAAGTCGTCCGGCGAGGTGCGCCCGCTCGAGGACGCCCGCCAGGGCGACCACGACGCGGGTGCCCGGCTCGTTCGTGACGGTCGCCGGGGCCGCGTAGCCGGGGACCGGCGTGCCGTAGAGCAGCGCGAAGCGGGAGGGCTCACGCCGACCCCAGGTGCGCATGGCCTGGGCCGCCGCCTGCAGCTGACCGGTCCCGGTGCGGCGCGCGGCCGCGGAGACCGCGTCCTCCACCTCGGACCCGAGCTCGTCGTAGGCGTCGACGATGAGCAGCGTGAGCAGCGCGTCGCGGTCCTTCACGTAGCGGTAGACCGCCGACGACACCATGCCGAGCTCGCGGGCAACGGCCCGCAGCGAGAGCTCGGCCGGGGTGACGTGCGCGAGCTGCTCGCGGCCGATCCGGACGATGTCGCGCAGGGTCTGCTCGCGGGCGAGCTCGCGGGGAGTGGGCACCCACTCACCCTAGGGCGTCAGCGGCGCTATGTCGACAACGCGAGCAGTGCTCTTGACATCCCGGCGTGCGAGGCGCACTCTGAACACGACAGAGAGCACTGCTCTCGTTTCGGACAACCAGGAGACATCATGCGCACCCTCGTCATCGGAGCCGGCCAGGTCGGCCCCCACGTCGCTCTTCAGCTCGCCCGTCGCGGCGAGTCCGTCCGTGTCGGCACCCGTTCCGGCTCCGGCCCCGAGCACCCGCTCGTCGAGCGCGTCCGGCTCGACGCCACCGATCCCGCGGACCTCGACCGCGCGTTCGCCGACGTCGACGTCGTGCACCTGTGCCTGCACGCCTCGGCCTACCGGCCCGACGTGTGGGAGCGCGAGCTGTACCCCCTGGAGGCCGGGGTCCTCGCGGCAGCGGCGCGGCACGACGTGCACGTCGTCTATCCGGAGAGCGTGTACGCCTTCGACACGTCGACCGTCCTCGGCGACGATCCCCGCGTCGCTCCCCGATCCTCGATGGGACGCATCCGTGCCGAGCTGCTCGCGCGTCGAGCAGCGTCCTCGGCGCGGACCACGAGCGTGGTGGCGTCGGACTTCTACGGTCCGGGGGCGTCCATGGCGCACGGCGGCGACCGCATGAGGAGGCCGGCGACGGAAGGACGCACGGTCCGCCCGCTCGGTCGCGTCGACCTCCCCCACGCGTGGACCTACCTGCCCGACCTGGCGTCGGCGATGATCGCCGCCGCCGAGCTGCCGGCCACGCCCGACCGGATCGTCCTCGCCCCCGTCGTCCACGCCACCCAGCGCGAGCTGGCCACGGCGTACGCCGTGGCGGCCGGGCACACGTCGGCCCGCGTGCGTCCTGTACCCGCCTGGGTGCTGAGGTCGCTCGCCCCGGTCAGCGCGGACATGCGGGCCATGGCCGCGATGTCCTACCTCTTCACCGAGCCGCTGCTCGTCGACGAGCAGGCGAGCGTCGAGCGGCTCGGCATCGCCGCGACTCCCCTCGAGGCCGCCGTGGGCGCGTCCGTCGCTGTGCCGTGACCTCGTGTCGGAAGGACGTCAGTCGTCCTTCGGCGGACGGCCGGGACGGCGCGGGGCCGCGGCACCCTTCGGCATCCGCCCGGCGTCCTTCAGCGCCCCGCGCAGCAGGTACTCGATCTGCGCATTCGTGCTCCGCAGGTCGTCCGACGCCCAGCGGGCGAGGGCGTCGTGGACCTGCGGGTCCAGCCGCAGCAGCAGCTTCTTGCGCTCGGTGCTCATCGGGACGGGTTCACGGTGTCGGGCTCACAGGGTCGCGGACATGGTCGAGGTCACCCTCTCAGGAGTACAACGAACCGGTGTTGACCACCGGCTGGGCGTCGCGGTCGCCGCACAACACGACGAGCAGGTTGCTCACCATCGCGGCCTTGCGCTCCTCGTCGAGCTGCACGAAGTCCTTGGACTCGAGCCGCTCCAGCGCGGACTCGACCATGCCCACGGCACCCTCGACGATCTCCTGTCGCGCGGCCACGATGGCGCCGGCCTGCTGACGACGCAGCATCGCCTGGGCGATCTCGGGGGCGTAGGACAGACGGTTGATCCGCGACTCCACGATCCGGACGCCGGCGGAGCGGACCCGCTCGTCGACCTCCTCGGACAGCCGGCCGGTGATCTCGTCGGCGTTCTCGCGCAGCGACAGTCGACCGGCGGCGTCGTAGGGGTAGCTGCCGGCGATGTGGCGCACGGCCGCCTCGGTCTGGATGGCCACGAACTCCACGAAGTCGTCGACCTCGAAGCTGGCGCGCGCGGTGTCCTCGACCCGCCACACGACGATCGCCGAGATCTCGATCGGGTTGCCGTCGGCGTCGTTCACCTTGGCCGTGCCGGTCTCGTGGTTGCGGATGCGGGTGGAGATCTTGGTCCGGCCGGTCAGCGGGTTCACCCAGCGCAGGCCCTCCGTGCGGACGGTGCCGGTGTAGGAGCCGCCGAGGATCTGCAGCACGCGCGCCTCGTTGGGCGCCACGAGCGTGAGCCCGCAGGACGCCGCGAACGCGACGAGGGCGAGCAGCACGCCGACCACGATCAGCGGGATGGACTCCTGCACCGCTGCGAGCACCACCAGGCCGACGCCGGCGAGGAACCCGACGATCGACGCGATGGCGATCGTGGCTCCTCCGGTGCTCCAGGCCTCGCGCTCGGCGATGGTCGGCTTCTCGTCGGCCAGCGGCGTCTCGACGGCCGAGGCGGGCTCGGGGACGACGGGTGCGCTCATGATGCTCTCCTCCCAGCTCCCCGGGTCGTCCGGAGTGCTATGAAAGTGATATCACATTATCGGCCGTGGCCCCAACCCCGTCAGACCAGCTTGCGCACGATCCCGCGCGGAGCGTGCTTCATGACCTGGCCGACCGCCGCCCAGGGCCAGCCCGGCGTGGCCGCGGTGTCGACCTCCTTCTGGATGGCCTTGACCATCGAGCGCACGCCCGTCTCGGTGTCGACCATGAGCCTCTGCTCCTGCTCGACCTGCTCGTTCATCTCCGAGGCGATGTAGCCGGGGAAGAGCGTGGTCACGGCGATGTCGACACCCTTGCGCCCGACGAGGTCCATGCGGATCCCCTCGGCCAGGTGCGCGATGCCGGCCTTCGTGGCGGCGTAGGAGGTCATCGACGACGGCATGCCGCGCATGGCCGACATCGACGAGATGACCACCAGGTGGCCGGCCTTGCGCTCGTAGAAGTGCTCCATCGCGGCCTCGCACTGGGCCATCGCGGCGATGAAGTTCGTCTCGGCGGTCTCCTTGTTGGCCGCGAACATCCCGGTGCCGATGCGTCCGCCCTTGCCGAGGCCCGCGTTGACGATCACGCGGTCGAGCCCGCCCAGGTCGCCGATGGCGGCCTTGAAGACGGCGAAGACCTGGTCGTGGTCGTTCACGTCGAGCGCGTGCACGACCACCTGCACCTTCGGGTGCGCCGCAGTGATCTCGGCGGCGAGGGCCTCGAGGCGGTCCACGCGGCGCGCGGTCAGGGCGAGGTGGTGGCCCTGGGCGGCGAGCTGGCGGGCCATCTCGGCGCCGAGGCCCGAGCTGGCCCCCGTGATGAGGACGTTGGTGCGCACGTCAGTCCTTCCGAGCCATGCGGGTGGCCGCCTTGGCCATCTCGCGGTAGTACAGCGGGCGCAGGAAGCGCTTCGCGGTGTACGCGATCCTGCCCTCCCGGTCGGTCAGCACGATGTGGCGACCCTTCTCCACGTCGGCCAGGACGACCGTGGCGATGTCGGCCGCGGTGCGCTTCGAGCCGTCGATCAGCTTGGCCGCAGAGGCCTGCGCCGACTCGTCCTTGCCGCGCATGGAGGCGGTCAGGTTGGTCTTGAAGAAGGTCGGGCAGACGACGCTCACGGCGATGCCGTACGGCTTGAGCTCGTGGAACAGCGTCTCGCTGAGGGCCACGACCCCCGCCTTGACCGCGTTGTACTCGCTCATGCGCGGCGGGTGGATCAGTCCGGCGGCCGAGGCGGTGTTGACGATGGTCGCGGTTCCACCCTGCTGCTTGAAGACCGGCACGAAGGTGCGGCAGCCCCGCACGACGCCGAGCAGGTTGATGTCGACGATCCACTGCCACTGGTCCATCTCGGACAGCTCGATGCGGCCACCTGCGGCGACGCCGGCGTTGTTGAACAGCACGTCGAGGCCGTCCCAGGTCTCGACGACGTGGTCGCGGACCGTCTGCCAGTCGACGTCGGAGGTGACATCGAGCCGGCGGTACTCCACCGTGCCGGGTCCGGCCTCGGCGAGGGCCTGCACGGGAGCCGGGACGTCGGCGTGCACGTCGGTCGCGAGCACCCGGCAGCCACGTTCGGCCAGCTGGGTCACGAGGGCGAGGCCGAGACCGGAGGCGGCACCGGTGACGAGCACACGAGTGCCCGGAGCGAAGTTCGTCATGGTCAGATACTAACGGTATCCGAAATCGAGGGACAGCCCGGCGGGTCGCCCTCGACCGGCTCGACGACCACCCGGCGACGGGCGTGCCGCGGCTTCGTGCACAGGTGTGGACGGCCCTGTGCACGAATCACACCGATGTTGTTCACAGCTGTGGGCAAACCTGGGGAGAACTACACGCGTGTCATTCGTGCCGCAGCGTTCCGGATGACATGACGCAGGTCTCGTCGGGGGCACAACCTAGCGGTTCGACGACGCGCCCACCAGAGCCGTCGGAGCCCCCCGGAAATGGTCCGTGACTCCCGGTCCTCGCCGACGTTGGAGGAATCTGACAGTCCTCTCACGTCCCGCACAGGAGTCGTCCGATGCCCCATCGCCCCTCCCCCCGCCACCGCGACCCGCTTCGAGGGGCGCGTCGGCGACGCCTCGGTGTCCTCGGCGCGAGTGCCGTCGTGCTGGCCGGAGTCCTCCCGACGCTGGGTGCACAGGCAGCCGTCTCCGGCCTGACCGCGGGTCAGGAGATCTCGGGGATCGTCGCGGTGAACGAGGCGCGGGGCGGCGACAACAACTGCATCGCCCAGGACCGCAGCTCCTCCCGGCTGAGCGTCACGCGGGTGGCCGACGGCCAGGTGGTGCACACGGCGTCGCGGAACGGGTCCGGGGCGCTCAGCAGCACTTGGGACACGCTCGGCCAGCCGCTCGGCAGCTACCGGGTGCAGTCGTGGACCCGCGACTCACGACGTTCCGGCTTCGCGAACCTGGGCTGCACGGCCCAGAGCGAGGTGCAGGCCTCCAACCTCGTGGTCACCCTGCGCAACCGCGCCGCGGTGCGGGTGAGCGCTCCCGGGTCCGTGGTGAGCGGCGAGGACCTCGCCGTCTCGGTGACGACGTCGGTGCAGGCGAACGGCGTGACCGACCGTGCGCTGGGTGGTCGCACCGTGACGGTGACCGTCGGCGACGACGAGCGGACCGTGACGACCGACGCCCAGGGCCGCGGCAGCGTGGTCGTGGACCTGCCCGACCTCCCGCGCGGCGCCCTCGAAGTCTCTGCCTCGGTGGCCGACGACGCCTCCTATCTCGGCCTCGACGGCTCCACCAGCACGACCGTCGCCCGTCGCAGCACCGCGCTCCGCTACGACGGCACCACCCGCGTGCAGCCCGGCAGGAAGGCGACGCTCGCCGCGGTCCTGACCGACGTCACCCCGGGCAGCGCCCGTGCCGGCGAGCCCGTGGCCGACCTTCCCGTCGCCCTGTCGATCGGGGACGAGACCACCGACGCCACCACCGACGCCGAGGGCGTGGCCCAGCGCACCGTCACCGTCGAGGGACAGAGCCGGGTCGAGCCCGTCGCTGCCGTCTTCGCGGGAACCGAGATCTGGGGCCCGTCCCGCGACGACGTCAAGCTCTACGTCGGCGATGCGGCCGCAGAGCCCGCACCCAAGGAGCACGGTCTGATCGGCGGTCTGACCCGACTGCTCGGCGGCGTCGTCGCCGACCTCGGCACCGCGGTGGGTGGGCTGACCGGCAGCCTGCCGAACTCCGGGGCAGCCGTCGACCCGCTGCTCGAGCAGCTCGCGGCGCAGCTGGGCGACCTCGGGGACGAGGTCGGGCGGATCGGTGACCCGCTCGACGACACGGTCGACGCCGTGATCGACGGCGTCACCGCCGGCAGCCCGCTGGCCGACCTCGCCGACGCGGCGCGATTCCGCTGGCGGGCCGTGCTCGCCCAGCCCGACGGCACCCAGCGGGCCCGCGAGTTCGCCGCCGTCGTCGGCGTCCCGCAGTACCTCGACGTCACCGGCGACGGCAAGCCCGACGTGCTCGCCCGCGTGACTCTCGAGGGCACCACGCCGGTCATCACGACGCTGCGCGCCGACACGGAGGGCACGCCGTTGCCCCTGAGCCTGCAGGCCGTCGTCGGACTGCCCGGCGACGCGACCCGCTACCGGTTCGGCTTCGACGCCCGGACCAGCGACGCCCCGCGCGAGTTCCGTGCCGCGGTCGTCCTGGCCCCGGGCGGCGCCGCGCTCGAGGTCGCCTCGAGCGGCACCGCGCCCCTGGCCGTCACCGGTGCGATCGTGCCCGAGCAGGCGGAGCCGTCGGACGAGACGCCCGTGGCCTCCGGTGACGACGTCGAGCTCGACGACGCCCCGCTCGAGGCGCCGCAGGACCTCGCACCCCGGGAGCAGCGCTTCGGCATCAGCTTCGACCACGCGCCCGAGGCGGCGCGCCTGGCACTGTCGCTCGGCGGCACCCAGCAGGTGGCCGGCACGTTCACGACCCAGCGGCCCACGGAGATCGGGATCCAGTTCACCGAGGACGCCGGCAGCGACGAGGTCATGGTCGTCGACGGCACCTTCCGCTCGGTCGACGGCGAGGTCGGTGTCGGTCTCACCGGCACCGAGGAGACGGGGCTGAAGGCCTCCGTCACCAGCGACGTCGAGCTCGACGACGTCACGCTGCGGGCGCAGACCCTGGCGAAGGGCCGCACGGCCCAGGACGTCCGCCTCAGCCTGCAGGAGGTGCCGACGTCGATCGACTTCACCCTCGGTGCGGACGGCGCCGGCGGTCTCGAGGCGAGCGGCCCGATCGGGACGTTCGCAGCCGGCTACAGCCGCGGCGGCGAGATCGTCACGCTCGACGACCCCAGCTACCTGCGCCTCGTGGACGAGGGCGGTCACGACTCCGTCGCGGTCCGCCTGCCGGGGTTCGAGGGGATGACGATCGACCTGCAGGAGACGATCTCCCTCGGCCTGACCATCGCGCCGACACCGCTGCGCGCCCTGGTGACGCAGGAGACGCTGACGCTCGACGCCCGGATCGAGGACGCCCCACGCACGTTGACGCTCGGGCTCTCCGACGACGGCGGCGTCTCGGTCCGAGGTTCGGACCCCATCGAGTCCGTGACCGTGGAGGCCACCGACCAGAGCGGTCGACTCCTGGGCGCCGACCAGCTGGACCTGCGCCTGACGGACGTGCCCGAGCTGCTCGCGGTCGAGGTCGGCGACGACGGCGTCAGCTTCGACACCGGCGGCAAGGCGGTGGGCCTCGTCGAGGTCGACGCGCACTCCGGCACGCCGCTGGAGCTGCCGGCCGACAAGGACGGCCTGGCGCTGCGCCAGCGTGAGGACGACACCCGGCTCGCTGCCCGGGTGAGCGGGCTGCGGGCGATCAGGGCGTCGCTCGGCGACCAGCCGGACGTCCTGCTCGACACCGTCGCCGGGAGGGTCTTCGAGATCTCGCTCGACGACGGGGGCGACCCGGTCACGGCGACGATCGACCACCTCCAGCCGAACATGACGCTGCGCCTGGTGGAGGCCGAGGGGGCGACCCGCCTCGAGTACGCGGCCGACGCCAGCACGAACCGTCTGTCCTTCGACCTCGGCGGGCTCTCCGGCTCCATCGCCGGACCCCTGCCCGCGAGGCTGCGGGTCTGCATGGCCGAGGACGAGGCCTGCCTGCCCGGCGCCGGGATCGACGACCCGGGCATCGGGTCGGTGCAGTTCGACGCGAGCGAGTACACGACGCTCGACCTGGTCGACTCCGCCGGTGGGCTGTCGGCCAACGGCCTGCGGCTGCAGCGGCTCGACCTGACCGGTGACCTCGACGCCGACGACGGAGGGCCGGTCTACCTGAACACGACGTCGTTCGGCGGCGAGTGCGGGACCGCAGGGTGCGAGCACCCGATCCGTGGCGGGAACGTCGTGGCCGAGCTCGGCTCGGCACGGCTGACCTTCACCCCGGGCAACGGGTTCTCGGCCGTCGACGCCAGGACCGACCTGGAGACGACGAAGCTCTTCGGCCAGACGACGGGTGTCCGGGCGACGGGCGGCACCGGCATCGTCCGGTGCGTGTCGGCCACCGCGCTGCAGGTCCGGGTCGAGGTGATCGGCATCCCGATCACGCTCAACCTGCGTGACGCGATCTGCAACGTGAACCGCACGCCGCGCTGACCGACCACCGCACCGACCGCGCCCCCTCGCCGCACCGGTGAGGGGGCGCGGTCGTGGTGTGGGCGCTCAGGCCGTGAGCGACGCCGTGCGCAGGGCGACCGCGACCACCACGGCCACCCAGATCCCGGTGAACGCGAGGACCTGCACGAGGGTGCGGCGCTCGCGCGGGGCGTACGCGAAGACGAGACCGAGCAGACAGCCCGCCACGAACCCACCCAGGTGACCCTGCCAGCTGATGTTGCCCGTGAAGCTGATCGCTCCGTTGATCGCCAGCAGCACCAGCAGGCCGCGCACGTCCTGACGGGCCTTGAGCAGCAGCACCAGGGCCATGCCGAAGAGGCCGAAGACCGCTCCCGAGGCGCCGGCGGTGCCGCCGAGCGGGTTCGACAGCCACATGACGAACACGCCCGAGACGACCGCCGTCGTCACGTACGCGGCGATGAACCGCACCGTGCCGAGGGCGCGCTCCACGAACGGCCCGAACAGGTACAGCGCGTACATGTTGAAGGCGATGTGCAGCACCGACAGGTGCAGGAACGCCGAGGTCAGGAGCCGCCAGTACTGCCCCTCGGCCACGCCGAACGGCCACATGGTGCCCTGCTGGTACAGCTCGCTGCGCAGGTCACCGGTGGCCATCTGCAGCACGTACAGGGTGACGTTGACGACGATGAGCGTCATCGACACGATTCCCTCGCGCGTCTGCACCGCGCCGCCGGCGACCGTGCGCGGAGCGCGGACGGCCTTCGCGCCCTTGTTCACGCACTCCGGGCACTGGAAGCCGACCGACGCGTCGCGCATGTCGTCGGGGCAGATCGGCCGCTCGCACCGCTGGCACGAGATGTACGCCTCGCGGTCAGGATGCCGGTAGCACCGCTGCGCGCCGTCGGCGCGCGGTTCGTCCACGGGTCAGCCGCGGTCGATCGTGACCTTCTCGATGACCACGGGGTCGACCGGACGGTCGAAGCCGTCGGTCGGCACGGCCACGATGGCGTCGATGACCTTCTGGCTCGCCTCGCCGTCGACCTCGCCGAAGATCGTGTGCTTGCGGTTGAGCCAGTCGGTGGGCACCACGGTGATGAAGAACTGCGAGCCGTTGGTGCCGGGCCCGGCGTTGGCCATGGCCAGCAGGTAGGGCTTGTCGAAGCGCAGGTCCGGGTGGAACTCGTCCTCGAACGTGTAGCCGGGGCCGCCCGTTCCGGTGCCGAGCGGGTCGCCGCCCTGGATCATGAAGTTGCTGATGATGCGGTGGAAGGTGAGGCCGTCGAAGAACGGGCGGGTGGCGACCTGCCCGGTGGCCGGGTCGAGCCACTCCTTGGTGCCCTCGGCCAGACCGACGAAGTTCTCCACCGTCTTGGGGGCGTGGTCGGGGAACAGACGGATGACCACGTCGCCGTGGTTGGTCTTGAAGGTGGCGCTCAGGGGGGAAGACACGTCGTTCCTCTTCTGGTCGTGCGGGGCGGGACCCTTCCATCCTTCCACGCGGCCTCAAGAGAGGCGCGGCGACGCTCCGCACCGCATGCCGTCGGTACGCCCGCTACGGTGAGCCCATGCGAGAGCACCCCCTGCGCCTGGTCCTGGCCCTGCTCGCCCTGGCGGCGGGCGTCGTGGTCGCCCGCAACCTGACGGCCGACCGGGGTGGGGTCTACGACCCGGCCGGCGACGCCCGATGAGCGCCGCCGCGGGCTCCGACCTGCGGGTCGAGGTGACCCGGGTCGACGGGATCGCCGTCCTGACCTTCAGCGCGCCGCCGGTCAACCTGTACTCCCTGGAGCTGCACGACGCGTTCGACGTCGCGCTCGACGAGGTCGTGGCGGACCCGCCGCGCGCGCTGCTGGTGCGCGCCGAGGGCAAGCTCGTCTCCGGCGGCGTCGACGTGGCCCAGTTCCACGCCCGCACCTCGCAGGCCGACACCAAGGCGCTCTACGACCGGATGCTCGAGCTGCCCGAGCGGATCGCCGCCCTCGACGTGCCCACCTTCTTCGCGGCGCACGCCCTCACCCTCACGTGGGCCCTCGAGGTGGCGCTGGCCTGCGACATCGTCCTCGCGAGCGAGAAGGCGAAGTTCGGGCTCGTCGAGCGCGTGATCGGCCTGACCCCCACGATGGGCGGCACGCAGCGCCTGGCCCAGCGGGCCGGCGTGGCCCGGGCGAAGGAGGTCGTCTTCACGGGCGAGCTCTTCGACGCCGCCACCTTCGAGCGCTGGAACGTGGTCAACCGGGTGCTGCCCGTCGAGGGCTTCGACGACGCGGTCCTCGACGTCGTGCGGCAGGTGGCCGTCGGCCCCACGCGGGCCTTCGGCGCCGCCAAGCGGATCCTGCGGGTGCACGAGTCGTCGGGCGTGCCCGGTGCCGTCGCGGCCACCACGCGCATCGCGTCGGAGCTGTTCGAGACCGAGGACCTGCAGCACGGGATGGCCTCGTTCCTGGAGAACGGGCCCGGCAAGGCGACCTTCTCCGGTCGCTGAGCCGTCGCGTCAGGCGGCGCCGGGGGCGTCGGCCTCCGCGCGCAGCACCCGCGTGGTGCGACGCTCGGCCCAGAAGCTCACGAAGGGCACCGTGGCCAGGAGCATCGTCGTTACGGTGAACGCCGGCTTCCAGCGGTGACGGCTCGACAGCAGGGCGATGAGCACGAGAAGCACCATGAAGAGGAACCCGTGGACCTGGTCGATGACCAGGAAGACGTCCTGGTTGCGGCGCCACCACGAGCCGGGCTCGGTGAGGATCTTGCCGAAGAATCCGGCGAACACGACCAGCAGGTTCACGCCCACGACCCAGGCGAGGATGCGGTAGGCGACAGCGATGCGACTCACGGGGACAGGTTATCGACGGGCTGGTCGTCGGGCCGCTCCGGTGGTGCGGCGTCGTGGCGGGCACGTGCCTCGTCGACCTGGTCGCGGCACATCCGCCACCACATGACCACGGCGAACAGGCCGAACACCCACCACTGGAGGGCGTAGGCGAGGTTCTTCAGGCCCACCGTCCAGGAGACGTCGGGGTCTGGCGGTTCCACGGGGGTCCAACCCTGCGCCAGCGCACCGTCGGGCGCGGGCGTGTCCAGGAGCCCGTAGCCGGACCAGAGCCGGTAGGGCAGCTCGTTCAGCAACGAGGGCGTGGTGATCGCCGTCGTCGTGCGTTCTCGACCGAGGGGCGACCCGCCGCCCTGGCTGGGCTGCAGCACCACCGACAGCTGCTGGCGACCCTCGGGGACCGCCGGGATGGCGGCGTCCCGCTCGGCCGACGGATCGGCGCGTCCGCGCACCACCAGGAGCGCGCCGTCGGAGCCGTCGACGACGAAGGGAGCGACGAGCCACACGTCGCCTCGCGTCATCTCGCCCCGCACCCAGAACTGCTCGTCCACCGGCCCGAACCGTCCTTCGACGGTCACGCGCCGGTCCTGCAGGTCGGTCCGGAACGGCTGGCCCAGCCCCCACACGTCGACGATGGGAGCCGGCGCCGCAGCGGCGGACTCGCGCGCCGCCTCACCCTGGCGCGACTCGTACGCGCCGAGCTGCCAGAACCCGCCGGCCACGCACGCCGCCAGCGCCACCAGCGCGAACAGGTGCAACGGCGTGAGCCGCAGCCACAGCCGCGCGGTGGACGGCCTGGCCGCGGACGTCACGATCAGGAGGTGAAGGGCGTGAGGTGCGGGTAGAGCGGGAACCGCTCCGCGAGCGTCGTGACCCGCTTGCGCAGGCCCTCGACGTCGATGTCGCCCGGCTTGAGCGCCTCGGCGATGACGTCGGCGACCTCACGGAACTCCTCGGCACCGAACCCGCGGGTGGCGAGTGCGGGCGTGCCGATGCGCAGTCCCGACGTGATCATCGGCGGACGCGGGTCGTTCGGGACCGCGTTGCGGTTGACCGTGATGCCGACCTCGTGGAGGCGGTCCTCGGCCTGCTGGCCGTCGAGCTCGCTGTCGCGCAGGTCCACCAGCACGAGGTGGACGTCGGTGCCGCCGGACAGCACCTGCACGCCGGCCTCACGGGCGTCGTCGGCGAGCAGCCGCTCGGCCAGGATCTGCGCGCCCTCGATGGTGCGCTGCTGGCGGTCCTTGAAGTCGGGCTCGAGCGCCATCTTGAAGGCGACGGCCTTGGCGGCGATGACGTGCTCGAGCGGGCCGCCCTGCTGGCCGGGGAACACCGCGGACTGGAGCTTCTTGACCAGCTCGGGGTCGTTGGACAGGATCACGCCGCCGCGGGGACCACCGAGCGTCTTGTGCGTGGTGCTCGAGACGACATGCGCGTGCGGCAGCGGCGACGGGTGCAGGCCGGCCGCGACCAGGCCCGCGAAGTGCGCCATGTCGACCCACAGGTAGGCACCCACCTCGTCGGCGATCTCGCGGAACGCGGCGAAGTCGAGCTGACGGGGGTAGGCCGACCAGCCGGCGATGATGACCTTGGGCGAGTGCTCGCGGGCGAGGCTGCGGACCTCGTCCATGTCGACCAGACCGGCGTCGTCCACGTGGTACGGGACGACCTCGTACAGCCGCCCGGAGAAGTTGATCTTCATGCCGTGCGTCAGGTGGCCGCCGTTGGCGAGGTCCAGACCCATGATCGTGTCGCCCGCGCGGGCGATCGCGTGCAGCACGGCGGCGTTGGCGCTGGCGCCCGAGTGCGGCTGGACGTTCGCGTAGTCCGCGTCGAACAGCTGCTTCAGCCGGTCGATCGCGATCTGCTCGACCTCGTCGACGACCTCGCAGCCGCCGTAGTACCGCTTGCCCGGGTAGCCCTCGGCGTACTTGTTGGTGAGCACGCTGCCCTGCGCCTGCAGGGCGGCGACGGGGGCGAAGTTCTCCGAGGCGATCATCTCGAGCGTCGTCTGCTGGCGCTCCAGCTCGGCGTCGAGGAGACGCGCGACGTCGGGGTCGAACGCGGCGAGCGACTGGTTCAGGTCCATGCCCCCAGGGTAGTGGGCGTCCTCGAAGGGCGGGGGAGTCCGGGTGTGACGTGGGCGGGGGTGGGTGGCGTTCGTTCGTCATGTCCTGCGACTGCGCTGGCTCGACTGGGTCTCGTCCTGCGGCTGCGCTGCCGCGGCTCCGCGTCGACCTGCGCTCCGAAAGGGCCTCGACCGGCGGTGGGGTGCGTGCTCGGCCTGGGTTCTCGGGGCGCGGGGACGTCGATGATGCGTTCGGGGTGTCCTGACCACCCCACTGCCTCGACCCGTGCCTCAACCCGCGTCGGTCGGAGGCCGTCAGAGTCGGAGGCCGTCAGAGGTAGGTGGCGCGCGTTATTCGCCGGGCGGAGGTAGGTGGCGCGCGGATACGGGCCGCCATACCGCGGGTCACCTACCTCTGACGCTCCGATTCCGCGCGCTACCTACCTCTCACCCGTCTTGGGCAGTGGGAGGTAGGTGACGCACCGCATCCGGGCGGTTTGAGGTGCGTCACCTACCTCTGACGGCCTGGTTCGGTGCGAGACCTACCTCTGACGGCCCGATGAGGTGCGAGACCTACCTCTGACGACCTGGTTCGGTGCGAGACCTACCTCTGACGGCCCAGGACCAGCCCTCAGCACCGGAGCTCGGCCGAGCGGGAGCCCATCCGCCGGTCGAGGCCCTTTCGGAGACCGAGCCGAGACCCGGCCGGAGCAGCGCAGCAGCGAGCCGAAGCCCCGCCAGGAGACGCCGCCGCAGGACGAGACCCAGCCGAGGCAGCGCAGCAGCGAGCCGATGACCCGCCGAGAGAGGCAGCCGCAGGCCAGGACTCAGCCCAGCCGGGCCGAAGCAGCCGGGCCGAAGGAAGGGGTCAGTCCCCGGAGAGGCGGTGCTTCTCGGCGAGCACCGCGGCCTGGGTGCGGCGCTGCAGGCCCAGCTTGGAGAGCAGCTGGGAGACGTAGTTCTTGACCGTCTTCTCGGCGAGGTACATCTCGGTGGCGATCTGGCGGTTGGTCATGCCCTGGCCGATGAGGCTGAGGATGCGTCGCTCCTGGGCCGTCAGCTCGGCGAGCGGGTCCTTCGGCGCGGGCGCGTTGCGGATCCGGTCGAGGACCTGGGCGGTGACCGCGGGGTCGAGCAGCGACTGGCCGTCGGCCACCCGGCGGACGGCGTCGACGAGGTCGTTGCCGCGGATCTGCTTGAGCGCGTAGCCGGCGGCGCCGGCCATGATGGCGGAGAACAGCGCCTCGTCGTCGTCGAACGACGTCAGGATGATGACGTTGACCTCCGGGTGCGCGGCCCGGACGTCGCGGCACACCTCGATGCCCGACCCGTCGGGAAGGCGCGCGTCGAGCACCGCCACGTCGGGCAGCAGCGTCGGGATGAGCTCGAGCGCCTCGCCGGCGGTGCCGGCCTCGCCGACGACCGACAGGCCCTCCTGCGCCTCCAGGAGGTCGCGGATGCCGCGTCGGACGATCTCGTGGTCGTCGAGCAGGAAGATCCGTACGGACTCGCTCATGTGGGGGTTCCTTCGTTGGCGGGGATCACGGCATCGACTTCGGGACGCTCCAGCGGACCTGGAGGCCGCCGTGCGACGGCTCCAGGAACTCGCAGCTGCCGCCCAGGTTCTGGGCGCGGTGCCTCATGTTGCGCAGTCCGTTGCCGAACGGCTGGTCGGGATCGAGCCCGAGTCCATCATCGGTCACGGTGAGCACGATGTCGTCGGTGACGTCGAGCTCGATGGCGACCTCACCGGCGTGGGAGTGCCGCACGACGTTCGACAGGATCTCCTTGAGCACGGCCGCCAGCTGCTCGGCCGCCATGTCGGGCACCACGCTCTCGACCGGTCCGATGGTCTCCACCGTCGGGCGGTAGCCGAGCATCCGCTCGGCCTCGCCGACGATGGCGTCGATCTCGAGCCGCAGGTTGGCCGGCACCGTGGGAGAGCTGAGGTCGAAGATCGTGCGACGGATCTCCTTGATGGTCTGGTCGAGCCCGTCGACGGCGTCGGACAGTCGAGCCCCGACCGCCGGCGGGACCGAGGCCGAGGCGCTGTCGAGCGAGAGGCCGATGGCGAACAGGCGCTGGATCACCAGGTCGTGCAGGTCGCGGCCGATGCGGTCGCGGTCCTCGAAGATCGCCAGCTTGGCCTGGGTCTCGCGGGCCCGCACCACCTGCATGACCAGGGCCGCCTGCTGGGTGAAGCCGTTCGGCAGCTCGGGGTCGAGGGCCCACGTGGACGACATCTGCTCGGAGAACCACCCGATGACGAGGACCGCCGTGCCCTCCTCGAAGTGCAACGGGTGCGCCTGCACCGTCTGCAGTCCCGGGAGCGCGGCCAGCGTGTCGTCGTCGATGCGCTCGTCGTGGAGGGCGTCGGCGATGACCACCGCCTGCCCCGACCGGACGACCTCGCGCAGGAACGGGATGTCGGGACGGATTCCCACCGGGTCGGGCTCGATGCCCACCGCGGCCGTGACTACGAACGGCCCGTCGTCGTCGGGCACGACGAGGGCAGCAGCCCCGGCGCCGGCGACGTCGCGGACCCGCTCGACGATGAGCTGGCTGGCGGCCTGGCGGGAGATGGGGCGCAGCAACGCCGTGGCGACCTCGGAGGTGGCGCGCAGCCACCGACGCTGCTGCTCGCTCTGCTCGAACAGCCGGGCGTTCTCGATGACGACGCCCGCGGCCGACGCGATCGCGACCGCGACCTCCTCGTCCTCCGGCGTGAACCCGCCGTCACCCTGCTTGTCGGTGAGGTAGAGGTTGCCGAACACCTGGTCGTGGACGCGGATCGGCACGCCGAGGAACGACGTCATGTCGGGGTGGAGTCGCGGGAACCCCGCGCTCTCGGGATGGTTCTTGAGGTCGTTGACCCGCAGCGGCTCGGGCCGGTCGATCACCAGCCCGAGCAGGCCCTGGCCCTGCGGGAGGCGGCCGATCATGTCCTGGTGCTCGGCGTCGAGCCCGTGCACGGCGAACGTGCCGAGGCGGTGCGAGGAGCGACCGTCGAGCACGCCGAGGAAGCCGTAGGTTGCGCCGACGAGCTCGCTGGCGGAGTCGACGATGCGCTGGAGGACGTTGTCGAGGGAGAGGTCCTGGGACAGCGCGACGACAGCGTCGAGCAGACTGCTCTGACGCTCCGACCCCACTCCGCTCTTCTTCATCGACGACTCCCTCCCGAGGGAGGATAGTGCTGTGGCCGCTCCCACGGAGGGGGTTGAGCCGAACCTGATGGACACATGTCTGCGAGAGTCCCCAGCCGCCCGGTCATGACGCGAGGCCGCGCGCACCGACCGCGTCGTCATCGAAACGCAACCTGCGCGCCCTTCCAGCGGGCGCGAGCCACCACTAGCGTGCCGAGAAGTCCATGATCCGCGCAACCATCGCGCGTGGCACACCTGCTCAGGAAGGCAGCGCATGCACATCCATCGGGGGGCAGCGGTCCTCGCTGCGACGACACTGGCCGGGGTCACCCTGGCCGCCTGCGGCGCAGGCAACTCAGGCGACACGAAGGCCGGCATCCTCGTCGGCACCACCGACAAGGTCGTCTCGATCGACCCGGCCGGTGCCTACGACAACGGCTCGACGCAGATCCAGACCCAGGCCTACCAGTACCTGCTGAACTTCCCGGCGGGCAGCACCGAGCTCACGCCCGACGCCGCCGAGAGCTGCGACTTCGAGACGCCGACCGAGTACGTCTGCACCATGAAGGACGGACTGACGTTCGCCAACGGCAACGAGCTGACCGCCTCCGACGTGGCGTTCTCGTTCAAGCGGATCGTCGACATCAACGACCCGAACGGTCCGGCGTCGCTGCTGGGGGCCATGAAGAGCGTGGAGGCGCGCGACGACAAGACCGTCGTGTTCACCCTCGCGGCCCCCAACGACGTGACGTTCCCGCAGGTGCTCGTGACCTCGGCCGGACCGATCGTCGACGAGGAGACCTACCCCGCCGACAAGGTGCTCGACGACGACGCCGCCGTGAAGGCCCAGGGCTTCTCCGGTCCGTACACGATCGGGTCGTACACGAAGAACGAGCTCGCCGAGTTCACCAAGAACGAGAAGTACGACGGCGCCTACGGCGAGCCCGAGAACGACGCGGTCACCCTGACCTACTACTCGGACTCCAACAACCTCAAGCTCGACGTCCAGAACGGCAAGATCGACGTGGCGTGGCGCTCGCTCACCCCCACCGACATCGCCAGCCTGGAGAAGGCCGACGGCGTGGAGGTGCACCAGGGCGACGGTGGCGAGCTGCGCTACATCGTGTTCAACCTCAAGACGATGCCCGGCGACGACGACGAGCAGAAGACGGCGATCCGCCAGGCCATGGCCAGCTCGATCGACCGCGCCGAGCTGTCGGAGCAGGTCTACAAGGGCACGTTCACGCCGGCCTACTCGGCCGTCCCCGACGGTCAGCCCGGCGCCACGGAGCCGTTCAAGGAACTCTACGGCGAGAAGCCCGACGCGGCCAAGGCCAAGAAGTTCCTCGACGACGCCGGCGTGGACACGCCCGTCGACCTCAAGCTGCAGTACAACCCGGACCACTACGGCTCCAACTCCGACCAGGAGTACGCCATGGTCAAGCGGCAGCTGGAGGCCACGAAGCTCTTCACGGTGGACCTGCAGTCCACCGAGTGGAACACCTACTCCGAGGAGCGGGTGAAGGACGCCTACCCGATGTACCAGCTGGGCTGGTTCCCGGACTTCCCGGACCCGGACAACTATCTGACGCCGTTCTTCGCGCCGAACAACTTCCTGCAGTCCCACTACGAGGACGACACGACGACCAAGCTGCTCGACACCGAGCGGACCCAGGCCGACGAGGCCGAGCGTGAGAAGACGCTCGCGCAGGTCCAGGAGCGGGTCGCCCAGCAGGTGCCGATCCTGCCGCTGCTGACGGGTGCCCAGGTGGCCGTGGCCGGCGACGACGTCGAGGGCGTGGACGACACGCTCGACGCGGCGTTCAAGTTCCGGTTCTCGTCGCTCTCGAAGGGCTGACGCAGACGGAGGGGTGGGCCGGACCGTGAACTCGGTCGGGCCCACCCCCTTCCGCGTGCCCCTCCCCGGTGACACGAGCACCGTGACGCCGACCCTGTGACACCGCACGTCCCTGCACGACCCCACTCCCCGAGGAGTCCCATGTCTTCCGCCGAGGTGCTCGCCGCAGGCGAGCCGCCCGCCACCCCGTCATCGGGGCCCGCGCCCGCTCGACGTCGGGGGCTGCCGCCCCTGGCGCGCTACCTGCTGGTGCGTCTGGCCCTCGTGGTGCCGATGATCTGGGTGCTCGTCACCCTCGTGTTCGTGCTGCTGCGGGTGATCGGCGACCCGATCACCGCAGCCCAGGGCGGACGCCTGACCCCCGACCAGATCGCCCAGCGCAAGGCCGACGCCGGCCTCGACCGACCCATGCTCGTGCAGTACTGGGAGTACGTGTCGGGTCTGGTGCGCGGCGACTTCGGCACCACGCTCACCGACAACCAGCCGATCTCGCAGATCCTCAAGGTCAACGGCGCGGCGACCCTCGAGCTCACCCTCTACGCCCTGGTGGTGGCCTTCGCGATCGGCATCCCGCTCGGCCGGCTCGCCGCCCGGTACCGCGACCGCCTGCCCGACGTGACCCTGCGGCTGTTCGCGATCGTCGCCTACGCGGCGCCGGTGTTCTTCGTCGGCCTGCTGCTCAAGCTGGCGTTCACGCCGTTCGGCTGGCCGTCGTCCGGTCGGGCCTCCACGACCACGCTGCTCACCCTGCAGGACGTGAGGCCCCGGACGAACATCCTGCTCGTCGACGCCATCTTGTGGGGTGACCCGGGCTACGTGCTCGAGGTCCTCCAGTACGCGCTGCTGCCGGCGCTGGCCCTGGGTCTGCTGACCGGAGGCGTGTTCCTGCGTCTCGTGCGCATCAACCTGCTGCAGACGCTGCGCGCCGAGTACGTGACCGCGGCTCGCGCCCGAGGGATCTCCGAGGGTCGTGTGGTGCGCAAGGTCGCGTTCCGCAACGCCCTCGTGCCCGTCGTCACCGTCATGGGCATGCAGATCGCCATGCTGCTGGCCGGCGCGGTGCTCACCGAGACCACCTTCGAGTGGAAGGGCATCGGCTACATGCTCGCCGAGTACCTGAAGGCCCGCGACTTCCTGGCCGTGCAGGGCATCGTCACGCTCATCGCGCTCGTGGTCTGCCTGGCCAGCTTCCTCATCGACGTCATCGTGGCGCTCGTCGACCCGAGGGTGCGGTTCTGATGGCGCGGGCGAGGAACCTCGTGCCCGGTGTGGTGCGGCAGAGCCACGGCCTGCAGCGCTTCATGCTGCTCCTCGGCTTCGCGATCGTGATCGCGTTCGTCGTCGTCGCCGTGCTCGCGCCGTGGATCGCGCCGTACGGCTTCAACGACGACCGCGGTGCCGACGGCGTCGTGTTCGGCACGCAGCAGGCACCGTCGGCCGCGCACTGGTTCGGCACCAACGTCGGCGGCACCGACGTGTTCTCGCGCGTCGTCTACGGCACCCGCACCGCGGTCATCGTCATCGCGCTGGCCGTGGTGCTGTCGAGCCTCGTCGGCGTGCCGCTCGGTCTGGTCTCGGGCTACCTCGGTGGCTGGCTCGACCGCGTGCTCGTGCTCGTGATGGACGCGCTCTACGCCTTCCCGTCGCTGCTGCTCGCGATCGTCGTCTCGATCGTGCTGTCGGGCGGGTCGAGCGGGGCGTTCGGCGGCATCATGTCGGCCGCCATCTCGATCACCGTGATCTTCGTGCCCCAGTACTTCCGGGTGATCCGCAACGCCACGCTGTCGGTGAAGACCGAGCCGTACGTCGACGCCGCTCGCGTGGTGGGTGTGCGGACTCCGCGCATCATGTTCAAGCACGTGTTCAGCAACGTCGCGCAGAACCTGCCGATCATCGGCACCCTCAACGCCTCCGAGGCGATCCTCACCCTCGCCGGCCTGGGTTTCCTGGGCTTCGGCATCGAGCCGTCGGCCGCCGCGGAGTGGGGCTACGACCTCAACAAGGCGCTGCCCGACGCCACGAACGGCATCTGGTGGACGGGCGTGTTCCCCGGCCTGGCGATCGTGCTGGTCGTGCTGGGCGTGACGCTCGTGGGCGAGAGCCTCAACGACGTGCTCAACCCGCTGCTGCGCACGCGCGGTGGCGACGGCGGATCCGGCACCACCGAGTCCGAGATCGAGCTGGACGAGCAGGCCTTGGCCGAGCTCGACGCGAGCGGTGGCGTCGAGGAGGTGCCGGACGACGTCCGGAGGGCCGCGGTCCTCTCGCTGGGGGACCTCACCGTCTCGTTCGCGACCGACGGTGGAGCCGTGCGTGCCGTGCGCGGCCTGTCGTTCGACGTCGCCCCCGGCGAGGTGCTGGCCGTGGTCGGCGAGTCCGGGTCGGGCAAGTCCGTCACCGCGCGTGCGGTGCTGGGCCTGCTGCCGTCGACGGCGACGGTCTCGGGATCGGCGATCCTGCGGTCGGGGCAGGACCCGTCGCGTGGCGGGACGGCCCCTGTGGGCACGGAGCGGGAGCTGGTCGGGCGCAGCGCCAAGGAGCTGCGGCCCATCCGCGGTGACGAGGTGTCCATGGTGTTCCAGGAGCCGTCGACCGCCCTCGACCCCGTGCGCACCGTCGGCTGGCAGATCGTCCAGGGCATCCGCGCCCACCGCGACGTCAGCGCCAAGGCCGCCCGCGCACGGGCCGTCGAGCTGCTCGAGATGGTGGGCCTGCCCGACCCCGAGCAGCGTGTCGACTACTACCCGCACCAGCTCTCGGGCGGGCAGAAGCAGCGCGTCGTCATCGCGATGGCCATCTCGTGCGACCCCGACGTGATCGTGGCCGACGAGCCCACGACCGCGCTCGACGTGACCGTGCAGGCGCAGATCCTCGACCTGCTGCTCAGCCTGCGCGACCGGCTGGGCACCGCGATCGTGCTCATCACCCACAACATGGGCGTCGTCGCCGACGTGGCCGACCGCGTCGTGGTCATGTACCGCGGTCGGCTGGTCGAGACCGCACCCGTCGACCGGTTGTTCGCGGCTCCGCGGCACCCCTACACCCGGGCCCTGCTCGACGCGGTGCCGCACCTCGGCCGCGAGGACGGTCCGTCGCTCGTGTCCGAGGAGGCCGACGTCGTGCTCGACGTCGACGACCTGGTCGTCGAGTTCCCCGGGCGTCTCGGGCAACCGGCGTTCACCGCGGTCGACCACGTGTCGCTGAAGGTGCGTCGGGGCGAGGTGCTCGGGCTGGTGGGCGAGTCGGGTTCCGGGAAGTCGACGATCGGACGCACCGCGGTCGGGCTGCAGCAGCCCACGAGCGGGACGATCTCGGTGTCGGGCACCACGGTGTCGGGACTGTCCGACGCGCGGCTGCGGCCCCTGCGGTCGCGCTTCGGCTTCGTGTTCCAGGACCCGGCGGCCTCGCTCAACCCCCGGATGAGCATCGGCGACTGCATCGCCGAGCCGCTGCGGGTGCAGACCGACCTGTCCTCCGCCGACGTGGATGCGAAGGTCGCGTCGCTGCTGGAGTCGGTCGAGCTGCCCGCGTCGTACGCGACGCGGTTCGGCCACGAGCTGTCCGGTGGCCAGCGCCAGCGCATCAGCCTGGCCCGCGCCATCGCGTTGGATCCCGACCTGCTGATCGCGGACGAGCCGACGTCGGCGCTGGATGTGTCGGTGCAGGCGCGGGTGCTCGAGCTGTTCGCCGAACTGCAGCAGCGGGTGGGCTTCGCGTGCCTGTTCATCAGCCACGACCTGGCCGTGGTCGACTCCCTCGCGAACCGCGTGGCAGTGCTCCAGCACGGCCGTCTCGTCGAGGTCGGCCCGCGCGAGGACGTGCTGCGTCGTCCGCAGCAGGACTACACCCGCCGCCTCATCGCGGCCGTCCCCGTCCCCGACCCCGTCGAGCAGCGGGCCCGCCGCGCGACCCCCACCCCCTGACAGGGTGAGAGATTCCCAGGTCGACCTGGGAATCTCCGGCCACGCACGGCTTCCTCACGTCTGCACGGATTGCTTTTCGTGTCTTCGTGAGGAAGCCGTGCGCGGGTGGTCCGCCGTTCCCGGTCGGCGGGTGGAACGCCGCACCCCGGGTGACACTGGAGCGATGAAGCCGCTGACCTCCGCACGCTCGACCCTCGGAGCGACGATCTTCGCGCGAGTCGCGGGCGACGAGGGACCGGCCCGACGCGAGCGGATCATGTTCGCGCCCGGACCGCGCCGATTCGCTCCCGACTCCGCGATCGCGACGGTCCACGGCGACGCGTCGATGTTCGTGGGTGGCATCCGTGCGCTGCTGCTCCAGTCGCTGCACCCGCTCGCGATGGCCGCGGTCGACCAGCACTCCGGCTTCCGCGGCGACCCTTGGGGCCGGCTCCAGCGCACGAGCGGCTTCCTCGCGGTCACGACCTTCGGCACCGACGCCGACGCAGCGCGGGCCATCCGCGCGGTGCGCGCCGTGCACGACACGATCTCCGGCGTCGCTCCCGACGGCCGGCCGTACCGGGCGTCGGACCCGCACCTGCTGCGCTGGGTGCACGTGGCCGAGGTCGACAGCTTCCTTCGCGCGCACGACCGGTACGGCCACCAGCCGCTGGACGCCGAGGGGCGCGACGCCTACGTCCGCGAGGCCGCCGTGGTGGCACGCGAGCTCGGGGCGAGCGACGTCCCGGAGTCGGTCGCCGAGCTGGAGGCGGCCCTCGAGGCGTTCCGGCCGGAGCTCGAGAGCACCGAGGCGGCCCGACGAACCGTGCGGTACCTGCTCGTCCACCCACCCGTGCCCCTCGCCATCCGCGTCCCGTACGGCGTGCTCGCGGCGGCCGGGGTCGGACTCATGCCGCGCTGGTCGCGCTGGCCGCTTCGCCTGCCCTGGCTCCCGGTGGCCGAGGCGAGCGCCGTCCGGCTGGGCGGCGAGGTCGTCACGCGGTCCATCCGCTGGGCCATGACGCCGCCCGAGCACCCGGTCGAGGCCTGACCCAAGCCTGCTGCACGGCTTTCCCACGTCGGCACGGAAAGCAACCGGTGCAGACGTGGGGAACCCGTGCGGACCAGGAGATTCCCAGGTCGACCTGGGAATCGCCGGGACGTGCGGTGATCGGGGGGCCTGGCAGGATCGGAGGGTGGACCAGAAGAGCTTCGAACCTGACGTGATCGTGGTGGGTGCCGGACTGGCGGGGCTGGTGGCGACGCACGAGCTGGTGCTGGCCGGCCGCAGCGTGCTGGTCGTCGAGCAGGAGAACCGGTCGAACCTCGGCGGGCAGGCCTTCTGGTCGCTCGGCGGGCTGTTCCTCGTCGACTCCCCGGAGCAGCGGCGCATGGGCATCAAGGACTCGCCCGAGCTCGCCCTGCAGGACTGGTTCGGCTCCGCGGCATTCGAGAGCCCGGCCGACGACGCGACCGGGCACGACGCCTGGGGCCGACGCTGGGCGGAGGCGTACGTGCACTTCGCGGCCACCGAGAAGCGCCAGTACCTGCGCGACCTCGGCCTCAAGGTCCTGCCGATCGTGGGCTGGGCCGAGCGCGGCAGCGGCAGCGCGAGCGGGCACGGGAACTCCGTCCCGCGGTTCCACCTCACGTGGGGCACCGGTCCCGAGGTCGTGCGCGTGTTCGCCGAGCCCGTGCTGGCAGCCGAGCGCGCCGGGCGGGTGCGGTTCGCCTTCCGCCGCCAGGTCGACGACCTGGTCGTCGAGGGCGGATCGGTCGTCGGCGTGCGCGGCACCGAGCTGGAGCCGGACGAGTCCGACCGTGGCGTCGCGTCGTCGCGCACCCCGGTCGGCACGTTCGAGGAGCGCGCCGCCGCCGTGGTGGTCACGTCCGGCGGCATCGGCCACAACCGCGACCTGATGCGCGAGTCCTGGCCCACCGACCGCCTCGGACCCGCGCCGGAGCACATGATCCTCGGCGTGCCCGCCCACGTGGACGGCCGCATGCTCGCCATCACCGAGTCCGCCGGCGGACGCGTGGTCAACCGCGACCGCATGTGGGCCTACACCGAGGGCGTGCACAACTGGGACCCGATCTGGCCCGACCACGCCATCCGCATCATCCCCGGCCCGTCGTCGCTCTGGTTCGACGCGACCGGGCAGCGTCTCCCGGCGCCGAACTTCCCGGGGTTCGACACGATGGGCACGATGAAGGAGATCCTGGCCACGGGTCACGACTACTCCTGGCTCGTGCTCACCCAGTCGATCATCGAGAAGGAGTTCGCGCTGTCGGGCTCGGAGCAGAACCCCGACATCACCGGCAAGGACCTGAAGTTCCTCGCCCAGACGCGGCTCGCGAAGGGCGCACCGGAGCCGGTCGAGAAGTTCAAGCAGCACGGCGAGGACTTCGTCGTCGCGCACACGCTGGCCGAGCTGGTCGAGGGGATGAACGCGAAGAGCCGCGGCGGGGCCACGATCGACCTCGCCACGCTGGAGCAGCAGGTGGTGGAGCGGGACCGTGAGATCGACAACGCGTTCAGCAAGGACCTGCAGCTCATGGCCGTGCACAACGCGCGGCGCTCGCGCACCGACAAGATCGTGCGCGTGGCCAAGCCGCACAAGATCCTCGACCCCGAGCACGGTCCGCTGATCGCCGTCCGGCTGAACATCCTGTCGCGCAAGACGCTGGGCGGGCTGCAGACCGACCTCGAGTCCCGCGTGCTCGACGACAGCGGCATGCCCGTGCCCGGGCTCTACGCGGCCGGCGAGGTCGCGGGCTTCGGCGGTGGCGGGGTCCACGGACACAACGCCCTGGAGGGCACCTTCCTCGGCGGGTGCATCTTCTCCGGCCGTGCGGCGGGGCGATCGCTCGGTCGACGTCTGTCCTGAGGCCCCCTCGACGAGCTCGGGGAGCGGCGTGGGGTGGTCCGAGTGGCTGGCCACGGCGGAGTGGAGCAAGATGGACGGACCACCACCGAAGGAGGGTCCGACGTGAACAAGCTGCTCATCGCGGCTGCTGGCGTCGCCGGCTACGTGCTCGGCACGAAGGCCGGCCGCGAGCGCTACGACCAGATCCGTACCCAGTCCCAGAAGGTCTGGAACTCTCCCACCGTCCAGAGCGGCGTGGACCATGCCGCCGACGCCGCCAAGAGCGCCGCCGGTGCTGCCGGCAGCGCTGCCGCCGACGCCGCGTCCAGCGCCGCGAGCGCGGCCGGCTCCAAGGTCGTCGACGCGGTCAAGAGCCACCGGTCCGACGACGCGTCCTCCGACGGCGTCTCGGCCGACCCGGCCGACCCCTCGTTCGCGATCGACGAGGTCGCCGACCCCCAGCTCGACGCCGACCTGGCCGAGGCCGACACCGAGGTCCCGAGCTCGCCCTCGGTGACCACGCCGCCCACGGCGGCGGACCTCGCCGAAGACCGCCTGGGTCGCCCGTGACCGCGGCGCCGCAGGACGAGTCCACCGGCCGCCTGATCGCGCAGGCCACCGAGGACATCTCGACCCTCATCCGCGCCGAGATGGCCTTGGCCAAGGACGACCTCGCGCAGGCCGGCAAGCGGGTCGGCGTGGGTGCCGGTCTGTTCGGCGCCGCCGGCGTGATCGCGCTCTACGGCCTCGGCGTGCTGCTCAGCGCCGCCGTGCTGGGTCTGGCCAACGTGACCGACCCGTGGCTCGCCGCGCTCATCGTGGCGGTCGCCCTGTTCGTGGTGGCCGGCGTGGCCGCCCTGCTGGGCAAGAGCAACGTCTCGAAGGTCGCGCAGGCTCCTGCCGCGCGCGTCGAGAGCGTGCAGGCCGACGTCGCCGCAGCGAAGGGGAACCCGTCATGAGCGAGCGCGACCAGCTGGAGGCCGAGATCGCGGCCACCCGAGAGCACCTGGCCGAGACGGTCGACGCCCTGGGCGACAAGCTCGACGTGAAGTCGCGCGCGCAGGACGCCGTGGCCGAGGCCGACAAGGGCCGTGTCGCCGTGCTGGCCGGGGCCGCCGTGGCCGCGGTGGTCGGCATCGTGCTGCTGCGTCGCGGCTGAGCCACCTCGCTCAGGTCGCACGCACCCGCTCGACGAACTCGAGCACCCGCGAGCGCAGGTCGTCCACCCGCAGGTCGGGCGCGCCCGTGACCGACTTCTCGTGCGGCTTGAGCGGTCGGCGTACGCGCTTCCAGCAGGCGAGGTCGCCGCACACGTACTGCCCGACCGTGTCACCGGCCCGGCCCCGTGCGCCCGCCCGTCGGGCGACCAGCAGCCGCGCCGTGGACGTGCCGTCGTCGGTGCGGCACCAGTCGCACAAGGTCGTCCGCGCCGGCCCGGCGGACGTGCCGACCCGCAGCTCGATGCCCACGGGCTCGTCACTGATGTCCTCACCCAGCACCACGTAGGCGCGCTGCGGGGCCTTGGCGTCGACCCAGCCGAGGTAGTCGCGCTCCTCGAGGCGGTCGGGCGGCCACGGCGCGGGCAGCGTCATGGAGGCGACCTTGCTGCGCGAGCTGTTCACGAAGCAGGCGCGGACCTGGTCGACGGAGAGCGGTTGCATGGTGCGTCCCTTCATTGCTTCCTAACACCCTTAGGTATACACCTAGCGGTGATAGGTTGGTCGCGTGCCCCGTGCCGGACTCACTCGCTCGCTCGTCCTCGATGCCGCCGCCGACCTCGCCGACCAGGTCGGCTTCGAGGGGGTGACGCCGTCCGCCGTCGCGCGCGCCGTGGGCATCCGCACGCCGAGCCTGTACGCGCACGTCGACGGCGCCGGGGCCCTGCGCGACGGCATCACGGTGAGGGCGCTCGACGAGATGGCCGACGCGGCGTCGAGGAACGTCGCCGGCCGCTCCGGGGGGTCGGCGCTGCGCGCCCTGGCCGACGCCTACCGCGACTACGCGCGCGTCCACCCCGGCCGGTACGCAGCGACCCGACGCCGGCTGGCCCCCGACCACGACGGCGTCGAGGCGGGGCGACGCCACACCGAGCTGCTCGCCTCGGTGCTGCGGGGCTACGGCCTGCCGGAGGAGGACCACGTGCACGCCGTGCGGCTGATCGGCAGCACCGTCCACGGGTTCATCGCCCTCGAGGCCGCCGGGTCCTTCGACCACAGCGACCCCGAGACCGACGTCAGCTGGGACCGAGTGGTCGACGTTCTGCATGGCGCACTCGACGCCTGGCCCGCCGTCTGAGCCCGCGACAGGCTCAGTGGCCTCGGTCGATCCAGTCCTGCAGCTGGGGCGCCTCGTCACCGATCCGCGTGTCGTCGCCGTGGCCGGTGTGCACGACGGTGTCGTCGGGCAGCGTCAGCAGGTGTTCACGGATGGACGCGACGATCGTGTCGAAGCTGGAGTAGCTGCGTCCCGTGGCACCGGGCCCGCCGTTGAACAACGTGTCACCGCTGAACAGGACGCCGAGGTCCTCGCTGTAGAGGCAGGTACTGCCGGGGGAGTGGCCCGGGGTGGCGACGGCCCGCAGCGTGCTGCCGGCCACCTCGAACGTCGTGCCGTCGGTGAGGTCGTGGTCCGGTCGCACGTCGGTGCCGTGCTCGGCCTCCCACAGCATCGTGTCGGCCGAAGGGAACCAGATGGGGGCGCCGGTGAGCTCGCGCAGCTGCACCGAGGCGTTCAGGTGGTCGTTGTGACCGTGCGTGAGCACGATGGCCCGCACCGTGCGACCGTCGACGGCCGCGGCGATGGCCTCGGCGTCGTGCGGTGCGTCGACGACGACCACCTCGCTGTCGTCACCGACGATCCACACGTTGTTGTCGACGTCCCAGCTGCCGCCGTCGAGCGCGAACTGCCCCGACGTGACGACCTTCGTGACCTGTGCCGACATCAGATCATCACCACCGAACGCAGGACGTCGCCGCCGTGCATCTTGTCGAACGCGGCCTCGACGTCGTCGATGCCGATGCGCTCGGTGACGAAGGCGTCGAGGTCGAGCCGGCCCTGGCGGTACAGGTCGACGAGCATCGGGAAGTCGCGGCTCGGCAGGCAGTCGCCGTACCAGCTGGACTTGAGCGAGCCGCCACGACCGAACACGTCGATGAGCGGCAGCTCGGGGACCTTCATGTCCGGCGTGGGCACGCCGACCAGGACCACGGTGCCGGCGAGGTCGCGAGCGTAGAAGGCCTGCTCCCAGGTCTCGGGGCGGCCGACCGCCTCGATCACGACGTCGGCGCCGAACGTGTCGGTGAGCTCCTGCACCTTGGTGACCACGTCGTCCTTGGACGCGTCGATCGTGTGCGTGGCACCGAGGGCCGTGGCCTGCTCGAGCTTGCGCGGGTCGAGGTCCACGGCGATGATCTTGGCCGCTCCGGCCAGACGAGCTCCGGCGACCGCGGCGATGCCCACGCCGCCGCAGCCGATGACGGCCACGGAGTCACCGCGACCCACGTTGCCGGTGTTGATCGCGGCACCGATGCCGGCCATGACGCCGCAGCCGAGCAGGCCGACGGCGGCCGGGTCGGCCTCGGGATCGACCTTGGTGCACTGGCCGGCAGCCACGAGGGTCTTCTCGGCGAAGGCGCCGATCCCGAGCGCCGGAGAGAGCTCGGTGCCGTCCTCCAGCGTCATCTTCTGCTCGGCGTTGAAGGTGGAGAAGCAGTACTGCGGGCGGCCCCGCTTGCAGGCCCGGCAGTCACCGCACACGGCACGCCAGTTGAGCACCACGAAGTCGCCCGGGGCCACCTCGGTGACACCCTCGCCGACGGACTCCACGACACCCGCGGCCTCGTGGCCGAGCAGGAACGGGAACTCGTCGTTGATGCCGCCCTCGCGGTAATGCAGGTCGGTGTGGCAGACCCCGCAGGCCTGGACGGCCACGACCGCCTCACCGGGCCCCGGGTCGGGCACGACGATGTTCTCGACGGTGACGGGTGCGCCCTTGCTGCGGGCGACGACGGCCTTGACGGTCTGCGGCATCGGGTTCCTCCTGGGGGTGGCGTGGCTCACCGCCGACGCTAGCGGAGGCGTGGGCGGCTCGCTCGGTCCCGCTGGGCGGGAGTCGAGGTCTGCCGTGCGGGACGGCCCGAACGGGCCTACCGTTCAGGCACCCACGCGACCGGCGCGTGCGGTCGAAGGAGCGTCCCATGCGCATCGTCCTGCTCATCCTCGTGGTCGTCGCCGTCATCTACCTCGTCCGGATGCTGATGGCCAAGCGCTGAGCCACCTGTTCAGATCCACCCGCTACGCTCCGGCCAGCGACGACGGAAGGACCACATGGGCGTCATCGACCACGGCAAGACCCTCGCGCTCGAGGTGCTCGGCTGGATCATGGTCCTGCTCGGCCTCGCCGCGATCTTCCTCCCCGGGCCCGGCCTGCTGCTGCTGTTCGGCGGCCTGGCCCTGCTGTCGCAGCGCTACGAGTGGGCGCGCCGACGCGTCGAGCCCGTCAAGGACGCGGCCCTGCGCACCGCTGCGCAGGGCGTGCAGACCTGGCCAAGGGTCGCGCTGTCGCTGCTCGGCGTCGTGTGGCTCGCGGGGCTCGGCGTCGTGTGGGGGCTGCGTCCGCCGGCCCCCGACTGGTGGCCGCTGCGCGAGTCCTGGTGGCTGCTCGGCGGCTGGGGCACGGGCGCCACGCTCATCTTCTCCGCCGCCATCGCGCTGGCGACGATCGTCTACAGCTTCCGCCGCTTCCGCGGTCGACCGATGGCCGACGTCGAGCGAGAGATCGCCGAGAGCTAGACCGGGCCGAGCCTCAGGCGGGCCAGTCGACGAGGTCGTCGAACCGACCCTCGTGCTTGCGGATCCAGCCCGCGACGTAGGGGCAGTGCGGCACGATGCGCAGGCCCGCCGCGCGCACGTCGTCGAGGGCGAACTGCACCAGCACCGACGCGAGCCCACGCCCGCCGTAGGCGTCGTCGACCTCGGTGTGCACGAAGTCCCGATGGGTGATGGTTCCGTGCGGCTCCAGCTCGCGGTAGTCGGTGTGGCCGATCACGTCCTCGCCGTCGACGAGCTCGTAGCGGTGCCGCTCCGGGGCGTGGCGGACGACGATGCCGTCGTGCTCGACAGGGAGGCTCATGGATGCTCGCTCTCGCTCGGTGGGTCAGCTGCGGGGTCGGATGCGGGCGTTGGGCAGCTCGGGGGCGGGGAGGGCACGCTCGGGGTCGCCCTCGGGCAGGCCGTACGGACCGTCGGACGAGGCACCGGCCGCCTTGCCGTCGATCTCGTCCATCCACGCGGCGCGGTACTCCACGACGTCGTCGTGGCTGCGGCCGACGAAGTTCCACCACATGACGATCTGCTCGCCGAACGGCGGCCCGCCGATGAGCAGCACCCGGCTGTCCTCGCTCGCGCGCAGCGTGATGCGGTCACGGCCGGGGGCGAGGTACCCCAGCTCGTCCTTCGCGATCGGGTCGGCGTCGGCGAGGACGGCGCCGGTGTCGACGAGCACGCCGTGCTCGAACGTCGGGTCCACGTCGAGCTGCAGCACCGTGCCGGCGTCGAGGCGCAGCTCGGCACCCAGCAGCGGGGTGTGGGTGGAGATCGGGGACGTGGAGCCCAGCAGGCTGCCGAGGAACACCTGCGCGCGCCAGGAACCTCCGTCGGAGCTGCCCTCGAGGGTCGGTGGGGCGTAGTGCTCGAAGGTCTTGTCGACGAAGCGCGCCTCCTGCGGCAGCGCCACCCAGAGCTGGGCACCGTGCAGCACCGTCGTGTCGTGCGTGGAGCGCTCGGAGTGGCTGATGCCGCGGCCCGACGTCATGAGGTTGAGCTCCCCGGGTCGCACGTCGGCGTGGAACCCGGCGCTGTCGCGGTGCTCGATGGTTCCCGAGAACAGCCAGCTGACGGTCTGCAGCCCGGTGTGCGGGTGGGGCGGCACGTCCATGCCGCCGGACTCGGACACGTCGTCCGGTCCGTAGTGGTCGAGGAAGCACCAGGCGCCGATGAGGGATCGCTGACGCTGGGGCAGCGTGCGGCGCACGGTCATCGCGCGCGGCCCGCCGAGCGGCACGTCACGCGGCGTGAGGACCTGCAGCTCGGCGGCGGAGTCCTCGCCGCACACCAGCTCGTCGGGCGATGTCTCGGTGTTGCTCATGGGCTGCTCCACCCCTTCGTCGCGACGGTGCCGTGTCGCGTCACCGGTCGTCGCCAGAGTAGCTCCGCGTAGTCTGTGCAGGTGACAGAGCGCGAGCCCGACCCCTCGCGCCGCGCGAGCTCCACCGCCGTGGGTCGCCACCGCGCGGCGAGGCAACGTGCCATGCGTCGACGTCGCCGGCGGGCGGCTGCGCTCGGCGGATCGATGCTCGTCACCCTCGTCGTGGTGGTGCTGGCTGCCGTCCGTCCGTCGTCGGACGAGCCCGCCGCCTCGGCCGCCACGAACGTGTCGTGGGCCGACGACGCCGTCATGCCGACGCTGACCCCGGCACCGAAGCCCACTCCGAGGAAGACCACGCCCGCTCCGGAGCCGACGGACTTCCCGCAGAGCGGCGAGGGCACGTTCGCCACCGCCGCGGTCGCCGACGTGGCGGGGGCCGGCTCCGGACGCAACCGTCGCTACTCCGTGGAGGTCGAGGGAGGCCTGCCCCAGGACCCCGATCGCTTCGCCCGGCAGGTCGCGCAGGTGCTGGGCGACGAGCGCGGCTGGCGCTCGGACGGCTGGTCCTTCGAGCAGGTCGAGGGCGGCGGCGACTTCCAGATCATGCTGGCGAGCCCCGACACCGTCGACCGGCTGTGCGCCCCGCTGCTCACTCGGGGCGAGGTCTCGTGCCGCAGCGGCTCGCGGGTCGTGCTGAACGTCAAGCGCTGGGCGCTGGGCGTCCAGTACTACGGCGCCGACCTCAGCGGGTACCGCACCTACCTCGTGAACCACGAGGTCGGGCACGCCCTCGGCAAGTACCACGTCGGCTGCCCGGCGCCCGGGGCGAAGGCACCCGTCATGCTGCAGCAGACCAAGGGCCTGCAGGGCTGCGTGAAGAACCCCTGGCCTTAGTCGCCTACCGCCGGTCCCCGTGCGTCAGGTCCCGTGCTCGCCTAGCGTCGTGCGCATGCGCCGAATCGTGATCAGGCGGAGCATCGCGCTCGACGGCTCATCGCCCCCAGCGCTGCAGGACGACCACTCCGGAAATGATCCACGGCCATGAATCTCAAGATCCTCATCGGCGCGCTCGTAGCGATCGTCGTCGTCGCGACGCTCGACCACGTCATGGGTGTCGACGACCGAGTTCTTCAGGTCGTCGCCTTCATGGGCATCGCCTTCGTCGGTGGGACGCTCGGCGATCGGGTACGACGACGCCGGCGTCATGAAGACCCGAACGGACCCGGGAACCTTACGTGAAGACCGCCGGCAACGCCTGAGGACGAGTGACAGTCGGCGTCACCAGTCGACGCTGTGGCACTCCGGTGCGCGGGCGCCCTCGACCTGCAGGGTCGCGTGCTCGACGTCGTGCCGGTCGCGCAGCGCGGCTCTGGCCTCGGCGAGGATCACGTCGACGTCGGCGCTGCCGTCGGCGACGAGGTGGGCGGTGGCCACGTTCATGCCGGAGGTGAGAACCCAGACGTGCAGGTCGTGCACGTCGCCGACGCCCTCGATCGCCCGCAGGTCGGCGACCACCTCGTCCACGTCGAGGCCCTCGGGGGCGTGCTGGCCGAGCACGGCGAGGACCTGTCGTCCGAGCATCACCGCCCGCACCGCCACGAAGGCCCCGATCGCCAGGGCGACGCCGGCGTCCCACCCGGTCTGCCCCGTGGTGGCCACGAGGACACCGGCGACGACCACGCCGACGGACCCGGCGGTGTCAGCGACGACCTCGAGGTACGCGCCGCGCATCACGAGCGACTCACCGGCGCCCGCGCGAAGCATCACGAGGGCGACGACGTTCACCACCAGCCCGAGCGTGCCGACGACGATCATCGGCCGGGTCTGGACCTCGACCGTGGAGCCGACCCGGGCCAGCGCCTCGACCACGACGTAGACGGACACCCCGAGCATGACGAGCACGGCGAACCCCGACGCGAACACCTCCGCACGGTAGGAGCCGAACGTCCGTCGTCCGGTGGTGTCGGGCCGGGTGGCCACCTTGGTGGCGGCGAGCGCGGCACCGAGCGTGACGACGTCGGCGGCCATGTGACCGGCGTCGGACAGCAGGGCGAGGGATGACGCGAGGATGCCGTAGACGAGCTCGACGACGAAGAACGCGGCGATGATGACGAACACCACGGTCAGCCGCCCGCGGTGCCGACCGCTGGCGGGTCCCCCGGCGTGACCGTGCGCATGGCCGTGACCCATCAGGCCGCTCCGGTCGGCTCGGTCGCGTCGGGGCCCGGGGTTCCGCCGACGGTGCGGTCGAGCAGCAGGCTGCTCGTCCGCAGCAGCGCCTCGGTGGCCTCCGGGTGGGCCAGTCGGTAGTACGACGAGCGACCCTCGTGGCGCACGTCGAGCAGGCCGCAGTCGCGCAGGCACGCCAGGTGGGCCGAGACCGTGGACTGGGCGAGCCCCAGGTGGGCGGTCAGCTCGACCACGCGGTGCTCGCCGAGCCGGAGGTGCTCGAGGATCCGCAGCCGGCCCGGGTCGGCGAACCCGTGGAGCAGCCGGGCGACCAGGTCGGTGCCGTCGGTCCCGACGTCGAGGTCGGCGTGCCGGTGCTGCTCGTGGGTGCGCGCGCCCGCTCCGGTCCGCCGGGTGACGTGGCCGTCGGACGGGTGATGCTTCATCGCCATACGACGATGATAGCGTCGTCCGGCGCTGATGTTCCACCCTCGAGGCACCTGCCACGAGCCGCACTGCGTCCCGGCGCTCAGGCGAGCGCTACTACAGTGCGTCGTAGCCGACCTGTTCCCGCCGCCGCTCCTGGAGGTAGCCCGTGCGCTCGTTCGTCCTCGGTCTCGTCGCGACCCTTGCGTTGCTCGCCGTGCCGACGCCGGCCCTCGCGCACGCGTCCGTCGAGTCGTCCGACCCCGCCGACGGCGCCACCCTCAGCGCGCTGCCGCAGACCGTCTCGGTGACGTTGAACGAGGAGATCGGCAGTGGCGCGGTGCTGCGCGTGATCGACTCCTCGGGCACCCGGCTCGACGACGGCGAGGTGACGGTGGCCGGACGTCGGGTCCTCGTGGGCGTGCGCACCGCCGACGCCGAGCCCGGCGCCTACCGGCTCGTCTACCGCGTCGTCTCGGCCGACGGCCACGCCGTGAGCGGCCAGGTCGGCTTCACGGTGAGTGCCGGCGCGAGCGCCTCGGAGCCGTCGGCGTCGGCCGGCACCTCCGGCAGCTCCCAGGACGACGTGACCATCACCGAGGTCGAGGACGAGCCCACGCAGAAGTGGGCGCCGCTGTGGGTCCTGGGCTTCCTCGTGATCTCGTCGGCCCTGATCGTCTACATCGTCAAGGCCGGCCTCACGTCGGCCGACGGCGAGGACGAGGCCTGAGCCGGTCCGTCAGCCCCACGCCGAGGTCGGCTGCAGCACGGCCTCGCTGAGCGCCTCGGTCCGCAGGTGGGTGACCTGCTGGTACTCCGGGTCCGCGACCATGCGGGCGAAGGCCGCGCGCGAGGGGTAGCGGACCAGGAGGACGGCGTCCCAGGCCTGACCGTCCTCGGCGACGAGTGCGGCGTGGCCCCGGCCGGCGTACACCACCTCACCGCCCACCCGCGGCAGGAACGTCGAGACGACGGCGCGGGAGTACTCGGCGTACAGCTCGCGTCCGCCGGGGGCGAAGCGCAGCAGGTTGAGCATCACGACCGGTCCCTCGTCGTCGGCCGCGAGGAAGGCCTTGAGGTCAGAGCCGGTGGGGTCGACGGCCATGGGTGGTCCTCTCGTCGGGGTCGGTCCAGTGTGCCCAAGGGTCAGCCCAGCACCAGGTCAGCCCAGCACCAGGACGACGGCCAGGGCCATCAGCAGCGAGTCGATGCGGTCGAGCAGCCCGCCGGCGCCGGCCATCATCGTGCCGGAGTCCTTCACCTTCGCGCCGCGCTTGACCATCGACTCGAACAGGTCACCCACCGGCCCGCCCACGGCGGCCGCGGCCGCGGTCGGCCAGGTGAGAGCACCCAGCGCGGCCAGGGCTGCCACCGCCGCGAGCGACCCTGCGAGGGTCCCGCTCCACCGCTTCCCCGGGGAGAGGGGAGAGAGGTGTGGACCCTTCAGCAGAGGGCCGGCGAAGTAGGCGACGACGTCGGCCACCGACACCGCCACGAACAGGGCGAGCGCCGTGGTGCCGAGCGAGCCGAGCCCGGCCAGGGGGACCAGCCACGCCAGACCGAGCAACCCGGCCAGGACCCTGCGCAGCCCGTGCTCGGCATCGCCGGTCAGGACGGGCACGGCGACGACGGCGAGGGCGCCACCACCCGCCACCTGGACGACGTGCTCGGGCGCGAGCCACGCGGTCAGCACGACGGCGACGAGCGCGGCCGCGAGCACCAGCCGGTCGGGCCGCGGGACGTCGAGCATGGCGCCCAGCTCCAGCGCGGCCACCACCACGACCACCACGGCGAGCAGCGCCAGGCCGGGCTCGCCCCACCAGAAGAGCGCCAGCACGATCGGCACCGCCACCGCCCACAGGCACCACCGGCGCAGCAGGTCCCGCCGACCCGACACCGCGATCGCGACCCCGGCCACCGCGATGAGGCCCCCGATCCACGGGGCGACCTCGACGACGTCGACCATCAGGAGGCGCCCGCCCGCACCGACGGACGCAGCACCTCCATGGCCCGCAGGCAGGCCGCGACGATCCGCGCGTTCTCGGCCTCCTCGCGCACGGCGATGCGCACGGTGCGCCCCTCGTACGACGGGGAGAGCGGAGACAGGTCACGCACGTACACGTCGTCCTGGCGACACTGCTCGACGAAGCGTGTGGCGCTGGGACCGTCGGCCGGCAGGCGCAGGCACACGAAGTTGGCCACCGACGACTCGACCTCCACCCCGTCGAGGACGGCCAGGTCGGCCACCAGCGCCTCGCGCAGGTCATGGGTGCGCTGCCACAGCGGCGGGTAGTGGTCGACTTCGCGCAGGGCAGCCACCGCAGCGAGCTGCGCGGGAAGACCCAGCTGCCAGGGCGGTGTGAGCCGGCGCATCGTCGCAGCGACGGTGGGCTCGGCGACGAGGTACGCCGCGCGGACGCCCGACAGCGCGTACATCTTCGACATCGACGTGCACACCACCAGTCGCGGGTCGGTGGCCGCGAACGGGGCCAGCGACTCGTGCAGGCCCACGTAGCCGACGTAGGCCTCGTCGACCCACCAGCGGGTGCCAGCAGGGGACGCCTCGACCGCGGCCCGCAGCTCGGCGGCCGGGGCGTGCCGGCCGGTCGGGTTGTTCGGGTTCACCACGACGACGAGGTCGTACGCCCCGTCGCCCACCGCTTCGGCGAGCCGCTCGGTGTCCAGACGCCACCCCTCGGCATGGCGCAGCCGGAACCGGTCGACCTGGCAGCCGATCACCCGCTCCGTCACGTGGGCGTACTCGCCGTAGCCGGGGTCGACCAGGAGCACCCGGCTCTCGCGCGTCAGCCAGTGGCCGAACGCGCGGAAGACCAGGTCCGACGAGCCCGCACCGACGGCGAGCGACTCGACCGGAAGGCAGCGTGCCTCGGCGATCGCGTCCAGCAGCCCGCCGGCGTCGGTGGGCGGCGAGCTGCGGGTCATCCAGGCGACGTCCTCGGTGAGCGCGGCCTGGGCGTGGGGCGACGGCGGGAACCACGCGTCGAGGACGTCGGCCACCACCACCTCCCGACGTCGCTCCAGCGTGCGGAAGTCGGTGCCGATGGCGCCGAACGAGGCACCACCGTGCTCGCACCCGTCGGCTCGCGGCGCGAACGGCGTGTCCACCTGCCAGTCGACCTCGTCCCTCCACTGCTGCACCAGCGACGCGAACGGACCGAGCGCGAGCGCCGTGAGGTCGGCCACGGACGCGGTCATCACCTCGAAGCGCACCGTCCCGCTCGTGATGACGCGCCCGGTCGGCACCAGACCCACCCCGCGGTACAGGTCGAGCAGGTCGTCGCGACCCATCGCGACGATGGTGCGCCCGGCCCGCCCGGCGATCCACCGCATCGCGGCGTACATGAGCAACGTGGCCACGCCGGCCGAGCGACGCCCGGGCTCGACGGTGAGGATGCGGACCTCGAACACGTCGGGCTCGTCGAGCAGGGGCAGCTCCTCCCGGCTCAGGTACTTGTCGAGACCGAAGCTGCCCGCCCAGGGCGGCGTGAGGCTGACGAACCCGACGGGACCGTCGGCGTCGGCGGCCACCAGGTAGACGTTGCGGCCGTCGAGCGCGTCGACGAGCACGCCGTCGGCGTTGACCGGGTGCTGGTCCAGCTCCTCGGCGTAGACCCGGTGACGGAGCTCGTGGATCCACGTCCGGTCCTCGGGCGTGGCGTTGCGGACCTGCACGACTGACCCCCTGCTCGTCGGATCGGGACACGGTAGCGCGGAGTGGGGGCCGTCAGAGCCATCCCTGCCGCTCCGCCTCGCGCACCGCCTCGGCGCGGTTGGCGGCCCCGGTCTTGCCGATCGCCGCGGACAGGTGGTTGCGCACCGTGCCCTGCGATAGGTGCAGGCGACCGGCGACCGCGGCCACGCTGGCGCCGTCGCGCGCCTCCCTCAGCACCTCCGTCTCGCGCTCGGTGAAGGGAGAGTCCCCGCTGACCAGGCTGTCGGCGGCCAGCGTCGGGTCCACGACCCGCAGCCCGGCGTGCACGCGGCGCACGGCGTCGGCCAGCTGCGTCGCGGGGACGTCCTTCACGACGAACCCGGACGCGCCGGCCTGCAGCGCCCGGCGCAGGTAGCCCGGCCGTCCGAAGGTCGTGACCACCAGCACCCGCGTCGCGGTCTCGGCGACGACGCCGCGGGTGGCCTCGATGCCGCCGAGTCCCGGCATCTCGATGTCGAGGAGAGCGACGTCGGGGGCGTGCTCGCGGACGGCGGCCAGCACGTCGGCACCCGACCCGACCTGCGCGACGACCTCCAGGTCCTTCTCGAGGTCGAGCAGCGCCGCGAGGGCTCCGCGCACCAGGGCCTGGTCGTCGGCCAGCAGGATCCTGATCATCGCTCGCCTCCCGAGACCACGCGCAGGCTGAGCCCGGGCTCGAGGTCGCGCAGCACCACGGCGGCCCCGGCCTCTGCGGCGCGCTCGCGCAGGCCGGCGAGCCCGTGGCCGTCGCCTGGAGACGCGGACCGGAGTCCCTGGCCGTCGTCGCGCACCTCGACCGACGTGGCGTCCACCGTGACCACGCACGCGCGGGCGTCGGCGTGACGCACCACGTTGGTGACCCCTTCGCGCACGGTCCAGGCGAAGAGGTCGCGCAGGTCACCCGGCACCTCGTCGACCGTGCCGGGAAGGTGGGCCTCGACACCGGCGGCCCGGAGTGCCTCGCGGGCGCGGGAGATCTCCCCGGGGAGCGTGATCTCGCGGTACCCCTCCACGGCGCGGCGCACGTCGGCCAGGGCGTCGCGGCCGAGCCGTTCCAGGTCGGCCACCTCGGCCCGGGCCCGGTCGCGATCGCCCGCGTCGCCGGACTCGAGCAGACGTCGGGCCAGCTCGGCCTTCACGGTGATCACGGTGAGCGAGTGGCCGAGGATGTCGTGCAGGTCGCGGGCGAAGCGGCTGCGCTCGTTCTCCACCGCCAGCTCGGCGTTCTCCTGCTGCGCCAGGAGCAGGTCGCGGTTGCGGGCGAGGAGGGCCCGCAGGCCGAAGATGGCCACCGAGCCGGCCAGGGTGCCGAAGGCGACACCGGCCTGGCTGCCCCAGTCCTCCACAGCGCCGAGGCCGAGGGTGCCGAGCACGCACACCAGGACCACCACGAGGGCGAGGCGTCCCGGGAAGAGGACGACCGACGAGATCGCCACGTAGACCACGCAGGTCAGGCCGACCTCGCCGAGCAGCGCGATGTCGAGCCCGGCGAGCAGGACCAGCCCCGCGAACAGGGCGAGGCCCGTCCGCCCGACGCCCTCCGACGCCCCTCGGGTCAGCCAGCGTTCACGGCGCACCCGCACCCACGTGAGCATGTACAACGCGGCGAAGGCGACGGTGACGACCAGCCCGAGCACGCCCGCCAGCTCGTCGCGTCGGTCCCACGCGGCGAGCAGCGGGTCGCCCAGGAAGAACAACCACACCAGCGCGAACCACGGACCCAGCCGTCCTGGGGAGGACGGCCGGGTCTCGGTGGTGCTCACGTCGGGCAGCGTACGACTCACACGCGCCCCGTGTCCTTGCTCATGCGCCACGCCGCGCCGGCGACGAAGACGCTGACCCAGACGAGGGCGTTGACGACGGCGTACCAGGGCAGCTCACCGGTCAACGGGGCACGGCTGATCTCGGCCACCCCGAACATCGGGGTCAGGGACGCCACGTGCCACATGACGGAACCCTCCGAGATCGGGATGAAGACGTTGCCGAGGAAGGCCAGCACGGCCAGGCCGGGGCCGAGCACCTGCATCGCGTTCTCGCCCGGGACCACGTATCCGACGAACAGCCCCAGCGCGGCGAACACCGACGAGCACAGCAGGGCGAGGACCGCGCAGGCCACCCATCGGACGACCGGCATGTCGGCGTTGCCCTGGGCGATGCCGGCCACGTTGACCGCCCCGACCGCGAGCGCACCCAGCGCGAGCGCGCAGAGCGCCTTCGTGGCGATGTAGGCCATGGGGTGCAGCGGGGTCAGGCGCAGCTGGCGCGACCAGCCCACCGCGCGCTCGAGGGCGACCGACGAGCCGGCCACGGCCGTCGTGATGGCCGCGCCGTACAGCGCCATCGAGACCATGACGTACGCCGAGACGTTGCCGTGGCCCACGCTCTCGTTCATGTCGCTGCCGCTGCCGAAGGCGAAGAGCAGGGCCGGCGGGAACAGCAGCGTGAAGAAGAGGGTGCGCTTGTTGCGCAGCATCCTGCGCAGCTCCAGGCCGAAGAGGGTCCCGTTGAAGCCGCCGAGGCGTGGGACGCGGCGCTCGCTGTCGGTCGTGGTCGTCGGGGCGGTGCTGAGGGTGCTCATGGGAGGCTCCTGTCGGACGAGGTGGCGAGGGGCTCGCCCGTGGGATCGGCGGTGAGGGCGACGAACGCGTCCTCCAGGCCGCGCGCGACGATCTCGAGGTCGTGCGCGTCGGTGCGGGTGAGCAGGTGTCGCGCCACGGCGTCGGTGTCCGTCCCGTGGACCATCAGCGTCTCGCCGCGCACGTCGACGCCCTCCACGCCGGCGAGCGCGGTGATCTGCGCGACCGCGGCGTCGTCGAGACCGGGGCAGGTGGCGCGCACGGTGCGGCCGGCTGCCCGTGCCTTGATCTGTGCTGCGGTGCCGTCGGCGACGATCCGGCCGCGGCTCACGAGCACGATCCGGTCGGCGTAGGCGTCGGCCTCCTCGAGGTAGTGCGTGGCGAACATGACGGTCCGGCCCTGGCGGGCGTCGTCGCGGATCGCGCTCCAGAACGCGCGGCGGCCCTCCACGTCCATGCCGGTGGTCGGCTCGTCGAGCAGCAGCAGCTCGGGGTCGCTCAGGAGCGCCAGCGCGAACCGCAGGCGCTGCTGCTCACCTCCGGAGCAGAGGCCGACCGTGCGATCGGCGAGATCGGCGATCCCAGCTCGCTCGAGCACGTCGTCGACCGGGCGGGTGTGGGTGAAGAGGCTCTTCACGTACCGGACGGTCTCGACGACGGTGAGGTCCTTCAGCAGCCCACCGCTCTGCATGACGGCGGCCACCAGCCCGTTGGCGACGGCGTCGCGCGGGTCCCGGCCCAGGACCTGGACCGAGCCGGACGTGGGCCTGCTGAGGCCGAGGATCATGTCGATCGTGGTGGTCTTGCCGGCCCCGTTCGGGCCGAGGAAGGCGACGACCTCGCCGGGCCGGACGGTCAGGTCGATGCCGCGGACGGCCTCGACGTCGCCGAACGAGCGTCGCACCTGCTCGAGGCGGACCGCGTCGGGCCGGGCGTCGTGCCCGGGCGTCCCCTGCTGGGAGACGGTGCTGGTCTGGTTCATGCTCCGAGCATCGTCGGACGCCGACCGCCGTGCCCCGTCCGCACGTCACGACCTGACCGTGACGGATGTCAGGGGTGGTGGGGCGGTCCACCTCCGCAGCGATGCATGGTGACCAGGGTGGAGCTGAGGGGACTCGAACCCCTAACCCCCTGCTTGCAAAGCAGGTGCGCTACCAATTGCGCCACAGCCCCTCAGAGGATCAGACCGGGTCGGTCGCCTGCTCCCAGGTGGTGCGCGTGACCGCGACTCCGTCGTCACGACGGGACCGGACCCACAGCACCCCGAGCGCCGCGAGGACGAGGGCGAGAAGCTTCTTCATCGTGTCCTCCTCGTGCGTCCGGTGGTGGGCCCAGCTGGACTTGAACCAGCGACCTCTTCCTTATCAGGGAAGCGCTCTAACCGAGCTGAGCTATGGGCCCGCAACAGCGATGAACTCTACCCCACCGTCCTCGTGCCGGACCAATCGGGTCATGCGGCACGGTCGTTCCCCGCCATCGGTGGATCATCAACCGCAGAAGCGTTGCTGCGGTTGACGATCCACCGATGGGGGCGAAGCCGGATCAGCTGTCGGTGAAGGTGACCTCGATGCCGCCGAGGAGCTGGGCGGCGAGGTTGTACAGGTGGGCGGCGACCGTGGCGATCGCCGTCATGAGCACCACGTTGATGGCGCTGAACACCAGCGTCAGGCCCACGAGTCGGCCGAGGCCCAGGTAGTCGGTGAGGTCGAAGCTGCCCTCGCTGTCGGACAGCACGTTGGTGACCGTGCCGTTCAGCTGGTCCCAGATGCCCGTGAGGTCGAGCACGACCCAGAAGATCGTGACCGCGACGACCGAGACGATCATCAGCGCGACCGACACGACGAAGGCCAGACGGGTGACCGACCACGGCTCGACGTGCGTGAGCCGCAGACGGGCCTGGCGACCCGACGCGGACGCGGCGGAGGCGGCCGGAGCAGGGCTGGTCGCTGCGGGAGCATCGTCCTTGACCGCCGGGATGACGGCCGTGGAGTCCGGGCTCTGGCGCGTGGTGCGGGCGTAGTCGCCCGCCGTCGGCGTCGATGAACGGGACGAGCTGGACGACGTCGCGGTGGACGAGCCCGAAGCAGGAGACTTCGCCGGCGTGGACTCCGGGGTCCTCGGCGACTGCGAGGTCTTCTTGGCCTCGGCGGCCTTCTTGGCCTCGGCGCGCTTCGTGGCCGCCGACGCAGCACCCGATCGCGGTGCGCCGGGTGCGGCCTTGTCGCGCGGCGCGGCCTTGTCGGTGGGCTTCTCGGTCGACTTCGCCGCGGGCGTCCTCGGTGCAGGCTTCGCGGCGCTGCTCTCCGACGAGCTCGAGGCCGATGACGGCCTACCGCTCGCGGCCGGACGTGCCGGACCCGCCGGTCGGCGGGCCGTGCCGTTGGACTCGTTCCTGGTCGACTCCTCCGGGGACTGGCGCGCCTCTCTCAGCGCGTCGGCCACCGTCTTCTGCGAACGGACGGGCTTGCCGTCGCGACCGAGTCGGGGGATCTGCTGGGTGCGCGCGGCGTCGCCGGCGCCCGGGCGCGGAGCCCGGTCCTCAGGCTTCTGCGGATCGCTCACTCGTCCTGCCCCTCGTCGGTCGTGTCGGGCCCAGCGGCTTCGGCCTCGGGCGTCACGGATTCCACCGTACCGGGAGCAGCCGCCTCGGCATCTGCGTCGGGCTCCGCCGCGCCGCTCAGATCGGTGTTGCGGGCGATCGTGACCACCCGGTCGGAGCCCTTGAACTTCACGAACGTCACGCCCATCGTGCCGCGACCCTTGGCCGGGACCCCAGCCACCTGGCTGCGCGTGACCTGACCGCTGGCCGTCACCGAGATGACGTCGTCGGTGTCCTTGAGCACGAGGCCACCGACCAGCTCACCGCGGTTCTCGGTGATCTGCATGGCCTTGATGCCCAGACCACCGCGGCCCTGCAGGCGGTACTCGTCGATCGACGTCTTCTTGGCGTAGCCACCGTCGGTGACGGTGAAGACGTAGAGCCGGTCCTCCTCGGGCACGTCCTCGACGGCGACGTCGGCGTGCTCGTGACGGATGACCGTCATCGACAGCAGCGCGTCGTCGCCGCGGAACTTCATGCCCGTGACGCCCGACGTGGCGCGACCCATGGGCCGCAGCTGGTCGTCGTCGGCCCGGAAGCGGATGGCCTGGGCCTTCTTGCTGATCAGCAGCAGGTCGTCGTCGGGGCCGGCCACGTCGGCACCGATGAGCGCGTCGTCGTCGTCGCGGAAGTTGATCGCGATGACGCCGGCCTGGCGCGGGCTGTTGTAGTCGGCCAGGCGGGTCTTCTTGACCAGGCCCTTGCGCGTCGCGAGCACCAGGTACGGCGCCTGCTCGTAGTCGCGAATGGCCAGCACCTGCGCGATCTCCTCGTCGGGCTGGAAGCTCAGCAGACCGGCCACGTGACCACCCTTGGCGTCACGTCCGGCCTCGGGCAGCTGGTAGGCCTTGGTGCGGTACACGCGGCCCGCCGTGGTGAAGAACAGGATCCAGTGGTGCGCCGTGGTCGGGAACAGGTGCTCGACGAAGTCGCCGTCGCGCAGCTGGGCCCCGCGCACGCCCTTGCCGCCGCGACCCTGCACCCGGTACAGGTCGGTGCGGGTGCGCTTGGCGTAGCCGCCGCGCGTGATCGTGACGACGACGTCCTCGTCGGGGATGAGGTCCTCCATCGAGAGGTCGCCGTCTGCGGCCACGATGGGCGACCGGCGGTCGTCGCCGTACTTGTCGGCGATCTCGGCCAGCTCCTCGGACACGATGGTCCGCTGGCGCTCCGGCTTGGCGAGGATGTCCTTGTAGTCGGCGATCTCGCGCTCGAGCGCGGCGAGGTCGTCGATGATCTTCTGCCGCTCGAGGGCCGCCAGGCGCCGCAGCTGCATCTCGAGGATGGCGCGGGCCTGCAGCTCGTCGATGTCGAGCAGCCCGATCAGCCCGTCGCGGGCCTCCTCGACGGTGGGGCTGCGACGGATGAGCGCGATGACGTCGTCGAGCGCGTCGAGCGCCTTGACCAGGCCGCGCAGGATGTGGGCGCGCGCCTCGGCGTCGTCGAGCAGGTACTGGGTGCGTCGCTGGATGACCTCGATCTGGTGGCTGATCCAGTGCGTGATGAAGCCGTCGAGGGTGAGCGTGCGGGGCACGTCGTCGACGATCGCCAGCATGTTGGCGCTGAAGTTCGACTGCAGCTCGGTGTGCTTGTAGAGGTTGTTGAGCACCACGCGGGCGACCGCGTCGCGACGCAGCTTGACCACCAGACGGCGACCGACGCGCGAGGACGACTCGTCGTTGACGTCGGCGATGCCCTGCACCCGGCCGGTGAGGGCGAGGTCGGCGATCTTCTCGGCGAGGTTGTCGGGGTTGACCTGGTACGGCAGCTCCTTGATGACCAGGCTCAGGCCGCCCTTGACGTCCTCCTCGATGTCGACGATGCCGCGCATCGTGATCGATCCGCGCCCCGTGCGGTACATCGTGTCGATGCCCTGGGTGCCGACGATGAGGCCGTGGGTGGGGAAGTCCGGACCCTTGATCCGCTCCATGAGCGCCTCGAGGAGCTCCTCGCGACCGGCCTCGGGGTGGGCCAGCGCCCACTGGGCGCCGTCGGCGACCTCGCGCAGGTTGTGCGGCGGGATGTTGGTGGCCATGCCGACGGCGATGCCGGCCGAGCCGTTGACGAGCAGGTTCGGGAACCGGGCCGGCAGGACCGTGGGCTCCTGGGAGCGGCCGTCGTAGTTGGGCCGGAAGTCGACGGTGTTCTTGTCGATGTCGCGCACCATCTCCATGGCGATGGGCGCGAGCTTGCACTCGGTGTACCGCATGGCCGCGGCGCCGTCGTTGCCCGGCGAGCCGAAGTTGCCCTGGCCCGAGATCATCGGCGCGCGCATGACCCAGTGCTGCGCGAGGCGCACGAGGGTGTCGTAGATCGCCGTGTCGCCGTGCGGGTGGTACTGACCCATCACGTCACCGACGATGCGCGAGCACTTGGAGAACCCGCGGTCGGGGCGGTATCCGCCGTCGTACATCGCGTAGAGCACGCGACGGTGCACGGGCTTGAGGCCGTCGCGCACGTCGGGCAGCGCGCGCGACACGATCACGCTCATGGCGTAGTCGATGTAGGAGCGCTGCATCTCGACCTGCAGCTCGACGGGCTCGGTGCGGTCGTGCTCGGTGGGGATATCAGTCACGGCTAGTTCCTGTCAGTGGTATCGGACGCCACGAGGTGCGTGCGATGGCAAGGTCGAGGAGCGACGCTGGCCCGGGGTTGGCCTGCGAGCGACGAGAAACGCCGCCAGCGTGCGTGCATCGTGGTGATCCGATCAGATGTCGAGGAAGCGGACGTCTTTGGCGTTGCGCTGGATGAAGGAGCGACGCTGCTCCACGTCCTCGCCCATGAGGATCGTGAACATCTCGTCGGCCATGGCACCGTCCTCGAGCGTGACCTGGCGCAGCACGCGCTGCGCCGGGTCCATCGTGGTGTCCCACAGCTCGGAGTCGTTCATCTCGCCCAGACCCTTGTAGCGCTGCACCGGGGCCTCCTTGGGCAGACGCTTGCCCGCCTCGGCGCCGGCCGCGAGCAGACCGTCGCGCTCGCTGTCGGTGTAGGCCAGCTCGTGGGGCGAGTTCGTCCACTTGATCCTGTACAGCGGCGGCTGTGCCAGGTACACGTGGCCGCCGTCGATGAGCGGCTTCATGAACCGGAACAGCAGCGTGAGCAGCAGGGTGGAGATGTGCTGGCCGTCGACGTCGGCGTCGGCCATCAGCACGATCTTGTGGTACCTCAGCTTGGCCATGTCGAAGTCGTCGTGGACGCCGGTGCCGAGCGCGCTGATGATCGCCTGGACCTCGGCGTTCTGCAGGATCTTGTCGATCCGGGCCTTCTCGACGTTGAGGATCTTGCCGCGCAGCGGGAGGATCGCCTGCGCGTACGGGTCGCGACCACCCTTGGCCGAACCACCGGCCGAGTTGCCCTCGACGATGAAGATCTCGCACTCCTCGGGGTTGCGCGACTGGCAGTCGGCCAGCTTGCCCGGCAGACCACCGCCGCCCATGAGGCCCTTGCGGTTGCGGGCGAGGTCGCGCGCCTTGCGGGCGGCGAGACGTGCCGTGGCGGCGTCGATCGACTTGCGCACGATGACCTTGCCCTCGGCGGGGTTCTGCTCGAACCAGGCGCCGATGTAGTCGTTGACGACCGACTGCACGTAGGAGCGGGCCTCGCTGTTGCCCAGCTTGGTCTTGGTCTGGCCCTCGAACTGCGGCTCCTCCAGCTTGATGGAGACGATCGCCGTGAGGCCCTCGCGGATGTCCTCGCCCGAGAGGTTGTCGCTGGCCTTCTTGATGAGGCCCTGCGCCGTGGCGAACTTGTTGACCGTGGTGGTCAGCGCCGCCCGGAAGCCCTCCTCGTGCGTGCCGCCCTCGTGGGTGTTGATCGTGTTGGCGAAGGTGTGCACCGACTCGGTGAAGGAGTCGTTCCACTGCATCGCGATCTCCAGCGACAGGCCCTTGGCCTCGTCCTCGGCCTCGATGGAGATGACCTCGCGATGGATCGGCGACTTGCTGCCGACGTTGATGTGCTCGACGTAGTCGACGAGTCCGCGGTCGTAGCGGAACTGCACCTCGCGCTCGATCTCGTCGACGACCGAGTCGTCGGCGGCGGCCTCGACGGCTGCGTCGCGGTCGTCGCGCAGCCGGATCTCGAGGCCCTTGTTGAGGAAGGCCATCTCGCGGAACCGGGTCTTGAGGGTGTCGAAGCTGTACTCGACGGAGTCGAAGATCTCGGCGTTCGCGTAGAAGGTCTGCGCCGTGCCCGTCTCGTCGGTGGCCTCGCCCTTCTCGAGCTCGGCCGTGGGCACGCCGTTGTCGAATGTCTGCCGCCAGACGAAGCCGTCGCGCTTGACCACCGTGTGCATGGTCGTGCTCAGCGCGTTGACCACGGAGATGCCGACACCGTGCAGACCGCCGGACACCTTGTAGCCGCCACCGCCGAACTTGCCGCCGGCGTGCAGCGACGTGAGCACGAGCGTGACCGCGGGGATGCCCTCGGTGGGGTGGATGTCGACCGGGATGCCACGACCGTCGTCGACGACCTTGACGCCGCCGTCGGCCTGCAGCGTGACCTCGATGTGGGAGGCGTGACCGGCCAGGGCCTCGTCGACGGAGTTGTCGACGACCTCGTAGACCAGGTGGTGCAGGCCGCGCTCACCGGTGGAGCCGATGTACATGCCGGGGCGCTTGCGGACCGCCTCGAGGCCCTCGAGCACCTGGATGTTGCTGGCGTCGTAGGAGCCGGCCACCGGGCCGCCGCGCTGCAGGGCGGTTCCGCCGTCAGCAGCTCCACCCTCGTCCGTCACGGTGCCATCGGTCACGATGTCCTCGTTCGTCGGCGCTGAGTTCTCGGGAGTCGCGGCGTCGTCTGGAGTTGTGGTCACCGAATCAGTATACGGGCGATTCTGTGGCTCCCAGCGCACTGTCCCCAGTGTCAGCCGCGGACTTTTCCCGCTCAGATGCCACTGGGAGGCCACAGAGCATGCCTGGGAGCCTCGCGCAGGGTGGTCACCCATGGCCCGATCGCCCGCCGGTCCTGTTCGAGCGTCTGCGGCCACTCTGGCGTCGTTCGACGGAGGTTGCAGCCATGCGTCATCGTTGAGCCATGGCGCTCACCGAACCCGACCCGACCACGGTACCGACGCCGCAGCGTCCGGTCCGCGGCTCCGCGGTGCGGGGTCCGGCCGCTCTCACGGCGGTCGCCGCCGTGGCCCTCGGGGGCGTCCTCGTCTGGTTCGTCCTGCTGACGCCGCTCGGCCAGCGCCTCGACGAGCGCGCCATGAACACCGTGGTCGCCGGGCGCGAGACCCAGCTGCAGGTGCTGAGCGTGCTCGGCTACGTCTCGATCGGTGCCATCGGGATCGTGTCGATCGTCTGCGTGGCGCTGGCGCTGTCGCGTGGACGGGTTCCCCTGGCTGTGGGGGCCCTGACGATCATCGCCGGGGCGAACGTCACGACGCAGGTGCTCAAGCACGTGCTGCTCCAGCGTGCCGACCTCGTCGACGGCGTCGTGGCGTCCAACAGCTTCCCGAGCGGCCACACCACCGTCATCGCCTCGGGCGTCGGAGCGCTGTGCCTGGTCTCCCCGCGGTGGATGCGCCCGCTCGTGGTCCCCGTCGGCGCGTTCGCCGTCGCCCTGACCGGAGCCTCGACCGTGGTCGCCGGCTGGCACCGTCCGTCCGACGTCGTGGGCGCCGTGCTGGTCACGACCGCGTGGACGGCCGCCGTCTCCGTGCTGCTGGGCAGCGACCACGAACGGGTCCCCGGCACCTGGCTGCTCGCCCTCGTCGGATCGATCGGTGCGATCGTCGCACTCGTCGCCATCGGTGTGCGCCCGTCGTACGGGTGGGACGGCTTCACCGACGCCGCGCTCGTGCTCGGAGCCCTGGGTGTGGCCCTCGGCCTCGGCGTCGCCGCGGCCAACCGGGTCACGCCGACGTCGTAGGGGCTGGCCAGCGGAGGTCGGTGACCTCACCCGTAGGTGTCGCGCGGGCCGCGACCCTTGACCGAGCGGAGGCCACGCTTCCACGACGGGGCCTGGGGACCGCGCACCTCGATGCGCAGGACCGAGCCGTCGCCGAGCTCCTCGTTCAGGCGTGCCACGAGGCGCGGGGCGAGCAGACGCAGCTGGGTGGCCCAAGCCGTGGAGTCCGTCTTCACGTGCACGATGCCGTCGGCGTACCCGTCGACGGCCGAGTGCGTGGCGATCTCCGGACCGACGATCGAGGCCCAGTCGGTGAAGACGCGTTGAGCCGAGAGACGTCCGTCCCAGCCCTGCTGGCGCACCAGGTCGCCCAGGGCGTCGGCCACCGACGACGGGTCCTCGCGACCCTTGCGCCGAGCCGGGGTGGAGCCGTGGACCCGACGCCGCCGTGGTCGAACCGGTGCGCCCGTGCCGCGGTAGGAGTCGGCGATCTCGCGCGCCAGGCTGAGCGGGTCCGGCTCGACCGCCCCGGTGTCCGGCCGATCGGGCGGGTCCGTGGGGGCGTGGTCAGCAGGACCGTCCGAGCCTGGGGTGGCCCTGTCGGGTGCGTCCTCGCCGGAGGTGTCGTCACCGGGGGCGTCGTCGTCCGGACCGCTCACGTCATGCTCCGGTGACCTGTCCGCCGTGGACGTCGAACCGCTGCCCGGCGAGCGCCTTGGGAACGTCCTCGGCCACGGCCGCGGTCACGAGCACCTGCTCGGCATCGCCGACCAGCTCGGCGAGCTGCTCGCGCCGACCCTGGTCCAGCTCGGCGAAGACGTCGTCGAGGATCAGCACGGGGTCGTCGCCGTCGTCGTCGCGCAGGAGCGTGAACGACGCGAGCCGCAGGGCCAGGGCGAGCGACCACGACTCGCCATGGCTGGCGTAGCCCTTGGCGGGCAGGGTGCCGATGGCCAGCTCCACCTCGTCGCGGTGCGGACCGACGAGCGTGACCGCTCGGTCGAGCTCGTCGCGTCGACGCTCCTCGATGCCGGCGAGCAACGCCTCCCGGACCCCGGCGGGCGACTCGTCGTCGGCCGGGGTCGACGCACGGTAGAGGGCGGTGACGTCGCGCCGGTCGGCCGCCGCCTCGGTGGCCACCGTCCGGTACGAGTCGACGAGGAACGGTGCCAGGTCGTGCAGCAGCGCGATGCGCGCGGCCACCAGCTCACCACCCAGGGTCGCCAGCTTGTCGTCCCAGATATCGAGAGTCGACATGTCGACTTGTCGATTCGAGAACCGTCCACTGCGGGCAGACTTCAGCAGCGCGTTGCGCTGACGCAGGACCCGCTCGTAGTCGGCCTTCACGCCGGCGAGCCGCGGGGTGCGCAGCACGAGCAGTCCGTCGAGGAACCGGCGCCGGTCCGACGGGTCGCCCTTGACGAGCGCCAGGTCCTCGGGGGAGAAGGTCACCGTGCGAAGCACGCCGACCAGGTCGCGGGTGCGCGGCAGTGCGGCGCGGTTGACCCGGGCCCGGTTGGCCCGACCCGGCGTGATCTCCAGCTCCAGCAGCGCGGTCCGATCACCCCGCACGACCTCGGCCCGGACCACGGCGCGGTCCGTGCCGGCCCGCACCAGGGGCGTGTCCGACGAGACCCGGTGCGAGTCGAGCCGCGAGAGGTAGTCCACGGCCTCGACGAGGTTGGTCTTGCCCTGGCCGTTCGCCCCGATGAACGCGGTGGGTCCCGGCTCCAGAACGATCTCGACCTCGGGGTAGGACCGGAAGTCGTGCAGCGAGAGACGGGCGACGTGCATGCGTCAGGAGGGGCGTGCGTCCATGTCGGCCGGGTCGTGACCGGCCTCGGACGCAGCCTGCACGGCGTGACCACCGAACTGCTGACGCATGGCCGCGACGGCCTGCATGGCCGGCGACTCGTCCTGGCGCGACACGAACCGCGCGAAGAGCGACGCCGCGATCGTGGGTGCCGGGACCGCGTGGTCGATGGCCGCCTCGACGGTCCACCGTCCCTCACCGGAGTCCTCGGCGTAGCCGCGGATCTTCGACAGGCCGGGGTCGTCCTGCAGGGCCTTGACCAGGAGGTCGAGCAGCCACGAACGGACCACGGTGCCCACGCGCCACGAGTCGAAGACGTCGGTGACGTTGTCGACCAGCTCGGCCTTCTCGAGCAGCTCGAAGCCCTCGGCGTAGGCCTGCATCATGGCGTACTCGATGCCGTTGTGGACCATCTTGGAGAAGTGCCCCGCGCCGACACTTCCCGCGTGGACGAAGCCGGACTCACCCTCGGGCTTGAGCACGTCGAACGCGGGCTGCACCTTCGCGATGTCGTGCGCGTCGCCACCGGCCATGAGCGCGTAGCCGTTCTCCAGACCCCACACGCCGCCGCTCACGCCGCAGTCGACGTAGCCGATGCCCTTCTCGGCGGCCAGGGCCGCGTGCTTCTCGTCGTCGGTCCAGCGGGAGTTGCCGCCGTCGACGATGACGTCGCCCTCGCCGAGCAGCCCGATGAGCTCCTCGACCGTGGCGCGGGTGATCTCGCCCGAGGGCACCATCACCCAGACGACCTTGGGCGAGGGGAGCTCGGCGACGAGCGCCTCCAGCGAGTCGACGTCGGTGACGTCGGGGTTGCGGTCGTAGCCCGTGACGGTGACACCACCGTCGCGCAGCCGGGACCGCATGTTGCCGCCCATCTTGCCGAGTCCGACGAGTCCGAGGTGCATGGATCTCCCTCCCAGGAGTCGTGGTGTGCGAGGTGGTGGCGCAGGTCAGCCCTGCAGACGCACCGGCATGATCAGGTAGCGGAAGGCGCCGTCGGGTGAGTCGCCGATCTCGCGGACGCCCGAGATGGCGGCGGGCTTGGTGTGCTGGGTGAACGCGAGGTGCACGACCGGCTCCGACATGACGCCGAGCCCCTCGAGCAGGTAGCCGGGGTTGAACCCGATCGAGATGTCGGCACCGTCGATGGTGGCCTCGATCGACTCCGACGCCTGCGCCTCGTCGCCGCTGCCTGCCTCGAGGAGCACCTGGCCCTCGGAGAAGGTGAGCCGGACCGGGGTGTTGCGCTCGGCGACCAGCGACACGCGCTTGACGGCGTCGACCAGGTCGGACGTGCGTACGTACGCGACCGTCTCGGCCTGCGCCTGGAAGAGCTGGCGCACCCGCGGGAAGTCACCCTCGAGCAGGCGGGTGGTGGTGCGGCGGGTGCCGTTGCCCACGGTGCCCTCGAAGCCGATGAGGCCGTCGCCGGCCTCGCCCGAGGAGATCGCGATCGTGATGTCGGAGCCCGACACCAGTGACCGCGCGGTCTCGCCGAGCACGCGGGCCGGCACCAGGGCGTGGCCGGAGGCGTCGCCCGCCTCGGGGAACCACTGCATCTCGCGCAGGCTCGCGCGGAACCGGTCGGTCGCCATCAGCGAGATGGTGGAGCCGTCGATCTCGAGCCGAACGCCGGTCAGCAGCGGCAGCATCTCGTCGCGGCCGGCCGCGGCACTGGCCTGAGCGACCGCGGTGGCGAACTCGTCGGCCTTGATCGTCCCGGACGAGCTGGGCATCTGGGGCAGCTGCGGGTACTCCTCGACCGGCATCGTCGACAGGCTGAACCGGGCACTGCCGCAGGAGACCTGGACCTTGGTGCCGTCGAGGCTGACGTCGATCGGCTTGGCCGGCAGCGACTTCACGATCTCGGCGAGCAGACGCCCCGAGACCAGCGCACGCCCGTCGTCGGCGACCTCGGCGGGCAGGGTCGCTCGCGTGGAGGTCTCGTAGTCGAAGCCCGACAGCGTGAGGCCGTCGCCGGACGTCTCCACGAGCAGGCCGGCGAGGACCGGCACGCTCGGCCGGGTGGGCAGGCTGCGCGCGGTCCACGCCACGGCGTCGGCGAACGTGTCGCGATCGATGCGGAATCTCAAGGATCGAGGCCTTTCGGGCATGAAGAGACTAGGACTGCATCCTGCCACGGACGCGGTGGGACAGGTAGGTCGGGAGAGCACGGGTTCGGCCGTCGGGTCGGTCGTCCACATCCCACCCCGCAGGACACTCTTGCGGAGCATCCGGACATGTAACTCTCTCGTCGTCGTCGTAGCCGGTGTGGATTCGGTGGACAACTGCCGTTCGTGCAGGTCAGGTCGCCTGCGAGCCCGTGGACAGGCCTGTGCGTGGTCCGTGGACGGCCCCCGGTGCCCTGTGCAGCGCGTGGCGCCGTTCACATCTCGTTCACACGGACGTCGTGTGTGTCCACCTCGAGTCGAGACTTTCCCACAGAGTCGTCCCCAGGTGTGCATGAACGATGCGGGCGCAGCACGACGAGACCGACGCCCGTGGGGGCGGCGGCCGTGGAGGGGCGACCAGGTCAGTTCTGGCGAGCCTGCTGCTTGATGCGGTTCGTCAGCTCCGTGACCTGGTTGTAGACGGCGTGCTTCTCGGCCATGAGCTTGCGGATCTTGCGATCGGCGTGCATCACGGTGGTGTGGTCGCGGCCGCCGAAGTCGGCGCCGATCTTGGGCAGCGACATGTCGGTGAGCTCGCGGCACAGGTACATCGCGATCTGACGGGCGAGCACGAGGTCGCGGCTGCGGTTCGTGCCGCACAGCTCCTCGATGGAGAACTCCGAGTAGGCCGCGGTCTGGGCGAGGATCACGCCCGAGGTGATCTCGGGCTCCTCACCTTCGGCGACCAGGTCCTTGAGCACGATCTGCGCCAGCTGGAGGTCGACCGTGGTGCCCTGCAGGTTGGCGAAGGCGGTGGCGCGGATGAGGGCGCCCTCGAGCTCGCGGATGTTCGTCTGGACCTTGCTGGCGATGAACTCCAGCACGTCGGCCGGGGCGGTGAGCTTCTCGATGGCCGCCTTCTTGCGCAGGATCGCGATCCGCGTCTCGAGGTCCGGCGGCAGCATCTCGGTCTGCAGGCCCCACTCGAACCGGTTGCGCAGCCGCTCCTCGAGCGTGCGCAGGTTCTTGGGCGGGCGGTCCGACGTCATGACGATCTGCTTGTTGGCGTTGTGCAGCGCGTTGAACGTGTGGAAGAACTCGGTCTGCGTCGACTCCTTGTTCTCCAGGAACTGGATGTCGTCGACCAGGAGGACGTCGATCTCGCGGTACTTCTGGCGCAGCGCCGACGTGCGGTTCTCGCGGATCGCGTTGATCACGTCGTTGGTGAACTCCTCGCTGTTGACGTAGCGCACGCGCGAGGAGGGGTAGAGGTTCAGGACGTAGTGACCGATGGCGTGCAGCAGGTGGGTCTTGCCGAGGCCGGAGTCACCGTGGATGACGAGCGGGTTGTAGGCCTTGCCGGGCGCCTCGGCCGCGGCGACGGCGGCGGCGTGGGCGAAGCGGTTGGACGAGCCGATGACGAAGTTCTCGAAGAGGTAGCGCGCGTTGAGTCGTGCCTCGTGGACGCTCGTGCGTCGCTGGTGGGGGTCGGGCTCCTGGGCCCAGCTGGGCTTGAACTCGTCGGCGTCGATCTCCTCGACGTCCTCGTCAGGGGCCTGGTTGACCAACGTCAGTGGATATGTCGACTTGTCGTCTTGTGGACTTCTCTCGACGGGAGGTCGCTGCTCGTCGGGCTGTGCCGTGGCAGCCGACGACTTCTCGCCCAGGGCCGGCTCGATCGTGACGACGAGGCGGACCTGCTCGCCGAGCTCTGCCGAGAGGGCGTGCTCCAGGGCGGGCCGCACCCGCGACTCCAGCTGCGCCCGGCTCAGGTCGTCGGGCACGCCGACGATGAAGATCCCGGGGTGCCGGCTGATCGGCTCGGCGTTGTAGACCCAGACCTTGGCGCCCATCGAGAGTGTGGACACCGCCTGCTCCCACGCGGCAGCGAGGTCGCCGACCTCATTGCTCGGCTCTGAGCCCTCGGTCATGCATCTCTCCCGGATGGTGGTGTGGTCCACAAGGTTTTCCACACGGTGTGCATCCAGCTCCCCGATGGCCGCGCGCTGTGGAAAAGTCGCAGACGGGCGACGCTAGCAGCGCGGCCAAGGCTCGATCAAGCGACTTCGGAACATTCGTGTGGATCGTGCGGCGTGTCGGTTGGACCAGCGTCAGCGTAGTGCCCTATGGGGTCAGTTTGACCGTCGTCCGGCGCCCCCGTACCGTGGAGCAGTCGTGCAACACGACCGTTGCCGCATGCCCACGGATCGAGATCCTCACCGCGGGCGAGCGGTGGCCGTCGATCCCCGGCCCGAAACGTCGAAGGACCTGATTCTCGTGAGCAAGCGTACGTACCAGCCGAACAACCGCCGTCGCGCCAAGAAGCACGGCTTCCGCCTCCGCATGCGCACCCGCGCGGGGCGCTCCATCCTGGCCAACCGCCGCCGCAAGGGCCGCGCGAAGCTGTCTGCCTGAGCCGTGCTCCGACGGGCCCACCGCATGCGTGAGGCAGGTGACTTCAAGGTCGCCGTCCGTCGCGGGGCGAAGGCCTCGACGCCGACCCTCGTCGCGCATCTCTCGATCGGAACCGACGGAGACACCTCCGTCGGTTTCGTCGTGTCCAAGGCCGTCGGTCCCGCCGTGGTGCGCAACCGGGTGAAGCGTCGACTGCGCCATCTGGTGGCGCCTCACCTGGTCGGTGGCACGCCGGCGTCGGTGCCGCAGGGCTCCAAGCTGGTCGTCCGCGCCCTGCCGGCGTCGGCCCGTGCCGACAGCGTGCGGCTCGGTGCCGATCTCGACCTCGCGCTGACCACGGTCGTGCGCAAGGCCGAGCAGCGGATGCCGGCCGGAGCCGGTCGATGAGGACCGTGCTGGTGGCCCTGCTGAAGGCGTATCGTTTCGCGATCAGCCCGTTGTACGGCCAGGTGTGCCGGTACTACCCGACCTGCTCGGCCTATGCTCTCGAGGCCGTCGAGACGCACGGTGCGCTGCGCGGTTCCTGGATGGCGGCACGTCGAGTCGGACGCTGCCACCCGTGGGCCGCCGGCGGCGTCGACCCGGTCCCCCCGCGCCGTGGGTCGGGCCCCCCTGATTCTCTCGCCGTCACGACGGCGACCACCCCCACCCCTGGAGAACCATGTTCGACTTCCTAGGCTCGATCGGCTCGGCCATCATGACGCCGCTGTACTACGCGGTGTCCGGCATCCTGCTGGTCTGGCACGAGCTGTTCACCCGGATCGGGCTCGACCCCGCCGGTGGCTGGTCGTGGGCACTCGCGATCGTCGGCCTCACCGTGACGATCCGTGCCCTGCTGATCCCGCTCTTCGTCAAGCAGATCAAGAGCAGCCGCAACATGCAGCTGCTGCAGCCGCACATCAAGGAGCTGCAGAAGAAGTACGGGCACGACCGGGAGCGTCTCGCCCAGGAGCAGATGAAGCTCTGGAAGGAGCACAACACCAACCCGTTCGCCTCGTGCCTGCCGCTCCTGCTGCAGATGCCGGTGTTCTTCGCCCTGTTCCGGGTGATCGACCAGGCGGCGAAGAACGGTGCCGAGGGCGCCCGCGGCTTCATGACCGAGAAGCTCGCCGAGCAGCTGCAGGACGCGATCTTCCTCGGCGGACGCATCGCCGACACGCTCGTGAACGCCACGCACGTCGAGACGCGCATCATCGCCATCGTCATGGTGATCACGATGTGCGCCACGCAGTTCCTGACGCAGCGCCAGCTGATGAGCAAGAACATGCCGCCCGACGCTCTGTCCGGCCCGTACGCCCAGCAGCAGAAGATGCTGCTCTACGTTCTGCCGTTTGTCTTCGCGATCGGTGGTGTGGCTTTCCCCGTGGGTGTGCTCATCTACTGGACCACGTCGAACTTCTGGACCATGGGCCAGCAGTTCTACGTCATCCGCAACAACCCCGCTCCTGGCACCCCGGCCTTCAAGGCCAAGCAGGAGCGCGACGTGAAGCATGGCAAGAACGTGGCCGAGGATCCTCTGAAGGAGCTGGAGAAGCCGCACCCCGGCGTGACGCGCAACCAGCCCAAGAAGCAGACCCGCAACCAGCGTGTGTCGGGATCGCGACCCAGCCCGAACAAGAAGAAGAGGAAGTGACCGGCGCATGACGGATGCAGACAAGCTCGAGGCCGAGGGCGACATCGCTGCGGACTTCCTGGAGGAGCTGCTGGACATCGCGGACCTGGACGGCGACATCGACATGGACGTGGAGAACGACCGCGCGTCGGTCTCGATCGTCGGTGGCGACCTGGACCAGCTGGTCGGCCGTGACGGCGAGGTGCTGGAGGCCCTGCAGGAGCTGACGCGTCTCGCGGTGTACCGCGAGACCGGCGAGCGCAGCCGACTCATGCTCGACATCGGCGGTTTCCGCTCGCAGCGTCGTACCGCTCTGGAGTCCGTGGCTGCCGGTGCCATCGAGCGGGTCCGCGCCGGCGAGCCGAGCGTCGCTCTCGACCCGATGAGCCCGTTCGAGCGCAAGGTCGTCCACGACGCCGTTGCGGCAGCCGGCCTGGTCAGCGAGTCCGAGGGCGCCGATCGTTCGCGCCACGTCGTGGTCCTGCCAGCATCGGACGACTGATCTCCGGATGACTGTTTCACGTGAAACACCCCCGCCGCCGCCCGTGGCTGCGGGGGTGTTCCATGACCAGCTGCCGTTGGTCTCCCGGTACGCCGGCATCCTCGCCTCCGACGGTGTCGAGCGGGGGATGATCGGACCCCGCGAGGTGCCCCGTCTCTGGGACCGCCACCTCGTGAACAGCGGCGTCGTACTGCCTCGCCTCCCCCAGGGAGCCACCGTGGCCGACGTCGGCTCCGGCGCCGGGCTGCCGGGTCTCGTGTGGGCCATCGGCCGACCCGACCTGCAGGTCACGCTGGTCGAGCCGCTGCTGCGTCGCACGACCTTCCTGGACGAGGTCGTGGCGGAGCTCGACCTGACGAACGTGAGGGTGGTGCGCTCGCGTGCGGAGGACGTCGACGAGACCTTCGACGTGGTGACCGCGCGCGCCGTGGCCGCTCTGGAGAAGCTGGCGAAGTGGTGCATGCCTCTGGTGAAGCCGGGAGGGGTGCTTCTGGCACTGAAGGGGCAGTCGGCGCCCGAGGAGCTGGAGAGTGCGAAGCGCACCCTCGGACGCCTCGGTGCCACCGATACGCTGATCCGGACGTACGGTGAGGTCGAGGTCCCGACGACGGTGGTGGAGGTGACGAAGTGAACGCCCATGACGGTGGAAGCGGCCTCGGCGGCGTTTCACGTGAAACACACCCCCTGCACGGCATCTCCGAGCAGGCCAGCCCGGCATCGACCTACGCCACCACGGCAGCCGAGACGGCCGCAGCGACGCCGATGCCGGACGACTCGACACCCCTGGCCCGTGAGGCGCAGGACCATGTGGACCTGGCGCGCCGGGCGCGCAGCACGAGTCAGCTGCCTCGTCCGTCCTCGACCCGCGTCTTCGTCGTCGCGAACCAGAAGGGTGGCGTCGGCAAGACGACCACCGCGGTGAACGTGGCCGCGGCGCTGGCGCAGAAGGGTCTGCGCATCCTCGTGGTCGACCTCGATCCTCAGGGCAATGCGTCGACGGCTCTCGACATCCCGCACAGCGAGGGCACGCCGGGGGTCTACGAGGCCCTCGTGGAGGACGTGCCGATGAGCGACCTGGTGCAGCGCGCACCCCAGCTCGAGGGACTGACCGTCCTGCCGGCCACCATCGACCTCGCCGGTGCCGAGATCGAGCTCGTCTCGCTCGTGGCACGCGAGACGCGGCTGAAGCGGGCTCTCGAGACCCACCTCGACGAGCGTGAGCGCGCGGGGGACCGCATCGACTACGTGATCATCGACTGCCCGCCGTCCCTGGGTCTGCTCACGGTGAACGCCCTGGTGGCGGCCCGCGAGGTGCTCATCCCGATCCAGTGCGAGTACTACGCGCTCGAGGGTCTGGGTCAGCTGGTGCGCAACATCGAGCTCGTGCGCGCCCACCTGAACCAGCGGCTCGAGATCTCGACCATCCTGCTGACCATGTACGACGCCCGCACCCGGCTGTCGGCCGGCGTCGCCGAGCAGGTGCGCGAGCACTTCGGCCCGAAGGTGCTGGCCACGGCGATCCCGCGCTCGGTGCGCATCTCCGAGGCACCCAGCTACCAGCAGACGGTCCTCACCTACGATCCCGGCTCGTCCGGGGCGTTGTCGTACCTCGAGGCGGCCCGCGAGATCGCGCAGGCCGCGCACACCAGCGAAGGGGATGCATGATGGCACCACGCCGTGGACTCGGACGAGGTCTGGAGTCGCTGATTCCCTCGACCCCCGCTGAGGCCGAGGCGTCGGGCTTGAAGGAGGTCGCGGGGGCGCGGTTCGCCGAGCTGCCCCTGGACTCCATCGTGGCGAACCCCCGCCAGCCGCGTCAGGTCTTCGACGAGCAAGACATGTCCGAGCTCGTGCACTCCATCAAGGAGGTCGGCCTGCTCCAGCCCGTGGTCGTGCGGGAGGTGTCCCCGGGCTCGTTCGAGCTGATCATGGGCGAGCGCCGGTGGAGGGCGAGCCGCCTCGCCGGCCTCGACACCATCGGCGCCATCGTGCGGGACACGACCGACGAGGACCTCCTGCGCGACGCGTTGCTGGAGAACCTGCACCGCTCGCAGCTGAACCCGTTGGAGGAGGCCGCCGCGTACCAGCAGCTCCTCGAGGACTTCGGCTGCACCCAGGAGGAGCTGGCCGACCGGATCGGTCGCTCACGTCCCCAGGTCACCAACACGCTGCGTCTGATGAAGCTGCCGCCCGCGGTCCAGCGTCGCGTGGCGGCCGGTGTGCTCTCGGCGGGTCATGCTCGTGCGCTGCTCTCGGTGGGCAACCCCGAGGTGCAGGACCGGCTGGCCGCCCGGGTGGTTGCCGAGGGCATCTCGGTGCGTGCGCTCGAGGAGATCGTGAAGTTCGGCGACTCCGAGGACCAGGCCACGTCACGCTCGCGCACGCAGGGCCGCACGGTGACGGCACCGCGCCTCGCCGACCTGGCCTCGCGCCTGTCCGAGCGCTACGACACCCGGGTGAAGGTCGACCTCGGCAAGTCCAAGGGCAAGATCACCGTGGAGTTCGCGACGGTCGACGACCTCGAGCGCATCGTGGCCATGATGGACCCGCCGCGGAACCACTGATCAGCAGATCAGACAGCATACAAATCGACAAATCGACAAATCGACAAGTCACTTTAGCGTTTCGCCGACTCGGTGATCGGCGTCCGTCGTCGCCAGTCGCTGCGGCGCTGGGGTGGGCTCTCAGGTGCCGCTGCGTCGCTGGGGCTCCTCCTCGACCTGCGCTCCGAGAGGCCTCGACCGGCGGCGGGGTCCAGGCTCGGGCGGGCTCGCGGAGCGCGGCCTGGGTGACGCAACGTTCTGCGTTCGCGCGTGAGGGGGCAAAGGATGCTGCGTTCGCTACGAGATCCCGTCGCGAACGCAGCACCGTTCGAGCTTCTGCGCACAAAGGCAGAATCCTGCGTCCCGGTGGGCGGGGGTGGGCAGTGATTCTCCTTCGTCGTGGACCGTTCCGCACGAAGGGAGGACCTCTGCCCGCACGGGCCCCTGGCCGGGCCCCGCAGACCCAGCCGGCACGAGACCGCTGCTCCGGTCGAGGCCCTTTCGGAGACCACCCTCACTCGCAGTCACAGCGGCGCAGCAGCACGCGAAGACCCACCCGCAGAGACGCAGCACCACGCGAGACCCAGCCCAGCGCCCACCAGGTACGGGCCCACGCGTCCTCGAGGAACGACGAAGCCCCGGCGCGGTGCACCGGGGCTTCGTGACGTCAGGCGCACAGGCGCCTACGGGTCAGGCGTACTCGGACAGCTCGCCGAGGATGGCCGACTTGGGGCGGACGCCGACGATCGACTTCACGACCTCGCCCTTGTAGTAGAGGTTCATCGTCGGCAGGCCGGTGACCCGGTACTGCGACGGGGTGACGGGGTTCGCGTCGGCGTCCATCTTGACGATGGTGAGCGCCTCGCCCTTCTCGGCGGCGATCTCCTCGAGGATCGGGGCGAGCTGGCGGCACGGGCCGCACCAGCTGGCCCAGAAGTCGACGAGCACGGGGCCGTCGGCCTTGAGGACCTTCTCGTCGAAGTCGGCGTCGGTGACGGGGGTGATGTCAGGCATGGGGTTCTCCTTCAGCAGGTGGGGTCGGTGGTCGGTGGGCGTGCAGGTCACTCGGCGTACTGGGCCATGGCGACGTCGGGAGTGGGCAGCCCGGCCTGCTCCATGTCGGCGAGGAACCGCTCGGCGTCGAGCGCGGCCGAGCAGCCGGTGCCGGCGGCGGTGATGGCCTGGCGGTAGGTGTGGTCGACGAGGTCGCCCGCGGCGAACACACCGGGCAGGTTGGTCGCGGTGCTGCCAGGCTTCACCAGCACGTAGCCCTCGTCGTCGAGGTCGACCTGGCCGGTGAGCAGCTCCGAGCGCGGGTCGTGGCCGATGGCGATGAACAGGCCCGTGGCGTCGAGGTCGCGGGTCTCGCCGGTGACCGTGTCGCGCAGGGTGATCTTCTCGAGCCGGCCCTCGCCGTGCAGCTCGGCGACCTCGGAGTTCCAGGCGAACTCGATCTTGTCGTTGGCGATGGCGCGGTCCTGCATGATCTTCGACGCGCGCAGCTCGTCGCGACGGTGCACGAGCGTGACCTTGGAGGCGAAGCGGGTGAGGAAGGTGGCCTCCTCGACGGCGGAGTCGCCGCCGCCGACGACCACGATGTTCTGCTCGCGGAAGAAGAAGCCGTCGCACGTGGCGCACCAGCTGACGCCGTGGCCGGACAGCTCGTCCTCACGGTCGACGCCGAGCTTGCGGTAGCCCGAGCCCATGGCCAGCACGACCGCGTGGGCGCGGTAGGTGCTGCCGTCGGCCAGGCTCACGGTCTTGACGTCGCCGGTGAGGTCGACCTCGGTGACGTCGTCGGAGATCAGCTCGGCACCGAAGCGCTCGGCCTGAGCACGGAAGTTGTCCATGAGCGCCGGGCCCATGATGCCGTCGGGGAAGCCGGGGAAGTTCTCGACCTCGGTGGTGTTCATGAGGGCACCGCCGGCAGTGACCGAGCCCTCGAACACGAGCGGCTCCAGGTTGGCGCGCGCCGCGTACACCGCTGCGGTGTAGCCGGACGGGCCGGAGCCGATGATGATGAGGTTGCGGACGCCATCGGTGGACGACTGAGTACTCATGGATGCCTTCTCGTAGACGGGTCTCTCCCTGCTCCAACGCAGTCTAGGTGCCGAACATTCCAGGCACCGCCGACAGCACGGGTCAGCGTCGGCCCTGCACGGTGACCTCGCGCACCTCGCCCTGGAAGTCGCCGGGCCTGACCTCGGGGAGCCGGGTGAGCCACAGGACGATCCGCCGGGTGTAGGTGCCCTCGGGGAAGCTCACGGTGACGTCGCTGCCGAGGTCGTCGAGCGCCGCGATGCGCTGCAGGTCGGCGAGCCGGGTGGGAACCTCGCCGCCAGGGCTGGAGGCGTACACCGACAGCGACGTGCCGGCACCACCGAGGAGCACGCGCACCGACTCGACCTCGCGCGGGCCGCCGAGGTCGAGCACCAGCCCGACGCCGTCCTTGAGGCCGCCCAGGTCGGCGCGGTTGAAGTAGGTCGTGGTGCGCCAGGCGGTGTCGGGGTCCCCGTCGACGGCCAGCGGCACCTCCTCGGGGTTCTCCTCGCCGTCCTCTCCCTGGGGGTCGAGGTCCTGGACGTCGACCACGGGCAGCGTCTCGACCGCGGCGCGGTCCCCACCGGGGGTGGTGCCCGCGACGGGGGCGTCCTCGTCGGTGGACCGACCCACCACGAAGGCCAGGCCGGCAGCGATCAGGAGCACCATGACGATGCCGGCGAGCACCAGCTTGCGGTCACCGGTCGACGTCGCCCGCCGGGCGCGGGAGACGCCCCGCTCGAAGGTCGTGGGCGGAGCAGGCTCGAAGGCCTTGGGCCGGCGGCGCGGCGGCTCCAGGCCCGGGGGTGGCCCGGCCGGCACGATCACCGGGTCGAGCCGCAGCAGGTCGGGCGACGAGATGTGCAGCGGGCTCGGGTCGTCGACCTCCGACTCGTCCTCACCGGTCAGCCGCAGGGCCCGGGCGATGTCTGCGGCCGTGCGCAGCGGGGTGCGGTGGTGCATCGGCGGACGGCCGAGGATCCGGTCGCACACGGCGTCGACGTCGCGCGAGACGCCGGCCCTCACCTGCCGGGGGCGCAGGAGCCGTCCGTGCTCGACGGGCGCCGACCTCAGGCCGTCGACGGGAACCCCGGGCCACCGGCTCACCAGGCAGGCGTAGAGCAGCTTGCCCAGGGCCTCGACGTCCATCTGCTCGTAGGCCTGCAGGTCGTCGAAGGTGTCACGGTGGCCGGCGGGCGCGAGAGCGGTGGCCACCCCCAGACCCACGATGCGCACGGCACCGGTCTGCTTGAGCAGCACGTGGTGCGGGGTCAGACGTCGGTGGAAGAGGTTCTTCTCGTGCGCGTGGGCCAGCGCCTCGGCGACCTCGGCGACGACCGTGGCAGCACGACGGTTGGGCAGCGCCGACTGCCGCAGCAGCTGGTCGAGGGGGAACGCCCGCGCCCACTCCCGGACGATGACGTGGTGGTCGTGGTCGGACTCCACGAGGTCCAGCACCCGCAGGAACCGCGGGTCGGTGACGGTGGTCGACTGCCGGGCGGCCTCGAGGAAGTTGTCGGCTCGCGGGTCGGTGCTCGGGAGCATCTCGATGCCGACGTTGCGCGCCAGCACGGTGTCGTGAGCGCGCCACGTGGTGGAGCCGAGCTTCTCGGTGACGAGGTCCTGCAGCACGTAGCGTCCGTCGAGCTCGTCACCGGCCCCCAGGGCCCGCCGCTCGGTCATCGCCACCTCTTCCGTGTGCGCTCCCATCGTAGGACGCGGCACCTGGCCCGGTGGGCGCCACGCAGCGACGGGACGACCGGTCAGCCGACGAGGAAGCCCGGTGGGGGGACGGCGGGGGTGACGAGCAGCGTCATGCCGGCCTCGGCAGGGGTCCGGTCGGCCTTGCGGTGGTTGCACCGCAGGCACGCGGCCACGGCGTTCTCCCAGGTGAGCGTGCCCCCACGGCTGCGCGGGACGATGTGGTCGACGGTCTCGGCCCGGCCACCGCAGTAGCCACACATCTTGTCGCGCGCCTTGACGGCCGACTTGGTGCACAGGTGACCCCGACGGTGCCGCCAGCGGGCCACCACGTAGCGCACCAGCCGCAGCACCTTGGGCTTGGGGAACGGGCCGAACGTGCCCTCGTCCTCCTCCTCGATGACCGCCACCTCGCGCACGAGCATCTTGATGGCGTGGCGCAGCGAGACGCGTTGCAGCGGCTCGTAGCTGGCGTTGAGGACGAGCACGTGGTCGGCCATGGGCGCACCCTTTCCGCGACCAGGGTAGCCGCCGCGCCCGACACCGGGGGGTGAAGACTTCGTGTCGGGTGGGTGGTCAGAGCACCCAGAACAGCCCGGCCGCCGAGGGCACGAGCGAGACGAGCGCCCACGGCCAGGAGAGGTAGGGTGTCGCGGCGAGGATGGCGCGGGTCGCGATGCTGATGCCGACGGCGAGCAGGGCGGACATGACCACCAGCACGATCGCACCGCTTCGTCGGTCCTGGCCGGCGATGACCTCGGCCACCACCACGAGGCCGATGACGCCGTGGATCGCCACGACGAAGAAGCAGATGGCGGTCGTGCGACGGCGCACCTTCTGCAGCGCGGCCGTCTCCTCGGCACTCATGGTGCGGGACACCGTGCGCCGGACGTCGCCCTCGGCCTGGTCGTTCACAGGCCCAGGGTACGACCCGGCTCAGTCGTCGCGCGTGGACCGGCCGAGGAGGCCTCCGAGCAGGGCGCCCAGGCCGAACCCGACGGCCAGGGGCCGCACGTAGCCGACGTCGGCCGGCTCGACCTCGACCACGTCGTCCTCGACCCACGCCCCGTCGTCGTCGGCGACCCGGTCGCGCCCGTCCTCGCCGAGGCCCGCGCCTTCCAGCGCAGCGATCTCGGCCAAGGTCTCCTCATCGGTGCAGGCCCACGAGACGCCGTACATCACGAGCCGGGAGAAGTAGTAGATCCACACGACCAGGGTCAGCGCGATCGCGAGCGACGCGACGGGCACCGAGCTGGCGCCACGGAGGATCAGGCTGGCGAACTGCTTGATCAGCTCGAAGCCGACCGCCGAGAACAGTGCCCCGCGCCAGAGGGCGGCGCCCGGGAGGTCGGGCTTCGGCAGCAGGCGGAAGATGGCCCAGAACAGCAGGGTGCTGACCGCCACGCCGACCGCGACCGACAGCAGCGTGAGCAGCACGGTGCCGAGCGGCCCGGGCAGCCCGACCGCGTCGAGGATCGTCGACCCGAGCGCGACCGGCAGACCACCGATCGACACCGACGCCACGAGCACGAGCCCCAGGACCACGAGGGTCACGAGGTCGGTTCCCTTGGCCTTGACGATGTTGCCGGCCTCGGTGGTGGGCAGGTCGAGCATCTGGTTGAGGCCGTCGCGCAATCCGCTGACCCAGTTCAGCCCCGCGTAGAGCGCCGTGGCCAGACCGATCGTGTAGATGGCCGGGGCGTTGGAGGCGATGTCGGACAGGGCGATGCGCCCAGGCGCGGGATCGACCGACACGATCCCCGGCAGCACCCCGCTGAGGGCGTCGACGAAGTCCTGCTGGGCGTCGGGGTAGACCTCGGCGAGCTGGCCGACGACCGCGAACGAGACCGCCAGGAGCGGGAAGAAGCTGAGGAACCCGAAGTAGGTGGCGCCACCGGCGGCCAGGTTCCCGCGGCGCTGGCCGTAGTGGTCGAGCATCCGGATCACGTGGGCCAGGAACGGGCTCGCCGCAGCGATGCGCTCCTTGATGCCGGGCTTCTCGTGCGGTCCGCCCCCGTCGTCGCTCATGCTCCGACCCTAGGAGTCCTGGAGGTCCGGTGCGACTCGGTGGGCGCGAGCCGGATCCCCTGCGGGGGTGCACGGGGCGCCGGGGTCCGCTAGACAGGAGACGAAACATGACCGACACCTCCTCTGCCTAGGGTGGCCACGTGAGCGACGCGCACCTCTTCGACGGCTACGGGCCCGTGGCCGGGTTCGACGAGATGTTCGACGCCGACAGCCTGCGCAACGAGTACGCGCGGGTGCACTCCGCCTTCTCGCAGATGGGCAACGAGGAGATCCGCTCGAGGGCGGAGTCGCTCGCGTCGGCCTACCTCGACCAGGGCGTCACGTTCGGCGTCGGGGGCGAGGAGCGGCCGTTCCCGCTCGACATCGTCCCCCGGATCATCGAGGCGGCCGACTGGGCGCACGTCGACACGGGCGTGCGGCAGCGGGTCAAGGCCCTCGAGGCGTTCCTGGCCGACGTCTACGGCCCCGGCGAGGTGTTCACCGACGGCGTCGTCCCGCGCGAGACGGTGCTGACGTCGCCGCACTACCACCGCGTCGTGGCCGGGCTGGAGCCTCCCAACGGGGTGCGGGTGCACATCTCCGGCATCGACCTCATCCGCGACGGCGACGGCCGGTTCCGGGTGCTGGAGGACAACTGCCGCGTGCCGTCGGGCGTCTCGTACGTGATGACGAACCGGCCGGCCATGTCCGCCGCGCTGCCGGAGGTCTTCGCCGACCACCGCATCCGCCCGGTGCAGCAGTACTCGCGCAACCTGCTCGCCGCGCTGCGGGCGTCGGCACCGTCGGGCGTGAGCGACCCGAACGTCGTGGTGCTCACCCCGGGCGTCTACAACTCCGCCTACTTCGAGCACACCCTGCTCGCGCGCACGATGGGCGTCGAGCTGGTCGAGGGTCGCGACCTGGTCTGCCAGCAGGGCCGCGTGTCCATGCGCACCACCCGCGGCCTGGAGCCGGTGCACGTCATCTACCGGCGCATCGACGACGAGTACCTCGACCCCATGCAGTTCGTCCCCGAGTCGGTGCTCGGCGTCCCCGGTCTCGTGAACGCGGCCCGCGCGGGCAACGTGACGATCGCCAACGCCGTGGGCAACGGCGTGGCCGACGACAAGCTGATCTACACGTACGTCCCCGACCTCATCCGCTACTACCTGGGCGAGGACCCCATCCTCTCCAACGTCGACACCTGGCGCCTTGGCGACGTCGACCAGCGCGAGGAGGTCCTCGACCGGCTCGACGAGCTGGTCCTCAAGCCGGTGGACGGGTCCGGCGGCAAGGGCATCGTCATCGGTCCGGCGGCGTCGGCCGAGGAGCTCGACGAGCTGCGCGGCAAGATCCACGCGGACCCGCGTGCGTGGATCGCCCAGCCGGTCGTGTCGCTGTCCACCGTCCCGACGCTCGTGGACCAGGGCATCCGGCCCCGGCACGTCGACCTTCGTCCGTTCGCGGTCAACGACGGCGACGACGTGTACGTGCTGCCCGGCGGCCTCACGCGCGTGGCCCTGCCCGAGGGCGAGCTGATCGTGAACTCCTCGCGCGGCGGCGGCTCCAAGGACACGTGGGTGCTGGCCGACCCGTTCACGCCCGCCGACCCGAAGGACACGGTCGACGAGGACGACGACGTGCCGGACAAGAAGCCCAAGCGGTCCGCCCAGACGCAGACCCAGGACGGGCAGTCCCAGTCCCAGGGTGGCCAGTCCCAGATCGGTGGAGGTGCCTGATGCTGAGTCGCATCGCCGAGTCGTTGTTCTGGATCGGCCGCTACCTCGAGCGCGCCGACGACCCCCAGCGAGAGGTGGCGGGCGGATGCTGAGTCGCATCGCCGAGTCGTTGTTCTGGATCGGCCGCTACCTCGAGCGCGCCGACGACACCGCGCGCATCCTCGACGTCCAGCTGCAGGTGCTGGTCGAGGACCCGGCCATCGACGAGGCCGCGTCGTGCGAGCAGCTGCTGAGCGTCATGGGCGTCGAGGACTACGCCGGGTCGATCAACCGGTGGACGATCCTCGACCTGCTGGCCCACAACGTCGACTCGCCGAGCTCGATCGCCGCGGCGATCACCGCCGCGCGCGAGGGCGCCCGAGGTGCGCGCGAGACGTTGTCGACCGACATCTGGGCCTCGATCAACACCATGTGGCGCGGGCTGCCGTCGGCACGCACGAAGCGTCCGCCGGACATGTTCGCGTGGGTGCGCAACCGTACGGCCATGATCAACGGCATCGCCGACGGCACCATGCCGCGCGACGAGGGTTGGAACTTCTTCGTGCTCGGCCGCAGCATCGAGCGGGTCGACATGACCGCTCGGCTGCTCTCGACCGCGGCGCTCGCGTCGGACACGCAGGTCGCGTGGCCGACGACGTTGCGCGCGTGCGGGGCCTACGAGGCGTTCATCCGGGCGTACCGCGGGCTCGACGGCGACCGCCAGGCGGCGGAGTTCCTGCTGCTGGACCGCTGGTTCCCGCGGTCGGTGGTCTCGGCGCTCATGGAGGCCGAACGGGCGCTCAGCCGGCTCGAGGCGCGGGGCCAGCGGTCCGGGTTCGGCGACGAGGCGCAACGTCTGCTCGGTCGGGCGCGCACCGAGCTGGAGTACCGGCCCCTGGCCGAGATCGTCGAGGCGATGCCGATCGAGATGGAGCGGCTCCAGCGCACCTGCGGAGCGGCCAGCGAGGCGGTCTCGGCGCGGTACTTCTCGCACTCGGAGAACCACGCGTGGACGGGAGGGGTGGCGCTGTGAACGGTCAGCTCCAGTCCCAGACGCAGGGCGGTGGCTCGGGTCGGCCCATGCAGCTGCGCATCCGTCACGTCACCGGCTTCACGTACGACGAGGGCGCGGCGGCCTCCTACAACGAGGCGCGCCTGACGCCGCTGACGACGCCCGACCAGTTCGTGCTGCGCTCCCGCATCGAGGTCACCCCCACGGCGTGGTCGCAGGAGTACCGCGACTACTGGGGCACCGTGGTCACGGCGTTCGAGGTGCACGAGCCGCACGACGCGCTCACGGTGGTCGCGACGTCGACGGTCGAGAGCACCCCGCACCCGGTCGACGAGCCGACGGTGGGGTGGGACGCCCTGCCGGCCGTGGCCGACGAGTGGTGCGAGTTCCTGGTGCTCGACGACTGGGTCCGGCCCGACGTCGCCCTCGAGTCACAGCTCGACGGCCTGCGGGCCGGCTCGGCCACGCCGGGCGAGTACGCGGACGCGGTCTTCGGACTCGTGCACGACCACCTGCGCTACCTGCCGGGTGCGACCGTCGTGTCCACCACGGCCGCCGAGGCGTGGCAGGCCGGTGCGGGCGTCTGCCAGGACCTCGCGCACGTGACGGTCGGCGCACTGCGACGGGCGGGCATCCCGGCCCGGTACGTGTCGGGCTACCTGCACCCCGCGTCCGAGCCGGTCGTGGGCGAGACGGTGCAGGGCGAGTCGCACGCGTGGATCGAGTACTGGGACGGCGACTGGCGCGGCTACGACCCGACCAACGCCGTGGTGCCCGGAGAGCGGCACGTGCTCGTGGCCCGCGGACGCGACTACTCCGACAGCACCCCGCTGCGCGGCATCTACTCCACGCAGGGGGAGTCCGAGCTGTTCGTCTCGGTCGAGATCACGCGCCTGCGTTGAGCCCCGGGCGTACGTTCGGCCCATGGCACTCCTGCACGGCGGCGCGCAGATCCGTCCGACGAAGCCCGAGGTCCTCGCGACCTACCTCGCGGACCGACCCTGGGCGAGCGATGGCGAGATCGAGGTCCTCGGCGCCTACCGGCTGGAGGATCCCGACGGCGAGGTCGGCCTCGAGACGCACCTCGTCCGCACCGCCGACGGCACGGTCGTGCAGGTGCCGCTGACCTACCGGGGTGCGCCGCTGGCCGGTGCCGACCCGTATCTCGTGGCCACCATGGAGCACTCGGTGCTCGGCCCGCGCTGGGTGTACGACGGGTGCGGCGACCCCGTCCACGTGGCGGCGCTCGCGGCGTCCGTCCTCGCCGGTGGCACCCAGGCCGAGCTGGTGCGCGAGCTCCCGGACGGCTCGTCGAGCGTCGTCGACCCGTCGGTCCGGGTGCGTGGGACCGGCCACGAGGCCCACCCGGGGTCGGTGGGGCTGGTCGACGTGCGCGAGGAGGGTGACGTGACCGTCGTGGTCACGTCCGTCGGCGACCTGCTCGTGCGGCGGGTGCTCGACGAGGCCGTGCCCGAGGGCGGACCGCTCCTCGAGGGGACGTGGCCAGGTGTGGAGCAGCCGGTCCCGCTCGTCGTGCTGCGCCCTCACTGATCGGTCCCGCCTGATCGTTGCCGCCAGACCGGCCGGGACCTCGGTCCGGGCTCGTCGGCGGCGGGGGTCAGACGCCGGTGTTGAGTGAGGTGGTCTCGGCTCCGGGCCGGTCCCGGCCGGGCATCGACGAGGCGGAGCCGGCGACCACCAGGAGCGCGGCGAGCGCGAGCGCAGCCGTGGACGAGCCGAGGTCGACCATCGAGTCGATCGCGTCGGGAGCGCCACCGACCGCGTTGTCGTGCCCGAACCCGCGCAGCCAGGCGAGCCACGCGACGATCGCACCCGCGGAGCCGACGGTGGTCAGGGCCACGGCGGCCGTGCGGGCCGACCGGGCCGCCGACGGCTGGGCGAGGACGGCGAGCATGGCCACGCCGATGAGGCCGACGCCCCACGGGGTCGGCAGCACCAGGAGCGGCGCCTTGCCCAGCGCCGCTGCGGCGACGAGCGCGACGGCGCAGACGCCGAGCACCACCCCGATCACCGTCTTCATGGGTCCAGGGTGACGGGTCGGGGACGATACGTCACGTCGAGTCGGAACCCGTTCCACCCGGCAGGTCCCTCCGTTTCGGACAGTTGCGGGGCATGGGCGACACCCCGAGTGCCCCGGAACTGTCCGAGACGCAGGGACGGCGGTCACTGAACCGGGTCGCGGAGCGCCACCCATGCGGCGACACCGGCGCAGACCGTGAGGGCCGGCAGGAGCACCAGCTGGGTGACGGCGAGCGGCTGGAACGCGGCGTGGGTGGCGAGCAGCCGCACGATCCAGGTCGCCGCGAACAGCGCGGTGGTCAGGTCGAGCCAGACGTAGCGAGGACGGTCCCCGAGCGGGACACCCCTGGCCCGCAGCGCCGCGTCGACCCGTGGTGCCGATCCACGCCCGGCCGCACCGAGCGCCACCGCCGCACCCGCACCCGCGGCCCAGAGGGTCCAGGACCCGTCGAGCGACGCGAACGCCGACCCGCAGGCGACCACGCACACCGCGAAGGCGCTCGCGGGCAGCACCGCGTCGCGTCGGCGCAGGAACGGTGCGGCTCGTCGCAGCTCCTCGTCGTCGAGACGCCGCGCGCGGTGGGCCAGCAGGGTGGGCTGCAGCACCTTCACCACCGCCAGGAAGGTCAGCGCACCGAGCACCGCGATCGCCACGACCATGCCCGCACCCTCCCACGGTCGGCTCGACGGGTGAGGAGTGGCGTGCCTCGGTAGCGTCGGGTCCATGACCGAGGAGCGCTACTGGGCCGACGCCGTGCCCGAGACCCACCGTCCGTACGTCGCCGCCGAGGACCGGTACACCCACCTCGACTACCGCCGGGTCGGCACGAGCGGCCTGCTGCTGCCGCCGATCTCGCTGGGGCTGTGGTGGAACTTCGGTGACGACCGGCCGTTCGCGACGCAGCGCGAGATCCTGCGGCACGCGTTCGACAAGGGCGTCACCCACTTCGACCTCGCCAACAACTACGGCCCGCCGTACGGCTCGGCGGAGGAGAACTTCGGGCGGATGATGCGCACCGACTTCAAGCCGTACCGCGACGAGCTGGTGCTCTCGAGCAAGGCCGGCTGGGACATGTGGCCGGGCCCCTACGGCAAGCTCGGGTCGCGCAAGTACCTGCTCAGCAGCCTCGACGCGTCGCTGGAGCGGATGAGCGTCGAGAACGTCGACATCTTCTACTCCCACCGCACCGACCCCGGCACGCCGGTCGCGGAGACGATCGGCGCGCTCGACACCGCGGTGCGCCAGGGCAAGGCGCTCTACGTCGGCATCTCGTCGTACTCGCCGGAGATGACGGCCGAGGCGGTGGCGGTGGCCCGCGACCTGGGCACGCCCCTGGTCATCCACCAGCCCTCGTACTCGATGCTCAACCGCTGGATCGAGTCCGGCAGCACCGACGCGCGCCCCGCCGGGTTCGGCGCGACCGGTGGCGCCGGGAGCGGGTCGAGCCTGCTGTCGGTCCTCGACGAGCACGGCATGGGATCGATCGGCTTCACCCCGCTCGCCCAGGGCCTGCTCACGTCGAAGTACCTGGGCGACGAGCCGGCGGAGCGCTCGGGCGAGCGCGGCTCCTTCACCGACGACGTCGTCACGCCCGACATGGTCGAGCGTCTGCGCGGGCTGAACGCGATCGCCGAGGAGCGCGGCCAGACCCTCGCGCAGCTCGCGATCTCGTGGGTGCTCCGGCCCGGCGGCGTCACGTCGGCGCTCATCGGCGCCTCGTCGACCGAGCAGCTCGACGAGAACCTCGCCGCCGCGGCGAACGTCGACTTCAGCGACGAGGAGCTGTCACGCATCGACGACCTCGCCGGCAGCGTCGACGGCGTCAACATCTGGAGCGTCTCCAGCGACCTCTGACCCGTCCTGGTGATTCCCATCGGCTGATGGGAATCGCGAGCCCACCATGGTGCTCCCCCACCCACCTGCGGGTGCATCCCGTGGTGAGTGGGGGTGAACGGTGGTGAGTGCGGGTCAGGCCCCCAGCCGGGCGGCCCGCTCGGCGACGTCGGTCGGCACGACGTCGTGCGAGTCCGCCGCCGACACCGGGCTCGACGCGACGACCGACAGCGGCACGACGCCGGCCCACGCGCCGACCTCGACGTCGGCGTCGTCGTCGACCGGGTCCCCGGCGCGCACCTTCACCGACGCCTCGCGCAACGGGACGGCCAGCACGGCGGTGGCCGCGACCTCCTTGCGGGTGGGCCGGCGCAGGGTGGCCGACCGGCCCGGCACGACGTGGTCGACGGTCAGGTCGAGCGCGCGCGCCTTCTCGTCCGGGTCGTCCACGATCCGCGCCTCCCCCACCACCACCGCGGAGCGGTAGTTCATCGAGTGGTGGAAGCCCGACCGCGCGACGACGAGCCCGTCGAGCAGCGTCGCCGTGACGCAGACGGTGCGTCGGCGCGATCGGGTCATCCACCGCGCGGCGACCGAGCCGTGCACGTAGAGGGTGCCGTCGGCGTCGGGGCCCTCGGGATCGACGGCGATGGCGACCGGCAGGACCACGGGATGGTCGCCGACGTCGACGCCCAGGTGCGCGACAAGCGCCTCGTCGAGGATCGCGTGCAGCGCGGCACGGTCGGTGAGCCCGCGCTCGCGCGAGCGACCCAGGGTCGTGCGTGGGGTGGGGGAGAGCGGTGACGTGTCGATCGCGGCCATGACCTCAGCGTGCCGACCAAGTGGTCCGACGTCGAGGGCCACTATCGTCGCGGTTGTGCAGACCACTTCGCGCTCGCCCGCGCTGCCGGTGCACCTCGACCGAACCGCCGCCACGCCCCTGCCGGCGCAGCTCGCCGCCGACGTGCGGCGGCTCGTCGCGGCCGGCACGCTGCGGCGGGGCGTGCGGCTGCCGGCGAGTCGCGCCCTCGCCCTCGAGCTCGGGGTCTCCCGCTCCGTGGTCACGCAGGCGTACGAGCAGCTGGTCGCCGAGGGCTGGCTCGACGCGAGCCACGGCTCGGGCACCTTCGTCGCGGGGACGGCGACGGCCCACCCCTCGCCCGCCGTCGCTCAGCAGGCAGCGGCGGCGACGACGGACCCGCGCCTCGTACGACTCGACACCGGCACGCCGTGGATCGATCCGCGCCACCGGGCGGGATGGAGCCGAGCCTGGCGCGACGTCGCCGCCGCCACGCCACCGGCCGGCTACGACGACCCCTGCGGCATCCCCGACCTGCGCGCCGCGATCGCCGAGCGGCTCGGTCGGCTCCGCGGCGTGGAGTGCGGGGCCGACGACGTCGTCGTCACGCAGGGCACCACCGACGGCCTGCGCGCCCTGCTCGAGGTGCTGCCCGCCGGTGCGGTCGCGGTCGAGGACCCCGGCTACCGGGCGGCGGTCGCCACGGTCCGTTCCACGGGGCGGACCGTGGTCGACGTGCCGGCCCGGGGGACCCCGACCGTGCCACCCGACGTCGTCGCGACCTACGTGACCCCCGCGCACCAGCACCCGCTCGGCCACGTGCTGCCCGCCGCCGACCGCGTGGCGCTGCTCGCGGCGGCGAGGGAGCGGGGCGCCGTGGTCGTCGAGGACGACTACGACTCCGAGTTCCGCTACGACGTCGCGCCCGTCCCCGCGCTCGCGTCGCTCGACCGCACCGGCGTCGCCTATCTCGGCACCGCCTCGAAGTCGGTCTCGCCGAGCCTGCGCCTCGGCTGGCTCGTCCCTCCCCCGCACCTGCTCGACGCCGTCCGCTCCGCTCGCGCGGTGCGGCACGAGGGCATCTCGTGGCCGGTCCAGCGCGCGTTCCTGTCGATGCTGCGCGACGGGTACGTCGACCGGGTGGTCCGCTCGGCCCGACGGGTCTACGCCGACCGGGCGCCGCGCGTCGCGGGCGTGCTCGCACCGCACGCCGAGCCGGCGGGTCCGAGCGCCGGCATGTACTCGACCTGGCTGCTCCCACCGGACCGGGCCGACGCCGCCGTCCGCTCGGCGGCCCGTGCCGGGTTCGACGTACCGCTGCTGTCCGACTACGCGCGCAGCTCCGGACTCACCGGGCTGGTGGTCGGCTTCGGCGGCGTGAGCGACCGCGAGCTCGACGCCGCCCTGGGCGCCCTGGTCCGGGGTCTCGACGACCGTCCGTCCCGACGTCGGCCCCGCTGACGCGGCTGCACCCACGACAGGTCTGGGGTTCACTGGGGACATGGCTGACGACGCCTCCACCATGCCGTTGCCCGGTGGCGGGCACGCCGACCCGCCGGACCGGCTCACGCCGTTCCAGCAGCGCGTCGCCGACGTGGTCGGCGCCCTGCCGCCCGGCGAGCTGCTGACCTACGGCGAGGTGGCCCTGGAGGCTGGTCACCCCGGTGCGGGCCAGGCGGTCGCGAACGTGCTGCGTCGCGTCCCGGGACTGCCCTGGTGGCGCGTCCTGCCCACGAACGGCCGGCTCTACCGCCAGCACCGCGAGGCGGCCACCTCGCTCCTGCAGGCGGAGGGGCATCGCGTGGACGACGAGGGACGGGTCCGGCCGGCGCGCGGCTGAGCCGGGGTCGACGTCAGCCGCGTCGGGCCGCCGCCAGCGCCTCGCGCCGCAGCTGCGCCGCGTCGTCGGGGCTCAGGTGTCGCACCACCACCAGCCGCGCCGGGCCGACGGCCAGCTCGCCGTCGTCGAGCGGCTCGGACCGGATGCCCGCGTGCCCCCGCATGGCCTGGTGGGCCCCCGGCGCCAGCACGACGTCCATCCACGCGCAGGGGTTGGCCCGGGTGAGCGAGCGGAAGGTCAGGCGGGCCCCGCCGACCTCGAGCGTGAACTCGCTGTGCACCAGCGACTCGACGTCGAGCCCCCGGGTGAGCACGTTGCGGCGGGTGAGGAAGGGATCGAGGGGTTCGACGGCGAGGTCGCGCTGCACGCGCTCCAGCTCCTCCACGGCGAGGAACGTGACCGCGGCGAAGCGGTGCCGGGTGCCGAAGTAGCGGTCGCCCACCAGACCCTTGCCGGCTCGCACCTGCACCGACGACACCCGCTCCGTGCCGCCGGTGGCCTCCGCGACGGACGGCCTCGGTCCGTCGGAGGGGCGCCCGTCGTAGCGGTGCCGTGGAGAGACGACGAGCCCGACGATCTCGAGGTCGACCGGCTCGAAGCCGGTGGGTAGCGCGTCCTGCACCCCGCCACGCTAGCGCCGACCCCCACCGACCGGGGGGTGCGACGGGGACGTGCGACCGGGTCTGGGCCGGATTTGGCCCGCGATCACCGGCACGGCTAGACTTCCGTGGTTGCCCGTTCTGGGCACACCTCCTGCTGCGGACCGTCCGTAGCCGTTCAGACCGAAGGAGGACGCACCTTGTCGTTGCGTCACTACGAAGTCATGGTCATCCTCGACCCCGATCTCGACGAGCGCACGGTCGCTCCGAGCCTCGACACCTACCTCAACGTCGTGAAGAACGACGGAGGCAGCGTGGAGAACGTCGACGTGTGGGGCAAGCGCCGCCTCGCGTACGAGATCGACAAGAAGAACGAGGGCATCTACGCCGTCATCGACTTGACCGCCACCCCCGACACGGTCAAGGAGCTCGACCGTCAGCTCGGGCTCAACGAGTCCGTCGTCCGCACGAAGGTCACCCGACCCGACGTGAAGTAAGGGCTCTCGAGCTCCCTGTGGACGACGGCACCGCCGTTGTCCGCGCCCTGGGGTTGACTGGCGTCGACCCCCACCCAGCACCGCAACCACAGCCACACCGAAAGGCTGGTCCCATGGCAGGCGAGACCGTCATCACCGTCGTCGGCAACATCACCGACGATCCCGAGCTGAAGTTCACCCCGTCCGGCGCGGCGGTCGCGAACTTCACCGTCGCCTCGACGCCCCGGTCCTTCGACCGGCAGTCGAACGAGTGGAAGGACGGCAACCCGCTGTTCATCCGCTGCTCGGTGTGGCGGCAGATGGCCGAGAACGTCGCCGAGTCGCTGCAGAAGGGCCAGCACGTCATCGTGCACGGCGCCCTGAACGTGCGTCAGTACGAGCGGCAGGACGGCGGCCGGGGCACCAGCGTCGAGATGAACGTCTACGAGGTCGGAGCATCCCTGCGCTTCGCCACGGCCAAGGTCACCAAGGCCTCCCGTGGCGGTGGCGGCGGTGGCGGCGGCGACTTCGGTGGCGGCTCCGGCGGTGGCGGTGGCTACGGCGGCGGACAGGGCGGCGGAAACGCCGGTGGCGGCAGCGCCAACCCCTGGTCCTCGCCGCAGGCTGCACCGCAGGGTGGGAACGACGCCTGGGGCGGCGGCGGCGCCGCTGCCGAAGAGCCCCCGTTCTGAGTCACACACCCCGTTCTTAGATTCACAGTTCAAGGAGAACCATGGCGAAGCCAGTCATCCGGAAGCCGAAGAAGAAGAGCAACCCGCTCGCGGCCGCCGGTGTCACCACGATCGACTACAAGGACACGGCGCTGCTGCGCAAGTTCATCTCGGACCGCGGCAAGATCCGCGCGCGCCGGGTGACCGGTGTGTCCGTGCAGGAGCAGCGTCAGATCGCCAAGGCGATCAAGAACGCCCGCGAGATGGCGCTCCTGCCCTACACGTCCAGCGGACGCTGAGAGAGGGCTGATCCGATGAAGCTCATCCTCACGCACGAGGTCACCAACCTCGGCGAGCCCGGCGACATCGTCGAGGTCAAGGACGGCTACGGCCGCAACTTCCTGCTCCCCCGCAACTACGCCATCCGGTGGAGCAAGGGCGCAGCCAAGCAGGTCGAGTCCATCAAGGCCGCGCGCGACTCGCGCGCCGTGCACGACCTCGAGGAGGCCCAGCAGATCAAGGGTCGCCTGGAGGCCGAGCCGGTCAACGTCCCGGTGCGCGCCGGCGAGAGCGGTCGCCTGTTCGGCGCCGTCACCGTCTCCGACATCGCCTCCGCCCTCGAGGCGGCCGGCGGCTCGGTCGACAAGCGTCGCATCGAGGTCGGCAACCCGATCAAGTCGCTCGGTGCCCACCAGGTCACCGTGCGCGTCCACCCCGAGGTGACCGCCGAGGTCCGTCTCAACGTGGTGGCCTCCAAGTAGTTCGACGTCGGGGTCCGGATCGGCAGCGCCGGTCCGGACCCCGTCCTCGTTCCACGAGCCCTCTCCTCATGTCGCAACGCCGAGCGCACCCGCGCCGCACGCGCACCGTCGCCGCCGTGGCAGGTTCGATCCTGCTGGTCGGCGGCTGCTCGTGGTTCTCCGGCGACACCGAGCAGCCCGAGGGTGCGACCACGCAGCAGGCCGCCGACACCCGCACGGCGTGGGAGCGCGCCGACGTCGCCGACGTCGAGCCCGGCGGCACCCTGCGGCTGGCCGTCGCGGAGCAGCCCACGAACTTCAACCCCGCCCACGCCGACGCCGCCGGCAGCGAGGTCGAGCGCCTGCTGGGACCCACCAGCGGCAACGCCGTCCGCATCACCGCCGACGGCGGCTGGGAGGTCGACCCCGACTACGCGCGCGACGTCGAGGTCGTCGACGAGGACCCCTTCACGGTCCGGGTGCGGCTCAACCCCGACGCCGTGTGGCAGGGCGGCACCGCCATCACGGCCCGCGACATGACGGCCTACTGGAAGGCGCTGCGCGGCAGCGACGACGCCTACCAGGTCGCGAGCAGCGACGGCTGGGACGACATCGAGGACGTCACCACCGACGACGACCCGTACGAGTACGAGGTCGAGTTCGAGGACCGCCGGCCCGACTGGCCGCTGTTCGTCTACCCGCGCCTGCCCGCCAACGCCTCGTCGAAGCCCAAGACGTTCAACGCCGGCTTCGTCGACCGGCCGACCTCGTCCAACGGTCCGTTCGTGGTCACCTCGGTCGACGAGTCCACCGGCACCATCACGCAGGAGCGCAACCCGCGGTGGTGGGGCGAGAAGCCTCGGCTGTCGAAGGTCGTGTGGCGGGTGGCCCAGCCCGCGGTGCAGGCGGCAGCCTTCGACGCCGACGAGCTCGACGTCGCGACCCTCGACGCCGAGGGCTACGACAAGGTCGACGAGGACCGGGTGCAGCACGCCGGCGGCTCGCAGTGGTCGCACCTGACCGTCAACGCCGGTCGCGGGGCGCTGCGCGACGTCGAGGTGCGTCGCGCCGTGGCGGCCGCGCTCGACCGCGAGGCCCTCGCCGCAGCCGTGGCCACCCCGGTCGGGGCCGAGCCCAGCACCGCCGACAGCGTGCTGGTCCTGCCCGGACAGGCCGGCTACGACGAGGTCGCCGAGCCACGGAAGCGCGACCTCGCCGAGGCCCGGTCGCTGCTCGAGGAGGCCGGCTACGAGGTCTCCGGCGGCGAAGCACCGAAGGCCACGAAGGACGGCGACCAGCTCACGCTGACCCTCCCCGTGGTGGGTGGCTCACCGTCCATCGCCGCCCGGGCCAAGAGCATCGCCGCGCAGCTGGCCGAGGTCGGCATCGCCGTCGAGGTGCGGTCGGTCGAGCCCGACGCCTTCACCGCCGACGTCCTCGTGCCGCTCGACTTCGACCTGCTCACCTTCAGCTGGGGCCCGTCGCTGCTCGGTGCCGAGGCCGCCCGCGACCGGTTCCGCCCGATCACCTCCACCTCCAACTTCACGGGCGTCTCGTCGCCGGCGAAGCCGTGGAACGTCGCCCGCGACGCCGACGACGAGGACGCGCTCGTCGACGCCCTGCGCGACCTCGAGGCCGACCTGCGCAAGGACGCGGTCGTGGTGCCGCTGGCGGTCACGCCGTCGGTGGTCGCGGTGCGCGAGGGCGTGGTGAACGTCGGCGCCACCTCCTTCGAGCAGCCGCAGTGGACCACCGTGGGCTTCCGGGCCGGCGACTGACCCGCACCGCCTAAGGTGTCGGCGTGCCGAAGCTGAGACGGACCACGACCACCCACCTCGCGGTGCTCCGCGAGCTGGAGGTCGTCCGCGTCCACGACGTGACGCCGGGGATGCGTCGGCTCACGGTGGCCGGTCCGGCGCTCGGGGAGCGGGTCGTCGAGGGACCGGACGGGCAGCCGGTGACGCTGCCCGCGTTCACGTCACCCGGCTTCGACGACCACGTGAAGGTGTTCGTGCCGCCGTCGGGTGCCGAGCGTCCCGTCCTCCCGCGGCAGCGGCCCGACGGGCTCGACTTCACGACCGAGGGCGTGCGTCCGCTCGGCAAGGACTACACGCCCCGGCGGGTGACGCCCGACGAGGTCGAGCTCGACTTCGTGCGCCACGGCCACGGGCAGGCGGCCGGCTGGGCCGAGCGGGTGCGTCCGGGCGACCTGGCGTGGATCGCCGGGCCCACGATCGGACAGGCGTTCCCGCACGGTGTGGACGCGTTCGTGGTCGCCGGCGACGAGACCGCCCTGCCGGCGATCGGACGGTTCCTGGAGGAGCTGCCGCCGGGGGTGCCCGCCCAGGTGGTGGTGGAGGTCGCGGGACCGCAGGACGAGCAGGACCTCGTGGTCCGGGAGGGCGTCGACGTCACGTGGCTGCACCGCGGTGCGGGGATGGAGCCGGGCACCACGACGCTCCTGGCCGACACCGTGCGCGCCCTCCCGTGGCCGGCCGGGGACGTGTACGCCTGGATGGCCGGTGAGTCCACCGCCGCGCGCGACGTGCGCACGCACTGGCGCTCCGACCGCCGCGTCCCCCGCGACTGCCTCGACGTCTCCGGCTACTGGCGCCGCTGAGACCTCCCGGCGCGAGGACTCAGGCCCCCAGGACCAGCCAGGCGTCACCACGCTGCCGGAGCCACAGGGTGACGAGCCGGGCCAGCTGGAACACGCCGTAGGCCGCCCACAGCCAGGCCAGCCCGGCGCCGAGCGACCCGGCGAGCAGGGCGAGCGGGGCGTACGCGACCAGCACGGCGAGGCCCGCCCAGGCGAGGTAGACCCCGTCGCCGGCGCCGATGAGCACGCCGTCGAGCACGAACACCACGCCGGAGATCGGCTGGACCAGGGCGACCACGACCAGGGCGGGCACGAGCGCGTCGTGGACGGTGGCGTCGGGGGTGAACCAGCCACCGACGAACGGCGCGAGCACGAGCAGCAGCACCGCCGCGACCACGCCGGTGCCGAGGCCCCAGACGATCATGCGCCGGGTCAGGGCACGGGTTCCCTCCGCGTCACCCGCCCCCAGGGTGCGGCCGGTGAGGGTCTGCCCCGCGATCGCGACGGCGTCCAGCGCGAAGGCGAGGAACGACACGAGGGACGTCGCGATCTGGTGCGCGGCCAGGGGTGCGTCACCGAAGGTCGCCGCGACGGCCGTGCCGAGCAGCAGGGCCGCGCGCAGCGTGGCCGTGCGGGCGAGCAGCGGGACCCCCTGACGGGCCGCGGCGACCACGCCCGCGACGTCGGGGCGTCCGGAGGAGCCGGCGGCCCGCGCGCGCCGCAGCACCACGGCGACGAGACACAGTGCCGCGGCCCACTGGGCGATCGCGGTGCCGGCGGCCGAGCCACCGATGCCGAGGTCGAACCCGTGCACCAGCAGCAGGTTCAGCGCGATGTTCAGGAGGTTGGCGAGGATCGTCACGACGAGCGGCGTGCGCAGGTCGAGCACGCCACGCAGGGCGCCGGTGGCCGCGAGCACGAGCAGCATCGCCGGGACCGCGGCCGCGGACACGACCAGGTAGGTGACGGCGTGCCCCTCCACCTCGGGCGAGCTGCCGAGACCCCGGGCGACGGGTCCGGCCGTCGCCGCGACCAGGGCGCCGAGCACCACCCCGAGTCCCACGGCCAGCCAGAGCCCACCGGCGGCACCGTCGTAGGCTGCACGTTCCTGCCCCGCGCCGTGCAGCCGACCGACGGTGGCGGTGCTGCCGTAGGCGAGGAAGACGCAGAGCCCGACGACGGTGAGCAGCACGCTGGAGGCCACCGCCAGACCACCCAGCTCGGAGGTGCCGAGCCGACCGACGATCGCCGTGTCGGCGAGCAGCATGAGGGGTTCGCTGACGAGCGCGAAGAACGCGGGCACGGCGACCGCGACGATGCGCCGATCTTGTTCACCAAACTTGTTCACTCTGCGTCCTCAGCCTGTGGATTTCGTGGGGAGGACGGGGTTCTGTCGACATGTCGATGCGACGGGCGGGTGGACAGAACGTGGCGGGAAAGTATTCCGGCTCCACACTGTGTGCATCGTGTCTGCGCAGGTCAGAGGCCTGATGCTCATGCTTTTCCCCCACTTCTCCACAGTGTCGTCCACTGGCTGTGCACAGCGTGTGCGGCGTTTTCCACACTCTCCCCAGGGTTGTCCCCAGCCGTTGTGCAGCGCGCGCTTTGATCCGACCCCGTCGGGCACCTAGTCTGACGCGTCGGCAGACGTGCCGAGGGAGGGACCCGCCCGGCCGGTGAGGCTGTGCGCCATCACCAGGGGCGGCGGTGTCCGAGGTCCGACCTACCGTGGGGTGGGCGAAGAGAGGAAGGATGCCGGTGACTGTCGCCGATCTGCACGCGATGGGGCCTGAGCCCGACGACGTCCCCGCCGGACGCGTCCCGCCGCAGGACCTCCCGGCCGAGCAGAGCGTCCTGGGCGCCATGCTGCTCAGCAAGATGGCGATCGACCCGGCGGCCGACCTCCTCGAGGGCCGCGACTTCTACCGCCCCGCCCACGAGGCCATCTTCGAGACGATCGTCGACCTCGCCCAGCGCGGCGAGCCCGCCGACGCCATCACGGTCTCCGCCGAGCTGCAGCGCCGCGGCGACCTCACCCGCGTGGGCGGCGCCCCGTACCTGCACACGCTCGTGGCCGGCGTGCCCATCGCCTCCAACGTCGACTACTACGCCGAGATCGTCCGCGAGAAGGCCATCCTGCGCCGCCTCATCGAGGTCGGCCAGAAGATCGCCGGCCTCGGCTGGGCCGAGACCGGCGAGATCGCCGAGATCGTCGACCGCGCCCAGGCCGAGGTGCTCGACGTCGACGGCAGCAGCGGCACCGACGACTACCGGGTCATCTCCGAGCTGATGGCGCAGACCATCCAGGAGATCGACGACATCCAGAGCCGCGACGGCGACATGGCCGGCCTGGAGTCGGGGTTCCCCGACCTCGACAAGCTCACCACCGGCTTCCGTGGCGGCCAGATGATCGTCGTCGCCGCCCGGCCCGGCGTCGGCAAGAGCACCCTCGGGCTCGACTTCTGCCGCGCCGCCTCCATCAAGAACAACGTCCCGTCGGCCATCTTCAGCCTGGAGATGTCGGGCGCCGAGATCGCCATGCGTCTGCTCTCGGCCGAGGCCAAGGTCGCCATCCACCACATGCGGGGCGGCGGCATGACCGACCGCGACTGGGACTCGGTCAGCCGGGTCATGCCGCGGGTGCAGGGTGCGCCGATCACCATCGACGACTCGCCCAACATGACGATGCCCGAGATCCGGTCGAAGGCCCGGCGCATCCAGAAGGCGGCCGACGGCAAGCTGGGGCTCATCGTCATCGACTACCTGCAGCTCATGACCTCGGGCAAGAAGGTCGAGAACCGCCAGGTCGAGGTCTCGGAGTTCAGCCGCCAGATCAAGCTGCTGGCCAAGGAGATCAACGTCCCGGTGATCGCCATCAGCCAGCTGAACCGTGGCTCGGAGCAGCGCACCGACAAGACCCCGCAGATCTCCGACCTGCGCGAGTCCGGCTCGATCGAGCAGGACGCCGACATGGTCTTCCTCATCAACCGGCCCGACGCCACGAGCGCGGGCGAGTCCGAGCGGCCCGGCGAGGCCGACATCATCGTGGCCAAGAACCGTTCCGGACCGACCAACAAGGTCGCCGTCAGCTTCCAGGGCCACTACTCGCGCTTCACCCCCATGGCTCGCGACGCCGAGCCGTCGCCCGGTGCTGCCGCAGGCGAGTTCTACGGCGGCTGACGTGACGGCCCCGACAGGTGTCGCGGAGCTGGCCGGCGCGCTGCGTCGAGCCTGGGGGCCGGACACCTGCGCCCCGGAGGACCGGTCGGCGTGGCACCCGGGCAACCCCGCGCGGGGGCAGTGCATCACCACGGTCCTGGTGGTCCACGACCACCTGGGCGGAGAGCTGGTCAGGGGCGAGGTGCACGTCGACGGCGAGCGCGTCGACTTCCACTGGTGGAATCGTCTGCCCGACGGCTCGGAGGTCGACCTCACGCGCAAGCAGTTCGCGCCCCACGAGATCGTCTCCGGTGGCACCACGGTCGCGCGCTCGGCCGATCCCGGGCGGGTGGCGCCTCAGTACGCCGTGCTCGTGCAGCGGCTGGCCGAGCTCAGCGTGACGTGACGGGCACGGCGGCCGGCGACGCGTCGGCCGGCTCGTCGGCGAGGTCGGTGGAGTCCTCGACCGCCTCCTGGTCGACGGCGCGGATGTCGGGGATGCGGAGCGAGGCCAGGGCGGCCACGAACATCGCACCGGCGAGCACCAGGAAGCCGACGGTGTAGCCGCGTTCGAGCGGGAACCCGCCGACGCCTGTGCTGCTCGTCACGATGGCCGCCATGACGGCGGACCCGATGGATCCGCCGATGGTGCGGATGTTGGCGTTCATGCCGCTCGCCACCCCGGTCTGGTGCGCCGGGACCGACGCGATCACGACGTTGGCCAGGCTCGAGAACACCAGACCACCACCGATGCCCTGCACGGTGATCGCCGCGTAGAGCTGCCAGGTCTGGTCGTGGAACAGGGCGATGGACGCGAAGGCGAGGCCGTTGAGCAGCGTGCCGGTGAGGATCACGGTCCTGGCGCCGAGGCGGGCGACGAGCTGGGCCGTGACGAACCCGACGAGGAACGACGCGAGCGCCGACGGTGCGATGAGCCGACCCGACTCGGTGGTCGTGGCCCCGAAGCCGTACCCGGCCTCGGTGGGGGTCTGCAGCAGCTGCGGAAGGAAGCCGAAGGCCGCGAACATGCCGAAGCCGACGCCGGCCGCGACCAGGTTGGCGGTCCAGACACCACGCCGCCGCATCATCGCCATGTCGATGAGCGGCACGTCGGCGCGCAGCTCGACCACGATCCAGACGACGAGCAGGACCACGGCCAGCGCCGGGAGGACGAGCACGGGCCACGACGTCCAGCCCCACACGTTCCCCTGGCTGACCGGCAGCAGCAGGCAGACGAGCCAGGCGGCGAGCAGCACGGCCGGCGTCGCCGGGATGCCACCGGGGGTGAGGACCGGCGACTCCGGCACGAGGAACGCCGCCCCGAGCGCCGCGATCGCGGTCGCGATCATCGGCAGCCAGAACAGCCAGGCGTAGCCGAGCACCTCGACGATCGGGCCGCCGAGCACGATGCCGACGCCGAAGCCCACGGCGGCCAGGGAGGCGATGATGCTGAGGGCGCGCCCGCGGCGCTGGTCGTCGAACTCGTCGCGGATGATGCCGAACGAGAGCGGCAGCACGCCGCCGCCGAGTCCCTGCACCACGCGGGCCACGAGCAGCCAGCCGATGCTGGGCGCGAGCGCCGCCATGAGCGAGCCGATCGCCAGCGCCACGAGGACGATGACCATCATCCGCTTCTTGCCGTACGCGTCGCCGATGCGGCCGAGCAGCGGCGTGCAGACCGACGCGGACAGCAGGTAGGCGGTGAGCACCCACGTGCTGGTGCTCTGGGTGGTGTCGAAGTGGTCCTGGATCAGCGGCAGGACCGGGATGATGAGCGACTGCAGGAGCGTGAACGACGCGACGGCGAGGGTGAGGACGGTGAACGTGACGAGCTGACGTCGGCGCGGCGCCGTCACGGGCGGGTCCTCCGGGTCTTCAGGTGGCGTCGGGAGTGGTTGCGGATCGCAACCCTGCGAGGCTACCGGGCGCGTGGTGACCGGTGCAGGGCGACGGGGCGCGGGGTGAGAGGGCACCGGGCGCCAGGGCGGCGACAGCAGCCCGATCGGCGGGTCTGGCACCATGGTCGCCATGGGAACCCTGATCGGTGCGGCCATGGTGGCCGCCACCCGCACGGTCCGCGAGCGCCGCGCCTGACGGCGCCGCTGCTCGACACCGTCGCACGTACGCGCCGCCGCAAGCGTCCTGACCCGACGACGCCACGGAGCGTTCACGCATGCCCACTCACCGTTCCCAGCACGGTGGCCGAGCCGAGCTCGGCCAGAACGACCTGCACGACCCTCGCACCGTCGAGGCGATCATCCGACTCGTGCGCCGCACCCGCGGGCCGATCCTCGAGATCGGCGCCGGACGCGGTGCCCTGACCCGTCCCCTCGCCGACCTCGGTCGGCCCCTCACCGCCGTGGAGCTCGACGAGCACCGGGTCGCCGCGCTCCGTCGGGAGCTGCCGGGCGTGGAGGTGGTGCACGCCGACGCCACGCAGCACCGGTTCGGACCCCGCAGCCGCGTGGTGGTCGGCAACCTGCCCTTCCACCGCACCACCCCGTTGCTGCGAAAGGTCCTGGCAGCACCCGTCTGGACCGATGCGGTCCTGCTCGTGCAGTGGGAGGTCGCTCGCAAGCGGGCCGGTGTGGGTGGGTCGACCATGATGACCGCCCAGACGGCCCCGTGGTTCACCTTCGCGCTGCACGACCGCGTCCCGGCCGCTGCGTTCCGTCCACGCCCGAGCGTCGACGGTGGGCTGCTGTTGGTGCGTCGCCGACCGGAGCCGCTGGTCCCCCCGGCGGACCAGCGGCGCTACGCCGAGCTGGTGCGACGCGTGTTCACCGGCCGTGGCCGCGGGCTCGCCGAGGTGCTGGCGCGCGCCACGTCGACACCGGTCGCGACGACCCGACGGTGGTGCGTCGGTGCCGGGGTGGACCCGAGGGGGCTCCCGCGCGACGTCAGCCCCGAGCAGTGGGCCACGTTGTGGCGGTCGGCGTCGGGCTAGGTGGGGTCGGTGGGAGACGGGTCGGGGGAGGTCTGGTCGGCCGGTCGTCGCGCCGCGGGATCGGCCCGGCCGAAGGAGCGCGCCAGCAGGAGGATCGGTGCCACCAGCACCAGCGGCACGACGAAGGCCCAGCGCAGACCACCGCCCTCGGCCACCGCTCCGATCAGACCGCCGCCGAGGATCGCCCCCACGTAGTTGGCGATGTTCATCCGGGCGATCGCCGCGTCGGCGGCCTCGGGCGGCACGGCGGCACCGAGCGCGGCGAAGCCGAGCGGCGCGACGACCGCGAGCCCGAGACCGACCACGAAGAAGGCGACCACCGCGGCCACCGCCGACGGTGCGACGAGCACGGCGACGTAGCCGACCAGTCCGAGCGCCGTCCCGGCGGCGACCACCGAGGCCGCGCCCGCGCGACGCACCAGGTGGTCGCCGCAGAGACGGGAGACCAGGGCGCCCGCCTGGTAGGCGGCGTAGCCGAGCGGGACGAGCCCGGCCGAGGCGTCCATCGCGTCCTCCAGGTACACGCTGCTCCACGTCCCCGTGCCGGTGTCGGCGGCGTAGAACAGGCAGATGACCAGGCCGAACAGCAGCACCGGCCGCCACGGCACGCGGACCGTCGCGGCCGCGACGAGGTCCTCGACGTGGCTGCCCGGAGCGTCGACGACCAGGTCGCGACGCACGACCAGCGCGGCTGCGACGACGAGGACCGCCGCCACCGTCAGGTTCGCGGCGACCGACACGTCGAGTCGCGAGGCCAGGGCCGCGTAGCCGGCGCCCACGATGCCGCCGATGCTCCAGCAGGCGTGGAACCCCGTCATCATGCTGCGGCCGCGCAGCCCCTCCACGCGGACCCCTTGCATGTTCATCGTGGCGTCCACCCCGCCCAGAGCGATCCCGTAGACCACGAACCCCGCGAGCAGCAGCGGGTGGCTGGGCGCCCAGCCGATGGCCGCAGCACCCACGCCGATGGCCACGAGCGACGTGGTGAGCGCCGCGGCACTGGACCGTCGCGTCGCGAGGATCCCGGCGAGCACGCTGCCGAGGCCGGCGATCGCCGCGACGACGACGAGGATCAGCGTCACGTCCGCCTCGTCGAGGCCGAACCGGTCCTGCTGGCGGGGCGTCTGGGTGACGATCGCGGCGAAGGTGAAGCCCTGGAGCAGGAATCCAGTGCTGACGGCGACGCGAGATCGGTCCACGAGCGTCAGCGTAGGACCGGGCGGGGGTCGCCCGGTCCCGTTCGCAGGGTCAGGCCGCCGACCGGAGCTTCAGCGTCACCGAGCGGCCGCTCGCGCGAGCGGCTTCGTGCGACTCGGCCAGCTGCTCGCGGGCGAGGTCGCGGAGCTCGGCCATCTGGGGCGTCACCTCGGCGAGCGTCAGCTCGGTCTCGATGACGTCGAGGTCGAGGCCCCACACGTCCTCGAGGATGCGGCGCAGGTAGGCCGTCGCGTGGTCCCAGCCGGCGCGGGGGGTTCCCTCGCCGTAGCCGCCACCCTTCGCGACGACGAGGAAGGCGGGCTTGCCCTTCACCGTCTCGGTGCCGGGCGCGAAGCGCGGGTCGGAGATGACGGTGTCGATCCAGAGCTTGAGGTGGGCCGAGACGCCGAAGTTGTAGAGCGGTGTGGCGATGATCAGGACGTCCGCCTCGACGACCTCGTCGGCGAGCTGCGCGGCCTGCGCCTTGGCCGCGCGCTGCTCGGGCGTCCACGACTCCTCGGGCACGAAGCCCGCGAACGCGGAGGTGGCCCAGAGCGAGCCGTCGAGGGGCTGCGTGCCGACGTCGCGTCGGGTGACGGTGACCCCGTCGCGCTCGGCCTCGACGATGGCGGCCTCGAGGGTGTCGGCGACGGCGCGGCTCGTCGAGCCCTCGACGCGGATGCTGGAGTCCAGCCGGAAGATGGTGGTCATGGGGTGCTCCTGAAGTCGGACGAAATCGTCTGTCGTACAGATCATATACATAGACGATGATCGGCAATCGTGATGATCGTCACGGACGCAGGTCGCGCTACGATGGGGTCATGACCGAGACCCCTGCCCTCGCACGGGAACCCGCCGCCGCGCGGGTCGACCTCGGCCAGGCTCTCGGCGCGGTGCTGCGGCGCTACCTCGACGCGGCCCACGACGCCGTGGCCGAGCTACCCGGTGGACCGCGGGGGTTCCAGGTGCTGTCGCTCGCCGGTCAGGGGGAGTGCAGCAACCAGGCCACGCTCGCCGCGAGCCTGGGCATCGACCGCACCGTCATGACCTACCTGGTCGACGACCTCGAGCGCGCCGGCCTGGTGGAGCGCCGGCCGGACCCCGCTGACCGGCGAGCCCGTCAGGTCGTGCTGCGGTCGGACGGCGAGACGGTCCTGCGCGAGACGACCGATCGCATCCAGGAGGTCGAGCGCAGCGTGCTGGCCGGCCTGTCCGCCGACGAGGCCGACGTCTTCAGGTCGCTGCTGGCGCGTGTCGCGGCCGACGCACCCGCGGACCACTCGCTCTGCTCGGCCGACCCGCCGGCGTGCTGAGCGCCCTACGCTGACGCCGTGCGCGTCGATCTCTGGTGGGCCACGGTCGCCCCCGGCGAGCGGCGCCCCGGTCAGCCGCTGCTGGAGCACGCGGCGGCCGAGCGTCTCGGCCGCGCCGACGTGGAGGTCGTGCGGACGTGCCCCGGGTGCGGCTCGAGCGGCCACGGGCAGCCGGTCGTCACCGACGAGCCCGCCCTCGGCCTGTCACTGGCGCACGCCGGTGGGCTCGCCCTCGTCGCGGTCGTGCAAGGAGCCCGGGTCGGGGTCGACCTGGAGCCGCTCGACACCGACGTCGAGCACCTGGCCGACGTCGCCCTCGGACCGCACGACGTCCCTGCGTCGACGTCGGTGGCACTGCTGCGCACGTGGACCCGCAAGGAGGCCGTGCTGAAGGCGGTCGGGGTGGGGCTCGCCGCGGACCCGTCCCAGCTGGCGGTGTCCGCGGCTCACGACCCTGCGGAGCTCGTCTCGTGGTCGGTCGTCGACGTCGCCGACCCGCGGCCGGTCCACCTGGTCGACCTCGGTCCCGCGCACGGGGTGCCCGCGGGCGTGGTGGCCTCCCTGGCCGTCACTGGTACGTCACGAGGTCCGGACGTGGTCGTACGTTCCAGGTCTGCCGGGCCGTGAGCATCGGCTCGTCCTCGTCGTGGAAGTTCTTCCAGCCCCAGTGCACGCCGTCGGGTGCGCCGCGGCGGATGGTCGCCCAGGTGCCCTTCTTCGCGGCCGGGGTGCCCTGACCGTCGACGTGGATGACGGTGGCCAGCTCCGGGTGGGTGGTCACGACCTTGGCGCGGTCCTTGATCATCGACGTCGAGAACTGGTGCAGCACGAAGAGCTTCTGCGGCAGCCGCTGCTCGCGGGTCAGCCTCGAGAGCCATGCGGAGACGCGGTTGACCTCGGCCGCCTTCACGGACCCGATCTGGCGCAGGTGCTTCTGGCCCTTCTTCAGCCGCCACTCCGGGTCGAGCGCCAGGCCCACGTGCGGCCGGAGCAGCAGCGACCGGTAGCGCTTCGCCTGGGTCAGGAAGTCGGTCCGACCCGGCTGCAGGTCGATCACCACGTACTGCCCGGCCTTCTCGGCGGCGCGCACGAGCGGCAGCAGGTCCTTCACGTCGGCCTCGGCGGAGTAGTCGCCGTCCTTGCCCTTCGATGCCGACGCGACGGTCGCGATGATCTCGAGCGCGGGCACGATCTTCGCCTTCGTCTGCGCGCGGTACCGGTCGGCGACCCGTTCGGCACGCTTCACGGTGGCACCCACCCCCTGCTCGCCGAGGAGGCCGAGCGACGGGGTCCCCGGGTGGCCGTAGAGCGCGACGACGTGCCGACCGGGGAAGGCGAGCAGCCCGCCACCGGGCTGCTCCAGGTTCCGCCGGACGGCCATCACCTGGTACCCGAGCCCGTGGCGGAACGGGCGTCCGAGGCCGATCACCGCCGCCTTCGGCCGGTCGCGGAGGGCCGCCACCACGTCGGGGGCGGAGCGCGGGTCGGCGTCGGGTGCGCGCAGCACGGTGGCCCCGGCCGTCCGCGCCGTCGTGACGGCGGCGCGGTTGGGACCCGGTGCGCGGGTGAGCACGACGACGTCGCGTGGCTCGACGTCCGCGCGGGGGAGGTCGTCCACGGCCGCGTCGACCGCGGCGCGTGTGGGCTCGACCTCCTGGAGCCCGGCGACGTCGGGAGCGGTGCCGATGCCGAGCACGGTGCGCGCGCCCAGGCGCTCGATCTCGGCCGGCACGGCAGGTCCGGGCAGCAGCATCGGCACGCCCAGGCGCCGCGCGGCCCGTTCGGCGAGCTGCTGGACCTCCGGGTCCGGTGACGAGAGGACCACCACCTCGGACCTGTCGAACAGGCGGCGACTCACCCCGAGGGCTGCGCTGTCCGGGGTCGGGACGTCGATGACGTCGACGCCCTTCGCGGGCGAGCGCGTGACCACCGGACCGTCCTCGGCGCCGGCGGACCGTCCACCGGTGCAGCCACCGGCCACGAGAGCCACCACGACGAGGGCAGCCGTCAGGGTCGCGCCCACGGATCGCATGCTCCGACCGTAACGACGCCGTCGGCGCAGGAAGGCGACCGGGGCGGGTGGGCCGACGCAGGTACCCTCGGCACCGTGATCAGCGCCCTGTCGACCGCACTCGTGCAGTCCGCCACCTCCACGGGTCCCGACAGCGGCCTCGCCGGCTGGACCGTCGACCTGATGGACCGGCTCGGGCTGGTGGGTGCGGCCATCGCCGTGGGGGCCGACAACCTGTTCCCACCGATCCCGAGCGAGATCATCCTGCCCCTGGCCGGCTTCGCCGCCGCGCAGGGCACGTTCTCCCTGGCCGGTGCGTTGTTCGCGACGACGGCAGGGTCGGTCATCGGTGCCGCGATCCTCTACTGGTTGGGTCGCGGCTACGGACGCGACCGCACCGTGTGGGTGTTCGAGAAGGTCCCGCTGCTCAAGGTCAGCGACCTCGAGCGCACCGAGGCCTGGTTCGCGAGGCACGGGACGAAGGCGATCTTCTTCGGCCGGATGGTGCCGATCTTCCGCAGCCTGATCTCGTTGCCGGCGGGCGTGGAGAAGATGCCGTTCGCGCTGTTCCTCCTGCTCACGACGGCCGGCAGCCTGATCTGGAACAGCATCTTCGTCATCGCCGGCTACCGGCTGGGCGAGAACTGGGAGCAGGTGGAGCCCTACGCCGACACGTTCCAGAAGGTCGTCATCCTCGGCGTGCTGCTCGTCATCGCGGTCTTCGTCGTGGTGCGGGTCCGTCAGCTGCCGCGCTTCCACCGGGAGCGCTGACCGTGGGCGACGTCGTGGCCGTCTCGCGGATCGCGTCGCTGCTGCCGTCGGCCACCGAGATCGTCTACGCCCTCGGCCTCGACGACCGGCTCGCGGCCGTGACCTTCGAGTGCGACGAGCCGGCCCGGGCGCGGCTGGACCACCGGGTGGTGGTGACCGGCGCCGACACGAGCGGCTGGACGCCCGGTGAGATCGACGCGTACGTCCGGGAACGTCGAGCCGCCGGTGTGGACCTGTACACCCTCGACGAGGGAGCACTGGCCGACGTCGAGCCCGACCTGGTGCTCACCCAGGACCTGTGTCGCGTGTGCGCGCTGCCGACCGACCGGGTCGACGAGGCGCTGGCGCACCTGGGCTGCAGCGCCGACGTGCTGACGCTCGACCCGCACACCCTCGAGGACGTGCTGGCCTCGGTGGAGCGGGTCGCCGCTGCGGCGGGTGTGCCCGGTCGCGGGCGCGACGTCGTGGCCGGACTGCGTGAGCGGCTCGCTGCGGTCGCCGCCGCGGCGCAGGGCCGGCCACGGCCGAGGGTGGCCGTGGTCGAGTGGGTGGACCCGCTGTTCACGGGTGGCCACTGGATCCCCGACCAGGTGGCGGCTGCCGGCGGCGAGCCGGTGGGCATGCACCCGGGGACCCCGTCCGGCCCGTCGGCGTGGGACGGCCTGCGGGCGGAGCGGCCCGACGTCGTCCTCGTGGCGCCGTGCGGCTACGGGCTCGACGGCGCGGCCGAGCAGGCCGCGGTGGTGGTGCGGGAGCTGCCCGACGCCCAGGTGTGGGCGATCGACGGCAACGCCGTGGTGGTGCGACCGGGTCCTCGGCTGGTCGACGGGGTCGAGGCGATGGCCTCGGTGCTTCACCCGGACGTCGTCGAGCCCTCGCTGCACGTGCGGCGGGTGCCGTAGCGCGGTCCCGGTCCTGCGGCGCGTTTCGCCCAACGGTCCAGGTAGGTGGCGCGCGGATACGGGCGTCGTATCCGCGCGCCACCTACCGCCGGGGGCTCCGGTAGCGCGGGCCATCTACCGCCCGCCTCCCAGCTGTCGAGGTCGAGGACGGCGTGCTCGCCTGCCGCGGTGACGCGCCGTTCGGCGATCGACCGGTGAGGAGGTGCGCGCGAGGGCAGCAGGTCTAGCCTCGAACCATGACCTCCTCAGCCCTCCCCGACGTCCCCACCCAGCTGTTCATCGGCGGTTCCTGGCGCGACGCGAGCGGCGGCTCGACGTTCGCGGTGGAGAACCCCGCCGACGGCTCCACGCTCGTGCAGGTCGCGGACGCCACGGTCGACGACGGCAAGGCCGCGATCGACGCCGCCGTGGCCGCGCAGGCGGGCTGGGCGAAGGTGCCGCCGCGCGACCGCGGCGAGATCCTGCGCTCCGCCTTCGAGACGGTCACGGCTCGCGCCGACGAGCTGGCCACGATCATGACCCTCGAGATGGGCAAGCCGCTCAGCGAGAGCAAGGCCGAGATCACGTACGGCGCGGAGTTCCTGCGCTGGTTCTCCGAGGAGGCGGTGCGCATCTCGGGCCGCTACTCGGTGGCCCCCAACGGCGCCACGCGTCTGCTCACGCTGAAGCAGCCGGTGGGCCCGTGCCTGATGATCACGCCCTGGAACTTCCCGCTCGCGATGGGCACCCGCAAGATCGCGCCGGCCATCGCCGCCGGCTGCACGATGGTGGTCAAGCCCGCGGGCCTCACGCCGCTCACCATGCTGTGGCTCGCCAAGGTGCTCGAGGAGTCGGGCGTGCCCGAGGGCGTGCTCAACGTCGTCACCACGAAGAGCACCGGCGAGGTGATGGAGCCGATCATCCGCGACCCGCGTCTGCGCAAGCTCACGTTCACCGGCTCCACCGAGGTCGGCCGGTCGCTGGTCGAGCAGAGCGCCGAGGGCCTGCTCCGCGTCTCGATGGAGCTCGGCGGCAACGCCCCGTTCCTGGTGTTCGGCGACGCCGACGTCGACGCGGCCGTCGAGGGCGCGATGCTCGCCAAGATGCGCAACATCGGCGAGGCGTGCACCGCCGCCAACCGGTTCATCGTCCACGCCGACGTCGCCGAGGAGTTCTCCACCAAGCTCGCGGACAAGATGGCCGCGCTCAAGGTCGGCGACGGCCTCGAGGACGACGTCAAGGTCGGCCCCCTCGTCGAGGAGAAGCAGCGCGACAAGGTGGCCGAGCTCGTCGACGACGCCGTGGAGAAGGGCGCCACCGTGCTCACCGGAGGCCAGGTGCCCGACGGTCAGGGGTGGTTCTACCCGCCGACGGTCCTCACCGACGTCCCGCTCTCGGCGAAGGTCACCACCGAGGAGATCTTCGGCCCGGTCGCCCCGATCTTCACCTTCACCGACGACGACGAGGGCATCCGCATGGCCAACGACACCGAGTACGGCCTCGTCGCCTACGCCTTCACCACCGACTACGCCCGCGCGGTCCGCGTGTACGAGGGCCTGGAGACCGGCATGGTCGGCGTCAACCAGGGCATCGTCTCCAACCCCGCCGCCCCGTTCGGCGGCGTGAAGGCCTCCGGCTTCGGCCGCGAGGGCGGCGCCGAGGGCATCGAGGAGTACCTCGAGACGAAGTACGTGGGGCTCGGCGGTCTCTGAGCCACGTCGTCGCCATCGTAGGATTCACCGACGGTGCGACGAGGTCTCGGGGGAACGATGACGAAGGTCATGGGCTGGATCGCCACTGGGGCGTGCATCGCCGGCCTCGTCGCCGGCTGTGGTCCGTCCCCATCGGCCGAGTCGGACGCGCCGTCCTCGACGACGCCATCGACCCCCTCGGCCCTCGATCCGTGCAACCTGTTGTCGACTGACGAGTGGTCGGCGCTCGGCGGCGAGCCGCTCGACTACAACGCGGGGACCCAGAACAACGCGTGGGGGACCTCGGCATGCTCGTACGCCGACGCGACGCGCCTGCAGGCGGAGACGATCGCATCGGTGATGGCGGTCCCCGCGAGGGAGTGGCTCGAACGGATCCCCGAGGTGCTCGCGCTCTCCGGTGCCGACCCGGAGGAGGTGGAGAGCATCGCCTCCGCCCGCCAGCTCGTGGGCATCGAGGAGGGTGAGGTCCCTGACGCCGAGGCCGCCTGCGACGTCTGGAAGGTCTCGAGGGCGGGAGCCATCCGTGCCGAGGACGGTCGGTACGTCGAGCAGCGCCGGCTCGACGACGAGGTCGCCCTGGTGCGCGTCGAGTCGTGCGCCGACGACGTCGTCTCGCAGGTCGAGCTGAGCTCACCCGAGGCGATGTCCGACCAGGCCCTCGAGCGTGCCGGGTCAGCGATCGAGCGGGTGGAGCGGAAGGCCCGAGCCGCTCTCCGGGACGGTCGTCTCTGACGGTGAGGAGCCAGCTCCCGTCGGTGGGGAGCGTCGGTCAGACGCTGACGTCGGCCCGGCGGTCGTCGGGACGCTGCGGCCCCCGGCCGGACTGGAACTGCTCGACGTAGAGCCGGGCGTACAGCCCGCCGGCGCTCAGCAGCTCGTCGTGGGTGCCCTGCTCGACGAGGACGCCGTCCTCGATGCCGAAGATGACGTCGGCGTCGTGGATGGTGGAGAGCCGGTGCGCGATGGCGATGGTGGTGCGGTTGGCGCGGGCCCGCTCCAGGGCCTGCTGCACGAGCCGCTCGGTCTCGGTGTCGAGCGCCGACGTGGCCTCGTCGAGGATGAGGATGCGGGGGTCGGCGAGGAGCACGCGGGCGATCGCGAGCCGCTGCTTCTCACCGCCGGACAGCCGGTAGCCGCGCTCGCCGGTGATCGTCTCGTAGCCCTCGGCGAAGCTGAGGATGCGGTCGTGGATGTTCGCGTCGCGGGCCGCCTGCTCGATCTCGGCGGCGGTGGCGTCGGGACGGGCGTAGGCGAGGTTGTCTCGGATCGTGCCGTGGAACAGGTACGGCTCCTGCGTGACCATGCCGACGGCGCCGGTCACCGAGTCCAGGGTCAGGTCGCGCACGTCGTGGCCGTCGATCAGCACGGCACCGCGGGTGACGTCGTAGAACCGCGGCACCAGGTAGGTGGCAGTGGTCTTGCCCGACCCCGACGGCCCGACGATGGCCGCGAGCTGGCCGGGTCGGATCCGCAGCGACACGTCGCGCAGCGCCCACGTGTCGTCGACGGACGGCGCCGTCGACCCGTCGGGACGGGAGATCCGCACCGTCGACTCACCGAACCGGTCACCTCCGCGGCCACCGGTGAGGGACCTCGGCTCCGGGTAGCGGAACCAGACGTCACGGAGCTCGACGTCGCCGCGCACCGCGGGCAGCGCCACGGCGCCGGGCTTCTCCTTCACGGCGGGCTCGAGGTCGAGGTACTCGAAGATGCGACGGAACAGCGCGAGCGAGGTCTGCACGTCGAGCGTGACGCGCATGAGCTGCAGCAGCGGCATCTGCAGCCGGGCCTGCAGCGTGGTGAACGCGACGAGCGTGCCGGCCGTCAGCGCCTCCGACCCTCCCGGCAGCCCGCCGGTGATCATCAGCCCGGCGAGCAGGTAGATGAGCGCGGGCGTGATGGCGAAGAACGTCTGGACCGTCGCGAAGAACGTGCGGCCGGTCATCGCCTGCGCCACCTGGAGGCGCGCCTGCACCCGGTTCGCCTCGCGGTACCGCTCGGTCTCGGACTCGCCGCGCCCGAACACCTTCGACAGCAGGATGCCCGAGACGCTCAGCGACTCCTCGGTGATCGCGGTCATCTCCGACAGCGACTCCTGCGTGCGTCGCGCCAGCTTCTGGCGGCGTCGGCCGACGCGCAGCTGGATGGCGATGAACGCCGGCATGAGGATCAGCGTCAGGACGGTCAGCTGCCACGAGAGCAGCACCATCGACACGACGGCCGCGATCACGGTGACGGTGTTCTGCAGGATCGTCGTGGCGGTGTCGGTGAGCACCGTGCGCACGCCCGCGACGTCGTTGGCCAGCCGTGACTGGATCGCACCGGTCTTCGTGGCCGTGAAGAACGCCAGCTCCATCGTCTGCAGGTGCGCGAACAGCTGGCTGCGCAGGTCGGCCATGGCCGAGTTCCCGATCGTGGCGGTCAGCCAGTTCTGGCCCACCGAGATGAGCGCGGTCACGACCGGGATGAGGCACATGAACGCGACGAGCTTGCCGAGCAGGCCGAGGTCGGCCGCGCTGCCGTCGGTCGGGAACAGGGCGTCGTCGAAGACCGCCCGGGTGAGGAACGGGATCACCGACGTGAGTGCGGCGGCGGCGACCACCGCCACGCACACGAGCACGAGCTGACCACGGTAGGGGCGCAGGAGCGACGCGATGCGGCCGAGCACGGGTGCATCGGCCGCGGCGATCTCCTCCTTCGTCAGGTGGGTGACCTGTGCGCCCCGCGGCATCAGGCGTCGACCCGCGACAACATCAGCTCCTCGCGGACGGAGACCAGCTCGGGCGTGCCCCACACGCCGACCTCGGTGCGCAGCATGGCCCACAGGCGCACGGCGTCGGGGTCGGGCACGAGCGCGGGGTCGGCGGAGAGCTCGAACGGGGTCGGTCCGTCGGTGGCCTTCACGGCGACGGCGGCCAGCACCTCGCCGTCGGGCGAGACGAGCTTGACCGAGAGGACTCCACCGCCGGGCAGGGCGATCTTCTCGCGGATCGCAGCGGTTCCGGTCACGGAGAGGACGTCGAGGGAGCTCATGCACCGAGCCTAGGCCTTTGGCCCTGGGTGAACATCCCTGGCGCCGGGCGGCCCCGGCGTGGTCGGGTGGGGCATGGAACGGTGGCTGGTCCTCGGCGGCACGGCGTGGCTCGGACGCGAGATCGCGCGTGAGGCGCTCGCGCGGGGCCACGAGGTGACCTGTCTGGCGCGTGGCGAGAGCGGCAGTGTGGTCGAGGGTGCGCAGTGGGTGCGGGCCGACCGCGACGACGCCGACGCGTACGACGACGTCGAGGGCCCGTGGGACGCGGTGGTCGACGTCGCCCGTCAGCCGGGCCACGTGCGGTCGGCGCTCGCCGCGCTCGGTGCCGACGCGCGGCGCTGGACCTTCGTCTCGACCGGCAACGTCTACGCCGATCCCGCCCTCCCGATGCACGAGGACGACCCGCTCCGCCCTCCCGCGGTCGGGGACACGGTCGACCCCGACCAGTACGGGGAGGGCAAGGTCGCGTGCGAGCAGGCGGTACGCGCCCACCCCGGAGCGCTGGTGCTGCGAGTCGGCCTGATCGCCGGACCGGGCGACCCGTCGGACCGCTTCGGCTACTGGTCCGCGCGCCTCGGCTCGGCCGGTGAGGACGACGTGCTCGTGCCCGACCCGCCCGACGGTCGGTGCCAGGTGGTCGACGTGCGCGACGCCGCCGCCTTCGCCGTCGACGCCACGGGGCGCTCGGTCACGGGCGTGCTCAACCTGGCTGGGGAGTCGTTGCCGCTGGGCGACGCGCTCGTGCGTATCGCCGCTGCGGTGGGCCACCGGGGCCGGCTCGTGCCGGTGCACCCGGCGCGTCTCGAGGAGCTCGGCGTGCAGCCGTGGGCGGGTGAGCGGTCCCTGCCGCTGTGGCTCCCGGAGGAGGACGGCGGCATGGTCCGCATGGACACGAGCCACGCCGGGCACGCCGGTCTGCGTCGTCGTTCCCTCGAGGAGACCGCCGTCGACACCCTCGCCGACGAGCGGGCCCGCGGCATCGACCGGCCGCGGAGGGCCGGCCTCACCCGCGCCGAGGAGCGGGAGCTGCTCGCGCTCCTCTAGCTCCCGTCCCTCAGGCCATCGCTAGTGCGCTGCGGCGGCGACCGCGTCGGCGAACGACGTCGCCGGGCGACCCAGCAGACGCTCGACGTCGCCGCTCACGGCAGCGAGCTCACCGTCGCGGATCGCCGTGTAGGTGCTGATCCACGCGTCGAGCTGCCAGTCGGGCGCGCCGTAGTGGGCGCGGCTGGCGCGGGCCTCGTCGAGGGTCTCGTCCTCGAAGCGGTGCGGACGTCCGGTCACCTGCGTGAGCGCGGCAGCCACCTCGTCGAGCGTGAGGGCGTCGGGACCGGTCAGGTCGTAGGCACGGCCCGCGTGGGTCGCCGGGTCCTGCAGCACGTGCGCGGCCACGGCGGCGACGTCGCGCTGGGACACCGCGGCCACCCGGCCGGCGCCGGCAGGTCCTCGGATCACGCCGTCGGCGTCGGCGAAGTGGGTGAACACCTCCGCGTAGAAGTTGTCGCGCAGGAACGTCCAGCCGAGGTCGGACTCGCGCAGCAGGTCCTCGGTGGCGCCGTGGTCGCGGCCCAGCGTGAAGGTGCTGTCGGCGGACGCCCCGACGAACGACGTGTAGACCACGTGCCCGACGCCGGTGTCCTGTGCGGCCTCGATGACGGACCGGTGCTCGTCGACCCGAGCGTCGCTCTCGTGGGCCGACACGAAGAAGAGCGTGTCCACGCCGGCGAGCGCCTCACGCAGGTTCGGTCCGTCGGAGTAGCTGCACTCCCACAGGCTGAACCCGAGGTCGGGGGCGCGGCTCGGGTCGCGCACGAGAAGCCGCACGTCGGCACCGTCGGTCGACGCCGCGTCGGCGAGGTGGCGTGCGGTGAGCCCACCGAGGGTGCCGGTGGCTCCGGTGACGGCGATGGTGGTCATGCCCTGCTCAACGAGCGGCGAGCGTGGCCTGTTCCCAGCGGTGTCAGTCGACGGCGACCGTCGCGAGCCGCTCGAGCGCCGACGTCAGCAGCGCGTCGAGCCGGGTGTCACGTGCGTAGGACGCGACCGCGGCGGCCGAGAACGCGGCCATCGTGCGCGCCCGCAGGACGGTGTCGTCGTCCACGTCGCCGTACTCGGCCCAGAACGCCGCGCGGTGCTGGGGCGCGAGGGCGCTGAACACGAAGGCGAGGTCGACGCCGGGGTGCGCCACGCACAGGTCGCCCCAGTCGATCACGCCGCACGCCTGGCCGGCGTCGTCGACGAGGACGTGCCTGGCGTAGAGGTCGCCGTGGCTGGTGACCACCTGGTCCGGCGCCGGTGGTGCGCCGTCCGCGCGCTCGAGCAGGGCGTCGAGCGCGGTGTCGTCGCGCCAGACCTCGGCGGACCGCAGGTCCGTGAGCATGACCCGGGTGCGTGCGGCGCGGTCGACGGCGTCGGCCCGCCCCATGGGGTCGACCGGGAGCGTCGGGTCGAGCGGCACGTCGTGCAGGGCCCGCACGAAGCGGCCGAGTGCGCCGGCGACGGACTCGACGTCGGCGTGCGGGGTCACGGCGAGCTCGGTCCCGGGCAGCACCTCGGCGCCCCAGAACGGCCACGGCGGCTCGCCGTAGGTGCCGTGGTGGCGGGGGATCGGGATCGGCAGCGGCAGCAGCGGTGCCAGAAGCGGAAGGTGGAGCGCCTCCCGCTCCACCCCGGGCAGCGCGATCGAGCGTCGTGGGAAGCGGAACAGCCACGTGTGGTCGACGGCGACGATCGAGTTGTCCCACCCCGCCGCGACCTGGCGGACGTCGTCCCCGGCGAGTCCCAGCTCGCGCACGGCAGCGGTGGCCTCGGCGACGGTGATCTCGCGCTCAGGACGCCACGGGTGGGTCATCGCGTCAGTATCCACCCGTTACGGGTGCACGGGCCGGTGGACGTGGCACGATCGCGCCGTGAACGCCGAGCCCGTCGTCCGTCCTGCCACGATCGACGACGACGCCGAGCTGCTCGAGATCGACCACGTCACGTGGAGCCCGAGGTGGTCGCCCGGCAGCCCGCCGGACCGGGAGCGGGACCCCGCGTTCTTCCGTGAGCAGCACGGCGGGCCCGAGGGCTTCCTGGTGGCTGAGCTCGACGGCGTCGTCGTCGGCTACGTCGCCCTGCATCCTGCCGGCCACCTGGCGAGCCACTCCCACGTGCGGATCATCGACGGACTGGGCGTGCTGCCGGCTGCGCAGGGTCGCGGTGTGGGCGAGGCCCTCGTGCGCGCCGCCGTCGAGCGGGCCCGCGCCGAGGGTGCGGCCAAGGTGACGCTGCGCGTCCTGGACACCAACCCGACCGCGCGCCGTCTCTACGAGCGGTGCGGGTTCGCCGTCGAGGGCGTGCTGGTCGGCGAGTTCGTCATCGAGGGCTCACCCGTGGACGACGTGTGGATGGCCCTCCACCTCGACAGCTGAGACGGATTGACCGGTCTCAGATGGTCTGGGCGACGACGTCGAGCTCGAGTGGCACGGCGCAGGCGCTCGAGCCGGCGCTGATCCACAGGCCCACGGTGCGGGCGGCGTCGGGCTCGCTGGGCATCCACTCAGCGATCCACGCGGCGACGGCGCGGTCGGCGGCGCCGGGCCACACCCGGTGCACGGTCACGCGCGCCGGGGTGTCGAGCTCGGGCAGCGCGACGTCGGGCTCGATCTCCACGACCACCTGTCCGTAGACGTCGGACGGAAGCATCGCGAGCACCGACTGCAGGACCACCAGGTCGTCGGCACAGCCGGCCAGCAGCACGTGCTGCAGCGGGGTGCGACGGCGGTGGGACCTCATGAGGTGAGTATAGGCTTACCTGCCTCGTGTGAGGCAAGGGTGGCCTATGTCACTTCGATTCACGGCGCCGGACTCGTGGGGTCGGGCCGGGGTCGGGGCTGCGTCGCCCCGGCTGGTGCTCGGGTCGGGTCTGCGCTGCCGCGGCTGGTGCTGGGTGCGGTCTCCGACAGGGCCTCGACCGGGCGACTCCCAGCGACCCGGCCGAGCTCCCGGGCCACCGCCTTCTCTACCCCAATCGGTGGATCCTCAACCGCAGGGCGGCGCGTGAGGTTGCAGATCCACCGATGGGGCGGCCCTGACTCACCCATCGGTGGATCCTCAACTGCAGGAGTGCTCCTGAGGTTGAGGATCCACCGATGACAGGCACGGACGGCAGGCTCGAGCAGGCCATGGGCCCCTGCTCCGTCGAGGCCCTTTCGGAGATCGAGACCAGAGCCAGCCGAGGCGACGCAGCCCCACCCCCTCCGCAGCTCGACGTCGCAGATCAGCGACTCCGGCCTGGAACGCAGCGAGCCCGACCCGCAGCAGCGGATCGGGCTCGACGAGCGGGCGAGGCTCAGGCGGCGATGTGCGCCTGGAGCAGCCAGCGGTCCTTGGTGAGGCCACGCTCGATCTCGATGGCGACGTCCTGGCTCGACAGGTCGATGTCGTCGAGGCCGGCGACGGCCGCGCGCACGGTCACGAGGGCCGCGTCGATCTGCGCGACGGTCTGCGCGACGGTGGTCTGCCAGGGCTGGAAGCCGTCGGACAGCGCCGGCAGCGTCGACTTGGCGGCCACGGTGGCCAGACGCGAGTCGAGCGGGAGGCCGAGGGCGACGATGCGCTCGGCGGCCGTGTCGGCGAAGTCCTGCGCGTGGGCGACGAGGTCGTCGAGCAGTGCGTGGACGCCGGCGAAGCTGCCGCCGCGCACGTGCCAGTGGGCCTGCTTGCCATCGACGACGAGGGCCTCGAGGTCGTGGACGACGGGGGTGAGGAACTGGGCGACGCCGGCCGCGATCTCCGACGTGGTCGCGAGGGCCGAGGGGGCGTCGGTGTGGGTGGTCGAGGTCATGTGGTGCACGTCCTTCTCAGTCAGGTTCTTCCTTCTACAACCACCACCCTCGCGGGAAATTCCATCGTGCGCAACGAAGATCAGCCTCCCCTCACGGAGCCCAGGCTCACCTGTCCTGGCCGCGGAACCGACGCAGGCGCAGGCTGTTGGTCACGACCAGGACGCTGCTCGCGGCCATCGCCAGACCGGCGATCATCGGGTTGAGCAGGCCGGAGACGGCGAGCGGGATCGCGGCCACGTTGTAGGCGAACGCCCAGAACAGGTTCGTCTTGATCGTGCGCAGGGTCGCGCGGGCCAGTCGGACCGCGTCGACGGCGGAACCGAGGTCGCCGGACACGAGCGTCAGGTCGGACGCCGCGATGGCCACGTCGGTGCCGGTGCCCATCGCGATGCCGAGGTCGGCGGCGGCGAGCGCGGCGGCGTCGTTCACGCCGTCGCCGATCATGGCCACCACGCGGCCCTCGGCCTGCAGCCGCTGCACGGTGCGGAGCTTGTCGTCGGGGGTCACCTCGGCCTCGACCTGCTCGATGCCCACCTCCTGCGCCACCGCGTCGGCGACCACCCGGGCGTCACCGGTGAGGAGCACGGGCTCCAGACCCAGGTCGCGCAGGTCGGCCACGGCCTGGCGCGACGTCGGCTTGACCGTGTCGGCCACCGTCACGGTGCCGATCAGCGCACCGTCCGCCTCCACGGCGATGGTGGTGCCCACGTGCGCCGACGACGCGACGTCGTGGCCGAGCCAGCCCGGACGACCGGCCCGGACCATTACCCCGTCCACGACACCGCTCACGCCCATGCCGGGGTGGTTGGCGAAGTCGGTGACCGGAAGCGGCTGGTCGACGAGCGCGGCGACGGCGCGCGCCACCGGGTGCTCCGACGCGTGCTCGACGCCGGCGGCGAGCGCCCGGAGCCGTCCGATCTCGACGCCGGGTGCCGGGGCGACGTCGACGACCCGCATCTCGCCCGTCGTGACGGTGCCGGTCTTGTCGAGCACCACGGTGTCGATGCGCCGGGTCGACTCCAGCACCTGCGGGCCCTTGATGAGGATCCCCAGCTGCGCGCCGCGACCGGTGCCCACCATGAGGGCGGTGGGCGTGGCCAGCCCGAGGGCGCAGGGGCAGGCGATGATGAGCACGGCCACCGACGCGACGAACGCCTGCGTGAGGGTCCCGCCGATCACGAGCCACCCGGCGAAGGTCAGCAGGGCCAGCGCGATGACGCCGGGGACGAACCAGGCGGACACGCGGTCGGCGAGGCGCTGCACCTCGGCCTTGCCCTCCTGCGCCTCCTCGACGAGCCGGGCCATCTGCGCCAGGCGGGTGTCGGAGCCGATGGCGGTGGCGCGCACCACGAGCCGGCCACCGACGTTCACGGTCGCGCCGGTGACGGCGTCGCCCTCGCCGACCTCGACGGGCACGGACTCGCCCGTGAGCATCGACTCGTCGACCGCGGACGCGCCGTCGACGACCTCGCCGTCGGTGGCGATCGTCTCGCCGGGCCGCACCACGAACACGTCGCCGACCGCGACGTCGTCGACGGGGACCTGCTCCTCGCGGCCGTCCCGCAGGAGCGTGACGGTCTTCGCGCCGAGGTCCATGAGGGCCCGCAGCGCAGCGCTGGACTGCTTCTTGGCGTTGGCCTCGAGGTAGTGCCCGGCGAGCACGAAGGTGGTGACCACGCCGGCGACCTCGAGGTAGATCTCGTGGGACCCGCCACCGGTCAACGACCACTCCATCCGCATGCCGAGCATCCCGGCACCGCCGAAGAACAGCGCCCACAGCGACCACAGGTAGGCCGCGCCGACGCCGACGGACACGAGGGTGTCCATGGTCGCGGCGCCGTGCCTGGCGTTCGTCGCGGTGGCGCGGTGGAAGGGCCAGGCGCCCCACGTGACGACGGGTGTGGCGAGGGCCAGGGCCACCCACTGCCACCCGGTGAACTGCGTGGCCGGGACCATCGACAGCACGAGGACCGGCAGGCTCAGGACCGCCGACACGACGGCTCGCCGCCGCATCGAGGCGGCCCCGTGGAGACCTTCGTGCCCGGCGTGGTCGCCGTGTCCGCGATGGGCGTCGGGCAGCGTGGCCTCGTAGCCGGTGGCCGCGACGGCGTCGAGCAGCACCTGGTGGTCGGTGCCCTCGGGCACGTGCACGGTGGCCTTCTCGGTGGCGTAGTTGACGCTCGCCACCACGCCGTCGAGCTGGTTGAGCCGCTTCTCGACGCGCATCGCGCACGACGTGCAGCTCATGCCGTGCACGTCGAGGCGGACGGTCTCCTGGGTGTTCACGACGCGTGTCCTTCCAGGGTGTAGCCCGCCTCGGCCACGGCCGACGCGACGGCGTCGAGCGACGGCTCGGAGGGGCCGGTGACCGTGACGTCGGACGTGCCGCCGGGGACGAGCGCGACGGCGACCTCGGTGACGCCCTCGACGGACGAGAGCTCCTGGGTGACCGCGGCGACGCAGTGCTCGCAGGTCATGCCGGTGACGGCGTAGGTGGTGGTGCTCATGGTGTGCCCTCCTTCGGGCGGGGAATCGGTGGGCTGCTGATCAGGACCGGACGAGCCGGGCGATCGCGGCCGAGGCCTCGGCGACCTTGGCGTCGGCCTCGGGTCCGCCCTTGCGGGCGGCGTCGACGACGCAGTGCGCGAGGTGCTCGTCGAGCAGCTTCAGCGCGACGGCCTCGAGAGCCTTGGTGGTGGCGCTCACCTGGGTGAGCACGTCGATGCAGTAGGTGTCGTCCTCGACCATGCGGGTGAGTCCGCGCACCTGACCCTCCACGCGTCGCAGCCGGGCCAGCACTGCCTTCTTGTCGTCGGAGTAGCCGGGGACGACGCCGGCCTCGGCGGTGGGATCGTGGATCTCGGTCATGCCAGCAGCCTCGTCATCTCGGTGATCTCGGCGCGCTGGGCGTCGATGATCGCCCGCGCGAGGGCCTTGGCCCGGGAGTCCTGACCGTCGGCGACCTCGGTCTCGGCCATCTCCACGGCGCCCTCGTGGTGCTCGATCATCATCTGCAGCCACATCCGGTCGAAGTCGGTGCCGGTGGCCGCGGCGAGCGCACTCATCTGGTCGTCGCTCATCATGCCGGTCATGCCGCCCATGTCGTGGTCGCTGTGGTCCTCGGCCTTCGCGTCCCAGTCCTCGAGCCAGCCCTGCATGGTCTCGATCTCCGGCTGCTGGGCGTCGCCGATGCGGCCGGCGAGGTCGCGCACCGGCTCGGACGCCTCACGGGCGGGGTCGAGCGCCATCTCGGCCATCTCCACGGCCTGCTGGTGGTGCGGGATCATCTGCTGGGCGAACGTGACGTCCGCATCGTTGTGCCCGGCGTCGGTGTCGCTCTGCGAGCCGCATCCCGCGAGGGCGAGCACGGCGGCGGCGAGGAGGGGGATCAGTCGTCGAGTCATGACTCCTTTATACCCCTAGGGGGTAGGGGTTTCAAGTCGCCCGCTCGTCGACCGGTCCGTCGGAGGTCCTACGCTCGCCCCATGAGCGACGTTCCCGGCCTCGACGGCGTGCTCGGCGTGGAGCACGTCGAGCTGACTCCCGACAAGGTGGTCGTGCGGTTCACGATCACCGAGCACCACCTGCAGCCGTTCGGCATCCCGCACGGCGGCATCTACTGCGCGGTCCACGAGTCGACCGCGAGCGTGGCCGGGCAGATGTGGCTGGGCGAGAGGGGCGTCGTGGTCGGCACCAACAACTCCACCGACTTCATCCGTCAGGCCAAGGTCGGCGACACGATCACGGTCACCGCGACCCCCATCCACCGAGGCCGCACCCAGCAGCTCTGGCACCTCGACTCGACCGGGGCCGACGGCAAGCTGATCGCGCAGGGCCAGGTGCGTCTGGCCAACCTCGACCAGCCCATCCCGCCCGAGGTGCTCGAGAAGTTCGTGGGCTCCTACCGCACCCCGTAGACTGGGGTGGTCGGCGCGACTGGCGTTGAGGTGGATACCACCAGGGAGCCCGACCTCCGCACGACTGCACCAGACAAGGGACCGTTCGCCTGGGCCCCGCGTCAGCCCCGACACCGCTGACCCGAGGACGTCCCCCATGATGATGACCGTGAACCCCCACGCCACCCAGCCGGCCACGACGATCGACGACGCCGACGTCAAGGTCCTGCTGCTCGAGAACATCCACGCCGACGGACGCGACTTCCTGCGCGGCAAGGGATACGACGTGCAGACCAACGCCGGTGCGCTCGGCGAGGACGAGCTGATCGAGGCGATCCAGGGCGTCCACCTGCTCGGCATCCGTTCCACCACCTACATCACGCCGAAGGTGCTGGAGGCCGCCGAGGACCTCATCGCCATCGGTGCCTTCTGCATCGGCACCAACCAGATCGACCTCGAGGCCACGAGCGCCAAGGGGGTGGCGGTCTTCAACGCGCCCTACTCCAACACGCGCTCGGTCGTCGAGCTCGCCATCGCCGAGATCATCTCTCTCGCCCGTCGCCTGCACGAGAAGTCCACCGACATGCACCGCGGCGTGTGGAACAAGTCCGCCGCCGGCAGCCACGAGGTGCGCGGCCGCACGCTCGGCATCGTCGGCTACGGCAACATCGGCAGCCAGCTGTCGGTCGTGGCCGAGGCGCTCGGCTTCAAGGTCGTCTTCTACGACATCGACGACAAGCTCGCCCTGGGCAACGCCCAGCGCTGCTCCACGCTGGAGGAGCTGCTCGAGCAGGCCGACGTCGTGACGCTGCACGTCGACGGTCGCCCCGGCAACGCGGGCCTGTTCGGCGACGAGCAGATGCGCCTCATGAAGCCGCGTGCGCTGTTCCTCAACCTCAGCCGTGGCATCGCCGTCGACACGACGGCCCTGCGCGCGCACCTGGAGTCCGGTCACATCGCCGGCGCCGCGCTCGACGTCTTCCCGGTCGAGCCCAAGCGCCAGGGCGACCCGTTCGAGTCCGAGCTGCGCGGCATCCCGAACGTCATCCTCACGCCGCACGTGGGTGGCTCCACCGAGGAGGCGCAGCAGGACATCGGCCGCTTCGTCGCCTCGAAGCTCCGCTCCTACGCGGCGTTCGGCAGCACGTCGCTGAGCGTGAACTTCCCGGAGATGAACCTGCCGGCCGACAACAGCCGACAGCGGATCGCGCTCGTGCACCAGAACGCTCCCGGCGTGCTGGCCACCATCAACGGCCTGCTCGGCGAGCGGGGCGTCAACATCGAGGCGCAGTCGCTGTCGACCCGCGGCCAGCTGGGCTACGTCGTGACCGACGTGGCCGAGGCCGTCACGGCCGACGTGCTCGGCGAGCTCGCCGCTCTCCCCGAGACCGTCCGGCTGCGGCAGCTCAGCTGATCGGGTGAGCCCGCTGCCGGTGGCGCTGCGCCCCAACCTGATCGACCACTTCTACCGAGGTGGTGGTCGGATCGCGGCGCTGCGCGGCATCACGACGACGTCGGACCACCAGCCCGAGGAGTGGATCGCCGCCACGGTCTCGCGTGAGGGCGACGCACGCCTCGGCCTGTCGTCCACGCAGGACGGCACGCTGCTGCGCGACCTCGTGGTCGCCGACCCGCAGACGTGGACGGGAGGCGTCGGCGCGTGGCCCGGCGACGTCGGCCTGTTGCTCAAGCTGCTCGACGCCGGACAGCGGCTGCCCGTGCACGTGCACCCGGACCGTTCCTTCGCCGCCCGGCACCTCGACTGCCCGTACGGCAAGACCGAGGCGTGGCTGGTGCTCGACGCCGAGCCCGGTGCCGCCGTCCACCTGGGCTGGGTCGACGACGTGGACCCGCGCGACGTGGTCCGCGCCCGCGACGAGCAGGACGGCGCGTGGATGCTGCGGCACATGCACCGCATCGAGGTGCGCCGCGGCGACGGGATCCTGGTGCCGGCCGGCACGCCGCACGCCATCGGCGAGGGCGTGTTCGTGGCCGAGGCGCAGGAGCCGACCGACTTCTCGATCCTGCTGGAGTGGTCGATCACGACGTCCACCCGCGACGAGTCGCACCTGGGGCTCGGCTTCGACCTGGCCATGCAGGCCCTCGAGCACGCCGCGACGTCGACCGAGCGGCTGGCCGAGCTGTCCGTGCACCGCGACCTCGACGCCGCCGCGGACCCGCTCACGTCGCTGCTGCCGACGGAGGCCGACCCGTTCTTCCGCCTCGACCTCGCCGTCGACGGTGCGGTCGTCCCGGCCGGCTTCGCCGCCCTCGTGGTGCTCGACGGATCGGGGACGCTCCGCTGCGCCGGGGGTGACCTGGCGATCGCCAGGGGCCAGACCTACGCCGTGCCCGCCGCGGCCGGCGACTGGCACGTGACCGGCTCGGCCCGCGTGCTGGTGGCGCGTCCCGGCACGGCCTGACCGCGAGGCGTCACCGCTTCCGCCGCCGGCGAGCCCGTCGTCTCAGCGCAGGCTGAACGGCGGGTAGTCGTCGGTCAGCAGGTAGGCGTAGGCCGAGACGCGCTGGTTCCAGCGCAGCCACCCGACGACGAAGTCACGCATCCCCTCGGGCCAGCGGCCGAGGACGATGACGGCGAAGAAGCCGATGACGTGCACCACGGCCGCCGCGATGGTGACGAAGTACAGCACGAACATCTGAGGGATCAGCATCAGGATGCGGAAGAAGATCGTCAGGCGGCTCCGTCCCTCGACCTGGGGCACCACGTCGACGTGCACGTGCGGGTCGGTGCCGGGGTCGGCGGTCGACGCGTCGATCGCGAACTTCGGGTACGTCCCGTGCAGGAATCCTGCGTAGGCGCTGACGCTCGCCGAGTAGCGCAGGTACATCGCGATGAGGTCGAGCAGGGCACGCGGAACCCGTCCGAGGATCACACCGCAGAACCACGCGGCGATCACGGCCAGGCTCGCAGCGATGCCGATGACCCACAGCACCACGAAGTGCGGGATCGCCAGGATCCACTGCACGAGGGGACGCCAGCGTGCCACGCCATCCGGCAGGTCGAAGGTGATCGTGACCGGGTAGCCGCCGGGCGCCGGCGACGTCGGCGGTGTGGTCGGGGGAGGGGGCGGCTGCACGCTCATGCTGGATCCTTCTCTCGGTTCACGCGAAGGCTATCGCCAGATCGCCGAGCGTCTCGGCACATCCGGCGTCGATCTTCACGGTCGCGAGCGGGTCGCCGCGCGTGGGCCCGCGGTTCACGACCACCACGGGGGTGCCGAGGGCCGCGGCACGTCGCACGAAGCGCAGCCCGCTCATCACGTGCAGGCTCGAGCCCAGCACCAGCACAGCCGACGCCTGCGCCACGAGGTCGAAGCAGTGCTCGACCACCGGTTTGGGCACGCTGCCGCCGAAGAACACGACGTCGGGTCGCAGCCGGCCACCGCACACCCGGCACGGGGCGACGACGAAGCCGGACGTGTCGTCGAGCTGCACGTCGCCGTCGGGTCCGTGCACGACGGTCTGGTCGCTCCAGCCGGGGTTGAGCTCCTCGTGCCGCCGCTGCACCTCCTCGCGCGGGGTGACGTCGCCACAGTCCATGCAGAGCACCCGGTCCACCCGACCGTGCAGGTCCACGACGTCCTGGTGCCCGGCGCGCTCGTGCAGGCCGTCGACGTTCTGCGTGACGAGACCGACCAGCCGACCCTCGCGCTCCCACTCCACGAGCGTGTGGTGGGTCGCGTTCGGCTCCGCGTGCCCCATCCGTGACCACCCGAGGTGCGCCCGCGCCCAGTACCGCTGCATCGCCTCGGGGCCCGAGCGCAGCTGCTGGATGGTCATCGGAGTGGGCGTCGAGAGACGGCCCGGCCCCCGGTAGTCGGGGATGCCGGAGTCGGTGGACACGCCGGCCCCGGTCAGGACCAGCAGGCGCCCTGCGGACACGATCCGGGCTGCCTGCTCCACCCCACCGCGATCCGTGCCGACGTCCACGCCGTCGAGCCTACGTCCGGCCCGGCGTCAGCGCCCGGTCCACACGGGCGGTCGCTTCTGCGCGAACGCCGCCACCCCTTCGCGGGCGTCGTCGGACAGCAGCACGGGGCTGGCCAGCTCGCTCTGCCGCGCGAAGCCTTCGTCGGGCGACCACCCGGGTGCCGCGTCGACCATCCGCTTGCCCACGGCGACCGAGAGCGGGGCGTTGGCGGCGATCCGATGCGCGAGGTCGAGGGCGTGCTCCAGCGCCTGGCCGCGCGGGACGACGGCGTTGACGAGCCCGACCTCGGCCAGTCGGGCGGCCGGAAGCGCGTCCCCGACCAGGGCCAGCTCGAGCGCGACGGCGCGGGGCAGCCGGGTCGACACGCGCCACAGCCCGCCCGCGGCCGCGAGCAACCCCCGCTTCACCTCGGGCAGGCCGAAGGTGGCGTCGTCGGCCGCGACCACGAGGTCGGCGCACAGGGCCAGCTCGAACCCGCCCGCCAGGGCGGCACCCTCCACGGCGGCGACCGTCGGCTTCGTCGGTGGCTCGGCGGTGAGCCCCAGCGGACCGCGCCGGTCCGTCACGGGGACCTCGCCCCGGTTCGCCCCGGCCAGGTCCATGCCCGCGCAGAACGTGCCTCCCGCGCCGGTGAGCACGATGGAGCGGATCGTGTCGTCGGCCTCGGCGTCGTCGACGGCACGCTCCAGGAGCTGGGCGGTGAGCCGGTCGATCGCGTTGCGCACCCGTGGGCGGTCGAGCGTGACCACCCAGACGTCGTCGCCGTCGCGCGCGGTGCGCACGGGTGCCGGCGGCGGGCCGGGCAGCGGCTGCCGGTCGCCGACCAGCACGAGCCGGTCCTCCTCGATCCGGAGGGTGCGACGCAGGGGATCGGCCGAGGTGAGCAGCGCGACGTCGTCGGCGCTCTCGCGACGCAGCAGCACCCGAGCGCCGCCGGCCGTGAGTGCCGCGACGATGGCGGCTTCCGCGCTGCCGTCGCGGTCACGCAGGACCGTCACCGCCTCGACGACCGCGTCCCCGTCGAGGTCGGTGAGGGCAGGCCGGGGTGCCGGTCGGTCGAACGCCGGGCGCAGGTGCGCGAACCGTCGCTCCGGGGGCCGGGCGGAGTAGACGCCCAGTGCGTGCTTGGTGGCGTACCAGCCGAGCGAGCTCGACAGGCCGTACGCGTCGGGCTGCTCGCGGAGCAGCGGCACGAGGGACGCCACCGCGTGCAGTCCGTAGCCGTTGCCCGGCCCGCCCGCCGACGTCAGTCCGCCGGTGACGCTGAGCGGACGCGCCGGGTCGTCCCACGGCAGGCCGAGCGCCTGCGCGCCCAGCTGCACCGCCGCGGGGAAGCACGAGTACAGGTCGACCGGTCCGAGGTTGTCGGCGGTGATGCCGGTGTGGTCGAGCACGGCAGCGCCTGCGGCCGCGATGGCCGGCGACGAGGCCAGGTCGGCACGTTCGGAGACGAACCACTCGTCTGTGGCGCTGGCGCCGGCATGCAGGAAGACCCACCTCTCCTGGGCGATGCCGAGGGCGTGCGCGGCCGCGACGCTCGTGACGACGACCCCTGCGGCGAGGTCGACCTGCAGGTTCGCGCACATCAGCTTCGTGTACGGGTCGCTGACCGCTCGGTTGTCCGGGGTCGCGGTCGCGATCTCGTCGGCGGTGCGCTCGGTCCGGTCCCACGCGTAGGGGTTGTCGACGGCCACGGCGCTGTGCCGGGCCCACAGGTCGGCGATCCGGGCGCGGTGCGCGGCCTCGTCGGTCCCGGCGGCACCACGCAGCGCCGACTCCAGCAGGGCGTAGGCGTAGATCGGGGCCCCGAGGCCGACGCTCGTCTCGGCCTCGTTGTTCGCGGGACGGTCGGTGCCGATGACCCGGTCCGGTGCGGCGTCGGCCGGCTGACGGGTCCAGTCCGGCTCCCGGCCCTGCGCCTGCAGGGCGGCGACCGTGGCGCCGGCCTCGGCACCGCTCACCAGCACGACGTGCGCGCGACCTTCGGCCACCTCGTGGGCTGCGTCGTTCAGCGCGAGCTGTCCACCGTCGCCGCCGTAGGGCGAGGTCTGGACGGTGCCGGCGTCGTCGGCTCCCGCGAGCCGAGCCACGAGCCCGGCCTGGTCGGGGTAGGTCCAGGAGGCGCTCGGCACGGCGTGGACCAGGTCGGCCCGGGCGAGCAGGTCGGAGCCGATGCCGCTGTCCTCGGCCGCGGCGCGCAGTGCCTGTGCCGCCATGGCCGCCGGTTCGATCGGGTCGGACAGGTCCGGCGTGCGGACCACGACCTGGCCGACGCCGACGAGGACCGGCGTCGTCGGGTCGAGCAGCCGCCCGCTCGTCTCGTGCAGCACGGGCTCGTCAGGGATGCGTGCGGGCCCGCCGCTGCCGGTCAGCAGTCCGGCGAGCGCGTCGAGCGACGTGGCCAGCGCGGTCTCGACGCTGCGCACGGCGGTGAGGCCCACCGGCCCCCGCACCGGCGGTCCGTCGAGTGCTCCGTCGAGCCGGACGGCCGAGGCGCCGTCGTGCGCCACGACGGTGCACCACAGCCCCACGGTGATGCCCATCGGGCCCGTGCCGCGCAGCGCGAAGCCGTCGGCGTCGGCGCGCTCGACCTGCCAGCGCGCCTGCGCCGGGATGTCCATGAGCGAGATCTGCTGCACGAACTCCGCGCCCTCGACCATCCGGTCCGGTCGCCCGCCGCGCCAGCTGAGGTGGAGGGTGAGCCACTCGTGCGCGCGGTCGAGGTCGGTGGCGAGCGCGACCACGTCGGCGGGTGGGGCGGCCACGTCGCGCTGGGCGTGCACGTGCCGCGCGTAGCCCTGGGCGCCGGCGGGCGCGGGAACGTCGACCGTCGGTGCCGGTGGGGCCGACGCCGGCCGCACGCGCGCGACCAGGTCGGTCGCCATCACCTTCGCGGTGCTCGCGAGGACCGGCGCGACCGTGCGTGCGCCTTCGATCCATCGCGTCCCACGGGACCTCGATGCCATGGTCACTCCTTGATCCCGTCCGACCAGACTGTTTCGTCGATCATCGCTGGTCGCCCCCTCGCGCGCAAGGCGCCCGCCCCACGCTGCCAGGTAGGGTCGCGGCCATGTCGACGTCCCGGCGCCCTCAGCAGGAGCGGTCCGTCGCCACGCGCGAGCGCCTGCTCGAGGCAGCCTTCACCTGCCTGCTCGAGGGCGGGTACGGCGCGACCACGGTCGGTCACGTGCAGCAGCAGGCCGGTGTCGCGCGCGGCACGCTGCTGCACCACTTCCCGACCCGCAGTGCGCTCATGGGCGCCGTCGTGGAGGACGTCGTCGAGCGGCGGCTCGAGCTGCTCACCACCGCTCGCGACGACGACCCCGCCCCCGCCAGCTGGGACGACGTGGTCGACCTGGTGTGGCGCGAGCTGCAGTCGCCGGCCTTCGCCGTCGCGCTGGAGCTGTGGGTGGCCGCTCGCACCGACGACGACCTCCGCGCCGCGCTGCTGCCGCTGCAGGAACGCATCTACCGGACGGTCCATCGGGGCGTCACGCGGCTGGTCGGCGCCGACCATCCCCGGAGCCCGATGCTGGTGCAGTTCACGATCGACCTGCTCACCGGTGCGCACCTCGCCGGGATCCTGAGTCCGCGGGCAGGCACCTCCGACGTCGTCGACGCCTGGAAGGTCGCGCTGCGCGAGCTGGCGACCTCCGATCAGTCGGACGCGCGCCGGCTGTAGGCGATCGCCGCCGATCCCAGCGCCACGAACACCGCCGTCAGCACGACGCACACGACGGCGACGGCCCCCGCGCTGGACTCCGCTGCGTCGAGGAAGCCGTAGGGCACCGGCGCGGTCTGGGTGGGCGTGAGCAGGAACGTCGGCTCGGCCACCTGCGCGCGGACGAGCGTGTAGGTGAGCCACAGCACCGGGAACGCCAGTCCACCCAGCGCCGACCAGTCGAGGCTGGTGCGGGGCCGCAGCGCGAGGAAGCCTACGACCGTGAGGATCGGGACGACGTAGTGGAAGATCTTGTCGAGCCACCACTCCACGCCCGTCATGTCGACGTTGCCGGCCAGCACCGTCGCGTAGACGATGCCGGTGACGGTGATGCCCGTCAGGCTCGCCAGCCTCAGCATGCCGAAGGCGCGACCGCCCCGGTCGGGCCGTATCGCGAGCAGCGTGCACGTGACGACGACCAGGATGTTCGACTCGATGGTGAAGTAGCTGAACAGGTTCACCAGGCTGCGACCCTCGTCCGCCGTCAGGATCGTCTGCCCGACCAGGGCGACGAGGCCGAGGACCGCGGTGGTGGCGTGCCAGAGTCGGGTCACAGCGCCACGGTCCCACGGATCCCGACGACGGTGCGCCCGCCGACCCATGTCGTGTCCCCGTCGCGCTCTAGGTGCACGCGGCCGCGTCGACCGAGTGCGGTGCCCTGGGCGGCCACGTAGCGGTCGGGCAGCGTCCCCTCGGCGACGAGCCACTGGGCGACCGCGGCGTTGAGGCTCCCGGTGACCGGGTCCTCGCCCACCCCGCCGGGGAAGAAGGCACGGACCTCCAGCGCCACGTCGCCGTCGGGGTGCAGGCCGACGAGACCGACCTTGTCGTGGGCGCCGCTCGCCCCGAGCAGGTGGGCCCGGTCGCCGTCGACGGCGAGAACCGTGGCCGCGTCACGCAGCAGCAGCCCCATCCAGCCAGGGCCGTTGTCGCACCAGTGAGCCGTGACCACGTCGTGGGCGTGCAGGCCGAGCGCCGACGTGACGGCCTCGACCTCGGCGGGATCGACGGGACCGGAGCGCATGCGTTCCGGAGCAGCGAAGGCCAGCAGGTCGTCGTCCGGGCGCACGGCCACCAGACCGACACCGCACTCCTGCACGAGCCGGTCGCCGGACCGCGGCTGCCCGCCGGCCTCGAGCCAGGCGCGGGCCGAGCCGAGGGTGGGATGACCGGCGAACGGGAGCTCACCGCCGGGGGTGAAGATCCGCAGCCGGTAGTCGGCGTCCGGGACGGTGGGGGTGAGCAGGAAGGTGGTCTCGCTCAGGTTGGTCCACCGGGCGAACGCGGCCATCGCGTCCTCGTCGAGGCCGTCGGCGTCGTGCACGACGGCGACCGGGTTGCCGAGCCCGAGGGTGTCGGTGAAGACGTCGACCTGCGAGAAGGGGAGCATGCTCGAACCCTAGGCGTCCGCGAGCTCGACCAGCTTCGCGACGGTGAGCAGGTTGCGGCCCGTGCCGTGGTGCCCGAGCAGCTTTGCGATGCGGGCCGGGGTGAGCCTCGTGCCGGCCACGCCGTCGGAGTAGCGGATGTGCAGGTCGCGGCCGATCACACGCACCTCGTCGCCACCCCAGTCCGTGCTCTCGAAGGCCTGGACCGCGTCGGGAGCGGGTTCGGCGAGGAGGAAGTAGACGTGCGAGAACTTTGCCTCCACCACCTCGAACGGGTGGGCCTGCAGCGCCGCGCGAAGCTCGTCGACGTCGCGGGAGATGACCTCGCGGAAGAACCCGAACCTCTCCTGCACCGCCTGCTCGAGGGCGCGGTCGAAGGTGGCCGGGTCGCCCGGGGGCGTGCAGAGCAGGTTGCCGGACGCGATGTAGGTGCTCACGTCGGCCGCGCCGAGGCCGGACGCGAGGTCCCGCAGCTCGGCCATGGTTAGCTTCGCGCCGCCGACGTTGACCGCTCGCAGCAGGTGGATCCGTGTCATGGACCCAGTATGTCGACGGTCGTCCTGATCGCGCCAAGATGCGGATCGCCGCGAAACCCGTACGTTGAAGGGCGCCCCACGACGAAATACGTCAGGGTAGAGGGAGGGAACCGCATGATCATCCTCGGAGTCATCCTGCTGATCCTGGGCGCAGTCCTGGACATCTCGATCCTGTACACGATCGGCGGCATCCTGCTGGTCGTCGGTGTGATCCTCTGGATCCTCGGCGCCACGGGCCGCGCGGTCGGCGGCCGGAACCATTGGTTCTAGGCCCGACGAGCACGACGACGCCCCCGCACCGAACGGTGCGGGGGCGTCGTCGTGTGCGGGTGACGCTCAGGCGCGAGCGCGCACCTGGCGGTAGATCAGCAGGGCGACGATGGCGCCGACGATCGACAGGATGAGACCGCTCGTGGAGAGGTCCGTGACACTGCGGTCGGACGAGAACAGCGCGCCGATGAGGCCACCGACGAACGAGCCGACGACGCCGAGCACGATGGTGGCGAGGATGCCCATCGAGTCCTTGCCGGGGACGATGGCGCGGGCCAGGAGGCCGGCGACGAGACCGATGATGAGAAGCCAGATGAGGCCCATGATGGGGGTCCTTTCGGTTGGGTACGGACGGATCACGTCCGACGATCAACGCTAGAGATTCCTGACGAGATCGCACCTCGAGAGAATTCTGAGGGGGTCCACATCGTCCCCTCACGCACTCCTCATCAGGCGTTCCTAGCGTCGTGGTCATGGACGTCCGTACCCTGATCGACCGACCCGAATCCACCGTGGCCCTCGTCGTCAACACCAACGCACGGCAGGGCGCGCTCGCCCTCGACCGTGCCGAGCGTCTGGTGCTGGAGCATCCCCCCGCCTCCTTGCGCAGCCATGCGGTGCACTCGGGCGCCGAGCTCGTCGCCACCCTCGACCGTGTCATGGCCGACGCCCCCGACGTGCTCGTCGTCGGCGGCGGCGACGGCACGGTCTCGTGCGCGGCGGCGCGGGTCGCCGGCACGAGCACCGTGCTCGTGGTGCTGCCGCTCGGCACGGCCAACGACTTCGCCCGCACGCTCGAGATCCCCGTCGACGTCGAGGCGGCGGTCCGCGCCGTCCTCACCGGCGAGGTCGTCGACGTCGACCTGGGACGCGTGAACGGCCACGCCTTCGTCAACGTCGCGTCGCTGGGGCTCTCGGTCGCGGTCACCGAGCGGCTCACGCCGGGTCTCAAGCGTCGGCTCGGGCCGGCGGCCTACCCGGTCGCGACCCTCGCGGCGTTCCGTGGGCACCGGGGCTTCTCGGCCCGGCTCGAGCTCGACGGCCACGAGTCGCTCGAGCTCGACGACCTGCTGCAGGTCGCCGTCGGCAACGGCCGGCACTACGGCGGCGGGAACACGGTGGCGCCGAACGCCTCGCTCGACGACCACCTGCTCGACGTGTACGCGATCGAGAGGGGGCGCCTCGCCGACCACGTCTCGATCGCGCGGCTGCTGAGGAGTGGCCGGTTCGTCGAGCACGAGCGCGTGCACCACCTGACGACCCGCCGCGTGCGGGTGGTCACCGACGATCCGATGCCGATCAACCTCGACGGCGAGCTGCTCGCGACCACGCCGGCGGAGTTCACCGTGGAGCGCAACGCGGTGCGCGTGGCGGTTCCCCGGGGAAGCCGCGCCGCCCGCCTCGACGACGCGGCCTGAGGGTCAGAGGGTCGGGTCGTCCCCGACCTTGACCAGCAGCTTGCCGACGTTGCGACCCGTGAGCAGGCCACGGAAGGCGTCGACGGCGTTGTCGAGACCGTCCACGACGTCCTCGAGGTAGGCCACCTTGCCCTCGGAGACCCACTGGCCCATCTCGCGGGCGAAGTCGGCGCCGTGGCTCTGCGTGAACTCGTCCTGGATGAAGCCGCGGACAGTGAGGCTGCGCGACAGCACGAGGTTCATGAACGCGGGGAAGCTCAGCGACGACTCCGGGGCCGACGTGGCGTTGTAGTTGGCCACGAGCCCGCACACCGGCACGCGCGCGTAGGTGTTGGTGCGGCGCAGCACCGCCTCGCCGACCGGCCCGGCGACGTTCTCGAAGTACACGTCCACCCCGTCGGGCGTGGCGGCCTCGAGGTCGTCGGCGAACGTCGGCGAGCGGTGGTCGAGCGCGACGTCGAAGCCGAAGTGCTCACGCAGCAGCCGCACCTTCTCCTCGCCGCCGGCGATGCCGACGGACCGGGCGCCCTTGAGTCGGGCGATCTGGCCGACGGCCGAGCCGACCGGGCCGGCGGCCGCCGCGACGACGACCGTCTCGCCCTCCTTCGGCTTGCCGATCTCGAGCAGTCCCGCGTAGGCCGTGAAGCCCGGCATGCCCAGCACACCCAGAGCGGTCGAGACGGGCGCGACCGACGGGTCCAGGCCCTTCATCTGACGCGCGTCGACGACGGCGTGCGTCTGCCAGCCGATGAACGCGAGCACCAGGTCACCGACCTTCCGGTTCTCCGCGCGGGACTCCACGACCTCGCACACGGTCCCGCCGAGCACGACGTCGCCGAGCGCGAGCGAGGCGGCGTACGACTTCGCCTGGCTCATCCGGCCGCGCATGTACGGGTCGAGCGACAGGTACACCGAGCGCAGCAGCACCTGGCCCTCCTGCAGCTCGGGCAGGTCGACCGTGACGGTCTCGAAGTCGCTGTCCTTCGGCTCGCCGACGGGGTAGGCCGCGAGGCGGATCTGGGTGGTCTCCATGATGTGTTCTCCCTCGATGTGGATGGTTCAGATGCGCGCAGCGAGCTCGGTCGCCTGCTTGATGGCGCGCTTGGCGTCCAGCTCGGCGGCGACGTCGGCGCCGCCGATCACGTGCGTGGTCACGCCGGCGGCCTCGAGCGGCTCGACGAGGTCGCGCACGGACTCCTGACCGGTGCACACCACGATGGTGTCCACCCGGAGCAAGAGCGCCTCCCCGGTCTCGTCCTTCTCGTCACGACGGACGGTCACGTGCAGGCCGTCGTCGTCGATGCGGTCGTAGGTGACGCCACCCACGAACTCGACCCCGGAGTCCTTCAGGGTCTGGCGGTGCACCCAGCCGGTGGTCTTGGCCAGGCCCTTGCCGTGCGCGGAGTGCTTGCGCTGCAGCAGGTACACCTGCCGGCGCGGCGGCGCCTGCACCTTGGTCGTGAGTCCGCCGCGCTCCAGGGCGGGGTCGGTCACGCCCCAGCGCTGCATCCAGTGCTCGAGCGACTCGTGCACGTCGTGCAGCAGGAACTCCGACACGTCGAAGCCGATGCCGCCGGCGCCGAGCACGGCCACCGTGTCGCCGACGGGTGCACCGTTCACGACCTCGTCGTAGCGCAGGACGCTCGGGTGCTCGATCCCCGGGATCGTGGGTATCCGAGGCTCGACGCCCGTGGCGAGGACGACCTCGTCGAACGCTCTGCCCTCCTCCGCCCGTGGCCCGGAACCCCCGCCGGTCAGGTCGTCCAGGTCGGCCCGACGCCCGAGGTGCACGGTCACGCCGCGGACCTCGAGCATGCGCGTGTAGTAGCGGAGGGTCTCGACGAACTCCTCCTTGCCGGGGATGCGCGCGGCGAGCTTGAACTGCCCGCCGATCGTCGCGTCGGACTCGAACAGCTCCACGGCGTGGCCGCGACCCGCCAGCTCGACGGCGGCGGCGAGCCCGGCCGGACCCGCACCGACGACGGCCACGCGCTTGGCCGCGCGCGTGGGCAGCAGCACCAGCTCGGTCTCGTGCCCGGCCCGCGGGTTGAGCATGCAGGTGGCGCGCTGGTTCTTGAACGTGTGGTCCAGGCAGGCCTGGTTGCAGGCGATGCAGGTGATGATCTCGTCGCTGCGGCGCTCGGCGGCCTTCGCCACGAAGTCGGGGTCGGCGAGCAGCGGACGGGCCATGGAGACCAGGTCGGCCTGGCCGGACGCGAGCACCTGCTCGGCGACCTCGGGGGTGTTGATGCGGTTCGAGGCGACGACCGGCACGGCGGCGCCGTTCTCGGCCAGGGCCTCGCGCAGCCGCCCGGTGAGCGGCGCGAAGGCCGCGCGCGGCACCGACGTGACGATGGTGGGCACGCGGGCCTCGTGCCAGCCGATGCCGGTGTTGATGATCGAGACGCCGGCCTCCTGGACCTTGAGCGCCAGCTCGACCGTCTCGTCCCACGACTGGGCGTCGTCGACGAGGTCCAGCAGGCTCTGGCGGTACATGATGATGAAGTCGTCGCCGGCCAGCTCGCGGGTGCGCCGCACGATCTCGACGGGGAACCGCATGCGCTTCTCGGCCGTGCCGCCCCACGCGTCGTCGCGGGTGTTCGTGCGGGCGGTGATCATCTGGTTGATCAGGTAGCCCTCGGAGCCCATGATCTCGACGCCGTCGTACCCACCGCGCTGGGCCAGCGCCGCCGCCTTGGCGAAGTCGTTGGCGGTGCGGTCGATCTCCTTGGCCGAGAACGCACGCGGCCGGAAGGGGCTGATGGGCGACTTGCGACGCGACGCGCTCTTGACCAGCGGGTGGTAGCCGTAACGACCGGCGTGCAGGATCTGCATCGCGATCTTGCCGTCGTGCTCGTGCACGGCGTCGGTGACCACGCGGTGGGCGTCGGCGAACGAGCCGTTGTTCATGGTGCCGCCGAACGGCAGCAGCCAGCCCGTGCGGTTGGGCGAGAAGCCGCCCGTGACCGACAGCGCCACGCCACCCTTCGCGCGCTCGGCGAAGTAGGCGGCGAGCTTCGGCAGGTCCTTGCGCCGGTCCTCGAGCTTGCTGTGGATCGAGCCCATGATCACGCGGTTGCGCAGCGTCGTGTGGCCCAGGTCGAGCGGGCTCAGCAGGTGCGGGTAGTCCTGGTGGTCGGGCTGGGTGAACGGGCTGGGCTGCGACGACGGGGGCTGGGTCGGGGTGCTCATACTGGTCCTGTGATCTCGAGAGTCTCGGCGTGGGTGCTCGTGGTGGCAGGCGTCTTCAACGTGGTCATCTGGCCGCGGTTCGCGAAGGCGATCGTCGACGACGAGCGCGCGTGGGCCGGCGAGGCCTGGAGCAGTGCGCCCACCGCGTTCTTCTGGGTGCACGCGGTGCTCATCGGCACGGCCGTGACCCTCGGACTCTGCGTGCTCGTCATCGGGGTGCGGGCCCTTCGAGCCGGGCGAGGATCTCGTCGCACCAGCTGATCGCGGTCTGCTCGCCGAGGATCCCGCCGCGCAGCACGAGCCACGGGCCGACGTCGGCGGCGTCGAGGGCGTCGGGGTCGGGGTAGAAGCGCTCGGCGCTGGCCTCGTAGTAGCTGAGCTTCTCGGCGTGCTCGGCACGCTTGCGGTGCACGTCGGCCAGGATCGCGTCGCGGTCGCCGTGCTCGAGGGCACGCAGCTTGACCGCGAAGGCCGACCGCAGCGGCTCCATGGTCGACGGCTCGGTGGTGAACCGGACCAGCTCCGCACGGCCGGCGTCGGTGATGGCGTAGACCTTCTTGTCGGGCCGTCCGTCCTGGGCCACGACCTGCGACGTCACGAGGTCGTCGGCGTCCATGCGGCCCAGCACCTTGTAGATCTGCTGGTGGCTGGCCTTCCAGAAGTTGCCGATCGAGGCGTCGAAGCGGCGCGCCAGCTCGTAGCCCGTGGCGGAGCGTTCCGCGAGGGACACGAGGATCGCGTGCTCGAGCGCCATGGTCCGAGAGTACATATGCAACCAGTTGCACAGCAACAGTGACGCCTAGAGTGACGTGCATGTCGATCTTCGCCGTGACCTACACCTACGGAGCGCCCGAGGAGCAGCTCGCGACGCTGCGCACCGAGCACCGCGACTACCTCGCGAACCTGCCCGAGCTGCTGATCAGCGGCCCGGCGTCCGACAGTCGCGAGGCGGTGCTGGTGTTCCGCGCCGACTCGCGCGAGCAGGTCGAGGCCCTCGTGGCCGCCGACCCCTTCGTGGCTGCGGGATTCGTCGGTGAGCACGTGGTGCGCGACTGGAAGCCGATCCTCGGCTCACTGGCCGGGCACTTCACGGCCTGACGACGGGCGCGCCGTACGATTTCGCCCATGCGCCTGACCCCCCTCCCCATGGTTGCTGCTGCCGCTGCTGCAGCCACGCTCGCCCTCGCCACCGCCTGTGCCCCCGCCGACGAGTCGGACTCCTCCGACGACTCCGCCGGCGCCGTCTCGCTGGACCAGTGCCAGGGCGACGACCTCGACCTGCACGAGGCCGGAACCCTGACGATCGCCACCGACACCCCCGCGTACGAGCCGTGGTTCACCGACGACGACCCGACGAACGGCAAGGGGTACGAGGGCGCCGTCGCCCGCGCGGTCGCCCAGAAGCTGGGCTTCGGGCCCGACGAGATCACGTGGATCACGCAGGGCTTCAACGAGGCGGTCAAGCCGGGCGACAAGGCGTTCGACTTCGACGTCAACCAGTTCTCGATCACGAAGGAGCGCGAGAAGGTCGTCGACTTCTCCAGCCCGTACTACAAGGCCCAGCAGGGCGTGATCACCCTCGAGGACTCCGAGTACGCCGACGTCACGAGCCTGGCGGACCTGAAGGACGCCAAGGTCGGTGCCCAGGTCGGCACCACGTCGCTCGAGGCCACCGAGCAGCTCGGCCTCTCGTCGGACCCGCTCGTCTACGACGACACCTCCAAGGCCGCGCAGGCGCTGCAGAACGGCCAGGTCGACGCGATCATCGCCGACGTCCCCACCGCGTTCTACCTCGTGTCCGCCGAGCTCGACGGTGCGACGCTCGTCGGCCAGTTCGAGCCGCGCACGGGTGAGTCCGAGGAGTTCGGCCTGCTGCTCGACAAGGACTCGCCGCTGACCCCGTGCGTGAGCGCCGCGGTCGACGCGCTCGCCGACGACGGCACCCTCGAGAAGCTGCAGACGCAGTGGCTGTCGACCGAGGTCGACGTGCCCGAGCTGAGCCAGTCCTGACCACCCACCACCAGCCCAGCGAGCGCCAGCAGGCCCGGGAGCGGTACCGCCGCTCCCGGGCGCTGCGTCGCGGGGGCGTCGCGGCGGGGTCCACCCTCGTGGTCCTCGCCGTGGTGGTCCTCGTCGTGCTGAACGCCCCCGGCTGGGAGCGGGTGCAGCGCACCTTCTTCGACTGGCAGGACGCGAAGGACTCCGCCGGACCGATCGCCGAGGCCTTCTGGCTCAACGTGCGGCTGTTCCTCGTGTGCGAGGTGCTGATCCTCGTCGTCGCCCTCGTGGTCGCGGTGGTGCGCGTGGTCCCGTCGCCGGCCATGGCCCCGCTGCGGCTCATCGCCACGGTGTACACCGACGTCTTCCGCGGCACGCCGACTCTGCTGGTGGTGCTGCTCGTGGGCTTCGGCGTCCCGGCGCTCAACCTGACGGGACTGCCGACCAGCCTGTTCTGGCTCGGCGTCGTCGCGCTCACGCTCAGCTACGGCGCCTACGTGGCCGAGGTGATCCGCGCCGGCATCCTGTCGGTCCACCCGACGCAGTGGGCGAGCGGCCGCGCCCTCGGGCTGTCCTACGGGCGCACGCTCCGTCATGTCGTGCTGCCGCAGGCCCTGCGCCGCCAGGTGCCGCCGCTGCTCAACGACTTCGTGTCGCTGCAGAAGGACACCGCCCTGCTGTCGACCATCGGCCTGGTCGAGGCGCTGCGGCAGGCCAACATCATCTCGAACCGCGACTTCGTGTTCACGCCGCTCGTGGTCTCCGCCGTGCTGTTCATCGCGGCGACCATCGTCATCGCGCGGGTCGCCGACTGGCTGTCGATCCGCAGCATGCGCAGGGAGGCGGGTGCCTGATGCTGAGGATCGAGCAGCTGCGCAAGTCGTTCGGCTCCACCGAGGTGCTGAGGGGCATCGACCTCGTGGTCGAGCCCGGGCAGGTCGTCTGCCTCATCGGTGCGTCCGGCAGCGGGAAGTCGACGTTGCTGCGGTGCATCGACCTGCTGGAGACCGTCGACGACGGGACCGTCTGGCTGGCCGACGACGCGGGGTCCGAGCAGGACATCACCGATCCCCGCGTCGACATCGACGCGATCCGACGCCGCATCGGCATCGTCTTCCAGGCCTACAACCTCTTCCCGCACCTCAGCGTGCTGCAGAACCTCGTGCTCGCGCCGACGAAGGCGGCGGGCGTGTCGAGGGCCGACGCCCGGACGCGGGCCCTCGCGCTGCTCGACCGGGTCGGCCTGGCCGACAAGGCGTCGGCGTACCCGGACTCCTTGTCCGGTGGTCAGCAGCAGCGAGTCGCGCTGGCCCGCGCCCTGGCGATGGATCCCGAGGTGCTGCTGCTCGACGAGATCACGTCGGCGCTCGACCCCCTGCTGGTCGGTGAGGTCCTCGACGTCGTCCGCGGCCTGCGGGCCGACGGCATCGCCGTGGTCATGGCCACGCACGAGATGTCGTTCGCACGCGAGGCGAGCGACGTCGTGGCCTTCCTGGCCGACGGCGAGATCGTCGAGATCGGTCCGCCGGAACAGCTGTTCGAGGCCCCGCAGGACCCGCGCACCGCGGCGTTCCTCGCGCGGTTCCGCGCGTGACCTAGCCTCGAGCCATGGACCTCGAGGACCTGCTCGGCGCGGGCGCGCACGGCTACTTCGCGGGCGGTGCGGGGGACGAGATCACGCTGCGTGCCAACGAGACCAGCTGGAGCGACGTGCGGCTCGCGCCGCGGGTGCTCGTCGACGTCGGTGAGCGGGACCTGTCGGTCGACCTGCTGGGCCGACGTCGCTCGCACCCGGTGGTGGTGGCGCCGATGGCCTACCAGCGGCACGCCCACGAGGACGCCGAGCGCGGCACGGCCCGGGCCGCGGCCGCCACCGGCTCCACGTTCGTGCTGTCGTCGCAGACCACCACGTCGCCGGCCGACGTCGCGCGGGTGGCGGGCCCGGACCGTTGGTTCCAGCTCTACGTGTTCAAGGACCGGCAGGTCTCGCTCGACCTGGTGGCCGAGGCGAAGGAGTCCGGCTACGAGGCGCTCGTGCTCACGGTCGACTTCCCCGTGGCGGGGTGGCGCGAGCGCGACAGGCGCACGGGGTTCAGCGTCACGCACCCGATCGCGCTCAACCCCGGCGGTGCTCCGCTCACCACCGAGCAGATCTTCGCCATGCACGACCCCACGCTCACCTGGGACGACGTGCACACCTTCGCCGAGGCCGCCGGGATGCCGCTGCTGCTGAAGGGGATCCTGCGCCCGGACGACGCCGCTCGGGCGGTCGACGTGGGGGCGGCGGGTGTGATCGTGTCCAACCACGGAGGACGCCAGCTCGACACCGTGCTGACCGGGGCCGAGGCGCTGCCCCCGGTCGTCGAGACCGTCGACGGTCGGGCCGCGGTGCTCGTCGACGGAGGCATCCGGCGGGGCTGGGACGTGGCCAAGGCGTTGTGCCTCGGTGCCGACGCCGCGCTGGTCGGACGACCCGTGCTCTGGGGCCTGGCGCGCGACGGTGCCGCCGGGGCGCAGGCGGTGCTGGAACAGCTGGTGGCCGAGCTCGACTCGACGCTGGCCCTGCTGGGCTGCCCGCGTGCGGAGGACCTCGACGCGTCGTTCCTCGTCAGGCGCTGAGCCGCTCGCCCGACGCGGTGTCGAACACGTGCACCGCCGCGGGGTCCGCGACGAGGGTGACCTTCTCGCCGGGCGCGATCCCGGCACGACCGTCGATCCGGGCCACGACGCGCTGACCGCCGGCGGGCGGACGGCCGTACAGGTAGGCCTCGGACCCCAGCTCCTCGACGAGGTCGACCACGACGTCGAGACCGGTCTCCTCCGGCCCGGCGAGCCGCAGCGCCTGGGGCCGGAGCCCGAGGGTCACGCCGTCGGCACCCGCGCGGGCGACCGCCGCGCGATCGAGGGGCAGGTCGAGGACGTCGGGCGGGAGCAGGTTCATCGACGGCGACCCGATGAAGCCGGCGACGAACAGGTTCGCCGGCCGGTCGAACAGCGCGAGCGGGGTGTCGACCTGCTGCAGCACGCCGTCGTTCAGCACGGCGACCCGGTCGCCCATGGTCATCGCCTCGACCTGGTCGTGGGTGACGTAGACGGTCGTGGTGCCGAGGCGACGCTGCAGGGCCGAGATCTGGGTCCGGGTCGAGACCCGCAGCTTGGCGTCGAGGTTCGAGAGCGGCTCGTCCATGCAGAACACCTGCGGCTGCCGCACGATCGCCCGGCCCATCGCGACCCTCTGGCGCTGGCCGCCGGAGAGGGCCTTGGGCTTGCGGTCGAGGACCTTCGTCAGGTCCAGCATGGTGGCGGCCTCGGCCACCCGTGCGGCGCGCTCGCTCTTGGGGACGCCGGCGACCTTGAGGGCGAACGCCATGTTCTCGCCCACGCTCAGGTGGGGGTACAGGGCGTAGGTCTGGAAGACCATGGCGATGTCGCGGTCCTTCGGCGCCACGTGGGTCACGTCCCTGTCGCCGATCCAGATGCTGCCGCCGCTGATCTCCTCGAGCCCGGCCAGCATCCGCAGCGACGTGGACTTCCCGCAGCCCGACGGACCGACGAGCACGAGCAGCTCGCCGTCGTCGACCGTGAGGTCGAGGTCGGCCACGGCCGGGCGCTCGGCACCCGGATACGTGTGTCTGGCCTGGACGTACCGCACCTGTGTCATGGCTCACAGTGGATCACATCGCGGGCCGAAGTGGAAGCGCTTCCATCTATTTTGTGGTGAGCGTTGACAAATCCCCATGGAGCGCGGCACAGTGACGGCCATCACATCATGGAAGCGCTCTCACCCCGCCGGGCGAGGGGTGTTTCCCCACCCCGCCCCCAGGAGACCATCGTGCGCAAGACCACCCACCGACTCGCCCTCGGGCTGGCCACGGCCGCCCTCGGCCTGACCGCCGCCTGCGGTGGTGGCGGCGGCGACGACGACGCCACCGGCACCATCGAGCTCACCACGTTCGGGGAGTTCGGCTACGACGACCTCGTGAAGCAGTGGAACGAGGACAACCCCGACACCCCGGTCAAGCAGACCAAGGTCTCCAAGTGGGACGACTGGAAGAACGAGCTCAACACCATGCTCCAGGCCGGCACCGGCCTGCCCGACGTCGTGGCGGTCGAGGGCGACTTCATGCCCGCGATCGTCGCCGCGCCCGATCGCTGGGTCGACCTCGCCAGCGACGACGTGAAGGGCCGCTGGCTCGACTTCAAGGAGAAGGAGGCCACCACCGCCGACGGCGCCCTCCTGGGCTACGCGACCGACGCCGGGCCCGAGGCCATCTGCTACCGCGCCGACCTGTTCGAGAAGGCCGGCCTGCCGAGCGACCGCGAGGAGGTGGCCGCCCTGATGTCCACCTGGGACGACTACTTCGCCCTCGGCGAGAAGTTCACGAAGGCCAGCCCCGACGTCGCCTGGTACGACGCCTCCGGCTCGATCGCCCAGGCCATGCTCAACCAGGTCGAGTTCCCGTTCGAGCAGGAGGACGGCACGGTCGACGTCGACAACGCCGAGCTCAAGGAGGTCTGGGAGACCGTCACGAGCCGCTCCGACTCCCTCTCGACGCAGACGGCGCAGTGGAGCGACGACTGGAACGCCGGCTTCGCGCGCGACGGCTTCGCGACGATCCCGTGCCCGGGCTGGATGCGCAACCCCATCAAGGACAACACCGGCGACCCCGCCCCCGACGGCGTCGTGTGGGACATCGCCGACGTCTTCCCCGGCGGTGGCGGCAACTGGGGCGGCTCCTACCTCGCGGTCCCGCAGACGTCGAAGAAGCAGGACGCGGCCCGCGAGTTCGCCGCCTGGATCACGGCGCCGGAGCAGCAGCTGACGATCTTCGAGACCCTCGGCAACTTCCCGTCGCAGGTGGAGGCGCTCGAGAGCCCCGACCTGCTGTCGGTGACCGACGAGTACTTCAACGACGCGCCGGTCGGTGAGATCTTCTCCTCGCGCGCCGACGCGATCGACGTGCAGCCGTTCCACGGGCCGCTCTACTCCGACATCCTGACCAAGTTCCAGGACGCCATCAACCGGGTCGACCAGGGCACCGACCCCGACGAGTCGTGGGCCTCGTTCGTCTCGGAGGTGAAGGCGCTCCAGTGACCACGACCCTCGAGCGCCCGGTGGAGGAGCGACGTCTCCTCCGCCGGGCGCGGCGGTCCCAGTGGGACGTGCGCCTGGCGCCGTACCTCTACGTCTCGCCCTTCTTCGTCCTGTTCGGGCTCGTCGGCCTCTTCCCCCTCGTCTACACCGGCTTCCTCGCCGTGCACGACTGGGACCGGCTCGCGTACTCGCGCGGTGAGTTCGTCGGCCTCGACAACTTCCGGTTCGTCCTCGCCGACCCGGTGTTCCGCAAGTCCATGGTCAACACCTTCAGCATCTTCGTGCTGTCGACGATCCCGCAGGTCGTCATCGCGGTGCTGGTGGCCGCCCTGCTGAGCACCCGGCTGCGGGCGAGCGGGCTGTGGCGCATGAGCGTGCTGCTGCCCTTCGTGGTGGCCCCGACCGCGGCGGTCCTGATCTTCGGCAGCCTGTTCGCCGACCGCTACGGCCTCGTGAACGCCGCCCTCACCGAGCTGGGCCTCGAGCCGATCCGCTGGCACGTCGAGCGGCTGTGGAGCCACGTGGCCATCGCCGGCATGGTCAACTGGCGCTGGACCGGGTACAACGCGCTCATCTTCCTGGCCGCCATGCAGGCCATCCCGCGCGACCTCTACGAGGCGGCCGCACTCGACGGCGCCGGTCGGGTCCGCCAGTTCTTCTCCGTCACGCTTCCGCTGCTGCGCCCGACGATGATCTTCGTCATCGTCACCAGCACGATCGGCGGGCTGCAGATCTTCACCGAGCCGCGGCTCTTCGACGACACCCCGGCCCGCGAGGGCGGCCCGAGCCAGCAGTACATGACGACGACGCTCTACGTGTACGCCCGCGGGATCGAGGACCAGTTCTACGGACGTGCCTCCGCGGCCGCCTGGGTGCTGTTCCTCGTGATCGTCGCGATCGCGCTGGTCAACTTCCTCGTCGTCCGAGCAGCCACCCGAAGGAGCGAGCGATGAGCAGGCGTCCGGGCTTCGTCACCTACGGCCTGCTGGCCGCGTTCGTCATCGGCTCCGCCCTGCCGCTCTACTGGTCCGTCGTCATCGGCTCCCACACGCGGGAGCGCGCCACCTCGTTCCCGCCGCCCCTGCTGCCCGGCGGGCACTTCCTCGAGAACGCCGCACGCGTGCTCGACACCGTCGAGTTCTGGCAGGCCATGGTGAACAGCCTCGTCGTGTCCACGGCGTGCGCGACGTCCGTGGTGTTCTTCTCCACGCTCGCCGGCTACGCCTTCGCCAAGCTGCGGTTCCGCGGCAGCAACGCGCTCATGGGCTTCGTGGTGCTGACGATGGCCGTGCCGACGCAGCTGGCCATGGTGCCGCTGTTCATCCTGATGCGCGACTACGCGCTGCTCGACACGCTCGTCGCGGTGGCGCTGCCCACCTTGGTGACGGCCTTCGGCGTGTTCTTCATGCGTCAGTACCTCGTGGACGCCGTGCCCGACGAGCTGCTCGAGGCCGCCCGCATGGACGGCTGCTCGATGCTGCGCACCTTCTGGACGGTGGCGGTCCCGGCGGGGCGGCCCGCGATGGCGATCCTGTTCGTCTTCACGTTCATGACGGTCTGGACCGACTACCTGTGGCCGCTCGTCGCGCTGCAGCGCACCGAGACCCTGCAGCTGGCGCTCGACCGGCTGGCCCTGACCGGGCAGGGGCAGTCGACCGACTACGCCCTGGTGCTCGCGGGGTCGGCCATGTCGACGGTGCCCCTCCTGATCCTGTTCGTCCTCGCCGGCCGACAGCTCGTCGCCGGCATCATGCAAGGAGCCGTCAAGGGATGACCGAGACATCTTTCCCCTCCAGCTTCCTCTGGGGCGCGGCCACCGCCGCCTTCCAGATCGAGGGAGCCCACGACCAGGACGGCCGGACCCCGTCGATCTGGGACACGTTCGCGCGGGTCCCGGGAGCCGTGCTCGACGGCGACACCGGTGACGTCGCGTGCGACCACTACCACCGGGTCGAGGAGGACGTCGACATCATGGCGTCGCTCAACCTCGACGCCTATCGCTTCTCCACGTCGTGGGCACGCGTCCGGCCCGACGGCGGGGAGCCGAACCAGCGCGGTGTCGACTTCTACGCCCGGCTCGTGGACACGCTGCTCGACCGGGGCATCACCCCGTGGGTGACGCTCTACCACTGGGACCTGCCGCAGGTGCTCGAGGACGCCGGCGGCTGGACGAACCGCGACACCGTGCACCGGTTCGCCGAGTACGCCCTCACGCTGCACGACGCCCTCGGCGACCGCGTGCCCTACTGGACCACGCTGAACGAGCCGTGGTGCTCGGCCTTCCTCGGCTACACCGGCGGCCAGCACGCGCCCGGACGACAGGAGGGCGTGGCGGGCCTCGTGGCCGCGCACCACCTGATGCTCGGCCACGGCCTGGTCGTCGACGAGCTGCGCCGCCGCGGGGTCGACGGGCGCGAGGGCGGGCAGGTGGGCATCACGCTCAACCTCACCGTGCCGGAGCCCTTCGACCCGACCGAGCCGGCCGACGTGGCCGCGTCGCACCGGGTCGAGCACCTGTTCAACCGGGTGTTCCTCGACCCGATCCTGCGCGGGTCCTACGCCGAGGAGATCCACCAGCTCACCGACGGGCTGTGCTGGCGCGGTCACCCGTGGCAGTCGGCGATCCGTGACGGCGACCTCGCGCTCATCGGTGCACCGATCGACGTGCTCGGCGTGAACTACTACCACGGCGACGCGGCCTCCGGCCGTCCTCACCGCGACGCCGACCTCCTCGGCTCCCGCATCCGGCACCCCTCCCGGGAGACCACGTCGCCCTATCCCGGCGGCGAGGCGATCACCTTCCCGCGGCGGGGACTGCCCGTGACCGGTCTGGACTGGGAGGTCCAGCCCGAGGGACTCACCGACCTGCTCGTCGCGCTGAACGACGACTACGACCTGCCGGCCGTGTACGTGACCGAGAACGGCGCCGCCTACCCCGACGTCGTGGCCGACGACGGCACGGTCGACGACCCCGAGCGCCTGGCGTTCGTCGCCGGACACCTGCGGGCGGTCCACGCGGCGATCGAGAAGGGGGTCGACGTGCGCGGCTACTTCGTGTGGTCGCTGCTCGACAACTTCGAGTGGGCCTACGGCTACGACCAGCGGTTCGGCATCGTCCGCGTCGACTACGAGACCCAGCAGCGCACGCCCAAGTCGAGCGCTCTCTGGTACTCCCGCGTGGCGGCGCAGGGGATCCTCTAACGTGCGACGGGTGAGCGAGGACCTGACGGCACCCGGTGGTGCCCCGACGCTCGACGAGGTCGCCCGGCTCGCGGGCGTCTCGCGCGCCACCGCGTCGCGCGCCATCAACGGCGGTCATCGGGTGTCGCCACGGGCGCTGACCGCCGTCGAGGAGGCGGTCCGCACCCTGGGCTACCGGCCCAACCCGGCCGCGCGCAGCCTCGTGACGCGTCGCACGGACTCGGTCGCGCTCGTGGTGCCGGAGCCCGACGAGCGCGTGTTCGCGGACCCGTTCTTCGGCCACACGCTGCGCAGCGTGAACCGCGTGCTCGACGAGCGCGACCTGCAGCTCGTGCTGCTGCTCGCCCGCCCCGGCGAGGAGGGCCGCCTCCTGCGGTACCTGAGCCGACGCAACATCGACGGCGCCCTCGTCGTCTCGCACCACCGGCACGACCGGCTGGCCGAGCACCTCAGCGGCCTCGGCCTCCCGGCGGTCTTCGTGGGCCGGCCCTGGGCCGCGGTGCAGACCCTGTCGTGGGTCGACACCGACAACGTCGCGGGTGGACGGCTCGCGGCGCAGCGACTGCTCGACGGCGGTCGGCGCCGGCTCGCGACGATCGCCGGACCGGCGGACATGGCCGCGGGCGCCGACCGACTTGCCGGGTGGTGCGAGGTCGTGGAGGGCGCCGGTCTGTCGGCCTCGGCCGTGCGGCGCGGCGACTTCACCGAGTCCGGGGGTCTTGCCGCGGGTCGCGCGCTGCTCGCCGAGCACCCCGACCTCGACGGCCTGTTCGCCGCCTCGGACCTGATGGCGGCGGGCGCCCTGCGCGCCCTCGCCGAGGCGGGTCGCAGCGTCCCCGGCGACGTCGCCGTGGTCGGCTACGACGACCTCGAGGTGGCCGAGCGGACCTCGCCGACCCTCACCACGGTGCGCAACCCGGTCGGCGAGATGGTGGAACGGGCCACCCGGCTGCTGCTCGACCAGCTCGCCGACGTCGGGGAGCGCGAGGCCGAGCAGGTCGTCTTCCCTCCCGCGTTGGTCTCCCGCGACAGCGCCTGAGCCCCTACGATGCGGGCGTGAGCACGTCCGACCAGCCAGCGTTCGACCCGAGCCTGCTCATCGACGTCGCGGCCGACTTCCTGTTCGACGGCGGACCGACCCTCACGCAGCGCGAGGTGGCGGAGCGTTCCGGCATGGACCTCGACCTCGCGAACGACCTGTGGCGCTACCTCGGCTTCCCGGAGGTCGAGGACGACAAGGTCGCGTTCACCGAGGCCGACGTCGCGGCGCTGAAGGTCACGAAGCGGCTGATCGACCTCGGGGTGCTCGAGGAGGACCGGCTGCCGCAGTTCGTCCGGTCGCTCGGGCGGACCTTCGCCCGGCTCGCCGACTGGCAGACGCGCCTCCTGCTCGGGGTCCTGCAGACCGAGGACGGGGGCCAGCCGCCGCTCGACGTGCTCGCCGAGGTGATCCCGATGGTCGAGGAGGTGCAGGGCTACGTGTGGCGGCGGCACCTGCTGGCCACTGCCTCGCGGATCGCGCTGCGCGACGTGCGGTCGGAGTCCGAGCGCCATCTCGTCGTCGGGTTCGTCGACATCGTCGGGTACACCTCGCGCAGCCGGCAGATGAGTCCGCGCGCGCTCGGTGCGATGGTCGAGTGGTTCGAGCGCGTCGTCACCGAGCTGGTCGTTCAGCGCGGCGGACAGGTGATCAAGACCATCGGCGACGAGGCCCTGTTCACGGTGGACGACCCGACCGAGGCCGCGCTGCTCGCGCTCGAGCTGGTCGAGCGGGCCCAGGCCGACGAGCAGTTCCCCGACGTCCGCGTCGGGCTCGCCCACGGTCCCGTGCTCGCCCGCCTGGGCGACGTGTTCGGCTCGACGGTCAACATCGCTGCGCGGCTCACCTCGGTGGCGCGCCCGGCGCGCGTCCTCGTCGACCACGACCTCGCCGAGCTGCTCGACCACGACGACTTCCGGCTGCGCCGCACACGGCGGGTCTCGGTCAAGGGCTACGAGCACCTCGAGCCGTGGGCGCTCAAGCGTCCACGCGAGAGCTGAGCGTCCGCGCCACCGCGTTGGCGGCCGCGCGCCCGGCCCGGTTCGCCCCGATCGTCGAGGCCGACGGTCCGTAGCCGACGAGCTGCACCCGCGGGTCGGCGGTGGCCGTCGTGGACGTGGCGAGCGTGGCGCCCAGCTGGATGCCACCCCTCGGTGAGCGCAGGTGCAGCGGCGCCAGGTGGTCGACGTCGGGGCGGAAGCCGGTGGCCCAGAGGATCGCGTCGACCTGTTCCGTCCGCCGCCCACGGCCCGGCACCCCCGCCGGGTCGTCGCCCCACACGGCGCCGTCCGGCACGAGCCGGTCGAACATCGGCAGCCGCTCGTAGGCGCCGAGCCGCTCGGCCTCGGCCTCCTGCTCGCGCAGCATCAGCCCGGTCACGCTCACGACGCTGCGCGGCGGGAGCCCGGCCCGGACCCGCTCCTCGACCATCGCCACGGCCTCGCGGCCCGCCTCGGGGTCGAAGGGCTCGGTGCGCCACACGGGCTCGCGGCGGGTCACCCACAGGGTGTCCGTGACCGGCCGCAGCGCGCCGAGGAACTGGACGGCCGAGGCGCCGCCGCCGACCACCATGACGCGCCGGCCGCGGAAGTGCTCCGGGCCGGGGTAGTCGACGGTGTGCAGCTGCTCGCCTGCGAAGACCTCCTGGCCGGGGTAGCGCGGCACGAACGGCCGCCGCCAGGTCCCGGTGGCGTTCACCAGGGTCCGGGTGCGCCAGGTGCGGTCACCGGCGTGGACGACGAGGAGGTCGTCCCCCGTTCCTGGCACCGACTCGACCCGGTCGACCGCCACCGGTCGTTCGACCGGCAGGTCGTGCGCCCGCTCGTACGCGGCGAAGTAGGCGGGCACGAAGACGTTGGCCCGCTCGTGACCCTCGGCCGGGGGCACGGGCGCGTCGGGCAGGTCGGCCACGCCGTGCACGTCGGACATGGTCAGCGCGTCCCAGCGGTGCTGCCACGCACCGCCCGGCGCGTCGTCGGCGTCGAGCACGACGTGCCGCACCCCACGTCGGGCCAGGTGGTACGACGCGGAGAGGCCGGCCTGGCCTGCACCGATCACCACGCTCTCGAGGACCTCCACGTCCACGGGAACGCCTGGAGGCCCGGGTCTATGCCCGTCAGCCGTGCAGCCGGGAACCCTTGAGCGACTTGTCGACCGCGTTCTTCGGCCCGTGCACCGCGATCCCCACGAGGTCGAGCGCGTCGGTCGGCACCGCCGCGACGGCCGCGCGGTTGGCGGCGTCGTGGCCGGTCGAGAACATCTCGTGGGTGTAGACCGCGAGGGGCAGCGCTCGGGACACGACCTTCGCGTGGGCTCGAGAGAGGGTGGCGGCATCAGCGGTCAGGACGACGACGGGCTGGCGCAGCAGTGGCAGGTAGCGCTGCCCGTCGGCGTCCTCGTACGGCTCGCCGAGGAGCTCGGGGTTCGCGGCGACCCCGCTCACGAGGAAGGCGGTCACGTTGAGCTCCTGCCAGGGGAGCAGGTCGTCGCGCAGGACGACGGCGATCTTGGTGTCGAAGCGGATGTCCTCCATGGCCACCACGATCCGCCCCCGGCCCGGGCGCGGTCTTGTACGTTCCTGACATGGCCGAGCAGGTGCGGGCCTGGGCGCCGCAGGCACCCCTGGTCCGCGAGGTGTTCCACGCGACGATGACCTCGCACGCGTACCCGGCGCACACCCACGACACCTGGACGGTGCTGCTGATCGACGAGGGGTGCGTGGCGTACGACCTCGACCGGCACGCGCGCACGGCGCCGGAGCGGCACGTCAGCCTGCTGCCGCCGCACGTCACCCACGACGGTCGGTCGGCCTCGCAGGACCACGGCTTCCGCAAGCGCGTCCTCTACCTCGACGCCACCTGGTTGCCGGCGTCGGTGACCGGCCACGCCGTCGACCGTCCGGTGCTGCCCGGTGCTGCGGCCCGGGCACTCACCGAGGAGCTCCACGAGGTGCTCGCCCGACCCGAGGACACCTGGCAGGCGGAGTCGCTGCTGCTGGGCCTGCGCGACGTCGTGCTCGGCTCGGGCCGGCAAGTGATCCCCCCTGCTGCCGACGTCCCGGCCGCGCGGGCGCTGCGCGACGTGCTCGACGACCACGTCGTCGACGGGATCACGCTCGAGGAGGCCGCCGGTCTGCTCGGCCGCTCACCGGCGCACCTGGCGCGGTCGTTCCAGCGGGCCTACGGGCTGCCGCCGCACCGCTACGTCGTGGGTCGACGGGTCGACCAGGCTCGCGCGCTGCTGTTGCACGGCGTCCCCGCCGCGGACGCCGCCACCGCAGCCGGGTTCTGGGACCAGGCGCACCTCACCCGGCACTTCCGTCGGACCGTCGGCACCACGCCCGCCCGCTTCGCCAGGTCGGTCTAGACCGCGGTCTGGCGGATCAGCCTCAGGACGAGCTCGGGGTCGTCGGCCATCGGCACGTGACCGCAGCCGGGCAGGGGCTCGTGGCGGGCCTGCGGCAGGCGGGACTTCGCGACGGCGGCCTGGGCGTAGGGCAGGAGGCGGTCCTTCGTGCCCCACGCGACGGTGGTGGGGACCGGCACCTGGCTCGCGAAGCGGTACGTGACGCCCTCCCGAGCGGTGCGCTCGAAGGCCGTCGCGTGCTTGAGGGCCAGCGAGTCGCCGTAGGTGTGGTCGGCGTCGTGGCGCTCGGGTCGGGCGTAGAGGATCGCGCCGATGGCCCGCCGTCCGCGCAGGTCGGCGGCCAGGCGCTGGAGCAGTCGCGCCGGGGTGAGCAGCGCCGACAGCCGCATGAGCAGCAGCGGCACGAGCGCCTGGAACCGGTTGACGGGTCCGAAGAACCCGGCGGGGCTGAGCGCCGTCACCGACGAGACGAGGCCGCGCGAACCGAGCTCGAGCGCGATGGCGCCGCCGAGGGAGTTGCCCACGACGTGCGGCTTCGCGACGCCCCAGCGCTCGAACTGGTCGAGCATGTGCTCGCACGCGTTCTCCATCGAGTACCGGACGCCGCCGGCGAAGGCGGGGGACTCGCCGAACCCGGACAGGTCGGGGGCGATCACGTCGTAGTCGCGGGCGAGGTCGTCCAGGAGCGGGTCCCAGGCCTGGCGACGGTGGCCGATGCCGTGCAGGAGGACGAGCGGGGGAGCGCCAGGCGTGCCGCGTCGGGTGTAGGCGAGATCAGGATGCACGGCAGCATGGTGCCACATACCGACGGTATCTCGACACCCTCTCGACATCGTGACAGTAGGACTGTCACAATGGTGCTGTGACGATCAACTCCGGTTCAGGGCCCCTGCAGGGCGTGCGCGTCGTCGAGATCGTGGGCATCGGCCCCGGTCCCTTCGCGGCCATGATGCTCGCCGACCTCGGCGCCGACGTCGTCCGGGTGCACCGCCCCGGCGGCGGTGGCCTCCAGCTCACGACCCCCGAGCAGGACCTGCTCGGCCGTGGTCGCCCCTCCGTCGCGCTGGACCTCAAGGACCCCCGTGGGGTCGAGACCGTGCTGCGGCTCGTGGAGTCCGCCGACGTGCTGCTCGAGGGCTTCCGTCCCGGCGTCACCGAGCGCCTCGGCATCGGCCCCGACGCCTGCCTGGCCCGCAACCCCGCGCTCGTCTACGGCCGCATGACCGGGTGGGGCCAGGACGGACCGCTCAGCCAGACCGCGGGCCACGACATGAACTACATCGCCGTCGCCGGTGCGCTCGACCCGATCGGCCGCCGACCCGGCGACGCCCCCACGTTCCCGATGAACCTGCTCGGCGACTTCGGCGGCGGGTCCCTCTACCTGGTGGCTGGCGTGCTGGCCGCGGTGCTGCACGCGCGCAGCACGGGCGAGGGCCAGGTCGTCGATGCCGCCATCACCGACGGCACCGCCCACCTCATGACCATGGCCGTCACGATGCAGCAGTCGGGCAGCTGGGACGGGCGTCGCGGCACCAACCTGCTCGGTGGGGCCGCGCCCTTCTACGACGTCTTCGAGACCTCCGACGGGCGCTGGATGTCCGTCGGCCCCCTGGAGCCGCAGTTCTTCGCCGCGTTCACCGACCTCCTGGGAGGCGACCTGCCCGGCCAGTACGAGCTCGAGCGCTGGCCCGAGCTGCGCGACCGGATCGAGGATCGGTTCGCCGCCCGCAGCCAGGCCGAGTGGGTGGAGGTCTTCGAGGGCAGCGACGCCTGCGTGCACCCGGTGCTCCCGCTGGCCGAGGCCTACGAGCACCCGCACAACGTCGCGCGGGGCACCTACGTGGAGCACCACGGCACCACCCAGCCCGCGCCGGCCCCACGCTTCTCGCGCACCGAGGCCCGCCTCGGCTCCGCGCCCGAGGCGCCCGGCGCCAGCACACGTGACGCACTGACCGCCTGGGGCATCGACGACGTCGAGTCCCTCATCGCCGACGGCGTCGCCGTCCAGGCCTGACCGACCATCTCGCAAGCACCGAAAGAGGACCCCATGAAGCGCACCATCTTCGACGCCGACCACGAATCCTTCCGCGACACCGTCCGCACGTTCTGCGAGAAGGAGATCGCGCCGCACCACGACCAGTGGGAGAAGGACGGCATCGTCCCCCGCGAGGTCTGGGAGAAGGCCGGCGAGCTGGGCCTGCTCGGCTTCATGATGCCGGAGGAGCACGGCGGAGGCGGCATCGACGACTTCCGCTACAACGCGATCCTGTCCGAGGAGATCACCCGGGTCGGGGCGAGCGGCATCGGCTTCGTCATCCAGACCGACCTCGTGTCCGGCTACCTGCTCTCCTACGCCACCGACGAGCAGAAGGCGCGCTGGTTCCCGAAGTTCTGCAGCGGCGAGATGATCACGGCCATCGCCATGACCGAGCCGGGCACCGGCTCGGACCTGCAGGGCATCAAGACCCGCGCGGTGCTGGAGGGCGACGAGTACGTCATCAACGGCTCCAAGACCTTCATCACCAACGGCATCAACGCCGACCTCGTGCTGGTCGTCTGCCAGACCGACCCCGAGGCCGGCGCGATGGGCTTCTCGCTCATCGCGGTGGAGCGGGGCACGCCCGGCTTCGAGCGTGGTCGCAACCTCGACAAGATCGGCCTGAAGGCCCAGGACACCGCCGAGCTCTACTTCGAGAACGTGCGCGTGCCCAAGGAGAACCTCATCGGCGAGCCCGGCCAGGGCTTCATCTACCTGATGGAGAAGCTGCCCCAGGAGCGTCTCTCGATCTCCGTGGTCGCAGCCGCCGCGTGCCGCGCCGCGATCGACATGACGCTCGACTACGTCAAGGAGCGCAAGGCGTTCGGCAAGCCCGTCGGCTCCTTCCAGAACAGCCGCTTCGTGCTGGCCGAGCTGGAGACCGAGGCGAGGATCGCGCAGGTGTTCGTCGACGAGTCGATCACGCAGCACAACCGCGGCGACCTCACCGTCTCCGACGCCGCCATGGGCAAGTGGTGGACCACCGAGCTGCAGAAGAAGACCGTCGACAAGTGCCTCCAGCTGCACGGCGGCTACGGGTACATGAGCGAGTACCCGATCTCCAAGGCGTACCTCGACACCCGCATCCAGACGATCTACGGCGGCACCACCGAGATCATGAAGGAGATCATCGGGCGTTCCATGGGCCTGTGACCCTCGGCGTGCCGACGGGCACCACGCGGCCTCGGCCGCGTGGTGCCCGTCCGTCGTAGGTCACGCCTGGCGCTCGGACTCCTGCTCCTTCGCCTTCTCCCGACGGTAGGAGGGGAGGGAGGCCAGCACGCCGGCGCCGAGGATCAGCACCACGCCGCCGAGCGACCACTCGGGCCCGACCTTGCCGAAGATCTCCCCGTAGGTCATCTTCGCGGCGATGAACACGAGCAGCGCGGCGAGTGCGGCCTTGAGGTGGCGCAGTCGCGCCACGAGCTCGGCCACGAGGAAGAACAGCGGCCGCAGGCCCAGCAGCGCGAACGCGTTGGCGGCGAACACGACGTAGGTGTCGGTGGTGATGCCGAGGATCGCGGGAACCGAGTCGACGGCGAAGATGATGTCGACGACGGCGATGGCCACCAGCGCGGCGCCCGCCGTGGTCAGCATGCGCTTGCCGTCGACCTTCGCGAGGAGCTTGTCGCCGTGGTCGCCCTCGGCGATCGTCATGCGGTTCTTGACGCCCTCGATCAGCTTCTCGTCACCGTCGTGGTCGTTGCGGTGACGCCACAGCCGCAGGCCCGTCCAGGCGAGCAGCGCGGCGAACGGGTACGTCAGCCAGGAGGCGGCGTCGAGCGCGGCGGCACCGACCAGGATGAAGATCAGCCGCAGCACCAGGGCGAGCACGATGCCGTACGTCAGCAGGCGCACCCGCTTCGGTGTCGGGATGGCGAAGGCGCCGAAGACGACGAGGAAGACGAACACGTTGTCCAGCGACAACGACTTCTCCACGAGGTAGCCGGCGAGGTAGGTCGTGGACTGCTCGGTGGTGCCGAACAGGTGGAGAACGCCGCCGAAGGCCAGGGCGATCGCGATCCAGACGATGCTCCAGATAGCGGCGACGCGCGGCGGCATGTCGTCGCGGGCCCGCACCAGGATCAGGTCGACGACGAGCAGGATCGCCAGGGCGGCGAACAGCAGGGTCCAGTCCAGAGGAGTGCCGAGAGGCATGAGGGAACGTCCTTCGCGGTGCAGTGTCAGGTCTGACAGGGATCGCGAAGGTTTCTCCACCCGAGAGGGCCACCTGGTGCGGATCCGGATGGCCGGACCGTGCTGACGCACTCAGGTCGACGGGATACTTCCCTTCGATGTGCACTAGTTTACCGAGTGCCGCGAAACGTCGCAGCACGAGCGGACGTGACGTCAGTCGCGGTCGTTGGCCTTGCGCCGCACGGTCCGCCGCTTCTCGTCGTCGACGGCCTCCTCGTACGCGGTGACGAGGGCCTGCACCGTCAGGGGCTTGAACCGCTCGATCATCGCGGTCATCAGCTCGGGCGGCTGGCCCGACGCCACCAGCTGCGGCCACACGGACGTGCGGAACAGCTCGGTCAGCTCGATCGCGAGCGCGCGCCCGTGCTCGGTGACCATGCGCCGCGCGGCGAGCGCGGCGTCGACGGGAAGGCCTGCGTCGAGGAACCCCATGCCGACGGCCAGGTGGGCCGGCGCGAGGCGGAACACGTCCTCGGTCGGGGTGGGCTCGACCACGCCGATGGCCACCAGGACCTCGAGGTCGTCGTCGCTCAGCTGGCGTCCGGCGCGCTTCTCGAGCATCGTCCGGTCGAGCGTCTCGGGCATCTCGGGCGTCCAGGGCGCGAGCAGCGTGCGGTGCAGCGCCACCTGCTCGGGCGTCGCGTCGGCCGGGATCTGCTCGAGGTAGCCCTCGATCGCCGCGAGCGTGAAGCCGTGCGCCTGCAGCTCCTTCACGAGCTCGAGGCGGGCCAGGTGGTCGGGGCCGTAGTAGCCGTTGCGACCCTCCCGGCGCGGCGGCGGGATCAGCCCGCGCCCGGCGTAGAACCGGACCGTGCGGACCGTCATGTCGACGCGCGTGGCGAGCTGCTCCACGCTCATCGTCTCCGTTGCCTGAGGACTCACCCGGCAGAGCGTAGTACCCGGTGTGCGAGATCTACGGATGCGAATGAGGCGTTCGTTCCACTACGGTCCCTGACATGGACAAGCTCTCGGGGAAGAACTCGGCACTGCTCATGGTGGTCGTCCTGGTGCTGGGAGGTGTGCTCTGGGCAACCGGGCTCACCGACAAGATCACCGGGGCGACGAAGGGATCGTCGTCCGAGTCGTCCTCGGGCGCGGACCGTCCGTACGACGCGATCGAGATGCGCGTCCGGAACGTGGCCGACAGCGGCACGTTCACCGCCACGGTCGTCACCACGTCCCGCTACGCGGACAAGGGGCTCGACGCGTACGGCGACGGCCGCGTCACGGTGCGGCTCTACGGGGTCGACACGCCGGGCGCCAGCTACCGCCAGGAGTGCTACGCCGAGGAGGCCAAGGAGTCCCTCGAGAAGCGACTCTCCGAGTCCTCGCAGCGCATCTGGGTCAAGCCCGGTCGTGACGACCGCCGAGGCCGCGCCCTGGCCTGGGTGTGGACGAAGGACGGCGAGCTCCTGCAGGAGAGCCAGCTGGCCGACGGTGCCGCGACCCTGCGCGACGACGCCACCTTCGCCCCGTACGAGAAGCAGGTCACCGCAGCGGAGGCCAAGGCCGAGAAGGCGAAGACGGGACTGTGGGGCGCGTGCGGGTCCTGAGCGCGGTCCTCGCGCTGCTCCTCCTCGCGGGGTGCAGCGACCCGGCGCCGACCCCGCCGACGCCCGAGCAGCGCGCCGAGGCCGAGGCCGAGGTCGAGGAGCTGGCGCCGGACGCCTGGGGCCTCGGCGCGCCGATCGCCGAGGCACGTCAGGACATCTGCCAGGAGGGGCAGCAGAGCTCCAAGGTGAGTGAGGTCGACTCGGCCTGCACGCTGGGCCGGTCCTGGATCGTGCCTGCTGCCGCGTCCCGCTCCGACGTCGCCGGGGCGATCGACGACCTGAGCGACCGCCTCGCCGACGCCGGCTGCGAGAGCGCCATGCGCGGCGGCCTCGGCGTGGCCGCGCGCTACTGGCGGGAGGGCGTGCAGTCGGAGCCGGGATCGCTCCCGGGGTCGAGCTTCCGCTGCGGGTCGCGCGGCGTCGACGTCGCGACCGTGAGCCCCGAGCAGTCGAGGCCGAGATCGATCGTCTCGGTGGGCGACCTGACCGGCGGCACCGTGGGGGAGAAGGACACGGACGACTTCGGGTCCGACGTGCGCCGCGAGGTCGAGGCCAGTGGGCAGGCGCTCCTGTGGCAGATCACGGTCACGCAGACCTACGCCGTGCGACGCTGAGCACAGCGTGACCCGCATCACGATCCGGCAGGCCCCTAGCAACTCTGACAGTTGTGGTGTCACAATCGGCACCGAAGGTTCTACACGAAGGACACTGAGGACACTGACATGACCGAGGCATTCATCTACGACGCGATCCGCACCCCGCGCGGACGCGGCAAGAAGACCGGCTCCCTGCACGAGGTCAAGCCGATCTCGCTGCTCAACGGGCTGCTCGACGAGATCAAGACCCGCAACCCCGCCCTCGACGCCAACCAGGTCGACGACGTCGTCCTGGGCGTCGTCTCGCCCGTGGGCGACCAGGGCGCCGACATCTCCCGCACCGCGGTCCTGGCGGCCGGCTTCGGCGAGCAGGTCGCCGGCGTCCAGCTGAACCGCTTCTGCGGCTCCGGCCTCGAGTCGGTCAACCAGGCCTCGGCCCGGGTCAAGTCCGGCTGGGAGGACCTCATCGTCGCCGGCGGCGTCGAGTCCATGAGCCGCGTGCCCATGGCCTCCGACGGTGGCGCCTGGGCGATGGACCCCCGGACCGCGCTCGACACCGACTTCGTGCCCCAGGGCATCGGCGCCGACCTCATCGCGACCCTCGAGGGCTTCAGCCGCGACGACGTGGACCAGTTCGCCGCCGAGTCGCAGGCGCGCGCCGCCAAGGCGATCGCCAACGGCTACTTCGCGAACTCCGTCATCCCCGTCAAGGACGTCAACGGCATGACGATCCTCGACCACGACGAGTTCGTGCGCGAGGGAACGACGGCCGAGTCCCTCTCGGGCCTCAAGCCGTCGTTCAAGGACCTCGGCGACTTCGCCGGGTTCGACGCGGTCGCGCTCGAGAAGTACACGACGGTCGAGAAGATCAACCACGTCCACCACGCCGGCAACAGCTCCGGCATCGTCGACGGCGCCTCGCTCGTGCTGATCGGCAACGAGAACGCCGGCGAGCGTCACGGGCTCACGCCCCGCGCCCGCATCGTCTCGACCGCCGTCATCGGCTCGGAGCCGACGATCATGCTGACGGGCCCCGGCCCCGCCTGCCGCAAGGCGCTCGACAAGGCCGGCCTGTCCATCGAGGACATCGACCTGATCGAGATCAACGAGGCCTTCGCCGCGGTCGCCATGAAGCTCATGCGCGACCTCGGCGACTACCCCCACGAGCAGACCAACGTCAACGGCGGCGCGATCGCCATGGGCCACCCCCTCGGCGCCACCGGCGCGATGATCCTCGGCACGCTCGTCGACGAGCTGCACCGCCGCGAGAAGCGCTACGGCATGGCCACGCTGTGCATCGGCGGCGGCATGGGCATCGCCACCATCGTCGAGCGCGTCTGACCCCCAGGAGAGACAGATCATGACTGAAGCAGTGCGTTACGAGGTCGAGGGCGGCATCGTCAACCTCGTCATCGACGACCCCGACCAGAGCGCCAACACGATGAACGACGCCTACGCGTCGTCCATGGCCAAGGCCGTCGACCGTCTGGTCGACGACATCGCCAAGGACGCCGACGCCGTCAAGGGCGTCATCATCTCCTCGGCGAAGAAGACCTTCTTCGCCGGTGGCGACCTCAAGCTGATGACGCAGGCCACCCCGGCCGACGCGCAGAAGCTGTTCGACAACGTGGAGGGCATCAAGGCCACGCTCCGCAAGCTCGAGACCTCCGGGAAGCCCGTCGTCGCCGCCATCAACGGCGCCGCGCTCGGCGGTGGCCTGGAGATCGCGCTCGCGGCCCACCACCGCATCGCGGCCGACGTCCGGCTCGAGGTCGGCCTGCCCGAGGTGACCCTCGGCCTGCTGCCCGGCGGAGGAGGCGTGACCCGCACCGTGCGCATGTTCGGCCTGCAGGACGCGCTCATGAACATCCTGCTCCAGGGTCCGCGCATGCAGCCGGCCAAGGCCAAGGAGATCGGCCTCATCGACGAGATCGTCCCCGCCGACGAGCTGCTCTCCGCAGCGAAGGCGTGGATCGAGTCGGTCCAGGGCGACGCCGACGCGGCCACGCAGCCGTGGGACCGCCAGGGCTACCGCATGCCCGGTGGGACCCCGTCGAACCCGAAGCTGGCCGCCAACCTGCCCGCGTTCCCGGCCATGCTGCGCAAGCAGACCAAGGGCGCGCCCTACAAGGCGCCGCGCAACATCCTCGCGGCTGCCGTCGAGGGTGCGCAGGTCGACTTCGAGACCGCGAGCCGCATCGAGTCCCGCTACCTGGTGGAGCTCCTCGTCGGCCAGCAGTTCAAGAACATGACGCAGGCGTTCTTCTTCGACCTCGGCTCGATCAACGCCGGTGGCTCGCGTCCGGCGGGCGTGGAGCCCAAGAAGTTCACCAAGGTCGCCGTCATCGGCGCCGGCATGATGGGCGCGGGCATCGCCTACGTCTCGGCGCAGGCGGGCATGGAGGTCGTGCTCAAGGACGTCTCGCGCGAGGCGGCCGAGAAGGGCAAGGCCTACAGCGAGAAGCTGCTGGCCAAGAAGCTCGAGCGCGGTCGCACCACGCAGGAGAAGGTCGACGCCTTCCTCGCGCGCATCACGCCCACCGACGACTACGCCGACCTGGAGGGCTGCGACCTCGTCGTCGAGGCCGTCTTCGAGTCGGTCAAGCTCAAGCACGAGGTCTTCGGCGAGATCCAGAAGGTCGTCAAGCCCGACGCCCTGCTCGGCTCGAACACGTCGACGCTGCCCATCACCGGCCTGGCCGAGGGGGTGGAGCGTCCGCAGGACTTCATCGGCATCCACTTCTTCTCCCCGGTCGACAAGATGCCGCTCGTGGAGATCATCGCCGGTGAGCAGACCGACGACGCCGCGATCGCCGGCGCGCTGGACTACGTGCAGCAGATCCGCAAGACGCCGATCGTCGTCAACGACAGCCGCGGCTTCTTCACCAGCCGCGTCATCGGCACCTTCGTCAACGAGGGCATCGGCATGCTGTCCGAGGGCGTCGACCCGGTCTCCATCGAGCGGGCCACCACCATCGCGGGCTTCCCCGCGCCGGTGCTCCAGCTCAGCGACGAGCTCAACCTCGAGCTGATGACGAAGATCCGCAACGAGTCCAAGGCGGCCGTCGAGGCCGAGGGCGGCACGTGGGTCTCCGACCCGGGCGAGCAGATCATCGACACGATGATCGAGCTGGGCCGGCCGGGCCGCCTGAAGGGTGCGGGCTTCTACGACTACGAGGACGGCAAGCGCGTCGGCCTCTGGTCGGGCCTGCGGGAGCAGTTCCCGACGGCCGAGACGCAGCCCGACTTCGAGGACCTCAAGGAGCGTCTGACGTTCCGCATGAGCCTCGAGACGATCAAGTGCCTCGAGGAGGGCGTGCTGCGCACGGTGCCCGACGCGAACATCGGCTCCATCTTCGGCATCGGCTTCCCGGCCCTGCAGGGTGGCGCGATCCAGTACGTCAACGGCTACGAGGCTGCCGACGGATCGATCGGCGTCGAGGCGTTCACGCGTCGCGCGCAGGAGCTGGCCGCCACCTACGGCGACCGCTTCGAGCCCCCGGCGCTGCTGCTGGAGAAGGCGAAGAACGGCGAGAAGTTCGCCTGACCACACCTCGACGAGGCCCCCACGACCCTGCGGTCGTGGGGGCCTCGTCATGAGGTGACGATCCGGTGTAGGACTTGCGTGACGTAGCCACTTCCGTTGAAGTGGCCCGATGGACGTCACCGGCATCGAACGGGCCATCGACGGATTCTTCGCTCCTGCAGCGGACGTCGTCTCGAGCATCATCTTCTTCGAGCTGACGATCGGCGGGATCGCGTTCCCGCTCATCGTCTTCTGGCTCGTGGCGGGCGCACTGGTCTTCACCATCGCCTTCCGCGGCCCGCAGACGTGGGGGGTGGGACACGCGATCGAGCTGGTGCGTGGCAAGTTCGGCAGCAAGGACGACCCGGGCGAGGTCTCGCACTTCCAGGCGCTCGCGTCGGCGGTGTCCGGCACGGTGGGTCTGGGCAACATCGCCGGTGTCGCCGTCGCGGTGACCCTGGGTGGTGCAGGTGCGACCTTCTGGATGATCGTGGCGGGTCTGCTCGGCATGGCCACCAAGTTCGTGGAGTGCACGCTCGGCGTGAAGTACCGCGTGGAGCACGAGGACGGCACCGTCAGCGGTGGTCCCTTCCGCTACCTGCCCATCGCGTTCGAGCGGTTCGGTGCGGCAGTGGCCACGGTCCTGACCGGCGTCTTCGCCGTCGCGATCTTCTTCTTCGGTGCCGTCGGCGGCAACATGTTCCAGGCCAACCAGACCTACGCGCAGGCCAAGAACGTGACCGGCGGCGAGGACGGCTTCCTCGGCTCCGACGGTGCGGCGCTCGCGTTCGGCATCGTCCTCGCGCTGCTCGTCGGCCTCGTGATCATCGGCGGCATCAAGTCGATCGGCCGGGTGACCGAGAAGCTGGTGCCCGCCATGGCCATCGTCTACGTCACCGCCTGCCTCGTGGTGATCGGCGCGAACATCACCAACCTGCCCGACGCGTTCGGCCAGATCATCGGCGGTGCGTTCTCGCCCGAGGGCGTGACCGGCGGTGTCGTCGGCGTGCTGATCATCGGCTTCCAGCGTGCGGCGTTCTCGAACGAGGCCGGCGTCGGCTCGGCGCCCATCGCCCACTCGGCGGTCAAGACGAGCCGTCCGGCGAGCGAGGGCTTCGTGGCGCTCCTGGAGCCGTTCATCGACACCGTGATCATCTGCACCATGACCGCGCTCGTCATCGTCATCGCCGAGCCGCAGAGCTGGCTCGACGGCAAGGCCGCGGTGGCCGCCGGCGACTCGCCGAACCCCGACGGCGTGGTGCTCACGTCGGACGCGTTCGAGACGGTCGTTCCGTGGTTCCCGTACGTGCTGGCGATCGCGGTGGCGTTGTTCGCCTTCTCGACCCTCATCACGTGGGCCTACTACACGCAGAAGGCCTGGACGCACCTGTTCGGCCGCTCGCAGCTCACCGAGCGACTCTTCCAGGTGATCTTCTGCGTGTTCACCGTGTTCGGCTCCGTCGTCACGCTCAGCGACGTGATCACGCTCGCGGACTCGATGCTGTTCCTCTGTGCACTCGTCAACATCTTCGGCCTCTACCTGCTCCTGCCGGTGGTCCGCCGCGAGGTGCGCGAGTACTGGGCGGACAAGAAGGCCGACCGGCTGGTGCGCGCCGACTCCTGAGTCGACGCGTTCCGGGACGGGGCCCGGGACGTGACGGCTCTCACGTCGCTTGCAGAGATGAGGCTTGCCTAAGTTAGTGTGTCCTTCGGAATCGTCCCCGAAAGGACTCCCGATGACCCTGCGCCCCCCCATCGTCCTGGCCGCCGCGGCCGCCCTCGTGCTCGCCGGCTGCGGCATGACCACCGAGAGCGGGGAGGCGTCGGGCGAGAACGCCTGGACCTACACCTCCGGCGACGGCAAGACCTACACCGCGGAGAAGATGCCCAAGCGGATCATCGCGCAGGGCGAGGCCGCAGCTGCGCTCATCGCACACGGCATCGAGCCGGTCGGCATCTTCATCAACCAGCCACTCGAGGACACGAAGGCGCTCGAGGGCGTCGACGTGTCGGGCATCCCGATCCTCGGCGAGACCTGGGGCACGATCGACGCCGAGAAGGCCGCGGCGCTGAAGCCCGACCTCATCGTCACCACCTACTGGAGCACCGAGAAGGCCTACGGCGGCTTCGAGGACGGGGTCAAGGAGAGCAGCAAGAAGGTCGGCAAGCTCGCCCAGGTCGTCGGGCCCACCGCCGACCAGTCGGTCGAGGAGATGCTCGACGGCTTCGAGGAGCTCTCCGAGTCCCTGGGCGCCGACCTCGACTCCGAGCAGATCGCCACCGACAAGGCCACGTTCGAGGCGGCGCGCGACCGGTTCAAGGACACCGTGGCGAAGGCCGAGGGCCTGTCCGTCCTCGGCGTCTCGCCCGCCGACGACCTGCTCTACGTCGCGGTGCCGAAGCACTCCGCCGAGCTGGCCGACTTCAGCCGCTACGGGCTCGACATCACCGTGCCGGACTCCCCGGACCCGGACTTCCCGTACTGGGAGAACCTGTCGTGGGAGAACGCCGACAAGTACCAGCCCGACCTCATCCTCATGGACGACCGCACCTACGACCAGGCCATGAAGATCGTCGCGAAGCAGCCCACGTGGACGAAGGTCAAGGCTGCCGAGGCCGGGGCGGTCACCCCGTGGCCCGCCTTCTGGATCAGCACGTACCGCGCCTACGCCGAGCAGCTCGACATCCTCAGCGACGTGGTCGAGAAGGCCGACCCGGACCTCACGTGAGCACCACGCTCCAGCGCTCGACGTCGACCGAGGCGCCCGCGCCCCGGCACCGGTCGGCGGCGGGCCTCGGCGTGGGCGTGCTCGTGCTGCTCGGGGTGCTCGCGGTCGTCACGTTCGTCAGCGTCACCATCGGGGCACGCGGCGTGGGTCTGGGCACGATCTGGACGGCCTTCACCGACTACGACCGGGCGTCGGCCGAGCAGACGGTCATCCGGGAGCTGCGGGTTCCGCGCACCCTGCTCGGCCTGCTCGTCGGGGCGGCCCTCGGCCTCGCGGGTGCGCTGCTGCAGGGCGTCACGCGCAACCCCCTCGCCGACCCCGGGATCATGGGCATCAACATGGGTGCGGCCACCGGCATCGTCGTGGCCGTCATGGTCCTCGACGGCATCAGCCAGTCCGCGTCGGTGTGGGTGGGCTTCGCGGGGGCCGGCATCGCCACCGTGGTGGTCTACGGCGTCGCGTCGTTCGGCCGCGAGGGAGCCACGCCGGTGAAGCTCGCGCTCTCCGGCGCCGCCGTGAGTGCCGCGCTCTACTCCGTCACCACCGGCATCACCATGACCGACGTCGGCGCGCTCAACGAGCTGCGCTTCTGGCAGGTCGGCTCGCTCAGCGGCCGGTACCTTCCGGTGCTCGAGCAGACCTACCCGTTCCTGGTGGCCGGCATCGTCGTGGCGATGCTGCTGGGTCGCGCCCTCAACGGACTGGCGCTCGGCGACGACCTGGCCGTGGCCCTCGGCCAGCGGGTGCGCCTGACCCGGGTGGTCATCTTCGTCACGGTCGCCCTGCTGGGCGGCGCCGCCACCGCCGCGTGCGGACCGATCGTGTTCGTCGGGCTGATCGTCCCGCACGTGGCCCGCGCGATCTGCGGACCCGACTACCGCTGGATCCTGCCCTACACCCTGCTGCTGAGCCCGGTGATCCTGCTGTCGGCCGACGTGCTCGGACGGGTGCTGGTGAGCCCCAGCGAGCTCCAGGTCGGCGTGGTGCTCGGGGTGCTCGGTGCGCCTGCGTTCATCGCGCTCGTCCGCTACAAGAACCTGGCCCAGCTGTGAGCGCCGCGACCACGCCCCTGCGCGACGCGGTCCGCGCGCAGCGCCGCGGCCACCGAGCCCGGACGACGGCCATCACCGCAGGTCTCGCGGCGCTGGCATTCGCGCTGTTCGTGGCGACCATGATGATCGGCACCTTCCGGCTCACCGCCTGGGAGGTGGTCGGGAGCGTCTTCCGGCTCACGGACGACCCGAGCGTCGACTTCATCGTGCTCGACCTGCGCCTGCCCACGGCCGCCACGGCGGTGGGCGTGGGCCTCGCGCTCGGTGTCGCGGGCCTCGTCTTCCAGCGGCTGCTCGCCAACCCGCTGGCCTCGCCCGACTTCGTGGGCATCTCCGGTGGCGCCAGCCTGTTCGCCGTCTCGACGATCCTGTTCTCCACGTGGGGTGCGGTCGCGACGTCGGGCATGGCACTGCTCGGGGCCGTGCTCGCCGCCGTCGCGGTGTACCTGCTGGCCTGGCGCGACGGCATCACCGGCTACCGGTTCATCCTCATCGGCATCGGCCTGTCCGAGCTGTTCGTGGCGCTCACCGGCTACGTGATCGCGAAGGCCGAGCTGAGCGACGCGCGCGAGGCGATGACCTGGCTCGTGGGCTCGGTCGGCTCGGCCGGCCCGTTCGAGCTGCGCGCGCTGCTGATCGGCGTCGCGGTGCTGCTGCCGGTCGTGCTCGTGCTGTCGCGGCGGCTCGGCGCGCTCGAGCTCGGCGACGACGCGGCGTCCGCGCTCGGTGTGAGCGTGGAGCGATCGCGGCTCGTCCTCCTCGCGCTGTCGGTCGTGCTCGTGGCGCTCGCCACCGCCGCGGCCGGCCCCGTCGCCTTCGTGGCGCTCATCTCCGGACCGATCGCGATCCGGCTCGTCGGCAACGCCGCCAGCCTGCCGGCGGCCGCCTTCGTCGGTGCCGTCATCGTGCTCCTGGCCGACCTCGTCGCGCAGCACGCCCTGCCCGTCGCCCTGCCCACCGGGGTGATCACCGGCGCCGTCGGCGCCCCCTACCTCATCTGGCTGCTCGCCACCGTCAACCGGGAAGGACGCGGAGGATGACCACCACCAGCACCGGCCGCACCCATGACCCCCGCACCCATGAGCTGAGAGCGCAGGACCTCACGCTCGGGTACGCCGAGACCGACGTCGTGTCCCGCCTGGACGTGGAGATCCCGCCCGGCCGGATCACCGTCATCGTCGGCGCCAACGCGTGCGGCAAGTCGACGCTGCTGCGGGGCCTCGCCCGGCTGCTCAAGCCGCGCCACGGCACCGTCCTGCTCGACGGGACGTCGGTGCACGAGCAGCGCTCCGCCGACGTCGCCCGCATCGTCGGCCTGCTGCCGCAGACGCCCGTCGCTCCCGACGGCATCACGGTGGCCGACCTGGTGGGTCGTGGCCGCTACCCGCACCAGGGATGGTTCCGCCGCTGGAGCCCGGAGGACGACGCAGCCGTCGCCGAGGCGCTGGAGGCCACCGGCACCGCCGACCTCGCCGACCGCCCGATCACGGGGCTGTCGGGCGGACAGCGCCAGCGCGTCTGGGTGGCCATGGCACTCGCGCAGGACACCGACCTGCTACTCCTCGACGAGCCCACCACCTACCTCGACATCAACCACCAGGTGGAGCTGCTCGACCTGCTCACCGACCTCAACCGCGAGCACGGCAAGACCATCGCGATGGTGCTGCACGACCTCAACCTCGCGTTCCGCTACGCCGACCACATCATCGCCATGAAGCACGGCGAGATCGTCGTGGAGGGCAGCCCGTCCGACGTCATCGACGCGGCCGTGGTGGAGGACGTGTTCGGGCTCGCCTGCCAGGTGGTGCCCGACCCCGTGAGCGGCACGCCGCTCGTCGTGCCGCGCAGCCGTCACCACGTCGGCGGGCTCACGTCCGAGGCGGAGTCACCGGCCGCCGTCTGATCCTCAGCGTTCGGCGAGCTCCGCGAGCAGGTTGTCGACCGCCGCGTCCGCCGCGCGCCGCGAGCTCTCGGCGGTGGCAGCACCGAGGTGCGGGGTCGGCACGACGCGCGGGTGGGCGAGCAGGGCGGAGGCCGGTGGTGGCTCCACCGCGAACGCGTCGACGCTGTACCGCGACACGTGGCCCGCCTCGAGACGTGCGAGGAGTGCCACCTCGTCCACGAGAGTCGAGCGGGCGGTGTTGAGGAGCACGACGTCGTCACGCAGGAGACCGACGCGTCGCGCGTCGAGCAGCGGTCCGTCGGGTCCCGGCGGCACGTGCAGGGACACCACCTCGCTCGTGCCGAGGAGGGTGTCCAGCTCGACCAGGGGCACGTCGGCATCGTCGAGGAACGGGTCGTGGGCGACGACCTCCATGTCGAGCGCGCGAGCGAAGCGGCCGAGGTGTCGGCCGATGGCCCCGTAGCCGACGATGCCGAGTCGGCGTGCCTCGACCTCGCGGCCGGCCGTCCGCTCCCAGGTCCCGGATCGCAGTGCGGCGGACGCCTCGGTCACGCCGCGCAGACCCTCGATCATCAGTCCGAGGGCGAGCTCCGCGACGCCTCGGGCGTTCGCGCCGCGCGCCGTGAGCACGGTGACACCGGCCGCGTCTGCCGCACGGGGGTCGATGGCGTCGCGGCCTGCGCCGTTGCGGCTGATCACGCGGAGTGCGTCGGCGTGCTGCAGCACCTCCGGGCCGATCGGCTCGACGCCGGCGACCCACCCCACCGCCCCTGGGACCGCCGCCACCAGCTCGGCGGTGGTCGGCTGACGACCGGGAGCCGGTGTGACGACCTCGTACCCGGCCGCTGTCAGACGGTCGATCGCCGCGGAGGGACCCGGGGCGGACAGGGATCGAGGCGTCACCAGGACGCGGCGGGCGGTCATGCCGCCGTCCCGCGAGCGCCGAGGACGCCGAGCAGGCGCTCGACCTCGAGGGCCATCGCCTCTCTCGCGGGGCGCACGTAGCCGCGCGCGTCCAGCAGCTCCGGACGAGCGTCCAGCTGGTCGCGCAGGGCTGTCGTGAAGACCTTGTTGAGGTGCGTCGCGATGTTGATCTTCGTCATCCCCCGGGTCACGACCTCGCCGAGAGTGGCGTCGTCGACGCCGGAGGACCCGTGCAGGACCAGTGGCACGGGCACGGCAGCGGCGATGGCGGCCACGAGATCGAGGTCGACCGCGGCGTCGCGTGTCGCCATGGCGTGGGAGGTGCCCACCGCGACCGCGAGCGAGTCGACGCCGGTGTCGAGGCAGAACCGGGCAGCGTCCTGCGGGTCGGTCCGGGCGCCGGGCGCGTGCACGCCGTCCTTGCCGCCCACCTCGCCGAGCTCGGCCTCGACGGCGACGCCGGCCGCGTGGCAGTGCGCCACGACTCGTCGGGTGACCTCGCGGTTCTCCTCGTCGGGCAGCTTCGAGCCGTCGAACATCACCGACGTCAGGCCGAGGTCGACCGCCTCGTGCACGAGGCCCACGTCCTCGGCGTGGTCGAGGTGCACGGCCACGGGCACGGTCGCCGCCTCCGCCAGGGCGATCGAGGCGAGCGCGATCGGCCGCAGGGACCCGTGGTAGCGCACCGCGTTCTCGCTGATCTGGATGACCAGCGGCGCCCCGGCTGCTTCTGCGCCTGCAACGAGGGCTTCTGCGTGCTCGAGGAGCGTGGTGTTGAAGGCGCCGACGCCATGACCCGCAGCACGTGCGGACAGGACGAAGGTTCGGGGGTCAACGAGCGGCATGGTCCTCCTCGGGACCGGGGACCCGGAGGTCCGCGAGGGAGCGGGCCGCCGCACGGGCGGCCTCGAAGCGCGCCCGAGCGAGCGCGTGGTCGGGGTGGGGCCGGGGATCCACCCGGAGCGCGACGGTGCGTGCCGCGTGGAGCGGGCTCGTGTCGTCCCAGACGCCGAGACCGAGCCAGCCGAGCGCCGCCGCGCCGAGCGCCGCGCCGTGCTGCTCGGCAGCCGGTCGCTCGACGCCGCGACCGAGCAGGTCGGCCAGGACCTGGAGGACGAAGGCGCTGCGCGCTCCTCCACCGAGGGCGGTCACGCTGTCGGAACGGTCGCCGAGCAGCTGCGTCGCGGCGTCGGCCAGCCCGAACCCGATGCCCTCCACGAGGGCGCGGGCGAGGTCTCCGTGGGTGTGCCCGAGGTCCAGGCCGAGGAAGCTGCCCCGGACGCGGGGACCGCCCTCGAGCACGGTCCCGCCCGCAAGAGTGGGGGCACAGGCCAGGCCATGCGCACCTACGGGGGACGCTGCCGCCTCGTCGAGGAGGTCTGCGACGTCACGGCCGAGGAGGTCGGCGAGCCAGCCGAGGCTGCTCCCGCCCCCGAAGATCGACAGGGCAGAGACGTACAGGTCCGGCAGCACGTGGTCGAAGACGAACGGGCGCCCCACCGCGTCCAGCACCGGCTCGACGGAGGAGACGGAGAACCAGTTGGAGGAGCCCAGCGACAGGTAGGACCGACCCTCGGTGTCCAGCCCGGCGCCCAGTGCCATGCACGAGTTGTCCACCCCGCCGCACACGACCGGCACGCCGACCGGGATGCCGGTCGCCCTGGCCGCGTCGGCACGGACGCTGCCCACGACGTCGGTGGACGCGACGATGTCGGGCCACCAGGACTCCGGGACGTCCAGCGCCGTGGTCGTCGCCCGGTCGTAGCACCGTCGGCGCAGGTCGTAGGTGCCCGAGCCCGACGCGTAGCTCTGGTCGGTCCGACGCGCGCCGGTGAGTCGTAGGTTCACCCAGTCCTTGCTGCCGAGCAGCTGGGACGTGCGGGCGGCGACCTCCGGCTGCTCGGCGCGCAGCCAGGCAGCCTTGAACACGGTGTACATGCCCGCCGGGAAGCCGTTGCCGGTCCGGTCGTACCAGTCGTGCTCGGAGACCGTCGCGAACCAGTCCTGGGCGGCGCGCTCCCCGCGGGTGTCGGACCAGATGGGCACGGAATCGAGCAGCGTCGTGCCCTCGGCGTCGACGGGGACCATGGCGAGGCTGTGGCCGGAGAGTGCGACGGCCGCGACGTCGTACCCAGCCTGCAGCAGCGTCCGGCAGGACCGCGTGACGGCAGACCACCAGTCCGCAGGACGCTGCTCGTGTCGGCCCGGACCCGGGTAGGTCGTCGGATACCCCTCGAAGCTCTCCGCGAGCACCGTCGCCGACTGGTCGACGAGTGCCGCCTTGCACCCGCCGGTGCCGAGATCCAGCGCCAGGACGACGTCGGTCACGGGCCGTCCCCTCGTCCCGGTCCCAGGACCACGTCGACCTCCGCGCCCGACCGCATGCGCGACAGGCGCGACTTCATCAGCTGGATGTCTTCCAGGACCGACGCGTCACGGCGCAGCAGCACCATGGTGGCCAGCACGTCGATGACGACGAGCTGCGCGAGCCGGGAGATCGTGGGAGTGAAGACGTCGGTGTTGTCGAGGGACTCGACCACGAGCGAGACGTCACTCAGGTCGGCGAGCGGTGACGGCCCACCGGTGATCGTCACGACACGAGCGCCACGCTCCCGGGCGACGCGCACGGTGTCGAGGATCGAGACGGTCCGCCCGGTGTTGGAGATCGCGACGAAGACGGTCGTCGGCGTCGCGGTCGAGGCCGCGATGAACTGCTGGTGGGTGTCCACCGGTGCGGAGCACGGGACGCCGAACAGCGGGAACTTCTGCTCGGCGTCGGTGGCCACGACGCCCGAGGCGCCCAGCCCGACGAAGACAAGATGGCTGCCGGCCGCCAGGGTGTCGACGGCGGTCTCGAGCGCTCCGACGTCCAGGTGGCGCCGGACGTGGTCCAGGGAGGTGATCGAGAAGTCGAAGATCTTCGAGACGGTCGTCGCGGCGTCGTCCTCGGGCTCGATGACCGACTGCGTGGCCGGGATGCCGAGCGCGACGCTCTGCGCGAGCTGCAGACGGAAGTCGTGGAAGCTGTCGCACCCGATGGCGGCCGCGAACCGGACGATGGTCGGCTGGCTGACGCCGGCGGCCTCGGACAGGTCCGCCAAGGTCATGTGCACGACCGCCCGCGGACGGTCGAGCACCACCTGAGCCACCTTGCGCTCGGACCGCCGCAGGTCCTCCAGCTGCTCGGTGATGCGAGACAGCACCGTTCCTGCACCGATGGTGGTCATGCGCGGACCTCCGTCAGGTCGAGGGCCGACCCGTGCTCGGGCACCGTGACGCGCACGCCGGCCGCCGTGGCGAGGTCGAGGTCGAAGGACGCGGGATCGGCCGTGTTGAAGTCGAACATGCCCCAATGATGTGGCACCAGGTGCTCGATCCCGGCCGCCTCGCAGACCCGAACGGCCTCCGCGAAGGTGAAGTTGCCCGGCACGCCGTGCTCCCGCCGGTGGGCGTCGCGACCGTTCACGGGCAGAAGGGCCACGTCGACCGCGTGGCGGCGCAGCCGCTCGACGAGGCCGTCCCAGGGGACGCAGTCACCGGAGTGGTAGACGGTGCGGCCGGCTGCGGTGATGACGTAGCCGAGGAAGTGGTCGTGGCCGTGCGCGTCGACGACGCGGTCCTCGTGCGCGGACGGAACGGCGGTGACGGTGAACCCACCGAGCTCGTACCGCTCGCCGTCGGCCAGCGGCACGAGGCGCTCGGGACCGACCTGGGCCCGCGCGAGCGCCTCGTCGGTGACGGCGCGCGGGCACACGAGCAGGGTCCGCGGCTGGTGTGCCAGGAGGGGTCGGAGCGTGCCCGGGTCCATGTGGTCGGTGTGCGCGTGGGAGGTCGTGACCGCCACCAGCTGCGGCAGCTCGTGCGGCGCCACGGGCGCGGGCCGCAGCCGGACGTGCGGGAACAGCGTCCCCGCGTACTTCGCGGCGAGCGAGTCAGAGAGGTAGGGGTCGACGAGCAGGTGCTCGTCGTCCGTGGAGAGCAGGAACCCGGCTTGGCCCAACCAGCGCGCGTGCAGGGTCATCGCACCGCCCGCGCCGCCTCGTCGAGCCGGTCGAACGCCGGACCGGACGTCGGGATGCCCAGGTCGAAGACGGCGTCGATCGCCCGCGTCCACCCGTGCACGAAGTAGCGCCAGCCGTCCTCCACGACCAGGGCGTCGGCCTCGGCGCGCGACCGCGCCTGGCGCAGGAAGTCGAGCTCGCCGCGGTAGTTGAACTCCCACGCGTAGCCGCCGTGCGGGAAGACGACGTCGTCCGACACGGGTGAGCCGGGGCGGTCCTTGCCCATCCCGGTCGCGTTGACCACCACCGAGCCGGGGGGCAGGGTCGCGACCAGCTCGTCGGAGACGGTGCCCCGCTCGAGCAGGTGAGGACACCACTCGATCGCGGGGTCGCCGGCGCGTCCTGCCGCCACGACCGCGTCGAGCCTGGCGGCGTCGACGTCGGTGACGTGCACGCAGGCCGGCGCTGCGGTGCCGGCGCGGTGGGCGAACCAGTCGCACAGGGCGAGGGCTGCCCCGCCCGCGCCGAGCACCGCGACCGTCCGTCCGGCGAGCCGGGGGACGATCGCCTCGAGCGCCAGGGCGCTCGTGATGGTGTCGAGGGCGTGTCCGCGGATCCATCCGTCGCCCGCGACGAGGGCACTGATCTCGCCCAGTCGGGCGGCGTCGTCGTCGACCTCCGCGAGGAGGTCGCGACACGTGGTGAAGAGGTCGATCTTGTGCGTGGTGACGAGCGCCCCGCGGGACCGCGGGTCGGCGGCGAGGAAGGAGACGACCTCGCGGTAGGCCTCGGCCGGCGCGCCGACGGGCACGTCGATGCCGGTGAGGGCGACGTCCTCGAGTCCCAGCAGGGGACGCCAGGCCTCGAAGACCCGGTGGATGGCCGACGAGCCGGTGGTGACGCCGACGAAGTACATGGTCGGGACGGTGGCCGCGCGGAGCGCGCCCGGGCTGAGCACGAGCGTCATGCGCCCGCCTCCGCCACCAGTCGGACGGCGACCGCCGTGTTGATCCCGAACCGGGTGGCTCCCGCCTCCAGGAGGTCGTGGACCTGCGCGAGGGAGCGCACTCCGCCGGAGGCCTTGATCTCCCGCTCGGGGCCACCGACCTCGCGCATGACCCGGACGTGCTCGGGCGTGGTCGCGACGCCCTGCCAGCCGGTCCCCGTCTTCAGGGAGGTGGCGCCGGCGCGCACGGCCACGCCGACGGCGTCGCGCAGCTGTGCGAGGTCGAGCAGGCCGACCTCGTGGATCACCTTGACCGGGACCCGTCCGTCGACCGCCTCGAGCACCGCGGCGAGGTCGCGGGTCGCCCCGTCGAGCTCCCCGGAGCGGATCATCCCGATGTTCATCACGACGTCGAGCTCCTGGACGCCGTGGTCGACGAGCCAGCGCGCCTCCGCCACCTTGACCGGGGTGGCCGACCCTCCCGACGGGAAGCCGACGGGGGAGCCCGCGTTGGTCGTGGACCCCTCGAGCAGCGGTCGCAGGACCGGAAGCCACGAGGGGAGCACGTGGGCCGCGACGAAGTCGCCGGCGAGAGCGTGCCCGGCGAGCTCCTCCACGTCGGCACGACCGTGCTGCGCCTGCACCGCGCTGATGTCGACCCGGCGGGCGAGCGCGTGCCCGTCCAGCTCAGCGCGAGACATAGGACGGGTTCTCGGCGAGGGTCCAACCAGCACGGTCGGCGACCGCGAGGTGGCGCATGCCGTGGGAGGCGGCGATGATCCCGTAGTCCTGCCCGGCGTCGGCGGGGTAGCAGAACAGGGTGACCAGGTCCTCGGCGCCGAGGTTCACGCTGCGGTGGATGTGTGACGGGGGCACGTAGGCGACGACGCCGGGCGTGAGCTCGGCGACCACCGTCTCGCCCTCCAGCGTCTCCATGAGCATGAGACCGTGCCCGGACAGGCAGTGGTAGATCTCCGTCCGGTCGTGCACGGCGTGGATGTGGCCGCGGGTCATGGTGAACTCCGCACCCACCCGGCCCGGGTACAGGGTCGAGATCCCCGTGATGAGGTCGCCGGCCTGGTCCGACGGGCGGAACTCGTCGACGTGGTACATGACGGCGTCGTCGCCGCGCTCCGCACGCAGCCGCGCGAACGCGTCGGCGTCGGCGTACAGGCCGTCCAGGTCGCCGAGGCGCTTCTCGTAGCGGCCGGTGCGACCGACGAGCTGGTCGGGCTCGATCGTCAACGTCGGTCCGGGCTGGGTTGCGGTCACGGTGCTCCTTCGGTGATGACGCGCGTCGAGTGCCGCATGTCCTGGGTCACATTAGTAGCAAAACTACAAGAAAATGTCACGGACTGGTCGAATCTCCCGCAAATCGTTGACAAGGCCCCCGATAAATGTAGTCTGACTCCCGAAGTTGTGGTGCAGACCACAACAAAGCGGCGCAGCGAGTGGGTTTCCCACATCACGCACCGAGGGATTTCCACGACGCAGGAGGGAGCAGGGCCATGAACGTCAGCACTCGCCGACGCGAGATCGTCGACCTCGTCCGCGCCCAGGGCCGGGTCGAGGCCGCGGAGCTCTCCCTGCGCTTCGACGTCAACGCCGAGACCATCCGTCGCGACCTCGCGGCCCTGGAGGACTCCGGCACGGTGCAGCGGATCCACGGCGGCGCCGTGGCGCTGGACCACCTCGCCGTCGAGGGCAGGATGGCTCGTCGACTGACCGAGCGGCGCGACGAGAAGCGCGCCATCGCCCGGTCCGCCGTCCAGGAGATCCCCGCCTTCGGCGCCGTCTTCATCGAGGCCGGCTCGACGACCGGCCAGCTCGCGGAGGTCATGACCCAGCGCGGCGACCTGCTGATCGTCACGAACGCGCTCCAGACGGCGTTGCGGCTCACCGATGCGGGCGCCTCCACGGTAATGACGATCGGCGGACGCGTGCGCGCCGAGAGCTACGCCGAGGTCGACCAGTGGGCCATCGAACGGTTGGCCACGCTGCGCTTCGACGTCGCCTTCGTCGGGACCAACGCCATCGACGTCACCTGGGGCCTGTCCACGCCCGACCCGGCCGAGGCCGCGGTCAAGGCGGCCATCATCGCCTCCGCGCAGACGACGGTCCTGATGGCCGACCACACGAAGTTCGGCATGAAGGCCGCCTGCCGCTACGGCGGGGTCGAGGACATCGACCTCGTCGTCACCGACTCGGGGATCGAGAGCAGCACCGTCGACGACCTGCGCGCTCTCGGGACGGAAGTCCGTCTTGCGACCGACTGACACCGCACGGCACGGGTCCCTCCGTGTCCTCACCGCCCAGCTCGGGCATCACGTTGGAGGAAAGATGACAACTCGTTCACGCTGGTTCCGCGCCTCGCGCGGCCTCGCGGCCGTCCTCGCGGTGGGCCTCGTGCTCACCGCCTGCGGAGGCAACGACGCGGGCGGTGACGACGGCACCTCGACCACACCGGTCGACGGCCGTCCGCTCCCGACCGACGAGAAGCCCGACGGCGACGTCAAGGTCGCCATCGTCGGCTTCTCGAACAACCCCTACTGGGTCTCGGTGAAGGCGGGAGCCGACTACGCCAACAAGGTCCTCGGCGAGAAGGGGGGCTCGGTCAAGTACATCGTCGCCGGCGAGAACATCGACGTGCAGACGGTCTCGAGCGCCATCCGGGGCGCCGACGCCCAGGGCTACCAGGGCATCGGCTTCTTCATCGCCGGCGAGGGCAACTGCGCCGACGTCGAGTCGCTGTCGGCCAAGGACGTCAAGCTCGGCGCCTACAACACGCTCTTCGACTGCGTGGAGAGCTCCGGCGGCGTCATCAACTACGCCCAGGAGCAGTTCAAGGCCGGGCAGCTCGCTGCAGAGGAGATGATCAAGGCCACCGGCGACAAGGCCGGCAAGGTCGGCATCATCGTCAGCCAGTTCACCGCCCCCGGCTCCGAGCAGCGCCGCAAGGGCTTCGTCGAGGGCCTCAAGGGCTCCAAGCTCGAGGTCGTCGGTCAGGGTGTCGAGGCCAAGGACTCCGCGTCCAACACCTTCACCGCCGCGCAGAACTACCTGCAGTCCAACGACGACCTCGTGGGCATCTACGCGACCGCAGGCGGTCCGTTCGGTGCCGCCCAGGCCGTGGCGGCCGCGAAGAAGCAGGACGCCGTCAAGGTCATCGGCTACGACATCACCGAGGAGAACATCAAGGCCATCAAGGACGGCTCGATGTACGGGGTCATCGGCCAGGACGCCTTCGGGCAGGGCTACAACGTGGCGATCGCACTCTTCAACGCGGCCGTCACGGGCGACAAGGCCGACCCGGTGATGCAGGAGGCGGACGCCCCGTTCGTCACCAAGGACAACCTCGCCGAGCACGACCCGTCCGAGGTCCCGCTGGGAACGCCCGGAGCGTCCTGATCCACATGACCAGCTCCCAGGCGGACGACGCCGTGCCGGCGACCCTCGCGGTCGCCGGCATGGCGAAGTCCTTCGGACCCGTCAAGGCACTGCGTGACGTGTCCCTCTCCTTCCCCGCCGGCGCCGTCACGGGCCTGCTCGGGGAGAACGGCGCAGGCAAGTCCACCCTGATCCGGCTGTGCTCGGGAGAGATGCAGCCGGACCAGGGGGTCCTGACCCTCGAGGGCCGGAACGTCACCTTCGCCTCCCCGCTCGAGGCGGTCTCCGCCGGCGTCGTGGTCGTGCACCAGGAGCCGTTGCTGGTGGGTGAGCTCACCATCGCGGACAACCTGTTCCTCTACGACCTCGGCGAGCGACCCGCCTACGCCGCCGCGCGACGGGGTGACAACGTGCGGCGTGCTCGCGAGCTGCTCGATCGTCTCGAGATGGCGGACTACCTGCCAGATCCCGCGACCTTGTGCCGGGACCTCTCGGCCGCCTCCCGACAGATGGTCGACATCGTCCGGGCTCTGTCCCGCGACCCCAAGGTCCTGTTCCTCGACGAGCCGAACTCGAGCCTGACGCACGAGGAGTCCGACCGGCTCTTCCGCGTCGTCGAGCGGCTGCGCGACGAGGGCGTCGCCGTCGTCCTGGTCAGCCACCGTCTGGCCGAGGTCTTCTCCATCGTCGACCACGTGATCGTCCTGCGCGACGGCGCGTTCGTCGCCGCCGGAGACCCCCGCGAGATCGACCAGCAGCGTGCCGTGACCCTGATGGCGGGTGACCGCAAGCGAGCCGTCGTCGAGTCGGTGGTCGCCGACCGGGACCTCTCGTCGGAGGACGCCGAGGTGGCGCTGGAGGTCGTAGGGCTGTCCGGCGAGGGCTTCGAGGACGTCGACTTCGCCATCCACCGCGGCGAGATCGTCGGGATGGCCGGCCTCGTCGGTGCGGGCCGCACCGAGATCGCCGAGGCGGTCATCGGCCTGCGTCGGGTCCGCCGCGGCAGCATCCGGGTGGGGTCGCGTCCTGTCCGCGTCTCCGGACCGGGCAAGGCTCAGCGTCTCGGCGTCGCCTACGTGGCGGAGGAGCGGCGCACCGAGGTGTTCCACGCCCAGACCGTCGGCTACAACCTGACGGTCCGCATCCTCGACCGCCTCGGCCGGTTCGGCTGGGTGTCGGGCCGTCGGACCAACCGCGTGGCGCGTGAGCTCACCGAGCGGTACGGCGTGAAGGCCGCCTCCACCGAGGCGCCCATCACCTCACTCTCGGGAGGCAACCAGCAGAAGGTGCTGTTGGCCCGGGCGCTCGCCGCCAAGCCGAAGGTCCTGATCCTCGACGAGCCGACCAGGGGCGTCGACGTCGGGACGAAGGCCGAGATCTACGCCACGCTGCGCGACCTCGCCCACACAGAGGGCCTTGCCGTGTGGTTCATCTCCTCCGAGCTGGAGGAGGTCGTCGAGCTGGCCGACCGCGTGGTGGTCGTGCGGCAGGGCCGCGTCACGCGCGACGCCCCGAACGACGCAGGACCCAACCCCATCGTCGCCGCCGCCATGGGCGCAACCGAAGGATGAACATGAGCAGCACCACCTCACCCCGCTCCTCGCAGCGCTCGCTGGGCGACCTCGTCCTGCCGCTGCTCAAGCGCCAGGAGACCGGCCTGCTCGGCGTCATCCTGGTGCTCGGCTTCGTCGTCTCGCTCGCCAACGACGACTTCCTGCAGCGGCAGAACATCTACAACCTGCTGCAGACGACCGTCGTGGTCGGCATCATCGCGATCGGGCAGACCTACGTGCTCATCGCCAAGGAGATCGACCTCTCCGTCGGCTCGGTGCTGGCCCTCGCCGCGGTGACCGCGGGTGCCGTGTACGGCAGCGGAGCCAACCCGTACGTCGCGATGGTCGTCGGCATCGGCGTGGGCTCGCTGTGCGGCCTGGCCATCGGGACGGTGGTCGTGATCGGGCGGGTCAGCTCGTTCATCGTGACGCTCGGCATGCTCTCGATCGCCCGCGGCCTCACCCAGCTCATCACCGACGGGCTGCCCCAGACGATGCCGACCGAGCTCTCGTGGATCGGGCAGGGCCGTGTCCTGGGCGGCATCCCGAACAGCGTGCTGATCTTCGTGGTTCTCGTCATCGTGGGACAGCTCCTGCTGACCCGCTCCATCTTCGGCCTGCGGGTCACGGCCATCGGCGACAACGCCGATGCTGCGCGGACCGGCGGCATCCCGGTGGCCCGCACCCGCATCCTGACCTTCGTCCTCATCGGGACGCTCGCAGGCGCAGCGGGCATCGTGTTCTCGACCCAGGTGGGCGTGGCGGAGGCGCAGGCGGGCATGGGCTACGAGCTCGACGTCATCGCCGCGGCCGTGATCGGCGGTGCCAGCCTGTCGGGCGGCCGCGGATCGATCGTCGGAGCGTTCCTCGGCGCCTGCCTGCTGGGTCTGCTGCGCAACGCCTTCATCCTGCTGGCCCTCTCCCCGTTCCTGCAGCAGCTGACCATCGGCCTGGTCATCGTGCTAGCTGCGCTGTTCGACCAGTGGCGGCAGGGCAACCTGCGCCACCTGCGCCCGCGCATGCCGCGCCGCGCGTCCTGACCCGACACCCCCGGAGGAAGTCCCATGAAGCCACAACCGTTCCGCATCCACGACCAGCGCGTCGTCAAGGCCTTCGTCGAGGCACGTCGTTCGCACACCGCCGACGAGCCGCGGCTCAAGCTGGCCTGGAGCAACTGGGGCTTCGGCACCGAGGAGCTCTCCGCGTCGGCCGCGCGGCTCGAGGCCAACGGTGTCGAGCACATCGAGCTCCACGGGAACCTCTACTCACCGGACATGGGCTACCGGCCGGACGAGGTGCTGCGGATCCTCGGTGACCACGGAGTCTCCGTCTCCGGCGTGTGCGGCATGGTGACGCCGAACCAGGAGTTCGCCCACCTGCACCCGCACGTGCGCCAGCGCGCCGTCGACTACTTCCGCCGGCAGGTCGAGTTCACCGCGGCCGTCGGCGGCACGTACCTGCTGTTCGGAGCCGGTTCGGTCGGGCGCCCGGTGCCCTTCGACTCCTACGAGCTGCAGCGCGCGGCCGACACCATCCGCCTCGTGGCCGACGACTTCGCCGCTGCCGGCATCCGTGGCGCCGTCGAGCCGATCCGCCCGGAGGAGTGCAGCGTCGTCCACACGTTCGACGAGGCCCTCGACCTGCTCGCACGGGTCGACCACCCGGCCGTCCAGCACATCAACGGCGATCTCTACCACATGCTGAGCGGCGAGCTGCACATCGGCGCGACGCTCCTGGACCACGGTCACCGGATGATCAACCTGCACCTGGCCGACTCGAACCGGCGCGCGCTGGGCCGTGGACTGCTCGACCTCGACGTCGTGCTGATGGCGCTCTATGCCATCGGCTACCAGCGGGGTGACCACTACGCCTCGGCCGAGCCGCTCGGCGCGGGGGGCAACCCGTACGCGGCCATGAACCTGCCGCCGGACACGGACCGCCTGGACGAGCTCGTCGCGGTGACGGCCACGACGTGGCGCGAGCGTGAGGAGGAGATCCTGTCCGCGAGCGACGAGGAGCTCTTCGGCCTGTACCAGATCACGGAGTGACCGAGCCCGCCATGGCCGACGCGACCCTGCACGTGGTGTGTCCGAACCCGGCCCTCGACCGGCTGCAGACCGTGGAGCACTTCCGGCCGTTCGAGGTCAACCGGGTGACGTCCGTCCGTAGCCTGCCCGGCGGCAAGGGCATGATCGTCTGCCGAGCCGCGCGACGTATGGACGCGCGGGTCACCGCACACGGGTTCGCCGGAGGGGCGGTCGGCCGGATCATCCGAGCGGGGTGCGTCGATCTCGGCGTCGCGGACCACCACGTCGAGATCGCTGGGGAGACCCGGGTGACCCCCGTGGTGATCGAGCAGTCGACGGGACGGTCGACGGTCCTGAACGAGCGTGGTCCGCACGTCTCGCCGGCGGAGCAGTCCGCCCTGCTGGAGGGGCTGCGGTCGGTCGTGCGTCCCGGTGACGTGGTCGTCTCGACCGGCAGCCTCCCGCCCGGGTGCGACGGCGACCTGCATGCGCGCGTGGCCCGGCTCGCGGTCGGCGCCGGTGCGCTCGCGATCGTCGACGCCCACGGCGCGGCGCTCGCCGCGGTCATCGACGCGTTCCGTTCCGAACCCGCCGCCGGGGGCCTGGTGGTGAAGCCGAACGCGCTGGAGCTCGGCGAGGTGGTCGGCTCGACGCTGCACGACGCCGAGGCCGTCCTCGCCGCCACCCAGGAGCTGGTGGCCGCCACCGGGGCAACCTTCGTGATCACGCTCGGTGCGGACGGGGCCGTGTGGGCCGGGAGGGAGTCCTGGTCCGTGGCCGCACCTCGGGTCGAGACGGTCAACGCCACGGGGTCGGGTGACTCGTTCCTCGCCGGCCTCGCGGTCGCCCTGGGCGACGACCGACCCGCGGTCGAGGCGCTCACGCTCGCGACGGCGATGGGGGCTGCCAACGCAGCGAGCCTGACGCCGGACGTCGACCCCGTGCTCGTCCGGGCGCTCCGCGAGGACATCGCCGTGACCTGGCACGGAGGTGCGGCGTGACGCTCTACCTGGGCGTCGACATCGGCACGACCCGGACCAAGGTCGGCTGCGTCGACGGGGACACCGGCCTGTTGGTGGCGGTCGCCGCGGCTCCCACGCCCGTGCACGACGACGCGCTGGGAGGGACGCGCGACGCCGGAGCCCTGATCGAGACCGTGCAGGGCCTGCTCGACGAAGTCCTCGACCACCCCGAGGTGCAGGTCGGGCGGCTGGGCGGGCTCGCGGTCGGCTCCGTCGGTGAGGAGGTCGTGCTGCTCGACGCGGATGGCGCCGTGACCGGGCCGGTGCTGGCCTGGCACGCCGAGCACGGCCGAACGGCCAGGAGATGGGTCACCGACCCGGCGCTCTCGCCGCTCGACGACACCTTCTCGGTGTTCAAGCTCGCCTGGCTCGCACGCGAGCGCCCCGAGGAGCTCGCTCGCGCCGTCACCTTCACGAGCCTCGCCGACCACGTCGCCCTCACCCTGGTCGGTGACGGGGCCGACGGAGCCTTCCTCAACGTCTCGCTCCTCGCGGACCGGCCTGCTCGACCTCGACTCCACCTCGCTGCGTGCCGACCGGCTGGCCGGTGTCGGCGCAGGACACCTGCGTCTGCCACGTCTGGTCCCGAGCGGCACGATCGTCGGCACGTGGCGTCGGGACGGGCGCCCTGCGGACGGGCTGCCCGTGGTGACGGGCGGGCACGACCACTGGTGCGGCGCGTTCGGCGCCGGCGTGCGGCGGGCCGGGGACGTCTACGTGTCGGCCGGCACGTCGGAGGCGCAGGTCATGCTGATCGACCGGCTGCCGGCCGACCTCCCGCCCGACGTCGACGCCGGCGCCTTCGTGTCGGGTGACCTTCTCTACCTGCACCGCGCGACTCCCGCTGGCCGGATCTACCAGGCCTGGCGCGAGCTGCTCTACGCCGGCGAGGAGGACGACGTCCTCTGGGACGAGGTCCTCCCCGACCACGACGTCCCCGCCGCCTCCGTGGACGTCGCCGGCCGGACCGTGGAGCTGGGACCCTTGCCGTTCGAGCCGACCCGCGGCCGGCTGATGACCAGCCTGTTCGCCGGGCTCGCGCAGGAGGCCGAGCGCACCACGGCACGCCTTGAGGTGCTCGCGGGTCGCCCGGCCGCCGACGTGGTGGTCGCCGGCCTGCCGGCCTCGCGACCAGGTTGGCGAGGCCTGCGCCAGGACGCGACCGCCAGGACCTTGCACTTCGTGACCGAGCCCGAGGCCACGCTCGTCGGCGTCGCGCTCCTCGCCCGCGCGGGCGTCGAGGGCGGCGTCGGTACGACGACCATGACGACCACCACCGGAGGAACCACCGCATGAGCACCACCGACCTGCTGCGCACCCACCGCCTCGTCCCCGTGGTCGTGATCGACGATCCGGGTCACGCGGACCACCTTGCTACCGCGCTCGCGGACGGCGGCCTGCCCCTCGCCGAGGTGACCTTCCGCACCGCCGCTGCCGCTGCGGCGATCGGGCGGATGCGTGACCACGGTGGGGTGACGGTGGGTGCGGGAACCGTGCTGACGGCGAAGCAGGTGGACGTCGCGGTCGACGCCGGTGCCGAGTTCGTGGTGTCCCCGGGCTTCAGTCGTGCGGTGGTCGAGCGTTGCGCGGAACACGGGGTGCTGGTCGTTCCCGGCGCCGGGACGCCGACCGAGATCATGACGGCCCTGGACGCCGGGCTCGACCTCGTCAAGTTCTTCCCGGCAGAGACGTCCGGTGGTGTGCCGGCGGTCGCGGCGCTGTCGGCCCCGTTCCCGCAGGTGTCCTTCGTCCCGACCGGTGGGATCACCGGCGCGACCGCAGCGGACTACCTCGCTCTTCCGGCGGTGGCCGCGGTCGGCGGCAGCTGGATGGTGCCGCGCGACCTCGTCCGGGACGGGGACGTCGAGGCGTTGACCGCGCTGGTCCGCGCGAGCGTGTCGGCGGTGAGCGTCTCCGCGTAGTCGTCGACCAGGGGTCGTCGCGACCTCATGCCCCGTTCACCCCCAGGACCTAGCGTCGCCGCCATGGCCGGACTACGCGAACGCCTCGCCCGTCGGATCTGGACACCACCGCCCCCACCGAAGCCGCCGCGCGACCCCGAGCTGGTCGCGCTCGACCGGCTGCGCGACGCGTGGAAGGACGGGCCCGTCCGTGACGACCGGATCAACGAGCACCTCGCGCTCGTGCTCGACAAGTCCGGCGTCCCCGGCGGGCGCGTGCTCGAGATCGGCGGCCGAGGGCACCCGCGTCACCGGGTGTTCGACGCCGACCGCTTCGAGTACCTCAACCTCGACCTCGCCGAGACCGGCCCGGGCGTCATCATCGGCGACATCACGCACTGCCCCGAGATCCCCGACGCCACCTTCGACGTGGTGCTCAGCGTCGACGTCTTCGAGCACATCGACCGGCCGTGGCTCGCGGGCGAGGAGATCGTGCGGATCCTCCGGCCCGGGGGCCTCGTGTACACCTCGACGCTGTTCAGCTGGCGCTACCACCCGTGCCCGATCGACTACTGGCGCTACACGCCCGAGGCGCTCGCGTTCCTGATGCGCGGCACCGACACGATCGACCAGGGCTTCGACGCGACCGAGCGACGTCGCGACGTGCGCAAGAAGGCCGCGGAGGACCCGATGCCCTTCGACGCGCTCGGCGGCTGGCGCGAGAACGTGCGCGTCTTCCACGCCGGGGTGAAGCCGAGGCCCCGGCCGGCCTAGTGGTCACCGGTCAGCACGTTGACCACTGCCGGCGCCTCGAGCCCTGACGAGGACACTTGCACCATGACCACCGTGGTGAGTGTCGCCCACACCGGAATCACTGTTCGCTCGCTCGAGACGGCTGCGGCGTTCTGGGTGGGGGCCCTGGGCGCCGAGGTGGAGCGCCGGTTCGTCCTGGACGGTGCCTTCGCCGCCGACGTGACCGGTGTGGCTGGAGCTCGAATCAGCGCAGCGGTGCTCGTGCTGGGCGGTCACCGGATCGAGCTGCTGGAGTATCTCGAGCCGGCGGGCCGACAGCACCTTGAGCCGAGGCCCAACGATCTCGGTTCCTGGCACCTCGCGCTCGATGTCACTGATCTCGACCGCACCGTCGCGCGGTGTGGTGAGCACGGGTGGCGACTGGCGGGAGCCATCGGGACGATGACGACGGGTCCTCGAGCCGGAACACGGTTCGCCTACCTGCACGACCGCGACGGCGCGACATTGGAGCTGATCCAGGGGGTCGCACGCACGCCCTGAGCGTGGTTCGACCCGCTGCCTCCAGACGTGTCGACCGGTGAGACTAGTCGGCCTTGCCGGCTGCCTCGTCACGACCCAGGCGTGAGTGCGTGCGGCCGTACACGAAGTAGAGGACGACGCCCAGCACCATCCACACGAGGAACCGCAGCCAGGTCTCGACCGACAGGTTCACCATGAGCCAGACGCACGCGGCGATCGCGAGGATCGGCACGAGCGGGACGCCCGGGACGCGGAAGGAGCGGTCGAGGTCGGGCCGGGTGCGGCGCAGCACGATGACGCCCGCCGAGACCACCACGAACGCGAACAGCGTGCCGATGCTCACCAGCTTGCTCAGCTCCGACAGCGGGACGAAGCCGGCCAGCACGGCCACGAACGCGCCGGTGATGATCGTGATCTTGTAGGGGGTGCCGAAGCGCGGGTGCACCTTCGCGAGGCCCTGAGGCAGGAGACCGTCGCGCGACATGGCGAACAGCACGCGGGCCTGGCCGAGCATGAGCACCAGCACCACGGTCGTGAGCCCGGCCACCGCGCCGACGGAGATGATCTTGCTCGCCCACTCCAGGCCGTTGGCCGAGAACGCCTCGGCCAGCGGTGCGGCGGTGTTCATCCGGTCGTCGCTGTACTTGAGCATGCCGGTGACGACGAACGCGACGGCCGCGTAGAGCACGGTGACGATCGCGAGCGAGCCCAGGATGCCGCGCGGCATGTCGCGCTGCGGGTTGCGGGTCTCCTCGGCCGACGTCGCGACGATGTCGAAGCCGATGAACGCGAAGAACACCACGGAGGCGGCGGCGATGATGCCGTAGATGCCGAACACGGTCGGCTCGACGCCGAAGATCGTCTGCAGGAGCGTGGAGTCCAGCCCCGACTCGCCCGAGCTGGGCTTCGACGGCGGCACGAACGGCGTGAGGTTGGAGGCCTTGATGAAGAACAGGCCGGCGACGACCACGAAAAGCACCACGGCGACCTTCACCACGACGAGCACGCTCGTGAACCGACCGGAGAGCTTGGTGCCGAGCACGCCCAGAGCGGTGAGGGCGACGACGATGGCGATGGCACCGAAGTCGGGACGGGCCGCGTCACCGGCGAGCCACGTCGGCAGGTCGAGGAGCGACTGGAGGTAGGCCGACCAGCCGCGGGCCACGACCGCCGCGCCCAGCGCCAGCTCGAGCACGAGGTCCCACCCGATGATCCAGGCGATCAGCTCGCCCAGCGTCGCGTAGGAGAACGTGTACGCGCTGCCCGCGACGGGCACGGTCGACGCGAACTCGGCGTAGCAGACCGCCGCGAGAGCGCAGGCGATGCCGGCGAGGACGAAGGAGATGACGATCGCGGGACCGGCACTCCGGTAGGCCTCCTGGCCGGTCAGCACGAAGATGCCGGTGCCGATCATGACCCCGACGCCGAAGACCGTGAGGTCCCAGGCGGAGAGGTCCTTCCTCAGCCGATGGTCGGGCTCGTCGGTCTCGGCGATGGACCGCTCGACGGACTTGGTGCGGAAGAGGCTCACCGGGTGATCCTGCACCCGACGATTGCGGCGCGCAACCGTGCCGGTGGGGTCAGGCGGTCCTCGCCGCGTCGAGCTGCTCCGCGGCCTTGGCGATGTTGCGCTGCATGGAGCCGAAGATGATGCCGTGGAAGGGCAGGATCGCCCACCAGTAGGCGTGCCCGAGGAGACCGCGGGGGTGGAAGAGCGCGCGGTGGTGGAACGTCGTGCTCCCACCCTCGGTCGAGCCCACCTGCAGCTCCAGCCAGGCCAGCCCCGGCACCCTCATCTCCGCCCGTAGGCGCAGGAAGGAATGGTCGTCGGTGGCCTCGACGCGCCAGAAGTCGAGGGCGTCGCCGACCACGAGGTCCTTGTCGTTGCGCCGGCCGCGACGCAGCCCGGGCCCGCCGACGAGACGGTCCAGGATGCCGCGCACCCACCAGGCGAGCGCCCAGGAGTACCAGCCGTTGCGTCCGCCGATGCCCTCGATGATCGTCCAGAGCGACTGGGGGGAGGCGTCGACCTCGCGCGTGCGCTCGTCCTTGTACAGGGAGCCGCCCGCCCAGTCCGGGTCGGACGGCAACGGCTCCGACGGCGCACCGGCGGTCGCCGCCGACGACCAGCGGGTGGGGACGTCGAGGTTCTGGATCTTGGTGAGCGCGAGCTCGACGGCACGGTCGAAGCCGATGAGACCCTCGGGCGGGTCGGGCACGTACTGCTCGATGTCCTTCTCGCTCGCGACGACGGTGTTCTTGAGCGACTCGACGAGCGGACGGGCGATGCTCGCGGGCACGGGGGTGATGATGCCGACCCAGTGGCTCGACAGGCCGGGCGACAGGATCGGGACGGGGAGCACCCGCCGCTTCGGCAGCCCCGCGACGGCGGCGTAGCGCTGCATCATCTCGAAGTAGGTGAGGACGTCGGGTCCACCGATGTCGAAGGCGCGGTTCACGTCGGCGGGCATGTCGGCGCTGCCGACGAGGTAGCGGAGCACGTCGCGGATGGCGATGGGCTGGATGCGGGTGTGCACCCACTTCGGCGTCACCATCACGGGCAGCCGCTCGGTGAGGTAGCGGAGCATCTCGAACGACGCCGAGCCCGAGCCGATGACGATGCCGGCCTGCAGCACGGTCGTCGGCACGCCCGACGCGAGCAGCACCTCGCCCACCTTCTTGCGCGACGCCAGGTGCTCGGACAGCTGCTCGTCCTCGGGGTCCATGCCGCCCAGGTAGACGATGCGGCTCACGCCCGCGGCGGCGGCCTCGTCGGCGAAGCTCTGGGCGATGCGGCGCTCGGTCTCGGCGAAGTCGTCGCCCGAGCCGATGGAGTGCAGCAGGTAGTAGAGGACGTCCACGCCGTCGAGGGCGCGGCGCACGTCCTCGGGCTCCGTGGCGTCGCCCTGGGCGACGTCGACCCGCTCGGACCACGCGTGGGCGCGCGCCTTGGTCTCGTCGCGGACGAGGACGCGCACGTCGTGCCCGGCGTCGAGGAGCTGGGGGACGAGGCGGCCGCCGACGTAGCCGGTGGCACCGGTGACCAGGGAGAGCGTCATGTCCCCATCGTCGGGGACCCCGCGCGCCGGGGCATCCCGAGCGGGTCGAGGTCACACCGGTGTATCCGGTGGTGTCAGCCGGCCCGGTGCAGCTGCTCGACGTCGTCGTAGGCGAACCGGTTGGGGAACTCCAGCGGCGTGGTGGGCCGCCCGGAGGGCTCGGCACGCTCGGGGTGCTCGACGTCGGCACTGCACACCCGGTTGCCGCAGTCGTTGCGGCGCACGAGCCGGTCGCCCACGACCGACCCGAGGTAGTGACCGCGCGCGTCGACGACGTCGGTGCCCTCCCAGGGCATCCAGCCGATCCAGCGTCCGGCCGTGTCGAACACGTGCTCGTCGTCCCAGGCGCGTCGGAACGCGATGACGTCTCCGTCGAGGTCGTACAGGTACACGCTCATGTGGTCAGGCTCCCGAGATGGTGCTGGTCTTCTCCCCTCCTTGACGGTATGACGACACGATGATGACGCGGTGAGAACGCACCAAGATGATCCCGATGGACTAGTCAGTCCTGGCCAGCGCACGCTCGACGGCCGTCTCGACGTGGATCCGGGTGGTCGCGAAGACCGGCACCGGACTGTCGTCGGCCGAGACGAGCAGCTCGATCTCGGTGCAGCCGAGGACGATCCCCTCCGCGCCGTCGGCCACCAGTCGGCCGATCACGTCGGCGTACGCGGCACGTGAGGTCTCGCTGACGATCCCGCGCACGAGCTCGTCGTAGATCACCCGGTGCACGGTCGCGCGGTCGTCGGCGCCGGGCACCAGGACCTCGATGCCGTGCCGGGCGAGGCGCTCGCGGTAGAAGTTCTGCTCCATCGTGAAGGCGGTGCCGAGCAGGCCGACCCGGCCCAGTCCGGCGTGCCGCACCCGTTCGGCGGCCGCGTCGGCGATGTGCAGCACGGGCACCTTCACGGCGGCCTCGACGACGTCGACGACCTTGTGCATGGTGTTGGTGCAGAGCAGCAGCAGCTCTGCACCCGCCCGCTCCAGCCGCTGCGCCCGGTCGGCGAGGAGCGCGCCGGCCTCCTCCCAGCGGTCCGTGGACTGGAGGGTCTCGACGTCGGCGAAGTCGAGCGAGTCGAGCAGGACGCGGGCGGAGTGCACGCCCCCGAGCCGCTCGCGGACGAGCACGTTGGCGAGCCGGTAGTACTCCGCCGTCGACTCCCAGCTCATCCCGCCGAGCATCCCGATCGTGCGCATCACGTCCTCGTTCCCGGGGCTCCCACCCCTGTTGCAGGATGGTCCCATGAGTGATGCGTCCGCGACCGAACAGCACCGTCAGGTGGGCCTGGAACGACTCGACCGCGGCCGCTACCGCGTCACCAACGCCCGGGGCGGGCAGATGGTGATCGGCGACGGCTCCGGCGACGACTTCACGCCCGTCGAGTTGCTGCTGGCCGCGATCGCGGGCTGCACGGCCATCGACGTCGACCTCGTCACCACCAAGCGGACCGAGCCGGAGCGGTTCGCGGTGACGGCCTCGGGCGAGAAGGTCCGCGACGACGACGGCAACCGTATGGACGACCTGCAGGTGCGCTTCGACGTGGCGTTCGGCGAGGACGAGGAGGGCGCGAAGGCGGCCGGCCGGCTCTCCGACGCGATCGCCAAGTCCCACGACCGGCTCTGCACGGTGAGCCGCACGGTCGAGCTGGGCACGCCCGTCGACACGCAGTAGGTCAGCGCAGGCCGTACCAGGTGGCGGTGGCAGCGGCGGCGAACAGCAGCAGCGCGGCCGGCACCACCACCCACGTCGGCCAGCCCGGCCGACGACGCGGGCGGTGCCCCGACGTCACCCGCTCCAGCTCGACGGCGAGCGCCTCGGCCGACGCGTGCCGGTGGTCCGGGTCGCGTGACAGAGCGCGGTCCAGCACGGCGTCGAGCCGCGACAGCAACGGGGAGGCGGCCGCGCCGCGGGTCCGGGCGAGACCACGGGGCCGTTCGCCCTCGGAGCGTCGCAGGACGGCGGCGGCGTCGGGCACGTCGAAGGGGAGCGCACCCGTGACGAGGACGAAGGTCACGACCGCGAGCGCGTACACGTCGGTGCGGGCGTCGATGCGTCCGCCCGACGCCTGCTCCGGCGCCATGTACGCCGGCGTCCCGGTGGTCACGGTGAACCCGGTGGCCTCCGCCAGCCGCTTCACGCTGCCGAGGTCGGCCACCAGCACGCGGCCGTCGTCGGCGACCAGGAGGTTGCCCGGCTTCACGTCCCGATGCACCACACCCGCCGCGTGCAGCACGTGCACCGCCCGGCAACCCTCGACGGCCAGGCGCACCGCTTCAGCCGGCGCGAGCGACCCGTCGGCCACCGCGTCGAGCGACCCGCCCCCGGCGAAGTCCATGACGAAGTAGGGCCGGTCGGTCCCGTCGAACGTCTCGGTGCCGATGTCGTGCACCCGCACGACGCGGGAGCTCTCGAGCCGTCGCAGCAGACGCGCCTCGGCCAGGAAGCGTTCGCGCACGTCGGCGTGGTGGGCCCAGTTCTCCGCCAGCACCTTCACCGCCACCGGCACCTCGAGCTCGGTGTCGTAGCCCCGCCACACCGTGGCGAACGCGCCCGACCCCTGGACCGCGTCGAGCCGGTACCTCCCGATCTGCCTCATCACGGGACAGTATGGTCGCTGGCGTGGCCCCCGGCGGTGAGCCCGGCGGGGGTGCCGGGCCGTGGACGGCAGACGAGCAAGGGGGATCCATGGAGGACGACCAGCTGCTCGAGCTCGTGGCGCGGGCCCAGGCCGGCGACGCCGACGCCATGGAGGACCTGCTCGCGCACCTGCGTCCGCTCGTGCTCCGGCGCTGCTCGAAGTTCCTGCCGTACTCCGGCGACGCCGAGGAGGCCGCGCAGGAGGCGCTCCTCGTGGTGGCGCAGAAGCTCCACACCTTCGCCGGCCGCGGCTCGTTCGTCGGGTGGGTCACCGTCGTCGCGTCCAACACGGCGCGCCAGGCCTACCGCTCCATGCGGCGTCGCTTCGACGAGGGCTCCACCGACCTCGTGCCCGACGCGCCCGACCCTCGCACGACGAGCGTCATCGCAGGCACGCGGCTCGACCTGCTCGACGCCCTGGAGCACCTCGAGCGCGAGCACCCGTCCGCCGTCGATGCGTTCGTGCTGCGCGACCTCGGGACGCTCCCCTACGACGAGGTCGCCGCCCTCACCGACGCGCCGCTCGGCACGGTCAAGGCACGCATCCACACCGCCCGCCGCTACCTGCGCGAGCGGCTCGGCCAGGACCCACCGCCCGGTCCGGACAACCTTTCGGGTCCGGACGGCATCTGATGGTGCAGATCCCCTCACCGAAGGACGCACGCTCATGATGCAGACCAAGCTCGCTCTCACGCTGCTCGCCGGAGCCGTGGTGCTGGGTGTCGCCACCGGGGCGGTCGCCGCGGCCGTCGGTGGCGACGACACCGCCGGGCGCGACACGCCACGCGCGTCGGCCTCCCCGACTCCGTCGCCGACGGCGGAGGAGAAGAAGGAGGAGACCGAGCCTGCCGCGGCAGCGCCGACCGTCGAGTCAGGCGGGGGCGATCAGGGGGTGCCCGAGGCAGGTCCGGGTCTGCTGCCGCCGTCGGACCTCCTCATCACCCCCGGTGCGGTCGGTCCGGTGAGGGCGGGCATGACGAAGGCGCAGGCGCTCGCCACCGGCTACTTCGTGGCCGACGTCCCCGCGCCCGTCGACGGCTGTCCCGTGCGCCCCCTCACGTGGCGCGACGAGTACGTGAACACCGTCGACCTGCAGACCGCCGAGAACGGCGACGTCCTGTCGGTCGGCGTCCGCCAGCCCGGCCCCCACACGCGGTCCGGCTTCGGTGTCGGCACCACGTGGGCCCAGCTGAGGTCCGTCGCGAGCGACCCGCAGGATGCCGGCTACGGCCAGACCGGCGTGTTCGTGCGCGAGAGCAACGACGCGAGCTGGATCGGCTTCCTGTTCGACACGACGCCCGACCAGCTGGCCGACGACGACCGCGTGACGTTCGTCGAGGTCACCAAGGGCGGGCAGCCCGGCCTCGTGCGCGACGGCTGCTGAACCGGATCGTCCGCCGACGGGCTACAGACGCTTGGCGGGGTCGTGCGGGCCCTTCGGCTCCACCCAGAAGTCGAGCGCCAGGTCCTCCTCGCGACCGCCGTTCAGGTAGATCGACAGGTCGGTGACGCCCTCGGCCTCGAGGACCTCGTCGTCGATGAAGAAGTTCCCCGTGCACTCCCGGCTGGGTCGCGTGAGGATCGCGTGGGCGGCGTCGGCCATGATCGCCGGCGTCCGGGAGCTGGTCTCCAGCCCGGCGCCCACCACGTTGCGCACGGCGGCGGTGTCGATCGCCGTGCGTGGCCACAGCGAGTTGCACGCGACCCCGTCCTCGCGCAGCTCCTCGGCCAGGCCCAGGGTCACGAGGCTCATGGCGTACTTGGCGATCGCGTAGGCGGTGAACGTGCCGAACCACTTCGGGTCGAGGCTGATCGGCGGGCTGAGCGTGAGCACGTGGGGGTTCGCCGACGCACGCAGGTGAGGGATGCACAGCTTGGACAGCAGGAACGAGCCGCGCGCGTTGATCTGCGTCATGAGGTCGTACTTCTTCATCGAGATGTCCTCGGTGCGGGACAGGTCGATCGCGCTGGCGTTGTTGACGACCAGGTCGACGCCGCCGAACGTCTCCACGGCCCGGGCCACGGCGTCCTCGACGAAGGCGTCGTCGCGGATGTCACCCACGAGCGGCAGCGCGCGGCCGCCGGCCTCCTCGATGGCGGCGGCAGCGGTGTGGATCGTCCCGGGCAGCTTGGGGTGCGGCTCGGACGTCTTCGCGAGCAGCACCACGTTCGCGCCGTCGCGGGCGGCGCGCACCGCGATGGCCTCCCCGATGCCTCGGCTGCCTCCGGACATGATCATCGTCGTTCCGGCCAGGCTCATCGGGGGTCCTCTCGTCGTGGACGTGCGTCCTCGCTATCGTGCTGGGGACGACAAGAACAGTCAAGGTTGATTGTTTCTCTGGAGGTGGCGGCACCGATGGCGCAGGACGTACCGGCCTGGTTCACGGCCGCCCTGGCGGAGCAGCCCGAGCACGCCACGGTCGACGTCGACGGCGTGCGCATCACCTACCGGGCGTGGGGCCCGGTCGACGAGCCCGTCACGGTGCTCGTGCACGGCGGCGCCGCGCACGCGGGCTGGTGGGACCACGTCGGGCCGCTGCTCGACGGACGCGTCGTCGCCCTGGACCTGAGCGGGCACGGGGACAGCGACCACCGCGACGTCTACGCGCTCGAGACCTGGGCGGCCGAGGTCATGGCCGTCGCGCGGGCGCAGGGCAGCACCCGTCCCCCCGCCGTGGTCGGCCACAGCATGGGCGGGTTCGTGGCCCTCACCACTGCGCGGGACCACGGCGCCGCACTGGCCGGGGCCGTCGCGATCGACTCGCCGGTCCGCGAGATGTCGAGCGAGGCGCGAGCGTGGATCGCCTCGCACGGCGTCATCCCCGCCCCGAAGCTGCACCCCGATCGTGAGGTGATCCTCGCCCGGTTCCGCACGCTCCCGGCCGACGACGCCACGCTCGACTTCGTGCACCGCCACATCGCCGAGGGATCCGTGCGCGAGGTCCCGGCGTCCGACGGGGAGCCCGGGGGGTGGCGCTGGAAGTTCGACCCACGCATCTTCCTGCGGTCGCGCATGGAGCCCGAGGAGCTCGCCGAGGCGGCCTGCCCGGTGGCGCTCCTGCGCGGAGACCGCGGCATGGCCACGTCGGACATCACCGACGCCGTCGCCGAACGGCTCGGCGGGCACGTGCCGGTGACGGTCGTGCGAGACTCCGGGCACCACGTGATGCTCGACCAGCCGCTGGCGCTCACCGCCGCCGTGCAGGCCATCATCGGAGAATGGAGACGCCCGTGACGAGCGACCCGACCAGCACCGAGCTGCTGCTCGACACCACCGAGGGCATCCTCTCGATCACCTTCAACCGTCCCGACGTCATGAACGCGCTCGACGGTGCCATGCTCGAGCGGGCCGCCGAGGCCGTCGAGACCACCGACGCCCGCGTCGTCGTGGTGACCGGCGCGGGCCGTGCCTTCAGCGCCGGAGCGGACCTGCGTCGGCTCGAGCGGGGCGGCACGCACGAGAACGGCAACCGGCTCGTGCGCGCACTGGTCTCGACGGACCGCCCGGTCGTGGCCGCGGTGAACGGCCCCGCCGCCGGCATCGCGATGTCGGTGGCGCTGGCCGCCGACGTGACCGTCGCCCACGAGTCGGCCTACTTCCTGCAGGCGTTCGTCAACATCGGCCTCATGCCCGACGGCGGGGCGACCGAGCTGCTCGCCGCGTCGGTGGGTCGGGCCCGGGCCAACCGCCTCTCGCTGCTGGGCGAGCGGCTCCCGGCCGCCGAGGCGGCGCAGATGGGACTCATCGACCGGTGCTGCGGCGACGACTACGCCGAGCAGGTGGCCGAGCTGGTCGCGAAGCTGGCCAACGGCCCCACGGCCGCGTACGCCGCCACCAAGCAGGCCATCGCCGCCAACACGCTGCGCCACCTCGACGAGACGTTGGACCGCGAGCTGCGCCTGCAGCGGGAGCTCGCCGACACGGCGGACTCGAAGGAAGGCATCCAGGCGTTCCTGGACAAGCGCGCCGCCGGGTTCGTGGGCCGATGAGCGAGAGCCGGATCGAGGCCCTCGAGGCGCTCCTGGAGGAGCGCTGGAGCTGCCGCGGATACACCGACGAACCGGTCGAGGCGGCCACCATCGAGCGGCTGCTGACCGCCGCGCAGCGCACCCCGTCGTGGTGCAACACCCAGCCGTGGCACGTGGTGGTGACCGCCGGAGGCGAGACCGAGCGGCTCAAGCAGGCCATGGCCGACGACGAGCGCTTCGGCCCCGACCTGACCTTCCCGGAGTCCTACGAGGGCGTGTACGCCGAGCGTCGGCGCGAGTCGGGCTGGCAGCTGTACGAGGCGGTCGGCGTGGTGAAGGGCGACCGGGCCGGGTCCGCCGCCCAGACGATGCGCAACTTCGAGTTCTTCGGCGCCCCGCACGTCGCGATCGTCACCACGACCCGCTCGCTCGGCGTGTACGGCGCGATCGACTGCGGTCTGTACGTGCAGTCCTTCCTGCTCGCGGCCCAGGCCCTCGGTCTCGGCGCCTGCGCGCAGGCGGCCCTGGCCATGCGCTCGGAGCTGCTGCGCGAGTGGTTCGACCTCGACGACGACCGTCAGGTGGTGTGCGGCATCTCCTTCGGCCACCCCGACCTCGACCACCCCACCGCCTCCTACCGCACCTCCCGCGCGTCGCTGGACGAGGCGGCCGAGCTGCGGCTCTGACTCCGCCCTGCGGCTGCGCCTCGGCGGGTGGGTCTGGTCCTGCGGCGCCACTGCTCGGGTGGGTCTCGTCGTGCGGCTGCGCTGCTCGGGCGGGTCTCGTCGTGCGGCTGCGACTGCTCGGCTGGGTCGTGTCCTGCGGCGGCGCTGCCTCGGCCCCGCGTCGACCTGCGCTCCGAAAGGGGCCTCGACCGGCGGCGGGGTGCGCGCTCGGCCCGGGTTCTCGGGGCGCGGGTACCGCACGATGATGCGTCCGGGGCGTCCTGACCGCTTCGTTGCCCTGTCGTGCGTCGGTCGGGGCCGTCAGAGGTAGGTGGCGCGCGTTATCCGCCGGGCGGAGGTAGGTGGCGCGCGGATACGGGCCTTCATACCGCGGGTCACCTACCTCTGACGCTCCGATTCCGCGCGCTACCTACCTCTCACCCGTATTGGGCAGTGGGAGGTAGGAGACGCACCGCATGCGGGCGGTTTGAGGTGCGAGACCTACCTCTGACGGCCTGGTTCGGTGCGCTACCTACCTCCGACGGCCCAGGACCGGCCCGCGGCACCGGGGCCCGGCCGAGCGGGAGCCCGTCCGCCGGTCGAGGCTCCTTTCGGAGACCGAGCCGAGACCCGGGCGGAGCAGCGCGGCCGCAAGTCCAGACCCAGCCGAGGAGACGCAGCCGCAGGACGAGACCCAGCCGAGCCAGCGCACCCCAGGTCGAGCCCCACCCAGCGAGCGCAGCCGCAGGTCGAGCCCCAGGCTCACCCCCGCAGCGCCCCCACGCCCAGCACCGCGGCGAGGCCGAGGGCGGAGCGGGGGTGGTAGGCCGCCGTCCAGAGTCCGCCGTGGGCGGCGCCGCGAGCCTCGTCCTGCCACGGCTCGGCCTCGGCGGGCAGGCCGGCGCGGAGGTCGTGGACCAGGAGCGCGGCCATCAGGGTGTTCGACGTGGCGGGGTCGAAGATCTCGACGCCGAAGCGGTGCGCGCCGGCGTAGGCCGCCGCCAGGGCCTTGTTCTTCACGACCGACCGTGTGCGGGTGGCCGGTGCCACGTTGAGCGACACCGTGGTGCCGGCGGCGCGAGCGGTCGTGGCACGCCAGCGCTGCAGCCGCTTGGCGAACGCGTAGTTGGGACCCTGCTGCGGGACGAGGGCGTCGCAGATGCCCGGGTCGGCGCCGGGCGGGTAGTTCCGCTGCAGGAGCCGTCCGCCGCTCGCCACGCGTGTGGCGTGGCGAGCCATCCGACCGAACCGGCCGGCGCGGTACGCCGCCTCCGACCTCGCCACGTCGTCGGCACCGACGGCGAACACGTCGGTGGGTGTGGCCAGGAAGGCCAGCGCGGTGTCGGGGCGCTCTCGCACCAGGTGGTCCGCGAGCGCGTCCGCGGCCATCGAGACCCGGACGTGCTGCCCGCCGTCGGCGTAGCAGTAGTTGCCCAGCACGACGCGGGACTCGAAGGAGCCCAGCCAGTGGGCGAGGGCCGGCAGCTCGCGCACCAGGTCCGCGCCGACGTCGCTCCCACCGTCGGGTCGACCGTGGGTCACGATCCGACTGGGCACGTGCACGCGGCCCGCCCCGCCCGTCGCGACCTCGGCGATGCGGCCCTGCACGTCGGCGCGGGGCAGGTCGACGGCGGCCACCTCGGCACCCCACCGCTGCAGCGCGCGGTACGGACCCATCTCGGCCCCCGCCCCGAGCACGACGACGAGGTCGCCCTCGAGCCGCAGCCAGTCGGGGTTCGCCTGCACGGTGCGCACCGCGTCCGCGCACGACGGCGTGACCACACCACGGTCCAGCCAGTCGTCCAGCTGGCGAAGGAGGGCGTCGCCCCCCAGCCTCTCGCCGCGGTAGGGCACGGTCAGCTCGGTCTCCGGCTCCGCCTCGCCCTGGACGGTGGTCGTGCTGAGCACCTGGTCCAGCGGCGTCACCGCCAGGGCCTCGTCGAGGGCGACGTCGTCGAACCGCATGGCCGCATGCGCGCTGCGCAGCCCCTCGGCCGCGATCGATCGCGCAGCCGCCGCATCCCCGACGCCGGCCTCCACGGCCCGGCGGAAGTGCTGGAGGTACTGCCGCCGCCAGGCCGTCTCGTGCTCGACGGCGCGCGCACCGACCGGATCGGCGGGCCGCAGCGCATCGGCCAGGACCTCCCTCGCCGTGGCGGACGTGCTCTCGGACCGGAACTGCACTCCCTCGCGCGTGGTCATGACGACAGCCTAGGAACCCTGGGAGCGCAGGGGAAACCGGCGGCCGAAGGTAACTGCGAGTGACACACGATCTTGTTCACGACACGCCGACGTGAACACTTTTTTGGATCTGGACCCATCCAGGCCCGTCACGGTCCCGAATCACGTGCATGAGCCACTCGATCGCCACCCAGACCACGCGGGCCACCGCTCCGTGGTGGACCGGTGCCGTGTCGGGCCTGCTCGCTGCGGTCGCAGGCGTCGCAGCCGGATCGGGCGTCGCCACTCTGCTGGGCGTCCCGACGCCGATCGAGTCGGTCGGCAACCGGGTGATCGACCTGGTGCCCCGTCCGCTCAAGGAATTCGCCATCGAGCAGTTCGGGACGAACGACAAGCCCGTGCTCATCGGCGGCGTCGCCGTGACCCTCCTGGTCGCCGCGGCCGTCGCCGGCTGGTTGGGCCTGCGTCGGCCGCGGCTCGCCCTCGGCATCACGGCGCTGCTGGGGATCGTCGCTCTCCTGACCGCGGTCCTCGACCGCACCTCGACGGCCAACGTCGTCGTCACCGCCATCCCCTCCGCCGTCACCCTCGTCGTGAGCGTGTTCCTCCTGATGCGCTTCCTCAGCGCACTCGAGCTCGCGCCGAAGGTCGGTGACGAGACGCCCGCCGGCTTCGACCGCCGCGCCTTCCTGCAGGTCGTCCTGGCCGCCAGCGCCGTCATGGCGATCGGCGGCGGCGTCACCCGCTTCCTCGGCTCCAGTGCCGGTCGTGAGTCCCGTGCCTCGGTCAAGCTCCCGAAGGCTGCCGTACCGGCCAGCGCGGTGCCGGCCGGCGCCCAGGTGGAGCTGAAGGGGATCAGCCCCTACGTGACGCCGAACAAGGACTTCTACCGCATCGACACCGCCCTGCGCGTGCCGCAGGTCGACGCGAGCACGTTCAACCTCCGCATCCACGGCATGGTCGACCAGGAGCTCAACCTCTCCTTCGAGGACCTGCTCAAGGAGCGCCTCGTGGAGCGCCGCATCACCCTGACCTGCGTCTCCAACGAGGTCGGCGGCCCCTACGTGGGCAACGCGGCCTGGCTGGGCATCCCCGTGGCCGAGCTCCTGGCCCGCGCCGGGGTCAAGGACGGCGCCGACGCCGTCAAGACCACCAGCGCCGACGACATGACCATCGGCACCCCGCTCGAGGCGCTCACCGACACCGACCGTGGTGCGCTGATCGCGGTCGGCATGAACGGCGAGCCGCTGCCGCTCGAGCACGGCTTCCCCGTCCGCATGGTCGTCCCCGGCCTCTACGGCTACGTCTCCGCCACGAAGTGGCTCGTCGACATCGAGGTCACGAAGTTCTCGGACTTCAAGGCCTACTGGTCGACGCGCGGCTACTCCGAGGAGGCGCCGATCAAGCTGTCGTCCCGCATCGACGTCCCCAAGGCCTTCCAGGCGCTGCCCCGCGACAACGTCCGCATCGGCGGCGTGGCCTGGGCGCAGACCGTGGGCATCGAGCGCGTCGAGGTCAAGATCGACGACGGCGACTGGCAGGACGTCGAGCTCGCGGACCGCGACGGCGTCGACACGTGGCGACAGTGGTCCTGGACGTGGGAGGACGCCACCGAGGGGACCCACCAGGTGACCGTGCGTGCGACCGACGCCGACGGCACCACACAGACTTCCGACCGGGTGCCCATCGCACCGGACGGATCGACCGGCTGGCACAACGTCAGGTTCCGCGTCGAGTAGCAGGAAACACCCAACCAAGGAGAAGAAACATGCGCACGACGACCAAGAGCAAGACCCTCGCGATCACCGCCGTGGCCTCGCTGTCCCTGTTCACTGCGGCCTGCGGCTCGAGCGATGACGACGCCGCTTCCTCGTCCGACAACGAGACCTCGGCGCCCGCGTCCGAGGACGCGTCCGACGCCGGTTCCGACCTCGTCGGCCCGGGCTGCGCCGACTACGCCGCGCAGGTGCCGGACGGCGCCGGCTCGGTCGAGGGCATGGCCCAGGACCCGGTGGCCACCGCCGCCAGCAACAACCCGCTGCTGAAGACGCTCGTCGCGGCCGTCTCCGGTGAGCTCAACCCCGACGTGAACCTGGTCGACACCCTCAACGGTGGCGAGTTCACCGTGTTCGCGCCGGTCGACGACGCCTTCGGCAAGCTGCCCGAGGAGACCGTCAAGACGCTCGGCACCCCCGAGGGCGCCAAGACGCTCGAGTCGGTCCTGACCTACCACGTCATCCCCAACCAGATCGCTCCCGCCGACATCGACGGCACCTTCAAGACCGTCAACGGCGCCGAGCTGACCATCACCGGCGAGGGCGACAACATCCGCGTCGGCGACCAGGCCGGTGTGATCTGTGGTGGCGTCAAGACCGCCAACGCCACGGTGTACCTCATCGACACGGTGCTCATGCCCCCGGCCTGATCATCGAGTCCCGATCACCCGAGGTGATCGAGGCGCGGTCGTGAGCCCGACGTGAGCGACCACGCCGACGACTGATCGACGCGAGGCCCGGACCCTCCTCCAGGGGGTCCGGGCCTCGTGCTGTCCCCTGGCCGTCGGGCACCTCACGAGTCCAGGTCTGTATTCCTGTCAGTAACACGTGGCACGATGTCGCCATGACCACAGCGATCCGTACCGAGGGCCTCGTCAAGCTCTTCGGCGAGAACCGAGCGGTCGACGGTGTCGACCTGCAGATCCCGGCCGGAGGCGTCTACGGCGTGCTCGGGCCCAACGGAGCCGGCAAGACCACCACCATCCGCATGCTCGCCACGCTCATCAAGCCCGACGGCGGTCGGGCCGAGGTGCTCGGCCACGACGTCGTCGCCGAGTCGGCCGCGGTGCGATCGAAGGTGGCCATGACCGGTCAGTTCGCCTCGCTCGACGAGGACCTCACGGGTCTGGAGAACCTGGTCATGCTGGCCCGGTTGTACGGGTACCGCGGTGCTGCGGCCCGCGACCGCGCCCACCAGCTGCTCGACGCCTTCGACCTCACCGACGCCGCGGGGCGCCAGGTCAAGGCCTACTCCGGCGGCATGCGTCGACGCATCGACATCGCCGGCAGCATCGTGGTGCGACCCGAGCTGATGTTCCTCGACGAGCCCACCACCGGTCTCGACCCGCGCAGCCGCAACCAGGTGTGGGACATCGTGCGGGCCCTCGTGTCCGCCGGCACCACGGTGCTCCTCACCACCCAGTACCTCGACGAGGCCGACCAGCTGGCCGACAGGATCGCCGTGATCGACCGCGGCACGGTGATCGCCGAGGGCACGACCGGTGAGCTCAAGGCGTCCGTGGGAGCGGGGGCACTCAAGGTGCGGGTGGCCGACCAGGCCGACCGGGAGCGTGCCGCGTCGGTCCTGGCCGCGACCCTCGACGCCGAGGCCGTGCTCGAGAAGGACCCCTACGCCCTGTCGTTCTCGGTGCCGTCGCCGCAGGGCGTCCCCGATGCCCTCGTGCGCGTCGCCGAGCAGGGCATCGCGGTCTCGGAGTTCTCGCTCGGCCAGCCCAGCCTCGACGAGGTGTTCCTCGCCCTCACCGGCGAGCACGTCACCGACGTCGAGCCCGACACGACGGAGGTCCCGGCATGAGCACCACCATGGACGCCAAGGTCCGCGAGGCGGTCGGCAGCAGCGAGCGCCCCGAGCCGGTGGGCCCGCTGGGCTCGTCGCTGATCTTCACGCACCGGGCCCTGCTCAAGATCAAGCACGTGCCCGAGCAGCTGTTCGACGTGACGATGTTCCCGATCCTGTTCACGCTGATGTTCACCTACATCTTCGGCGGCGCGATCGCCGGGTCCACCGGTGAGTACCTGGAGTACCTGGCGCCGGGCATCCTCGTGCAGACCGTCGTCATGATCACCATGTACACGGCCATGACCATCAACAACGACATCAAGAAGGGCGTCTTCGACCGCATCCGGTCCCTCCCGGTCTGGCGTCCGTCGCTCATGGTCGGGGCCCTGCTCGGCGACACCCTGCGCTACACGATGGCCTCGGTCGTGATCCTGGTGGTCACGATGCTCATCGGGTACCGGCCGCCCGGCGGTCTCGTGGGCGTGGTGGCGGCCGTCCTGCTCCTGCTGGTGTTCTGCTTCAGCGTCAGCTGGATCTGGACGCTGCTCGGCATGAAGCTGCGCAGCCCGGAGTCGGTGATGGGGGTCTCGATGATGGTCCTGTTCCCGCTGACGTTCCTGTCGAACGTGTTCGTGCCCATCGAGACGATGCCCGACTGGCTGCAGCCGGCGGTCGAGAACAACCCGGTCTCGATCCTCGTCGACGCGGTCCGCAGCCTCATGGTCGGCGATCCGCACGGCGGGTCCATCGTCACGGTCCTCGTGATCTCGGGCGTGTTCGTGGCCGTGTTCGGGCCGCTCACCATGCGGGCGTACTCCCGCCGGTCCTGAGGGGCGAACCCCCGTAGGCTGGGCGGGTGGAGCCGACCTCTGGGACCTTGCTCGCGGACGAGTTCGACCGCGCCGCGCCCCGCTACGACCTGCTCACCTCGCTCAACCCCGGCTACGTCGACGCGTTGCGCGACGCCGCGCGCCGACTGGTGCTGAGCCTGCCGGTCACGGGCTCGGCGCCGACGCTGTGGGACCTCGGCTGTGGCTCGGGCCTCTCCACCCGGGCCCTGGTCGACGCCGCCGGACCGGGCGCCCGCATCGTGGGCCTCGACGCGTCGGCCGGGATGCTCGCCCAGGCGCAGGAGAAGGACTGGCCCGACCACGTCAGCTTCGTGCAGGCGCGGGCCCAGGACCTGCCCGGTGTGGCCGCGGTCCAGCTCGACGGCCCGGCCGACGGTGCGTTCGCGGCCTACCTGCTGCGCAACGTGCCGCAGGAGCAGCGTGACGACGTGGTCGCGACCATCGCCGACCAGGTGCGCCCCGGCGGCTGGATCGCGCTGCAGGACTACCACGTGAAGGGCTCGCGGACGGCCGAGGCCGTCTGGAGCGCCGTCTGCTGGGGCGTCGTCACGCCGCTGTCCGTGGCGGTGCGCGGCAACCCCGCGATCTACCGGTACCTGTGGCGAAGCGTGCTGCGCAACGACTCCACCGCAGAGCTGCAGGCGCGGCTCGAGCGTGCCGGTCTCACCGACATCACCTGGACGACGGCCGGCGGCTGGCAGCGGGGCATCCTGCACACCGTCCTCGCCCGACGTCCGCTCTGACCCGCGCGTGATGGCCTCACGTCCTGTCCCGCCCGGTCGCGACCGGAACGCCGTGCTCCACCGCGCTGACCCCGGCTCCTCGCGGCTGGGCGACGACCGACACGTCGTGGTGGTCGGGGGCGGCATCGCCGGCCTCGGCGCCGCAGTGGTGCTGGCCGAGCGCGGCGCCCGGGTGACCCTGCTCGAGGCGTGCGACCAGCTGGGTGGCCGGGTGCGCGCCTGGCCGCTGGCCGACGACGGCGACACCGGATCCGGCGGAACCGACGCCTCGCGCACGATGAGCCGCGGGTTCCACGCGTTCTTCCGCCAGTACTACACGCTGCGCTCGCTGCTGCGCCGCGTCGATCCCACGTTGTCGCACCTGGTGCCGGTGCCCGACTACCCGCTGCGCCGCGGCGACGGGCTCACCGACTCCTTCGCGGCCCTGCCGGCCACACCGCCGTTCAACCTGCTGACCTTCGTGCTGCGCAGCCCCACGTTCCCCGTCTCGGCCCTGCCGTCGGTCCACGTGCCGAGCGCCCTCGAGCTGGTCGACGCCTCCTACCCGGCCAGCCACGAGCGCTACGACGGCGAGTCCGCCCAGGACTTCCTCGACCGGCTGCGCTTCCCCGAGGGGGCGCGGCACCTCGCGCTGGAGGTCTTCGCCCGATCGTTCTTCGCCCACCCCACCGAGTTCGGGGCCGGTGAGCTGGTCGGCATGTTCCACACCTACTTCACCGGCAGTTCCGAGGGCCTGCTCTTCGACGTGCCCGACGACGACTACGACGCCGTGCTCTGGGCGCCGCTCGGCCGCTACCTCGAGGGACTGGGCGCGCGAGTGCGCACCGGCGCGCGGGCCGACCGGGTCGCACCCGACGGGGACGGCTGGCTCGTGCACACGGGGGAGGAGGCCCTGCGGGCCGACGCCGTGGTGCTGGCGACCGACCCCCGCACCACGCGCACGCTCGTGGCCCCCCTGCCCGCCGACGACGACGACCGTCGCGACTGGCACCGCCGCGCTGCCGCCGGCCGCAACGCCCCGCCCTTCGCGGTGCTGCGGCTGTGGCTCGACGGCACGGTCGCGGCGGAGCGGGAGGCGTTCCTCGGCACGAGCGGGTACGACCTGCTCGACAACGTCACGGTGCTGGAGCGCTTCGAGCGCGGGGCCGCCGAGTGGTCCGCCCGGCACGGCGGCTCGGTGGTGGAGCTGCACGCCTACGCCACCGACCCCGTGCGTGACGCAGACCTGGCCGGCGACGGCCCCGGAGGTCTCGACGTCGCCCTGGTGCGGCAGCGGCTCCTGACCGCCCTGCACAACGTGTACCCCGAGACCCGCACGCTCGGGATCGTGCACGAGGAGCTGCTCGTGGAGGACGACTGCGGACTGGTGGGCACAGGACCGTGGCGCGACCGCCTGACCGTCGACACCCCCTACGCCGGGCTCGTGCTCGCCGGCGACGGGCTGCGGGTCGACTGGCCGATCGCGCTCATGGAGCGGGCCGCCACCACCGGCGTGCTCGCGGCCAACCAGCTGCTCGCGGGGTGGGGCGTGCGGGGCGAGGACGTGTGGACCGTCCCGCTCGACGGCCTGCTGCGCCGACGCCCACGGCTGCCCTCGCTCTCGCGATGAGCGACGCCACCCGGTCGCGACGTCGCGCCGTCCTGCCCGACGAGGCGGGGCACGAGACGGGCGACCCGCGCGTGGAGCGGGTCGACGCCGGCGGCCGCCCCGGCGTCAGCACCGTCTGGCGGATCCGGTCGCTCGAGGCCGCGCGTCAGGTGCTGCGCGCCCGGCACGCCACGACCCAGGCGGGCTTCACGGCCGAGGCGATCCCGCAGGGCTACCTCGAGCACCACCCGATCCTGGTCTCCGACGGCCCGAAGCACGACGAGCAGCGCCGCAAGGTGGCGCGCTTCCTCGCACCGACCGTCGTGGCGGAGCGGTACACCGACCTCATGCACTCCGTGGCCGACCGGCTGCTCGCCGAGGCCGTCGCCGACGGCGGGTGCACCCTCGACGAGCTGGCGCTGCTGTACACGGTCGAGGTCACGGCCGAGGTCGTCGGGCTCACCGAGTCGTCCGTGCCGCGCATGGCGCGACGGCTGGAGGCGATGTTCAGCCAGCCGCCGTTCGACATCACCCGCCGAGACCTCGGCAGGTCCCGCCGGCAGTGGATGCAGGCCGCCTACCGCGGGCTGCTCCCGGTGGGTCGGCTGTTCCTGGCCGACGTGCGCCCCGCCGTCCGGGCGAGGCGACGCGAGCCGCGCGAGGACATCATCAGCCACCTGCTGGCCGAGGAGTACTCGACGGCGAGCATCCTCGTCGAGTGCGTCACGTACGGCACGGCGGGCATGGTCACCACGCGCGAGTTCATCGTCATGGCCGCGCTGCACCTGCTCGACGACGACGCCCTGCGCGCCCGCTACCTGGTGGCGCCCGAGTCCGAGCGGCTGGCGATCCTGGGCGAGATCATCCGGCTCGAGCCCGTCGTCGGGCACCTGTACCGGCGGGCCCAGCAGGAGATCGCGGTGACCGACGGCGACGACGCGTGGACGATCGAGCCCGGTGACCTCGTCGACGTGTGCGTGCGCCCCGGCAACGCCGACCCCCGCGCGGTGGGCGACGCCCCGCTCGACCTGTGCCCCGGCCGCTCCCTGCCCGCAGGCGTGGGTGACCCGGTGCTGGCGTTCGGCGACGGCGAGCACAAGTGTCCCGGGCAGCCGCTGGCCCTGCTGGAGTCCGACGCCCTGCTGCTGCGGCTGCTGGCGCTCGAGCCGCGGCTGGAGGCCGAGCCCGAGCTGGGCTGGGACCACCTGATCGCCGGCTACTGGCTCCGGGGGGCGAGGCTGGCCCTCGGCGAGGGCGGCACACCGCGGCCCGGACCGCGCACCAGCACGTCGGCCAGGATCGCGACCTTGGTGCGTGGCCTCACCCGGAGGCGGCCCGAGAAGACGTCGTAGTCGGCCTCCTCGACCAGGTCGAGGATGCGCGAGTACATGCGCAGCGCGGTGGCCACGCAGCGTGCCCCGGGCCTCGGCAGCATGGCCACGCCGGGAGCCGCCTCGCGGTACAGCGCGCGGTTGCGCTCCACCTGCTCGGCCATCATCGAGCGCCACGCGGGGGTGACCCGGCGCGTCCACGGGTCGGCGCCGTGTCGCCTCAGGTCCTCCTGGGGGAGGTAGACCCGCCCGCGGTCGAGGTCCTCGCCGACGTCGCGCAGGAAGTTCGTCAGCTGGAACGCGTGCCCGAGCGCGCGGGCCGGTTCCTTCGCCGCCGGGGTGAGGGGCTGCAGCACGGGCAGCATCATCTCGCCGATGACAGCGGCCGAGCCCTCCATGTAGCCGTCGCGCAGGTCCTCCCACGTCTCCCACGTGGTGCGGGTCAGGTCCAGCTCCATGGCGCGGAAGAATCGGTCGAAGCACTCGGGGTCGGTGCCACGGCGCTGCAGGCTGTCGACGACGGCGGCCATGACGGGCTCGTCGGACCGGCCGGCGGCCACGCAGTCCCAGAAGTGCTGCTCGAACATCCGCAGCCGCACGCCGGGGTCGACCTCGCCGTGGCCAGGGACGGCCGGGTCGACGCGCTCGGGCTCGTCGACGATGTCGTCGGCGAGCCGGCACAGCGCGTAGACGGTGTAGACGTCGATCCGCTGCTCGCGGGGGAGCAGCCGCGCACCCCAGTAGTAGGTGGTGCCGTGGCGCTTCGTCAGCTCGGCGCACCGCGCGTAGCCCTCGGCCAGCCGCGGGTCGGGGTGCAGGGGGCGTGCCATGGTGCAGCCCAGCCTACTGAGGTGCGGGAGGATGGGCCGCATGACAACCGGTCCCGCTGACGTCGCGGTCGTCGGGCTCGGTCCGGCCGGCCGCACGCTCGCGTCGCGCTGCGCGGCGCTCGGTCTGCGCGTGCTGGCCGTCGACCCGCGGTCCGACGCGGTCTGGACGCCCACGTACGGCGTGTGGGAGGACGAGCTGTCCGGGTTGCCGCCGACGGTCGTGCGGGCCCGGTCGGCGGCGCCACAGGTGCGGGCCACCGCCGTCCACCGGCTGCCGCGCACGTACGTGGTGCTCGACAACGCGGCGGTGCAGGCCGCGCTGCCGCTCGACGGGGTCGACGTGCGCCGCGACCGGCTCGACGACGCCGGGGTCGCGGCGCTGGCGGGGCAGGCCAGGGTCGTCGTCGACGCCCGCGGCGCGCGTCCCGACGGGCGGGTGGCCCACGACCCGGCGCCGGCGCAGACCGCGTTCGGCGTCGTCGTCCCCGCCGACGTCGCGGCTCCGGCGCTGCAGGGTGCGGAGTCGCTGCTGATGGACTGGCGCACCGACTGGGCGCCGGGCGGGGCGCCGCCCGCGGGTGCGATCCCCACGTTCCTGTACGCCTTCGACCTGGGCGACGGGACCGTGCTGCTGGAGGAGACCTGCCTGGCCGCCGCGCCCGGCATGGCCGTCGAGGAGCTGCAGGACCGGCTGCGGCGTCGGCTGGTGGCCCGCGGTGTGGACCCCTCCGTGGTCGACGCTCCGCTGGCCCGCGAGGTCGTGCGGATCCCGATGCGGGGCCGCGGTCGACCACCGGTGCCGGGCACGCTCGCGCTCGGCGTCGCCGGCCGCGGCGGGCACCTCGTCACCGGCTACTCGGTGGCGCACGCGCTGCTGCGAGGTCGCTCCCTCGCCGACGACCTGGCGGCCGGGCGCGTGCCGGACCAGGTCGACCCGGTGCGTCCGGTCGACGGGCTCCGCGAGGCAGGTCTGCGGGCCCTGCTGCGCCTCGACGTGGACGGCACCCTCGCCCTCTTCGACGGCTTCGGCCGCCTCCCGGCCCACCAGCAGCGTGCCTTCATGTCGCGCGACGCGCCACCGTCGGCCGTGGCCGGTGCCATGTGGACCATGTTCCGCCACATGCCGTGCTCGGGCCGGCGCGAGCTGGCCCGCGCCACCCTCGGCCGCTGACCGACCACCCCTCCTTCCGCCCGCCCGCCCTCACGTCCCTCCGTTTCGGACAGTTCCGGGGCACTCCAACCGCTCGAAGTGCCCCGGACGTGTCCGAAACGGAAGGACGCGTTGGCGGGCAGGGTCAGCGCAGGAGCTGGTTGACCCGCTCCGCGGCGAGGCGGCCCGACGGGAGCACCATCGGGACGCCGACGCCGGGGACCGTGCCGGAGCCGGCGAACACCAGGCCGGGGACCCGCTTGTCGACGTTGGCGGCGCGGAACGGGCCGGTCTGGGCGAACGTGTGGGCCAGCGCGAACGGGGTCCCTGCGGCCATGCCCTGCTCGTGCCAGTCCAGGGGCGTCACCAACTCGTCGACGACGACGTCGGTCGGGTAGCCGGCACCCTCGAGGAACTCCATGAGGCGCTCCTTCATCGGTTCGCGCTCGGCCTTCCAGTCGATGTGGCCGACGTCGAGGTTGGGCGTCGGCTCCAGCACGTAGAGCGTGCTGTCGCCCTCGGGCGCGGCCTCGTCGTCGTCGAGGGAGTGGATGGTGACGAGACGCGACGGGTCTCGCATCAGGGTGCCGCGCTTCATGAGGTCCTCGAACGCCCCCGCCCACTCGTGGCCGAAGTGGATGTTGTGGTGGGCCTTGCCCTGCGGCAGACCCTTGACGCCCACGTGCCACACGACGCACGACGGCGAGTAGTCCCCACCGAGGCGTCCGCCGATGCCACGGACGGCGCGGGGGAGCTTGAGCTCGGGCAGCAGCCACTCGTAGGCCGTCGGCAGGTCGATGGTGCACACGACGGCGTCGGCCGCGATGGTCCCCTCGCCCGTGGCCACGCCACGCACGCGGCCCCCGGAGTCGCGCACGAGAGCGGTGACGGTGGTGCCGTAGCGGAAGTCCGCACCGGCGTCGGAGGCGGCGTCGGCCAGGGCCTGCGGCACGGCGCGCATGCCGCCCTTCGGGAAGTAGACGCCCTCGATCGAGTCCATGTACGTGATGACGGCGTAGAGCGAGAGCGCGTCGTCCGGCGCGAGGCCCGCGTACATGGCCTGGAACGAGAACAACCGGTGCAGACGCTCGTCGGCGAAGCGTCGCCGGATCATCGGCCCGAGCCGGGTGAACCCACCCATCGCCAGCAGACGTGCGGCGGCCATGGGCCGGGAGAGCAGGTCGGTCGGACGGTCGAAGTTGCGGTCGATGAAGTGCGGCATCTCGGTCAGGTACAGCTTGCGGAGCCACACCACGAACTCGTCGAACGCTGCGGCGTCGACGCTGCCGCACTCGCGGTGGATCTCGGCGCGCATCGCCTCGTGTCCGTGCCGGACCTCCAGCGTGGAGCCGTCGGCGAAGAAGGCCCGGTACGCCGGGTCGAGCAGGCTCAGCTCGAGCCGCTCGGCCAGGCTCGAGCCGGCTGCGCGCAGCGGCCGGTCGATGAGGTCGGGCATCGTCAGCACCGTCGGGCCGGTGTCGAACGTGAAGCCCTCGCGGGTCAGTCGACCGGCGCGACCACCGGGCACGTCCTCGCGCTCGAGCACCGTGACGCGGTGCCCGTCGCCCACCAGGTGGCAGGCGGCGGCGAGGCCCGCCAGCCCCGCTCCGACGACGACGACGTGGCTCATGCAGACCTCCAGGAGATGGTGCGGGCGATGTCGCGCAGACCGACGACACCCTCCGCGGTGAACGGGGAGCCGAGCAGGACCTGCTCGGCTCGGTCGGTCTCGGCCCGGATGCGGTCCTCGACCTCCTGCCGCACGCCCGCGTCGGCGAGGGCCTGCTGCAGCAGCGCGACGTCGCCGTCGCGGGCGTCGGTGGTGCCGACGCGTGCCATGGCGGCGGCGGCCTCACCCGTCAGCCGGTCGGCGCCGAGCACCCAGATGAGCGTGGTCTTGCCCTCGCGCAGGTCGTCGCCCGACGGCTTGCCCGTGACGGCGGGGTCGCCCCACACGCCGAGCACGTCGTCACGCCAGGCGAACGCGCGCCCGAGGTGCGAGCCGAACCGTTCGAGCGCGTCACGCTGCGCCGCGGTGGCGCCGGCCGCGAGCGCGCCGAGCTGGAGCGGGCGGCCGATCGTGTAGGCGCCGGACTTGAGCGCGGCCACGGCCTCGGCGTGGGCCAGGTCGGTGCGGCGCCCTGCGGCCCCCGTGAGGTCGGCCCGCTGGCCGACGATCAGCTCGAGGTTGAGTTCGTACCAGTAGTCGCGCAGCGCCAGGGGCAGCGTGTGGACGAGCCGGTCGGCCTCGCTGTGCGCGAGGTCGCCCAGCAGGATCGCGATGTTCTGGCCGAAGCGGTCGGGGTCGCCGTGGCCGTCGACCTCGCGGTGACGGCGCGCCGCGACCACGTGGGCGGCCGCCGCACCCCGGCGCTCGACGGACTGGTCCATGACGTCGTCGTGCACGAGGGCGAACAGGTGCAGCGTCTCGAGGGCGGCCGCGGCGCGCACCACGTCGTCGTGGGCGGGCGTGCCCATCTCGCCACCCGCCGCCACGAAGCCCCAGTGGCACATCCGCGGGCGCAGCCGCTTCCCGCCGCCGAGCACGAGGGAGCGCAGCCAGGCGGGAAGGTCGCCGGGACCTCCCGCGAGCGGGCCCGCGCCGCCCGGAGGGACCAGCGCGTCCCACACCGACTCCACCCACGTCAGCTCGGCGGAGAGCAGATCGGCGACGGCCGTGACCGTGCCGGCCTCCGTGCCCGTCGTCGAGCCGACCGCGGGTGCGCTGCCACGCAGGGGGAGGCGGGAGCGGCGGGCGTCGAGCTGCGGCACCTGCAGCACCGACCACGGGCTGTAGACGCCTGGGGTGGCGTTCGCGGCGGCCACGAGGTCGGACCAGGGCACCCAGAGGTGCTCGCCCACCTCCGCCGGGTCGGGTGCGAGGCTGCCGCGGACCCGGCCCACGAGGACGGGGCAGATCTCGTTCTCGACCACGCCGCTGGCGTCGACGGCGCGGTACCGGAAGTCCGGCAGCACGATCCGCAGGTCGTCCACCTCGACCCCCAGCTCCTCGCGCAGACGTCGGCGCACGGCGTCCTCCAGGGCCTCGCCCGGTCGGGGGTGCCCGCAGCACGAGTTGGTCCAGACCCCCGGCCAGGTGAGCTTGCCCAGGGCACGACGGGTCAGCAGCACCCGGCCCTGGTCGTCGAACAGGTGCAGCGAGAAGGCCTGGTGCAGCGGGGTCTCGGTGCCGTGGACCGAGAGCCGGGGTGCCGCGCCGGTCGGCGTGCCGTCGTCGTCGAGCAGGACCACCAGGTCCTGACCCGACTCGACGTGTGCAGTCTCCAGGGCGGTCACCGGCGTGTCGTCCAGACGTTCATGATCCCTCCATCTTCGACGCACCGGGCCCACTTCGCAGCGCAAGTCACCCGGGCGGCTCCCGGCCCGCCGACCCGCTAGCCTTCCGAGGTGGGCGCCCTCCATCTGATCCGGCACGGCCAGGCCTCCTTCGGCAGCGACGACTACGACCAGCTGTCCGAGCGCGGCACCCGACAGGGCTCCTGGCTCGGCATGGCGTGGGAGGCGTCGGGCTTCCGCCCCGACTGGTCGGTGGCGGGGTCCATGAAGCGGCACGCCCAGACCGCGGTGGCCGCGCTCGACGCGATCGACGGCGACCTGTACGACGTCGACGCCGGCTGGAACGAGTACGACCACCTGGCGCTCGCCGGCATGGACGTCACCCCGACGACGGACCTGCGCGCCTTCCAGCAACAGCTCGACGCCGCCCTGGGTGCGTGGGTGAGCGGGGCGCCGTCGTCGGTGGAGACGTTCGCCGAGTTCTCCGAGCGCGTGCTGCGTGCCCTCGACGCCGCCGTGGCCGAGGCCGGGACGGGACGACGGGTGGCGGTGTTCACGTCCGGAGGACCGATCGCGCTCGTCGCCTCGCACCTGCTGGCCGGCGACGCGTCACTGTTCATCACGCTCAACCGGGTGATCGTGAACGCGTCGGTCACGACCCTGATCGTGGGGCGTGGAGGCACCCGGCTGCTCACCTACAACGAGCACGGGCACGTGCCCGCGGACCAGGTGACCTTCCGGTAGCGATCCCGGGGGAGGTCACTCCCACTTCATCGCGAACCCGAAGGCCGCGACGATGAACCCCATGCCGATGACGATGTTCCAGTCGCCGAGGTCGGAGTAGACCGGGATCTGGATGTCGGTGCCGGAGATGACGTAGAAGACCACGATCCAGAGCAGGCCGACCAGGGCCGAGGCGATCATCAGCGGCGCGGCGTACCGGTTGCCGGTGGGCGCGCCCGGCTCGGGCTCCGGGCGGGTGCGGGCGGCCACGGACGACGCGGCGAAGGCGAGGACGGCGGCGACGGCGAAGTTCCAGCCGCCCAGGCGGAAGAGGCCGGGGATCGCGCCGACGTTGGGGAAGGAGCGGTCCGAGACCGTGAAGAAGGCGCCGACCGCCCACGCGATCGCCACCACGAGCAGCAGCAGGGCGAGCGGGTGCAGCCAGCCACCTCGGGGGGTGCGGACCTTGCTCGGGTTGCTGTTCTTGGCCACGGGGATCTCTTTCGGCTGCCTACGGGACATTCTGGGCTAGCGTAGTCGCCGACGTGGTCGTCGTCGGACTGGGGAGAGGGACACGCATGTCAGGGTCGCGTGCGCGGTCGCAGGTCCGGTCCCGCCGGGGCTGGTCGGTGGCGGTGCTGCTGGTGTGCTCGGTGGCCGGCCTGACCGCAGCTGCCGCCCACGCGACGTCGGACGGCGAGGACCTGCGCCCGGCCGGTGGCGACATCGCCTCGCTCGTCTCCGACCGCACGCTCCGGGTGGAGCAGCGCCAGCAGCAGGCCGACGACCTGCAGCGCGAGATCGACGACGTCCTCGACGCCGCCGACCGCAGCAGCGGCATCGACGCGGTGACCCGACAGCTGCGGTCGCTGCGCGACGTCGCAGGACTCAGCACGGCCCGCGGGCCGGGCCTCAGGGTCACGCTCGACGACGCACCGCGCACCGCGGCCACCTCGGGGGTCGACCCCAACTACCTCGTGGTCCACCAGCAGGACCTGCAGGCGTTCGTGAACGCGCTGTGGGCCGGTGGGGCCGAGGCGGTGAGCCTGCAGGGTCAGCGGCTGGTGTCCACCACGGCGATCGTGTGCGTCGGCAGCACGGTCATCATCGACGGCCGGCCCTACTCCCCGCCCTACGTCGTCGAGGCGATCGGCGACCGTCCGGGCATGACGTACTCGCTCGGCACGTCGCCCGAGGTCGTCAACTACGAGCGCTACGTGACCAAGTACCGACTGGGCATGAAGGTCGAGTCGAGCGACGACCTCGTGATCGGTCCCTACACCGGCACGACCGCGCTGCAGCACGCGCGCCCGCTGGCCTGACCCCGGGCTACTGGCCCAGCCCGTCGGCCACGCCGTCGGCCCCGGCATCGGCGTCGGCCTCGCCGTTCGCGTCGGCGTCACCGTTGCCCGGCCCGCCGTCGTCGCCGGGGTTGCTCGACACGGTGATCTCGATCGACGACCCCGGCGGCACGGTCTGCCCGGCCGGTGTGGACTGGCCGGTCACCTCGTCCTCGGGGGCGCTCGACGACGGGTCCTCGGTGACCGAGACCTCGAGGTCGAGGTCCTCGAGCGCCTTCTGTGCCTCGTCGCGCGACATCCCGATGACGTTGGGCACGGTGACCTCGCCCTCGGACACGATCACGGTGACGGTGGCCCCGACGTCGACGCTCTGGCCGGCCGGGGGGTTGGTGTTGATGACGGTGTCCTTGGACTCGTCGGAGGCCCGTTCCTCCTTCTTGACCTTCAGGCCCTCGCCCTCCAGGGCGTCCTTGGCCTCGTCGTAGTTCAGCCCGACGACGTTGGGCACCTGGACCTGCTCGGGTCCGGACGACACGATCAGCTCGATCTCCGAGCCGTCGGGGGCCATGGAGTCGCCCTCGGGGGTCTGGGAGACGACGTCGCCGCTCTCGACGTCGGCGTCGGGACGTTCCTCGGTCGTGACGGTGAACCCCTCGCCCTCGAGGGTGCGCTGGGCGGCCACGGCGTCCTGGCCGACTACGTCGGGCACGCGCACCTGGGCCGGGTCCTCGGTGTCGTTGCCGGCGAGCAGGAAGTACGCGAGGCCGGCGATGATCAGCGCGGCGAGGATGCCGAGCGCCCACCACAGGGCCTTGTTCTTCTTCTCCTCCTCCTCGTCGTCGGCCACGGCGGGCTGGGTGCCCGTGGCGGCTGCGGCGGCGACGGCAGGGGCCACGGCGGTGGCCGCCGGGATGGCCGAGGTGGCCTGCGTGGGAGCGTCGACGTGCTGGCCGGCGATGGCGCGCTCGAGGTCCTTGCGCATGTCGGCGGCCGACTGGTAGCGGTCGTCGGTGCGCTTGGCGAGGGCCTTGGCGACGATGTGGTCGACCGGCTGCGACACGTCGGGGTTCAGCTGCGACGGAGGACGGGCCTCCTCGCGGACGTGCTGGTACGCCACCGACACGGGGCTGTCGCCGACGAACGGCGGGCGCCCGGTGAGGAGCTCGTAGAGCAGGCAGCCGGTGGAGTAGATGTCGGAGCGGGCGTCGACGGTCTCGCCGCGCGCCTGCTCGGGGGAGAGGTACTGCGCGGTGCCGATGACGGCCGCGGTCTGCGTCATGGCGCTGGAGGAGTCGGCGATCGCGCGGGCGATGCCGAAGTCCATGACCTTGACCTGGCCCGACGGCGTCAGCATGACGTTGGCCGGCTTGATGTCACGGTGGATGATGCCGGACCGGTGCGAGTAGTCGAGCGCGCTGAGCACGTCGGCGGTGATCGACAGCGCCCGCTCGGGCAGGATCTTGCGGTCGTCGCGCAGGATCTCGCGCAGCGTCTGGCCCTCCACGTACTCCATGACGATGTACGGGATGTGGTTGCCGTGCTTGTCGGTGGAGTCGCCGGTGTCGTAGACGGCGACGACGGCCGGGTGGTTCAGGGCGGCCGCGGACTGGGCCTCGCGCCGGAAGCGGGCCTGGAAGGTGTCGTCGGAGGACAGGTCGGCCCGCAGCTGCTTGATCGCCACGGTGCGGCCGAGACGCAGGTCGCGGGCCACGCGGACGTCGGCCATGCCGCCGCGCCCCAGCAGTCCGCCGAGCTCGTAGCGCTCGCCGAGCAGGATGGGCTCGTCGGGGGTACCGGTCATGGTGTCACTCTCCCTGAGGGGTCGAAGTCACTCACCGAGCACCGCCTCGATGACGGAGCGTGCGATGGGGCCGGCGAGACGTCCGCCGGCGATCTCGTTGCGGGCGGTGTCCGAGGACTCCACGACCACGGCGACGGCGACCTTGGGGTCGTCGGCCGGGGCGAGGGCCACGAACCAGGCGTAGGGGGGACGGTCCGCGGTGGACTGCGCCGTCCCGGTCTTGGCGCCGACGTCGACGCCGGGGATCTGGGCCGAGGTGGCCGTCCCGGACTCGACCGTCGCGACCATCATGTCGCGCAGCTTGGCGGCGTTGTCGGAGGTCATGGCCTCGCTGAGCTCCTCGGGCTCGAGGGACTCGATGACCCGGAGGCTGGGCGAGCGCACGGTCTTGACCACCTGCGGCTTCATGACGACACCGTCGTTGGCGATGCCGGCGCCGACCATGGCCATCTGCAGCGGAGTGGCCGCGACCTCGAACTGGCCGATGCCGCTCTGGGCGAGCTGCGGGGCCTCGAGGTCGGTGCCCTCGACCGTGAAGCGGCTGGCGTTGTTGCGCAGGCCCTCGATCGGGTCGGTGCCGAAGCCGAACTTGCGTGCCTGCTCCTCGAGCTTGTCCTGGCCGATCTTGCCGGCGAGGTCGCCGAAGGAGACGTTGCAGGAGACCTGGAGGGCGCGCTCGAAGGTGATCTCGTCTCCGCCGCAGTTGCCACCGTTCTCGTTGGGCAGCGTGTAGTCGATGCCGGGGAACGACAGGCGCGCGCCGCCCTTGACGTCGTCGTCGGGCTCCAGGCCCAGCTCGTCGAGCGCGGCCGCGGCGGTGACCAGCTTGAACGTGGAGCCGGGGGGCAGGATCTGCTCGGTGGCCCGGTTGGTGAGCGGGTCGTCGTCGTCGCCCTGCAGCTTCTCCATGGCGTCGGCGACCTCGCCGAAGTCGTGGCTGGCCAGGGCGTTGGGGTCGTAGGACGGCTGGCTGACCATGGCGAGCACCTCGCCCGTCTTCGGGTCGAGCGCGGCGACGGCGCCCTTCGTGTCCTTGCCGAGGGCCTCGAGCCCGCTGGCGGCCACCTTCTGCGCCTGGGGGTCGATGGTCAGCTCGACGCTGCCGCCCTGGGGCTTCTTGTTGGCGAACAGGTCGATCACGCGGCTGACGAACAGCCGGTTGTCGTTGCCCGAGAGCACGCGGTTCTGCGACCGCTCGAGGTTCTCGCTGCCGTACAGGTAGGAGAAGTAGCCGGTGAGCGGTGCGTACAGCTCGGCCTGCGGGTAGGTGCGCTGGTACTTGTACTGGTCGTCGCTCGGCTCGCTCTCGGCGATCGCCTCGTCGCCGACGAGGATGGCGCCGCGGTCGCGCGAGAAGTCGGCGTCGATGACGCGCTTGTTGCCCTGGCGGTCGTTGAGGTCCGTGGCCTGCACGAACTGGACCACGTTGACGTTGATGAGCAGCGCCGCGAACAGCACGAGGCACGCGACGGCGAGGTTGCGGATGGGCTTGTTCATGACAGCTTCACCACCTGGGTCTCCTCGTCGTGGTCGAACTGCGACACCTCGGGCGCGGGGCGCCGCGTCTGGTCACTGATGCGCAGGAGCAGCGCGATGATGGCCCAGTTCATGACCACCGACGATCCGCCTTGGGCCATGAACGGCGTCGTGAGGCCGGTGAGCGGGATGAGCCGCGTGACGCCGCCGATGACGACGAAGATCTGCAGGGCCATCGAGACGGCGAGGCCGGCCGCGAGGAGCTTGCCGAACGCGTCGCGGCAGGTGAGGGCGATGCGCATGCCGCGCTCGACCACGAGCCCGTAGATCACCAGGATCGCCATGAGCCCGGTGAGGCCGAGCTCCTCACCCATGGCCGCCGCGATGAAGTCCGAGAACGAGAACGGCGTGAGCTGGGGACTTCCCTGGCCCCAGCCCGTGCCGAGGATGCCGCCGTAGGCCATGCCGAACAGGCCGTTGATGATCTGGCCGTTGCGGTCGGGGTCGGCGAACGGGTCGAGCCAGGCGTCGAAGCGCACCCGGACGTGACCGAACGCCAGGTAGCCGAAGTAGGCGCCGACCACGAACAGCCCGCCGCCGACCACGAGCCAGCCGGGGCGCTCGGTGGCGATGTAGAGCATGACCACGAAGAGGCCGAAGAAGAGCAGCGAGGAGCCGAGGTCGCGCTGGAAGACGAGGATGCCGATGCTGATGAGCCAGCCGACGCCGATGGGCCCGAGGTCGCGGCCGCGGGGCAGGTCGATGCCGGCGAAGCGGCGTCCCGCGAGGGCGAGCGCGTCGCGCTTCACGACCAGGTAACCGGCGAAGAAGATGGCCAGGCAGATCTTGGCGGCCTCGCCGGGCTGGAAGCTGAAGGGCCCGAGGTTGATCCAGATGCGGGCGCCGCGGATGTTCTGCCCGATCACCGGCAGCAGGGGCAGGACGAGCAGCGCCAGGGCGAGGAAGCCGAAGGTGTACGTGTAGGCCTGCAGACGTCGGTGGTCGCGCACCACGAGCAGCACCACGGCGAACGCGACGATCCCGAGGGCCGACCAGATGAGCTGGGAGTTCGCGAGCGGCGCGTAGTTGCCGCCGAGGCACAGGTCCTCGCACCCGAGGTCGATGCGGTAGATCATCGCCAGGCCGAGACCGTTGAGGCAGATGACCAGCGGCAGGAGCACGGGGTCGGCGTAGGGCGCGACCTTGCGGACGAACAGGTGGGTCGCGATGGCGGCGACCACGAGGCAGCCGGCCAGCTTGACGGCGCCCGCCGGGATGCGTCCCTCCGAGCCGAGGCCGACCGCGCAGTAGGCGGCCACGCCGATGCAGATGGCGAGCAGCGTGAGCGTCAGCTCGGCCCCGCGGCGCTTGCGCGGGACGAGGGTGGGGGTGGTCATGACCTAGGCCCCCTGCTCGTCGTCGGCCGAGGCGCTCGCGCTGGGCGTGGGGGACGGCGACGGAGTGGGCTCGGGCACGACGGCGAGGTCGCGCAGGTTCTCGACGATCTGCTCGGCGTTGGCCCGGCTGTCGGCCTCGAGCCCGCCCTCGACCTGCTCGGCGCGGAACGCCGGCAGGGTGTCGAGCTCGATGTCGGTGACCTCGTCGACGCGCTGCAGCGTGACGAGCGGGATGTCGGCCTGCACACCGCGGTAGATCGTGACCTTGCCGTCGGACGCCGCCACGTAGTACTGGTCCTGCGTCCACTGGTAGGCGTAGAAGAGTCCCGCGGCGATCGCCCCGACGACCACGGCGAGCGCCACGAGCCGACGCACCCAGCGCCACTTGCTGGGCGGGACCGGCGCGTAGCGCAGCTCCTCGGGGTCGGGCTCACGCTCGCGCTTGGCCTCGCCGCGGGTGCGGGACTTGCCGGTGCCGCCGGAGGCCTGGCCGGTCCGCGGTCGCGGTCCGCCGGACGCCGCGCCGACCAGCTGCGGCTGGCCGTCGGACGACGACAGGTTCTCGTCGGGCTCCCCGTCGTCCTCCACGAGCTCGCCGATGACGACCGTGACGTTGTCGTACCCACCGTTCTCGAGGGCCGTGCGGACCAGCTCGGAGGCGGCGGCGTCGATGGTCTCCGAGGACAGGAGGCGCTCGATCGTGGCGTCGTCGACCATGTCGGACAGGCCGTCGCTGCACAGCAGGAAGCGGTCGCCCAGCTGGCCCTCGAACCAGTCGAAGTCGGCCTCGTTGTCGTCGCGGCCGAGCATGACGCGCAGCAGGAGCGAGCGGTGCGGGTGCACACGCGCCTCCTCGGGCGTCAGCTTGCCCTCCTCCACGAGGCTCTGCACGAAGGTGTGGTCGGTGCTGATCTGGGTGAGCTCGCCGTCGCGCAGCAGGTAGGCGCGGGAGTCGCCGATGTGGGCGGTGGCGAAGCGTTCGCCGTCCCACAGCATGGCCTCGAGCGTGGTGCCCATGCCCTCGACCGAGGGGTCGTCCTGCACCAGCTCGCCGAGTCGGTGGTTGGCGTGGGCGACGGCCTTCTCGAGGGCCTCGAGCGGGTCGATGTCGGGCAGCTCGCGGTCGAGCTGGCGGATGACGTTCATGGCCTCCGCGGAGGCGAGGTCGCCGGCCGCTGCGCCACCCATGCCGTCGGCGACGGCGATGAGCCGGCCGCTCGCGTAGCCGGAGTCCTGGTTCATCGAGCGGCGCAGGCCGACGTCGGTCAGCGCGACGTAGCGCAAGGTCAGGGAGGTCATCGCCCTACTTCCGCAGCTCGACGATCGTCTTGCCCAGGCGGACCTGCAGTCCGAGGCCGACGGGCGTGGGTGAGGTGATGCGCTGGCTGCCCAGGTAGGTGCCGTTGGTGGAGCCGAGGTCCTCGACGAACCACTGCTCGCCGTTGGTGGCGAAGCGTGCGTGGCGCGTGGACACGTAGTCGTCGTCGAGGCGGATGGCGGCGTCGGTGCCGCGGCCGAGCAGCACCGGGCCCTCGCCGAGGGGGACGCTCTGGCCGGAGTTGGGACCCGACACGACCTGCAGCTTGGTGGGCGCGCCGCGCGGGGTGCGCTGCTTCTTGCCGCCCTTGGTCGGCTTGGGCGCCGCCGCGGCCTTGGGCTGGCGCTTGGCCTTGGCCGCGGGGGCCTTCGCGCCGAAGATGTCGGAGCGGATGACGGAGACGGCCGACAGGACGAACAGCCACAGGACGGCAAGGAAGCCGATCTTGATGAGGGTGAGGGTCAGGTCCGACATCAGGCCTCGCTCGTCGTGATGCGGATGGTGAGGGTGGTGTTGCCGAGGCGGATCTCGGACCCGTCGCGGACCGACGCGGTCTGCACGCGCTGCCCGTTGAGGATGACACCGTTGGTGGACTGCAGGTCGGTGACCGTGACGCTCGTGTTGCCGCCGGACTCGTGGACCTTGATGTCGGCGTGCCGGCGCGAGATGCCCGGGTCGTCGATGCGCAGGTCGGCCTCGCTGCCGCGCCCGACGACCACGCCGGGCGGGGTGAGGGGGTGCTTGAGGCCGTTGACCTCGAGCACCACCTGCGAGCTGCGGACGGCGGTCTCGGTCATCCGCTGGCCCTCGACGGGGCGGACCGACGCGTTGGTGCGGCTGCGGACGCGGAACCGGCCGGTGCCGAGCTCGGTCGCCATCACCAGCTGGATGCTGAGCGGGCCTGCCAACGTGTACCGCTGCTCGGTCACGTGCTCCTGGACGAGCGTGGCCAGCTCGGTGGTGAGCGTGTCGCCGAAGGGCGAGAGCCGCTCGTGGTCGACGGCGGACAGCTCGACCGTGAAGTCGTTGGGGACCAGCATCCGCTGGCGCGACAGCACGTGGGCGGAGTTGTCGACCTCGCGCTGGATGGCGGCGGCGATCTCGACGGGCTGCACGGCGCTGCGGAACGCGCGGGCGAACGCACCGGTGACGGCGCCTTCGAGTCGCTGCTCGAAGCGGCTCAGCACTCCTGCCATCAGGTGTCGCTCCTGCCGGTCGGTTCGCGGGTGTCGTCGGTGGTCCCGACGATCGTATCGGCAGGGCCGCAGCACGCGAACTCGCACGCGAACGCATTCCACCCCGTCATCGGCGGATTCGCAGCATCAGGCCCTTCGGACCGCCCCCATCGGTGGATGTTCGACCCCGGCGGCGCCTCTGCAGTCGAGGATCCACCGATGACGGCGACGGTGGGCGGGTGCTCCGCGCCCCGCGGGCGATCGGCCCGCACGCCTCCTGTTAGACTCGGCGATCGGTTCCTCCGGGAACCATGCGCGAGTGGCGGAACGGCAGACGCGCTGGCTTCAGGTGCCAGTGTCCGCAAGGGCGTGGGGGTTCAAATCCCCCCTCGCGCACACGACAGGACCGGGCCCCGACAGCACTGCTGTCGGGGCTCGTTCGTTGCTGGGGCCCGGTGCTGGCGTGTGCATCGATGGTGCGGGGATTTGAGGAGGAGGTCGCTCAGCGACCGACGGAGTCCCCCCTCGCGCACACCGAACGACCGAGCCCCGGCAGCACTGCTGCCGGGGCTCGTTCGTCGCTGGGACCCGAGTAGACCGGACTCGTGCGCGGTGAGGGCTGAACTACCGTGGCGGGCATGGGAGTCTTCTCGCGGACCAGCGCCTTCTTCGGCGTCGATCGGGTGGCAGTTCTCGCGGGCTTCCGCCTGACGACGCGCGGGGTCAGGATGCCCACCTGCCTCACCTGCGGTGCGGTCGTCGCCTACGAGTCGCAGGCCGAGCACTCCGAGTGGCACCAGCGTTCCTGAGGTCGTCGGCGAGCTGACGTGGCGAGCGGGCCGGGGGGCCGTCCACGGGCGCTCGGCACCGGACGTCACCGAGCCTTTCGGCGACGTGCTGGACGGCTGAGGCTCTCCGCGAGGGCGGTTGCCCGGGTGGGCGGTGATCGACTACTTCCGCCGGCGGCTGTTGTTGTAGCTCGGGACGGACAGTGACAGCAGGCCCGCGGCGAGGAGAAGCAGGGCGATGGTCGTGGTCCCGCTCACGAGGCTCACGATGCCGGCGACCACGAAGAGGAGTCCGGCCACGTACCAGAGGGTGGGGCTGTTCATGGCGTCACGCTAGGACCGGGTGCCGGGGGGGCGCCACACGACGACGTCGCTGCGGCGGGCGCACTCGTCAGTCGTCGAGTGCGTCGAGCTGCTCCAGCGCTTCGCGGGCCCGGGCGCGGCGGGCGTCGGGGTGGTCCTCCCACCAGCGCGGGCCGCGCTCGCCGAGGCCGTGCTTCGCGAGCCCGACGCGACGACGCGCGGCGGCCACGGCCTCGTCGTCACCGTCCTTCTTCGCCACGCGGACTCCGGAACGGCCGCGGCCGAGGTGCGACGTGAGCGCCTCGACCACGTCGTCGGGCAGGCAGGGGTCGGTACGGCGCCACCGCCGGCCCTTGACCACGAAGAAGTGGTCGTCCTCCACCGGTCCGTCACCCACGGCCACGTCGTCTCAGTGCGGGACCTTGACCGCCACGACCGGGGCGTCGGCCTCGAGCAGGATGCGCTGGGACGTGCTGCCGAGCACCAGCTTGCCCACGGGGGAGCGGCGACGCTGACCGATGACCACGAGCGAGACGTCGTCGGCCTTCGCGTGGTCGAGGATCGAGTCGGCGGCCCCGCCGGCGCCGCGGAAGTGCACGACCTCACCGGTCACGCCGTCCTCGGCCAGGCGCGACTCGAGCGCGTCGATCTGCTGCTCCTCGGAGATCGCCTCGTCGGTGTCGGCGCCGGGCGTGGCCACCACGACCACCCGCGAGCCGTCCCTCTTGGCCTGGGCCAGGGCCCACGCCAGCGCGGCCTCGCCCTCGGGGGTCGGGACATATCCCGCCACGATCGTGCTCATGTCATCTCCTCGTCGTCGACGTCCCCCACCGTAGTCGCCGTGGCCACGGCGGTCGTGACGAAAGCCCACGGGCGTCCCATCGGCGGGACCGGGAGGTAGCCCTGGTCGAGCCGGTTCGTCGCGAACCCGGCGCGCTCGAGTATCTCGACGGGGTCGCGCGTCAGGTGGCAGCCCCCGAACGACCGCTGCTGCACGCCGTCGAGCCGACGCTGCCAGCGCACGACGCCCGCGTCGGGAGCGAGCCCGTGCTCGGCCAGGTGCAGGGCGCCGTCCGGGCGCAGCACACGACGAGCCTCGGCCAGGACGGCGGCCGGGTCCTCGACGGTGCAGAGCGTGAACGCGACCAGGACTGCGTCGACCGACCCGGTCCCGACGTCGACCCCGGATCCGTCGATCCCCACACGCCGGACCGCCGCCGAGCAGTCGCCGCGCCGCCCGGCGGACAGCTCCCACGCCACGTCGGAGGGCTCGACGGCCAGCAGCTCGTCCACCGCCGGGGGCAGGAAGCGACAGCTGGTGCCCGAACCGAAGCCGATCTCGAGCACACGGCCGCGCAACCCGCGGGCGACCCGCACGCGGACGTCGTCGAGCTGCGCGTCACCGCAGGCGCGGTCGACGATCCGTGGCACCACGTGCCGGTCCCACCAGCCCATGGGCCACCGTAGGCCGCCGCGGGAGTCAGGCGGGGCGGGGGCGCGCGAGCAGGGCGTCGACGCTCCAGCGTCCGGGCCCGACGAGCGCCAGCAGGAAGGCCGCGGCCGCCAGCACGATCACGAACTCGGCGCCACCGTCGGCGACGAGAAACGCGTCGCGGTGGGCGAACCAGGCCGCGCCCAGCATGGCCACGCCGAGCAGCGGTGCCACGACCGTGGTCAGTGCGCCGGCGACGAGCAGGACGCCGCCCGCCACCTCCAGCGTGGCCAGGAGCACGGCGGTGACGTCGGCCAGCGGCACGCCCATCTGAGCGAACCCGTCCTGCGTGCCACCGATCCCGGCCGACCACTTCTGCCAGCCGTGCACGACGAAGACGACGCCGACGACCACCCGCCCGAGGAGCAGGCCGGCGTCGCGGGCGACGGCGGGCCGGTGGTGGTCGAGCGTGCGAGCGAGGCCGGACGTGCCCGGGTCGATGTGGACTGCGTGGACATGGGACCCCCGAGGTCGTGTGGACGGTACGAGAGGTGGGACGAACGGCCCGCCCCGACCGTTCCGGGGACCGGTGTGAGCCGGGTCGCGTCGACGCAGGCCTCAGCCCCCTCGGTAGCGGTCACGACCACGGTCGCGGGGCCCTACGCTCGTCCCGTGGCCACGTACCTCTCCTTCCTGGCGTTCGCGGCGCTGCTCGCCGTCGCGCCGGGACCCGACACGTTCCTGACCCTGCGCGCCAGCGTCGTGGGCGGACGTCGGCGCGGGATGTACACGGCCGCCGGCATCACGGCCGCCGGTGCGGTCCAGGGACTCCTCGCCGCGATGGGACTGGGTGCGGTGCTCGCTGCCTCCGAGCCGGTTTTCCTCACGATCCGGTGGGCCGGGGTCGTCTACCTCACGTGGCTCGGGGTCACGGCCCTGCGCTCGGCCCTGCGCCGCGACGGGAGCGCCTGGGCCGTCGGCTCGGGCCGCGCCCAGGTGCGGCGTCGCACCGCCGTGCGCCAGGGCTTCGTCTGCAACATCACGAACCCCAAGGTGCTCGCCTTCAACCTCGCGGTGCTGCCGCAGTTCGTGGGCCGCGACCAGGGCGTGGCCGTGCTCGCTGCCTATGCGCTGACCCTCGTGGCGGTGGGCGCCGTGGTGCTGCTCGTGGTCGTGCACGGGGCGTCCGCCGCCGCGTCACGGATCGCCCGTCCGGGGTTCCGACGCGGCATCGACGGCGGCACGGGCGTGGTCATGCTCGGCTTCGCGACCGCCCTGGCCGCCGAGTCCTGAGGCTCAGGCCCCCGACCAGCCGAAGGTCGTCGGACCGTCCTCGAGGGCGGCGGCCACGCGACCGCGCATGTCGGCGGTCATGTCCGGCAGGTCGTCGAGGGCGAACCAGCGCGCGTCGGTGTTCTCGCCGTCGGCGGGGTGCGGCTCGCCCGAGACCCACCGCAGGCCGAAGGTGATGTCCGTGTACTGGGTCCGGTCGCCGTTGGCGTAGACGACGACGTCGGTGACCCCCACGCGCGCGACCCGCACCGGCTCCGCCTCGACGCCGGCCTCCTCGAGGGTCTCCCGCACCGCGGCGTCGGCAGGCTCCTCGCCGGGGTCGATGATGCCGGTGACCGGTGTCCACGTGCCGTCGTCGGCCCGGCGGACGAGCAGGACCTCGTCGCCGCGCGTGGTCACCGCCGTGACGCCGGGGAGCCACAGCGGGTCGGTCCCGATCTTCTCGCGAAGGGCGAGGATGAAGTCCGGGGTGCTCATGGGACGAGGGTAGGCGGCACGACTCCCTCCGGGGCGCGGATGGAATGGTCCGCCGCCGTGGTCCGTTGACCATGACATGCGTGCCATGACCTATGCCCAGTACGGAGACGACGACGTCCTCGAGCTCACCGACCAGCCGACCCCCAAGGTCGGACCGGGTGAGCTGCTCGTGGAGGTGCGAGCGGCCTCCGTGAACCCCGTCGACTGGAAGCTCATGAGTGGTGGCCTCGACGCCCTCATGGACGTCCGGTTCCCCGTGGTCCCGGGCTGGGACGTCGCCGGTGTCGTGGCCCAGGTGGGCATCGACACGCCCGAGTTCTCCGTGGGCGACGAGGTCGTGGCCTACAACCGCAAGGACTACGTCCACGGCGGGACCTTCGCCGAGTACACGACGGTCCCGGTGCGTGCCGCCGCCCGCAAGCCGGTCGACGTGTCGTGGGAGGAGGCCGCGTCGCTCCCGCTCGCCGGGCTCACCGCCTTCCAGGCGCTCGAGCGGCTCGAGGTCGGCCCGGAGGACACGGTCCTCGTGCACGGTGCCGGCGGAGGCGTCGGCTCGTTCGCGGTGCAGCTGGCCGCGCGGGCCTTCCGCGCCCGGGTGATCGGATCGGCGTCCAGCAGCCAGCACGACCGCATCCGCGAGCTCGGTGGGGAACCGGTCGAGTACGGCGACGGCCTGGTCGAGGCCGTGCGCGGGCTCGCCCCCGACGGCGTCTCCGTGGTGCTCGACCTCGTCGGCGGCGTCGTGGACCAGACCACGGCGCTGCTCGAGGAGGACGGCCGTCACGCCTCCATCGCCGACGACGCCGTGCTCGGTGCCGGCGGCGCCTGGTTGTGGGTGCGCCCCGACGCCGACGACCTGGGTCGGCTCGTCGGGCTGGTCGACGACGGCACGCTGCGCATCGAGGTGGAGGACACCTACCCCCTCGAGGAGCTTCCCGCGGCCTTCGCCCGCAGCCAGGAGGGTCACGTGCACGGCAAGCTCGCCGTGCGCGTCAGCACCGACTGACCCCTTCGGCTCCTTCCCGTGCGCCGGGTGGGCCCGCAGGCCCACGTCGGTTGAGCCGCTCGACCCTCGCATCGTCCTGTCCGGACGCGACACAGTGGATGCGACGACGAGAGGAGACACCGTGGAGCGCATCGCCGCACCTGCCCACCGCAGGTCCGAGATCGAGCGACGCCGACGCCAGGTGCGCCGCGTCGTCGCCACGGCCGCGCTCGAGGCCGCCCTCACCCATCCGGCGACGGCGGGACACCGTCGCCGGCCGACCGTGCTCTCCGGACACGGTCGTTCCTGAGGCCGCGTCGTCGCCCTCCTCCAGGGGGCGGCGACGCGTCCGGTCCGCGACGCCCGTCCGCATCGGGGGGACGGGCGTCGTGATGCGGATCGAAGCGTCCGTGGCTACCGTCGGGACCATGCCGTCCAGTGCCCCGCAGAAGAAGCCCAGCACCTCCGCCAAGGTCCTCTACCGGCCCGTCGGGCTCGTGAGCTCCATCCTCGGCGGCCTGTTCGCCAGCATGATCTTCAAGCAGGTCTGGAAGCGGGTGAGCCCCTCGACGGACGCCAGCGGCGACGTCCCCGGTCCGCTGCAGAGCGAGTACCCGTTCAAGGAGATCATGCTCGCCGCCGTGCTCCAGGGCGCGATCTACGCCGCCGTCAAGGCCGTCATCGACCGCCAGGGCGCGCGCACCTTCGAGAAGGTCACCGGGGAGTGGCCCGGCTCCTGAGGTCCGACCGACCCGCACGACGAGGCGCCACCCGCTCCATGGAGCAGGTGGCGCCTCGGTGCTGTCCGGGTGGGCGTCGGGGGCGTCAGCCCGCGAAGACCTCGACGAGCTTCGCGTCGAACGCGGGCAGGTCGTCGGGGTTGCGCGAGGTGACGAGGTCCCAGCCGTTCGCCGGGCAGTGCACGACCTCCGCGTCCTTCCACGTGCCGCCCGCGTTGCGGACGTCGGTGGTCAGCGACGGGAACGACGTGAGCGTCTTGCCCGGCAGCACGCCGGCCTCGACGAGGATCCAGGGCGCGTGGCAGATCGCCGCGATCGGCTTGCCCGCGTCGACGAACGCCTTCACGAGCGCGACGGAGTCGGCGTCGGCACGCACCTTGTCGGCGTTCACGGTGCCACCGGGCAGCACGAGCGCGTCGTAGTCGGCCGCCGAGGCGTCGGCCACGGCCACGGTGGCCTCGAAGGTGGCGTCCTTGTCGACGTCACCGACCATGGACTGCACCGTCGAGGCCTCGGGTGCCACGTGGACCGGAGTCCCGCCGGCGTCGAGGACGGCCTGCCACGGCTGCTCGAGCTCGGGCTTCTCCACCCCGATCTGGGCGGTGAGGAAGGCGACGGTCTTGCCGTTCAAGGACGTGTCGGACATGTCTGTCCTCCTGTTCGTTGGGGGGCGACGTCTCAGGCGACGTCGGTGGTGCGGGGGCGACGCTCGAGGATCTCGCGGCGCTCGGCCTCGCTCAGTCCGCCCCAGACGCCGTACGGCTCCTGGACGGTGAGCGCGTGCTCGCGGCACTGCTCGATGACCGGGCAGCGGGCGCAGAGCGCCTTCGCCGCCTCCTCGCGTCGGGCCTTCGGTGTGCCGCGCTCGGCCTCGGGAGAGAAGAACCCCTCCGGGTCGACGTCGCGACAGAGGCCGTCGTACTGCCACTCGTAGGTCTCCTGCAGTGGCATGGGGAGTCGTTTGATGCTGACCATGATCGTGCCCCTTCTCGGCGGACGTCGGAAGCTCCGACCTGTCTCACCTCGATGGGCCCGAAGCGGTGTGCTCCACCTCGAACGCAACTTCTTCACAACCTATCCAGGTGGCTCCCCGAATGGCAACCCTGCGCAAGAGGCCTACAGTGGCAGCAAGGCCCGACGCGGCCGGGAGGTGACGTGGTGAAGGACTCGCCGGGACGTCCCGACGAACCGCGCCCGACGGCCGGGGAGTGGGTCGACGTCGCTCACGCCGGAGGCGATCTCACGTGGGGCGTCGGCGCCGTGTCCTCGCGACTTGGCGTCGCTGCCTCCACGCTCCGCACGTGGGAGCGCCGCTACGGGATCGGTCCCAGCCATCGCACCCACGGTGGTCACCGTCGCTACACCGAGCGCGACATCAGTCGGGTCGAGCTGGTTCGACGCATGGTGGCCCGAGGGGTCTCCGCCCAGGACGCCGCCCGCGTGGCGCGCCACCTCGACCGCGACGACCTGTCGTCGGCCCTGCGGGGCGAGTCGCCCAGCCAGACCGACCTGGCGACCGACGACCTGCTCGACTCGTTGCTGGCCGCCGCCACGGCGGCGGACGAGCAGAGACTCCACGACCTGCTGCTCGCCATGCTGGCCGGCACGCCGGTGCTGGAGGTCTGGCGTGACGTGCTGTCGCCGACCCTCTGCCGACTGACCCACGAGGTCTCCCGCGGCGCGGTCACGCCCGAGTCCCAGACCCTCGCCCGGAAGGCCGTGCTCGAGCACCTGCACGACGTCCGCGGCACCCAGGACGCTCGTCGTCGCAACGGGGTCAAGGCGCAGGTGCTGCTCGCGACGTTCGTCGACGAGGCGAAGGCGCTGCCGTTCGTCGCCTGGGGGGCGGCGCTGGCCCAGGCCGACATCGGCCTGCGGATCGTCGGCCCCGACGTCGACCTGCGCGAGGTGCTCGACCTCGCCACGCACCTGTCGCCCTCCGTCGTGGTCACGTGGGGCGCCCCCGCGGAGTCCGCGTCGCTCGTCCGTCGTCACCTCGACGCCGGCCAGTCCGGCTCGTTCATCCGGGCGTCCGGCGCCTGGCCCGACGAGATGAGCATCCGGTTCGGCCTGGAGGCCCCCGAGATCCCCACCGACGTCCACGGTGCGGTCCGGCAGGTCCTCGACCGCGTCCGCTGACGGTCGGCCCGGCACTACCGGCGGGTAACCTGAGGTCATGACCAGTGCCGCCGTCACCACCCGCATCGAGGGCCACCTCGCCTACGTGAGCCTCAACCGGCCCGAGAAGCTCAACGGGGTCGACTTCGAGGTGCTCGACGGGCTGCTCGAGGCCGCGGCCGAGCTGCGCCGCAACCGCGAGGTCCGCGCGGTCGTGCTCCAGGGTGAGGGCAGCTCCTTCTGCGCCGGACTCGACTTCGCGACGGTCAGCCCGCAGAGGAAGAAGGTCGCCGCGTTCTTCCTCACGCCTCCGTGGCGGGCGACGAACGGGTTCCAGCAGGCGCTCTGGGCGTGGCGGGAGCTCCCCGTGCCGGTCATCGCCGTGACGCGCGGCCACGTGTTCGGGGCGGGGATCCAGCTGGCCCTCGCAGCCGACTTCCGGTTCACGACGCCCGACGCGCAGTGGTCCGTGCTGGAGGCCAAGTGGGGCCTGGTGCCCGACATGAGCGGGACGGTCCCCCTCGTCGAGCTGGTGGGCGCCGACGTCGCCAAGCGGCTCGCCATGACGGGCGAGGTCGTGAGCGGGTCGGAGGCGGTGGAGATCGGCCTGGCGTCCGGCGTGGCCGACGACCCGCTGAAGCCGGCGCTCGAGCTGGTCGACGCGATCGTCGCCCGCTCGCCCGACTCGGTCGCCGCGACCAAGAAGCTGCTCAACGGTGTGCGGCTCGGCGGTCTGCGGTCGGCGTTCCGGCGTGAGCGGGTCTACCAGCTGCGGATGTTCCGCTCGCCCAACACGGCCATCGCTCGCCGTGCCGGGATGAAGCGTGAGACCCCCGAGTTCGGCCCCCGCACGTTCGACTGAACCCGACCGAGCACAGCAACCCAGCGGTTCGGGTCCTGCACCCGTCGGCGCCGGTCGGGCCGCTGGCTGCCGTTGTTAGGCTGACGCGCGTGACGGACGAGAAGCGCAAGAAGGTCGCCGACCAGTACGACCGCGGCTACGACTACACGACGTACTGGGACAACCGCGACTACGAGCACGCTGCCGAGGAGGCCGCGATCCGACGCCTGCTCGACGGCCGGCACTTCGGTCGCGCGGCCGACGTGGGCGGCGGCTTCGGCCGTCTCTGCCTGCTGCTGCGCGAGTACGCCGACCACGTGACGCTGGCCGAGCCGAGCCGCACCCAGCTGGAGGCCGCCGAGCGCGTCCTCGCCGGCACCGACATCGCCCAGGTGCAGATGCAGGCCGACGACCTGCAGTTCGACGACGCCTCGCTCGACCTGCTGACGATGGTGCGGGTCATGCACCACATCCCCGAGCCGTCGACGGAGTTCGGCGAGATCGCGCGCGTGCTCAAGCCCGGCGCGACCGCGCTGATCGAGGTCGCGAACTACGGCCACTTCCTGAACCGTCGCCGGTTCAAGAAGCAGGGCACGCCGCTGCCGAAGGAGCCGGTGAGCATCCGCACCGCCACGGCCGAGGAGCCCGACGCGATCGCCTTCGTCAACCACAACGTCGACACCGTGGTCGCCCAGCTGTCCGACGTCGGCCTCGGTCTCGAGCGCAAGCTGTCGGTCTCGAACCTGCGCAGCGAGAAGCTCAAGAAGGCTCTCCCCACGCGGCTGCTCGTGTCGGTCGAGAAGGCGCTGCAGGAGCGGCTCGCCGCCAACGACTTCGGCCCCAGCATCTTCCTGGAGCTGCGCCGCCGCTGAGCGGCACCACCCGACGCGAACGACGACGGGCCGGTCCTTCCTCGGAAGGGCCGGCCCGTCGTGCGTCTCGATGAGGTGTCAGCGGCGCTTGACCCAGGCGGCGCGAGCCGCGACCGCGGTGTCGGGGTAGTCGGCGAAGACCCCGTCCACGTCGGCCTCGAAGTAGCGGCGCAGCTCGGTGGCCACGTCTCCGCGGGCGTTGGGGTCGGACCCGGTGCGCAGGTCCGTCGGCAGGAACCGGTTCTCGTCGCGGATCGTGTAGACGGCCACCTTGAGGCCGGCGCGGTGCGCGTCGTCCACGAGCGACGTCGGCTCGGTGTGGGCGCCGGAGGCGTCGCGGGGGATGACCTGGCTCTTCTCCGGGCCGATCCACCGGGCGTAGCGGGCCACGTCGCGCAGGCCCTCGGGCGTCAGGAGGTCCGCGTAGGTGGTGCTCCTGCCCTGCGCGACCAGGTCGTACGGAGCGCCGGACCCCGACGTGAGCTGCACCAGGGGGACCCTCGTCCAGCGAGCCAGCTCGCGGAGGTTCGACGTCTCGAACGACTGGATGACGACCGGCGCGTTGCGGCGGTCCCACCCGGCCTGGCGCAACGACCGCACGAGGGGCTTGGACAGGTCGAGGCCGATGGACCGGAAGTACGTGGGGTGCTTGGTCTCCGGCGCCACCGAGATGGTGCGGCGTCCGCGGCTCTCGCGCCGGGCCAGCTCGATCACCTCGTCGAACGTGGGGACCTCGTAGCGACCGTCGTAGACGGTGTTGCCGGGACGGACCTGGGGCAGGCGCTCGATGGCGCGCAGCGTCTTCAGCTCGGCCAGGGTGAAGTCCTCGGTGAACCAGCCGGTCACGTCCACGCCGTCGATGACCTTCGTGGTGCGCCGGTCCGCGAACTCCGGGTGGGAGGCGACGTCGGTGGTGCCGCTGATCTCGTTCTCGTGGCGGGCGACGAGCACGCCGTCCTTCGTGCTGACGAGGTCGGGCTCGATGACGTCGGCGCCCTGACGGATGGCCAGCTCGTAGGCGGCGAGGGTGTGCTCGGGCCGGTAGCCGGAGGCACCGCGGTGCGCGAACACCGTGATGCTGCGGGTGGGCTTCTTCGGTCCCTGCGTGGTGGTCGGCTTGTCGACGACCGGAGCGGAGGGTGCGGCGACGGCCACGCTCGGCGTGGCGATGATGCCGGCTGCGGCGATGCCGATGGCGAGGAGCTTCATGACTCCAGGGCAACCGCTGCGGGTGAACGCCGGGCGACGTGCGTCCGCCGGGCGCGTGACGGTCAGAGGGCGTCGAGGCGGCGCAGCACGTCGCGCACGTGCCCGAGGGCGTTCTTCTCGGCCAGACCCGTCGTGTCGTCGAAGTACAGCCCGTCGCCGATCAGCTGGATGGTGCGGGCCAGCGACTCGTCGCCGAGGTGCTCGCGCAGGACGACGAACCAGCCCTCGCGCAGGTCGGCCAGCGCGTCGGAGGCGCGTGCGTCGTTCTCCTGGGCGATGCGTCCGGCTGCGATGAGGGCGCGGTCGAAGTCGCTGCCGGAGTCGACCGAGGTCTCGAGGTAGTAGTCGACCGGACCCTTCGGAGCACGGCTCATGGCGTCGGCGTCGCGGGCTCCCTGCTCGCGCAGGCGGGTCAGCATGCCGTCGACCAGCTCGTCCTTGCTGTGGAAGTGGTAGAGCAGGCCGCCCTTCGACACCTCGGCGAGCGCGGCGACGGCGTCGAGCGTGGCTGCGCGGCTGCCCTGCGTGACCAGGAGCGTCTCGAAGGCGTCGAGCACGCGGTCACGGGTGGAGCGTTCGGCCGACGGCATGGCGCGAGCCTACCTGCGGCGGTGCGACGAGGATCACCGCCGCGCAGCACCGGAGAGGGTGGTGACTGTACCGGCTGGACGGTATAGTGGTGCTCGGCCCGGACGACCGTCCGGGCCGTTCGCCGTCCGCCGGAAGGAGGCCCGCCATGACCACCATCGATCCCCGCTCGAGCTCGACTGCCCCGTCATCTGCACCACTGCCCGAGGTGCCCCCCGTCCGTGCGGGCCTGCGCGAGTGGTGTGCCCTCGCCGTCCTGATGATCCCGGTGCTGCTCGTCTCGGTCGACAACACCGTCCTCAGCTTCGCGCTGCCCTCCATCAGCACCGAGCTGCGCCCGACCGGCAACCAGCTGCTGTGGATCGTCGACGTCTACGCACTGATGCTCGCCGGTCTGCTCATCGCGATGGGCAGCATCGGCGACCGCGTGGGCCGGCGCCGTCTGCTGGTCATCGGCGCGGTGGGCTTCGGCGCGGCCTCGCTGGTCGCGGCGTACGCGAGCAGCGCCGAGACGCTGCTCGTCGCCCGTGCGCTGCTGGGCTTCTTCGGCGCCACGCTCATGCCCTCGACGCTGTCGCTGATCCGCAACGTCTTCCACCACGCCCAGGACCGGCGTCTGGCCATCGCAGCCTGGGCCGCCATGTTCTCCGGTGGCGCCGCCCTGGGCCCGGTGCTCGGCGGGTACCTGCTCGAGCACTTCTGGTGGGGCTCGGTCTTCCTCATCAACGTGCCGCTCATCGTGCTGCTCGTCCCGCTGGCCCTGTGGCTCGTGCCCGAGTCCAAGGACCCGAGCCCCGGCCCGCTCGACCCGACCTCGATCGTGCTGGCGGTCGTGGCGATGCTGCCCGTCGTCTACGGGATCAAGCACCTCGCCAAGGCCGGCATCGACGACGTGACGCTCGGCTCGTTCGCCCTGGGCATCGCTGCCGGCGCGCTGTTCGTGCGTCGCCAGCAGCGCAGCGCCTCGCCCATGCTCGACCTGTCGCTCTTCCGCAACCGGGTCTTCAGCGGTGCGCTCGCGGCCAACCTGCTCAGCCTGATGGGTCTGACCGGGTTCCTGTTCTTCGCCGCGCAGCTGCTGCAGCTGGTGCTGGGCATGTCGCCCATGGACTCGGCCATGGTGCTCCTCCCGGGTCTCGTCGTGACGATGGCCGCCGGCTTCCTGGCCGTGCGTCTCGTGCGCCGCTTCCCCGTGCGGGTCCTCGTGAGCCTCAGCTTCGTGGCGTCCTCGGCCGGCTACGCCGTGGCGGCCTTCACCGGCCACCCGACCGTCGCGACCGTGCTCGTCGCCTTCGTGGTGATGGGGGTGGGCATCGGCCTGGCCGAGACGCTCACCAACGACCTCGTGCTCGCGGCGGTGCCCCCGCACAAGGCGGGGTCGGCGTCGGCGATCTCCGAGACCGCCTACGAGATCGGCGCCGTGCTGGGCACCGCCGTGCTGGGCAGCATCCTCACGGCCACCTACCGCGCCGAGCTGACCGTGCCGGCCATGCTGCAGCACGGCGAGCGCGACCACGCCTTCGAGACGCTCGGCAGCACGCTCACCATGGCCGAGCGCTACCCCAACGAGATGGGGGCGGCGCTCGCCGAATCGGCACGGGCTGCCTTCGACCTCGGGGTCCAGCGCACGTCGGGGCTCGCGATCGGCATCGCCCTGCTCGCGGCGCTGGTCTCGTGGCGCACGCTCAAGCACGCGCCGGCGGTCGAGGGCGTCCAGCACTGATCCGTGCCAGCATGACGGCATGATCCGGTGGCTCGCGGTCCTCGCGCTGGTGGTGGCGGCTGTGGTCGGGTGGGTGCTCGCACTCGGGACGTCCGCGCTGTGGTGGTGGGCTGCGGCCCCGCTCGCCGTGCTGGCGGCGACGGGGCTGCACGACCTGCTGCAGCGTCGGCACAGCATCCTGCGCAACTACCCGGTGCTCGGGCACGCCCGCTTCGCGATGGAGCGGCTGCGGCCCGAGATCCAGCAGTACTTCATCGAGTCCAACACCGGTGGCACGCCCTTCGACCGCGAGACCCGGGACCTCGTCTACGACCGGGCCAAGGGCAACCACGGCGAGGAGCCGTTCGGCACCGAGCGCGACGTGAACGCCGTGGGCTACGAGTTCGTGGCCCACTCGATGCGGGCCCGCACCAAGCCCGACGTCCGCCCGACCGTGCGGCTCGGTGGGCCGGAGTGCACGCAGCCCTACGACATCGCCCTGCTGAACGTGTCGGCCATGAGCTTCGGGTCGCTGTCGGGCAACGCGATCGAGGCGCTCAACGGCGGTGCGGCGCTGGGAGGCTTCGCCCACGACACCGGCGAGGGTTCCATCTCCCGGTACCACCGCAGGCGCGGCGGCGACCTCATCTGGGAGATCGGGTCGGGCTACTTCGGGTGCCGGACCGAGGACGGTGGCTTCGATGCCGCGAGGTTCGCCGAACGGGCGGTCGACCCACAGGTGAAGGCGATCTCGATCAAGGTGTCGCAGGGCGCCAAGCCGGGCCTGGGCGGTCTGCTGCCCGGCGCGAAGGTGAACGACGAGATCGCCGAGGCGCGAGGCGTCGCGATCGGCACCACGGTGGTCTCCCCGCCCACGCACCGTGCGTTCGACACGCCCCTCGGGCTGGTCGACTACGTCTCTGAGCTGCGTCGGCTCAGCGGCGGCAAGCCGGTGGGGTTCAAGCTGTGCATCGGCTCGCGGCGGGAGTTCCTGGCGGTCTGCAAGGCCATGGTCGAGCGCGACAGCACTCCGGACTTCATCATCGTCGACGGCTCCGAGGGCGGGACGGGGGCCGGGCCGGTCGAGTTCGAGGACCACGTGGGCATGCCGCTCACCGAGGGCCTCATGTTCGTGCACAACGCCCTGGTCGGGACCGGGCTGCGCGACCGGGTCAAGATCGGCGCGAGCGGCAAGGTCGCGACCGGGATCGACATCGTGAAGCGGATCTGCCAGGGCGCCGACTTCACGCTGGCGGCCCGCGCCATGATGTTCGCGGTCGGGTGCATCCAGGCCCAGACCTGCCACACCAACACCTGCCCGGTGGGCGTCGCGACGCAGGACCCGTGGCGCGCCCGGGCCCTCGTGGTCGACGACAAGGTGCACCGGGTGCGCGACTTCCAGGCCAACACGGTCAACAGCGCACAGCAGATCGTCGCGTCGATGGGGCTGGACTCCTTCGACGACCTCACCCCGCGCAAGCTGTTCCGGCGCGTCGACCCGCAGGTGACCCAGACCTACGCCGAGCTCTTCGAGTGGCTCGAGCCCGGCGCCCTGCTCGCCACGCCGCCGGAGGGCTGGGTGAGGGACTGGAGCACGGCCTCGCCGGAGACGTTCGAGCCGAAGCTCTAGCGCCGCCGCGGATCGCCGGTTCAGACCTCGACGTCGACGAGGAGGTCGTGGAGCAGTCGTCGTGCGGGGTGGTCGGTGGTGGCGCGCCGCCAGACGAGCTGGACGCGTCGCTCGGGCACCGGGTCCACGACGGGCACCGTGACGACCTCCGGGGGCAGGGGCCCGCGACCCATCCGTGGGACGAGCGCGACGGCCACGCCCGCAGCGGCGAGCGCGAGGTGCGAGGCGTACTCGTGGTCGATGTAGCGCAGCTCGGGCCGCAGCGCGTGACCGGCGAACATGGCCACGAGCCAGTCGTGGCAGATGCTGCCGGCAGGCGTGCACACCCACTGCTCCTGCACCAGGTCGCGCGGGGTCACCGACGTCCGGGTGGCGAGCGGGTGGTCGCGGTGGACCACGAGGTCGGCCCGGTCGGTGAGCAGGGGCGCCGCGTCGACGCCCGGGGGGATCTCGAGGTGGACGGACTCCCAGTCGTGCACGAGCCCGGCGTCGGCGGTGCCCCGTGCCACCTGGAGCACGACGTCGCGCGGGTCCGCCTCGACCACCGTGACCCGCAGCTCCGGTGCCTCGACGGCCAGGCGGGCGAGCAGGGGTGCCACGAGTCCGCGGTTCGCCGTCGCGAACGTGGCCAGGTGGAACGGCCCCTGGGGGCGGCTGCCGTCGCGCCCGAGGTTCGACAGCGACTCCAGCTCGTCGAGCACCGCCGACCCACGCTCGGCGAGCAGTCGGCCGACGTCGGTGAGGACGACGCCGCGTCCCACCCGCTCCAGCAGGGGACGGCCCTGCTGCCGCTCCAGTCGCTTGACCTGCTGGGAGACCGCCGACGGCGTGTAGCCCAGGGCGTGGGCCGCGGCCACGACGCTGCCGTGCTGGTGCACGGCGAGCAGGGAGCGGAGGGCGCTCAGGTCGATCATGCAGGAACCGTACATGGAATCGTGAAGAAAGCATCGCTGGACGTACACGGTCTTGACCACCAGACTGGCTCGGTGACCCGTCGTGACAGCCTCCTCGCCGTGCTCGTCGCCGTCCTGTGGGGCGGCAACTTCGTGGCCATCCACCTCGGCCTCGAGGGCGGTGACGGTGAGGACGTCCCCCCGTTCCTGTTCCTGGCGATCCGCTTCGTGCTGGTGGCCCTGCCTCTGGTGTTCCTGGTCCCGCGGCCGAAGGCGTCGTGGCAGGCCGTGGTCGCCGTGGGCGCGTTCATGAGCCTCGGCCAGTTCGGCCTGCTGTACCTCGCGCTCGCCACCGGCATGCCGGCCGGTCTCGCCTCGCTGGTGCTGCAGGCCCAGGTGGTGCTGACCATCGTCATCGCGGCGGTCGCCCTCGACGAGCGGCCGAGCCGGCGCCAGGCGGCCGGGGCCCTGGTCGGCACGGCGGGGCTGGTCGTCGTGGCGGTCGGCTTCGGCGCCGGTGCGTCGATCGTGCCCCTCGTCGTGACGGTGGGCGCCGCGCTGTCATGGGCGATCGGGAACGTCGTCGCCCGTGCGGCCAAGGTCGAGTCCGGACTCTCGCTCGTGGTGTGGTCGGCGCTCGTGGTCCCCCTGCCGTGCCTGGCGGTCTCGTGGGTCGTCGACGGCCCCGACGTCATGGTCGAGGCGATGGCCGGTTTCGGCTGGGCGGCGCTGCTGAGCACCCTGTACACCGTGGTCGGCGCGTCGCTCGTGGGCTACACGATCTTCAACGGCCTCATGGCGAAGCACCCCGCGTCGTCGGTGGTGCCGTACATCCTGCTCGTGCCCCCGGTCGGGATGCTCAGCGCCTGGCTCGTGCTGGGGGAGGTGCCGAACGTGCTCGAGGCGGTGGGTGCCCTGGTCATGCTGGTGGGCGTGACGGTCGCGGTGACGTCGAGCCGGCGACCCGCCGTGGTGGCGGCCCCTTCCTGATCGCCCCCTCCTGACGGTCCAGCGGCGCGACCGGGCGTCAGCCGAGCAGCGCGGCCCGCGCCATCCGTGCGAGCAGGACCCGCAGGTCGGCCTCGGCGATGCGCGCGCTGTGCGGGGTGGAGTTGAGCAGGCCGAACGTCGCCTGCACGGCGGCGCGGGCGGCGGTACGGGTGAGGTCGTCGCGGAGCGTGCGCACGACGTCGACCCACACGTCGACGTAGGCCAGCTGCAGGGCTCGCACCTCGGCACGGGCGTCGGCGTCGAGGGAAGACCACTCGCGCTCCTGCACCACGATGTAGGCGGGGTGGGTGACGGCGAAGTCGATGTGCCAGTCGATGAGAGCGTCGAGCCGACCCGGTCCGTCGGGTGCGGCGGACACACGTGCCCGACCGGTCTCCAGCAGCTCCGTGCTGATGTCGACCAGCGCCTGGGCGAGCACTGATTCCTTGCTGCGGAAGTGCTTGTAGATGGCCGGGCCCGAGATCCCCGACGCCGCGCCGACGTCGCCGACGCTGACGCCGTGGAAGCCGCGGGCGGCGAACAGCTCGACCGCGCTGCGGGCGATCTCGCGACGGCGGTCGGACATGGCACGACCGTACCGCATCTGGTTAATGGGTGTTAACCTCAGGCGCATGAGCACCGGCTCCCCCTCCACGCTGCGCGACCTCGTCGACGAGCTGCACGAGCGCACCGCCCGCGTCCGCCGGGGCGGCAGCGACGCCTCGCGCGAGCGGCACGTCGCCCGCGGCAAGCTCCTTCCGCGCGACCGGGTCGACCGTCTGCTCGATCCTGGCTCGCCGTTCCTCGAGATCGCGCCCCTGGCGGCCTACGGGATGTACGGGGGCGACGGGCCTGCGGCTGCGGACGAGTACGCCGTGCCGAGCGCGTCGATCATCACCGGCATCGGCCGCGTGGCCGGCCGTGACGTGATGGTGGTGGCCAACGACGCCACCGTGAAGGGCGGCACCTACTACCCGCTCACGGTCAAGAAGCACCTGCGCGCCCAGACCGTGGCGCTGCAGAACCGGCTGCCCTGCGTCTACCTCGTCGACTCCGGGGGCGCCTTCCTGCCGATGCAGGACGAGGTGTTCCCCGACCGCGACCACTTCGGCCGCATCTTCTTCAACCAGGCGCAGCTGTCGGCGCGCGGCATCGCGCAGGTGGCGGCCGTCATGGGCTCGTGCACGGCCGGCGGTGCGTACGTGCCGGCGATGAGCGACGAGTCGGTCATCGTCAAGGAGCAGGGCACGATCTTCCTCGGCGGGCCCCCGCTCGTGAAGGCCGCGACGGGCGAGGTCGTGACGGCCGAGGACCTCGGTGGCGGCGACGTGCACGCCCGCACGTCCGGCGTCGTGGACCACCTGGCCGACGACGACGCGCACGCCCTCGACATCGTCCGCTCCATCGTCGGCACCCTGGGTCCGGCCCGCACCCACCTGGAGCCGCAGCCGGCGCTGCCGCCGCGCGAGGACCCCGAGACGCTGCTCGACGTCGTGCCCGTCGACGGACGCACGCCCTACGACGTGCGCGAGGTGATCCGCCGCGTCGTCGACGACTCGCGCCTGCACGAGTTCAAGCCCCTCTACGGCGACACGCTCGTGTGCGGGTTCGCGCACGTGGAGGGCTACCCCGTCGCCATCGTCGCGAACAACGGCATCCTGTTCAGCGAGTCGGCCCTCAAGGGTGCCCACTTCGTGGAGCTGGCCAACCAGCGCGGCATCCCGCTGCTGTTCCTGCAGAACATCACGGGCTTCATGGTCGGCCGCGAGTACGAGAACGGCGGCATCGCCAAGGACGGCGCGAAGCTCGTCACCGCCGTCGCGTCCAGCGTCGTGCCGAAGCTGACCGTGATCATCGGTGGCTCGTTCGGTGCGGGCAACTACGGCATGTGCGGCCGCGCCTACGACCCCCGCTTCCTCTGGACCTGGCCCAACGCGCGGATCTCGGTGATGGGCGGCGAGCAGGCCGCGTCGGTGCTTGCCACGGTGCGCCGTGACGGCATCGAGGGGAAAGGCGGCGCGTGGTCCGCGGAGGACGAGGAGGCGTTCAAGGCGCCGATCCGCGACCAGTACGAGGTGCAGGGCAACCCCTACTACGCCACCGCGCGCCTGTGGGACGACGGCATCCTCGATCCGCGCGAGACCCGCCGGGTGCTCGGGCTCGCCCTCCAGACCTGCGCGAACGCGCCCGTGCCGTCGTTCGCCGACCGACCCGACCTGGACGGTGGAGCCCCCGGCTTCGGCGTCTTCCGGATGTGATCCCCGCATGACCACCCTCCAGACCGTCCTGATCGCCAACCGCGGCGAGATCGCCCGCCGCGTGGTCCGTGCGTGCCGGACCGCCGGCCTGCGCAGCGTCGCCGTCTTCACCGACCTCGACGCGCACGCGCTCCACGTGGAGGAGGCCGACGAGGCCGTGCGCATCGGCTCCTACCTCGACGTCGAGGAGGTCGTGGCCGCTGCCGTGTCCTCCGGTGCCGACGCCGTGCACCCGGGCTACGGCTTCCTGTCCGAGAACGCCGCCTTCGCGCGTGCCGTGGAGGCCGCCGGGCTCGTGTTCGTGGGTCCGTCGCCCGACGTCATCGAGCTGATGGGTCGCAAGGACCGGGCCCGCGAGGTCGCCGAGCGGGCCGGCGTTCCGGTGACCCCGCGGTACGAGACCGACGACGTCCCCGCCGACGCCTACCCGGTGCTCGTGAAGGCCGCGGCGGGCGGTGGCGGCAAGGGCATGCACGTGGTGCGCCGCCCCGAGGACCTCGCCGACGCCGTGGCCACCGCTCGTCGAGAGGCGGCGTCGTCGTTCGGCGACGACACCCTGCTCGTCGAGGCCTACGTCGAGGGCGGCCGCCACGTGGAGGTGCAGGTCTTCGGCGACGACCACGGCACCGTCGTGCACCTCTTCGAGCGCGACTGCTCCGCGCAGCGTCGCCACCAGAAGGTCGTCGAGGAGGCGCCGGCCCCGGGTCTCGATCCGGCGCTGCGCACGTTGCTGCACGACTCGTCCGTGGCGCTGTGCCAGGAGGTCGGCTACGTCGGCGCGGGCACCGTCGAGTTCCTCGTCGCGGACTCCCCCGAGGGGCAGACCGCCTACTTCCTCGAGATGAACACGCGCCTCCAGGTGGAGCACCCCGTGACCGAGCAGGTGACGGGCCTCGACCTCGTGCAGTGGCAGCTCGACGTCGCGGCGGGCCTGCCGCTGCCCCTCGCGCAGGACGAGGTCACGTGCACCGGCCACGCCGTGGAGGTGCGCGTGTACGCCGAGGACCCGTACACCGGGTTCCTCCCGCAGGCCGGGCACGTGCTCGACGCGCGCTGGGGCTCTGTCGATCTGCCGCCCACGGCCCGGCACCCCCGCCGGGCCGAGGTCCACGCCTCGATCGAGGGGGAGGCGGTCGTCTCGTCGGCGTACGACCCGATGCTGGCCAAGCTCGTCGCCCACGGGCCCGACCGCGACGCCGCGGTCGACGCGCTGCTCGACGTCGTCGACGCCTCTGCGGTGGAGGGCATCGAGACGAACCTCGGCTGGGTGCGGCGGCTCGTCGACTCGCCGGAGTTCCGCGCCGGCGAGGTGCACACCGGCTGGCTCGACGCCTACGAGGGCCCGCTGCTGGAGCGGCCGTCGGTCGCGCCCGAGGCGCTGCGATCCGCGGCGCTGCTGCTCGGCGAGGCCGACGACGAGTCGCCGTTCGGTCGCGGCGACGGCTGGCGCTCGGCCGGTCCCCCCGTGCCGCTGACGGTGCACGTCGCCGAGCCCGACGGCACGACGCACGACGTCGTCGAAGATCCCGGTCTCGCGCATGCCGACGCGACCGCGCGGGGGCGCCGCGTCTGGGCCACCTGGCAGGGGCAGACGTGGGTGCTCGAGGCCGCCGACGCCATGCGACGCTCGTCGGTGGCGGCCGCCGGCACCGCCGACGTCGTCTCGCCCATGCCTGGTGCGGTCGTGGCGCTCGACGTCGCGGTCGGCGACGCGGTGACGGCGGGTCAGCGGCTCGGCGCCGTGGAGGCCATGAAGATGGAGCTCGCACTCGTCGCCCCCCACGACGGCACCGTCACCCACGTGGGCGCCGCCGTCGGCGACCAGGTGGCGATGGGCCACGTCGTGGTGCACGTGGAGCCCAGGGCGGACGACGCATGACGCTCCCGGAATCCCCTGCCGCCCAGGGCCCGGCACCCCTGCCGATGGTCGTGCCGGAGCGGGGTCTCCCCGAGCGCGTGACGATCTACGAGGTCGGTCCGCGCGACGGCCTGCAGAACGAGAAGGCGGTCGTCCCGCTGGAGGTGAAGGCCGCCTTCGTGCGGCGCCTCGTCGGTGCCGGGCTGCCCGTCGTGGAGGCCACCAGCTTCGTCCACCCACGGTGGGTGCCGCAGCTGGCCGACGCGGCCGACCTGGTCGAGGCCCTGCGAGAAGGACCGCGGTTCGAGCACCCGGTGCTCGTGCCCAACGAGCGCGGCCTCGACCGAGCGCTGGAGGCCGGGTGCAGCCACGTGGCCGTGTTCGCCAGTGCCACCGAGACCTTCGCGGCCAAGAACCTCAACAGCGCCCTCGACGCCCAGATGGCGATGTTCGAGCCCGTCGTGCGACGTGCCCGCGAGGCCGGCGCCGACGTCCGTGCCTACGTGTCGATGTGCTTCGGCGACCCCTGGGAGGGTCCGGTCGACCCCGACGTGGTCGTCCGCGTGGGCAGCGACCTGCTCGAGCTGGGTGCGGTGCAGCTGTCGCTCGGCGACACGATCGGCGTCGCGACCGCCGGTCAGGTGGGCGACCTCGTGCGTCGGTTCGGGGCGGCCGGGGTGGGGCCCGAGCGGCTGGCCCTGCACTTCCACGACACCTACGGCCAGGCCCTCGCCAACGTCCACGCCGGGCTGCAGGCCGGCGTCACGACCTTCGACGCCTCGGCCGGTGGCCTCGGCGGGTGCCCGTACGCGCAGAGCGCGACCGGCAACCTGGCCACCGAGGACCTGGTGTGGTTCCTGACCGGTCTCGGCATCGAGCACGGCGTCGACCTCGACGCGCTCGTGGCCACCAGCTCCTGGATGGCCGAGCAGCTGGGCAAGCCGCCGGCCAGCGCCGTGGTCCGCGCCCTGTCCTGAGCCGTGCAGCCGTTCGGCCGGGCTGCGGGCGTCTGGGGCGGTGACAGGATGGAGCCATGACGTCGGCGGTGGTGGTGGGCAGTGGACCCAACGGGCTCGCGGGCGCCGTGCGCCTGGCGCAGGAGGGTCTCGACGTGACCGTCCTCGAGGCCGCCGACCGGGTCGGCGGTGGGACGCGCACCAGCGAGCTGACCGTGCCCGGGGTGCTGCACGACGAGTGCTCGGCGTTCCACCCGATGGGCGTCGCCTCGCCCTACCTCGCGTCCCTGGAGCTCGAGCGGAACGGCCTGCGCTGGCTCTGGCCCGAGGTCGACCTCGCGCACCCGCTCGACGACGGTCGCGCCGGGGTGGTCAGCCGCGACATGGAGCGCACGGCAGCCTCGCTCGGCGCCGACGCGCGCTCGTGGAAGAAGCTGTTCGGCCCGATCACGCGAGACTTCGACGACCTGCTCGCCGACGTGCTGCGTCCCGTCGTGCACGTGCCGTCGCACCCGCTCACCCTCGCCCGCTTCGGGCTCCAGGCGGCCCTGCCGGCGAACGTGCTGGTCCGTCGCTTCGACGACGAGCCCGCCCGCTCCCTGTTCATGGGCGTGGCCGCGCACGTGTTCGGTCGGCTCGACACGCCGCTCAGCGCCTCGGTGGGTCTCATGCTCGGCGCCGCGGGCCACCGCTACGGCTGGCCGGTCGCCGAGGGTGGCTCGGGATCGATCGCAGCAGCGCTGGTCGCCCGTCTGGAGGAGCTCGGTGGCACCGTGCGCACCGGCGTCGAGGTCACGAGCATGGGCCAGCTGGCCGAGGAGATCGGCACCCGACCCGACGTGATCCTGCTCGACACCTCGCCGCGCGGCGCCCTGGGCATCGTCGGCGACGCGATCCCGCCCCTCGTGGCCCGGCAGCTGCGGGGCTACCGCTACGGTCCGGCGGCGTTCAAGATCGACGTGGCGATCGACGGCGAGATCCCGTGGACCAACGACGAGGTCCGCCGCGCCGGCACCGTCCACGTCGGCGGGTCCGCAGCCGAGATCGTCGACGCCGAGGGACGCACCGCGCGGGGAGTCATGCCGGACCGTCCCTTCGTGCTGCTCGGCCAGCAGCACCTCGCCGACCCCAGTCGCTCGCGCGACGGGATCAACCCGATCTGGGCGTACGCGCACGTCCCGCACGCGTGGCCGGGTGACGCGACGGACCTGATCCTGGGCCAGGTCGAGCGTTTCGCCCCCGGCTTCCGTGACCGGGTCGTGCAGGTGGTCTCCAAGGGCACGGCGCAGCTCGAGGCCGGCAACGCCAACTACGTGGGTGGCGACATCGGCACCGGCGCCAACACGTGGCGCCAGATCCCCCTGCGCCCCCGCCCCACGCTCGACCCGTACTCGCTCGGCGTCGACGGCGTGTACCTGTGCTCCGCCGCCACCCCGCCCGGCGGTGGCGTGCACGGCATGGGCGGCTTCAACGCCGCCGAGGCCGCCCTGCGGCGCCTCTAGGTCGCCCGCGTCGCGACGAGGATGCTGTCGCGGACGGTGTGGGCGCCCATGCCGGTGTGGGTGCGCTCGACGACCTCGGTGCGTGCGTCCCACCCGTCGCCGAGGGCCGGCAGCAGCGCCTCGGGCACGAAGAGGTCGTCGCGGTCGCGGATGCCCGCCGGCACGTCGCCCGGGTGGTGCCCCACGACGAGCAGCGTGCCGCCCGGCGCCACCGCCGCCGAGAGCCGGCGCACGACGTCGAGCATCGGCTCGGGCGGCAGGTGCACGTAGTGCGCGGTCACGAGGTCCCAGCGCTCGTCGCCCGGCTCCCAGGTGCGGATGTCGCCCACCCGGAACGACGTCCGCTCGGCCACCCCCGCCTCCTCGGCGTGCTGCCGCGCCCGGTCAAGACCGGTGGGCGAGAAGTCCATGCCCGTCACGTCCCACCCGTGCTGGGCCAGCCAGATGACGTCGGCACCCTCGCCGCAGCCGACGTCGATCGCGCGGCCCGGCGTGAGCTCCGACGCCTTCACCGGGACCTGCGGGTTCACGCGACCGCTCCAGACCGGAGCCGCCTCGCCGTACCGCTCCTCCCACGCCTCGGGCTCGCGCATCGCGGCGCGCGCGGCCTCCACGGCGGTGTCGGTGTCCTCGGCGACGAGCTGGGCGTTGAGGAGGGCGCCGGTCTGCATGCCGGCCGCGGCCGCGCCGATGACGGTCGCCATCGGTGCGGCGGCGTTGCCGACCGCAAGAACGCCGGGCACGGGGGTCGCCCCGGTCGCGTCGACCTCGAGACCCACGGCCATCGGGGTCCCGTTCATCTCGACCTGCGCCGTCGGCACGCCGAGCAGGTCGGCGACGTCGGTGCGGGCGCGTGGGAACGACGCGACGGCGATCGCGTCGAGCTCGACCACGGTGCCGTCGGCGAGGCGGACGCCCGAGAGTCGGTCATCGGTCACCAGCACCTCGACCACGACGTCGTCGACCACGCGGTGGCCCTTGGCCCGCAGCGGCTCACGCTGCCCGTGGTCCAGTGCGACGCCGTTCGCCAGGACGGTCAGCTGGTCGGTGAGCTGGCCGAACAGGCCGGCCTGGTGCAGGCCCAGGGGGCTGGTCAGCAGCACGCCGACGCGCTGGTCGCGCACCTCCCAGCCGTGGCAGTAGGGGCAGTGCAGCACGTCACGCCCCCACCGCTCGGCCAGGCCGGGGACGTCGGGCAGCTCGTCCACGACCCCGGTGGCCAGCACCACGCGGCGCGCCACGAACCGGCTCCCGTCGTCGACGGCGATGGCGAACGAGGGAACCGCTCCGGGGAGCGCCTCCGCGCCGGTGACGCGACCGCGCACGACGGTCGCACCGTAGGACTCGACCTCCTCGCGACCGATCCGGGCGAGCTCGAGCGGCGGGGTGCCCTCGCGGCCGAGGTAGTTGTGCATGTGGTCGGCCGGGGCGTTGCGCTGCTCGCCGGCGTCGACCACCACGACGGAGCGTCGCGAGCGGGTGAGGACCAGCGCGGTGCTCAGACCGGCGGCACCTCCGCCCACCACGACCACGTCGACGGCGGTGGTGTCAGGAGTGGAGTTCAGGCTCATGGGACGAGCCTGCCCCGCGCGTGCTGACTTGACAAGCAGTGTTGCCGTAATGGCAAACTGCTCCGATGGGAGCCTCCGACCTCGGCGACGTGCTGGCCGGCGTCGGCCCGCGCCTGCGCCAGCTCCGCCTCGAGCAGGAGGCCACGCTCACCGACCTGGCCGATCAGACCGGGATCTCCGTGAGCACCCTCTCGAGGCTGGAGTCCGGGCAGCGCAGGCCGACGCTGGAGCTTCTCCTGCCGCTGGCCGCCGCCCACGGCGTGGCCCTCGACGAGCTGGTCGACGCACCCGAGACCGGCGACCCGCGGGTCCGTGCCCGCCCGGTCGTGCGGCACGGGCGCACCTTCGTGCCGCTCACGCGACGCCCCGGCGGGCTCCAGTCCTACAAGATCGTCATGCCGCCCGAGCCCGGCGCGGAGCCGACCCTCCAGACGCACGAGGGCTACGAGTGGATGTACGTCCTGTCCGGGCGGGTGCGCCTCGTGCTCGGCACCCGTGACCTGACGATCGGGCCGGGAGAGGTGGTGGAGTTCGACACCCGGACCCCGCACTGGGTCTCCTGCCCCGGGCCCCACCCCGCCGAGGTGCTGGCCATCTTCGGCCCCCAGGGCGAACGGATGCACGTGCGCACCTGAGTCGGTCGACGTGGAGGGTCAGGCGCCGGGCGGGACCGGCTCGACGGTCGGACCGACCGACGTCGCGACGCTGCGCTCGCCCAGCTTCACGAGCACCACGCCGGCGAGCACCAGTGCGCCACCGACCAGCTGGGCCGGACCGGGCAGCTCGCCGAGCAGCAGCCAGGCGAAGACGACGGCCAGCAGCACCTCCGACAGCGCCACGAACGACGCGACCCGCGAGCCGAGCCGCCGACCGGCCGCGATGCCGGTGACGTAGGCGAGGGCGGCGGTCACCACGCCGAGCAGCAGCACCGGCACCCACCAGTCGACGGTCGCGCCACCCAGGGCCACGTCGCGGGTGGAGGCCGTCATGGGCAGCACGCCGACGAGGCCCCCGAGGCCGAGCACCGCGGTGCCCACCATCAGCCCACCGCCGGCGAGCGCGAGCGGCGGCACCGCCACGCGGTCGTCGGCCGAGACCAGGAAGTAGGTGGCGGCGCCGACCGTCGCGCCGAGCGCCCAGAGCACGCCGATGCCGTCGAGCGAGACTCCGGAGACCACGCCGAGCACGAGGGCCAGGCCGCCCATGGCCACCACGGCGCCGGCCACCGTGAGCCGACCCGGGCGCTCGCCCCGCGCCACCCACAGGAAGAGCACGACGGCGACCGGTGCCATGTACTCGACGAGCAGCGCCACGCCCACCTGGAGCGTCTGCACGGCGTAGAAGAAGCACAGCTGGGCTCCGGCGACGGCGAGGATCCCGTAGACCACCACGGCGGGCCCGGCGGCCCGGGCGCGGTGCCACCGTCCGCGCATCGCGAGGGCGGCGGGCACGGCCACGACGAGCGCGGCCACGCCCATGCGGATCGTCGCCGCGGCGCCCGCGCTCCAGCCGGTGTCGAGCAGCCCGCGAGCGAGCGACCCCGAGAGCCCGAAGGCGGCGGCCGAGACGAGCGCGAAGACCAGGCCGCTCGAGGTGTGGCCGGACCCGGAGGTCGACGACCGTCGAGTGCCGTCAGGAGCGTAAGTGGTCATGGCTCATGACGGTAGGGCGTCGTGGCATAAGGTGTCAACATGGTTTTCGCTCCTGACACCGAGGCGAACCTCGTCGCGGCCGTCGAGCTCGTGAACACGGCGTCGGATCCCGACACGCTGACCTCGGTGAGCGCGCTCGACGCGTACTACGCCCGGCACGGCTACACCGGCCGGCACGACCGCGACCGCGCGGAGCTCGACGCCGTCCGTGCTCTGCGTGCCGACCTCCGTGCGCTGTTCACGGCCTCCGTCGTCGACGCCGTCCGTCGGGTCAACGCCCTGCTCGACGAGCACCCTGCGCGGCTGCGGCTGGTCAACCACGGCCGCCTCGGGCACCACCTGCACGTCGCCGACGACGACAGCCCGCTCCCGTCCCGCATCGGCGTGGAGACGGCCGTGGCCTTCGCCGACGTCGTCAGCGCCGGCGAGCTGTCGCGGTTCGGCGTGTGCGCGGACGACGGCTGCGACGGCATCGTCCTCGACCTCACCCGCAACCGGTCACGGCGCTTCTGCAGCACCACGTGCGGCAACCGGTACGCGGCCGCGGAGTACCGGGCCCGCCAGCGGGAGCAGGAGTGAGCCTCGACCGGAAGACCGAGCTCGACTGCTACCGCGCCCGGAAGGGCGAGTTCCGCGTGGTCGACGTCCCGTCGCTGACCTACCTCGCGGTCGACGGCCGGGGCGACCCGAACACCTCGCCCGCCTACGCCGAGGCGCTCGGCGCGCTCTACCCCGTCGCCTACACGCTGCGGTTCGCCGGCAAGGCGCTCGGTCACGACGAGGTGGTCATGCCGCTCGAGGCGCTCTGGTGGTCCGACGACATGGCCACGTTCACGACCTCGCGGGACAAGAGTCGATGGAGCTGGACGGCGATGATCCTGGCGCCGACCTGGGTCGACGACTCCGCCCTCGCCGACGCCGTCGCCGCTGTGACGCGGAAGAAGGATCGGCCGGTCGGGCTGGAGCGGGTCACGCTCCGGACGCTCCACGAGGGCCCGTGCATGCAGACGCTCCACGTCGGTCCGTACGACGACGAGGGACCCGTGCTCGCCCGCATGCACGACCACGAGATCCCGGCCGCCGGACTACGGATGACGGGCCACCACCACGAGATCTACCTCGGTGACCCGCGGCGCACCGCGCCGGAACGGCTTCGCACCATCCTGCGTCAGCCCGTGGAGCGCGGCTCGGACTGATCGGACGGTGCGGATTCCACCGTCTCGGCGGCCTGAGGGTGGAATCTCCACCTCTCGATGCACGTGGGGCTCGTTCGGTGGAGAAGTCACCGCGCGGGGGGCTAGGCGGAGCGGATGTTGCGGTCGCGCAGCTCGCGGGCGGCGTACTGCCCGATCTGGCGCGTGGCCCAGCCGTCGCTGCCGGCGCCCACGGCGCCGCCGATGAGCGGGACGCGCCGCGCGACGAGGGTCACCGCCCGACGTCCGACGGTGCGCGTGACCAGCTCGGCCGTGACCTCCTGGGAGATGATCCGGTCGAGCTCGGGAGAGTGCATGGGCGACGTCGCGAGCGTCATCGGCGCCGAGGGCAGCTTGCCCGAGCGCAGCAGGTCCTTGACGGCGTCCTCGCCGAGCATGCAGACCAGGATCGCGTTGCGGACCCGCGGGTCCTCGAGGTCGTAGCCGCGCAGCGCCGCGATGCCGGCCACCATGTGGGCCTGGACGAGCGTCACGCCGACGACGTTGGCCGGGACGGCGACCGCCACGGCAGCGATGCCGCCGAGGTTGGTCACGAAGCCCTGGGCACCCGCGAGCGCCGTGTGGCGACGGACGTGGCGCGCGATCGCCTGCTCCACGTCGCCGTCGCTGTCCACGAGGTGCGCGTCCGCGGCCTTGCGCGCCGACGGGAGCGGTCCGAGACCGTCGATCGCCCGGTCCAGCACCTGGCGGACGAAGCCGCCGGCGACCTGGGGTGCGATCTTGTTGGTGGCGGCCACAGCCGCCTTGCCACGTAGTCCTGCCATGCCCTCATCCTAGGGACGCGGGCCTCGGCCGCCCGCCGAACGTGGGCGTGGACGGCGGGTGGCCCTACGCTCACCCCATGGACCAGGCGTTCAGCCAGCGGGTCACCTCGCGCGGCTGGCTCGACGAGGCGCACGCCTGGGTGCACGAGCGCGCCGAGGAGGCGGGGCACGTGCTCGCCGGACCCATCCAGCAGCCCCGCGTGCGGCCGTGGTCCACCCAGCTGGTCGTGCCGACCGACCGTGGACGGCTGTGGTTCAAGGCGAACTGTCCGTCGATGGCCTTCGAGCCCGCCCTGCACGAGCTGCTGGCCGGGATCGCCCCCGACCAGGTCGCGGCGCCACTCGCGATCGACCCGGGCCGCGGCTGGATGCTCACGGTCGATCGTGGCGAGACCCTCGGCGACTCGCGCGAGCCCACGCTCGCCGACTGGCGGGGCGTGCTGATCGCCACCGCGCGCCTGCAGCGCCGCCTCGCCGACCACCGCGACGACGTCCTCGCCACCGGCGTCCCGGACTGTGCCCCCGTCACCGTGCCCGACCGGTTCGACGCGCTCCTCGACCTGCTCCGGTCGGTGCCGGCGGACCACCCGTCGTTCGTGGACGCCGAGACCGCGGAGCGGCTGGCCGCGCGACGCGACGAGCTGGTGGAGGCCGTCGCCCGGCTGGCGACGTCGGCGATCCCCGTGACGGTCCAGCACGGCGACGTCCACCCCTGGAACGCCTTCGCCGACCTGCGCGTCTTCGACTTCGGCGACCTGCAGTGGGCGCACGCCCTCGAGGTCCTGAGCGTCCCGTACGGCTGGATCACCTCGCGCACCGACATCGCGTGGGACGAGGTCATGGCCACCTACGCCGAGATGTGGTCCGACGTGGCGAGCCCGCGTGACGTCGCCGAGCTCTACGCGGCCACGGCGTTCACCCAGGCCGTCAACCGCGCGCTCACCTGGTGGGAGTCCCTCGAGACCGCGACGCCCGAGGAGTGGACCGAGTGGGGCGACGCCCCGCGGCACCACCTGCTCCGGGTTCTGGAGGCCTGACCGATGGGCCCGGCCCGATGAGCCCGACACCCCTCCCGCGGTCGATGTGGGAGTTCCACCCCGACGAGTGGCCCGACGGCGACTGCGTGGCCGCGGGCGCCGACCTCGACCCGTCCACCGTGGTGGAGGCCTACCGGTGCGGGGCCTTCCCGATGCCCCACGACGACCGCCTCTACTGGTGGTCGCCGACGGAGCGCGGTGTCCTGGAGCCGTCGGCCCTGCGGGTGTCGCGGTCGTTGCGCCAGTCGGTCCGGCGCTACGAGGTCACCGTCGACACCGCCTTCGCCGAGGTCGTCGACGCGTGCGCCGACCCGAGCCGGCCCGGGGCGTGGATCGACCAGGGCGTCCGCGACGCGTACGTGCGCCTCCACGAGCTGGGCTGGGCCCACTCGGTCGAGACGCGCGACGACGACGGCGCGCTCGTGGGCGGGCTGTACGGCCTGTCGGTGGGGCGGCTGTTCGCGGGGGAGTCGATGTTCCACCGCGCCCGAGACGCCTCGAAGGTGGCCCTCGTCGCGCTGGTCGACCTGGTGGGGCCCGACGCCCTCGTCGACGTGCAGTGGTCCACCCCGCACCTGGAGTCGCTCGGCGTCGTCACGTGGCCGCGCGAGCGCTACCTCGACGCCCTCCCGGCGCTCGTGGACGCCCCCGGACCGGCCTGGGAGTCGCTCCGAGGCCCGATATCACGGGGACGAGGCACGCCGTAGGGCCCGGGGTGCCGCGGAATGTCGGTGTTTCCTCCCTAGACTGACAAGCGCACAACATCCGAATCTCCTAGGAGTCCCCGTGGCTATCTCCCGCAGCGACCTCGTCTCGGCTCTCGCCGAGAAGGCCGACACCACCAAGACGACCGCCGACGACGTGCTCAGCGCGCTCGCCGACGTTCTCATCGACGCCGTCAGCAAGGGCGAGAAGGTTGCCATCCCCGGCATCCTCTCGGTCGAGCGCGTCTCCCGTGCCGCGCGCACGGGCCGCAACCCCGCGACCGGCGAGACCATCGACATCCCCGCCGGCTTCGGCGTGAAGGTCAGCGCCGGCTCGAAGCTGAAGGCTGCCGCCAAGTGAGCTAGGGCGTGCACCGCACGCCCGGCAACGCCACGGCGAGGCCCCCGGACCACACGGTCCGGGGGCCTCGCCGCGTCCGGGCCCTGGCGTGGGCCGAGACGTGGAGCCGGGTCAGGTCGTCGGCCGCCCTGCGGCCTCCCACGCGTCCATGCCGCCGGCGAGGTTGACGACGTCGTGGCCCTGCTGGGACAGCCAGGCCGTCGCGCGGGCCGAGCGTCCACCCAGGTGGCAGACCACGAGCGTGCGGGCCTGCGGGTCGAGCTCGCCGACGCGCGTCGGCAGGTCGCCGAGCGGCACGTGCGTCGCGCCGTCGACGTGCCCGGCGTCCCACTCGTGCTGCTCGCGCACGTCGAGCACCACGAGGTCGTCGGGCAGGGGGTCGGGCAGGTCCTCGACGGTCGTCGTGGGGACGTCCACAGGTCTCACTCCTCGTCTGGTGGGGCGTCCCGCCCGTCCCACCGGCATCGTCCGTCTCGGGAGGCGAGTGGGGCCAGGGGGTGGAAAACCAGGGGGGACATGGTTACTTTGGACTATATGCGTGCAGAGGGAGAGAGCGGAGCCGGCGCCACACCGGCGTTGTCACGCCCCTCCGCGACCGTGCGACTGCCGTTCGAGCCGTCCACGCCGAGCATGGCGCGCACCAAGCTCGCGGGCTTCCTGACCGTCCATCGCGCCAGCCCCGGCACCATCGACGACGCCCTCATCGTGCTGAGCGAGATGGTCGCGAACGCCGTGGCCCACGGCCGGCCCGCCGCCGACGGCACCATGGAGATCGGCTGGACGATCGACGTCGATCGCCAGCTGCTCGAGATCAGCGTGCACGACGGCGGCGAGGGCGCCTCGCTCGAGCCGATCGACTTCGACGAGGACTCCCTCAGCGGTCGTGGCCTGTCGATCATCAACCGGGTGGCCGACCGCTGGTGGGTCGACATGTCGGCCGGAACGCGCGTGGGCGCCGAGCTCGCCCTCGACCACTGACGACCCTCTCCTCCGCAGACCTCGGCCCGGCTCGTTAGGGTGCGGCCATGGGAAAGAAGTCGCGCCGCACCAAGGCCCCGAAGCCTGCCCGCATGCCGTTCGTGGCCCGCACGTTCGAGGGACTGCCCGGGGAGGGTGACTGGATCGCGCTGCGCGAGTTCGTGCCCGCAGCCACGGCCACGGTCACGCTCAACGGCGGCGAGCAGGTGCGCGTGTGCTCCCTGCTCCCCGGCAGTGGGGCCGGCATCCGCCGTCCCGACGGCGAGATCTGGCTCGGTCTGCAGGTGCTGCACAACCACGGCGACGTGAGCCGCGACCTCGCCGGCACCATCGAGACCGCCCGCGAGACCGAGCCCGGCAACCCCGTCCCCGTGCGCGACCCCGGCGTGGGCGACCGGCTGCAGCAGGTCGTGGACCCGGCGTCGTCGTTCGACGTCGAGGTGCACGACGGCTTCGACTTCTGGGTGGAGGGCACCGATGCCGAGGGCTCCGACGCGCTCGCCCAGGCCAACGAGTCGGTCTCGCCGACCGAGCGTCTGACCTCCGTCGAGGCCGCCTACTGGGTGCGCATGGCCGACAAGCGCTACCTGCGCTGGGTGGTCACCAAGAACGAGGACACGGTGCTCGACGGCTTCGCCCGGCTGGCCGCCGCCGGTGAGGAGACGCTGGGCGAGGGCACCAAGCTCATCGGCATGTTCCGCGCGCACGGCCTGCTCGTGCCGGTGTGGGAGATGGACCCCGCCGTGGTCGACGACGGCGCTGCGGCCCTCGACGCCCCCCTCGCGGCGCTGTCCGAGCGTCTGGACGCCGCCATCGCCGACGACGCCCCGCTCACGTCGGAGCAGCGCAACGCCCGCTCCAACCTGACGAGCCGCCAGCTCACCATCCGCTGAGCCGGGCGGGTCAGCAGGAGCCGAAGACGGGGGTCGTGCGCACGGAGCTCCCGCGGGTGCTGGGGTAGCCGGAGACCTTCCACGACACCACGGCCTTCGCGCGCCACTGACGACCGGTGAGTCCGGCCGAGTACGCCGGGGAGCCGACGGTGTCGAGCACCGCGTAGCCGTCGGGGTCGGCGTCGTAGGAGACGGTGCTCCACGACCCGCCACACGTGCGGCGCTGCAGGGTGAGCTCGGTGACCGCGCCGACCTTGGGGTCGCCCTTCGACCAGGCGAGGCCGATCGCGCGGACGTTCCGGTCACTCGCGTCCCACTTCAGGCTGACGCAGCCGGCGCGCAGCGTCTGGTTGGAGAAGCAGGACTCCTTGGTCACGTCGACGGGGTTGGACGCCGCCGCCGGACCGGCGGTGGTGGCGAGGGCGACGGCGGCCGAGGCGGTCAGGGCGAGGAGGGTGCGCTTCATGGGAGTCTCCGAGGGGGGATGGGCTCCGGGGGCCGGTGCCGGTGAGCGAGGCTAGGCCGCCCGGACTGCTGGGCACCCGGGCCCGTGGGCCCGATGGTGGGCCCACGTCGAGCCCGACCGTGGGACGCTGGGTGCATGAACGAGCAGCCCACCGCAGGTCCGTCCGGTCTCGAGGCCGTGCGGCGTGCCGGCATCGAGGTCGCCGGCATCGAGGTCATCGACGAGTCCGACCGCACCGCCAAGCCGTCCGACCTGTTCTGGCCGTGGTTCGCGGCCAACGTGTCGGTGTTCGGCATCTCCTACGGCAGCTACGTGCTGGGCTTCGGCCTCTCGCTGGTGCAGGCCGTCCTCGTGACCGTGCTCGGCGTGGTGGTCTCCTTCGCCGCGTGCGGTCTCGTGGCCATCGCGGGCAAGCGAGGGTCGGCGCCGACCATGGTCCTGAGCCGCGCGCCCTTCGGCGTCGTCGGCCAGAAGGTGCCCGGCGTGTTCAGCTGGCTGATCTCCATCGGGTGGGAGACCTTCCTCGCGATCATGGCGACGCTCGCGACGGCGACCATCTTCCGGGAGCTCGGCTGGGGCGGTGGCACCGGCACCAAGGTCGTGGCGTGCGTCGTGATCGCGGCGCTGATCGTCGCGGCGTCGGTGGCCGGCTACCACCTGATCATGCGAATGCAGTCGGTCCTCACGTGGCTGACCGGGGCCGTGACCATCGGCTACATCCTGCTGACCTTCGACCAGATCGACCTCGACCGCGTCACGGCGCTGCCCGGCGGCTCGGGCCAGGCCGTCGTCGGCGCCTTCGTCATGGTGATGACGGGCTTCGGCTTCGGCTGGATCAACATCGCCGCGGACTGGTCGCGCTACCAGCGGCGTGACACCCCTGGTTCGCAGATCGTGCTGTGGAACACGATCGCCGGCGCTCTCGCCCCGGTGGTCCTCGTGGTCTACGGCGTGCTGCTGGCCGGATCCTCGGACACCCTCAGCGCGGGCATCGTGGACGACCCCATCGGCACCCTGGCGTCCGTCCTGCCCACGTGGTTCCTCGTGCCCTTCCTGGTCGCGTCGGTGCTGGCCCTCGTCTCGGGTGCGGTGCTCGGCATCTACTCCTCGGGCCTCACCCTGCTCAGCCTGGGCGTGCGGATCCCCCGCCCCGCCGCTGCCGGCATCGACGGCGTGATCCTGACGCTCGGCACCGTCTACGTCGTGTTCGTGGCGGAGACGTTCCTCGGCCCGTTCACGAGCTTTCTCATCACGCTCGGGGTCCCCATCGCCGCCTGGGCCGGCATCATGATCGGCGACATCGCGCTGCGTCGGCGCGACTACGACGACGCCGCCCTGTTCGACGCCTCCGGCCGCTACGGAGCCGTCGACTGGACGTCGGTGGGCACCATGCTCGTGGCCTCGGTCATCGGCTGGGGGCTGGTCGTCAACCAGGTCTCGGGCACCGCGTGGAACGACTGGCAGGGCTACCTCATCCAGCCGTTCGGCCTGGGCACCCGCCTGCCCGACGGTGCCGGCTGGGACGGTGCCTGGCCGTACGCCAACCTCGGCGTCCTCGTGGCCTTCGCCCTCGGTCTGGTGGTCACGCTCGTCGCCCGCCGCTCCGTGGTCCGCCGCCAGGAGGCGCTGGTCCCGTGATCGACCGCTGGCTGGTCGTCGTGGACCCGCAGCGGGTGTTCGCCGACCCGGACTCCCCGTGGGGGTCGCCGATGTTCGCGGACACGGTCGAGCCGATCCGGGCGCTGGCCGCCGCTCTGCCCACGATCGTCACGCGATGGGTCCCGGCCCCGGACGCCGAGCGCATCGGGTCCTGGCGCACCTACTTCGACGCATGGCCCTTCGCCGATCGGCCGCCCGACGACCCGATGTTCGACGTCGTGCCCGACCTGGCCGACCTCGCGGCCGAGGCCACGGTCGTGTCCGCGCCGACGTTCGGCAAGTGGGACGCGGTCCAGGCCGTCACCGGGTCCGCGCCGACGCTCGTGGTGGCCGGGGTGTCCACCGACTGCTGCGTGCTCTCGACGGTGCTCGCTGCCGCCGATGCGGGCGCGACCGTCGAGGTCGTGGCCGACGCCTGCGCAGGCTCCTCGCCGGAGAACCACCGCCGCGCCCTCGACGCCATGGCGCTCTACAGCCCGCAGGTCACGATCGTCTGAGGGTCAGTCGCGCAGGATCGGGCAGCTCATGCAGCGCGGGCCACCGCGCCCCGACCCGAGCTCGGAGCCGCTGATCGCGACGACCTCGATGCCGTGCTCCTCGAGCCGGGCGTTGGTCTGCTCGTTGCGCTCGTAGGCCACGGCGAGACGGGCGTCGATCGCGAGGGTGTTGTTGCCGTCGTCCCACTGCTCGCGCTCGGCCGTGACCGGGTCCAGGCCGGTGTCGATGCGGTGCAGCGCCTCGATGCCCATCGCCTCGGCCGCGGCCTCGAAGAAGGACCGCTCGGCACCCACCACCAGCGTGCCGTCCTCGTCGTCGCTCGCCGTGACGGCGATGGCGCGCAGCTCGTCGGCCATGTTGGGGTAGATGACCACGCTATCGACGTCGACCATGGTGACGATCGTGTCGAGGTGCATGGTGGCGCGCTCCTGCGCGATCGGCACCGCGAGCACCGTCCGTGCGAGCCCGGTGGAGAGCACCGTCGAGGCGAACCGCTCGAAGCCCGCCGGGGTGGTGCGCTCGCCGACGCCGACGGCGATGACGCCAGGGGCGAGCAGCAGCACGTCGCCGCCCTCGAGGTGCTCCAGGTGCGGGCCGTGGACGCGCTCGGCGCCGGCGAACCGCGGGTGGTGGGTGTAGATCAGCCCGGTCAGCTGCGTCTCGCGCACGCGGGCCGGCATGGCCAGGCTGGTCACGGCCACCCGGTCCGGCAGCCACACCGAGGAGTCGCGCGTGAACAGCAGGTTGGGCAGCGGGTCCACGAGGAAGTCGTCGGGGCGCAGCAGGCTCGTGACGATGCTGCGGTGCGCGATCTCGTCGTTGCGCAGGCCGGCGGTGACGACCGCGGCCAGCTCGTCGGCAGGCAGGTCGGTCAGCGCCGACACGAGGTAGCGGCGCAGGCTGTCGCCGAGGTGCAGCGTGGCCGTGGTGCTGGCGATGATCTCGGCCCGCGCCTCGGGCTGCTCGAGCGTCTCGACGAGCAGCTCCACGAGGTACAGCACCTCGACGTCGTGGTCGCGCAGCGCCTGCGCGAACGCGTCGTGCTCGTCCTGCGCGCGCCCCAGCCACGGGATGCCGTCGAACAGCAGCGAGTCGTTGTTGCGTGGCGTCAGCCGCGCCAGCTCCTGGCCCGGCCGGTGCAGCATGACCGTCCGCAGACGTCCGACCTCGCTCGATGCACCCCACGTCGTCATGGTCGTCAGCCTAGGTGCAGCCGGCCGGGTGGTCGCGGCACAGTGCCGCGCCGCCGATCCCGACCCCGATGGTCGAGCATCCGGGACCATCCACCGAACGCCTCGGAGATCCGTGAGCACCCCGGTGGTCGAGTGCCTCCACGAGCGCCAGCGAGGGGAGGTGTGTCGAGACCACTCCAGGCGGCTTAGTGGCAGCCGGGCAGCACGAGTGCCCCGACCGATGGGTCGGATGTCGTCGTTGGTCGGGTGTCAGGGTCGCCAGCGGTGGTTGCGTTGCCAGGTGTCGGAGCCGGGGAGCTTCCACTCGACGTGGCCGTCGTCGGGGTTGATGCGTCCGATCCAGCCTTGGTCGTGGGCTCGGTGGTGGTGGAACGGGCAGAGCAGTGCGCCGTCTCTGATGTCGGTGGTCTTGGAGGTGGCGTAGGGGTTGAGGTGGTGGGCCTCGGTCCATCTGGCGTCTCGGTCGCAACCGGGTGTGGTGCATCCGCCGTCTCTCTTCTCCATGGCTCGGCGCGAGGCCCGATTGAAGTACCGGTTCGCTGATCCGAGGTCGAGCGGGAGTGGCTTGCCGTTGAGGACCATGGGCACGATCTGCGCCGAACACGCGAGCCGGCGGGCTTCGCCGGCCGAGATCCGGGTGCCGTCCGACAGCCCGGCGGCCTTGACGCCACCCATGAGCGTCTCGAGGTCGAGATTCACGGTGACGACCGCGCTGACGCCGCCTTTGGACGGGAGCTGGTCGGCGGGGAGGTGCTCGATGAGGGTGGTGAAGGCGTGGCCGAGGCGCTGGGGGTAGGTCTGGCCGAATCCCACCTCGTCCATCTCGCCGGTGGCGGCGTTGACGGTGCCGACCTTCTGGTGGGGTGCTGCGAGTGCGTCGAGGGCGGTCTTGAGCATGGCGCCCTGTGCTTCGGGGAGGGTGAAGCTGCCGGTGACGGTGCCGTCGTTGTTGTCCCACATCGAGAAGCTCGTCTTCGCCCGGGCCGCCTCTTCCTTCTTGCGGAGGATCTCGTCCTCGTCGGCGTCGACCTCGTCGACGGTCTTGCGGTAGGTCTCGGTGATCCGAGCCGCCCGCCGGCGCAGGTCCTTCAGAGTCAGCCGCTGCGCGTCCTTCAGCAGGGTCTCTTCGCACCGCTCACGCTGTTCTGAAGTCACGTCGTCGGGAAGCTTGGCCAACGCGCGGGAGATGAGGTCGGCCTGCTTGGTGCTGATCACCCCGGCGGCGAGCGCGTTCTCGATGAGGGTGGTCTGCTCCTCGATCCGCTGCGCGGTGTTCACCAACGCGTCGGCGCCGCTGCGGTCCCCACCGAAGTCGAACGAGATCGTGGCCCCGGTCGAGGTGCCCGTTCCCGGGCGCGGTCCGTCACCGTTCGCCGCGGCCTTGCGGGCCTTCTCCAGCACGCGTGCGGCGGCCATCTTGTGCGCGGCGACCTGGGACTCCAACCGGGACAGCTCACCGATCAACCGTCGGACCTCGCCGGTCTCGAGCCCGTCCCACGCACTCGTGGGCACCGCGGAGAACGACTCACGCGCGGAACGCACGCACGCCGGCACCGGGTGGGTGTCGAGTGCGGCGACGCTCATGATTCCTCCTGCTGATCTACTCCCATTCTAGAGGCAGGATCAGGCATGAAACAAGCACATGTTCGAATACAAGCAGAACGTCCCGGCGGTCCACAGACCTTCGGCCCCACTCCGTGCGGAGCGGGGCCGAAGGGTGGTGCGCAGGGCGCGGACCGGGCCCGACCTACTGCTGCTCGGGCACCAGCCAGAGCACCCCGGCCGGGGGCAGCTGGACCTCGGCGGATGCCGCGAACCCGTGGTGCGGAACCATCTCGGCCTCGACGCTGCCGAGGTTGCCGACGCCGGAGCCGCCGTAGGACTCGGCGTCGGTGTTCAGCACCTCGCGCCACGTGCCGGGCAGGGGCAGGCCCACCCGGTAGTCGTGGTGAGGGCTGCCGGAGAAGTTGGCCAGGCAGGCCAGCTGCGAGCCGTCCGAGCCGATCCGCAGGAAGCAGATGACGTTGCCCTGGGTGTCGGAGGCGTCGATCCACCGGAAGCCCTCGGGACGCGCGTCGGCCGTGAACAGGGCCGGGGTGTCGCGGTAGGTGAGGTTGAGGTCGCTGACCAGCTCGAGCACACCGGCGTGCAGCGGGTCCTCCAGCGCGTGCCAGTCGAGACCGCGCGACTCGGCCCACTCGCCCTCCTGGCCGAACTCCCCGCCCATGAACAGCATCTGCTTGCCGGGGTGCGCCCACATGAAGGCCAGCAGCGCGCGCACGCCGGCCGCCTTGTTCCAGGCGTCGCCGGGCATCCGGCCCCACAGCGAGCCCTTGCCGTGCACGACCTCGTCGTGCGAGAGGGGCAGGACGAAGTTCTCGGTCCAGGCGTAGTCGATCGCGAAGGTCATCTCGCCGTGGTGGTACGAGCGGTGCACGGGGTCCTGCCCCAGGTATGACAACGTGTCGTGCATCCAGCCCATGTTCCACTTGAAGCCGAAGCCGAGACCGCCGGCGTCGGTGGGCGCGCTGACGCCGGGCCACGCGGTGGACTCCTCGGCGATCATCATCACGCCGGGGTGGTGCTTGTAGACCGTGGCGTTGAGCTCCTGCAGCAGCTGCACGGCCTCGAGGTTCTCGCGGCCGCCGTGCTTGTTGGGCACCCACTCGCCGTCGTTGCGCGAGTAGTCCAGGTAGAGCATCGAGGCGACGGCGTCGACGCGCAGGCCGTCGAGGTGGAACTCCTCGAGCCAGTAGAGCGCGTTCGCCACGAGGAAGTTGCGCACCTCGTTGCGGCCGAAGTCGAAGACGTAGGTGCCCCAGTCGGGCTGCTCGCCGCGCCGCGGGTCGGGGTGCTCGTACAGCGGGGTGCCGTCGAAGCGGGCGAGGGCCCACTCGTCCCGCGGGAAGTGCGCGGGCACCCAGTCGACGATGACGCCGATGCCGCGCTGGTGCAGCTCGTCGACGAACCACCGGAAGTCGTCGGGGGAGCCGAAGCGCGACGTGGGGGCGTAGTACGACGTGACCTGGTAGCCCCACGAGCCGCCGAAGGGGTGCTCGGCCACGGGCATGAGCTCGACATGGGTGAAGCCCATCTCGACGAGGTAGTCGCCGAGCTCGTCGGCCAGCTCCCGGTAGGACAGCCCCGGTCGCCACGACCCGAGGTGCACCTCGTACACGCTCACCGGCGCCTCGAGCCACGCGGTCGCGTCGCGTCGGGCCACCCATGCATCGTCGCGCCAGCGGTGCTGCGGCTCCACGACGACGGACGCGGTGGCCGGGGGGACCTCGGTGCCGAAGGCGAGCGGGTCGGCCTTCTCGTGCCACGCACCGTCGGGACCCTGGAGGCGGAACTTGTAGCGCGCGCCCGCGCCGACGTCCGGGACGAAGAGGTCCCACACGCCCGAACCGCCGAGGGCCCGCATCGCCTGGGCCCCGCCGTCCCAGCCGTTGAAGTCGCCGACGACCTGCACGGCCTGCGCGTTCGGCGCCCAGACGGCGAAGGAGGTCCCGCCCACCGGCCCGGACGGGCCCTCGTGCGTGCGCACGTGCGCACCGAGGACCTCCCAGAGCCGCTCGTGGCGGCCCTCGGCCACCAGGTGCAGGTCGAGGTCACCCACCGCGGGGGGCCAGCTCGTCGTGGACTCGCTCATGTCACTCACCCTCACGCAGGATCCGGGCGATCGACCCCAGCGGGACGCTCGACCAGTCGGGTCGGTTGGCGTGCTCGTAGGACACCTCGTAGACGGCCTTGTCGAGCTCGAGGCCGCGCAGCAGGTCGGCGTCGTCGCGTGGATCGCGGCCGGCCGCCTTGGCGTAGCCGTCGCAGAACGCCAGCCGGTTGTGGCGCGCCCAGGCCGCGGCCCGCTCGGTCTGCTCCTCGTCGGCGGGCTGGCCCACGAGCAGCTGCTGGGCCGCGTAGTCGAACGAGCGCAGCATGCCGGCGACGTCGCGCAGGGGCGAGCGCAGCGCCGACCGCTCGGCCAGGCTCGAGGCGGGCTCGCCCTCGAAGTCGAGCAGCAGCCAGCCGTGGACGGTGCGGAGCACCTGGCCGAGGTGCAGGTCGCCGTGCACGGGCTGGAGCGGCAGGGTCAGCTCGATGCCGTGCAAGCGGTGGAACGCCTCGCGGATCCCGTCGACGTGGGGCGCCAGGTCGTCGACCTCCGCAGCGACGCGGTCGAGCCGTGCCTCCATGGCCGCCACGGTGCGCTCGAGGTCGTCGTCGGCCGCCGGCTCGGTGCCCAGGGCACGGGCGAGGTCGGCGTGCACGTCGGCCACGGCCCGGCCCAGCCGGTACGCCTCCCCGGCGAAGTCGCCGCCCAGGTCGCCGGGCGGCAGGCCGGAGTCGTCGGCCATGAAGTCGCGGACGCTCGTGGTGGCCATGACCCAGCCGTCGGCGGCGTCGGGCAGGAACCGTTGCAGCATCCCGAAGCTGACCTCGTCGTCGCCGATCCGTCCGCTGATCGCACCGAGCGGCTCGGCCACGTGCGCGGAACCCACCTGCCGCAGGGCGCGGTGCAGCACGAGGTCCTTGTTGACGCCCGGGGTGAGCTTGCGGAACAGCTTGAGGATGTACTGGCCGCCGTAGACGAGCGACGTGTTGCTCTGCTCCGAGGAGATGGGGTGCGCGCGCAGGCCGGTGGTCAGCTCCACGCCGGGCTCGGGGTCGAAGCGCAGGTCACCGACGCGCTCGCCCGCGGCGACGTGGTCCAGCAGCACGCCCGTGAGGTCGGCGTCGCCGCTGGCCTCGTACCAGACGGGACCGTCGCCGGCGGGGATCGCCGCCGCCGCCGGGACGTCGGGCAGTCCGTCGCTGCGTCGACCGAGGAGCAGCTGGTAGGCCTCGGTCCGGTCGCCCTGCTGCACCTCCACCACGAGGTGCACGAGAAGGGGCTCACCGGGCAGGACCACGGTCCAGTCGACGGTGCGCGTGCCGGTGACGGGTCGGTCCTTGCCGCCGAACCACCGCTGCGCGGGAAGCCAGTCGGGCAGGGCCGCCACCACGCGGTCGACGTCGGAGGTCCCGACCTCGTGGCCCTGGTCGGGAGTGCCCTGGTCGGGAGTGCTCACGGGATCGCTCATGTCATGCTCCTTCGTTCGCCCTCGTCGCCGAGCTCGGACAGCTGGAACCAGTAGAAGCCGTGGCCCGGCAGGGTGAGCAGGTACGGCAGCTCACCGACGCGGGGGAAGCGGACGCTGCCGGTCAGCTCGACGGGGGTGCACCCCTCGTGCTCGCCGAGCTCGAGCTCGACGGGCTGGGGGAAGCGGGACAGGTTGTTGACGCAGAGCACGACGTCGCGTTCCCCGTCGGGACGGGTCCACACGCGCTGGTAGGCGAGCACGCTCGGGTTCGAGCCGCCCAGGTCGGTGAAGTCGCCCTCGGCGAACGCGAGGTGCTGCTTGCGCACCTCGATCATGCGTCGGGTCCACGACAGCAGCGAGGCGCTGTTGCCCATCTGCGCCTCGACGTTGACCGCCTCGTAGCCGTAGGTCGGGTCCATGATCGGCGGCAGGTACACGCGGCCGGGGTCGGACCGCGAGAAGCCGGCGTTGCGGTCGGGGGACCACTGCATGGGCGTGCGGACGGCGTCGCGGTCGCCGAGCCAGATGTTGTCGCCCATGCCGATCTCGTCGCCGTAGTAGAGGACGGGCGAGCCGGGCAGGCTCAGCAGCATGGCGGTGAACAGCTCCAGCTGGTTGCGGTCGTTCTCCAGCAGGGGCGCGAGCCGTCGGCGGATGCCGATGTTGGCCTTCATGCGTGGGTCGCGCGCGTACTCGCGGTACATGTAGTCGCGCTCGTCGTCGGTGACCATCTCGAGCGTCAGCTCGTCGTGGTTGCGCAGGAAGATGCCCCACTGGGTGCCCGACGGGATGGGCGGCGTCTGCGCCAGGATCTCCGAGATCGGGAAGCGCGACTCGCGCCGCACCGCCATGAAGATGCGCGGCATGAGCGGGAAGTGGAAGGCCATGTGGCACTCGTCGCCGCCGACCGCGGGGTCGCCGAAGTACTCGACGACGTCGGACGGCCACTGGTTGGCCTCGGCCAGCAGCACCCGACCGGGGTACTCGCGGTCGATCGTCGCGCGCACCTCGCGGAGGTACTCGTGCGTGCGGGGGAGGTTCTCGCTGCTCGTGCCCTCCTCCTCGAACAGGTAGGGCACGGCGTCGAGGCGGAAGCCGTCGATGCCGAGGTCGAGCCAGAACCGCAGGACGTCGAGCATGGCCTCGCGGACGGCGGGGTTCTCGAAGTTCAGGTCGGGCTGGTGGCTGAAGAAGCGGTGCCAGAAGAACTGGCCGCGCACGGGGTCGTACGTCCAGTTCGACGTCTCGGTGTCGACGAAGATGATGCGCGCGTCGCTGTACTCCGTGCCGTCGTCGCTCCACACGTAGAAGTCGCCGTACGGGCCGTCGGGGTCCTGCCGCGACGCCTGGAACCACGGGTGCGCGTCGGACGTGTGGTTGAGGACGAGGTCGGTGATGACGCGGATGCCGCGCCGGTGCGCCTCCTCGAGCAGGTGCACGAAGTCGTCGACGGTGCCGAACTCCGGCAGCACGGCGCGGAAGTCGCTGATGTCGTAGCCGCCGTCGCGCAGGGGGGAGGCGTAGAACGGGGGGAGCCACAGGCAGTCGACGCCCAGCCACTCGATGTAGTCGAGCTTGTCGGCCAGGCCGCGCAGGTCGCCCGTGCCGTCGCCGTTGGAGTCGTTGAACGCCCGGACCAGCACCTCGTAGAAGACGGCGCGCTTGAACCAGTCGGGGTCGGCGGGCACCTGCTCGGCGTGCTCGAAGTCCTCCGAGCTCGGCTCGGTCATGGTCCCGTCGGCCTCGACGCTCTCGCCGGTGTGGGGGGTCTGCTCCAGTCCGTCGAGGGCGGAGTCCACGAGGAGGGGGTCCGGTGCGGTGTCCTGGCGGGTGGGGTCGTCGGTCATGCGATCACCTCGGTGGGATCAGGGGGAAGGGATGTCATCGGGACGTGACGTGCACGACGTGCGCGCACGTGCGCGCGGGGTCGAGGCGCACGTAGTTGGCCGCGCCCCAGTCGTAGGTCTCGCCGGTCACCTCGTCGTGGGCGACGAGACGCGCGTCGTGGTCGAACCCGAGCTCGTGCAGGTCGAGGAACAGGGTGCCCTCGCGCGCCTCGTGCGGGTCGAGCGAGAGCACGACGACGACGGTGTCGCCCGTGGCGGGGTCCTGCTTGGACCAGGCCAGCAGGGCGTCGTGGTCGACGTGGTGGAAGTGCAGCGTGCGCATCTGCTGCAGCGCCGGGTGAGCACGGCGGATCTCGTTGAGCCGGGTGAGCCACGGCTCGAGGGAGCGGCCCTCGGCCAGGGCCCCGGCGAAGTCACGCGGGCGCAGCTGGAACTTCTCGGAGTCGAGGTACTCCTCGGCACCCGGTCGCAGCACCGCGGACTCGAACAGCTCGTAGCCGGCGTACACGCCCCAGGTGGGGGCCAGCGTCGCCGCGAGGGCGGCGCGCAGGGCGAACATGCCCGGTCCCCCCACCTGCAGGTGCGCGGGGAGGATGTCGGGCGTGTTGACGAAGAGGTTGGCGCGCCCCTCGTCCCAGTGCTCGCGCAGGTCCTCTCCGAACTCGGTGATCTCCTGCTTGGTGGTGCGCCAGGTGAAGTACGTGTAGCTCTGCGTGAACCCGAGCCGGGCCAGGCCCCACAGACGCGCGGGGCGGGTGAAGGCCTCGGCAAGGAACAGCACGTCGGGGTGGTCGGCCTTGACCGACGCGATCAGCCACGCCCAGAAGTCCGGCGGCTTGGTGTGCGGGTTGTCGACGCGGAAGATGCGCACCCCCCGCTCGACCCAGTGCAGGGTGACGCGCAGCATCTCGGCGTAGATGGCGTCGCGGTCGAGGTCGAAGTTGAGCGGGTAGATGTCCTGGTACTTCTTGGGCGGGTTCTCGGCGTAGGCGATCGTGCCGTCGGGCAGCGTCGTGAAGAACTCGGGGTGCTCGGCCACCCAGGGGTGGTCGGGCGCCGCCTGCAGGGCGAGGTCGAGCGCGACCTCGAGGTCCAGCTCGCGGGCGCGCTCCACGAACGCGGCGAAGTCCTCCTCGGTGCCCAGCGCGGGGTGGATGGCGTCGTGACCGCCCTCGGCCGCGCCGATGGCCCACGGCGAGCCGACGTCGTCGGGGCCGGGCGTGAGCGTGTTGTTGGGTCCCTTGCGGTTGTCGCGGCCGATCGGGTGGATCGGGGGCAGGTAGACCACGTCGAACTTCATCGCGGCGACGCGGTCGAGCTCCTTCGTGGCCGTGGCGAACGTGCCGTGCACGGGGGTGCCCTGGGCGTCGACGCCACCGGTGGAGCGGGGGAAGAACTCGTACCAGGAGCCGAACGCGGCGCGCTGCCGGTCGACCCAGACGTGCCGCTCGGGCCCCTGGGTGACGAGGTCGCGGACGGGGTGCTCCTGCATCGTGCGGCGGACGTCGTCACCGAGAGCGGGCCCGACCCGTGCGCCGAGCGGCAGGGTGTCGTCGCGCAGGGCCGACGCCGCGCCCAGCAGCGCCTTCTGCTCGGCGCGACGGTCCTTGCGGTCCGCGACCTGCTCGAGCAGACGTGCAGCCAGCTCGAGGTCGTTGGCGAGCTCGGCGGGGGTCTGCCCGGCGGCCAGCTTGGCGTCGAGGGCGTGCGCGGTGGTGGCCCACGGGTCGCTCCACGCATCGACGCGGAACGTCCACAGCCCCTCGGAGTCGGGGACGATCGTGGCGGCGAAGAGGTCCAGGCCGGTGCCCTGCTCCTGCATGCGCACGGTGCGCTCGGCGCGGTCGCCAGGGCCGCGCCACGCGACGGTGGCTCCCACGGCGTCGTGGCCCTCGCGCCAGACCGTGGCCTGCACGGGCACGTGCTCGCCCACCACCGCCTTGGAGGGGTAGGTGCCGTCGCCCGAGAGGGGCCGCACGTCATCGATGCCGAGCCGGTCCGTCATGCGAGTCACTCCCGTCGATCGCTGCGTTCGGTGTCCCTTCGAACGTAGCGGTGAACGTGGACGGGCGCGATTCCCGCGGGACCGGTCCCCGGTCGCGGGCCCGTCAGTCGTGCCGGGGAGCCTTGAGCAGCAGCAGGGAACGCGCCGCCAGCGTGGTGCGGCTGCCGGCCGCGAAGGCCTCGGTCGAGGCCGGGCTGCCGTCGGCCGACGTGGTGTCGAGCGTCGGCTCGAACGTGGCACCGAACTCCTGCCCCGGGAGCACGACCTCGAGCGGCTCGGCGCCGGCGTGCAGCAGCAGGAGCCACGAGTGGTCGGTGAGCAGCTCGCCCTCGCGGGTGCGGGACTGGCTGTTCGACCCGTCGATCCACATGCCGAGCGTCCGGCGCTCCGGGTCCTGCCAGTCCGGCTCGGTCATCTCCTGGCCGTCGGGCCGCAGCCAGATCAGGTCGGGCCGGCCGGTGGGCGTGGTGCGGCCGTCGAAGAACTCGGCCTGGCGCAGGGCAGGACTCTTCGCGCGCAGGTGCACGACCCGACGGGCGAACGTCAGCATCGCGTCGCTCTCGGGGGTCACGGTCCAGTCGACCCACGACGTCGGGTCGTCGAGGCAGTAGGCGTTGTTGTTGCCGCCCTGGGTGCGCCAGCGCTCGTCGCCGGCCACGAACATGGGCGTACCGGTCGAGAGCAGCAGCGTCGCCAGCAGGTTGCGGGCCTGGCGGGCACGCAGCGACGTGATCTCCGGGTCGTCGGTCGCGCCCTCCACGCCGTGGTTCCAGGAGCGGTTGTCGTCGGTGCCGTCGCGGTTGTCCTCGCCGTTGTCCTCGTTGTGCTTGTGGTCGTAGGAGACCAGGTCACGCAGCGTGAAGCCGTCGTGCGCGGTGACGAAGTTGATCGACTGCCAGGGTCGGCGCAGCGTGTGGTCGTAGAGGTCCGACGAGCCGGACAGCCGGTAGGCCAGGTCGTCGACGCCGCCGGCGGCGCCGCGCCAGAAGTCGCGGACCGTGTCGCGGTAGATGCCGTTCCACTCCGCCCACTGGGCGCCGAACGCGCCCACGCGGTAGCCCTCGCCGGTGGCGTCCCACGGCTCGGCGACCAGCTTGCAGCGCGACAGCACGGGATCGGTGGTGATCGCGGTCAGGAGCGTGCTGTCGCGGTCGAAGGCGCCGCCACCGGGACGGCCCATCGTGGAGGCGAGGTCGAAGCGGAACCCGTCGACGCCGAGCTCGGTCGTCCAGTAGCGCAGCGAGTCCGTCACGAGGCGCACGACCTCGGGGGATCCGGCGTCCAGCGTGTTGCCGCAGCCGGTGATGTCGGCCATGTTCCCGTCGTCGCCGTGCAGGTAGTACGCCGGTGCCTCCAGCCCGCGGAGGCTGAGGGTCGGTCCGTCGGGGCCGCCCTCGCAGGTGTGGTTGTAGACGACGTCGACGATGACCTCGATGCCGGCGGCGTGCAGGGCCGCGACCATCGTGCGGAACTCCTCGACCTCACGGCCGGGCTCGCTCGCGTACCCGGGATGCGGTGCGAAGTAGCCGAGGGGTGAGTACCCCCAGTAGTTGTGCCGGCCGGCGGCCACGAGCGAGGGCTCGTCGGTGAAGGCCTGCACGGGCAGCAGCTCGACGGCGGTGATCCCGAGCCGCAGGAGGTGCTCGACGACGGCCGGGTGCGCCAGGCCCAGGTAGGTGCCGCGCAGGGGCTCGGGCACGTCGGGGTGCTGCTGCGTGAACCCCTTGACGTGCAGCTCGAGCACCACGGTCTCCTCGAACGGCACCTCCGGCTTCGTGCCGGTGTCGGGCCCGCCGGGGCTCGTGACGACGGCCAGCGGCACGTGGCCCAGGGAGTCGACGGTGGACGGCTCGGGACCGTCCGGACCGTCGGGGCCGTCGGCGTAGCCGAGCGCGGCCGCCATGTCGGTGAGCGAGCCGCGGATGCGGCGGGCGTAGGGGTCGAGCAGGATCTTGTGCGGGTTGCAGCGCATCCCGGTCTTCGGCTCGTAGGGGCCGTGCACGCGGTAGCCGTAGGTCTGGCCGGGCAGCACGCCCGGCACGAGCCCGTGCCAGACGCCGAACGTCCGCTCGGTCAGCTCGATGCGCCGCTCGGTGCCGTCGTCGTCGACGAGGCACAGCTCGACCCGCTCGGCCACGCTGCTGGCGATCGCGAACCTGACGCCGCCGGCCTCGGGGTGGGCGCCCAGCGGGAACGGTCGTCCGGCGAGCACGTGCAGGCCCTGCGGAGGGTGCGTCGTCATGGCGCCCAGTGTGTCAGGCGTCTCGGGGTCGCCCGGCCGTTCCCGGGTACCCACGGGGGGTGGACATCGACGAGCGGATCCGGACCTTCGACCTCGACCAGCTGCACGCCTCCGTCGCGGAGTCGCACGACGGCGAGGTCGACCGGAGCGTGCCCGAGCACGCCGACGCCGACAGCGGCCTGTTCGGGCTGGCCGTGTGCGACCGGTCGGGCGACGTGCGCCAGGTCGGCGACACGGACGTGACCTTCCCGATCCAGTCCGCGGTCAAGCCGTTCGTCTACGCCTTGGCGCTGGTCGACGCAGGGGCGACCCACCTCGAGGAGATCGGGGTGGAGCCCACGGGCGAGGCCTTCGACGCCGTGCGCCTCGAGAGCGACACCGGTCGGCCGCCGAACCCGATGGTGAACGCGGGTGCCCTGCTGACGGCGAGCCTGGTGGCGGGTGACGGGCCGCAGGACCGCGCGGGACGGATCCTCGCGGGGCTCTCCGCACTGGCGGGCCGGCCGCTCGTGGTCGACGAGCAGGTGAGCCGCTCGGAACACCTGAGCGGCGACCGGAACCGTGCCCTCGGGTACCTCATGCACTCCGCCGGGACGCTGCACGTGGACGTCGAGGACGCGATCGAGGTCTACGCCCGCGTGTGTGCGGTGTCGGTGAGCGCCGAGACCCTCGCCGTCATGGGAGCGACGCTCGCCTTCGGCGGTCGGAACCCGGTGACGGGTGACCGGGTGCTCCCGGTGGAGGTGGTCCGCAGCACGCTGAGCGTCATGGCCACGTGCGGCATGTACGACGGGTCGGGCCGGTGGATGCACCGCGTGGGCATGCCGGCCAAGTCCGGAGTCGCGGGCGGTGTGGTGGCGGCCGCTCCGCGGCACCTCGGCATCGGTGTCTACAGCCCGCCGCTCAACGAGCGCGGCAACAGCGTGCGCGGCGTGCTGGCCTGCGAGCGGCTTGCCGACGATCTCGGTCTGCACGCCTTCACGGTGGCGTGAGCGCGGTCAGAGGAGCAGCAGCAGGACCGCGGCCAGGAACAGGACACCGGCCACGCCCAGGAGGGCCAGGAGCGCGGCGCGCCCGGCTCGGCCGTGCCCGCTGCTCCCGAGCACCTCGGCGCGCGGATCACCGAGCACGAGGCGCTGCTGCTCGGCGAGGAACGTCTGGAACACCCCACCCCACGTGATGTTCCCCCGGTGGGCGGCGTGCCGGCCCGTGTCGGGCTCGACGAGCATCGGCAGCGCGACGACGGCCCACCGTCGGCGGGGTGGTGCCGACGCCTCGTCGCGTGCCTGCTCGTCGGCGGCGCCGCACACGAGGACGGGGAGCACCGCGATCCCGTTGCCGGACCGTCGGCGGGCCCGGCCCGAGAGCGACCCGGCCCGGCCGGCCGTGGTCTCGGTCAGACGGTCGACGTGGCCGGTCGTCGCGTGGTCCACGGGGAGGAGGACCACGACGGTGTGCAGACGGGACAGGAACCAGCCGACCCTGCGGTCGCGACGGCGCAGGACGCGCGTCCCGACCGGCCAGTCGTCACCGGCGTCCAGCGCCTCGTACCCCGCGGCGAGGAGCCGGGAGGTGGCCGCGTCGGACCACGTTTGGTGCACCTCGGCGGTCCCTCAGGAGTAGGGGCCCGAGAACGGGGCGGGGGCGTCGGGGTCGTCGACGTCGCCCTCGGTTTCGTGGTCCTGCTTCTGGTGCTTCGGGTCGTCCGTGGGCTCCGCGGAGTCGCGCGGGTCCTCGCTGGGGATGTCGCTCTTGCCGTTGTCGCTCATGCCTCAGTGTGCGTCGGACGCCGTGGTTCCGCCCGTCGACGCCCAGACGACGTCGCCGTCGCGCAGCACCACGGCGCGCGCGGCGTCCAGGTCGACCTCGACGCGGAACGGGCCACGGTGCATGACGACGTGACGGTCGTCGTCGGAGACCTCGACGACGAGGTCGGCCAGGGACGGGTCGCGCAGCTCGGGGTGCTCCCGCCGCAGGGCGACGAGGGAGCGGTAGGTCTCGAGGACCGCGCGGTGGGCGGGGTCGTCGAGCTCGTCCCAGCGCAGCGTCGAGCGCTCGACGGTGGCGTGGTCCATCGGGTCGGGCACCTCGGACTCGCCCCAGCCGTGCCGGCCGAACTCGCGCCGACGTCCGGTGCGCACGGCGTCGGCGAGCTCGGGGTCGGGGAACGAGGCGAAGAACTGCCACGGGGTGCTCGCCGCCCACTCCTCGCCCATGAAGAGCATCGGGGTGAACGGGCCCAGCAGCACGAGGGCGGCGCCGCACGCCACCAGGTCGGGCGGGACGGTGGCCGAGATCCGGTCGCCCTGTGCGCGGTTGCCGATCTGGTCGTGGTCCTGCAGGTAGGTCACGAACGCCGAGCCGGGCACCGCGTCGACGTCGACGGGCCGCCCGTGGCTGCGCCCGCGGAACGACGACCAGGTGCCGTCGTGGAAGAAGGCGCCGCGCAGCACCTTCGCGAGCGCGCCGGGCGTCGCGAAGTCGGCGTAGTAGCCGTCGGTCTCGCCGGTGAGGGCCACGTGCAGCGCGTGGTGCACGTCGTCGCACCACTGCGCGTCCATGCCGAGGCCTCCGTGGGCGCGGGGCGTGACCATGCGGGGGTCGTTGAGGTCGGACTCGGCGATCAGCGACAGCGGTCGACCGAGCGCCACGGACATCCGCTCGGTCTCGGCGGACAGCTCCTCCAGGATCGGCAGCGCGCGGGTGTCCGCCAGCGCGTGCACGGCGTCGAGGCGCAGGCCGTCGACGTGGAAGTGCTCGAACCACGCCATCGCGTTGTCGAGCACGTAGCGGCGCACCTCGTCGGAGCCCTCGGCGTCGAGGTTCAGGCCGGGTCCCCAGTCGTTCTGGCCGGCGAAGTAGGGGCCGAAGCGGTCGAGGTAGGCGCCGGACGGGCCCAGGTGGTTGTAGACGACGTCGAGCACCACGCCGAGGCCGCGCGCGTGGCACGCGTCGACGAACCGCTTGAAGCCGTCGGGGCCGCCGTAGGGCTCGTGCACCGCGCCCCAGAGCACGCCGTCGTAGCCCCAGCCGTGCGGGCCGTCGAAGCTGTTGACCGGCAGCACCTCCACGAGGTCCACGCCGAGGTCGACGAGGTGGTCGAGCCGCTCGACCGCCGCGTCGAAGGTGCGCTCGGGCGTGAACGTGCCGACGTGGAGCTCGTAGACGACCGACCCCTCAAGCGCCCGGCCCGACCAGGCGCCGTCGCTCCAGTCGAAGGCGGCGTGGTCGTAGACACGTGAGGCCGCGTGCACGCCCTGGGGCTGCCACGACGACCGCGGGTCGGGCAGCGGGGTCTCGTCGTCACCGAGCAGGAACGCGTAGTCCGACCCGGGGGCCAGCTCGGTGTCGAGCCACCACCAGCCCGAGCGCAGCTCGCCGGGCTCCCACGCCTCCATCGGGTGGTCGACGCCGTCGATGCGGACCCGGACGCGCTCGCGGTCGGGCGCCCAGACGGTGACGGTCACGCTCAGACCACCCGGGTGGGCGGGGACTTCGTCTGGCCGGGGTCGGTGGTCGGGATGCCGCCGAGCGCCTCGTCGACCTTCGCGAGGACGTCGGCGTCCAGGGTGACGCCGCTGGCGGCCGCGTTGGACTCCACCTGCTCTGGGCGGGAGGCACCGACGATGGCGCCGGCGACGTTGTCGTTGGCCAGCACCCAGGCGATGGCCAGCTGGGCCATGGTGATGCCGAGGTCGTCGGCGACGGGCCGCAGCTTCTGGACGGCCGTGAGCGTCTCGTCGGTCAGGAAGCGCTTGATCATGTCGGCGCCGCCCTTCTCGTCGGTGGCGCGGCTGCCCTCGGGCAGGTCGGCGCCGGGCTCGTACTTGCCGCTGAGCACGCCCTGCGCGATGGGCGACCACACGATCTGCGAGACGCCGAGCTCACGGCTGGCGGGCACGACCTCGCCCTCGATGACGCGCCACAGCATCGAGTACTGGGGCTGGCTCGAGATCAGCTGGATGCCGAGGTCCTGCGCCAGGGCGTGCCCGGCGCGGAGCTGGTCGGCGGTCCACTCGCTGACGCCGATGTAGTGCGCCTTGCCGGCGCGCACGACGTCGGCGAAGGCCTGCATCGTCTCCTCGAGCGGCGTCTCGTGGTCGTAGCGGTGCGCCTGGTAGAGGTCGACGTAGTCGGTCTGCAGCCGCTGCAGCGAGCCGTCGATGGACTCCATGATGTGCTTGCGCGACAGGCCGGTGTCGTTCGGTCCGCCGGGGCCGGTGGGCCAGTAGACCTTCGTGAGGATCTCCAGCGATGCGCGACGCTCGCCCTTCAGCGCCTCGCCGAGCACCGACTCGGCCTTGCCGTTGGCGTAGACGTCGGCGGTGTCGAACGTCGTGATGCCGGCGTCGAGCGCCGCGCGGACGCATGCCGTCGCCGCGTCGTTCTCGACCTGGGACCCGTGGGTCAGCCAGTTGCCGTAGATGATCTCGCTGACCTTGAGGCCGCTGTTCCCGAGGTACCTGAACTCCATGCCCCGAGCCTAGTTCCGGTGCCCCACTGCGCGACTCGGACGGACGCGCCGGCCCCGTCCCGGGCGTCTCGACGACGTGAGGTCGATTCCTGGGCGCGGAATCGTCGTCACGTCGTCAGGACGCGGGGCCGGGGCCGAGGGCCCGGGTGCGGCGCTGGTGCTGCTCGCCAGTGGCCGTCAGGTCTGTCGGGTGAGCAGGGCGACGGGGTAGGTCCGCAGCAGGTCGGCCAGCGCGACGTCGCCACCCTCGAGCACGGCACCGGTGAGCGCGTCGGTCCACGTCCCCTCGGCCAGCGAGAGGGTCGTGTCGGCCCAGCCGCCGCGCGCCTCGAGGCCCACGGGCAGGCGGGTGACCACGGCGACCAGGTCGTCGCTGCGACCGAAGGCGAGTGCGTGGTCGGCGGCAGGACCCCGGGCGGCCACCGCGACGTAGCCGCGGAACAGCTCCGGCCGGTCGCGGCGGAGCGTCAGCACCCGACGCACGAGCGACGTCTTCACCGCCCCCGACGCGTCGACCTCCGGCAACCAGCCGTCGTCGAGCCGGCGGAGCACCGCGCGGAAGGCCTCGTGGTCGACCGGGCGACGGTTGTCGGGGTCGACGAGGGAGAGGTCCCAGCCCTCGGTGCCCTGGTAGACGTCAGGGACACCCGGACCCGCCAGCTGCAGCAGCTTCTGGCTCAGCGAGACCGTCCGGCCTGGGGCCTCGATGCGGTCGACGAGCGCCTGCACCTCGTCGCCGACCTCGGCCCGCACGCGGGCGGGCCAGGCACGGATCGACTCCTCGAAGGCCTCGTCCGTCTCGGTCCAGGTGGTGCGGATCTTGGACTCCCGCGCCGCCTTGAGCAGGTAGTCGGTCAGTCGCTCGTCGCTGATCGGCCAGGCCCCGAGCAGGGTCTGCCAGGCCAGCAGGTCGAGCGCCGGCTCGTCGAGCCCGCAGCGGGCCGACCAGCCCTCGATCGCCGACGTCGCCTCGTCGCCGAGCTCGGCCAGCACCAGCATCCTGGCGCGGGTGTCCTCCGAGCGCTTCGTGTCGTGGGTGGTGAGCGCTGTCATGGCGGACGGGTGGTCGGCCTCCCTGGCAGCGGCGAGCGCGTGGAAGCCCTCGACGTCGACACCCCACACGTCGGGGGAGCCGCCCACCTCGTTGAGCGCGGCGAAGCGCGTGAACCGGTAGAAGGTCGTGTCCTCGGTGCCCTTGGCCACGACCATGCCGGACGTCTGCTGGATGCGGGTGGCGAGCTCGCCCTGCGGGTCCGCGCGGACCTGCGCGTCGAGCGCGGACAGGGCCTCGTCGACGTCGGGCCGACGGCTGCGCGCCGTGTCGATCGCCTGGGCCCAGTCGTCCTCGCCCTCGGGCAGGTAGGACCGGTAGACGCCGAAGGCCACCATCGTCTCCGCGACGGCCGTGCGCGCGGCGTCCTCGGGCACGTCGCGCAGCAGGCCGGCGATGCGACGGACCTCGGCCACGAGCACCTTCTGCGTCACCATGCGCCGTGCGTCCTCCTCGACGGCGGCGTAGTCCGACGGCGCTCCGAGCCGCTCCGACAGCGCCTGCCAGGGAGCCTCGCCTGCGGGGTCGAGCAGCACGCCCTCGACCTCGCGCATGGCGTCGTACCCGGTGGTCCCGTCGGCGGGCCAGCTCGCGGGCAGGTCCTCGCCGGGGTGCAGGATCTTCTCGACGACGAGCCACGCGTCGGGCGCGGCCTCGTGCAGGCGCCGCAGGTAGCCACCGGGGTCGGACAGCCCGTCCGGGTGGTCGATGCGCAGCCCGGTGACCCGGCCGTCGGTCACCCAGCGCAGCACCTCGCGGTGTGCGTCGTCGAAGACGGTCGGGTCCTCGACCCGCACGGCGGCCAGCGTCGTGATGTCGAAGAACCGGCGGTAGTTCAGCTCGGACGCCCCGCGGCGCCATCCGACGAGCTCGTAGTGCTGCCGGTCGTGCACCTGCTGCGGCGTCAGCGACGCGAACCCCGGGTCGGCCAGCGTCGCGGCGTCGATGGGGAACCGGTGGTCGTAGTACGTGAGCTCCTCGCCGTCCACCGCCAGCTCCGCGACCTCGGCGTCGTCGCCGAGGACGGGCACCAGCACCCGGCCGCGCGACCAGTCGACGTCGAAGTGCCCGGCCCACGGCGAGCGCTCTCCCTCGGCGAGCACCGACCACCACCACGGGTTCGCCCGCGGCACCTCGACCGACATGTGGTTCGGCACCACGTCGATCACGAGCCCCATCCCGGCGTCGCGCACGGCGTCCGTGAGGGAGTCCCAGCCGTCGGGCCCACCCAGCTCGGGTCGTGCCCGCGTGGGGTCGGTGACGTCGTAGCCGTGCGTCGACCCGGGTGTCGCGTCGAGCACCGGCGACACGTACACCGCGCCGACGCCGAGGTCGCGCAGGTACGGCACGAGCGCCTCGGCCTCCGCGAACCCGAAGCCCGGCCGCAGCTGCAGCCGGTACGTCGACGTGGGCGTGCTCACGACTCGACCCGCTGCAGCACCACCAGCGAGCGGCCCTCGAGCTCGACCGTCGCGCCGCCCTCGACCAGCTCGTCGCCCGGCTCGGTGACCGTGCCGCTCGCGGTGTCGACCACGACCGCCCACGTGCTGGCGTACTCGCCGTCCGGCACGGTGAACTCGATTCCCTCGTGGTGGGCGTTGAACGCCATCAGGAAGGAGTCGTCGACGACGCGCTCGCCCCGCTCGTCGCGGTCGGCGATCGCCCGGCCGTTGAGGAACACCGCGATCGAGCGGCCGAAGCCGTCGTCCCAGTTCTGCTCGGTCATCTCCTCGCCGGCCGGCGTGAACCAGGCGATGTCGCGCAGCTCGTCGCCCTTGCGGATCGGCTTGCCCTGGAAGAACCGGCGGCGCCGGAACACCGGGTGGGCCGTGCGGAAGGCGGCGAGGGCCGACGTGAACCCGAGCAGCGAGTGCTCGTGCTCGTCGAGGTCCCAGTCGACCCACGCGACCTCATTGTCCTGGCAGTAGACGTTGTTGTTGCCGCCCTGGCTGCGGCCAAGCTCGTCGCCGTGCAGCACCATCGGCACACCCTGCGAGAGCAGCATGGTGGCCAGGAAGTTGCGACGCTGCCGGCGGCGCAGCTCGAGGATCTCCGGGTCGTCGGTCGGACCCTCCACGCCGCAGTTCCACGACCGGTTGTCGTCGGCGCCGTCGCGACCGTCCTCGCCGTTGGCCTCGTTGTGCTTCTGCTCGTACGACACCAGGTCGTTCAGCGTGTAGCCGTCGTGGGCCGTCACGAAGTTGATCGACGCGTACGGGCGCCGGCCGTTGTCCTGGTAGAGGTCGGACGAGCCGCTGATCCGCGACGCGAACTCGCCCAGCGTCGACGGCTCGCCGCGCCAGAAGTCGCGCACCGTGTCGCGGTACAGGCCGTTCCACTCCGTCCACAGCGGCGGGAAGTTGCCCACCTGGTAGCCGCCGGGGCCCACGTCCCACGGCTCGGCGATCAGCTTCACCTGGCTGACCACCGGGTCCTGCTGCACCAGCTCGAAGAAGGTGGCCAGCTTGTCGACGTCGTAGAACTCGCGCGCCAGCGTGGCCGCCAGGTCGAAGCGGAACCCGTCGACGTGCATCTCGGTGACCCAGTAGCGCAGCGAGTCCATGATGAGCTGCAGCGGCGTGGGGTGGCGCACGTTCAGCGAGTTCCCGGTGCCGGTGTAGTCCATGTAGTGCTGCTCGTCGTCCTCGACGAGGCGGTAGTAGGCCTGGTTGTCGATGCCGCGCATCGACAGCGTCGGCCCGAGGTGGTTGCCCTCCGCGGTGTGGTTGTAGACGACGTCGAGGATGACCTCGATGCCCGCGGCGTGGAGCGCGCGGACCATGCCCTTGAACTCCTGCACCTGGCGACCGGGCTGGGAGGTGTAGGCGTCGTGCGGGGCGAAGAAGCCGATCGTGTTGTAGCCCCAGTAGTTCGTCAGGTCCTTCTCGACGAGGTAGTGGTCCGTGACGAACTGGTGCACGGGGAGCAGCTCGATGGCGGTCACGCCGAGGCCGGTCAGGTGCTCGATCACGGCGGGGTGCGCGAGCGCCGCATAGGTGCCGCGCAGCTCCTCGGGGACGTCGGGGTGGGTCATCGTGAGCCCCCGGACGTGCGCCTCGTAGATGATCGACTCGTTGTAGGGCCGGCGCGGCGGGCGGTCGTCGGCCCAGTCGAAGAACGTGTCGACCACGAGCGAGAACGGCACGTGGCCGGCGGAGTCGTCGTCGTTCGGCTCGTCGGGCGAGCCCATCTCGTAGGCGAAGAGCGACGGGTCCCAGTCGGGCTGGCCCTGCACGGCCTTCGCGTACGGGTCGATGAGCAGCTTCTGCGGGTTGCAGCGCAGGCCGTTCTCGGGGTCCCACGGACCGTGCACGCGGTAGCCGTAGCGCTGGCCGGGGCCGATGCCGGGCAGGAAGCCGTGGTGGACGAAGCCGTCGACCTCCTCGAGGCGGACGCGGGTCTCGGTGCCCCACTCGTCGAAGAGGCACAGCTCCACGAGGTCGGCGACCTCCGAGAACAGGGCGAAGTTGGTGCCGGTGCCGTCGTACGTGGCACCGAGCGGGTAGGGCGATCCGGGCCAGGGGCGCACGGGGGTTCTCCTCGGATGGGGTCGTGCCGGTTGGGTGGTCAGGTGGGGCGGGCGGCGCGCAGCGGGGCGACGGCGGCCTGCACCCGGGGGTGGTCGAAGAAGGCGTCGAGGTCCACGGGAAGGCGGACCTTCCAGTTGGGGTACTCGTCCACGGTGCCCGGCAGGTTCGGCTGACGCACCTGGCCGACGGCGTCGGAGGGTGAGCTCAGCACCAGGCGCGACGCGGCCGGGGCGATGACGGCGTGCAGCGCGACGAGCAGGTCGTCGGTGTCGACGCCCTCGGCGCGCAGCAGGTCGAGCAGCGCCTCCTTGTCGGCGGCCGCGGTGGCGAGCGCGTCGTCCACCGGCTCGCCCAGCAGGTCGAGCCGGTCCTGGACGTGGATGCGTTCGTCGCGCAGCCAGCCCTCGACCGTCGGCAGGTCGTGGGTGCTGATGCTCGCCATGGTCTCGGGCTCCCAGGCGCGGGGCGGTACGTGCGGCTGCCCCGGGGCGTCCCAGTCGCGCTCGAACCACAGCACGGCCGAGCTGAGGATGCCGCGCGCGTGCATGGTCTCGGTGACCACGTCCTCGACGGTGCCGAGGTCCTCGCCGACGACGATGGCGCCGGCGCGGGTGGCCTCGAGCAGCAGGACGGCGAGCATCACGTCGGCGTCGTAGTGCACGTAGGTGCCGCGGTGCGCGGGCTCGCCCGGCGGGATCCACCACAGCCGCCACAGACCCGCCACGTGGTCCACGCGGATGCCGTCACCGTGGCGCAGCACGCTGCGGACGACGTCGCGAAAGGGTGCGTAGCCGGTCTCGAGCAGGCGGTCGGGCCGCCACGGCGGGAGGTCCCAGTCCTGGCCGAGCGGGTTGAAGGCGTCGGCCGGGCAGCCGACGCGCACGTCGGAGGCGAACACGCTCTGCAGGGCCCAGGCGTCGGCGCCACCGGGGTGCACGCCGACCGGCAGGTCGTGCACGAGTCCGACGGCCATGCCGGCGTCGTGGGCCGCGTCGCGGGCGGCGTCGAGCTGCTGACGGCACAGGTGCTGGAGCCAGGCGTGGAAGGCGACGCGGTCGGCCAGGTCGGCGCGGGCCCGGACGACGGCGTCGGAGGTCGGGTCGCGCAGCGGCTCCGGCCAGGTGCGCCAGTCGGCGCCGTGCTGCTCGGCCAGGGCCGAGAACGTGGCGAAGGCGGCCAGGTCGGGCTCGGCGTCGAGGTCGACGTCCTCGTCGGCGGGGGCGAAGGGTCGCAGCAGCTCCAGGGCCGCGCGCTTCGCCTCCCACACGGCGTCGTGGTCGAGCAGGTCGTCCGCAGGATCGGGTTCCGGTGCTAGCCGTAGCACCTGGTCGCGGACCGACGGGTCGGCCGCGGCGAAAGCGTCGACGTCGGTCACGCGCAGGTAGAGCGGGCTCGCGAACCGTCGGCTCGACGGGGAGTAGGGGGAGCGGACGAGCGGCGTCGACGGCACGAACGCCTGCACCGGGTTGACCAGCAGCACGCCGGCACCCTGCTCGGTGGCGGCGCGGCGGGCCAGGTCGGCGAGGTCGACCAGGTCGCCCATCTGCCACGACCCGGCCGAGTGCAACGCGTACAGCTGGAGCATCCAGCCCCACGTGCGCGGCACCTCCGGCAGTCGGGCCGGGGCGACGACGAGCGTCACGTCCTGGGCGTCGGTGACGAACCGGTGCCAGCCGAGCGGCAGGTCCGCGGGCAGCGTCCCCTGCACGTCGAGGTGGCCGCCGTCCTCCAGCAGCACCCGACCCGCCACGCCGACCTCGCGGGCCACGCCCTGCGTCGCGGCGATGGTCGACTCGAGCGGTCGGGTGTCGGCCGCGGCGCGCTCGAGTGCGTGGTCGACCGCCTCCGGGGTCGTGGCGTCGACGCCCAGCTGACCGAGCACGGCCACGACGATCTCGCGGTCCACCTCGACGGGGCGCCGGTCCGAGCCCTCGTACGCGACCGCGACGCCGTGGGCCGCGGCGAGGCGCGCGAGGTCGTCAGCGTCGGAGGGGGGCATGACGTCCAGCATGGTCGCGGACGGCCCGGCCCACCACTTCGGGGCACGAGGGAGGGGTCACACCCGGGGAGTACCCGCCGGCCCGACCCGCAATCGGACGCCGTTCACATCGGCGACACGAGGCGGGCCTACGCTTCTCGGGTGGACTGGAGCGACTACGACGCGGCCCTCTTCGACCTCGACGGTGTCATCACCCCGACGGCCGAGGTGCACATGCGCGCCTGGAACCAGATGTTCAACGACTTCCTGACGGCGCGGGGGGTCGAGGAGCCGTACACCGACGACGACTACTACCGGTACGTCGACGGCAAGCCGCGCTACGACGGCGTGCGCTCGTTCCTGGCCTCGCGCGACATCGAGCTGCCCGAGGGCACGCCCGACGACGCCCCCGAGGAGGAGACCGTCGGCGGGCTCGGCAACCGCAAGAACGTGGCCTTCGAGGAGGTCCTCGACCGCGACGGCGTGGTCGCGTACCCGGGCTCCGTGGCGCTCGTGGAGCAGCTGGCCGCCGCCGGCACGCAGATGGCGATCGTCTCCAGCTCACGCAACGCCCCCAAGGTGCTGCGCGCCGCCGGGCTCATCGACCACTTCCCGGTGATCGTCGACGGCGTCGTGGCGGGGGACCGCCAGCTCGCCGGCAAGCCCGCGCCCGACACCTTCCTCTTCGCCGCGCAGCAGCTCGACGTCGAGCCGTCGCGAGCCGTGGTGCTCGAGGACGCCACCTCGGGCGTCGCTGCCGGCCACGCCGGACGCTTCGGCCTGGTCGTGGGCGTCGACCGCGGCGCCGGAGCCGACGCGCTGCGCGAGCACGGAGCCGACGAGGTCGTGAGCGACCTGCGAGACCTGCTCTGATGTCGCCGCTCGACCAGCCCGCGCCCGGCACCGACGAGGACCGCGGCTTCGGCCCCTCGCACGAGGCGCCGCCGGTGCGCGACTTCCTCGACCGCTCGCGCTTCCCCGTGGACCCGTGGAAGCTCACCGAGGTCCGCTACGACAGCAGCGACCTGGGCCTCACCGAGACCGTGTTCGCCGTCGGCAACGGCTACCTCGGCCTGCGCGGCAACGTGGAGGAGGGTCGCGACTCCCACACGCACGGCACGTTCGTGAACGGCTTCCACGAGACGTGGCCGATCCAGCACGCCGAGGAGGCCTTCGGGTTCGCCCGGGTCGGCCAGACGATCGTCAACGCCCCCGACGCCAAGATCATCCGGCTCTACGTCGACGACGAGCCGCTGCTGCTCTCGGTGGCCGACCTGCTCGGCTACGAGCGCAGCCTCGACCTGCGCGAGGGCGTGCTCCGGCGGAGCCTGCTGTGGCGGACCCCGTCGGGCAAGCGGGTCCGGATCGAGTCCACCCGCATGGTCAGCCTGGCGCAGAAGCACCTCGCGATCATGACCTTCGAGGTCACGCTGCTCGACGACTCCGCGCCGGTGGCCATCTCGTCGCAGATCCTCAACCGCCAGGACGGCGAGGACGAGTACCACGTGCGCGCCAGCGCGATGGGCGAGGGCAAGGTCGGCGAGGGCAACGACCCCCGCAAGGCCGAGCGGCTCCAGCGCCGTGTGCTCGAGCCCCAGGAGCAGCTCGGCGAGCCCGACACCGGACGCGTGGCGCTGGGGTACCGGTGCGCCGAGAGCGGCATGACGCTCGCCGTGATGGCCGACCACGACCTGCAGACCGAGAACATGGTCACGAGCCGCGTGGTCACCGGCGACGACCTCGCGAAGACGACGTTCCGGATCGCCGCCGAGCCCGGCGTGCCCATCCGGCTCACCAAGACGGTGGCGTACCACACGTCGCGCGGGGTGCCCTCGCGCGAGTTGCTCGACCGCTGCCGACGCACTCTCGACCGGGTGCGCGAGCAGGGCGTGGAGCAGCAGACGAGCGACCAGCGCGACTGGCTGACCGCGTTCTGGCAGCGCGCCGACGTGGAGGTCCCGGGCCAGCCGGAGATCCAGCAGGCCATCCGCTGGAACCTGTTCTCGATCGTGCAGGCGTCGGCGCGGGCCGAGGGCCAGGGCATCCCCGCGAAGGGGGTCACCGGCTCGGGCTACGGCGGCCACTACTTCTGGGACACCGAGGTCTACGTCATGCCGTTCCTGACGTACACGACCCCGAGCGCGGCCCGCAACGCGCTGCGGTTCCGCTACTCGCTGCTCGACGCGGCCCGCCGTCGCGCCGACCAGCTCGCCCAGAAGGGCGCCCTGTTCCCGTGGCGGACCATCAACGGTGAGGAGGCGTCGGCGTACTACGCGGCCGGCACCGCGCAGTACCACATCGACGCCGACATCGCGTACGCGCTGAGCCAGTACATCGGCGCCACGGGCGACACCGAGTTCCTCGACCGCCAGGGCATCGACATCTTCGTCGAGACGGCCCGACTGTGGGCCGACCTCGGCTTCTGGCGCAGCGAGGAGGGCGGGACCTTCCACATCCACAGCGTCACCGGTCCCGACGAGTACACGACGGTCGTGAACGACAACCTGTACACGAACGTCATGGCGCGCTTCAACCTGCGCCGGGCGGCCGAGGCGGTCCGCACCCTCCAGCACGCCAACCCCGCCGCCTACGAGGCCGCGGCCGAGCGGCTCTCGCTCACCGAGGAGGAGGTCGAGGAGTGGGGACGTGCCGCGCGTGGCATGAGCATCCCGTTCGACGAGCACCTCGGCATCCACCCGCAGGACTCGCACTTCCTCGAGCGCGAGATGTGGGACCTCGACCACACGCCGCTCGACAGCCGCCCCCTGCTGCTGCACTACCACCCGCTGGTCATCTACCGGTTCCAGGTGCTCAAGCAGGCCGACGTCGTGCTGGCGCTGTTCCTGCAGGGCGAGGACTTCACGCCCGAGCAGAAGCGCGCCGACTTCGAGTACTACGACCCGATCACCACGGGCGACTCGACGTTGTCGGCCGTCGTGCAGTCGATCATCGCGGCCGAGGTCGGGTACCACGACCTGGCGTACCGCTACTTCCTGTCGGCGCTCTTCGTCGACCTGGCCGACCGGCACGGCAACACGTCCGACGGCGTCCACGTGGCGTCGACCGGTGGCGTGTGGAGCGCCGTGGCCGCCGGGTTCGGCGGGTTCCGCGACCTCGGCGCCGGCCAGTGGTGCATCGATCCGCGCCTGCCCGACGACTGGGAGTCGCTCACCTACCGGGTCACGCTGCGCGGCACCCGGGTGCGGGTGACGGTGCGCCCCGACGAGCTCGACCTCACGGTGGAGGACGGCGACGGCCACCTCGCGTTCGACGTGCGCGGCACCGAGGTCGTCGTGGGCCCGGGCGAGCCGGTCACGGTCGCCCTCGCGGGCCAGGGGCCGCGGCTCGAGGGTGAGCCGCCGAACCCGGCCGGCACGCGCCGCTCCGACGGCACCGTCATCACGGCGATCGTCCCCGGCGCCTGAGGCGGTGCCGGACGGGTCGCGCGCCGGGCGGGTGCACCGTCCGGTCGCGCCTGCGGGCACCTGCCTAGACTGACGGACGTGTTGATCGTGAGGTACGAGGTCAGTGACGGCAGGTCGGGCGAGGACGTCGTGCTCGTCGACCAGAAGTGGTCGTTCGGGCGTTTCGGTGGTGAGGAGACCCCCACCGTCGAGACCGACGACCGGCGGGTCAGCCGCGGCGCCCTGGTGATCCGCGACAGCGGCCCCGGCCCGGTCGTCTTCCGGGGGCAGCGCGGCGAGCAGGCCCGGGTGGGCCTGGTCTCCGACGACGGCAGCACCGAGTGGCTCGAGGAGGGCAAGGCCGGCAACCTCACGGCCACGGCCCGTCGGGTCACGTTCGACCTCGACGACGAGAACGTGCTCACGCTCGAGGTCGACTTCGCCGACCGCGGCAGCGTGGTCGAGCGGCAGCAGCATGCGGCCCAGCCCCACCTCTCGGTGGTGCCCGAAGCGACCGACGTCCCATGAGCGGGCGGAGCGCCGACGACGCCGGAGCCGCCCACACCGGTTCGGTCGACATCGCGTTCCTCCAGCAGCTCCCGAAGGCCGAGCTGCACGTGCACCACGTCGGGTCGGCATCGATCGAGGCGGTCTCCACGCTGGCCCAGCGCCACGAGGGCAGCACGCCCGTGCCGACCAACCCCACCGCGCTCGCCGACTACTTCCGGTTCACCGACTTCGCGCACTTCATCGAGGTCTACCTGTCGGTCGTGGACCTGCTGCGCACGCCCGACGACCTCTGGACCCTCACCCACCAGGTGGGCACCGATCTCGCGGCGCAGAACGTGCGGTACGCCGAGCTGACGCTCACGCCGTACACGTCCATCGTGCGCGGCATCCCCGCCGAGGCCTACCTCGAGGCCGTCGAGGACGCCCGCCGTCGGGTGGAGGCCGAGACCGGCCTGGTGCTGCGCTGGATCTTCGACGTCCCCGGCGAGTCCGGGGTGGAGGCGGCCGACGTGACGCTCGACGTCGCGCTGCGGCTGCGGCCCGACGCGCTGGTGGGCTTCGGCCTGGGCGGCCCCGAGGTCGGCGTCCCGCGGCCGCAGTTCGCGCGGCACTTCGACGCCGCCCGCGCCGCGGGGCTGCGCAGCGTCCCGCACGCGGGTGAGTCCACCGGCCCGCAGACGATCCGCGACGCGATCGAGCACCTCGGGGCCGAGCGCATCGGCCACGGCATCGCCGCGGCGCAGGACCCCGAGCTCATGGCGCTGCTCGCCGAGCGCGGGATCGTGCTCGAGGTGTGCCCCACGTCGAACGTGTGCACCCGTTCCGTCCCGTCGCTCGCCGAGCACCCGCTGCCCACGTTGGTGGCCGCCGGGGTCCCGGTGACGATCAACAGCGACGACCCGCCCATGTTCGGCACCACCTTGTCGCGCGAGTACGCGGTGGCCGCCGACCTGCTCGGCCTCGACCGCGCGGGCGTCGTCGACCTGGCGCGAGCGGCCGTCGACGCCTCCTTCGCCCCGGACGCGCTCAAGACCTCGCTGAACGCCGAGCTCGGACGCGTCGTCCCCTGACGAACGAGGACCGCCCGGCACCCCAGGGTGCCGGGCGGTCCTCGTTCACGGGTCAGGCGCGCTGGCGCCGGACTCCGATGCCCAGGGCGATCGCCACCGCCGCACCCAGCCAGGCCAGGTCACGTCGGCGCAGCACCCGGCGGGGCGCCGCACGGCTCGTGAGGGAAGCCGGGGCCACCAGTGCCGGAAGCGCTGCCGAAGGAGGCGGTCCGGCCATCGCGACGTGGCCCACCGCGACCGAGGTCGGCGCAGCGTCGTCGGAGCGGCTGCCCCGGCGCAGGACCGTCATGCCGGCGAGTGTGAGCATCGCGCCGGCCGCGAGCAGCCAGAGCGAGGTGCCGCCGGCGTTCGGCAGGGTGCCACCGGCGTCGGAGATCCCGGCAGTGCCGGTCTCGTCATCGCCGGAGGTACCGGTCTCCTCGGTCGGCTCGTCGGGGTCGGGGTCCCCTCCGGGGTCGACCACCACGATCTCGTCGCAGTCGGCAGCGACGCCGGCGTCGCCCGAGACGACGTACGGCACGCCGAGCGGATCGCCCTCGCCGTCCACCAGCTCGAAGCCCTCGACCGGGGTGAACTCGAGGGTCCACGGACCGGTGAGACCGTCGCCCTGCGTGAACTGCGCCACCACGCCCGCCGTGGGCACGACGGACACGCGATTGAGCCCGTCGATCGCGACCAGCGCCGAGACCGCGTCGTCCACGGCACAGGTCGGCTCGGTCGTGAAGGCCGGGGTGACACCCGTCGGCTCGGGGTCCACGACCACGATCTCGTCGCAGTCGGCGGCGACGCCGGCGTTGCCCGAGACCACGTACGGGCTCTCGAGCGGGTCGCCCTCGTCGTCGACGAGCGTGTAGCCGTCGGCCGGCGTGAACGTGAGCTCCCACGGACCCGTGATGCCGTCACCCTCGGTGAAGGTGGCGATGACGCCGACCGTCGGGGTGATGACGGCGGTGAACAGGCCGTCGAGCACGAACAGCGCGCGCGGCATGCCGCCGTCGGTCGGGCACGTGGGAGCCGTCGCGAACTGGGGAGTCGCGGCCAGCGGCTCGGGATCGGTCACGTCGGGGGTGCAGTCCTCGATGGTGAGGACGGGCAGGCCGTCGCCGACGTAGCCGATGGCCACCGAGCGGCCCTGGGCGTCGGTGAAGGACCAGGGGAAGGTCCCGGGGAAGCCGTCGTCGAGGGCGTTGACGGAGACCTCGATGGGGTTCTGGCCGGTCTGGAGCTCCTCGTCGACGCCGGGGGTGCCGACGTACTTGCAGACGTAGACCTTCTTGGGCACCTCGACCGGATCGACCGGATCGACCGGGNTGGCCGGTCTGGAGCTCCTCGTCGACGCCGGGGGTGCCGACGTACTTGCAGACGTAGACCTTCTTGGGCACCTCGACCGGATCGACCGGATCGACCGGGTCGGTGGGGTCGCCGCCGTCGGCCGCCGGGCAGTCGTCGACGTCGAGGACGGGGAGGTCGTCACCGACGTAGCCGATGGCCACGGAGCTGCCCTGGCCGTCGGTGAAGGACCAGGGGAAGGTCCCGGGGAAGCCGTCGTCGAGGGCGTTGACGGAGACCTCGATGGGGTTCTGGCCGGTCTGGAGCTCCTCGTCGNCCGTCGGTGAAGGACCAGGGGAAGGTCCCGGGGAAGCCGTCGTCGAGGGCGTTGACGGAGACCTCGATGGGGTTCTGGCCGGTCTGGAGCTCCTCGTCGACGCCGGGGGTGCCGACGTACTTGCAGACGTAGACCTTCTTGGGCACCTCGACCGGATCGACCGGATCGACCGGATCGACCGGATCGGTGGGGTCGCCGCCGTCGGCAGCGGGGCAGGCGTCGAGGCCGAGCACGGGCTCGTCGCCGCCGGCGTAGCCGATGGCAATGGAACGTCCCTGTGCGTCGGGGAAGGTCGAGGGGAAGCTGCCGGTGAAGTCCTTCAGCGTGTTGACGGAGACCTCGATGACGTTCTGGAGGGTCTCGCCGTCGCCGGGGGTGCCGACGTACTTGCAGACGTACACCTTCTTCGGCGTGTCCTTCGGCGGCGCCGGGGGGCCGGTCGGCTTGTCGGGCTTCGCGCTCGCGGCGCGGGCGACGGGTGCCGAGGCGTCGGCGGCCTTCGCTGCCGGCTCCGGGGCGGGGGCTGCCGCCTCCTCGACGGGCGGGGGCGCGGGCGCGGGGTCGGGCGCCGGAGCAGGAGCGGGGTCGGGCGCCGGCGCGGCGGCCGGGGCCTGTTCGACGCTGGTCGGTGGTGCCTCGCCCTCGGCGGCGAGGGCCGGCGCGGGCATCATGGCCGTGCCCGCGACGAGCGCGAGCACGGGGAGGAGTCTGGTGAGCATGAGAGGAGTCCGTTCGGGTGCGCGGCACGACGTGCCGGTGCAGAGGGGGGATGAGCGACCGGACGTCGTCGCTCGTGCTGCTCAACGAGCAACCCCGAGGCGGCGTCACGGTGGGTCGAACCGAATTTTCCTTGGAATTGCAGCCAATTCGGGACCTTCAGGGCAGGATTGACTCCTCTCCTACCCTCGTGGCTCCACGGTAGGCTCGCCCGCCCCGCGCCACCATCACCGGGCAGGGCCATTTCCCCCCACCCGAAAGGACCATGGTCCTTTCCGGTGGGACCGGCCGGAGGCTAGTGCTTGAGCGTCGCGGGCAGCACCGGCACCCGCACGAGGAGCACGCCGGGGCGGACCTCCGCGGTGATCTCGGTGCCTTCCTCGACGGGGTCGCCGTCGAGCTGCATGGGGGTGGGGCCCGAGGCCTTCACGTGCACGCGTCGGCCGGTGAAGCGGTCGAGGCGGTCGTTGGTGCGCTTGCGGCGGGCGATCACGCGCAGGGCGATCGAGACCCAGCCGAACAGCCGACGCGGTGCGATGACCACGACGTCGAGCTCACCGTCGTCGACCTGGGCGTCCGGCAGCAGGGGCAGACCGGCCTGCAGGAAGCCGACGTTGCCGATGACCACGGTGCGGGCGCGGAAGGTCCGGGGCTCGCCGTCGTCGACGGTGATGGTGACCTTCATGCCCGGGAAGCGCAGTGCCTTGATGCCGGACACGAAGTACGCGGCCCAGCCGACCTTCTTCTTCAGCTCGTCGTTGACGCCGGTCATGATCATGGCGTCCATGCCGAGGCCGGCCATGACCAGGAAGCTGGTGTCGACCCCGCCGTCGGTCGTGAACCGGGCCAGGTCGATCGCCTTGTCCTGGCCGCCGAAGGCGACCTCGAGCGCGTCGCGCGGGTTGAGCGGGACGCCGAGGTTGCGGGCCAGCAGGTTGCCGGTGCCGTGCGGGATGATCGCGACCGCCACGCCGGTGCGGGCCGCCTCCTCGCACACCGCGCGGACGGTCCCGTCGCCACCGGCGGCGACGATCAGGTCCACGTCGGCCTCGAGGGCGGCCTGCGCCTGCCCGTAGCCGGGATCCTCCACGGTGGTCTCGAACCACAGCGGCTCGTTCCACTCGTTCTGGTCCGCCACGAGTCGCACGCGCGTCTTGAACTCCTCGACGTCGGCGACCTTCGACGGGTTCAGCACGACGGCGGCACGCTTGCGTCCGGTCCCGGTGAGCACGGCGAGCTCCGAGGGCAGGCGGCTGGCGTCGGTGGCGACGACCAGCCAGAGGGCCACGGCCACCAGGGCGCCGAAGGCGAGACCCGCCGTGACGTCGGTGAGGTAGTGCACCCCGAGCAGCACCCGGTCGGCCGCGGTGACAAGTGCGAGCAGGGTCCAGAGGGAGAGCAGGATGCGACGCTTCCAGCCGCGGCCGGTGGCCACGATGGTCAGCATCGCCAGCACGGTGAACAGCACCCCGGCGCCGGCGGCATGGCCGCTCGGGAACGAGTACCCGCCGATCTCGTGGACCGGGTCCTCCCAGGCCGGACGGGGTCGCGCGAAGACGAGCTTGACGAGTGCGTTGCCGCCGATGGCCACCACACCGCTCAGCACGACCCAGATCCCGATGCGCCACTCGCGGCGCCCGAACGCGATCGCGGCGACGACGGCGAGCGCGATGCCCACACCGACGTTCGACAGCACGAGCGCGATCACCTCGAGCACGTCGACCAGCCACGGACGCGAGTAGCTGATGTCGAAGGCGGCCTGCGCGACCTCGCCGTCGAGGTCCTGCGAGGCGTCGGTGACCACGAGCGTGGCCAGTGCCGCGAGGAGCACCACGAGCGCGACGAGGACGGCGGCGTACACGCCACCACGCACGGACTCGGCGCGGCGCAGGTCGATCGACACGGTCGAACCTTATCGACAGCTCGGTGCTTCCTCGCGTCGAGACCGATCCAGGGTGGTGCGGGACCATGCCGAAGGACCCCGGAGCTGGACGAAGAGTTCAAAACACGTATGGGGGCGGAGCGATCGACCTAGTCTGCGCTCATGACCCACCTCCCCCGCGCATCTGCGCGTGCTGCCGCCCTCCTGGCCGGCGCCATGCTCTGCGTCGTCGTGACCCCCGGCGCAGCCCTGGCGGACGAGTCCGCCGAGCCCATCACCACGACCGAGTCGGCCCCGGCGCCCGAACCCGCCAGCGAGTCGGCCCCCGAACCCGCTACCGCCTCCGCGCCCGAGGCGGCACCCGCCTCCGCCTCGGCACCCGAGGCGGCACCCGCCTCCGCCTCGGCACCCGCGGCGGCACCTGCGCCGGCCTCGGTCGGCCGGAGCGCCGAGGGGCCCGTGACCGCCCTGGCCGCACCCGATCCCACCGACGCCTGCTTCCCCGGCGCGTGCATCAGCAACGGCACCGTCCATCTGGGCGTGAACGACGAGGGCTCGCTGATCGTGTACGACGGCGAGGCCGGGGAGCTCGTCGGCCTGCAGCAGGAGTCGACCGGCAACGACGGCCTGCGAGCCGGCGGACCGTACGAGGGATGGGGCGTGGGTGACGCCGGGACCGGTGTCAGCGGTCAGAGCCTGAAGGCCCTGGGTGGCAGCAGCAACCTCACCGTGGAGTCCTTCGACGTCACGCCGACGACCGCCACCTCCGTCGTCACCGTGGGTGACCCGCAGGCGCCCACCTTCCGGGTGACCCATGCCTTCACCCCCTCGCTGCTCGACCCGAACGTGTACGTCATCCGCGTGCGCATCGAGAACCTGACCGACGGCACGCTCGACGACGTCCGCTACCGCCGCGTCATGGACTGGGACGCCGAGCCGACGGCCTTCTCCGAGCTCGTCAGCGTGGTGGACCGTGACGTGGCGGTCGTCGGTGCCGGCACGGACTTCGTCGACGCCAACGTGCTCGGGAGCGACTTCGGCACGGAGCAGGGCGACGTCGACGACCGGGGTCCCGACGACCTGGTCGCCCACTTCGACCTGGGCTTCGGCTCGCTGGCTGCGGGCGACTTCGTCGAGTTCTTCCTCTTCTACGGCGTGGCACCGACGGAGGCCGAGGCGCTGGACTCGCTGGCCACCGTCGGCGCCGACTCCTACTCGACCGCGCGTCCGTCCAGCAGCGACGACGGCGCCCCCGGGACCTACTTCTTCGGGTACAACCCGTTCCCCGAGGGCCTCGAGGAGGCGCCTGTCGACCCGACCGACCCGACGGACCCGACCGACCCGGTCGATCCGACGGACCCGAGCGACCCGGCCGTGTCCGACGGGGGCGACACCTCGAACCGCGTCACGCCGGCCGCGGCGACCGTGCCCGTGTCGGCCGCGGCGCAGCTGCCGGCCACGGGTGCCGACTCGATGGCACCGTTCGTGGTCGCCGGCGTGGCGCTGCTCGCCGGCGGCGTCGCGATGGTCGGTCTCGGCCGTCGCCGCGTCGAGCAGGCGTGACGCACCACCCGTAGACGCGACGGGGCCCGGACACCGTCAGGTGTCCGGGCCCCGTCGTCGTCAGGGGGGAGCGCTCAGCGCTCCTCCTCCCCGCGGATGAACGCCTCGAGCTTCGAGCGGCCGAGGTCGTCGGGGCGCTGCTCCGGCGGGCTCTTCATCAGGTACGACGAAGCGCTCAGCAGGGCGCCGCCGATGCCACGGTCCTTGGCGATCTTCGCCGCACGGATGGCGTCGATGATGATGCCGGCCGAGTTGGGCGAGTCCCACACCTCGAGCTTGTACTCCAGGTTCAGGGGCACGTCGCCGAACGCACGACCCTCGAGGCGCACGTAGGCCCACTTGCGGTCGTCGAGCCACGCCACGTAGTCCGACGGGCCGATGTGCACGTTGCGGTCGTTGGCGCCCACACCGGCGAGCGAGCCGGTGAGGTTCGACGTGACGGCCTGGGTCTTCGAGACCTTCTTGGACTCCAGGCGCTCACGCTCGAGCATGTTCTTGAAGTCCATGTTGCCGCCGACGTTCAGCTGGTAGGTGCGGTCGAGCGAGACGCCGCGGTCCTCGAACAGCTTGGCCATGACACGGTGCGTGATGGTGGCACCGACCTGGCTCTTGATGTCGTCGCCGATGATCGGGACGCCGGCGTCCTCGAACTTCTTGGCCCACTCGGGGTCGGAGGCGATGAAGACGGGCAGGGCGTTGACGAACGCGACCTTGGCGTCGATGGCGCACTGCGCGTAGAACTTGTCGGCCTCCTCCGAGCCCACCGGGAGGTAGGACACGAGCACGTCGGCCTGCGTGTCCTTGAGCACCTGGACGACGTCGACGGCGGGGGCGTCGGACTCCTCGATGGTCTGCAGGTAGTACTTGCCGAGGCCGTCGAGCGTGTGGCCGCGCTGGACCGTGACGCCGGTGGGCGGCACGTCGGCGATCTTGATGGTGTTGTTCTCGCTGGCGGTGGTGGCGTCGGCCAGGTCGAAGCCGACCTTCTTGGCGTCGACGTCGAACGCGGCGACGAACTCGATGTCGTTGACGTGGTAGTCGCCGAACTGGACGTGCATGAGCCCGGGGACGGTGCCCGCCGGATCGGCGTCCTTGTAGTACTCGACGCCCTGGATGAGCGACGTGGCGCAGTTGCCGACGCCGACGATCGCGACGCGGATCTGGTTGGTGGCCGAACCCATGGGTTCTCCTTCGTGACGGGTGATGACGGGTGGATGGATGGTCGTGCGGATGAGGGGGTCAGGTGGGAGGAGGTGGCGGCTCGTCCTGCGGCTCGCGCTCGCGCTCGATGAGCTCGGTGAGCCAGCGGACCTCGCGCTCGACGGACTCCAGGCCGTGGCGCTGCAGCTCGCGGGTGTAGGCGTCGGCGCGGTCGCGGCCGCGCTGGGTGGCCTCGCGCACGTTCTCGAGCCGCTCCTGCAGTCGGCTGCGCCGGCCCTCGAGGATCCTCATGCGCGTGGCACGCTCGGTGCGGGCGAAGAAGGCGAACCGGACGCTGAAGGTCTCGTCGTCCCACGTGGCGGGCCCGGAGTCCTCCATGGCATGGGCGAAGTGCTCCTTGCCGGCGGCGGTGAGGTGGTAGACGATCCGGTTGCGGCGGCCGCGGACCTCGACGGCCGGGTCGTCGTCGGCCTCGATGAGACCGGCCCGCACCAGCGACTTCAGACAGGGGTAGAGCGTGCCGTAGGACAGCACGCGGCCCCAGCCGAGCAGGCTGATGAGCTCCTTGCGCAGCTCGTAGCCGTGCATGGGCGTGTCGTGCAGCAGACCGATGGTGGCGAGCTCGAGGGTCGCTCCGCGACGGGGCATCGCGATCCTCCTGGCCGGCTCGAGAGACGTCGTCGTGACGACTCGGTATATCGGGACGATACATCAGCGCGGCATGACATGAAAGACCGTATGTCAGGTCGGGTGGGTAGGGCGAGACCGTCTGGACGAGACACGTGCCACAGAGCAGGGGGACCGTGCATCATGGCCTTCTCAGGTTGGTCAGGCACACTGGCCTGATGCCGCGCCGTGTCCCGGGCGCACGCACAGCACCACGCCCTGCCAGGAGCAGGGCCGAGACGGAGGAAGTGGTCCGTGGCCACCAGCACGCATCGAACCAAGGCGAAGAGCACCCCGAGCAAGCCGGGCCTGTTCCGTCGCATCAGTGGCGACGGCCCGCGCTGGAAGCAGGTGCTGCGCTGGTTCGCGGTGCTCGTCGTGCTCGGGATCCTGGGCGGCGCGCTGCTGTTCTTCGTGCTCTACCGGGTCATCGAGATCCCCGACGCGAACGCCGACTTCCAGACCCAGACCACCAAGGTCTACTACTCCGACGGCAAGTCCGAGCTGGGCGACTTCGCCATGCAGGACCGTGAGAGCGTCCCGCTCGACGAGATCCCGGCCGTCATGCAGGCCGCCGTGATCGCGGCCGAGGACCGCACCTTCTACGAGAACCGCGGCCTCGACTTCAAGGGCATCGTCCGCGCCGCGCGCGACAACGCCACGAGCGGCCAGATCACCGGCGGCGGCTCCACCATCACGCAGCAGTACGTGAAGGTGCTCTACCTGAACCAGGACCGCTCCTACAAGCGCAAGGTGCGCGAGGCGATCCTGTCGATCAAGATCCACAACCAGCTGAGCAAGTCCGAGATCCTCGAGGGCTACCTCAACACCATCTACTTCGGCAACGGCGCGTACGGCGTCGAGGTCGCGGCCGAGACCTACTTCGACAAGCCGGCGTCCGAGCTGAACTACCCGCAGGCCGCGATGCTCGCGACGGTCATCAACAACCCGACCTACTACGACCCCTACACCGAGGGGGCGGAGGAGCGGATCCTGCCGCGCTACCGCTACGTGCTCGACGGGATGGCCAAGTCCGGTGCGATCACGGCCGAGGAGGCCGCGGAGTTCCAGGAGCGGCTGCCGAAGTTCGCCGAGAAGAAGAACGCCAACCGCTTCAAGGGCACCAAGGGCTACCTGCTCGCCCTCGTGCAGAAGCAGCTGCAGGACGCCGGCTTCAGCGACAACCAGATCCTGGGCGGCGGCCTGCGCGTCGTCACGACCTTCGACAAGCGTCTGCAGGCCGACGCCGTCGACGCGGTGGAGAACACCGTCCCGCAGGACCTCGACGAGCTCAACGTCGGCCTGGTGTCGGTCGAGCCGGGCACCGGTGACGTCAAGGCGATGTACGGCGGCAAGGACTACCTGGAGAGCCAGCTGAACTGGGCCACCTCCAGCGTGCAGCCGGGCTCGACGTTCAAGGTGTTCGCGCTCGTGGCGGCGCTGGAGGACGGCTACAGCCTGCGCACGACCCTCAACGGCAACTCACCGGTGCGCATCGGTGGTGCCGAGGTCGGCAACCAGGGCGACAGCGGTGGTCAGTCCTTCGGCCGGGTCACGCTCGAGTTCGCCACGCAGAAGTCCATCAACACCGCCTTCGTCGACATCACCCAGCAGATGAGCGGCGGCGCCGACGCCGACATCTCGGTCGGCGCCCGCAAGGTGCTGGAGGCCGCCAACGACGCCGGCATCCCGGCCACGGTGACCGACCAGATCGACCCGGTCGCCGTCACGTCGCTCGGCTATGCCGGCGTGCCCGCGGTCGACATGGCGAACGCCTACGCGACCCTCGCTGCCGAGGGCGAGCGCGCGGAGTGGCACGTGCTGTCGAAGGTGACCAGCGCCCAGGGCGACGAGCTCGAGCTGCCGGCGCGGGAGACCAAGCGCACGATCCCCGAGGACGTCGCCGCCGACACCCTCGCGGCACTGCAGAAGGTCACGCAGGCGGGTACCGGCACGAGCGGGCGCACGATCTGCCCGACGGCCGGCAAGACGGGCACCGCGACGGCCGGCGCCGACGACGACCAGCGCGTCTCGTCGTCGTGGTTCGTCGGGGCCACGCCCAAGCTGGCCACGGCCGTGACGCTCAGCCGCGGCGTGGGCAACGAGGACCTCGAGGGGTACCTCGTGCCCTTCTTCGGTGGCACCTACCCGGCGCAGACCTTCAAGGCGTTCATGGACCCGGCGCTCGAGGGCACCGAGTGCGGCAGCTTCCCGGCCCCGGCCAACATCCGGGCCGACAAGGGCAACACCTACGTCCCGCCCGCGCCCAGGCCGAAGAAGACCGAGAAGCCGAAGCCGAAGCCCGAGCCGACGACCCCGAAGCCGACCACGCCGGCCCCGACCGAGCCCGAGCCCTCCGAGCCCGAGCCGACGCCCACCTTGCCCGGCGGTGGCGGCGGGGGCGGCAACGACTGACTCGTCAGAGGTAGGTCTCGCACCGAATCGGGCAGTCGGAGGTAGGTCTCGCACCTCATGCCTCCGCCATCCGGTGCGAGACCTACCTCCGACGGACCCATCGGGCGAGCGGTAGGTGAGCCGCGGAGTGCCCGTCAGAGGTAGGTAGGCCGCGGAATGCTGACGCCGGAGGTAGCCGAGCCGCGGAATGAGACCCGGTATCCGCGCGCCACCTACCTCGGCCCTGCTGATTGCGCGCGCCACCTACCTCTGACGGCTCCCCACGGCGCCGAAGGAGGGCGCGAGGACGACCTAGGCTCCCGCGCGCCCCCGAAGCCGGGGTGCTCGGCGAGCCTCGGGCCCGGTCGGCCGGTCGAGGCCTCTCGGGGAGCAGGTCGACCCGGAGCCGCAGCGGCGCAGCCGCAGGGCAGGACCCGACCGGGCCGACGCAGCCGCAGGGCAGAACCCGACCGGGCCGACGCACCCTCAGGGCAGGACCCGACCGGGCCGACGCACCCGCAGGGCAGGACCCGACCACGCCGACGCAGCCGGCCGATCGGGGCGGACCGTCAGTCCAGCACGACGCGGTCGAACGTGGCCGTCGTGTACCGCACCGCGCACGACACGGCGTCGCCCACGGCGGGTGCCGCGGCCGAGGCGGGCAGCAGCACCTGCGAGGCGTGCATGTGCGGCGGCTCGGCGAACCAGCGCTGCCGGCCGTCGACGGTGAAGGGGCTCAGCGCCAGCCCGGCCGCCTCGAGGCTGCCCTTGGCGAACGTCTTGCCCCGCTGGACCACGCCCACGCCCGCGCGGGGCGCCTCGAGGCCGACGCCGTGGCTCGTGCCGCCGGAGATCACCAGCAGGTAGCCGTCGCGCGGCATGGGGCGCTGGCGGTACCCGACGCGCTCGCCGCGCGAGACGCGGTGGACGTCGAGCACCCGGGCACGCACGTCGAGCGCTCCGAGGTCGCCGAGCCACAGCGACGTGCCCACGCGGGGCCGCACCGTGAGGCCGGGGCGCCGCTCGCGCAGCTGGTCGAGCTCGCTCGGACCGAGGTGCGACACGAAGAACGTCGAGGTCTCGAGCTGCGAGGCCTCCAGAGCGGCGGCCCACGACTCGGCCTCCGCGAGGTTGCTGCCGGTCATCGGCAGGTGGGCAGCGAAGCCCTCGACCTGCAGATCGTCGAGGGCGGCGACCGCCGCGGCCAGCTCGTGCCGGTCGAGCCCGTGGCGGGCCATGGAGGTCTCGCCCTCCACGACGACCCGGGCCCCCGGGCGCACCCGTGCCAGGGCGGTCACGTCCTCGACGCGACCGACCGTGTGCACGACGCGTGGGTCGGCGAGCGCCTGCTCCACGGCCGAGCCGTCCAGGAACGGACGCCACGGGCCGAGCACCATCACGTCGCCGCCGAAGGTCGCCAGCGCCTCGGGCACCTCGGCGTACACGCCGACCGCCACGGTGTCGGCACCCAGCGCGGTGCTCTCCGCCGCCAGTCGTTCGCGACCGAACCCGTACCCGTTGCCCTTGATCACCGGGACCAGCCCGGGCAGCCGCGCGGCGGTGGCCGTCAGGTGCCGACGCCACCGCTCGGTGTCCACGTGCAGCTCGAACGTCATCCTCGTCTCCTCATGTCGACGACTGCGTCGCCGTATTCGTCGCTCGGACGAAGCGCGATCACGCGCGCAGTGGGTGCGTGCGTCGAGAGGGCGTGGACGGCGCGTGCGTCGCGCTTCATCCTCGTCTCCTCATGTAGGCCGTGAAGGCGGCGTAGAGGGGGCGGTTGAGGGGGAGGTCCCACTCGCCGAGGTACTCCACCGCCTGGCCGCCCGTGCCGACCTTGAACTGGATGAGGCCGACGTGCGGGTCCTCGGGGTCGAGGGTGTCGGTGATGCCGCGCAGGTCGTAGACGGTGGCGCCGGCGGCCAGGGAGTCGCGCATCATCTGCCACTGCACGGCGTTCGAGCCGCGCACCTCGCGCTTGGCCGACGTGGACGCGCCGTAGGAGTACCAGGCGTGCGTGCCGACGCGGACGAGCGTCGTGGCCGCCACCAGGTCGCCCTCGTGGTGCGCCAGGTACAGCCGCATCCGGTCGGGGTCCTCGGCGTTCAGCGCGTCCCACATCGTCAGGAAGTAGCCGAGGGGGCGAGGCGTGAAGTGGTCGCGCTCGGCCGTCTCGGTGTAGATGCGGTGGAACGCCTCCACGTCGTCGCGCGAGCCGAGCGTGACCTCCACGCCGGCCTTCGCCGCCTTGCGGATGTTCCGGCGCCACAGCTGGTTCATCCCCGCCAGCACCTGGTCCTCGGTGAGTGCGGTGCCGTCGACGTCGGCGAGCGGGAGCCAGAAGTTGTACTGCGGCTGGCCCGCGCTGAACCCGCCCTCCGTGGCGAGCCGTCGCCAGCCGAGGTCGCTCAGCCGGTCGGCGACGGCCAGCGCGTCGGCGTCGTTGACGTCGGCCGGGACCTCGCCGAGCGTGCCGAGGGCGGAGTCGGCCACCGCGGCCTTGACGGTGGCGGCGTGCCAGCGTCGGGTGACGACGGGCGGGCCCATCCGGATGCCGAACGCCTTCTTGGCCTTGAGGTGCGCCGCGAGCGGTGCGAGCCAGGCGCCCAGGTCGTCACCGGCCTCGAGCCACGGCAGCACGGGCCCCTCGGGCAGGTAGGCGAGGAAGCGCTTGACCTTCGGGACCTGGCGGTAGAGCACGAGCGCGGCGCCGACGACGGCACCGGACGCGTCGACCCAGCCGACGGACTCCGCACCCCACTCGGCCTTGACCTGCGCCCACGCGGGGGTCTGCAGGAAGGAGACGGAGGGGCGGCTCGCGACGAAGTCGAGGTGCTCCTCGCGGGTGATCGTGCGGACGGTCACGGATGCGGGGCTCACCCGGCCGAAACTACCAGCGTCGAGCACGGCCGCAGAATCAGTTAGGCTAGCCTAAGCAAGTCCGTCGGGCGCCCCGTGCGCGGCGCTCGCGGCCACGCACCGCTCCCCAGCTCTCGGAGGAACCATGCCCACCGCCGCACCGGCGATCTGCACCGCCACCGTCGTCCGGAAGGTGCGGCTGTCGGCGCACCTGGTCACCGTGACGCTGCGACCGGACACCTTCGTCTCGACGGGCGTCCCGGACGAGTACGTACGGCTGCTGATCGCCCCCGCGGGCGCCGAGCTCGCGATCCCGGAGTACGACGAGAACTGGGTCATGACGCTGCCCGAGGGCGGTGTCGAGCCGGCCGCGCGGGTCTACACCATCTCCGACCACCGGGTGGTCGACGGAGCACCGGAGATCGACATCGACATCGCCGTGCACGAGCGCGGCGTCGGCTCGGACTGGGCGCGCAGCTGCGTCACCGGCGACCGGGTGGGCCTCATGGAGCCGCACGGCCTGTACGCCGCCCCCGACGACACGGCCTGGCAGCTGCTCGTCGCCGACATCACCGGTCTTCCGGCGCTGGCCCGCATCCTGCGTGGGCTGCGGCCGGGGCAGCAGGTCGAGGCCGTCGTGGTGATCACCGACGACCGCGACCGCATCGCCCTGCCCAGCCCGGCCGACGTCGACGTCCGCTGGGTGGTCGTGGACCGAGAGACCGACATCTGCGGCGCCCTCGAGGCGGCCGTCACCGAGCGGGACCTGCCCCGCGGGGGCGAGGTGAGCGCCGACGTCCCGGCCAGCCGGTACGTGTGGCTCGCCGGCGAGGCCAGGGCCAGCCGCGGCGCGCGACGTCGGCTCCGGCGCGACCTCGGCTGGCCACAGGCGGACTTCTACACCTGCGGGTACTGGCAGATCGAGGCCGAGCAGTGGAACGCCCGCTACGAGCAGGTGGCCGAGGAGGTGGACGCGCAGGCCCGGCAGGCGTACGTCGAGCTGGCCGACACCGACCAGGGCGCCTACCTCGACGCCATCGAGGAGATCTACGAGAAGGCCGGCCTCTGACGGGCCACGGTCGACCGGACCGCCGCGGTCACGGGTCCGGGGGTCGCACCTAGCGACGCAGGAGCGACCCGACGAGGTGCGACAGCTCACGCATCCTCACCACGCGGGCGGCGGCGAGGTAGCCGAGGCCACCCAGCGCACCGCCCACCGCGAGCACGAGGAGTCCGCCCTCAGGGGTGTCCCGCGGCACGCCGACGGAGTCGAGCGCGGCGGTGGCGCCGAGCATGAGCGCGGCGGCGACCCCGCACGCGACCACGAGCTTGAGCAGGAAGCGGCGGGTCTCGGCATCGACCAGACCGCCACCCAGCCGACGCGACAGCAGCGTCGTCGACAGCACGGCCCCCACGGCGTAGGCGACGCCGAACGCGAGGGCGAGCCGGGGCGCGAACTCGTCGGGCTCGGCCCCCCGCGTGAAGCCGATGGCCGCGGCGACGTTGACGGCGGCGATCACGACCTGGACGAGGAACGGGGTACGCGTGTCCTCGTCGGCGTAGAAGCCGCGCAGCACCATGTAGTGGATCGTGAAGAACAGCAGCGCGAGGGCGAACGCGGCCATGGTGGCGCCGATGGCCGGTGCGCTGACCCGCAGCGTGGGCGCGAAGCCGAGCACGGCCGCGGCGGGGACGCCCAGGCACGCCAGGGCGGCGGCCAGCGGGGCGATCACGGCCAAGGTGATGCGCGCGGTGCGCTGCAGCTCGAGCACCATCCGGTCGTACCGGTGGTCCTGGGCCAGGGCGGAGATCGTGGGGATGATCGCGGTCACGAGCGAGACGGTGATGACGCCGTGCGGCATCTGGCTCACGAGGTAGCCGAGGGCGTACACGTTGGCCCCGGCGCCCTCTGCGCCCTGGCTGGCTCCGGTCAAGGTGCCCTTCGAGCCGAGGCGCTGGACGACGATGTAGGCCACCTGGTTGGCGGCGATGAAGCCGAGCGTCCACAGCCCGAGCCGCAGGGTGTGGCCCAGTCCGACGCCGCGGAAGTCGAACCGCGGCGAGAACCGGAACCCGGCGGCACGCAGCGAGGGCAGCAGTGCAAGGAACTGCGCGACGATGCCGGCCGTGGCGCCCAGGCCCAGCAGGACCGCCTCGTTCGTCGTGAAGCCGCCGCTGCCCGCGGCGTGGCCGTGGACGACCAGGAACACGCCGAGCGACAGCATGGCCACGACGTTGTTGACGATGGGCGCCCACATCATCGGCCCGAACCGGCGGCGAGCATTGAGGATCTGGCCCACCAGCACGAACGCGCCGTAGAAGAAGACCTGCGGCATGCACAGGTACATGAGCAGCTGCGCCGACTCCCGCTGCGCGGCCAGCTCGGGCTCGAACAGCTCGGCGTCGAACACGACCCGCATGATGAGCGGGACGAGCGCGACGAGGGCGAGGGTCGCGACCCCGAGCACGAGCATCCCGAGGGTGAGGATGCGGTTGGCGTAGGCGTCGCCGCCGTCGGCGTCGGCGCGCATGGCGCGCACGAGCTGGGGGACGAGCACGACGTTGAACACGCCGCCGGCCAGCAGGATGTAGAGGGCGTTCGGGACGGTGTTGGCGATCTCGAAGAGGTCGCCGTTCAGCGCCGCACCGATCGTGAAGGCCAGCAGGAAGCTGCGACCCAGGCCGGTGAAGCGCGAGACGATCGTCCCGAGCGCCATCCAGGCGCTCGCCCGCGCGACGTCCGACTGGGCGGGTGAGTCCTCGCCGGAGGGATGCTCGGGAGGCAACGGTGCCTCGGGGGCTGCGGCCTCGTGGGCCAGGGCGTCGGCCGACTCGGTCTCGCCGGCATCGCCGCCGTCGTGGGGGCGGGGAGTCTCACTCATCGGGCTCGCCCCGTTCGAGCGCGTCGCCCCGGCCGCGACCGCGCAGGAACCGGCGGCCCAGCGCGAACAGCACGAACAGGCCCGCCGCCCCCATCAGGGCCCACAGCGCCATGCCGACCCGGCTGGAGCGCACGTTGAACGAGTCGGCCTGGCCGACCGGGGTGCCGCCGCTGGTGATGAGCTGCGCGGTGAAGGTCGACGACGTCTGCTCGCCGACGTCGACGGTGACGGTGAGCGTGCGCCGCTCACCGGCCTCGACCTCGACGGGCTCGACGTCGGGCACCGTGAGCGCCGGGTTGCTCGTGCTGATCCGCACCCCGACACGGACGGGGTCGTCGGTGTCGTTGCTCACGGTGAGCGGGAAGGTGCCCTGCGAGCTCGACAGCGTGATCGCCGGCGGCCCCTCGACCTGCAGCCCGTCGAGCGCGGCACGGGTGCGCCGCAGCTGGTCGACGGCGGCCTCCGCGCCCGTGTCGCGGTCGCGGCGCCACGCCACCGAGAGCAGCTCGGCGACGGTGCGGTCGGTGCGCGCCGTGACGTCGTCGGCGTCGACCACCAGGTCGGAGACGACCGATGCAGCACGCACGAGGTCCTCGACGGCACGCAGCTGTCGCCCACGCAGCGGCGTGGCGTCGGAGGTGCGCGGGACGGACCCCGTGTACGACGCGCGGCCGGTCGAGAGCAGGTCCTCCAGGTCGCTCGGCGTGACGAAGTCGGGCGTGAAGGCACCCGAGAACGACCCGGCCTCGGCGTCGCCGGGATTCCAGGTGGGGTCGAGGAGGACGAAGGCGTCGGCCTTGGACTGCCGGTCGCCTCGACGTTCGAGCGAGGCGAACGCGGCCTCGCTCACCAGCCGCTGGCGCAGGGTCGCCACGGTCTTGGAACCGGGCACGCCGACGTCGAGCCCGGCGTTGACGAACAGCGGGACCGGGCCCTCGTCGGTCCGGCGGGTGACGATGGAGCCCAGGCGCGGCTCCCAGTCGGGCACGGCGTCGCGGGTGACCACCACCGGCCGTTCGCCGCCGTCACGCACCTCGCTGAGCAGGCGCGACGTGACACCGGTGCGGGTGGGCCAGGTGACACGTCGCCCGGTGAGCTGGAACCGGGCCAGCGTGCCGGACGTGGCGCGGTCGACGGTGGCGGCGAGCTGGGCGGCGTCGTCGGACGTGCTGATGGCCAGCACGTCGGGTCGGGCGTAGTCCAGGGACCAGGTGGTGACCCGGCGGGAGAGCTCGGTCAGGTCCGTCAGGAAAGTGCGGGCAGCCGCACGCTGGACGGCGGTGACCTGCACGCCTTCCGGCAGTCGGCGGCCCTCGGCGAGGTCGTCGAGCCCGACGAGCAGGGCCGGGTCGAGCACGATGGTGGTGCCCGGGCCCGGGGCCTGCCGAGCCCGGTCGAGCAGGTTGCGCAGCTGGCCCCCGGGCGAGACGCGCTCGGCCAGGTCGGGTGCGTCGAGGTAGGTGCCGTCGGGGCCGATCCGGTCCGGCATGACGAACGGCCACACGAGACCACCCGGCACGCGGGGCGAGGTGTCGTCGATGCGCGGCAGGAACGTGGTGGCCCGCGCGATGGCGTTGGTGTCGCGGGTGCCGTCCTCACCGGTCGCGAGCACCTGCACGCCGACCGGGTAGACGCCCTCGGCGCCGTTGATCCTCAGGTCCTCGTAGGGCACCTGGACGCGGAACGGCCGGGTCGAGCCCGGCTCGAGGGTGCCCACCTCGTCGATCGCGTCGAGCTCCACGACGCGCTGGCCGGTGTAGGTGGCCTCGCTCTCCACGGCGTCGGTGACCTGCTGCCGGGTCGTGAACGGGGCGGGCGCGATCACCAGGTAGGCCTGCGCCTTCGTCCAGCGCTCGTCACCGGAGTTCGTGACGAGTCCGCTCAGGGTCACCGTGGCGCCGTCGCGCAGCTCAGTGGGGCTCACGCCGGTGATGCGGATCGAGACGTCGGGGTCGATGGCGGCCTGGGCGGCCGGCGCGCCGACGAGGACCGCACCCCAGCCGACCACGGCCGCGAGGACGGCGGCGACCCGGCGGTGGAGGGAGCGCGGGCCCGGACGCAGACGTCGGCCCGGGTTCGTCACCCGGCCCATCGTAGTGGCCGCACCTGTGCGCCCCGGGGACGCGGCACGTCGGCAGCGCCGCGCCCACCACGCACCCCGGCACCGGTGCCCGGACACTAGACTCTCCCCCCGTGCCCGACCCTCAGCCGACGACCGACGCCACCGCCGTGCGCGCGGCCGTGGCCGCGGTGCTGGACGAGCACCCCGTGCTCGCCGACCTGGGTGCCCTGTTCGAGGCCGCCGGGCACGAGCTGGCCCTCGTCGGCGGCCCCGTCCGCGACGCCCTGCTCGGCCGCGCGGTCAACGACCTGGACCTGACCACCTCGGCGCGCCCCGACGACGTGGAGCGCATCGTGGCCGGCTGGGCCGACGCCGTGTGGGACGTCGGCCGCGAGTTCGGGACGCTCGGCCTGCGCAAGGGTGGCGACCAGATCGAGATCACGACGTACCGGGCCGACGCCTACGACGTGTCGTCGCGCAAGCCGCAGGTGGCCTTCGGGGACCGGCTCGAGGGCGACCTGTCGCGCCGCGACTTCACGGTCAACGCGCTCGCCGTGCGGCTCCCGTCGGCGGAGTTCGTCGACGAGTTCGGGGGCCTCGCCGACCTCGCGGCCGGGCTGCTGCGCACGCCCGTGACCCCGGAGCAGTCCTTCAGCGACGACCCGCTGCGGATGATGCGCGCGGCCAGGTTCGCCTCGCAGCTGGGCTTCGGGGCCGACGACGCGACGGTGTCGGCCATGACCGCGATGGCCGACCGGATCGAGATCGTGTCGGCCGAGCGGGTGCGTGACGAGCTCGTGAAGCTGGTGTGCGGAGGCGACCCGGTGGCCGGGCTCCGCCTCCTCGTCGACACCGGTCTGGCCGAGCACGTGCTGCCCGAGCTGCCGGCGTTGCGGCTGACCGCCGACGAGCACCACCGTCACAAGGACGTCTACGAGCACTCGCTCACCGTGCTGGAGCAGGCGATCGAGCTGGAGCACCGGCTCGACCACCGTCCCGACTTCGTGGTCCGGTTCGCCGCGCTCGTGCACGACATCGGCAAGCCCCGCACCCGACGCTTCGTCGACGACGGCACGGTGACGTTCCACCACCACGACGTGGTGGGCGCCAAGATGACGCGCAAGCGGATGAAGGCGCTCCGCTTCAGCAACGACCAGATCGACCAGGTCAGCCTGCTCGTGGAGCTGCACCTGCGCTTCCACGGCTACGGCTCGGGGGAGTGGACCGACGCGGCCGTCCGTCGCTACGTGCGCGACGCGGGCGACCAGCTGGAGCGGCTGCACATCCTCACCCGCGCCGACTGCACCACCCGCAACCGGCGCAAGGCGCAGCGTCTGCAGCGCACCTACGACGACCTGGAGCGCCGCATCGAGGTCCTGGCCGCCCAGGAGGAGCTCGACGCGATCCGCCCCGACCTCGACGGCAACCAGATCATGGAGATCCTCGGCATCGGTCCCGGTCGCGAGATCGGCGAGGCGTACCGATTCCTGCTCGACCTGCGGATGGACCGCGGACCGCTCGGTGAGGACCTGGCTGCCGAGGCGCTGCGCGCGTGGTGGTCGGCGCGCGGCTGAGAGGCCTGCTCGTCCCCTCCTCGCGTCTCGCCGGCGGCTGACGTCGCACGGACCTGCGGCTACGTCGACGCGGCTCGACGTGGGGGCGTTCCCCGAAAGGCCTCGAGGGGGCGGTGGCGCCCGGGGCGGCCGAGCCCTCCGGCTGCCCCCATCGGTGGATCGTCAACATCTGGCGGGGTCCTGCGGTTGCTGAGCCACCGATCCAACGGCGGGGCCGCCCTCAACGGTGGATCGTCAACCTTTGGAGTGGTGCTGTGGTTGCTGAGCCACCGATGCCCCCCGAGCGGTGACTTCTCCACCCTTTGCCCCACCGAGCGGTGACTTCTCCACCTTCTCGGTGCTGAGAAGGTGGAGAACGCACCGCCCGGGTGGACAGGCGCACTGATTCGGTGGAGAACGCACCGCCCGGGTGGGCAGGCATACCGATTTGGTGGAGAACCCACCGCTCGTGGTGGAGGAAGCCCTCCTCACATCCCGCAGGCCCGGTCGCGACGCTGGGCCCCGCCTGGTCGAGGCCTTTCGGAGGCCGACCCGGCCAGGAGCCGCGGCAGCGCAGCCCCACCCCGGCGAGGAGCCGCGCCGGCGGCAGCCCCACCGAACCGAGGAGCCGCGCCGGCGCAGCCCCACCCCGGCGAGGAGCCGCGCCGGCGCAGCCCCACCCCGGCGAGGAGCCGCGCCGGCGCAGCCCCACCCCACCGAGGAGCCACACCGCCGCCCCACCCCCGCGGCAGCGGACCCCCACCCGGACGCGGAACCACCGCAGCACGGCCCGTACCCCCGCCGACCACCTACCCTTTCCCCATGACTGCAGTGAGAGCTCTCTGATGGCCGGCGGACTCGTCGCGCTCCTCGACGACGTGGCGGCCCTGGCGCGGCTGGCTGCCGCGTCCATCGACGACGTCGGTGCTGCGGCGGGACGCGCCAGCGCGAAGGCGGCCGGCGTGGTCGTCGACGACACCGCCGTCACCCCGCGCTACGTGCACGGGCTCGACCCGAAGCGCGAGCTGGCGGTCATCGGCCGCATCGCGAAGGGGTCGCTGCGCAACAAGCTGCTCGTCATCCTCCCCGCCGCCCTGCTGCTCAGCCAGTTCGCGCCGTGGCTGCTCACGCCGATCCTCATGCTGGGCGGCACGTACCTGTGCTTCGAGGGCGCCGAGAAGCTCTGGGAGAAGGTCTCGGGCCACCACCCGCCCGAGGAGCCGTCGTCGTCGCAGGGCGAGGACCAGGAGGCCACGGTGGTCTCCAACGCCGTGCGCACCGACTTCATCCTGTCGGCGGAGATCATGGTGATCGCGCTCAACGAGGTCGCCGAGGAGGCGTTCGTCTCCCGCGCCGTCATCCTGGTCGTGGTGGCCATCGGCATCACGGCGCTCGTCTACGGCGTGGTCGCGCTCATCGTGAAGATGGACGACGTCGGCCTCGCCCTCACCGAGCGCACGTCGAGCGTGGCGCAGAAGGTCGGCCGCGGTCTGGTCAAGGCCATGCCCAAGGTCCTCGCCACGCTCGCCACGGTGGGCGTCGTCGCCATGCTCTGGGTCGGCGGGCACATCCTGCTCGTCGGCACCGACGACCTCGGTTGGCACGCCCTCTACGACCTCGTGCACCACGCCGAGGAGGCCGTGCACGACGCCGTCTCCGGCGGCCTCGGTTCCGTGCTGGCGTGGCTCACCAACACCTTCTTCTCCGCAGTCATCGGGCTCGTCGTCGGTGCCGTGGTCGTGGCGGTGCTGCACCTCGTCGCGCGTCGGCGCGGCGCGGCCGCCCACTGACACGAGCGTCACGTCCCGGCCCGACGGCCGTGGTCACGTGCGGCGTTCCCGACCGCTAGGGTCCTGAGTGGGAAGAACACTCAACAATCGGGAGACACCATGACCATCCGTCGCGCGGGCATCGCCGCCGTCGCCACCATCGCGCTGCTGGGCCTGAGCGCCTGCGGCTCCGACGAGCCCGAGAGCGAGCCGACGTCGGCCGCCTCCGAACCGAGCGAGGAGGCCACGGAGGACGCCCCGGCGGCCACCGAGGGCTCACCGGCCTGGGCCAAGCCGTTCACGACCCCGGGCGAGAAGATCGCCACCGTCGAGGCGGGCGACGTGACCGTCGACGTCTACCAGGTGGGCACCGCCAAGGCCACCAAGACCGGCAACTTCGTCGACCCGGAGAAGAACGAGCCGATCATCGACGAGGGCGACGAGATCGTCTTCGTCAACTACGTGGTGACGAACAACGGCGATCCGATCGACCTGGGCTCCTCGCTGGTCGACGTCGAGTCGCGCTACGTCGACTGGCCGTACCTGCAGGGCATGGACGGCATCACCGACAGCGCGCTCTACGAGGAGCAGGACGTGCAGACGCTGGGCGTCTCCGAGATCGCCGATCCCGCCGTGTACACGCTCGGCAAGGGCGAGACCTTCGCCTACGGCGAGAACTTCCGGTACGAGAAGGGAACCGAGCTCGAGGTCGAGGTGCGCTACACGCCCGTCGACGCCCAGGGCGAGCTGCTGCACGACGACCGCGTCGAGGGTGAGGGCAAGGGCACCATCTCCTGATCCCTCCACCCACCATCGGAATCCCCCGCTCACCTCGGAGGGCCTCCGAGGGTGAGTGGGAGAGAACCGTGGTGAGCTCGCGATTCCCATCAGGTGATGGGAATCGCGAGGCCGCTGGGAACGACGAAGGGGCCCGGACCGCCATGGTCCGGGCCCCTTCGCGTCAGGTCACTGCAGGCTGAAGCACGGCTTGGAGAAGTCGTACGCCTCCGCCGTGGGGCCCGTGGTGAGGTCCTGCTCGAGCGACACTCCCGTGGGGGCGTCCTTGTCGACCTTGCTGATGACGCTCGATCGGAACGCCGACTCCGCGGGCTCGCCCGTGTTCTTGCCGGCCTCGTTGGGCAGCATGCCCTCGTAGTCGACCTCCTCGAGCGACTTCGCGGCCTCGACGAGGCTCTCGCGGGTGATGCCGCCGTCCTCGTCGGCCTGCTTCAGGGCTGCGAGGAGCGGGTAGCTCCAGGCCCAGCCTGCCGTGTAGCCGTCGCTCGGCGTCACGTCGCCCAGGGCCTCGCGCATGGCCTCGTGGCCCGGGGTGTCGGTGCCGAACGGACCCCACGGGCCCGCCTGGAAGTACAGCGCCTCGATGGCCGGAGCGGCTGCGGACTGCAGCAGCGCCGGGTTCCAGGTGGGGCTGGAGCCGACGACGGTCCCGTCGAAGCCCTCGGCCGCAGCGCCGCCGACGATCGCGGCCATCTCGGCCGGACCGGTCGAGATCACCAGGAGGTCGGGATCCTCACGGAGCACCGACGCGACCGTCTCGGCCTGCTGGTCCTGGCCGGGCGGTGCCTTGATCTCGACGTACTCGAGGTCGTTGGCCTCGGCCGCGGCCTTGACGCCGGCCGCGGCGTCTCCGCCGTAGTCGTTGTCGTAGCCGACGGCGGCGATCTTGCCCGCGACGTCGCGGTTCTCGACGGCCCAGTCGACGCCGTTCATGGCCTCGAAGCAGTAGTTGGCGCCGCTCTCCAGGATCTGGTCCTCGAACTCCCAGGCCGAGTTCCACGAGGCCGGCACGCCGATCACGTCGTCGGCCTTCATGTCCTCCAGGATCGCGAGGGTCTGCGACGAGCCGAGCGTCTGGCCCAGCGCCAGGATGTCCTTGCGGATCTCCTGGTACTTGCGGTTGTGGATCTCGGGGTTGTACTCGGCGTCCTGGACGTACTTCGTCACGTCCACGTCGTAGCCACCGACGCCGCCGTCCTCGTTGACCTTCTGCCAGAACGCCTTCTGCGCGTCCGTGATGGGCACGGCGAGCGGGGCGAACGGGCCCTTGGTGAGGTCGGAGATCACGCCCAGGTAGATGCAGCCGTTGTCGTCGTTCACGGCCTGCGGGCAGGCCTCGTCGGTGATGCCGTCGGCGGCGGAGTCGCTGCCGCCGGAGCTGCGGCAACCGGTGAGCACGAGTGCCGCCACCGCGGCACCGACGCCGGCGCGCAGCAGGTGTCGAGAGATTCTCATGACGTTCCTTTCGAGGGTGGCGAGGCGCGTCGTGCGTCCTCGTTCGGGGGATTCCCGCAGGTGCGGGGGACCGACGTCAGTAGGAGAAGGGCCACCCCTTCCAGTAGTTCCGCACCCGCATCCAGATGCCGAAGAGGCCGCGGGGCTCGAACACGAGGAAGAAGACGATGAGGGCGCCGTAGATGATCGCCTCGAGCTGGAAGACGGTCAGCAGGCCGCCGCCGACGGCGCTCGTGCTGATCAGCGGCACGTAGTGGGCGATCTCGGTGGAGATCCGCGGCAGCAGCGCGATGAACATCGCGCCCATGATCGAGCCGCTGATCGTCGCCACGCCGCCGATGAGGATCATCGCGAGGTACTGGATGCTCAGCAGCAGGCTGAAGGCGCCGGGCTCGAAGACGCCGACCACGGCGAAGTAGAGGGCGCCCGTGACGCCGGCGAAGAACGAGCTCATCGCGAACGCCATGACCTTGTACTTCGTGAGCGCCACCCCGATGACGGCCGCGGCGACGTCGCGGTCGCGGATGGCACCGAACGCGCGACCCACGCCCGAGCGGGCGATGTTGCGGCCGATGATCGCGAACACGATGAGGAACACGAGCCCGAGGAAGAACTGCTTCTGCTCGCGCGACATCTCCATGCCGAGCAGCGGCCCGGCCTGGGCGAAGTCGATGCCGAACAGCTCCAGCTCGGCGCCACGTCGGCCCACGCCGGCGCCGCCGGTGATGTCGCGGGCGTTGCGGAACACGTGGTCGCCGATGAAGACGATCCCGAGGGTCACGATGGCCAGGTAGAGGCCGCGCAGCCGCACCGCGATGGGCCCGACGACCAGGCCGGCCACGGCGGCGACGACGCCGGCGGCCGGCAGCCAGATCCACATCGGCAGCCCGTAGCCGAGCACCGGTCCGTCGGGGTTCCCGCCCAGCACGGCACCCGTGTAGGCGCCGAGGCCGATGAAGAACGCGTGCCCGAGCGAGACCTGTCCGGCGTACCCGGTGACGAGGTTCAGCCCGATGGCGCCGACCGCGGAGATCATGCCGAGCGCCAGCACCTGCAGCAGGTCGTCGGCGACCAGGAACGGCAGCAGGAACGAGAGCACCAGGATGACGACGAGCGAGCGTCGCTTGCCGGGCGTGTTGACGAGCGCGATGTCCTGCGCGTAGTCGGTGCGCGCGAGCGGACGGCTGCGCAGGCCGCCGCGTCGGAACGGGGAGGTGATGCTCATACCCGCTCCACCTCCTTGGTGCCGTAGAGCCCGTACGGTCTGACCAGCAGCACCACGAACATGAGGGCGTAGGGGACGACGAGGGCGAAGTTGGTGCCCAGCCACGGTGCGTACTCGGGCTGGTAGGTGGCGGTGATCGCCTCGACGATCCCGACCGCGAGCCCACCGATCACGGCCCCCTGCACGCTGTCGAGGCCGCCGATGATGATCGCCGGCAGCGCCTTGAGCGCGATCGTCCAGCTGGTCTGCTCGATGCCCGCCGCGCCCGCGGCGACGAAGGTCCCGGCGATGGCGGCGAGGCCACCGGCGATGCCCCAGGCGATCGCGAAGATCGTGCCCACGCGGATGCCCTGCGCGAGGGCCGTCTCCTGGTCGATCGCCGTGGCCCGCATGGCCAGCCCGGTGCGGGTGGCGCGGAAGAAGACGACGAGGCCCACGACGCACAGCGCCGTGACCGCGATCAGCCCGATCCGCTGGTAGGAGATCGACAGCCCGAGCAGCTCCAGCCGCTCGCTGCCGCTGGGGTAGGTGACGATCTTGGGCTGCGCGCCGATGTAGCGGTTGGCCACGATGCGCAGCACGATGTCGATGCCGATCGTGATGATCGCCAGCGTGAAGACCGGCTTGCCCACCATGGGGCGCAGGGCCACGCGCTCGACCAGCATGCCGACGAGCGCGCCGCAGACGATGCCGAGGAGCATGCCGATCCAGAACGGCAGGCCGAACTCGACCGTGAAGTGGTAGGTGAACAGACCACCGATGATCATCAGCGCCGGCTGGGCGAAGCTGATGACCTTCGTGGCCTTGTAGATCATGACGTAGCCCAGCGCCAGGAGGGCGTAGATCGCACCTTGGCCCACACCGTTCAGCACGGCCTGCAGGAACTCGGTCATGCGCGGCTCCGGTCGGTTGCGTACAGCTGGTCGATGAGGTCCTCGAACTGGGCGGTCACGGCCGAGCGGCGCACCTTCTGCGTGGCCGTCAGCTCGCCGTCGTCGTGGTCGAGCTCCTTCGGCAGCAGCGCGAAGGCCTTGATCGTCTCGACGCTGGCGAACTTGGTGTTGGTCTCGTCGACGACCTTCTGCACGAGGGCCCGGACCTCCGGCTTCTGGCTGAGGTCGCGGTACGTGGTGAACGGCATCTTCTGGCGCTGCGCCCAGTCGCCCACGGTGTCGAGCTCGATGCCGATGAGGGCGGTCAGGTACTTGCGCCGGTCGCCGATGACGATGGCCTCCTTGACGTACGGCGACGCCTTGAGGCTGTTCTCGATCTCGCTCGGGGCGATGTTCTTGCCGCCCGCGGTGATGATGATGTCCTTCAGCCGGTCGGTGATGCGCACGTACGTGCCGTCGACCCACTCGCCGACGTCGCCCGTGTGCAGCCAGCCGTCGGCGTCGACCGTGGAGGCCGTGGCCTCGGGGTTGTTCCAGTAGCCGGCGAAGGTGCCCTCGTGCCGGGTGAGGATCTCGCCGGTCTCGTCGTCGATGCGCAGCTCGATGCCGTCCTGGGGCTCGCCGACGGTGCCGAGCAGGACCCGGCCGCGGCGGTTGGCGGTGGCGATCGCACTGTTCTCGGTCATGCCGTACACCTCGTGCATCGGCAGGCCGAGGCCCATGAAGAACTCGAGCACCTCAGGGGCGATGGGCGCGGCGCCGGACGCGGCGTACCGCACCTTCGACAGCCCGAGCCGCTCGCGCAGCGCGCGGTAGAGGAAGACCCAGCCGACGGCGTAGGCCGCGCGGGTGGCCAGGGTGTGCCGGCCGCGATTGGCCACGAGGGTGCGACCGATCCAGCGCGAGACCCTCATCCAGAGCGCGAAGTTGGCGCGCTTGAGCCGCGATGCGCCCGACATCCGGATCTGCACGCCGGCCACCAGCTTCTCCCAGATGCGGGGGACGCCGAACAGCAAGGTCGGCTGGATCTCGCGCAGGGCCACCTGCACCGTGTCGATCGACTCGGCGAAGTTCATCTGCACGCCCGACGCGGCGCTCGTCCACACCGTGAACAAGCGCTCCGCCACGTGGCACAGGGGCAGGTACGAGACGGCGAGGTCCTTCTCGTTCGCGGCGGGGTCGATGAGCGCGTCGGTGCGCAGCCGCTCCACGACCCAGGCGATGTTGCCGGTCGAGAGCATGGCGCCCTTCGGCGGACCCGTGGTGCCCGACGTGTAGACGAGGGTGGCGAGGTCGTCGGGCTGTGCGGCGTCGACGAGCGACTCGACCGCGCCCGGGTGCTCCTGCGCGTGCGCACGCCCCGCGGCCATGAAGTCGTCCCACGAGACGAGTCGTCGGTCGTCGTAGCGGCCCCGGATGCCGCGCGGGTCGAGGTAGACGATCGTCCGCAGCTCGGGCAGGTCCTCGATCACCTCGAGCGCCTTGTCGAGCTGCTCCTGGTCCTCGGCGATGAGCAGCGACGAGCCGGAGTCGCGCAGCACGTGCAGCACCTCGGGCGCCGGGTTCGTCGTGTACAGGCCCACCGTGGCCGCGCGGACCGCGGTGATGCCGACGTCGCAGAACAACCACTCGGGCCGGTTCTCGCTGTGCACGGCCACGCGGTCGCCGACCTGCACGCCGGCGGCGAGAAGGGCGTGTCCCACGAGAACCGACTGCTCCCAGTAGTCGGCCCAGGTGATCTCCTCCCAGAGACCGAGGTTCTTCTCTCGCATCGCGACGGCGTCGGGGCTGGTGACGGAGCGTTCGCGCACGGCCTGCGCCAGCGTCGGGCGGCTCATCGCTGCTCTCCTGTGCTCGGGTCGGTGCTGGCCTCGGACGGGGCGTCGTCGGACAGGGGGGTGTCGTCGCCGACGCCCAGGTAGGCGGCGATCACGCCTGGGTGGTCCTGCACCTCGGCGGGCGTGCCCGTGGTGATCGGCTTGCCGAAGTCCATGGCCATCACCCGGTCGGCCAGGTCCATGACCAGGCCCATGTCGTGCTCGACGAGGATCATGGCGATGCCCAGCTCGCTGCCGACGTCGAGGATGAACCGGGCCATGTCCTCGGTCTCCTCGCCGTTCATGCCGGCGACCGGCTCGTCCAGCAGCAGGAGCTTGGGGTCCATGGCCAGGGCGCGGCCGAGCTCGATGCGCTTCTGCACGCCGTACGGCAGCATCCCGACGGGCAGCTGGCGGTAGGCCTCGATCTCGAGGAAGTCGATGATCTCCTCGACCTCGCGGCGGTTGCGCACCTCGGCCTTGCGGGCGCGGCCGAGCCAGGCGAGCGCCGACGGCCAGCCGTAGCCGAGCGCGTGGTGGCGCCCGAGCATGAGGTTGTCGACGACGTCGAGGTTGGCGAACAGCTCGATGTTCTGGAACGTGCGCGCCATGCCCATCGCGGCGATCGCGTGCGGCTTGGAGCCGAGGATCTCCTGCCCGAGGAAGGTGACCGATCCCTTCTGGGGCCGGTACACGCCCGAGAGCACGTTGAAGATCGACGTCTTGCCGGCACCGTTGGGGCCGATCACGGCGAACAGCTCGCCGTGGTGCACGTCGAGGTCGACGCCCTGCAGCGCCTTGACCCCGGCGAACGCCAGCTCGACGCCGCGCAGGCTGACGACCGGCTCGGCCGTGGCGCCGGCGTCGGGGCGGGGCGTGGGTTCGGTGAGCGAGTGGGTCACGAGAGCCACCTCTTGCGTCGCTTGTAGTGCTTGACCTCGCGGTAGGAGGTCGCGAGCTCTCCACGCCCCAGGTAGAAGTCGCGGATGTCGTCGTCGGCGAGCAGCTCGGCGGCCGGCTTGTCCATGACGACCTTGCCGTGCTCGAGCACGTACCCGTGGCTCGCGATCGACAGCGCCATGGTGGCGTTCTGCTCCACGAGCAGCACGGTCGTGCCGCGTCGGTTGATCTCGACCACGATGTCCTTGATCTGCTGGACGATGCGCGGCGCGAGGCCCAGGCTCGGCTCGTCGAGGAGCAGGTAGTCGGGCTTGGCCACGAGTGCACGGCCCATGGCCAGCATCTGCTGCTCGCCACCGGACAGGTAGCCGGCGATGTTGCGTCGGCGCTCGCGCAGCACCGGGAACAGCTCGTAGACCTCCTCGACGGCGTCGTTCAGGCTGCCCTTGCGGGTGTGACCGCCGACCTTGAGGTTCTCCTCGACGCTGAACTCCGAGAAGACCCGGCGTCCCTCGAGGACCTGCCCGAGGCCCGCCGCCACGATCTTCGGCGCGGTGAGCGTGTGCAGGGGGACGTCGTCGAGCGTGACCTGGCCCTTGGTGATGGCGCCGTCGTGCACGTCGAGCAGCCCGGACAGTGCGCGCAGGAGCGTCGTCTTGCCGGCGCCGTTGGCTCCGAGCAGGGCGACGATGCTGCCGCGAGGCACCTGCAGGCTCACGCCACGCAGCACGAGGACGACGTCGTTGTAGACGACTTCCAGGTTCTTGACCGCCAGCACAGGGTCCCTCTCGTCGGCTGCGGGGTTGCGGCGAACCTAGGCCATGACGTGGGTCACAAGCAATATGCACCTGGTGTGAATGTTCACTCGGGGTGCATGATGGTTGCGTGAGTCGACCAGAGGCGTCGCCGCTCCCGGAGCGGGAGCAGCGGGACGGACGGGTGGCGCGCGGCAACCGGACCCGTCGGGCCATCGTCGAGGCGCACGCGGAGCTGATCCGGGGAGGCGACCTGCTGCCCACCGCGGCCCAGGTGGCGGAGCGCGCCGGCGTCTCGGTGCGCACGTTGTGGGGTTCCTTCGGCGACATGGAGGGGCTGCTTCAGGCGACGACCGGCTACTGGTTCGAGCAGGACTCGGCCCTGCGCGGCGAGGTCGACCCGTCGGCCCCGTTGCCCGAGCGCATCGAGCGCTTCTGCGCCGAGCGGGCACGTCGGCTCGAGAACATCTCGCCCGCAGCCCGCGCAGCGCAGCTGAAGGAGCCGTTCTCGCCGACGTTGCGCTCGAGCCGGCTCGGTCACGTGGAACGGGTGGTGCACGACATCGAGCAGGCCTTCGCCGGTGAGCTCGACGCGGCGGCGGACCGCGCGGCGCTCCTCGACGCCCTGGTCGGGTCGACGTCGTGGAACGCCTGGTCCCTCCTGCGCGACGACCTCGACCGCTCCGTCGCCGCCGCCCACGCCGCCATGCTCCACACCGTCCGCGCCCTCCTCTCCGCCCCCTGACGCCCCCCGCCTCGACTCGTCAGAGGTAGGTGACGCACCTGTCCGACTCGTCAGAGGTAGGTGACGCACCTGTCCGACTGGTCAGAGGTAGGTGACGCACCTGATGGGTCCGCTGAAAGGTGCGAGACCTACCGCCGCGGAGCGACCGGCGTCCACACGGTGAAGTCGGGTGCGGCGGCCATCGCCTCGCGGGGCGTGCGGTTCAACGCCTGGAACGCGACCCCGAACCTGGGCGACGGTCCCGAGTACCCGCCCGCGACGAGGGCCTCGTGCACCCGACGTACCACCGTGCGGGGCGTCACCTTCAGCTCGCGGGTGATCTGGCGATACTCGATGTCCGCCGAGCGATACAGCTGGTACCGATCGATGTCGGCGACGTACTGACCGCGGTTGGTCTGGTGCTGACTTCCCTCGTACTCGGAGGCGACGCGGAACAACCGCCACCACCAGTCCGGAGTGTGCAGGGTGCCGGCGACGTCGACCGGCACGTTCACCTCGGGCCGCGGCAGCCCGGCCGCTTGGAAGTAGAGCCGGACATGGCTCTCGGGGACCGATCGGGAGCGTCCGTCGAGGAGTCGAGCGACCCACCGCGCCTGTTCCGCTCCGTCGCGCCAGGGCTCGTCGTGGCAGAGGCGCGCGAGGACCTCGGGGTTCAGGAGACCTTGCTTGATCAGCCAGTCCCCGGCGGCCACCGCATCGAGGACCGTGAACCAACGGCACACCTCGACGAACACGGCTTCGGGACTGACGGCGACGTCGTCGTGCGCAGGCATGACGTCGCTGCGGTGCAGGAAGACCTCGGGGCAGTCGCGATGCAGGTCGCGACCCACGACCATCTGCAGCGGTCGGTGTGGGCCGAGGTCGAGTCCCAGCTGCTGCAGCCGGGTGGCGCCGGTGAAGCGCGCGTCGGCGGGCGCGTACTTGCGAGCCGCCACCCACCAGCGTTCCTCGGTCATCTCGAGGTCGGCAGGTGCCCAGACCGCCGGAAGGAGTCGACGGTAGGCCTTGCCCGCGAGGCGTCGGTGCGAGACGCCGAGCGCGAGCGCCTCGCGTACGTGGAACGGCTCGTGTGCGAGCGGGGCGGGGATCTGTGCGCGCGGGGGCATGTCCCCATCCCAGCGCTCGACCGGCGGGCACGGAATGCCTCGCCGGAACCCTGTGGACGAGTACCGGACTCCGGCGAGAGCGGGTGGGGAAGATGCATGCGCTGGAGGTAGGTCTCGAACCTCTCAGTGAGCCCATCACGTGCGAGGCCTACCTCCGGTGGCGTCGTCAGGTGCGTCACCTACCTCTGACCAGTCATCGCCGGGGGGAGGGGGCGGGAGGGGCCCGGATAGGCTGACGGGGTGATCGACGCCAGGCTGTTGCGAGACGACCCCGAGGCCATCCGAGAGGCGCAGCGACGCCGTGGGGAGGACCCGTCGGTCGTCGACGCGCTGGTCGAGGCCGACGAGCGCCGACGCTCCACGATCGCCGCGTTCGAGGCGTTGCGCAGCGAGCAGAAGTCGATGGGCAAGCAGGTCGCGCAGGCCCAGGGCGACGAGAAGCAGCAGCTGCTCACGCGCACCAAGGAGCTGAGCGCCCAGGTCAAGGCCGCCGACGCCGAGCAGACCGCGGCCGGCGAGGCCTTCACCGCACTGCTCAAGGCCCTGCCCAACCCCGCGCCCGACGCCCCGCCCGGCGGCGAGGACGACTTCGTGCTCCTCGAGGAGGTCGGCACGCCCCGCGACTTCGCGGCCGAGGGCTTCGAGCCGAAGGACCACCTCGAGCTCGGCCAGCTGCTCGGCGCCATCGACGTCGAGCGCGGCGCGAAGGTCAGCGGCTCACGCTTCTACTTCCTCACCGGCGTCGGCGCGCAGCTGGAGCTGGCGCTCACCCAGCTGGCCATGCAGAAGGCCGCCGCGTGGGGCTTCACGCCGATGATCCCGCCGGCGCTCGTCAAGCCGCGCGCCATGGAGGGCACGGGCTTCCTCGGCCAGGCCGCGGCCGACGTCTACCACCTCGAGAAGGACGACCTGTACCTCGTGGGCACGTCGGAGGTGCCGCTCGCGGCGTACCACTCCGACGAGATCCTCGACGGCCCGAAGAAGTACGTCGCGTTCAGCCCGTGCTTCCGTCGCGAGGCCGGCTCGCACGGCAAGGACACCCGCGGCATCGTGCGCGTGCACTGGTTCGACAAGGTCGAGATGTTCGTCTGCACGTCGCTGGAGGAGTCCTACGCCCAGCACGAGCAGATCCTCGGCTTCGAGAAGGAGTGGCTCGACCTGCTCGAGCTTCCGTACCGAGTCATCGACGTCGCCGCGGGCGACCTCGGCCTCTCCGCGGTGCGCAAGTTCGACTGCGAGGCGTGGATCCCCACCCAGGGCAAGTACCGCGAGGTCAGCTCCGCGTCGAACTGCACCCAGTTCCAGGCCCGCCGCCTCGACATCCGCAACCGGCTCGACGACGGCGGCACCGAACCCACCGCCACGCTGAACGGCACGCTGTGCGCCATGCCGCGCATCATCGTCGCCCTGCTCGAGAACGGCCAGCAGGCCGACGGGTCGGTCCGCTTGCCCGCAGCCCTGCACCCGTTCCTCGGCGAGGTACTGGAGCCGGTCGCGAAGGCGGGCGCATGACCTGGCGGCCGAAGCTCGTCGCGCTCGACGTCGACGGCACCCTGGTCGACTGGGAGAACCGGATGACCGACGTGGTCCGCGACGCCGTGCACGCCCTGAAGGACACCGGCGTGCACGTGGTCATCTCCACCGGTCGTGCCATCCCCGGGGTGATCGACGCCGCCGAGAACCTACGGCTCGACGACGGCATCGCGGTGGCCAGCAACGGCGCCGTGGTGCACACCTACAGCCCGGTCGACGTGATCCACACGGTCACGTTCGATGCCAGCGAGGCGGTCCGCCGGGTGCTCGAGCACGTGCCCGACGCGCTCGTGGCGGTCGAGGAGGTCGGCACCGGCTACCGGATCAGCGCGCCCTTCCCGGAGTGGGAGATCAGCGGCGACGTGAAGATCCAGGACGTCGACGAGCTGGTGGCCGAGCCGGTCACGCGGGTCATCATCCGCGCACCGGAGCACGACGTCGAGGAGTTCGGCGCGCTCGTGCACGGGCTGGGCCTCAACGAGGTCAACTACAACATCGGCTACACGGCCTGGCTCGACATCGCCCCCGAGGGCGTCTCGAAGGCCTCCGGCCTGGAGGTCGTGTGCGCGCGGCTGGGGGTCGACCAGGCCGACGTGCTGGCCGTGGGCGACGGCATGAACGACTACGACATGCTCCGCTGGGCGGGTCGCGGTGTGGCCATGGGCCAGGGATCGGACGAGCTCAAGGCCGTGGCCGACGACGTCACGGGCAGCGTGGTCGACGACGGTCTCGCCGACGAGCTGCGTCGCTGGCTCTGACCGGCGGTGCGGCGGGCGGCAGGTCTCGCACCTCACCGGCGTCGGATTCGGTGCGTCACCTACCTCTGACGGCCGGATCAGGTGCGTCACCTACCTCTGACGGCCGGATCAGGTGCGTCACCTACCTCTGAGGAGGAGAGGCGGGTCAGGCGAGCTGGCTGGACTCCAGGGAGTCGAAGGCGTCGAGGACCTCGTCGACCGACGGGATGCGTCGGGGCAGGTCGGCCACGGCGGCCAGCGCCGACGCCTGCTCGGCGGCTTCGGCCCGGGCGCGCCGCAGATGGCGCTTGATGGTCGACGTGGAGCAGCCGAGCCGCTCGGCGAGCTGCTGGCAGGTGTCCTTCGGGTGCGCGGTGCGCGCCGCCAGGACGGCCTCGTGGCTCACGGGACCGGCGCCGAGCCGGGCCGGCCCGTACGATCCGGACTGGTTGGCGTCGACGACGATGCCGAGGCTGTCGCGGATGCTCGCGCGGTCGGCTTCGGTCGTGCAGGCCACGAAGCCCGAGACGTCGACCTCGACGACCGCCCGGTAGAGGCAGTCGACGAGCATGGGGCATCCCGCGCAGCGGCGGTGGGCCTGCGCCAGGATCTCCCCCAGGCCGACGCGCGATGCGGCGTCGAGCTCGTGGGCTCCTGCGTACAGGCGTTCGTCGCGGAACACCGGCTCACGCGTGCACGGAGGTGCAGCGATGTCGGTCACGATGGTCATGGGTCCCTCTCCCGGTCGCATCCTTTCGCGTCACACTAGAGGTACATCCCGCCCGCAGGACCGTTTTGCGCCGACTCAGTACTTTGGTCACTTTCTGGACCGTTTGACGGCGGCAGGGCGAGCCTCATGTTCTGGAACTGCGCCTGTGCCTGCACCTGCTGGGCGTACAGCGCGGCCTGGATGCCGTGGAACAGACCCTCGAGCCAGCCCACGAGCTGGGCCTGGGCGATGCGCAGCTCGGCGTCGGACGGCGACTCGTCCTCGAACGGCAGGCTCAGGCGCTGCAGCTCGGCCACCAGCTCGGGGGCGAGACCGTCCTCGAGCTCCTTGACGGACTGGCGGTGGATCTCGCGCAGCCGGGTGCGGCTGGCGTCGTCGAGCGGCGCGGCCTTCACCTCGTCCAGGAGCTGGCGGATCATGCCGCCGATGCGCATGACCTTGGCCGGCTGCTCCACGAGGTCACCCAGCGGTGTCCCGCGCTGGGCCGTCTCCGGGGTCGCGGCGCCGGGGGCCTCGACGGGGGTGCCGTCGGGGCCGATGACCTGCGGCGACGGCGTCGACAGCTGCGTCGACCGGTGGGGCTCGGACTCAGGTTGGCTCATGCGTCCAGCCTATGAGAGACCGCCCACACCGGCCCGTCACGGTTTGAAACCGGCTCGCGGGCCTGGTTCAGTCGTGCGGATGAGCACCACGAGCGAGGTCAGGAACGGGTCGACGTCGGCCCCCGCGCGACGCCGCGACCCGCGGCTCGACGTGCTCAAGGGCGTGCTCATCGGCGGGGTGGTCCTGGGCCACTTCCTCGAGACGTCCGGCGGACAGGCACCCGACGGCCTGTACTCGGGCTGGTCGAGCGAGCCGCAGCGCGCCGTCCTCACCGCCCTCTACATCGTCCACATGCCCTTGTTCGTGCTGCTGGCGGGCGTCACCGCCAGCACCCGACGTCGCGCCCACCGCATCGCGCAGATGGTGGGGTTGTACCTCGTGCTCCAGGTCGCGCTCCTGACCCTGCGGGGCGCGGACGTCACCCCCGAGACGCTCGTGCACCCGGTGTACGGCATGTGGTTCCTGCTGGCGATGGCGTGGTGGCTGGCCGTCCTGCCGGTCGTGAGGCGTCTCGGCCGGGCGGCCCTGCCGGTCGCCACGCTCGTCTCCCTCGTGGCGGTCACGGCACCCGTGGCCGACACCGACGTGGTGGCCTGGGCGCGCGCGGCCTGCTACCTGCCGTTCTTCGTCGCCGGCCACCTCCACGGCCCGGCGCTGCTCCGCCGGACCGCCGACGTGGGCAGCGCGCTCGTCGGACCCGCCGTGCTGGTGCTCGGCGGAGTCACGAGCGCCGTGCTGGTCTGGGGCGTCGACCCTCGCTGGTACCGCGGGGCCGACACGGCCGGCTCCATGCACGACTCGCCGGCCGTCGCCCTCGCCGTGCGTGTCGTCTGCTTCGCGGCCGCGGTCGTGTGCTCCCTCGCCCTGCTGGCGCTCGTCCCACGGCGTCAGCGGGTGGCCGAGGTGCTCGGACGTCGCAGCCTCGCGATCTACGCGCTGCACGTGCCGTTCGTGTTCGCGGCGCAGTGGTGGTTCGAGGGCCGCGGCATCGACGCATGGCCGGCGTCGGCGATCGCGGTGCTCATGACGGTCGCGTCGCTCGCGCTGCTCGCGCACCCGGCGTTCGACACCGTGCTGCGTCGGGTGGGCGAGCGCATGGCCGACGTCATCGTCTCGACGGTGCGGTCGTCGGCCGGGGCGTCCCGCACCACGGTGCTGCAGGGTCCGGCCGACGACGCCGACCTGCGCCACCACCCGCACCGCCAGCCCTCGGGCCCGCAGCAGCTGATCCTCTGACGGCTCAGAGGGTCAGCAGCACCTTGCCGGTGTGGCTGGAGTCCTCGAGCACCTGGTGGGCGTCGCGCACCTGGTCGAGGGGCATCCGGGCGTGGACGATCGGGCGCACCGTGCCGTCGGCCACCAGCGGCCACACCTGGGCCACCATCGCCGACACGATCGCCGCCTTCTCCTGCGTGGGACGGGCGCGCAGCGACGTGGCCATGACCGCGGCACGCTTCATGAGCAGCCGGTTGAGGTTCAGCTCGCCCTTCACGCCGCCCTGCAGGCCGATGACGACGAGCCGGCCGGCGGTGTTGAGGGCGCGCACGTTCTGGTCGAGGTACTTGGCGCCGACGATGTCGAGGATGACGTCGGCCTTGAGCCCGGCCTCGTCGAGCGCGTCGACGAAGTCGGTCTCGCGGTAGTTGATGGCGAGGTCGGCGCCCAGCTCGCGGCAGAACGCGGCCTTCTCGGCGCTGCCGACGGTGACGACGACACGGGCCCCGAAGGCCTTGGCCAGCTGGATGGCCATGGTGCCGATGCCGCTGGCGCCGCCGTGCACGAGGAGCGTCTCGCCGTGCTGGAGCTTGGCCATCATGAACACGTTGGACCACACGGTGGCCGCGACCTCCATGAGCCCGGCGGCGTCGACCAGGTCGACCCCGCGCGGTGCGACGGCCACCTGGCCGGCCGGCACGGCCACGTACTCGGCGTAGCCGCCGCCGGAGAGCAGCGCCACCACGTGCTCGCCCTTGCTGAACTCGGTGACACCCTCGCCGAGGGCCACGACGTCGCCGGAGCACTCGAGGCCCAGGACCGGGGTGGCGCCCTCCGGCGGGTCGTAGAACCCCTGGCGCTGCATGAGGTCGGCACGGTTGACGCCCGCGGCGGTGACCCGCACGAGCACCTCGCCAGGCCCCGGCTCGGGGGCTTCGACGTCGACGACCTGCAAGGCCTCGACTCCACCGGGTTCGGGCACGACGACAGCACGCATGGGCCGAGGCTATCGGCGGTCGCCGGCAGCTGCCTCCGCGCCTCGACGGCGGGCGACGTGCGAGGCGCGCTGGGCGAGCGCACACGCCGGTGCCGCCCTAGCGTTGAGGCCGTGGACGATCGACGTCGGGCGGTGCGCCTCGTGCTGCCGCACCAGCTGTTCGTCGAGCACCTCGACGTGACTGCGGGCACGTCGTTCGTGCTGGTGGAGCACGACCTGCTGTTCCGCCAGTACGCGTTCCACGCACAGAAGCTGGTGCTGCACCGGGCGTCGATGGAGCGGTTCGCACAGCGGCTGGAGTCCGCCGGACACGACGTCGTGCGGGTGCGGACCGACGGCCGCACCACCAGTCGGGCCGCCCTGGCGCGCGTGCTCGAGGGTGCCGCCGCGGTCAGCGTGTTCGACGTGGTCGACGACTGGCTCGAGCAGGACCTCGACGCGACCGCCGCCGACGTCGGGCTGGAGCTGGAGTGGCTGGAGTCGCCCAACTTCCTGACCACGCGCGAGCAGGTGCGCGAGCAGCTGGGCGGGAAGCGGCCGCGCATGCAGCACTTCTACGCCTGGCAGCGCACGCGCCTCGACGTGCTGGTCGACGGCGACCAGCCGGTCGGCGGGAAGTGGTCGTTCGACGAGGAGAACCGCAAGAAGCTGCCGAGGTCGGTCGACGTGCCGGACGTGACCCGGCCCGAGCGCGTGGCCGAGGTCGACGACGCGATCGCGTGGGTGCGGAGCGCCTTCCCTGACGCGCCGGGTCGGCTCGAGAGCTTCGCCTGGCCCACCGACCACGCCGAGGCCGAGGCGATGCTCGAGGAGTTCGTGACGGAGCGTCTCGACACCTTCGGCCCGTACGAGGACGCGATCACGACCCGCTCGGCGACGGTGTTCCACTCGGTGCTGACCCCGGCGCTCAACATCGGCCTGCTGTCGCCCGCGCAGGTGCTGGGCCGGGTGCTCGACCACGCCGACGAGCACGACGTGCCGCTGGCGTCGCTGGAGGGCTTCGTGCGCCAGCTCATCGGCTGGCGGGAGTACATGCGCGGCGTGTACGTGACCCACGGCCGACGCATGCGCACCGCCAACCACCTCGCGCACACCCGCTCGCTCGCCCCGGGCTGGTGGGACGCGACCACGGGGCTCGACCCGGTGGACCTGGTCGTGCGGAGGGTGCTCGACGACGGCTGGTGCCACCACATCGAGCGGCTCATGGTGGTGGGCAACGCCATGAGCCTGCTGCGGATCGACCCCGACGAGGTCTACGAGTGGTTCATGGCCCTGTTCGTCGACGCCTACGACTGGGTGATGGTGCCCAACGTGTACGCGATGAGCCAGTTCGCGGCCGGGCCGGCGATCACGACCAAGCCGTACGTGTCGGGCTCGGCCTACCTGCGGCGGATGTCCGACGTGCCGAAGGGCGACTGGTGCGAGGCGTGGGACGGCCTGTACTGGACGTTCGTGCGCGACCACCTCGACGTCTTCGCCACGAACCCGCGCTCGCGCATGATGGCCCGCTCCTACGAGGCGATGGACCCGGCGACGAAGGCGGGCCACACGCGCGCGGCCGCGCCCTGGCTCCAGGACTGAGCGCGCAGAGGGCTGGAACGGCGGGGCTCGGCCGGTCTCATCGGCCTCTCAGACCGGTCCTGACACACTGGGTTGCATGCGTGTGGCCGCGGTGCAGCTGGCGTCGACGATCGACTCCGCCGAGAATCGGAGCCTCGTCGACGCACGCCTGACCGCTCTCGAGCCCGCGGTCGACCTGGTGGTGCTGCCCGAGGCGACGATGCACGACTTCGGTTCGCCCGACCACGACCTGGCCGCCGCGGCCGAGCCGCTCGACGGTCCGTTCGTCGACCTGGTCGCGGGCCACGCCCGACGGCTGGGTGCCACCGTGGTGGCGGGCCTGTTCGAGCGCACCGACGACCTGCCCTACAACACGCTCGTGGTGCTGGGCCCCGACGGGGACCTGACGGCCACGTACCGCAAGATCCACCTCTACGACTCGTTCGGCTACGCCGAGTCCGACCGGCTGCGCGGCGGCGCCGTGGAGCCCGTGACGGTCGACGTCCCCACGGCCGACGGCTCGTCGGCCCGGGTCGGCCTCATGACCTGCTACGACCTGCGGTTCCCCGAGCTGGGACGGGCCCTCGTCGACGCCGGGGCCGAGGCGTTCGTGGTCCCTGCGGCCTGGGTGGCCGGCGAGCACAAGCTGCACCACTGGCGCACGCTCCTGGCGGCCCGCGCGGTCGAGGACGTGGTCGGCGTGGTGGCGGCCGCCCAGGGTGGCGAGCGCTACACGGGGCACTCCCTCGTGCTCGACGCCTGGGGCACTACCCTCGCCGAGGGGGATGCAGGAAAGGACGATCTGGTGACGGCTGACCTCGACCTCGCCGACGTCGCCCGCGCACGTGAGGTGAACCCCTCGCTGGCCAATCGCAGGATGGGCCGCGCATGACCCCGACGCGTCAGGCCGCCCAGCGCGGGTCGGCACAGCCGGGACGGCGTCGGCTCGACACGTCGGTCCCGGCCGACTACGACGTCCCGACCCGACAGCCGCGGCTCGAGTCGCCGACCACGGCGCGCTACGCCTTCGCCGCCACGTTCCTGGCGTGGGTGGCGGGCGTGGCGGTCGCGGGCACCGCCGTGGTGGCGGTGCCGCACCCGGCCTGGATCGAGCGGTGGGGCGCGGCCCTGCTGCTCGTGGTGTTCAGCATCGGCCTGACGCACCGCGGCGGCGGCCACATGCGCATCTGGACGGTCGCGGCGGGCGTGCTGGCGCTGTCGGCGGTGGTGACGGAGCTGAACCTGCTGGTGGCGGGGGCTGCCGCGGTCTCGGCGATCCTCGCCAGCGTGTGGGCGGTGGTGATCACCCGGCCGGCTCGCAGCGCGATCGGGGCGTTGAAGGAGTTCGTCCTCGCCCTGGCGGTCGCGCTCAGCGGCACGCTCGCCGTCGCGGCCTGGAACGCGCCCGTGGCCTACCAGCGCTTCAACCTGGTGGTGCTCGCCGCGGCGCTGACCCTCGCCATCGCCTTCGTGTGGAACCTCGGGGCGGGTCTGCACGGGCTGGGCAAGCAGAACATCGCGATCATCGCGGCCGTGGCAGCGGTGCTGCTGGTGCTGCTGGCGTACTCCAGCTTCGTCCGCACGCACGGCTCGGAGACGGTGGTGGAGGGCATCACGAACTTCGTCATCTGGATGCGCGAGACGGTCGGTGGGGTGCCGCGTCCGGTGGAGGTCTTCATCGGGTTCCCGGCGCTCATCGTGGGGGTGTCGTTGCGCTCGAAGCGTCGTGACGGCTGGTGGGTGCTGGTGTTCGCGGTGCTGGGCACGGGCGTGCTCACGACGTCGTTGGTCTCGCCGGGCGCCTACCCGTCGTACATCGCCCTGTCGACGGTGTACTCCGTGGTGCTGGGCGTCGTGGTGGGTCTGGTGGCGCGCTACGTGGCGATGCGGCAGCGCGGTTCGCGGGCGTCGCGGTCGCTGGAGCCGACGTCGCGCTCCGAGCCTGGACGGCTCGCCCCTCTCAAGTAGTGCGAGAATCGGCGGTGGCGTCGGCGTGGCTTCGGCCGCGGTGACGCCGAGGAGGGGTGCCGGAGTGGCCGATCGGAACCGCCTTGAAAGCGGTCGTAGCGAGAGCTACCGCGGGTTCGAATCCCGCCCCCTCTGCCATTCGCGCGAAGCGCTCATCTGCAGAGGGCGCCGGATTCGGGGAGGCGTGGCGAGGAACGAGCCACGACGGAGTCCCGCCCCCTCTGCTCAGCGCCGCGAGTCCCGCCGCCTCTGCTCGTCGTCGGCACTCCGCCGCCCGCCGGGTCCACCCCAGTAGATTGGCCTCGCCCGTACCGACCCCCGAAGGACCCATGACCACGTACCGCCTGGACCGTGCCCCTGCCCTGGCCATCGCTGGGGTCGCGTTCGTGGTGGCCGCCTTCACGGGCTTCATCGCCTTCGTGGCGACGTCGTGGATCGCAGGTGTGGTGACCGTGCTCGCGGTGCTGGTCGCGGCGATCGTGGTGCTGCGCCCTCCCGTGGTGGCGCGCCTCGACGAGCACGGCATCCGCACACGTCGGGCGCGGGAGCGCTGGGTCGACGTGGAGGACGTGACGGTCCGCGAGGGCCTGCTGCTGCTGGCCCTGGACGAGGCCGGAGACGAGCAGCGGGTGCTGCGACTGTCGCTCGCCACCTTCGGTGCGCGGGCTCCCGAGCTGGTGCGCGAGGTCCACGACCGGCTCAACACCGCGCACGGCTACCGCCGCTTCGGCTGAGCCCGGCGGCACGAGCGCGGGAGCACGCCCTCCGACTGTCCGGGCCCCGGTGCTCGATGCCGGACCTACCGCCCGAGGCCGTGCAAGGTCAGAGCGAGCCGCCCTCGCCGTCCCAACGGGGGATCTGGTCTCCGGTCGGCGCGTCCGACGCACGAGGGTCGCCGTCGAGGGCCCGCTGTGCGGCGTCGTCGGCCGTGCCCGGGGCGATCACGCGGATGAGGTGGTCGGTCCGGTCCTCCATGCTCACGGTCAGCACGTGGGTGTCGTCGCGGGGGAAGGTGCCTGTCTTCACGCGTCGGCTCGGCACGTTCACCGAGTGCGGATGGTCGTCCCAGTCGGGCGAGGAGTAGAGGATGCGCTGGATCCGGCCGCGGTCGGTCGGCCACGCGGCGAAGAACGCGGGGAGCTCGTCGGCGAGGATGCGGCTTCGCGGCCACCACGCGCCGTCGGTCTCGGGAGCCGTCTGGGCCGACGCGCTCGGTGCGAACACGGTGCGTGCCGACGTGCGGGAGGCCGTCTCGGCCGGGGATCGGAGGGCCATGAGGCCACCACCTGTGGTCGCCGTCGGCGCCGGCATCGATGATGACCCGACGTTCACGGTCGTGCCTCGAGCCTAGCCCGGCGGTCCTCGCCGGGGCGGCGCGCAGGTCGTCGGGAGGCCGGGGCGGTGAACAGGGCTATCGTGAAGGGAAGACTGCAGGTCCACGGGACGCCAAGCGGCGGATCGCGACGACGAGGCTCCCGTGGCGGCAGCGAACCTAGGCGGTCGTGAGATGTTCTCACTCCCAGCACGATCTCGTTGATCTCCTTCGTGTGGGCTCCGGGCGAACCCCTGCCGGCGGGCACCGGCGGGTCGGAGAACTACACCGTGGGCCAGGTCCGTGAGCTGCACCGGCGCGGGGTCGCCGCGCAGGTGGTCACCACCGGGCTCGGCGTGCACGACGGCCGCGACGGGTTTCCGGGCGTGCCGTTCCACTCCGTCGCGCGACCGGCCGACGTCGGCCAGATCGATGGCACTCTCGTCTTCGTCACGGAGTTTCCGACCGTGCGCACGCGCCGGCCGGCGTTCCAGATGCTGCACGTGCCGCCCCCGGCCGGCGACCGACGTCGGGAGGCGATGCGTGCGCAGACCCGCGACCGCCACCCGGTGGCCACGAGCCGCTTCGCCGCACGCCTGTGGGCAGACTTCCTCGACGTCGACGTGGCCACGATCGACGTCGTGCACCCGTTCGCGGAGACCGTGTTCGCCGCTGAGCCGCGCTCGACGCGCCGGCCCGGTGTGGTGCGGGTCCTCTACGCGGGCCGGTTGAGCCCCGAGAAGGGGATCTACACGCTGCTGTCGATGCTCCACCACGAGCTGATCACCGACCTCGTCGACGAGGGGGTCGAGATCACCTTCACCGTCACGGCGGCCGGAGCGGACAAGCCTCAGGGCCGGATCATCCACCGGATGCTCGAGGCCCACGCCGGCATCACCCTGATCGACGCCGCCCGGACGCCCGAGGCGATGGCGACCCTCATGGCCGAGCACGACGTGGTGCTCATGCCGTCGAACGGCCAGTACTGGCACGAGACGTTCGGCATCGTCTCGATCGAGGCCCAGCACGCCGGTTGCCGGGTCGTCGCGTCCGACGACGGTGGACTGCCGGAGACCGACTGCGGGCTGGTCACGCTCGTGCCGGCCGACGACGCGTCCGCGCTGGCGGTCGGGCTGCGGCACGCCATCACGCTCGGACCCGCCGGCGACGCCGAACGCGCCCACGCCACGACCCGCTTCACGCTCGAGCACTCGGTCGACGAGCTCGTCGACGTGCTGGGACGGGTACGTCCCCCTACGCCGGCGCAGGTCGTCGACCAGCTGGAAACGCTCGTCGCAGCGCCCTCACTGCCACCACGACTCATCGGGACAGGAACCTCCGCATGACCGACACCGAACAGATCCACGAGCGGACCGCGACACCCCGACCGCCCGCACCGGCAGCGACGCCGCCCGGTGCGTCGTCCGGCGAGGCCCGCTACGTGAGCCAGTACACCGAGCTCGCGGCGGCGATGCGCGAGTCTGGCCTCCTGGAGCGGCGACACCTCTACTACTGGGCCCAGATCACCGTCGCGGTCGGGTCCTTCGTCGCGATCTGGGTGGGCTTCTTCCTGCTGGGCGACTCGTGGTGGCAGCTGCTGCTGGCCGCCGCGCTCGGGGTGCTGGTGGCGCAGTTCGGCTTCCTCGGCCACGACGCGGCGCACCGCCAGATGTTCTCCTCGAGGACCTGGAACGCGTGGACGTCGCGCATCCTGGCCGGCGCCTTCGCGGGCCTGAGCTACACGTGGTGGCGCGGCAAGCACAACAAGCACCACCTCGCGCCGAACCAGGAGGGGATCGACCCCGACATCGGCCCAGGGGCGATCGCGTTCACGCCGGGGATCGTGGCGGAGCGGTCCGGCTTCAAGGGCTGGTTCGCCCGGCACCAGGGCTGGTTCTTCTTCCCGCTGCTGACGCTCGAGGGGATCAACCTGCACGTGCAGAGCGTGCTGGTCGGCCTCGACCGCTCGACCACGACGCCGTGGCGGCGCCTGGAGCTGGGGCTCGTGTCCGTGCGGCTCGCTGCGTTCGTCACGGTGGTCTTCGTCTTCCTGCCGTGGCCGATGGCCGTGGCGTTCCTGGCGGTCCAGCTCGCCGTGTTCGGCGTGTGCCTGGGTGCGGCGTTCGCGCCCGCCCACAAGGGCATGCCGATCGTGCCGCCGGAGATGAAGCTCGACTTCCTGCGACGTCAGGTGATGGTCTCGCGCAACATCCGCGGCAACTGGTTCGTGGACTTCTTCATGGGCGGCCTGAACTACCAGATCGAGCACCACCTCTTCCCGCACATGCCGCGCGGCAACCTCAAGAAGGCGCGCCCCCTGGTACGTGCTCACTGCGAGAAGGTCGGCGTCGACTACATGGAGGTCGGCCTCCTGTACTCCTACGCCCTCGTCATCGGCTACCTGAACAACGTCGGCCTGCGCGCCCGCGACCCGTTCGACTGCCCCCTCGCCGCCCAGCTGCGGAACTGACCCTTCAGACGTCCGACGAGGCCGTGAGAGGTAGGTGGCTCGCGGAATCGGACGTGTGGCGGTCGGTGAGTCGCGGAGTCGCGGCCCGAGTCTGCGGTGCAGCCACCTCCGGGGGTGGTGGAAGCGCGGGTGGGCTACCGCTGGGTGGTCTCGGTGTCCTCGCTGCGCACTTCGGGCCGGCGCACTCGGGGCGCTCGCTCGCGCCTCGCGGGCGCAGGCGCTCGGCGCGCCTTGCACGCGCTCGCTGCGCTCGCGGGGGAGGTGGCGGAGGTGGCGAGAGCCGTCGCTCGCTGGCGCTCGCTCCTCCCAAATCTCGGCATCCTTCTGGAGACGACGAAAGCCCCCAGCAAAGAGCGCTGGGGGCTTTCGTCGTCTGCGGAGGTGGCGAGATTTGAACTCGCGAGAGGTTTGAACCTCAACCCGCTTAGCAGGCGGGCGCACTAGGCCACTATGCGACACCTCCATGCCGCCGCCGAAGCGGCAACCGGTACAGGATAGCCAGCCGTGTGCCCGCGCCACCAATCGGCGTCCGATCAGCCGTGGGAACCGACCGACGCCCGCTCGTGGCGGTGCAGCAGCAGCGCGGCCGCCCCGGCGCCCAAGGTCGCGCCCACGGTGTTCGCCACGACGTCGGACACCGTTGCGAAGCGGTCGGGGCGCAGCAGCGCCTGCCCCACCTCGATGCCCGACGAGAGCAGGAAGCCGAGCAGCGCCACCTGCCACCAGCGGACCCGGGTCCGCGCCACCGCCAGCCAGCCCAGCGGAAGGAACAGCACGACGTTCGCGGCGGTCTGCACCACGTCGTAGCCGACGGGCCGCGCGATGCCGAACGTGGACTCGAGCATCCGCACCGGCCAGGAGTTGAGCACGTCGACGCCCTGGTCGACCGGGGACGGCCAGAACGCGATGAATGCCAGGGCCGTCAGGTAGGCGACCGCCAGCGCGACGTGGGTGGGGGAGCGGCGCATCCGTCGAGCGTAGGCAGGTGGCCGCACGCGTGCGGTCGTCGGTGACGAACGCCACCAGCACCGCGGGCACCCGTGCCACGATGTGGCCCATGCGCATCGAGCACCTGCGGGCCGCCGTCATGAACCCCCTGACCATGCCCGGCATGCCGGCGCACGTGTTCCTCTGCCACACCGACGACGGCCTCGTGCTCGTCGACACCGGCTTCGGCACGGCCGACGTGACCGACCCCGGCCGCCGCATCGGACCGATCCGCGGCCTGCTGCGCCCCGACCTCGACGACCGCCACACCCTGCTGCGCCAGCTGCAGGAGCGTGGCCACGACGCCACCGACGTCACGCACGTGGTGCTCACCCACCTCGACCTCGACCACGCCGGAGGGCTGTCGGACTTCCCCCACGCCACCGTGCACACCACGGCCGACGAGCACGCGGCCGCGATCACCGACCCCGACGCCCTCGACAAGCGTCGCTACCGGCCGGCGCAGTTCGCGCACGGGCCCGACTTCGCCCTGCACGCCGGTCCCGGCGACGAGTGGCGCTACGGGCTCACCGGCCACGAGGTGCTGCCCGGCATCGTGCTCGTGCCCATGCCCGGTCACTCGCGCGGCCATGCCGCGGTGGCCGTCGAGACCGCCGACGGCGTGGTGCTGCACGCGGGCGACGCGGTCTTCGACGGGAGCCACGTGGCCGACGCGGCGCCCTCGGGCCGACGCCTCGCCCCGGTGCGGGCCGCCCGCGGCTTCGAGATGGTCGTGGGCCGCGACCGCTCGCGCATCCGAGCCAACCACCGCGAGCTTCGACGTCTGGCCTCGCTCCCCGACGTCCTGGTGGTCCCGGCGCACGACCCGCGCATCACCGACGAGCTGGTGGACTGATGGCCCTGCGCCACCTGGTGCTGTTCCGCGTGCACGACGCGGTTCCCGACGCCGACGTGGAGAACGCGCTCGAGCAGCTGGCGTCGCTCGGGACGCTCCCCGGGGTGCTGGAGTGGACGGTGCGGCTGTCCGACGACCGCCGCAAGGGACGCATCCTCGTCGAGAACGGCCTGTTCGAGGGCCGCGAGGCCTTCGAGGCGTTCCGCGTCCACCCTCAGCACGTGCAGGTCAGCACCGTGATGCGAGAGCTGGCCGACTGGTGGATCGGCGACTACGAGGAGCCGGCGGACACCTGACCGCCGTCGGCGAGCTCGCGCACCAGCGCGACGAACCGGGCCGCCGGGTCGGAGCGTTCCGGCCCGCCCAGGTAGTGGTCAGCCCGCTCGGGCCGGATGGCGGCGAGCGGGTCGGTCCCGAGCATCGCGTCGAGAGCGGCGTCGAGCTGCACGAGGTCGCGGTCGATCACGTACGCCGAGACGGCGGTGGGGTGCGCGGCGCGGAACGCCTCGGCGGCGTCCGGTCCGCCGAACTGCGCGGCGTACATGGCGAAAGGCTTCTCGCTGGCCATGAAGTCGACGACGATGCCGGAGATGTCGGAGACCATCGCGTCGCACCCGTTGAAGGCCTCGACGAGCGGGACGTCCATGGCGGTCTCGCTGAGCACGTGGGCCCGCCCGGTGGCCCTCGCGTCGTCGGCGAGCATCCAGTCGACGTGGGCGATCATCGCCTCGGCCTCGAGGTGGTTGCGCCCGGCGAAGTGGCGTCGGAACACCACGGTGCAGCCGCGGGCCAGGAGTGCGGCGACGACGTCCTCGGCGACCGCGAGGGACGAGACGTTGAGGGCGTCGTCGGCGTGGCGCCACGTGGGGGCGTAGAGCACGGTCGGCGAGTCGGGGAGCGGACCGGCCACCAGCTCGATGCCCTCGGTCTGCGGCCGCCCGACGACCCGCAGCTTCGCGGCCGGGACCCGCAGGTCCGCCTGGGCGAAGCGGTCGATGGCGGCCTGCCCGGCGACGGCGACGACGTCGTAGGAGAGGACCCGCTCGGACGCGCTGAGCGGCTTGTCGCTGTCGCCGTGGCCCAGGAACACGTGCGTGACCTCGTCGTGGGCCAGGAACACCGCGTTCTTCTTGGCCCCGTGCGGGTAGAGCGCGCCGCGCACGGAGGCGGGCAGGTGCGTGAGGATCACCGGGTCGTGCGGGTGCAGGCGCACCAGCTCGGCGTAGATGGTGCGGTCGGCCGCCACGATGCACCACGGCACGCCGGCCTGCTCGATCCAGGGCGACCACATGCCGACGTGCACGCCGACCTTGCCGGCATAGGGGACGGCGACCCGGGGTGCGTGGGCGACGATGGCCTGCCGCACACCGCGCGACGCGGTGGCCCAGGCGTGCAGGCGCCACGCCACGGCGGCGGGACCGAGGGCGAGCACCACGGCCACCAGCAGCGCGACGAGGTCCTGCGAGGTGACCAGGGCGACGATCGTGGCCACGGCGGTGCCGGCCACGAGCACGCCGGCCGCGACGACCCAGACCCGCAGTCGGAACGGGCGGGATCCCGGGTGGTCGGGCTGCCCGGGGAAGCCGTGGGCGGTCGGTGCCGGCCTCTGGCGGACGTCGCGCACCGCCGCGAGCCCGGTCGCGAGCCCGGCGGCCACCACGATCCACGCGAGCACCGTCAGCATGGCTCCAGAGTAGAGGTGGGCTCACGGCTACCCTGGCGCCCATGACCACGGTGCTCACCTACGGAACGTTCGACCTCTTCCACATCGGCCACCTGAACCTGATCGAACGTCTGGCGGCGCTCGGCGACCGGCTGGTCATCGGGGTCTCGACCGACGAGTTCAACGCCGGCAAGGGCAAGTCGTCGGTGGTCTCCTACGAGGACCGCGCGCGCATCGTCGGCAGCATCAAGGGCGTGGACCTGGTGGTGCCGGAGCAGTCGTGGGAGCAGAAGGTCCTCGACGTCCAGGAGCACGACGTCGACCTGTTCGTGATGGGTGACGACTGGACCGGCAAGTTCGACCACCTCACCGAGTACTGCGAGGTGCAGTACCTGCCCCGCACGGCGGGCGTGTCGAGCACGGGCATCAAGGAGATGCTGCGGGCGCTGGACCCGGCCCACATCGCCGAGATGCAGGAGGCGCTCTCGACGATGAGCCGGCTGCTGAGCCACTACGAGGACCTCACCTGAGAGACCCTCGTGGGCCTCAGCCGTCGAGGAGCTCGAGCAGGTAGCGGCCGTAGCCGCTCTTGTTCAGTCGCTCGCCACGGGCGCGCAGCTGGTCGTCGTCGATGTAGCCCATGCGCCACGCGACCTCCTCGGGAGCCCCGACCTTGAGGCCCTGGCGGCTCTCCACGGAGCGCACGAAGTTGGAGGCGTCGTTGAGCGAGTCGAAGGTGCCGGTGTCGAGCCAGGCGGTGCCGCGCTCGAGGATCTCGACGTGCAGGCGTCCCTCCTCGAGGTAGCGCTCCTGCAGTCCGGTGATCTCCAGCTCGCCCCGGTCGGACGGCTTGAGGTCCCGGGCGAACTCGACCACGTCGTTGTCGAAGAAGTACAGGCCGGGGATGGCGAAGGGACTCTTCGGCTCGGTCGGCTTCTCCTCGATGGAGATGACCCGTCCGTCGTCGGCGAACTCCACGACGCCGTAGTCGCGGGGGTCGGCCACCCGGTAGCCGAAGATGGTCGCGCCGTCCTGGTCGACGAACCGTCCCAGGGTGGTGCCGAGTCCGGTGCCGTAGAAGATGTTGTCGCCGAGCACGAGGGCGCTGTGCTCACCCCCGATGTGCTCCTCGCCGATGAGGAACGCCTGCGCCAGCCCGTCGGGGCTGGGCTGCTGGGCGTACGTGAGCCGGATGCCGAACTGGCTGCCGTCGCCCAGCAGCCGCTCGAAGCCGTCGGCCTCGTGCGGGGTGGTGATGACGAGGATGTCGCGGATGCCGGCCAGCATGAGCGTGGACAGCGGGTAGTAGATCATCGGCTTGTCGTACACCGGCATCAGCTGCTTGCTGATGCCCTCGGTGATCGGATGCAGGCGCGTGCCGGTGCCGCCGGCCAGGATGATGCCCTTCACGACTCGCTCCCTCGCCACATGTCCGGACCAACGATCGCATCTGGGCGTGGTCACGGTCGCGGGCCGATACGCTCCGGCCATGCGTTCGTTCTTGGTGACCGGGGGCGCCGGCTTCATCGGCTCCAACTTCGTGCATCGCGTGCTGGAGACCACCGACGCGTCGGTGACGGTGCTCGACAAGCTGACCTACGCCGGCAACCGCGCGTCCCTGGAGGGACTGCCGGCGGAGCGCCTGCGCTTCGTGCAGGGCGACGTGGCGGACGCCGCCCTGGTCGACGAGCTGCTGCCCGGCCACGACGTGGTCGTGCACTTCGCGGCCGAGAGCCACAACGACAACTCGCTGCGTGATCCCCGCCCGTTCGTGGACACCAACCTCGTGGGCGCCTACACGCTGCTCGAGGCGTGCCGCAGGCACGACGTCCACCTGCACCACGTCTCGACGGACGAGGTGTACGGCGACCTCGAGCTCGACGACCCGCAGCGCTTCACGGAGGCGACCCCCTACAACCCGTCGAGCCCGTACTCGTCCACCAAGGCCGGGTCCGACCTCCTGGTCCGGGCGTGGGTGCGGTCGTTCGGCATCCGGGCCACCATCAGCAACTGCTCGAACAACTACGGACCCCGCCAGCACGTGGAGAAGTTCATCCCGCGCCAGATCACGAACATCCTGACGGGGCGCCGGCCGAAGCTCTACGGCGCCGGCCAGAACGTGCGGGACTGGATCCACGTGGACGACCACAACGACGCCGTCCTCACGATCATCGAGAAGGGCGAGAACGGCCGCACCTACCTGATCGGTGCCGACGGTGAACGCGACAACCTCACGGTCCTGCGCACCATCCTGCGGACGATGGACCAGCCCGAGGACGCCTTCGACCACGTGACGGACCGACCTGGTCACGACCTGCGCTACGCGATCGACCCGACCCGGCTGCGCGAGGAGCTCGGCTGGGCTCCCCGCCACCAGGACTTCGAGGCCGGTCTCGCCGCGACGATCGAGTGGTACCGGACCAACACGGCGTGGTGGGCCGCCACGAAGGACGGCATCGAGCAGGCGTACGAGACGCCCGCTCCCACCGAGCCCCCGCGCTGAGGCTCACGTCGAGCCGCCGCCCGAGGCCCACGTACGGGCCCGCCTGAGGGGTCCGGCGTTTTGGACCTTCCTCCAGGTGTGGAACATTCGATGACAACCGCTTGAACGGGCGAGTAATGTTCCTGATGAAGCCCCGCTGACTCACCCCCCGAGGTCAGCGGGGCTTTCTCGTGCCCGGCGGGCCCGTCGCCCGTGGCCGGCGGTGAGGACTCTCAGCCGAGGGAGACCGAGTCGTTCGCCGGGTTCGGGTCGACGTTGTCGGGCGCGCTGACCGTCGCCGAGAAGCCCACCGGTTCGCCCGGGCTCCACCAGAACCGGATCGGCTGCGGGTTCGGGCCCGACGCCTGGCACCATCCGCCCGTCCCGATGCCGGTGCACGTCCAGCCCTCGCCGCCCCACAACGACACCTCGGTGCCGGAAGGCAGCTCGACCTGCAGCCGCGGGGTGAGCGTCGGCGACGCCACGGCCAGCGTCACCTCGTAGACGTCGCCGGGAACGGCCTCGAGCACCGAGACGGCCAGGTCCTCGCCCACCTCCACCGGTGGTGTCGTCGTCGGGGGCGTCGTGGGGACCGATGGCGTGGGTCCAGGTGACGTCGTCGCCGTGGGCTCCGGCACGCTCGGTCCCGCCGGCGGGACCACGACGGGCACGGAGAGCGCGGCAGCGAGGACGGGGACGACGGTGGTGAGCGGTGCCACGACGGGAGCCCTCCAGGGCTCCGGGGCCGGATCGTCGCGGTCGTCGGCGCGAGGGGGCGAGCCAGTACCGGGGGCGCCGGTGGCGGCCGCGCTCGGCGGGGTGGCGTCGTCGGAGGGGCCCAGCCGGGACACCCCCACGGCTGCGACGGTCACGAGCACCGCCACGGCAGCGACCCCGACGGCGATCGCCCCGGCGGTCCCGGCGACCCCCAGGGCGGCGGAGCCTGCGCCGGGTGTGCCCGAGCCCTGGGAGCCTCGCGTCCCGCCTCCGTCCACGACGAGGACCCTCGTGTCCCCGAATGCCGCGACCCCCGGAGCGCCGAGGAGAGCGGGCAGCAGCAGGAGGCCGAGGTCGGCCGTGATGCCGCCGACCAGGGCCGCCGCCTCACGGCAGTCGTCGCACACGTCGAGGTGCGCCTCCACCCTGGCGCGGGCACGCGGCCGCAGCCGACCCCGGTCGTAGGCGGGCAGCAGCTCGCGCACCTCGCGGCACTCGGGATCGTCCGTCTGGCCCAGGTGGGCCGTGAGGTACGCGTTGCGCAGACCCTCGCGAGCCCGCAGGGCGAGCGACGACACCGCGTTCGGCTTGATGCCCAGCACCCGGGCCACCTGCTCGGGGGACTCGTCGTGGATCGTCGTGTGCCACAGCACTGCCTGCCAGCGTTCCGGAAGCGTGGCGAAGGCCTGCGCCAGAAGGCTCGACTCCTCGCGCAGGGCCGTGCCGTCGGCCACCGTCGGCGCGTCGGGAGAGGCCTCGAGGTCGTCGTAGAGATCCTGGCGCAACGCGGCCCTCGACGCCGCGTAGAAGCCGTTGCGCACCGACGTGAGCAGGTAGGGGCGGAAGGCGAACTGCGGACCCGCGCCGTTGCGCACGGCGCGCAGCACCGCCACGAACGCGTCCGACGCCAGGTCCTCGGCGGCCGGCGCGCCCGCCAGCGCACCCGCGAGGCGCACCGCAGCGGGGTGGTGCCGCTCGAACAGCAGCCCTGCGGCGTCGTCGTCACCGTCGCGGTAGCGCTGCAGCAGCTCGGCGTCGCTCGGGTCGAGGAAGAGGTCGGTCATCGTTCGCATTCAGCCGGTGAAGATGGGTCTTCTTCCAGGAGACGGTAGTGCCCTGTTCGTCACGCACCTTCGGCCGAGAACTTTTCTCGCGGTCGTGCGTGACCGGTGTGCCGGTTCCCACTCCTACTTCGTGCGACGCACCACGGCGCCGCCGCCAGGAACGAGGAGATGGTCCGCGTGAGGATCCGACCCGTCCGTTCGACGGACACCGAGACGGACGACAGCAGCGAGGCGGACGTGCAGCACGTGCGCGGCCTGCTGGCGCGGTGCTCCCCGGACGGGCACTGGCAGCCGTTGCTGGCCGGACGCCTCGGCCAGCTGCAGGCGCGTCACGGCTCGGACCTGCACGTGCTGCTCGCCTCCGTCGACGAGACGCTGGTGGAGGCGGGGCACGGCCCGGCCTCTCCTCAGGTGGCCTGCGCCGCCCTGACGGCGTGGACCGACGAGCGGGTGCGCCAGGGCCGCGGCGTCGACGACACCCTGACCGGTCTGCCGGGCGCCGACCAGCTCCGTCATCAGCTGGACGGCGGGAGCGAGCTGCAGGTGCGCCGGGTCCTCGTGGCCGAGGTGCTCCTCGACGAGACGGCCCAGGGTGCGCGCGGACCACTGCGCGACCTGGAGTCCGAGCTGAGCCTCGCGCTGGTCCGGGCCGTCCTCGACGACGGCATCGCGCCGTGCACCGTGTGGTCGCGGCTCGGCACCCATCGCCTGGGCGCCGTGGTCGACGACGGCGGCGTCGCCGGACTCGCCGCCTCGGTGGGCCGCGCCCGACGCTGGCTCGCGCGGTGGCGCGACGACGTGGACGTCGCCGTCTGGTTCGAACCGGTGCCTCCAGATCCCGGCGCGCGCGGCGCGCTGGTCAGGGACCTCGCCATGTAGGGCGAGCGGTCGTCGTCCACGGACCCGTACAGGGGTCGGGTCCGCGGTGGGCAGGTGGGAGACCTGCCCCTCGGGGGGACGGCGACCAGGACCGGCGGTGGCGCGGCCCTGGGGTGCCGATCTGGAGGATCGGCGTCAGCGGGCCCGCGCCGCTGTCGCTCCGATGGACGGGCGGCCGGTCAGCTGCCGACGTCGAACGTCGGGCTCGGCGCCGCGGCCGGGTGGTCGGTCGCCGGCTTCTTCTTCGACGGGGCGATGGAGGTCGGGCGGTCCCGCACGAACTCCTTCTCCATCCAGTGCGCACGGTCCTTGCCGGTGCGCGGGTCCCAGAAGTCGCACAGGATCAGGTCGCCACAGGTGGCGGTGGCGGTGGCCGGGACCATCTCCTTGACCTGCTCGTCGCCGTGGTCCCAGAGGCAGCCGACCCACACCGGCCGGGGGTCGAGCAGCGCCGTCACCGTCCCGGTCGGTTCGGGCTGCTCGTTGATCAGGAGACTCATGCGCCAAACGTAGGTTGCGAACACCTTTTGAACAAGTATGGGCAGGCTGGGTCGGGCTTCGCTCAGGTCAGGTCAGCTCGCGGTTGGCGAACTGCTCGAGCTTCTCGCACACGAACGACACGTGCCGGTGCAGCCAGACGGTGGCGGACGGGCCGAAGGAGTCCGAGGTCGCGTCGACCGAGTAGGTCACCAGGCTGCCGCCCAGGTGGTCCGTGAGCACCAGCTTCTCCTCCAGGTCCGCGATCGGCGTCGCGGTGCGGAGCGCGAGGCACTCGGCCTCCTCGAAGTCGGTCACCTCCACCGTGGCGTCGACGCCGTGCAGGCCGTTGTGGTGCTTGCACACGTACGACGACGTCGGCTCGAGCAGAGGACTGTCGGTGGACGTGCACTCCTCGAGCGCGCTCCACTGCGAGATGGTCTCCAGTGCCACCAGCTCGGCCCAGAGCCGCTCGCGGTCCAGGGAGGACTCGATCTGATAGCCGTCGACCAACATTCCTCGACGGTAGGGGCGGGTCGCGCATCGTGCCTCCCCACACGACGCCGACATTTCGCGTTCCGAACCACAAATTGCCTGCAACGCCAGTGCGCGGGTGACATTTCCCACTTGTTACATCCCGGTAGATGAAAAGTTCTTCAACTCCGGTACGGTCGCTCCAACCCATGGCGGGGCAGACCCGCCAGAACGTGTCCCCGAACGGGGCAACGAGAGGAAACGACACGATGGCAGACGTGGCGGCAGCGCTCGACCAGGCTGGACTCACCAACGAGCACGTGCGCGAGTACGTGCAGCACTGGGCGGGGGTGACGGGTGCCGCGCGGGTCGAGGTCGTCTCGGCCGCTGACGACGCCCGCCTGATCGAGGAGGCGCTCGAGGCCGGGGAGCTGCTCCCCGCCGGCGAGGGTCGCTACTACTCGCGGTCCTACTTCAAGGACACCGCCCGCGCCGAGGAGCGCACCATCGTCGCCACCAGCGACGAGAACGACAAGGGCATCTACAACAACTGGCGTCCGTCCTCGGAGATGAAGGACAAGCTGGTCGGCCTCATGACCGGCGCGTCCGAGGGCAAGACCATGTACGTCATCCCCTACCTCATGGCACCGAAGGGCTCGCCGCTCAGCGAGTACGCCGCCGGCGTCGAGCTCACCGACAACCGCAACGTCGTCATGCAGATGATCCGCATGGCCCGTGTCGGTGCGGAGTACGTGAACGACCTCGGTGACTCCTTCGTGCGCGCCGTCCACGTGACCGGCGACCTCGAGAACCTCGGCCAGGGCACCCCCGACGACAAGCGCTACTTCGTCACCGTCGCCGACGAGCGCACCATCTTGCACTTCGGCTCGTCCTACGGCGGGAACGCGCTGCTCGGCAAGATCGCCCACGGCCTGCGCCAGGGTTCCTACGACGGCTGGAAGAACGGCTTCCTCGTGGAGCAGTTCATGCTGCTCGGCATCGTCGACAAGGAGACCGGCAAGAAGTACCACATCTGTGGCGGCTTCCCGTCCGCGTCGGGCAAGACCAACCTGGCCATGACGCTCGCGCCCGACGCCCTCGGCGACCGCTACTACGTCGAGTTCTACGGCGACGACATCGCGTGGCTGTGGGTCGGCGACGACGGCAAGCTCTACGGCATGAACCCCGAGAACGGTGTGTTCGGCGTCGCTAAGGACACCAACGAGAAGACCAACCCGACCGCCGTGGACTCCATCGTCGACGGCACCGGCGCCATCTTCACGAACGTCGCCTACAACACCAAGACCCAGGAGGTCTGGTGGGAGGGCAAGGGTGACAAGCCCACCGACCTCGACGGCTGGGAGGACTGGAAGGGCGACGCGATCGCCGACCGCACCGGCGACGAGGTCGACGCCCCCTGGGCCCACCCCAACAGCCGCTTCACCACCACGCTGGAGAACGTGCCCAACGTGGCGAAGGACTTCGAGGACCCGAAGGGCGTCGAGATCCACGGCGTCATCTTCGGTGGCCGCACCCGCGACCGTGAGCCGCTCATCCGCGCCATCGACGACGTCGCCGAGGGCGTCTACGACGGCCTGACGCTCGGTGCCGAGGCCACGGCCGCGGCCGACGGTCTCGAGGGCGTGCTGCGCTACGACCCGATGTCGATGCGTCCGTTCATGTCCTACGGCGAGGGCGACTACGCCGCGCACTGGCTCGAGGTGTTCAGCCGCGCCGAGAAGAAGCCCGTGTTCGCGCACGTCAACTGGTTCCAGCGCGGCGACGACGGCCGCTTCCTGTGGCCCGGCTACCGCGAGAACCTGCGCCCCCTCGTGTGGCTCATGCAGTACATGAACGGCGAGGTCGAGGGTCAGCGCACGCCCGTCGGCGTCATCCCGACCCGCGACGAGCTGCTGCTCGAGGGCCTGGACGACCAGGCGCTCGCCGACCTCGACACGATCCTCACGATCGACGTCACCCGCTGGCGCGAGGAGATCGGGCACCGCCAGGTGCACCTGGAGCAGTTCCGCGACCTGCCCGAGGAGATCTGGGAGGCGCACCGTCGCGTCGCTGCCGCACTCGAGGCCGCTGCAGCCGACGACGCCTGAGCTGGTGGGCGACACCGGCGCACCACTGCACCACAGCAAGGCCGAGCTCTTCCGCACGCTCGGGCACCCGGTCCGCATCCGGGTGCTCGAGCTGCTGGAGACCCGGCCCATGGCGGTGCGCGAGCTGCTCGCCGACATCGACGTCGAGTCGTCGTCGCTGTCGCAGCAGCTGGCGGTGCTGCGACGCGTCGGGCTCGTGACCTCCACCCGGCAGGGCGGCACCGTCGAGTACGCGCTCGCCACCGACCGGGTGGCGGACCTGCTGCACGCGGGGCGGGCGTTGCTGGGGGCGCTGGACTGACTCGACCCTTCGACGGGTTCAGGGTCCAGGCTCAGGGAGCGGTGGGGCGCGGGAAGCTGAAGGTCAGTCGTTGCCGAAGAGGTCGCGGGTGTAGACCTTGTCGGCCACGTCGGCGAGCTCGTCGGTACGGCGGTTGACCACGATCACGTCGCTGCGCCGCTTGAACTCCTCGAGGTCGCGCAGCACCTCGGAGCCGAAGAAGGGCTCGTCGGGGAGCAGCGGCTCGAAGACGATCACCTCGGTGCCCTTGGCCTTCAGGCGCTTCATCACGCCCTGGATGCTCGAGGCGCGGAAGTTGTCCGAGCCTGCCTTCATGACCAGCCGGAAGATGCCCACCGTCCGCGGGCCGCGGCGCAGGATGTCCTCGGCCACGAAGTCCTTGCGGGTCGTGTTCGCGTCCACGATCGCGCCGATCAGGTTCTGCGGCACCGACGCGTAGTTGGCCCGCAGCTGCCGGGTGTCCTTCGGCAGGCAGTAGCCCCCGTAGCCGAACGACGGGTTGTTGTAGTGGTTGCCGATGCGTGGGTCCAGGCCGACGCCCTCGATGATCTGTCGGGTGTCCAGGCCGGTGAGCGCGGCGTACGTGTCCAGCTCGTTGAAGTACGCCACCCGCAGCGCCAGGTAGGTGTTGGCGAACAGCTTGATCGCCTCGGCCTCCGTCGAGCCGGTGAGCAGCACCGGCACGTCGTCGTCGACGGCGCCCTCGCGCAGCAGCTGCGCGAACTCCTTGCCCTCGGCGGTCTCCGATCCCACCACGATCCGCGACGGGTGCAGGTTGTCGTGCAGCGCCCGACCCTCCCGCAGGAACTCGGGCGAGAAGATGATGCTCGCCCCGGGATGCCGCTCCCGCAGGGTCGCGGTGTAGCCCACCGGCACGGTCGACTTGATGACGATGACGGCCGAGGGCTCGGCGGCAAGGGCCGCCCGGACCACCGTCTCCACCGAGCTCGTGTCGAAGTAGTTGGTCCTCGGGTCGTAGTCGGTGGGGGTGGCCACCACCACGAAGTCGGCACCCGCGCAGGCAGCGTCGGCGTCCGTGGTGGCCACGAGGTCCAGCGGCTTCTCGGCCAGGTACTGCTGGAGCTCGCGGTCCTCGATGGGCGAACGGCGGGCATTGATCAGGTCGACCTTCGCGGCGTCGACGTCGACCGCCACCACCTGGTGACGCTGCGCCAGGACGACGGCGTTCGAGAGCCCGACGTAGCCGGTTCCCACCACGGCGATCCTCATGGTCGCGACGCTAGGTCGCGCAGGGAAACGATGGTCGTCGTCGGCGTGTCGGTGCGGGGCTCTTCTCACGAAGAGTGGTTACCCCTCCTCGGGCAGTGCACGCGTCGCGCTCCAGGAGATGAGGCCGGACGAGGCCAGCAGCGCCCCGGTCAGGTAGAAGATGACCCCTACGCCGGTGGCTCCGGCGACCGCGCCGGCGCCGAGCGGGACGGCGAACTGCGCCACCCTGTTGCCGGCCAGCCTGATCGCCAACGCCGACGCACGGTTGTCGCGGTGCGACACGGCCGTCACCCAGACCATCGTCAGCGGCTGGCCGATGCCCCAGAAGAAGCCGATGACCAGCATCGCGGCACCCAGTGCGACGGCATCGGTGGTGAGGGGCACGAGCGCCATCGGGACGGCCGACGCGAGTGTTGCCGAGATGATGAGCGGACGCCGGCCGACCCGCGCCAGCAGCACGGGCAGCGCGATGCGCGACAGGACCGACGCGACGGCACGCAGCGTGAGCAGGGTCGTCACCACCCCGACGCTCAGGCCGAGCTGGTCGCCGAGGAGTGGCAGGTAGGCGGTGAGCAGGTCGAGCCCCGACAGCACGGTCATGGACGAGTACATGGCCGGCTTCATGCCGCGTTGGCCGAGGATCGTCAGGGGCGACTGCCGGGTGGCGGCCTGGTCCCGACGGCTGCGCTTCTCGCGGGACGCGGGTCGGAAGACGAACGACAGCGGCACCGCTGCTGCGGCCACGGCCGTGAAGACGAGCAGTGCCGGGCCGGTCTCCACCCCGCTGGTGGCGGTGTCGTTGGTGAGGGTGGCGACGACCCCGGCGAGAGGGAAGCCGAGGAACTGGCCGATCGAGACGCCCAGCGTCAGCTGACCGAACCTGCGGTCCATCGAGTCCGGAGGCGACCACAAGGGGATGAGGCTCTGGCACGCGATGGTGTGCAGGATCTGCCCGAAGCCGAGCAGTGCGCTCGCGACGGCGAGGACGGCGAGCTGGTCGCTCGTCGCCGCCAGCGCGACCGCGACGACCGTGAGCAGGAGACCCGACCGGAGCGCCCGGGTGCCCTGGCCGCGGTCGACGGCTCGGCCGATCGGCAGGGCCACGAGGAGCGGGAGGACGGCGAACGCGGCCGTGATGACTCCCACGGAGAACGCGTCGCCGCCGAGGGCGATCGCGCGGTAGGAGATCAGCGTGCGCACGCCGTTGAGGACGGCGTGGGAGACGATCGAGACGAGGACGAGACAGGTGAACCAGGACGGTCGCCGCAGCCAGGCGGGTCGGCCCTGCACCCTCACGACGCTTCGGGGGAGACGGCGTCGGCGGCGTTGCCCGCAGGGCCGGCCGGCCGGAGCCCGGCGTGCGTGGCCCGGAGGTCGCACGCGTGCATGATGTGCTCGTGCATGGCCCGGCTCGCGGCGTCGGCGTCGCCGGCCTCGATCGCGGTCAGGATCGCCTCGTGGTCGTGGCGCAGCTCGGTGGTGAAACCGGTGACGCTCCACAGGGTCACCGAGGGCGTGAAGCGGCTCCAGAGCATCTCGATGCACTCGATCATCACGGGCGACGTGGCCTGGTAGATGGCGAAGTGCAGCGCCTTGTTGAGCCGTGACAGTTCTGCAGGAGAGGCCTGCGACGCGGTGGCGGCGAGCAGCTCCACGTCGGCGGCGCGGATCTGCGTGAGCACCTCGGGGGTCATCCGCTCCATGGCCACCCGGACCGCCAGCGCCTCCATCTCGGCACGCATCCGGTAGAGGTCGGTGGCCATCTGGGGCGTGTAGTCACGCACCGTGGCACCCCGGTGGGCGTGGTAGTCGATCATCCCGTCCGCCTCGAGGACCCGCAGGGCCTCGCGGACGGGGGTCGCGCTCACGCCGTAGCGGCGGGCGATCTCGACCTGGCGCAGCTGGTCGCCGGGGTTGATGAGCCCGTTGCGCAGATCGGTGCGCAGGCGCTCGAGGACGTAGGCGGTACGGCTGCCGGGAAGGGTGACCTCGTCGCTGCGCATGTCGGCTCCTCTCTGTGCGGACGGGTGCCCGCTGACGCACCGTACTCGGGCGGCAGGGCATCGCGCTGGGCTCAGTCTGCCACAAAGATCGTGCGAAAAAGAATCTATAGAATATCTAGACATCCTCGGGCGGGCTTCCTAGAGTGACGTGGAGCACGTGACCCCGGTCACCGATCCGCCGCCGCCAACAGCCCAAGGAGCCTCCGCTCGTGAGCCACCTCGACACCCTCGACGCCGCCGAGCTCGACCGCTGGCGCATCCTGCTCGCCGACGCCTGGGGCCTCATGGCCGCCGGCGGCCAGGCGCCCGGGCTGCGCGCGATGCTGCTCGCCGCCGACGAGCTGGGCGACGGCGACGTGGCGGTGCCGTGGACCGGCCGACGCTGGTCGCCGTCGGCCGCGGCGGCGGTCTCGTCGGCGCTGATCCACGCGTGGGACTTCGACGACACGCACGACGAGGCGGTCGTGCACACGGCCGCCGTGGCCGTGCCCGCGGCGCTCGTCGCCGCCCAGCGCCGTCCGACGAGTGGGGACCGCTTCGCCGACGGCGTCGTGGTCGGCGTGCAGGTGCTCGCGCGGCTCGGCGGTCTCGTCGGACCGCGACCAGGTGTCATCCGCACCGCCGGACTCGGCGCGCCGGCCGCCGCTGCCGCGGTCGCCGCCACCTGGGGGCTCGACCGCGCCGGCATCGAGAACGCGATGTCGCTGGCCCTCGGGGCGTCGCTGGCGCCCGGCTCCCGCCAGGCGGTCGTCGACAGCTCCCTCGCCAAGCGAGTACAGCCGGGCCTCGCGGTGCAGGCCGGCCTCTACGCCGCCTCCCTCGCCGCCCACGGCATCGAGGGTCCGCGCGGCTGGCTGACCGGCGAGCACGGTCTCGTCCCCCGCTCGGACCTGACCGTGGCCGACGTGCTCGACGGACCGTTCGCCGGTGCCGAGCTGGCCATCAAGCCCTACCCGGCCTGTCGGTACGGACACGCGGCCATCGCCGCCGCGGAGGAGCTGTACCGCCGTCACGGCGCCGAGGCCGACGACCGCATCGTCGTGCACCTGCCCGAGGGTGCGTCGTACGCCATGGTCGCGCGGCCGTTCGCCGACCGAGGCGAGCCGATCATCGACGCCCAGTTCTCCGTGCCGTGGCAGGTCGCCTCCGTCTGGACCACCGGTCGCTACGACGTCGCGACCCTCGCCGGCCCCGACGTCGTCGACCCCGGCATCGCGGCCGCGGCCGCGCACGTCGAGGTCCGCCAGGACCTCCCCGCCAGCACCGTCATGAGCGGGGCGACGGTCGAGCTGCACCGCAGCAGTGGTCGGGACGGGGGCACCGTGCACGTGGCCGAGGCACCCATGCCCGGCGGACCCGAGACGCCGCTCGACCGCGCGGCGGTCAGCACCAAGATCCGCACCTGCCTGACCGTGGGCGGCCTCGACGCCGACGTCGAGACCGACCGCATCTGGGACTTCGTCGACGGGGTCGCCGACCTCGACGCCAGCGGCCTGCGCCGCGCCCTCTCCGAGTTCACCCCGTCACGCCAGCCCGTGGCCTGACCACCCGACCGCACACCACCACTTCCCACCGAAGGACACCGATGGACTTCTCCCTGACCCCCGAGCAGACCGCCCTCGTCGACTCCGTCACCAAGCTGGCCGAGAAGGAGTTCGCACCGAAGGCGTTCCAGCGGACCGAGTTCGCCTGGGACAGCCTCAAGGTGCTGGCCGACAACGGCCTGACCGGTCTGACCCTCGACCCCGAGCTGGGTGGCCAGGGCGCGTCCCTGCTCGACGCCGTGCTGGTCATGATGGCCATCACCAAGGTGTGCCCCCACAGCGCCGACGCGCTGCAGGCGAGCAACTTCGGCGCCATCCGCCAGGTCGCGAACTTCGGGTCCGAGCGGGTGAAGCGCGAGGTGCTGCCGAAGCTCCTCGCCGGCGACGCGATCGTCACCGCCGGCATGAGCGAGCCGGAGGCGGGCAGCGCGCTCACCGAGCTGCGCACGTCGGCCCGCATCGAGGGTGACGAGGTCGTCCTCAACGGCCAGAAGGTGTGGAACTCCCACGGTCCGGAGGCCTCCTACTCCGTCGTCTGGTGCCGGTTCGGCCCGACGACGAAGGACATCGGCGCCGTGCTGGTGCCGTTCGACGCCCCCGGCTTCTCGCGCGGGAAGACCGAGCGGCACATGTCGGGCGAGTCGCACTGCCAGCTCTACTTCGACGAGTGCCGCGTGCCGCGCGACTACGTGTTGGCCGAGTCCGGCGCCGTCCGCTCCATGCTGTCGATCTTCGGTGTCGAGCGGATGGGCAACGCCTCGCGCGCCCTCGCCCTCGCCGAGAGCGCCTACGAGCGGGCCGTCGAGCACGCCCAGGTCCGTACGCAGTTCGGCAAGAACCTCTGCGAGTTCCAGGGTCTGCAGTGGAAGTTCGCCGACATGAGGATCCAGCTCGACGCCTCCAAGATGCTGCTCTTCCGTGCCGTGGCCGACGCCGACGCCGGTGCGCCCGACTCCACCGACGCTGCGATCGCCAAGGTGCACGCCAACGAGACGGCGTTCAAGGTGGCCAACGACGCCCTGCAGGTCTTCGGCGCCAGCGGCTACTCCCAGGAGTTCCCGATGGAGTACATCGTGCGCCGCACGCGCGGCTGGATGATCGCCGGCGGGTCCACGGAGATCCTGCGCAACACCATCGCCCAGTCGGTCTTCGGCCGACGCTTCGACCAGCGGGCGGGAGCCAGCCGATGAGCACGAGCACCTCCGCCAGCCCCGACGCGGCCGGCCCGGCGCTCGAGGGCGCCACCGCCACGGTCGCCGAGTGGGCCGCCGCCCAGGCCGACCGGCCCCTCGACGCCGCCACCCGTCACCACGTGCGTCGGCTCTGGGTCGACTACCTGGCCGCGGTCGTCCCCGGCTCTGCCGCGCCGACGTCGCGCCAGGTGGCCCAGCACGCCGCCGTCCAGTACCCCGGCGACGCCGCCGAGGCGGTCGGATCGGGTCGGCTCTCGGCCCTCGGTGCCGCGCTGGTCAACGGCACGAGCGCGCACTGCCTCGAGGTCGACGACGGCTACACGCCGGGCAGCGTCCACCCCAGCACGGTCGTGTTCCCCGCCGTCCTCGCCGCGGCGCAGGCTGCCGGCAGCGACGACGAGCTCACCGAGCGGGCGCTGGCGGTGGGCCTCGAGGGCGTCTGCCGCCTGGCCGCCGCCGGCCACCCGGCCACCTGGCGCAACCACTTCCACAACACCCCGCTCACCGGCGTCCTCGCCGGGGCGCTCGCTGTCGGTGTGCTGCACCGCCTGGACGCTGAGCGGATGGAGCACGCGCTCGGCATCGCCGCGTCCCACGCCGGTGGCCTGTTCGCGTTCCTCGGCCAGGCGGCCGAGGTCAAGCGGCTGCACCCCGGCAAGGCGGCGCGCGACGCGATCGCGAGCGCCGAGCTGGCGAAGGCCGGCATCACAGGACCGCGCGGTGTCCTGGAGGCCCGGCACGGGTACGCCGAGGCGTTCACCCGCGGCGAGCTCGACGCCGAGACCCTGCTGGGTGGGCTCGGTGAGGAGTGGGTCTTCCTGCGCACCTACGTCAAGCCCTACCCCTGCTGCCGGCACCTGCACGGACCCATCGACGCCGCCCTCGCGCTGCGGGCCGAGCACGGGCTCAAGGCCGACGACGTCGCCTCCGTGCTGGTCCGCACCTACACGGTCGCCTCGCACCACGCCGCGACGGACGTCGACGAGTTCCTCGACGCGCAGATGAGCATCCCGTTCGCCGTGACCGTCGCCCTCACGTTCGACGAGGTCGGCCTCACCGAGTTCGGCCCCGAGGCCCGCCACGACGCCACCGTGCGCGACCTCGTCGGTCGCGTCGCCGTGGTGGCCGACGCCGACGCCGACGCGGCCTACCCGCGGCTGCGCCGCGCCGTGCTGGAGGTGACCCTGCACGACGGCACCGTCCTCACCGAGCAGGTCGACACGCCCTACGGCGAGCCGTCGAACCCGGTCAGCGACGACGACATGACCGCCAAGCTCGTCCGCCTGGCCGGTCCGGTCATCGGCCACGACCGCGCCGCCGCCCTGGCCGAGCAGACCTGGACCGCGCCCAGCGCCCGCACGACGCTCGACGTCGTCCTGCCCGAGGAGACCACCCCGTGACCGTCCTGTCCACCACCACCCTCGGTGGCGCCCTGATGCACCCCGAGTCCGTCGCGATCATCGGCGCCTCCGACGACATCAGCAAGACCGGCGCCCGACCGCTCGCGTTCCTGCGCAAGGCCGGGTACACGGGCCGGGTCTACCCGGTCAACCCGCGCCGCGACACGGTGCTCGGCGAGAAGGCGTGGCCGAGCATCTCGGCGCTGCCGGAGACGCCCGACCACGTGTTCGTCGCCGCCGACACCCGCTTCGTCGTCGACGCGGTGCGCGAGTGCGGCGAGCGCGGCGTTCCCGTCGTGACGGTGCTGGCCGGTGGCTTCGCCGAGGCAGGCCCCGAGGGCGCCGAGCGGCAGCGCGAGCTGCTCGAGGTGGCGCAGCGGTACGGCGTCCGCATCGTCGGGCCGAACAGCATCGGCGTGGTCAACCCCGGCGCAGGCATGCTGCTCACCGCCAACGCGGCCTTCGGCGAGGACGACATCCCGGTCGGCCGCACCTTCGTGGCGTCGCAGTCGGGCAGCGTCATCGGTGCCCTGATGACCCGGGCCAAGGCCGTGGGCATCGGGTTCGCCGGGCTGGTCTCGACCGGGTCGGAGATCGACCTGACGCTCGGCGAGATCTGCTCGGCCACGATCGACGACCCCGACGTCGACGCCTACTGCCTGTTCCTCGAGTCGCTCGACAACGCCGAGTCGCTCGCGGAGTTCGCGCAGCTCGCCCACGAGCACGGCAAGCCGGTGACCGTCTACAAGCTGGGCCGGTCCGACGCGGCGGCGGAGCTCTCCGTCTCCCACACCGGAGCCCTCGCCGGTGAGGACAGCGAGGCGAGCGCGTTCTTCGAGGCGTGCGGCTTCGTCCGGGTCGAGAACTTCGAGTCGCTCGTCGAGTGCGGGGCCGTGCAGCGTCGACTCGCCGACGCCCCGCGTCGCCCTGCCACGTCGGCACCGAGGGTGGGGGTCATCACCTCCACGGGTGGCGGCGCCGCGATCGCCGTCGACGAGCTCGAGATGCGCGGCCTGCGGGTCACCAAGCCGTCGAGCGCCACGTTCGCCGCGATCAACGACGCCGGCATCGCCGTGGCCGAGAGCCTGATCGTCGACCTCACGCTGGCCGGCACCCGGCACGACAAGGTGACGACCGTCCTCGGGATCCTCGAGGCCAGCCAGGAGCTGGACCTGCTCGTCTTCGTGATCGGCTCGTCGGCCCGGCTCAACCCGGAGCTGGCAGCGAGCGCGATCGAGGACTTCGCCGGCCGCGACCTCCCGGTCGTCGCGTGGGCGCTGCCCGACGCGCTCGTCACGCTGCAGCGCCTGCACCGCGCCGGGGTCCCGGCCTTCCGCACGGTCGAGTCGTGCGCGGAGTCCGTGGCTGCCACCTTGCGCACCAGGTCGCCGCGGCCCGAGGCGCTCACCACCGTCCCGCACCCGGCCGGCCCCACCGTCGCCCTCGACGAGCGGGCCTCCGCCGACGTCCTCTCGGCCGTCGGTGCCCGGTTCCCCGCGAGCGCCGTGCTCGGACCCCACGACGACGTGCCCGAGGGCCTGCCCTACCCCGTCGTGGTCAAGGTGCTGTCCGACGAGATCGCCCACAAGTCCGACGTCGGCGGTGTCGAGGTCGGTGTCGCCGACGCCGCGGGCGTGCAGGCCGCGCGCGAGCGCATCCTCCACAGCGTGGCCCGGCACCGGCCCGAGGTCGGCGCGGACACGGTGCTGGTGCAGGAGATGGTCGTCGACGTCGTCCAGGAGATGCTCGTCGGCTACCGGGTCAGCGAGACCGTCGGTCCGATGGTGGTCCTGGCCGCCGGTGGCGTCACGGTCGAGCTGTACGGCGACAGTGCCGCGCAGCTGGCCCCCGTCGACCGTGAGGTGGCGCTCGGCATGATCGAGTCCGTCCGGGCCACCGCGCTGTCGCGGGGCTACCGCTCCGCCCCCCACGGCGACCTGGACGCACTCGCCGACCTGGTCGTGGCGGTGTCCCGCCTGGCGCAGCACCGCCCCGACGTCGTCGAGGCCGAGATCAACCCCGCCGCGGTCCTGCGCGACGGCCACGGAGTGGTGGCGCTGGATGCGCTCGTCACGGTCCGCACCCCCACCCCTGTGACGAAGGAGAGCTGACATGGACGTCACCATCGAGAACCTGTCGCTGCACTACGGCGACTTCCAGGCGGTGAAGGACCTGTCGCTGGACATCGCCGACGGCGAGTCCATCGTGATGCTGGGCCAGTCCGGCTGCGGCAAGACCAGCACCATGCGGTGCGTCGCCGGGCTCGAGGAGCCGTCGGCGGGGCGCATCAGCATCGGCGGCCGCGCCGTCTTCGACGCCGACGCGGGCACCCGGGTCCCGGCCAACAAGCGCAACGTGGGCCTGGTGTTCCAGTCCTACGCCGTCTGGCCCCACCTCACGGTGCTGGAGAACGTGGCCTTCCCGCTGCGCATGCAGAAGGTCGCGAAGGCGCAGCTGCGCGAGAAGGCCCTGACCACCCTGCGGACGGTCGGCCTGGAGGACCAGGCCGACAAGAGCGCGAGCGCACTCTCGGGGGGCCAGATGCAGCGTGTCGCCCTGGCCCGCAGCCTCGCCATGGAACCGGCCATCATGTTGCTCGACGAGCCGCTGTCGAACCTCGACGCCCGCCTGCGCGACGACCTGCGGGTCGAGCTGCGTCGCCTGCAGCTGGACCTGGGCCTGACCTCGATCTACGTGACCCACGACCAGAGCGAGGCGCTGGCCCTGGCCGACCGGGTCGCCGTGATGCAGCACGGGCGCATCGCGCAGCTGGCCCGGCCGACGGAGATCTACGACACCCCGGCCTCGGCGTCGATCGCGGCGTTCCTCGGCGTGCTCAACATCTTCCCGGTCCAGCCCGGGACGGGTCACCGCCTCGTGTCGACCGAGCACCCCCTGGAGCTGGTCAGCGAGTCCGCCGGTCTCGGCGACGTGCCGGCCAGCGTGAGCATCCGGCCCGAGCACGTCCGGGTGACGCTCGACCGGGACGCGCAGGTCGCCAACGCCTGGGAGGGCACCGTCGGCGTGACGGTCTTCCAGGGTGCGACCACCCGCTGCTCGGTGACCCTCGACGCCGGACCGGTCGTGGAGGCCACCCTCGCGGGCTCGGCGGTCAACGTCTTCCACCCCGGCGACCGCGTGTTCGTGCAGGTCGACGCGCGCGACGTGAAGGTCCTGCCCGACGAGGTGCCCGGGATCGTCCCGGACCTCCCGGCCGCCGAGGCGCCCGCCGAGCTGGTCGGCGCCGGCCAGGCGGGTGAGTGAGATGGCCTCCGCCCTCGTCGACGCACCCGCCGCACCGTCGCCCGCACCGTCCACCGGGACGAGTGCCCCGAGGACCCGCGCCGGGTTCATGCGCCGCTGGCTCGGCTCCGGCCTGCTGATCGCCTTCCTGGCGTTCCTCATCCTGGTGCCCGCCGGCTTCGTGCTGCTGGCCTCCATGACCGGCTCCGTGCCGCGGCCGGGCAACATCAGCCTCTCGCCGACGCTCGGCAACTTCGGGGTCCTCGGTGTCCCCGAGGTCCGGCAGGCGTTCGTCAACTCGATGGTCATGGCCATCGCGGCCACGCTGCTCGCCGGTCTCATCGGCGGGACGCTCGCGTTCCTCGCGGCCCGCACCGACATCCGCATCCCGAAGTTCGTCTACCTCGTCGGCCTCATGCCGATGTTCCTGCCGTCCTACGTCGGCGCGCTGGCGTGGTCGATGCTCGGCAGTCCCAACGCCGGCCTGCTCAACATCGGGCTGCGCGACGTCGGTCTGCCGGCGTTCGTGAACATGTACTCGATGCCGGGCCTCGTGCTCGTCTTCGCGATGTACTACGCGCCCTACACCTTCCTCATGGTGCACGCGGCGCTGTCGCTCATGAGCCCCGACCTGGAGGAGGCGGCGCAGATCCACGGGTCGTCGACCCGCACGATGCTGCGACGCATCTCCTTCCCGCTCGCCCTGCCGGCGGTGCTCGGGTCGGCGATCCTCACCTTCACGCTGATCTTCGAGAACTTCCCGGTGGCGCAGGTGCTCGGCACGCCCGGCGGGGTCGACACCCTGCCGACCTTCATCTTCCGGCTGCTGAACGCGACGCCGTCGCGCGGCAACGAGAGCGCCGCCATCGCTGTGGTGCTCGTGGCGGTCGTCATCATCGCGACCACGCTGCAGAACCGCGTCATCGCCAAGCGGTCGTTCACGACGGTCACCGGCAAGGGCGTCAAGAACAAGAAGATCGCGCTCGGAGCGTGGCGCACGCCGGCCCTCGTCGCGGTGCTCGGCTTCTTCACGCTGTCGATCCTGCTGCCGCTGCTGGCGCTCGTCGTCACGGCCGGTCGCACGAGCCCGTACATGTCCTCGATCGGCGACCTGTTCCAGCCGGGTGCGTTCGACCTGTCGATCGTCGGCACGGTGCTGCAGTCCAGCAGCTTCCTCGACGCCACCGGCAACAGCGTCGTGGTCAGCGTCATCGCGGCCTCGGCCGGCACGGTGCTCGCCTTCCTCTGCGGCTACGCGGTCTACCGCACCACCGTCAGCGGCCGTCGTCTGATCGAGGGCATCTCGATGGTGCCGCTCGCCATCCCCGCGGTCGTGCTCGGCATGGGACTGCTGTGGACGTGGCTGGTCATGCCGATCCCGCTCTACGGCACCCTCGCGGTGATGGCGATCGCCTTCATCGCGGTGCAGTCCCCGCAGGGCTTCCGCGGGATCGCATCGTCGATCCTGCAGACCGATCGCGACCTCGAGGACAGTGCCGTCATGCTCGGCGCCAGCCGCACCCGCGCGATCCTCGCGGTCACCGTGCCGCTCATGAAGGTCGGGCTGCTGTCGACGTTCGTGCTGCTGCTCATGCTCAGCATGCGCGAGCTGACGGTGCCTCTGTTCCTCTACACGACCGACACCAAGATCCTCTCGATCGCGATCTACGACGCCTTCGAGAACGGCGGAGCCCTGCGCGGTGCGGCGGCCATGAGCCTTCTGTACTGCCTCGTCATGTTCGTCCTCTCCTACATCCCACGGCGCCTGGCGAACCGCTGACACCCCTCACCACCCGACCCCCTGCAGGACGTCCAAGGAGGACGACATGAAGAAGCCCACCAAGACCCTCGCCGTGGCCGCGGTCGCGGCGGTGTCCCTCACCCTCGCCGCATGCGGCGGCGGAGGAGAGGGCTCCAGCAGCGCCGGCGCGGGCAGCGCCGCCGAGGAGATCCTCGCCATGCCGGAGATCGACGACTCCGACGGACTCGTCATCGACGGGGAGCAGGTCGCCGACGCCGAGCTGCTCGAGGCCGCCCGCGAGGAGGGCTCCGTCGGTTGGTACACCGCCTCCGGTGCCGAGAGCGCCGAGGTCACGGCCGCGCGCTTCGAGGCCGAGACCGGCGTCGACGTCGACATGACGCGGATGCCGTCGGGCAAGCTCTCCGAGCGGGTGCTGAGCGAGGCCGGCGCCGGCCGCCTCGAGGCCGGCGTGGTGACCATCACCGACCCGGTGCTGGCCGAGGAGTTCGCCGAGGCGGGCGTGTACGCGCCGTACGAGGTGACGTCGAGCGACGCCCTGGCCGACACCGAGGGTGTCGTCTACGAGGACGGGCTCTACTACGCGCCCTACTACTCGGCGTACGCGTTCTCCTACAACAACCAGGTGGTGCAGAAGGGCGACGCCCCGAAGGACTGGTCGGACCTGCTCGACCCGAAGTGGAAGGGCAAGGTCGGCATCGTCAACGCGGGCGCCGGTGGCACCGTCCAGGGCCTCGCGAAGTTCCAGGAGGAGCTGGACGCCGACTACTGGGAGAAGCTCGCCGCCCAGGAGCCGCGCATCTTCGACACCACGAGCGTGCAGCTGGAGGCGCTCGCCCGCGGCGAGATCGAGGTCGCGACCTCGGGCTTCAACAGCACCTACGGTGCCGAGGTGGCCGGTGCGCCGATCACCCTCGTCGTGCCGCCGAGCGGTGTCTCGGGCACGTACAACATGCAGGGCGTCACGGAGGCCGGCCTCGACTCCGCGGCGGCCAAGCTGTTCCAGGACTGGACGATGTCGACGTCGGGCCAGCGGTTCGCGGCGGCGCAGGGCTTCGTGGCAGCACGCACCGACATCCCCACGACGAGGACCGGGTCGTACGAGCTGCCGTCGGGCGACTCCGACGGGCTCGAGCTCTACACGCCGGAGCAGGCCCGCACCGAGGGCGCCGACATCGTGGCGCGGTGGAACCGGGCGTTCGGCTACAGCGGCTGACGCACGACGAGCGCGGACGGGGCGGGTGGCGCACGGCGCCACCCGCCCTCGTGCTGCGTGGCTGGGACGGCGCCGGGCATGAGCGCGCGCCCCGCCGGTGGGTGAGTCCGGGCCGGCGAGGCGCGCGGGTCGGGGGTGGCCGCGAGGCGGGGCTCAGGCCAGGATCAGCGACAGCTTGTCGGCCACGCAGACCGGGCGGTCGTGTCCGTCGCGCAGCATCGTGAAGCGGAACGTCACGAGCCAGGAGCCGTCGCGTTCCTGCACGTCGGTGACGCGGCAGGACAGACGCAGCGTGGAGCCCACCGGGACGACGGCCGGGAATCGGACGCGCTCGAACCCGTAGTTCACGCGCGCCGTGCCCAGCTCCACGGAGTAGAGCTCGGGCGCCAGCGCCGTGACCAGCGACAGCGTCAGCTGGCCGTGGGCGATGACACCGCCGAACGGACCGGTCGCGGCGCGCTCGGGGTCGACGTGGATCCACTGGTGGTCGCCGGTGACGTCGGCGAACGCGTCGATGCGCTGCTGCTCGACGACCAGCGGGCCGCTCGGGCCGAGCTCGACGCCCACGAGCGCGTGCAGCGCCTCCGGGGAGTCGATGACCGCCGGACCGCTCACGCGCCGACCCGCTCGAAGACCGCCGAGATGCCCTGGCCGCCGCCGATGCAGAGCGTCACCAGCCCGTACCGGCCCTCGCGGCGCGCCAGCTCCTGCGCCATCGAGCCGACGAGCCGGGCACCGGTCGCGCCGACCGGGTGGCCAAGAGAGATGCCGGACCCGTGCGGGTTGATGCGCGGGTCGTCCGGCTCCACGCCCCACGTGCGCAGCACGGCCAGCACCTGGGCGGCGAAGGCCTCATTGAGCTCCACGACGTCGAGGTCGTCGAAGCCGATGCCCGCCCGGCCGAGCGCGTCGGCCGTGGCGGGGACGGGACCGATCCCCATCGTCTCCACCGGCACGCCGGCGACGGCCCAGCTGCGCAGGGCGACGAGCGGGGTGAGCCCGTGACGGGCGGCGAGCTCGGGGGTGGTGACGACGCACATGGCGGCCGCGTCGTTCTGCCCGCTCGCGTTGCCGGCGGTGACCGTCGCCTCTGCGTCGACCTTGCCCATGATCGGCCGCAACGCGCCGAGCGACTCGAGCGTCGTGTCGGCGCGGGGGTGCTCGTCGACGTCGACGACCGTCTCGCGCCGGCCCGAGCCGACGGTGACCGGCACCATCTCGTCGGCGAAGATCCCCGCCCGCTGGGCGGCCACGGCGCGCTGGTGCGACTGCACCGCGAGAGCGTCCTGGTCGTGCCGGGAGATGCCGTGCTCCCGCCGCAGGTTCTCGGCCGTCTCGATCATGCCGCCCGCCACGGGGTGGAAGCGGCCGCCCGCCGTCTGACGAGCCCGCACGAGGGCGTCGTGCATCGTGACGCCCGTGCGTGCACCGCCCCAGCGGATGTCCGTGGAGTAGAAGGGGACGTTGCTCATGCTCTCGGCGCCGCCGGCGACGACCAGCTCCGCCGCGCCGGTCTGGACGGCCATGGCCGCATTGACGACGGCCTGCAGGCCCGACCCGCAGCGCCGGTCGACCTGCTGGCCGGCCGCGCGGATGCCGAGCCCGGCGTCGAGGGCCGCCACGCGTCCGATCGCGGGGGCCTCGGCGTTCGGGTTGCAGTGCCCCAGGATCACGTCGTCGACCGCATCGGTCGGGAGCCCCGTGCGCTCGACGAGCGCGGTGAGGGTGGTGGCGGCCAGCTCGGCCGCAGTGGCCGCGGCGAGGGAGCCGCCGTAGCGGCCCACGGGGGTGCGCACGGGGGCGCAGATGACGGCGTCGTTCACGAGGTCTCCTCGAGGTGGTGGTGGGCAGTGACGGTCGAGACCGGCTCGGCGGCGTGGTCGGGGTCGTCGATGGGACCGGGTCGGCGCGCCTCGACGGTGCAGCCCTGGCCGGAGTCGGCACCGGGATCCACGACGTCGAGGTGCGCCCGCTGGCCCGCGACCAGGGCGGAGCGGCCACGGTGCGCGACGCGGCGCAGCGGTCCGCCCCGGCGACGGGCGACCTCGGCGAGGGCGAGCGCCAGCAGCGGGCCGTGGACGACCAGTCCGGCGTAGCCTTCCGTGCCGGTCGCGTAGGGGTGGTCGTAGTGGATCCGGTGGGAGTTGCAGGTGAGTGCGCTGAACCGTGCGAGCAGCGGGGCATCGGCACGGAAGTCCCAGGAGGCCCGCTCGGTCGAGGACAGTCCGGCAGGGCCGTCGTCGGGCGAGGCCGGGACGCCCGCGCCCGGCGGTGACGGTGCGACGAGACCCGCGCCGGCCCGGTAGACGAGGTCGAGCCGCTCCTGGACCGCGGGGCCCTGGTCGTCGTGCACGGTGTCGCGGACGGTCACGAAGCGCAGGGGCCCCGAGCGGCCCTGCGTGTCGCGCACGTCCTCGACGACACGTTCGATGCCGACCTCGGCGCCGATGCGCAACGGGCGCAGCACCGCGACCTCGCCGCCGGCGAACATCCGGCGCGGCAGGTCTCGGCGCGTCGGCAGGCCGTCGTCGATCGCGTGCCCGTCGGGTCCGAGGGCCGACAGGGGCACCCACCGTGCCAGAGCAGCCCAGTGCCACAGGGCCGGCAGGGGTGCGCCGACGGAGGTGTCGACGTCGTCGGCGCCGAGCAGGTCGGCCAGGCCGGCGACGGCGAGCGGGTCGACCGTGCGCGTGGGACGTCCGCTCACATGAACCGTCCGCCGGTGACCTCAGCCACCGTGCCGGTCATGTAGGACGACATGGCCGAGGCGTAGAACAGGGCGACCTGGGCGACCTCCTCGGGCTCCCCGGCCCGCTGCATCGGGATCTCGGCCATCTTGCCGTCCCAGGCCTTCTGCGGCATGGCCCGTGTCATGGCCGACGCGACCAGGCCCGGCTGGATGGCGTTGACGCGCACTCCGTGGTGGGCCATCTCCTTCGCCGCGGCCTTCGTCAGCCCGACGATGCCGGCCTTGGCGGCGGAGTAGTTGGTCTGCCCCACCATGCCGACCTTGCCCGAGAGCGAGGAGATGTTGACGATCGCGCCGCTCTTGGCCTCCCGCATGTGGGCGGCCGCGAGCCGGGTGCCGTTCCAGCACCCCTTCAGGTGGACGGCGATCACCTGGTCGAAGGCCTCCTCGCTCATGGTGCGCATCGTCGCGTCGCGGGTGATGCCCGCGTTGTTGACCATCACGTCGAGCCGACCCCAGCGCTCCACGGCCGCGTCGATCGCGCGCTGGACGTCGTCGGCGCTGACGACGTCGCAGGCGACGGCGAGAGCCACGTCGTCGCCCCCGAGCTCCGCGACGGCCTTGCTCGCAGCGTCGGCGTCGAGGTCGGCGACCACGACGCGTGCCCCGGCGTCGACGAAAGCGTGGGCGATGGCGAGACCGATGCCTTGGGCGGCGCCGGTGACGACGGCGACCTGGGAGTCGAGCAGGGTCATGCGGGTTCTCCTTCGGTGGGGGACGGTGCGGCAGAGGACGTGGAGCTGTGTCGGCGTCCTCGCGCGAGGACCTGACGGGCGCGGGCGAGGACCGGGGCGTCGACCATCTGCCCGTCGACGACGGCGACGCCGTCACGCTCGGCGCCGACGACCGTGCGGGCCCAGGCCAGCTCCTGCGACGACGGCGCGAACCGGTCCGCCGCCGTGGTGACCTGGTCGGGGTGGATGCACAGCTTGCCGCGAAGGCCCAGGCGCTCGGCGCGGGCGAGGTCGGCGACGAGGCGGTCGGGGTCACGAAGCTGCGGGGTGACCCCGTCGACCGGGCCCACCAGGCGGGCTGCGGCCGAGGCCACGACGAGGGCCGCGCGGGCGTGGTCGACGACTTCGCCGACGTCGGGATCCACACCGAGGTCCGTGGCGAGGTCGAGGTGGCCGAGAGCCAGGCGGGTGACCGACGGCGAGGCGGCGACGTCGACGGCGTCGATCAGGCCACGCGCCGTCTCCACCAGTGCGAGGACCTCGACGGCGACCTCGCCGAGGGCGACGACGGCCGCGCGGTCGGCCATGGGCAGCACCACCGGCAGCCCGTGCTCGACCGCCATCGCGACGTCGGCACGGTGCCACGTGGTGCCGACGGCGTTGACCCGCACGGCCACACGCGCGCCTGCCGCGGCGGCCTCGGCGACGAGGGCACGGGCAGCGTCCTTCGCGTCGGCGGCCACGGCGTCCTCGAGGTCGCACAGCACCGCGTCGGCACCGGAGGCGAGGGCGCGCTCGAACCGGTCGGGTCGGTCGCCCGGCACGAAGAGCAGCGTGGTCGCGTCGGCCAGGCTCACGCGACGTCCTGGCGGGCGATCACTCCGCGGTCGCTGAGGCCGCCGATCTCGGCGTCGCCGAGCCCCAGCTCCTCGGTGAGCACGGCGAGGGTGTCCGACCCGAGCTCCGGAGCGGGCGAGGGCCAGACCGTGTCGTCGCCCCAGCGCAGCGGCGACGACGATGCGGCCATCCGACCCACGCCGGGCTGCTCGATGTCGCGCAGGACGGGACGGGCGGCGTCACGGGCGACCTCGCCGGCCTGGTCGACCGACAGGTACGGAGCCCACAGGACTCGTGCCTCGTCGAGCAGCGCGGCGAGGTCGTCGATCGGTCGGGCGGCGAACCAGGGCCGCAGGATCGAGGCGATCGTCTCGCGCAGCTCGTAGCGGGCCGCCTCGTGGCGCAGGTCCACGTCGAGTGCCTTCTCCAGCGCGGCGAACACGTCCACGGTCCCCGTGACGGCGCACAGCGCGTGCCACTGGCCCTCGGTCAGCGCCACGACCATGACGCGCTCGCCGTCGCGGCTCGCGAAGTCGGTGCCGAAGCTGCCGAAGACATGGTTGCCGTGCCGCTGCCGGCTGTGGCCGACCTCGTCGGCCTCGGCGAACCAGCCGAGGGCGCCGACGGAGGAGACCGCGACGTCGTACAGAGCGAGGTCGACGTGGCTCCCGATGCCGTCGGCGCGACGCTTCTGGAGCGCGGCCAGGACCGCGACGGAGGCGTGCAGCCCGGTGAGCAGGTCCCAGGCCGGCAGCACGTGGTTGACCGGGGTGTCGAGGAACTCCGGGCCGGTCATGTCGGCGATGCCGACCGAGGCGTTCACGGTGTAGTCGACGGCAGGACGACCGCCCGGGAAGCCCTCCACGTGCACGGAGATGGCGTCGGCGCGCACGGCGGCGAGGTCCTCGTGGGTCAGCCGGTTCCTGCCGACGACGTTGTCGAGGTAGATGCCCCGCCCCGGGCCCTCGCGGGTGGCCAGGGCGAGCAGCAGCTCGCGGCCCTCGGGGGTGCGGTAGTCGAGCGCGACGGACCGCTTGCCCTTGTTGAGGTTGGCCCAGTAGAGGCTGGCGCCGGACCGGCTCAACGGCCACCGTCCGAAGTCGCTGCCGCCGCCGGGCAGGTCCACGCGCACCACGGAAGCGCCGAGCTGGGCCAGCGTCATGCCGCACGTCGGGCCCGCCACGAAGGTGGCACACTCCACGACCTCGATGTCCACGAGCGTCTGCCCCGGCGTCATCGGTACACCGGGTCCCGGCGCGCGGCGAAGGCGGCGTGGCCCTCCGCGGCATCGCGTCCGTGACCCGCGAGCGAGACGCCCACGCGCTCCTCGCGCAGGAACGCCTCGAGCCCTTCGTGCTCGGCCACGTCGCACATCCAGCGCGTCACCGCGAGCGACTCCAGGGGGCCGGACGCCAGGTCCGCGGCCAGCTCGAGGGCCACGGTCGTGGCGCTGCCGGTCGGGCAGACCCGGGTGACCAGGCCGGCGTCGTAGGCGTCCTGCGCCGCGAGACGTTCACCGAGGAGCAGGTGCCGGGTCGCGGCCTGGCGGCCGAGGGCGCGGGTCAGGTGCCACGCGACCCCGCCGTCCGAGGCGAGACCGCGACGGGCGAACGGTGCGAGGAAGAACGCGTCGTCGGCGGCCACCACGACGTCACACCCGAGCACGAGACCCCAGGCGGCGCCGATCGCGTAGCCGTCCACCGCCGCGATGGTCGGAGCCGCTGCGGCGCGGATCTCGCGGACCGCGCGGTGGATGAGCGAGAGCCGAGCGGCGGGGCCGAACAAGCCGTCGGAGGGGCCGGGCATCGTGCCGACGTCGCCTCCCGACGAGAAGTGGAGGTCGCCGCCGGTGAGCACGATGGCGCGGGCACGAGGCGCGTCGACGGCGAGTGCGTGCAGCAGCTCCTCGACCAGCTGGTGGTCGAGGGCGTTGCGTCGGTGCGGACGGTCGAGCCGGAGCTCGAGCACGTCCTCGTGCCACGTGACGCGCAGGACGGGAGAACCTGGAACAGACATCAGCCTACATTCTATATAATGTGTACTGACAGTGTGCCGCGTCACGTCGCGCGTGGCAAGAGACCAGGACGACACGACCGGGGCGTGCGCACGACGAGGGGTGCTCGCCGATACGGTGTGCTCTGCCCCCGTCGCTTCTATTCACCCCTGGAGGAGGCGGCGGGGGACCTCGAAGGTCCGGAAGGGGCTCAGCGCTGGTCGGGCTGCAGCAGGTCGGTCCGCTGAACGTAACGACTCAGCCGGTCCTGCACCAGGCGCACGTGGTCGTGCAGCCACACGGTGACCGCCGGGCCGAACATCGACGACGAGGCCGATGCGGAGTACCGCACGATCGTGCCGCGACCGTCCGGCTCGAGCACGATGCGCTCGTTCACCACTGCCATGGGCGAGGTGGTGCGCAGCCGGAGCTCCTCGGGCGGGTCGAGGTGCGTGACGACGACCGTGGCATCCATCAGGTCCTCGCCGTGCTGCAACGAGCAGAGGTACGACTGCGCTGCGTCGAGGAGGTCGGAGCCGGTGGACGCGCAGCGACTCACCGCACTCCACTCGCCCAGCGTCTCCAGACGCAGCAGGTTCGCCCACAGCTGTGAGCGCGTCTGCGGCGACGCGATCCTGTGCTCCTCGGCGATCATCCTTCGACGGTAGACACGGGTCGGGTCATGCGCATTCCGAGAAGACCACTGAGCAGCCTCTGAGCAGGTTCTCCGGACGCGCCACACGTCTGCAACACAGGACCGGCAGGATGGACCCATGAGCTCCGCCAGCCCCCGCACGACCGAGCAGATCCTCGAGTCCGACCGCCGCGCGCCCGACGCCGCCCTGTTCGCGGGGGGTGTCGCCTCCGACGAGGAGCACGCCGCCCTGCGTGCGTCGGTGCGCCAGCTGACGACGCTGCTCGGCGAGGCCCTCACGCGGCACGAGGGGCCGGAGCTGCTGGACCTCGTGGAACGGGTGCGCCACCTCGCGCGCACCCCCGACAGCGGGCAGGGCGCCGCCGAGCTGCGGGCGGCGCTCGACGACCTGGAGCCCGAGCGCGCCGTGGTGCTCGCGCGGGCGTTCGCGCTGTACTTCCAGCTGGTCAACATCACCGAGCAGCTGCACCGCTGGCAGGAGCTCACCATCGGCTCCGAAGGTCCGCTCGCCGGCACCTTCGGGCGCATCGAGGAGGCCCTGGCCGACGGCAGCCTCGACGCCGACCTGCTGACGTCGGTGCTGGCGCGCGTGGAGTACCGCCCGGTGTTCACCGCCCATCCGACCGAGGCCAGCCGACGCACCGTGCTGCGACTGCTGCGCAAGGTCGCCGAGGCGGTGCGCGAGCTCGAGGACCCCCGGCGTCCGGCGTCCGAGACCGCCACGGGCGAACGCCGCCTGGCCGAGCTGATCGACCTGCTGTGGCAGACCGACGAGCTGCGCGTCGTGCGCCCGGAGCCGCAGGACGAGGCCCGCACCGCCGTGTACTACCTGCGCTCCATCGCCTCGGAGGTCGTGCCCGGCCTGCTCGACGAGCTCGACCGGCAGGCCGCCCGGGTGGGCGTCGAGCTGCCCGAGACGTCGCGACCGCTGCGCTTCGGCACGTGGGCCGGAGGCGACCGCGACGGCAACCCCAACGTCACGCCCGACGTCACCCTCGAGGTGCTGCACCTGCAGCACACGTCGGGAATCAGCGAGCTGGTGGCGATGGTCGACGAGCTTCTCACCGAGATGACCGCCTCGACCCGCATCGTCGAGGCCAGCGCCGAGCTGCTCGACAGCCTTGCCGAGGACGCCGAGGCCCTGCCGATCACGTGGAGCACCATCCGCCGGCTCAACGCCGACGAGCCCTACCGGCTCAAGCTCAGCTTCGTGCGCGTGCGCCTGCTGCGCACCCGCGACCGGCTCGTGAACGACACCCCGCACGAGCCCGGCCGCGACTACCTGTCCTTCGACGAGATGGTGCGCGACCTGGTGCTGGTGCGTCGGTCCATGCTCGCCGCCGGCGACGCGCTGACCGGCGACGGCGCCATCCGCCGGCTCATCCGCACCGCCGTGACGTTCGGAGCAGGGCTGGCGACCATGGACGTGCGTGAGCACTCCGCGAAGCATCACGCCGCCCTGGCCGACCTCTACGAGCGGCTCGGTGAGCCCGGGTACGGCGACCTCGAGCGGCCGCAGCGGATCGAGCGGCTGCAGCAGGAGATGACGTCGGCCCGCCCGCTCCTCGGGGCGTCGGTCGACCGGGCCCGGCTGGGGGAGGCCGCGTCGGCGTCGCTGCGGCTCATGGAGACCATCCGCGTCGCCCTCGACACCTACGGTCCCGAGGTGGTCGAGACCTACATCGTGTCGATGACCCACGACGTCGACGACCTGTTCGCCGTGGTCGTGCTGGCCCGCGAGGCCGGGCTCGTCGACCTGACCGGAGGCGTCGACGGGCCGGCGCTGGCGCGCATCGGCTTCGCGCCGCTGTTCGAGACCGTGGCCGAGCTGGAGGCAGCAGGACCCCTGCTCCAGGCCCTGCTCTCGGACCCGTCGTACCGGCGGATCGTCGCCGCGCGCGGCGACGTGCAGGAGATCATGCTCGGCTACTCCGACTCCTCGAAGGACGCGGGCATCGCGGCGTCGCAGTGGCAGATCCACCGGGCCCAGCGCGCCCTGCGCGACGTCGCCCGCGAGCACGGCGTGGTCCTGCGGCTCTTCCACGGCCGCGGCGGCTCCGTGGGCCGCGGTGGCGGACCCACGGCCGAGGCGATCATGAGCCAGCCCTACGGGTCGCTCGACGGACCGATCAAGATCACCGAGCAGGGCGAGGTCATCTCCGACAAGTACGCGCTGCCCGGCCTGGGCCGGCACAACCTCGAGGGGGCACTCGCCGCCGTCATCGAGGCGTCGACGCTGCACCGCACGTCGCTGCTGCCCCAGGAGGTGCTCGACGGCTGGAACACGACGATGGACGTGGTCGCCGAGCAGGGGAAGGTCGCGTACCGGGCGCTCGTGCGCGACGACGCGCTCGTCCCGTTCTTCGTGGCCGCCACGCCCGTCGACGAGCTGGGCAAGATGAACATCGGCTCGCGCCCTGCCAAGCGCCCCGGCGGAGCCGGCGGCCTCGACGACCTGCGTGCCATCCCGTGGGTGTTCGGCTGGACCCAGTCGCGCATCATCCTGCCCGGCTGGTTCGGCGTCGGGTCCGGCCTCGCGGCCGCCTTCGAGGACGGCCGCGGCGAGACCCTGCAGGAGATGTACGGGTCGTGGGCGTTCTTCCGCACGTTCCTGTCCAACGTGCAGATGACGCTGGCCAAGACCGACCTCGACATCGCCGCGTCCTACGTCGAGGCGCTCGTGCCCGACGACGCCCGCCACCTTCTCGACGTCATCCGCGCCGAGCACGAGCGCACGGTCGAGCAGGTGCTGCGCGTGACGGGTCAGTCGTCGCTGCTGGAGCAGGCGCCGGTGCTGCGTCGTACGCTCGAGCTGCGCGACCACTACCTGGCCCCGCTGCACGCCCTGCAGGTCTCGCTGCTCGGCAAGGCCCGCGCCGCCGAGTCGCCGTCGGCCGAGACCGAGCGGGCGCTCCTGCTCACGATCAACGGCATCGCGGCCGGCCTGCGCAACACCGGCTGACGTCGTCTGGTCGTCGTCCGCGCCTTGCGGCCTGCCGGCACGACGTCTCCGGCAGGTGAGGGACGATCGACCTAGAGTGGGACGGTGAAGAGCTCCGCGGTGGTCCTGGTCGCGATCCTCATGTCCGTGACGGCGTGCACCGGCGGGGGTGACGAGCCCTCGGCCGCCGCCCCGTCGGCCTCGGCGTCGGCATCTGCATCGGTCGGGACCGACCCCACCGCGAGGTCGGTCGACGGCGACGTCGAGGTCTGGGACCTGACCGGTGATCCGTCCGACGCCTCGTTCGGGATCGGGAAGGCCGAGCCTCGGGCCGACTACGGCGGCGACGAGCCGCGGGCCGTGCGGTTCGAGCTCGAGGGAGGGTCGATCCAGCTCGACCTCTCCGACCTGACGTTCTACCACGAGGGCGACATCTTCGCGTTCCTCTCCCGTACGGCCGAGATCCCCCCTGACCAGCTGGCGGAGGGGTACCGCGACCTGCTCGAGGCGCTCGACGTCGACCGGGCGAGCGCCGACGCGTTCGAGGCCGAGCTCGCCGGTGCTCCCACCGACCAGACCGGTCAGGTGACCGTGAGCTATCCGGACGAGATCCGCCTCGGTGACTGGACTCTCGCGGTGAGCGCTGCGATCTCGCCGGCGGTCGGCACCGGGGTCCTGACCGTCAGTGCGGGGTACAGACCTCTGCTGGTCGGCTGAGCCGGCCCCGGCGCGACGACGGCGCCGCCCTTCGCTCGTGCGGGAGGCGGCGCCGTCGTCGTCCGTGTGCGCGTGCGATCAGCGCACGTACTTCAGGCGGTACTGGAAGGCGCCTGAGACGACCGAGTCGGCGCGGGTGGTCCGATCGGAGTTGACCACGTCGTAGCGGGTGGAGAAGAAGTCCTGCGAGACGAGGATGTCGTCGTTGCGGGACTGCTTCGACAGCAGGGTCGCGACCTCCTGGGCCGACTCCGGCTCCTTCGCCGGGACCGACAGCGGGTCCTCCTCGTCGTCGTAGTAGAAGTCCTCGTCGTCCTCCCAGTAGAACGACTCCCCGTACTCCTCGTCGTCCTCCCAGCCGCTGAGCTCGTTCGCGCCGAGGATCCGCAGCCGGCCGGTGCCGTAGGCGAAGACCGAGGTCCGGATCTCCATGACGACCGACTTGGGGGTGGCCTTGGAGTACTTGTCGGCCTTGACGAGGTTGAAGCGGAGCTTGAACGGCGTGCCCTTCTTGACGGTGAGCGTGCCGCTGGACTTGAGCCGGCCCCACGCCTTGCGCGACGGGTAGTAGCGGTCGATGGTGCCGATCTTCAGCGCCTTGTACGGCGAGGTCAGCGTGTCGTCGATCGTGACGTCGTCGACGTCGAGGTTGGCGAACTCGTTCTCCTGCAGCGCCGCGATGTCGTTGGCCACGCCGTCGGCCACGTACTCGCCGAGGTAGTCCGTGACGCTGTAGCGCTGCGTGCGCTCGAGGGTGACGGGCTTGCCGTCCTCCTTGGCCGTGCCCTTGACCGTCCACGACACGAGCGACTCGCCGCCACCCAGCTGGTCCTGCGCGAGAGCCGCGTCGCGGAAGGCGTGCGTGCCGGCGATCTCGGTCAGCGCCTCCGGGTTCGGCACGGTGGACCGGTAGGTCGTGGCGGGCTTGCCGTCGGAGCGCGCGGTCGACGTGACGATGGCGGAGTCGACGGCCTGGCCGAGGCGGCCCGCGATGCCGGCGAGTCCGTCGTGGGTCAGCGCGCCCTGGGGTGCGGCGAGGTTGGCCATCTTGAACGAGCCGACGCCGTCGGCCTGGATGAACGACGTCTTCGCACCGTGGAGGGTGCGGCTGGCGTTGCGGAAGTCCATCGGGTGCCCGAAGCCGACCACGTCGTCGCCGCAGACGGCGGTGGCGGTGCCGAGGCCGTAGCTGGAGAGGGAGCCGTAGGAGTCGGCGGCGGCGAGGTTGCCGCCGGCCACGATCGGGACCTCCTCGCCGAGGCTGGCGCCACCGGCTGCGACGTCACGCGCGGGCGCACCGGCGCGCTTGGCGATCTTGGCGTACCCGGCGGCGAACTTGGTCGGGAGGGTGATGGCCGAGACCGGCGCGATGCGGCGGGCGCCCTTGCCGAGCTCGGCGCTGCTCGCACCGGCAGCCACGAGCTGCTTCTTCTGCGACGACGTCAGCGTGATGCGCTCGGCGGGGGCCGACACGTCCTCGTCGTCGAGCAGGTCGTAGAGGTCGGCGGCCGGCGTGATGCCGGCGATGGACGACGACTCGTTGCCGCCGAAGGTGTACGCGACCGCTCCGACGAGTCGCCCGTCCTCGGCGTAGACCGGCGAGCCGGAGATGCCCGACCAGACGCCGGCGTCGATGGTGCCGTCGCTCCTGGTGATGCGCGAGCCCGAGAGGTCGAACACGAGGGTGTCGCCGTCGTCGCTCTCGAGGGTGTCGATGTAGGTGCCGCTGAAGGCCTCGGGCGTCACGTCGGACCCGCGCGAGCGGCCGGCGGTGGTGAGGCCCGTGACGGTCTGGCCGGACTCGAGGTCGGCGGCGGGGAACGCGGCGGCGCACTGCTCGAAGGACGGGGGCGCCGCGGTCGCCGGGGCGGCGACGAAGGCGACGCTGCCGGCGACGAGCGCGACGCTGGCGCACATCGACGAGGACAGCAGGGAATGACGGGGCATGGGGGAGCTTCCCTCCGACGGAAGGCCCCGGGGTCGGGGCAGGTGAGGCCACCGTAGAGCCCGGCGGGGTCGTTTCTTGGGCAAAGACGCAAAATTGGTCCGGAAGGACTATGCGCCCCGAGCGTCGTGCCCACGGAACCCGATTTCCGTCGCGCCGACGCCGTCCCGTACACTCGTCTCCGTCCTTCGGGACGTGCGCCCGTAGCTCAACGGATAGAGCATCTGACTACGGATCAGAAGGTTTGGGGTTCGAATCCCTACGGGCGCGCAGATCGGCCCCGAGCGTCTCGACGCTCGGGGCCGTCGCCGTTCACAGGGCGTCGGAGACGCCGGTGGAGGCCACGCGGTAGCCGTCGTCGTCGGCGTGGACCAAGCCGCGCTGCACGAACGCGTCGAGCCAGCCCTCCATCGGCCACCAGCCCCAGCGGGCGTGGAAGACGTGGGCGTTGCGGACGATGTCGTGCAGGTGCTGCACGGGCGGGTCCTGCGTCGGGTGGTGCTGGTGGGCGGCGCGCGCCCCACCCACCCAGGCGATCGGCACGCCGGCCGCGGCAGCGCGTTGCGCGAAGTCGGTGTCCTCCCCGCCGTAGCCGACGTAGGCCTCGTCGAAGCCGCCGATGCGCCCCCACGTCGCGGCCGTCACGGCGAAGGACAAGGACCAGAACAGCCGGTGCCCGTGGGGGTCGAGATCGACCGTGCCCGGTGGGGGCGCGGGCCGCGACCGGTGCGGTCGGCCCAGCTCGGCCACGGAGCGCAGGTCGTAGCCGCCGGGAGGTGCCGGCGGCAGGTAGGCGACCGGTCCACAGAGGAGGGCGCCGTCGCAGTCGGGTCGGCGCGAGGCGACGTCGTACGCCAGGGCGAGACCGGGCGAGGCCAGGCAGTCGACGTCGAGGAAGACCAGCAGGTCCGCCCCTCGCTCGAGGGCCGTGCGGGCTCCGAGGTTGCGGGCCGCGGCCAGCGGGAGCCCGGCGTCACTGGCGTCGATCTCGACGACGTGCGGCGTGGGCGGGAAGCCGGTCCGCCACCGCGCCGGCCACGGGTCGTCCATCGCCACGACGATCCAGTCGTCGAGGAGCACCGCCGAGCGCCCGAGGGACCGGTGCTGCAGCTGCAGGTGGTCGTGGCGACCGTGCGCGACCGTCACGACGGCGATGCGGGGCGCGGCGGCGTCGAGGTTCACGCGCCCGCCCGTCCCGCGACCTCGAGCACCACGGCGGCGAGCCGCCGCGCCCCCTGCCCGTCGTTCCATCGCTGCCACGCGGACCCGTCGAGCTCGGCGACCCGGTCGAGCACGTCGGGCCAGCCGTCGTCCGCGAACTCCTGGAGCACCAGCACCGGCAGCCGGCCGTCGGCGGCGAGTGCCGCCGCGCTCGTGCGCTGCTCGTCGTGGGGACGCTCCTGCGGGATCACCACGGCCGGGCGGCGGGCCGCGGCAACCTCGGCCAGGGCGTTCTGCCCGGCGTGGGTCACGACGACGTCGGCCCGGCAGAGCGCCGCCCACGGGTCGTCGACCCAGGTGCCGTCGGGGCCGCCCAGCAGCGTCCAGGTCCAGCCCGGTGTCGACGCCCGGGAACGGTCGAGAGCCTTGGTCGTGAGCGCGCTGCCACCCGCGCCGGAGAGGACCACGACGTGCCGCGTCCCGTCCTCGGACGGTGCCGGGCCCGGCGGCACGGGCTCACGGCCGTCGAACCGGGAGAAGGCGCCGACGTGGACGAGGCGTGGGTCGTCGGGTGCCACCCCGCGCACGACGTCGGCGACGTCCGCAGGCCACGGCGCCACGAGCCGCTCGGCGAGGCCCAGGCCCAGCGTGTGGGGAGGATCCGTCCGGTCGCCGGGCTGGATCAGGGACACGACGGGGACGCCGTGCAGGCGGCACAGCGTGGCCACCTCGACCGACGTGTCGACGACGACGACGTCGGGTCGAGTCGCGTCGATCCAGCGCGAGATCGTCGACATGCGCGAGCGCAGCCCGGGGTGCCCTCGTGGGACCCAGTGGAAGGTCCCACCCGCGGTGGCGTCCTCGGGCAGCTCGAACGGGTCGGCGTCCGCGTCCGGGTCGAGCTGGACCCAGAGCTGCGGCCATCCGGTCGGCCGCGGCAGCGACGACAGCCCGGTGACCTCGGTGCCCGACGGCAGGTGGGGGAGCAGGGAGCCGGCGCGCGTCACGTGGCCACGGCCGTGGTGGTGCACGTAGTAGCCGATCATGCCGGCGTCTCCGCGACCGACGACACGGTGCTCGACGGACGCGGCGCCCCGGCGCGGCGGTACAGGTCCTCGTAGCGGCGGACCATTCGGTCGAGCGAGCAGTGGCGCACGGCGTGGGCACGCACCGCCGCGCGGTCGAGGGACGCCGCCTCGAGTGCCGCGCGCGCCAGGTCGTCGACGTCGTCGGGTCGCGCCAGCCGGCCGGCGTCCACCCCCACCACCTCGTCCAGTGCGCCGCGGGCGAACGCGGCCACCGGGGTGCCGCACGCCATCGCCTCGGCGGCCACGAGCCCGTACGGCTCGTCCCACTGCGGTGACACGAGTGCCACCCGGGCACGGCCGACCACGTCGGCCAGCTCGTCGGTGCCGAGGTGGCCGAGTAGACGCGCGTCGTCACCGAGCAGCGGTGCCACCGTCTCGGCGAAGTAGCCCGGATCGAGGACCGGGCCGGCGAGGTCGATCGGCAACCCGGCACGTCGGGCCGCGGCGATGGCGAGGTGCGGCGCCTTCTCGGGGACGATGCGGCCGGTCCACACGGCTCGGTCGCCGCCCGGGCCCGGACGCCACCGGTCCGTGTCGACGCCGTTGGGCACCACGTCGGCGCTCACCACGTGCGACCAGGCCTGGGCGGTGTGACGACTCACGGCCGCGAAGCGGGTCGTGGACGGCGCCAGCGACATCGCCGACTCCAGCCAGCCGAGCGGCGGCGTGTGCAGCGTCGTCACCATCGGCAGGCTCAGCGCCGACGCCATCGCGACCGGCAGGTGGTGCAGGCTGTTGTTGTGCACGACGTCGAAGCGCTCGTGCCCGTGGCTCACCAGGTCGAGCATGAGCGCGAGGTAGGCGTGGTGATCCTGCATCCACGTGTCAGGGTGTGCGCCGACGTCGGCGCGTGCGGCGTCGCTCGGACGGAAGCGTCGCACCGGCAGCTCCTCGACGCCGAGCGTCGGGTCCGAACCCGGCGCGGCGAACACGCTCACCCGGTGACCTCGCGCCGTGAGCGCGGTCGCGAGCGTGGCGGTGTGGGCCTCGAGGCCGCCCTGGAACGGCTCGGCGATCGGGAAGCGTGACGAGGCGACGAGGCAGACCCTCATCGCCGTCCCGCCGCGGGGAGCGTGCACGCGTCGGTGACCAGGCTGCCGTAGATCTCGGCGTGCGCGGCGGCGAGGTCCTGCCGTTGACGCAGGCGCTCCGCCGCCGTCGGCGCCGGGACCGGCGTCGAGGTGTAGGCCTCGAGCACGGCCGCCTCGAGGCTGCGTGCGTCGAAGGCGTCCTCGGTCAGGGTGAAGGAGTGCACCGGCGCCTGGTCGGCGTAGTGGCCGCAGGTCGGCGCGGCCACCGGGGTGCCCACGTCGCGGCAGAGCTCGAGCCAGCCCGAGTGGGTGCCGAAGCGGTACGCCAGGACCGACAGGTCGAGCCCGGCGAGGTGGTCGACGAGCTCGTCGTCGGAGAAGTAGTCGTGCACCCGGACGTCCACGTGGTCCGGGGCGTCGGCGAGCATCCCGGCGAGCCCGGGCTCGAACCGGGCGCCGCCGGGGTCGAGGACGTCGGTGTGCCCGTCGACCTGCAGCACGCCACCGGGCAGCCGGCCCACGGTGTCGACCAGCACGGGCAGCACCGACATGGGGTCCATGCAGGCCCGCAGGCTCTTGACGTGCAGGCCGACGCGGAACTCGCCCCCCACGCGGTCGATCCGGGTGGCGGGCGCCTCGCGCACGCGGGTGCGCCGCTCCATCTCGGCGAGGTCCACCACGTGCGGGTGCGGGAGCACGACCGCGTCCCGCCCCCAGCGGCGCCGGATCTCATCGGCCGCGCCGGGGGTGAGGGTGACGACCACGTCGGCGGCGCGCAGGAGCACGTCGAGCTGCTCGTCGTGCAGGTCCGGCGTCGGGTGGTGCGGGTTCCGCAGGTCGTGGACCGTGTGCACGAGCGGCTTGTCGTGGGTGGTGAGCGCGTGCACGACCTCCTCCAGCTGAGACGGCGCGAGCGCGTCGAAGCCGAACTGCAGGTGCATGACGTCGAAGTCGTCGTGGTGCCGCTCGATCCATCGGGGGTCGAGCATCGCCGGCGGCCACCACGGGGTTCCCGGGACGAGGGTGCCGCCGTCGGGTGCGGGGTCGAGAAGGCGTTGCACGGCGTCGTCGTGCGCCGGGTCGGGCGCGGACAGGTGCCGCACGTACACGTGGGACGCGGGCACGGACGCGACGCGCAGCCACGTGGGGGTGGTGGTGGCGTCCGCGGCTCCGGTCAACGTCATGCACTCGTCCTCTCGATCGACCTCGGCGGACTCGAGCCGCCGCCCTGGGCGTACCCGCTGACGAGACGTCGAACCGCGCGGCGCCGTTGCGAGGAGGTGGGCAGAGGAAGACCGCCCCGGGAAGGGTGCCCGGGGCGGCCTGTCGGTGGTCCTCCACGGCGAGGCCGTGGCTCAGAGGTCGAGGGTGCCCACCCAGCGTTCGCCCTCGTCGCCGCCCCAGGCGTCCCAAGCCACGCGACCGGGTGACGGGAAGCCGTCGGTGCCGTGCTTGAAGCCCTTCGCGTCCTTGTCGACGGAGTGCCGCGCGAAGTAGGCGCGCATCTTCGTGGCCTGCTCGTCGCTGAGCTCCTCGCCGTTCGCCAGCTGGTGGGCCCGGTGCCGGCCGGTGTCGGTGAAGTTCCGTCCGGCCTTGCCGTCCTCGATCCACCGCACCGCACGCTGCGCCGTCTCCTGCACGCCCTTCGGCGGCTGGTGCTCGCCGCTCATCGGCTCAGGGGTTCTCGACGACGCCGTGGTCGCTCTTGTACGGCTCGCCGGTGACCTTCGACTTCACGAGGCTGATCGCCGTGGCGACCTTGCTGCCCGGTGTGTCCCAGTACTCGGCGCGATCGACCCTGACCTTGATCAGCGTCGAGTTGCTGCCCTCGGGTCCCTCGGGGAGCCACGCCTCGGCGAAGGAGCTCCACAGCTCCTTGAGCTTGTCCAGGTCGTCGACCACCTCGGCGCGGCCGGTGAGGGCCACCCACGAGTCCGAGGAGCTGAAGGTCAGCTGCACGTCGGGACGCTTGGCGACGTCCTGCGTGTGCTCGGTGTCCTTGGCCGTGATGAACCACAGCTCGGCGGGGTCGAGGTCGGTGTCCTGGCGCGCCATCGGGATGCTGCGCAGGGTGCCGTCGTCGGTCGTCGTGGTGAACATCGCGATCCGCAGGTCGGTCAGCAGGTCGTCGAGCGTCTTCTCTTCTCCGGTGCTCATTCTCGTTCCCCTCTTCGTGGTGTCTTTCCTCCAACGTAGGTCGGGCTGCAGGGGGCCGCAGCGCGAGCGAGTCGCTCGTCGGGATGCCCGCTTCCGGATCGTCGCGCAGGCTGGAGACATGACCGAGATCAGCAGGACCTTCACCGTCGAGCCCGCCCCCGCGACCGTCCTCGAGTACCTCAAGGACTTCTCCCACGCCGAGCAGTGGGACCCCGGCACCGAGTCGTGCACGCAGAACGGCGTCGGTCCGGTCGCCGTCGGCACCACGTGGCACAACACCTCGAAGATCGCCGGCGTGAGCACCGAGCTGACGTACGAGCTCACCGAGCTCGACGACCGCCACGTGCAGTTCGTCGGCACCAACGAGACCGCCCACACCACCGACACGATCACCGTCGAGCCGCACGGCACCGGCAGCGAGATCACCTACGTCGCGAACATCGAGATGAAGGGGGCGGCCAAGCTCGCCACCCCCGTCGTCAAGCTGGTCTTCGAGAAGATCGGCAGCGACACCGAGGACGACATGGTGCGGGTGCTCAACGGGCTCTGAGCCTAGACGCCGCCGGCTGCGCCGTCGGCCGGGGAACACCTGGCCGGGTGAGGGCGTTGGAAGGTTCTGTCGGCGGAGCGTGGTGACATGGTCCGCATCGTGTTCCGATCAGGAATACTGACGTCACGGACCAGCGCACCACGCGCACCAGCACCGAGCACCAGGGGTGGCATGACCAGCACGACCCAGCACGACGTCGACGTCGAGACGTCCGGCCCTGAGACGACCGGCAGCGGGGCACTCCCGCGCGAGCACGTGCTCGTGATCGCCACCCTCCTGGTGGCGTCGTTCGTGGTGATCCTGAACGAGACCGTCATGAGCGTCGCCATCCCCGTCCTCCAGGAGGACCTGGGCGTGCCGCCGTCGACGGGCCAGTGGCTCACCACGGCGTTCATGCTCACGATGGCCGTGGTCATCCCGCTCACCGGCTTCCTCATCCAGCGGGTCGCCACGCGGACGCTGTTCGTCGCGGCCATGTCGCTGTTCACGGCCGGCACCGCGCTCGCGTTCTTCTCGACCACCTTCGCGGTGCTGCTCGTGGCCCGCGTGGTCCAGGCGTCCGGGACCGCGGTCATGCTGCCGCTGCTCATGACCACGGTCATGACGATCGTCCCGGCTGCTCGCCGCGGCGCCATGATGGGCAACATCACCGTCGTCATCGCGGTGGCTCCGGCGCTCGGGCCCACGATGTCGGGCTTCGTGCTCGACCACCTGGGCTGGCGGTGGATCTTCGGCGTGGTCGCTCCCATCGCGCTCGCCGCGCTGGTGATCGGTGCCCGCTACGTCGTGAGCGTCTCGGCCACGGGGAACCAGCGCATCGACGTCGTGTCGGTGCCGCTGTCGGCGCTCGGCCTCGGCGGGCTCGTGTACGGCCTCGTGGGCATCGGCGAGCACGCCCAAGGATCGTCGGGCACCCCCACCTGGCTGCCGTTCGTCGTGGGCACGGTGGCGCTGGCCGCCTTCGTCGCCCGCCAGCTCCACCTGCAGCGCACCGACCGCGCCCTGCTCGACCTGCGCGTGTTCACGTCGGGCCAGTTCCGCATCGCGCTCGGCGCGATGCTCATCGGCATGTCGGCCATGTTCGGGTCGTTCCTCCTGCTGCCGCTGTTCGCGCAGCAGGCCCTCGGGCTCTCGGCGCTGCAGACCGGCCTCATCACGCTGCCCGGCGGCATCGTCATGGGCGTCACCGGTCCTTTCGTCGGCCGGCTGTACGACCGGTACGGCCCGCGGGTCCTGGCGGTGCCTGGGTCGGTGCTCGTCTCGGCCGGCCTCTGGCTGCTCGTCGACGTCGACGCGGACACGTCGCTGGGCTGGCTGGTCGGCGCCAACCTCGTGCTCATGCTCGGCCTGTCGGCCACGTTCACGCCGCTCATGACGACCGCCCTCGGATCGGTGGAGCCGCGGCTCTACTCCTACGCGAGCGCCGTGGTCAGCACCCTCCAGCAGGTGGCCGGTGCTGCGGGCGCGGCGCTGTTCATCACCATCATGACCGTGGTGTCCAGCGCCGGCGTCGAGTCCGGGATGGGCGAGGGCGCCGCCTTCGTCGACGGTGTGCGGCGGGCGTTCCTGGTGGGCGCGCTGCTCAGCCTGCTGCTCGTCGCGCTGGTGCCGTTCCTGCGCAAGCCCGACGCCGAGTCCGCCGCGCCCGCCGTGCACTGACCCCCGGCCCGGAGGCCCCGCGAGGCGGTGGCGAGGCGGTGCCTAGGGTGGTCGCGTGGGGGAGATGAGCACGGTCGCGCTGGTCGTCGTGCTCCTCGCGATCGTCCTCGGTGCCTTCGTGCAGTCGACGGTGGGCATCGGTCTCGGTCTGGTCGCCGCTCCCGTGGTCACGCTCGCGGCCCCGCAGCTCATGCCCGGCGGGATGCTCATGGTGGTCGTGCTGCTGCCCATCGTGACGCTCGCCCGCGAGCGCGACGAGATCGACTGGGGCGGACTCGGGTGGGCCTTCCCGGCGCGCGTCGTCGGGACCGTCGTCGGCGTGTGGGTCGTGGCGAGCGTCGACGACCGTCAGCTCGGCATCGCCGTCGGCGCCATGGTCCTTGCGGCGGTGCTCCTCACCGCGCGCACCGTGGTCATCCCGGTCAACCGAGGAACCCTCAGTGGTGCCGGATTCGTCAGCGGTGTCACCGGGACCGCGTCGTCGATCGGCGGTCCACCGCTCGCCCTGCTGCTCCAGCGACGGACGCCCCGGCAGATCCGGACCACGCTCGCGGTCTACTTCCTGCTCGGGTCCCTGCTCAGCCTCGTCGGGCTCGCCTGGGCCGGCGAGCTCACCGTCGACGAGGCCTGGTTCGCGCTCGCCGCCGTGCCGGCGCTCGTGCTCGGCTTCGCGGTGAGCGGGCCGCTGCGGCGGCGGCTCCCGGCCCACGTCGTGCGACCCCTCGTGCTGCTCGTCAGCGGGGCGTCGGCCGTGGCCCTCATCGTCCGCTCGACGTTCGGCTGAGAGGCTCCCGCACCCCGAAACGCCCCGCACGCAGGCGTCGTGCACCGCAACGGTCTACACTTGGCCCAGCAGGTGCCGCACGGCCCGCGCTCGTGGGGATGACGCTCAGCCGCCGCCCCACCGCCGATCTCACTGGCGGGCGAGCCGCCGTACGCCCTGTCGCGGGGGACGGACCAGCCGTCCGCCGCCGACCGTGACGGACGTCCGGTCGCGGAGGAGGAGCCTGTTGGCCACACGAACCCAGCGCCAGAACCCCCAGCGCCAGAACGCGCAGCGCCAGAACGCGCAGCGAGGCAGCAACGGGCCACGGCGCAAGAAGCACGACGACGACACCGGCCTCATGCCCGTGCTCGCCAAGGCCGTGCGCGAGGTCGAGAACGCCGTCCAGCGACGCCGCGTCACCGCCACCACCCGCGCCACCTTCCAGGCCGTCGGCCTGCTCGTCCGCGAGGAGCGCGCCCGCGTCAAGACCGCGACCGACCTCACCGAGCCCCAGCGCGCCGACCAGCTCAAGCGACTCGACGGTGTGGCCACCATCCTGGCCAAGACCGCCACCCGCGAGCCCGCCCTCCTCATGCTCCTGACCGAGGAGGCCGAGGTCTCCGGCTCCACCCTGGCGCTCAAGCGCGAGCTCATGGCCGCCGCCGGCCTCGAGCTCGCCGCCGAGCCCACCCCCGATGCAGCCGTGCGCGTCGACCGCTCCGTGGTCCCCCGCTCCGTCATCGCGCGCCAGCTGGCCAACCCCTTCATGGCCCCCGACTTCACCGACGAACCGCCTCCGCGCACCGGCCCCAGCCGTCTGGCCACGTGGGAGCTCCTCGGCCCGCTGCTGTCGTCGTTCGAGCGCGCCGCGGCCGGCGCCCCGGCCTGCATGGAGCTGCCCGAGCCGATCCCCGGCATCGTGCGCGGCCCCGAGCTGATGCGCCACCAGGCCGAGCTCGTCGCTGCTGCGGCCGACGGTCACCGCACCTTCCTGCTGGCCGACGAGCCGGGCCTGGGCAAGACGGCCCAGTCGCTGCTCGCGGCCCAGGCCGCGGGCGCCTTCCCGCTGCTCGTCGTCGTCCCCAACGTGGTCAAGGCCAACTGGGCACGCGAGGCCGGGCTCTGGACGCCGCACCGCCCCGTCACCGTGGTGCACGGCAACGGCGACGACATCGACGCCTTCGCCGACATCGTGGTCGTCAACTACGAGATCCTCGACCGGCACGCCGGCTGGCTCGGCGACCTGGGCTTCCGGGGCATGGTGCTCGACGAGGCCCACTTCATCAAGAACACGTCCTCCCAGCGCTCGCGCCACGTGCTCAAGATCGCCGACCGCATCCGCAGCCGCACCTCGCGGCCGCTGATGATGGCGCTCACCGGCACCCCCCTCATCAACGACGTCGACGACTTCCGCGCCATCTGGCAGTTCCTCGGCTGGATCGACGAGAAGAAGCCGATGCCCGAGCTCATGCACGCGCTCGACGAGACCGGTCTGACCCCGCTCGACGCCGGCTTCTTCCCTGCCGCGCGCCAAGCCGTCATCGACCTCGGGATCGTGCGGCGCCGCAAGATCGACGTCGCCGCCGACATCCCCGCCCGTCGCATCGCCGACATGCCCGTCGAGCTCGACGGCGAGGCCGGGCGGTCCATCCGTGCGGCCGAGGCCGAGCTGGCCCGTCGTCTGGTGGCCCGCTACGACCGCGCCGCCGCCGCTCGCATCGAGGCCGGCCACCCGGTCGCGGAGGTCCTCGACCTCGACCTCGTGCGCAAGGTCGCCGCCTGGGAGCGCGAGGAGGCCAACGAGTCCACGGGCGAGAACGTGTTCTCCATGGTGCGTCGCATCGGCCAGGCCAAGGCCGGGCTCGCGGCCGACTACACCGCCCAGCTGGCGCGCAGCGTCGGCAAGGTCGTGTTCTTCGCCAAGCACCTCGACGTGATGGATGCCGCGCAGAAGGCGTTCGAGGAGCGTGGCATCGGCTACACCTCGATCCGGGGCGACCAGACCGCCGCGGCCCGCACCAAGGCGATCGACGCGTTCCAGAACGACCCGGGCACGCAGATCATCGTCTGCTCGCTCACCGCGGCCGGCGTCGGCATCAACCTGCAGGTCGCGTCGAACGTGGTCCTGGCCGAGCTGTCGTGGACCGACGCCGAGCAGATGCAGGCCATCGACCGCGTGCACCGGATCGGGCAGAGCGAGCCCGTCACGGCGTGGCGCATCATCGCCTCGCAGACGATCGACAGCCGCATCGTCGAGCTCATCGACAGCAAGGCCGGGCTCGCCGCGCGTGCCCTCGACGGTGAGGACACGGAGGTCGAGGCGACCGACGTCCAGCTCGAGGCGCTCGTCGGCATCCTGTCCGACTCCCTGCGCTCCCGCCGCCGCTGACCCGAACGTCTCGCCGTCTCGGACACTTCTGGGGGTGTCCGGAGCCCGAAAGTGCCCCGGACGTGTCCGAGACGGAGGGACTGGCGCGGGTCAGCCGAGGGCGCGGTCGAGGTTGATCGCGGCACTGATGAGCGAGAGGTGCGTGAAGGCCTGCGGGAAGTTGCCCAGCTGGTCACCCGTGGCGCCGATCTGCTCGGCGTACAGCCCCAGGTGGTTGGCGTAGGTGAACATCTTCTCCAGCGCCACCTCGGCCTCGCGGTGCCGTCCGGCCCGGGTCAGGGCCTCCACGTACCAGAACGAGCACAGGCTGAACGTGCCCTCGCCGTCGTGCAGGCCGTCGCCGTCGGTGTCGGTGTCGGCGACGCCGTCGGGCGCGGCGTGCACGTCGTACCGGAACACCAGGCTGTCGGCGACCAGCTGGTCCTCGATCGCGGCGAGCGTGGAGAGGAAGCGCGGGTCCACCGGCGAGCAGAACTTGACCATCGGCATCAGCAGCACGCCCGCGTCGAGCACGGGGGCGTCGGCCTGGTCCGCGTCGGGGTCGACCTCGGCCAGGGTGAACGTGCGGTGGTGCTCGTCCCAGTGGTTCGTCAGGATCTCGTCGTGGATCGCGTCGCGTACCCGCGCCCACGCCGACAGGTCACCGGGCAGCCCTCGCTGGCGGGCCATGCGGATCATCCGCTCCACCGCCACCCAGCACATGAGCCGGCTCGTGGTGTGCGCCCGCACGTCGCCGCGGATCTCCCACATGCCGGCGTCGGGTGAGTCCCAGTGCTCCATCACCCAGTCCAGCACGCGGCGCAGGTCGTTCCAGGCGTCGTGGCTGATCCCGGGGCCGTACTTGTCGAACAGGTAGACCGCGTCGATGACCTCGCCGTAGATGTCGAGCTGCAGCTGGTCGACCGCGCCGTTGCCCACTCGCACCGGGCGCGAGTCGGCGTAGCCGGCCAGGTGGTCGAGCGCGTGCTCGTCGACCGGCGCCGACCCGTCGATGTCGTAGAGCACCCGCAGGGGTCCCAGTCGCTCGGCGTCGTCGCGCTCCTCGCCCAGACGCTCGGACAACCAGCGCGTGAACGCGTTCGCCTCCGAGGTGAACCCGAGCCGGAGCAGCGCGTACAGGCTGAACCCGGCGTCGCGGATCCACACGTACCGGTAGTCCCAGTTGCGGGAGCCGCCGATGGTCTCCGGCAGGCTCGTCGTGGGCGCCGCGACGACGGCGCCGGTCGGCTCGTGCGTGAGCAGCTTGAGCGTGATCGCCGACCGGTGCACGGTCTCGCGCCAGCGTCCCTTGTAGGTCGACTGCGAGATCCATCCTCGCCAGAACGCCGACGTCGCCACGAAGAGCGCCGACGTGTCCTCGACGCCGCACGTCTGGAACGCCGACGGCTGCCCGTCGGTGGTTCCCGTCGGGTCCTTGCCGGCGTCGAGGACCTCGAGCACGAACAGTGCGTGCTCGCCCTCGTCGAGCGTCACCTCGGCGACGACGTCGAGCCCGTCGACCTCGAGCGCCACCGTGGAGCTGATCCCGAGCCGGACGGCGGGATCGTCGCCGAGCGCCGGAGCCGACACGACGATGCCGCCGTCGACCTCCTCGACCTCGGGGTCCTGCCGTGCGTAGTGCGGTCGTGCCGCCACGCGAGAGCGCACGACCGACCGGCCGCGCACCGCGGTGACACGCCGCACGAGTCGTTGGCGGTGGTCGGCGTCCTCGGCCTTCAGCACCGGCATGAAGTCGTGCACCTCCACGACGCCCTCCTCGGTGAGGAAGCGCGTGGCGAGGATGGCGGTGTCGGGGAAGTAGAACTGCTGGGAGCGCACCGAGCCGTCGACGGGGCTGAGCTCCCACGACCCTCCCTTGTCGGCGTCGAGCACCGACGCGAAGACGCTCGGTGCGTCGAAACGGCCCGGGCAGAACCAGTCGATCGTGCCGTCGGTGCCCACCAGTGCGGCGGTCCGCAGGTCGCCGATCAGTCCGTGGTCCGCGATCGGCAGCGGTGGCGTGGTCGGGCGAGTCACCGCAGGTGCCAGCCGCGCTCGCCCGCGAGATCGAGTGCCGCCTGGGGTCCCCAGGACCCCTGGGCGTACGTCTGCACCGGTGGCGGGTCCTCCAGCACGGGCGTGATGACCTGCCAGAGCCGGTCGACCTCGTCGCCCCGGGTGAACAGCATCTGGTCGCCCTGCATCACGTCGAGCAGCAGGCGCTCGTACGCCTCGAGCGGCCGGTGCTCCTCGTCCTCGTCCTCGGCGTCGGGCAGCGTGAGGGTGGCGGCGGCACGCTCGAGCTCGAACGTCGGCCCGGGGCGCTTCACGTTGAGGCTCGCCGTCACCTCGGGCACCTCGCCCAGCTCGAGGACGAGACGGTCGTCGCCGTCCTCGCGCGACTCGAACAACGGCTCGGGTGCGCGGAAGAACAGCGTCACCGTCCGGCGGGTCGCCGCCATGGCCTTGCCGGTGCGCAGCAGGAACGGGACACCGCGCCAGCGGTCGGTGTCCACGTGCACGCGCACGGCCACGAAGGTCTCCGTCGTGGAGTCGGCGTCGACCCCGTCCTCGTCGGTGTAGCCCTCGTACTGCCCGCGCACCACGTCGTCGGGGGCCAGCGGCTGCACCGCCTCGAACACGGCGGCCTTCGCGTCGCGCAGGTGGTCGGCGTCGATGCCGTCGGGCCGCTCCATGGCCAGGAAGCCGAGGACCTGCGACAGGTGCGTGGAGACCATGTCGCGCAGTGCACCGGTGGCCTCGTAGAACGCGCCCCGGCCCTCGATGGTCAGCTCCTCGGGCACGTCGATCTGCACGGCGCACACGTGCTCGGCGTTCCACGACGGCTCGAGCAGCCCGTTGGCGAACCGCAGCGCCAGCACGTTCTGCACCGCCTCCTTGCCCAGGAAGTGGTCGATGCGGAACACGGCGTCCTCGCCGGCGACGTCGTCGAGCGTGGCCTGCAGCGAGCGCGACGACTCCAGGTCGGTGCCGAACGGCTTCTCCACGACGATGCGGGCGTCGTCGGCGATGCCCTCGGCGCCCAGCATGCGGATCATCGGCTCCATCGCGGCGGGTGGCACCGACAGGTAGACCAGGCGACGGGCGTCGTCGCCCAGCTCGGACTCGGCATCGCGCACCGCAGCCGCCAGGGCGCTGCCGTCGTCGGCGTCCGACGTCTGGAACGTCACGCGGGAGACGAACGCGTCGGCGACGTCGGCGTCGAGCTCGTCGACCGTGTCGCGCAGACCGTCGAGCACCTGCTGGGCGAAGTCGCCGTCGGGCTCGTGCCGTCCTGACCCGATCACCCGGTAGTCGGCGGGGAGGCGGCCGGCCGCGGCCAGGCGGTACAGGCCGGGGAACAGCTTGCGACGGGCGAGATCGCCGGTGGCGCCGAAGAGCACGACGACGTGCGGCGGCAGGGCGGTGGGGGAGTCAGGCACGACACGTCCTCGCGTCGGGGGAGCAGGGGCACCACCCACGCTAGGAGCGGGTGGGTGATGCCGCATGGCGACCGCGGCGGAAGGAGCGCGTCCGACGAGGAGGAATCGGACGCCCCGGCGCTTCTCGAGGGCTCCGGGACGTCCGTCCGGGCATCGCGCCACACCCCTGGAGGCGGGCGTGCCCAGGGCAGCATATCCGAAGTTGGACTTTCGTTCGTGTACGGCGCCTCGGGGTGGTCGCTACGATGACGCTCCGACGATGCGTCGACGACGCCTGGACGCCGTCCGGGACCCGGGGGAGGGGTGGCCGTGAGCGACGCCGAGATGGACGGACCCGACTCGGACCGCCTGTGGGGTGCGGAGTGGTGGGAGCGTCTCGCCGACGCGCGTGAGCGGTGGCGCGAGGGTCACGTCGGGACGGCACGGACCCTCGACGGGGTGGTCCGCACCGCCTTGTTCGTCGCCTTCGCCGTGCTCGTCGTGACGGTCAGCGTCTCGCCGGTCCTGCGCGCGGGACTCGGTGCGTGGCTGGGCGGAGCCTGGCTGGCGCTGCTGGGCTTCGTGCTGCTGCGCACCAAGACCATCGCCTGGTCGACGTACTGGTGGATCTTCACGGTCGCGCTCGGCTGGTCCTTCGTCGCGAGCGTCGGTCTGGGTTCCCTGGCCTCCTCCGTCTCGGCCAGGGGCGCGGAGGCCGCAGGTCCGGCGGTGGGCATCGCGTCGATCGGCGAGGAGGCGCTGAAGCTGGCGCCCCTGCTGCTCATCGCGGTCTTCGCCCCAGGACGGGTGCACCGCTTCTCGGTGGCCGACTGGGTGCTCGTCGCCCTGGCGAGCGGCGCGGCCTTCACGGCGGTCGAGGAGTTCATCCGACGGGTCGCGAGCATCGGTCTCGAGGGTGGCGGCGTCCCCGACAGCTTCCTGTCGTTCGGGGTCTCCGGGCTGCAGCTGGCCTACGACGGGGCGGTGGCCTACCCCGGCCACCACGCCGCCACCGGCATCACGGGTGCAGCGGTGGGGCTGGGCATCGCGCTGGTGCGTCGGGCACGGCGCGACATCGGCTGGCGGAGGGCGGCGCTGCTCGCCGCCGGGGTCGCGCTCCCGGTGCTCGTGTGGTGGCTCTTCGTCGTGCGGCACGCCGCGCTCAACGCCTTCGGCGTCGGCGTCGACCTGCCGGGGCCGATGGCCTTCACCGAGGCGCTGCTGCCACCTGCGTGGGGACGCACGCTGACGGTGCTGCTGGTGCTCCTGCTGGTGCAGCTCGTCGACGCCCGACGCCTCGCCCGCTGGCGGGACGCCAGCCTGGAGGACGGTCCCACCCCCGCCTGGCTCGACCGGCTGCTCGACACGACGGAGCGCTGGCGCGCCGCGGACGGCCCCGCGCGGTACGGAGCCCCCGTCGTGGAGAGCGCCGGCCACCTCGGCCACGTGGTCGGGCGCGACGTCCGCCAGCTCGCGGAGGTCGTCGGGAGCCAGGATGGGACGAACCGATGGTCGATCCTGCGGTCTTCTCGTACGCTCTTGGCCATGCAGCGAGAGATGCGACAGATCGTCCAGCACCTGGATGGCGCTCCGTCGCGTCCTTCGGTGGTCCGCTCGGTGGCCCTGGTGGCCCTCGTCGCGCTCGGTGCGGTGACCCTGCTCGTGGCCCCGGCGGTGGCCGACGACGTCCAGGCCGCGGCCGACGCCGGCCAGGCCTGGATGGCCGGCCTCCTCCAGCAGCTCGACCAGTGGTGGAGCGGCGCGAGCTTCATCGACCAGGTCCTCTTCACGAGCGGCACGGTGGCCGCCGCGAGCCTCTCGTCGGCCGCGCTCGGGCGGTCGCCCGGCTCGCTGCGCGAGACGACCCCCGTGGGTGCCGTCGCGGCGCTCGGCCACGGCGCGCTGGCCGCCGGCCTTCGGGTCACGGGGTCCTCGGCCAACGCCACGTCGCCGTGGGTGGCCGAGACCGACCGCTACCTGGCCGATCCCACCGGCTGGCGCACCGCCCAGATGATCCGACTCAGCGCGCCGGGAGCCTGACCGGCTGCACGTCGGCCACGGTCTTGTCGTCGCGCAGCCCGCGCCACACGGGGTGGCGCAGGTGGCCGGAGTCGGTCCAGCCTGCCGACGTCACCTCGCCGATGATCGTGGGCTCCACCCACACGGCCTCGCGGGCGACGTCGCGTGGCGCCGCCACCGTCGCCTCGTCACGACGTGCCTGCTCCAGTCGTGCCGCGAGGTCGGCCAGCGTGCGCTCGGCGAACCCGGTGCCCACACGACCGGCGTAGACGAGCGTGCCCTCGGCGTCGGGAACGGCGACGAGGAGCGACCCGATGCCGCCGCCGCGACCTCCCTTGCCGGGTCGCCAGCCGACCACCACGACCTCCACGTGCTGCTCGTGCTTGAGCTTGACCCAGTGCGCCGACCTCGCGCCGGGCCGGTACCGGCTGGTGCGACGCTTCGCCACCACGCCCTCGAGTCCCAGCTCCCGGCTGGCCTCCATCGCGGCCTCCAGGTCACCGTCGAAGGCGGCCGGCACGTCCACGCCGTCGGCGTCGTCGAGGTCGAGGCCGAGCAGCAGCTCGCGACGCTGCTCGTAGGGCAGCCCGGTCACGTCGGCACCGCCGAGCCTGAGCAGGTCGAACCCGACGAACCGCACCGGCACGCTGCGGCGGGCCGCGGTCACCTCGCGCGGCTTCGTGAGCCCGATGCGCTGCTGGATGCGTCCGAAGGAGGGGGAGCCGGCGTCGTCGAGGGCCACCACCTCGCCGTCGACCACGGTGTCGTCGAGGTCGAGCGTCTCCAGCGCCTCGGTGATCTCGGGGTAGGTGGCGGTGACGTCGCGACCGCTGCGCCCGACGAGCCGGACGGCGCCCGCGTCGCACGTGGCCACCACGCGCACCCCGTCCCACTTCATCTCGAACGCCCAGGCGGCCGCGTCGGCGTGGGCGTCGAACGTGCCGGCGCGCGTGGCGAGCATGGGTGCGACGGTGTCGAGCCGTCCGGGGTCCGGCGACGCCCCCTCGTCGGCGCTGTCGTCGGGGCCGTCGTCGCTGCTCGCCTCGTCGCTCTCCGGTCTCTCCTCGGCCGGCGCGCGGGCCGGGTCCATGCGGTGCATGAGCCAGTTCTCCCCGGTGCGGATGAGCGCGAACCGCACGCTGCCGCCGAGCCCGCCGCCTTCGCTGCCGTGCAGGGTGGCGATGACCTCGCCGTCCTTCCACTTCTCGAGCGCGTACGTGCCGTGGTCCCAGATCGTCACCTCGCCAGCGCCGTACTCACCCTTCGGGATGGTGCCCTCGAACGTGGCGTAGTCCATGGGGTGGTCCTCGGTCGGCACCGCCAGGTGGTTCTTCCCGGGATCCTCGGGTGGACCCTTCGGCACGGCCCACGACACGAGCACCCCCTCGCGCTCCAGTCGCACGTCGTAGTGCAGCCGGGTGGCGTGGTGCTCCTGGACGACGAAGACCGGCCCGTCACGGTCCGGGTCGGCGCTGTCGTCGGCCGGAGCGTCGGCGGGGACGGGCTCGGGCGTGCGGCTGGGGTCGCGCATGGACCGGTAGACCGTCAGGCGGTCGGGCGCTGCGGTCCCGGACGCGGCCGCGTCGATGTCGCTGCTCCCCGCCCCCAGGCCGGAGAGGGGGTCGTCGGAGCGCTCCAGCACCTCGGCCATCGTCAGGTGCCGCAGGTCGGGACCGAGCTCGTCCCAGTGCCGTGGCGCAGCGACGAAGGGGCCCTCGCCGTCCGGCGCCGCGCGGCCACGCAGCGAGTAGGGAGCGATCGTGGTCTTGGCCTGGTTGTTCTGGCTCCAGTCCACGAGCACCTTGCCGTCGCGCAGGGACTTCTTCATCGACGAGACCACGAGGTCGGGCATCGCGTCCTCCAGGGCCGCGGCGACCTGCTTGGCGAAGGAGTTCACGTAGTCGGGTCCGTGCTCGCCGGTGAGCCGGGCGTACAGGTGCAGTCCCTTGCTGCCGCTCGTGACGGGCCAGGCCGTGAGCCCCACGTCGTCGAGCAGCTCGCGCGCGGCGAGTGCCACCTCCACGCACTCGGCCAGACCCGCCCCGGGACCGGGATCGAGGTCCAGCACCAGGCGGTCGGGATGGCGGGGCGTGCCGTCGGCGTCGACCCGCCACTGCGGCACGTGCAGCTCGAGCGCCGCCACCTGCCCCAGCCACGCCAGGGTGGCCGCGGAGTCCACGATCGGGTACACGTTCACGTGGCTCTTGTGCCGTACCACCACCCGGCGCACCCAGTCCGGCGCCGAGTCGGGCAGGTTCTTCTCGAAGAAGAGCTCACCAGGATGCTCGGTGTCCCCGACGCCGTTCGGCCACCGTTTCCGGGTGGCCGGACGACCGGTCGCCCACGGCAGCAGCCGGTCGGCGACCGCCACGTAGTACGAGATCACCTCGGCCTTGGTCGTGCCCGACGCCGGGTAGAGCACCTTGTCGAGGTTGGTGACGCGCAGGCGGCGACCGTCGACCTGCACGGTCTGGGACGACCCGCGACCCGCCACGACCGCGGTCAGGCCTTCTTGCGGGCGCGCGGCTTGGTCGCGTCACCCGAGCCCTGACCACGCCGCTCCTTGCTGCGCTCGACGCTGCGCTTCAGCGCCTCCATCAGGTCGACGACCTCGGCGTCCTCGCCCTCGTCGTCCTTCTCGCCGAACGTGGCCGCGGTGTCGATCGTGTCGCCCTGCTCCAGCTTGGCCTCCACGAGCGTGCGCAGCTGCTCCTGGTAGTCGTCGGTGAACTGCGACGCGTCGAAGTCGGCTGCCAGGGAGTCGACCAGCTGGGCGGCCATGTCGCGCTCCTTGGCGCTGATCCGCGGCACCTGGTCGAGCACGTCGAACTCCGCCTCGCGGATCTCGTCGTCCCACAGCATCGTCTGCAGCAGGAGCGTCTTGTCGCGCACCCGCAGCACCGCGAGCCGCGTCTTCTGCCGCAGCGCAAACCGCACGACCGCGCTGCGGTCGGTGTCCTCCAGGGCGCGCCGCAGGAGGGTGTAGGGCTTGATGGCCGTCTTGTCCGGCTCCAGGAAGTAGGCCTTGTCGAGCCGGATCGGGTCGATCTGCTTGGCCGGGACGAACTCCACGACCTCGATCTCCTTGGCCGTCTCGGCCGGCAGCGAGGCGAAGTCCTCCGGGGTCAGGACGACCGTGTTCTCGCCGTCGTCGTAGGCCTTCGCGATGTCCTCGTAGGCCACGACCTCGCCGCAGATCTCGCACCGGCGCTGGTAGCGGATGCGGCCGCCGTCGTCCGCGTGCACCTGGTGCAGGGACACGTCGTGGTTCTCGGTGGCGCTGTAGACGCGCACCGGCACGTTGACCAGCCCGAAGCTGATCGAGCCCTTCCAGAGCGAGCGCATGAGACCAGTCTTCCCTAGGTGGACGGAGTTGGGGAAGGCGCGCGGCCGGCCCGCACGCACGTCGGGCCGGGACCTCGGCGGTCCCGGCCCGACGTACGGGTGCTGCTACGGCTACTTCGAGCCGGGTCCGTCGACCGCGTCGAGCGAGTCGGCGGTGGGGGCGGCGCCGGGGGGCGTCGAGCCCGACGGCGGACGCGGCGCGGGCGCCGGAGCCGGCTGGTACGGCGGCGGGGGCGGAGCCTGCTTGCCCTTGAGCGTGGCGAAGGCGGCAGCACCGGCGCCGGCGATCAGGCCCAGGCCGACGATGCGACGCAGACGACGCTTCTTCTTCGGCTTGACCTCGTCGGGCAGGCGGTCGGCCACGCGCTTCGGCAGCTTGTCGTAGGTCTTCTCGTTGAGCTCGGGCGTGCGCTCGAGCAGCTCGTCGCGCAGCTCCGGGAGGCGCTCGCGCAGCTCGGCGACGCCGTGGCTGGCCTTCGCCGCGACGATGTCGCGCACGTCGGCGGCACCGGACTGGGTCTTGGCGACGACGCTGTCGCGCACCTCGGGAGCGTGGTCCACGAGCTGCTGGCGGACGTCGTCGGCCTGGGCGAGGAGGTCCTCGAGGCGGCTCTGGAGCTTGTCCTTGACGGTCTTGTTCTTCCTCAGCGGCATGCTGACACGGCTCCTCGGTGGTCGATGGTGCTTCTCGCTGTCGACACTATCGCCGGTGCCCCTGCGGTGCACCCTGTGGCGGTGCCGTGCCGTTTCTCCGCCCGCGGCCCGGAACCCCCGCCGGTGCCGTTTCTCCGCCCGCGGCCCGGAACCCCCGCCGGTGCCGTTCTCCGCCCGTGGTGCGGAACCCCCGCCGGGCGGTTCAGCCGCGCAGGCGACGGGCCGCGCGACGCCAGCGCGACGCGGGGGCCGGCGCGGTCGGCTTGACGATCTCGACGAACCCCGGTGCGTAGGGCTCGAGGCCGGCGTCGACGCGGCGACCGATCTCGGCGGCGGCCGCGCGGGGGTCGGCGAAGGGGACCCCGCTCATCTGGTTGGGGGAGAAGCGCCACCACTGCAGCCGGAGCAGCTCCTCGACGACGTCGTCGGGGAGCCGGCGGCGCAGGACCCTGGCCGGCAGCCCGGCGGCGATCGAGTACGGCGGGAGGTCCTTCGTGACGACCGCGCCGGCGGCGACGACGCAGCCGTCGCCGATGCGCACACCCTTGAGCACCACCACGTTGGCACCCAGGTGCACGTCGTTGCCGATGACGGCGGGCTCCTCGCCGCGGGTGCCACGGAACGAGGTCCGTCCGTCCGCCTCCGGGTCGACCGTCTCGACGGCGTCCGCGCTCGGGTGCCACCCCCAGGTGCTGGCGCGGTACTGGAAGGCGGAGGCGCTGAGCCACGTGGTGGGGTGGCTGATGGCGCCGAGGATGCTGCCCGGCCCGATCTCGCCGTACCGACCGACGTCGGCCGACTGGATCTCCACGATCTTGCCGAACTCGGTGAAGGCGCCCACGTGCGTATCGGAGCGGATCGTCAGGGCCCCGATGATCCGCACGGGCGGCTCGGCCAGGAACCGGGCGCCGTTGGACCGGTTGATCCGCTGGGCGCCGCGCGCGTGTTGCTCCACGGCGTCAGGGTATCGGCGCCCGGCAGAGGCTTTGGTCCCCCGTCCGGCCGTTCCGGCCCCGGTGCCTTCGCTGATCGGTGATCATGGACCCCGACGATCGGGGCCGAGCGGGTCGGGGTGGGGAAGCAGGGGTGCACGTGCCGGGTTCCGTCGTCGTCGCCGGCCGCAGGTACCCGGCGATGACCGTGGCCACCGTGCTGCTCAACCTGATCGCCGTCGCGATGCTGTCGCTGACGCTGCTCACGTGGCGCCCTGACAACAACCCCAGGTCCGCGCTGGTCGCGCTGATCGTCACGGCGGTCGCAGGCCTGGTCTGGACGCTGGCGCGCGGCGCGCTGCTCGAGCAGCGCGACGTGGCCGTGATGGTCGCCCTGGCGTTCGGCGCTCTCGCAGCGCTCACCTGGGGGACGGAGCGCGAGCTGGCGGCGTTCGCGAACGGCTCCAGCGTTCCGATGCTCTCGGTGTTCGCCGTCTGGTTCCTGGCCATCGGGTTGGCGCGGGTGATCGCGTACGTCGGCACGGCGGTGTGGGGACTCGCGATCGCGAGCCACGCCGACGAGACGTTGCTGGTGCCCGCCGTCACCGTGGCCGTGCAGGTCGTGGTGGCGACGGAGGTCCTGGGCAGGCTCCGGGCCCGGCTCGACCAGCTGGCCCGCACCGACGAGCTCACCGGAGCCCTCAACCGTCGAGGTGCACACGCCCTCGTGACGCAGCAGCTGACGCGCAGGGCGCGACTCGGCACGCCGCTCACGGTGCTGGCGCTCGACGTGGACGACCTGCGCGCGGTGAACAACCGGGACGGTCACCCGGCCGGCGACGCGATGCTGCGGGCGATCGTCGACCACCTGCGCTCAGGGCTCCGACCCGGCGACGAGGTGGGCCGGCTCGGTGGTGACGAGTTCCTCGTGGTGCTGCCGGGCGCGGATCACGGGGTGGGTGACGTCGTGGCCCGACGGCTCGCCGAGGGAGCGCCGGCCTCCTGGTCCGTCGGGGTGGCCGAGGCGCGGGCCGACGACGACCCGGCGGCGCTGCTGGCCCGGGCCGACGCGCGGATGTACGAGCGGAAGCAGGCCCGGCGGGGCCTGGATCAGGCCTGAGGCGTGGGGGCGGACGTGGTCCGGGAGTCGACTCGTGCCGGGCGGCCGAGGAGCCCGCGTCGGTCGGCCAGCACCTCGAACACGACCGTGAAGAACGGCGGGATCGCGGCGAGCAGCGCGAGGACGAGCGTCTTGAAATTCCAGCCGAAGGTGCGCCAGGCGACGAGGGCGGACGCGCAGTAGGCCACGAAGAAGGCGCCGTGGATGGGGCCGGAGATCGGGACGCCACCCTCGATGCCGCTGTGCGGGTCGTCCTGGACCACCCACTTGAAGAACATCGTGACGAGCAGGACGGCCCACGACACGGCCTCGGCGAACGCGAGCGCGCGGAAGGTCGGTCGGACCCAGGCCGGGTGGGTGCCGTCGGGGGAGGGGGCATCGGTGCGGCTGGCGGCGTTCACGGCGGCCAGAGTAGCGGCGCAACGCAAAAGAAACACCGGCGTGGTGAGATGTGCCCATGGCCTACCTGCTGCGCGTGGAGCTGCCCGACGTACCGGGCTCCCTGGGCGCGATGGCGTCGGCGCTCGGTGGTGCAGGTGCCGACATCGAGGCCATCGAGATCGTGGAGCACCGCTCCGACGGCAAGGCCGTGGACGACGTGCTCCTCGAGCTGCCGCCCCAGGTCATGGCCGACGCGCTCATCACGGCCTGCCACGAGCTCGAGGGCGTGCGGGTCCACTGGATCAGCCGCTACAACGCCGGCGCGAACCTCAGCATGGACCTCGAGGCCGTCGAGGCGTTCACCGCCGAGCCCGCGCACGCGATCGAACGGCTCGTGGAGGTCGTGCCGGCCACCTTCCGCACCGACTGGGCCATGGCGGTGCACCGGGTCGACGGGGAGCCGGCCGTGCTCAGTGCCTCGCCCTCGGCGCCGAAGCTGGTGCCTGACGCGGCGTCGTGGCTCTCGATCCGCAGCTCGCGTGCGCTCGACTCCGTGGACGCCTGGTCGTCGACGTTGCTCGCCGGCACCCAGGCGAAGGACCGCAGCGGTCAGGTGTTCGTCGTCGTGGTCGGACGCCACGGCGGACCGGAGTTCCTGGCCTCCGAGCTGGCCCGGCTGGGCCACATGGTGAGCCTCGCCGGGTCCGTCCAGGCCTGACGCGGCTGGGCCGGACGGGCTGTCAGGGGCCCTCGGGCTCCTGGACCACCGGCTTCTTGGGGTCGGTCAAGGGGACGTGGGCGTGCTGGAAGCGGCCCAGCGCCGCGACCTCGCGCTCGAGGTCGGGCACGTGCTTCTTCAGCTGCGGGCGCATGACGGCCCAGCCGATCGGGGAGTTCACGAGCGGCTTGGTCCAGTTGGCCACGACGACGCCGCGGCGCACGTAGACGCGGGTCTTCCGCTTGGCGAGTCCCGCGACGATCGCGTCGACGCACTCGGCCAGCGTGGTGGTGGCGTTCGCCGGGAACGGGAGCTTGCCGCGGATGACCTTGAACGTCGGCAGGTCGGCCTCGGCGCCGCGGACGATGTCGGTGTCGATCCACGACGGGTGGGCGACGCCGACCTTGACGCCGAGGTGCGCGACCTCCTGGCGGGCGACGAGCGCCAGCGACTCGGCGCCGGCCTTGCTGGCGTTGTACGACGCGAGGCCGGCCAGGTTGGTGAAGGAGGCGAGGGAGGCGACGACGAGCGCGTAGCCCCTGGTCTTCTCCAGGTGCGGGATCGACGCGTGCAGGGTGCGGTAGACACCGTTGACGTTGATGTCGATGACCCGCTCGAAGGAGTCCTCGTCGATCTGGCGGACCGTGCCGTACGAGGCGATCCCGGCGTTGGCGAGCACGTGGTCGATGCGGCCGAAGTGGGCGGCAGCGGCATCGATGGCGGCGGTCATGGCGCGGCCGTCGCGGGCGTCGGCCTCCCACCAGGCCGCCGCAGGACCCAGCTCGGTGGCGAGCGCCTCGAGCAGCTCGGGCTCCAGGCCCAGCAGCGCGACGCGGCCGCCCTTCGCGACGTAGGCCCGCGCGACTCCGGCGCCGATGCCGCGCGCCGCGCCGGTGACGACCAGGACCTTGCCGGAGAAGCCCTTGCGGGCGAAGAGTGCCATGCGGTCAACATACCGACGGTATCTGAGTTCGTCACGCAGGTGTGACGCATCGTGCGACGTGGGAGTCACCGGGGTCGGTCGGGGGTGAGCGTGTCCTGGAGTGCGCGGTAGTGGTCGTGCGTGGCGGCGAGGTAGGCGTCGAAGTCCAGGTCGTCGGGGTCCGCTCCGGACGCCGAGGTCACGAGCCGGTCGAGGTACCACTCCCAGCCGGGGCCGGTGTGCTCGACGATCGAGACGTCGTGGATCCGCTGGGCGAAGCGGAGCGTCGTGGTGCCGTCGGACTCCCGCAGCTCGAGGTCGAGGTACCAGGCCCCGCCCTCGTCCACGACGTCGACGGCGAGGTGGGTCGGGGCGTCGCACGCGCGGATCTCGAAGCGGGACGGCTCGGCGGCGTCGCCCTCGGCGTTCATCTGGACCGTCACGAAGCCGTCGGACGGGTCGCCGGTCCAGGTGCCGAACCAGCGGGCCAGGCGGTCGGACTCGGTGACCGACGCCCAGACGTCGTCGAGCGGGGCGCGGAAGGTCCGTTCCCACACGAGGTGGTCGTCGGTGCCGCGTCGCTCGTGGCGACCAGTGGGGGTGGGTGTGGTCATGCCGACTCCTCGTGGGTGCGGGTGGTGGGACGGTCGGTGGCGGGGTCGCGACGTTCGCGTCGGGTGCGGGCGACCTCGGTGGCCAGGGCATCGAGCGCCTGCTCGGGCACCGGCGGTCGAGGCGTGAGGGCGTCGACGAAGCGCCGCACCTCGTCGAGGGGCTCGGTGTGCAGGCGGTAGTGCCGTTCACGGCCGTGCTCGTCGGCGGTGACGAGTCCGGCCTCGGACAGCAGACGCAGGTGCTTGCTGACGGCCGGTCTGGACACCGGGTGCTCGGCCGCGAGGTCGGCGACCCGTCGTGGACCCTCGGCGAGCCGGGCCAGTAGGGCTCGCCGGACCGGATCGGCGAGCGCGGCGTAGACGTCCATACGCAATAGGTAACCAGTTGGTTACTCATCGTGTCAACGATACGGTCGCGCCATGAGTGCACTGCCCGGCGTGTCCGAGACCTTCGACCCCTCCGCGTGGAACGAGGTGGCCGGCTTCGAGCACCTGACCGACGTCACCTACCACCGCGCCGTCGACCACGGCACCGTCCGGGTGGCCTTCGACCGCCCCGACGTGCTCAACGCGTTCCGCCCGCACACCGTCGACGAGCTGCTGCAGGTCCTCGACCACGCGCGCACGTCGGCCGACGTCGGCTGCGTGCTGCTCACCGGCAACGGCCCGAGCGAGAAGAACGGCAAGCGATCCTTCTGCACCGGCGGCGACCAGCGCATCCGCGGCCGGTTCGGCTACCAGTACGAGGACGGGTCGGCGTCGGGGTCGGACACCGGGGCCGAGGAGCCCAGCCCGGTGGACAAGGCGCGGCTGGCCCGCCTGCACATCCTCGAGGTGCAGCGGCTCATCCGCTTCATGCCGAAGGTCGTCGTCTGCGTCGTGCCGGGCTGGGCGGCCGGCGGCGGTCACAGCCTGCACGTCGTCTCCGACCTCACCATCGCGAGCGCCGAGCACGCCCGCTTCAAGCAGACCGACGCCGACGTCGGCAGCTTCGACGGTGGCTTCGGCTCGGCCTACCTCGCCCGCCAGGTGGGTCAGAAGTTCGCCCGCGAGATCTTCTTCCTGGCCGAGGAGTACTCCGCCGAGGACGGCGTCCGGATGGGCACCGTCAACCGCGCGGTCCCGCACGCCGAGCTCGAGGCCACGGCGCTGGAGTGGGGCCGCATGATCAACGGCAAGAGCCCCACCGCGCAGCGCATGCTCAAGTACTCCTTCAACATGATCGACGACGGACTCGTCGGCCAGCAGGTGCTCATGGGCGAGACCACCCGCCTGGCCTACATGACCGACGAGGCGCAGGAGGGCCGCGACCAGTTCCTCGAGAAGCGCGACCCCGACTGGTCGGAGTTCCCCTGGTACTACTGAGCCGTCCTGGACGGGGTGTCGCGGGTCACCACACCAATACGTGATCGACATGGTGGCGAACTAGGGGTACTTCCACCCGCCAAGACATGGCGGGTGCCCCCCATCAAGGACGTGGCTCCAATGAGCACCCTGCACCCCACCAAGAAGTTCTTCGCGAGCCTGGCCGTCGTGGCCGTCGCCGCACTCCCCCTCGCCGCCTGCAGCTCGGGCTCGGACTCCGGCTCCTCGTCGGACAGCAGCTCCTCGAGCTCGACGCCTCCGAAGGCCGTCGCCTCGATCACCGCGCTGACCGGTGAGGACACCGCCGTCGCGCTCGACACCGGCTTCACCGACGCCCTCGAGTCCCTCGGACTCACCCCGGGCACCGTCGGCGACGGCGCGCTCGAGGACGGCTCGCTCGTCTTCCCGATCACCGGCGGCAACGTCGAGGTCTTCACGCCGGGCGAGGTCTCGCCCTACGTGATCGGCCAGATCCAGCACGAGGGCTCGGGCTTCTCGCTGACCGCCGGCGACACCGAGGTCGAGATCACGAACCTGAACGTCGACCCGGGCGCCTCGCGCGTCTACGGCGACGTGGCGGTCAACGGCGAGACCGCCGTGACCAGCGCCTACATCTTCACGCTGAACGGCAGCACGCTGAAGCCGCTGCAGTCCGAGGGCGACACGGCGATCCTCGAGGGCACCCAGGTGCTCATCAGCCCGGTCGCCGCCGACCTGCTGAACCAGACGTTCGACACCGACGCGGTCACCCCCGAGCTGCTCGTGGGCATCGCCAAGATCACCGTCAACACCACCTCGGGTGACGACGGCAACTGACCTCCCGGTTGGGAGCATGACGGCGGGCAGGACTCTCGGGTCCTGCCCGCCGTCATGTCCGGACGTCAGTGCGCGGGGCTCGGCCTCCGGTGCAGCGCGAGACCCAGCGACAGGAGGCCCGCCCCGACGAACACCCAGGTCGACCAGTCGACGTTGCCGCTGACGACGTTGGTCACCACGACCGCGGCCGCGAAGATCGCGAACAGCAGGTGCCAGCGACGCTCGGACCGGTCGCGGTAGACCACCGTGCGGAGGTCGGCCTCGGCCAGGGCGAGCGCGTGCACCTGCGGCGGACCGAACGACTCGAACGGGTGCTCGCCGGTCTCCTCCGCGTGGGCGCGCGTCTCGGCCGTGAGTCGACGGGCCGTCTCGCGCGGCATCTTGTGACGTCCGCGCAGCAGCCACTCCATGCGGGTGAACCAGCGCTCGGCGGGCCAGGTGCGGGAGCTGTCGTCGATCGCGGGCTTGCGCTCGGGCAGCCTCCACCAGACCACGAGCAGGACAGCGCCGATCGCCGGGAGCGTCAGGGTCGGCACCGAGCCGAGGCTCCGCTCCCGGTCCAGGAGCTCCATCGCCGCGTAGACCGCCACGACGACGAGCGCGAGGCTGGCGAGCACCCACGCGCCGGTGGCGACCGGTCGTCCCGACCGCCAGGCCAGGCCGGCCGTGCCCAGCCCTCCCGCGCCGAGGACCAGCGCCGCGAAGACCGCGGCCCCGGGGGCGGTGAGGTCGGTGCTCCAGCCCTCGCTCACGAGCCTGGCGATGCCGAGCGCCATCAGGAACCACCCCGCCATCGCCAGAAGCGTGCGTGGGAGGTCGGACCACGTGCCCTCGTCGAGGTCGCCGGCCGCACGCTGCTCCGGGGGGAGGTCCTGGGCGAAGGTCTCCGCCGCGTCGCGCGCCGGGCCGAAGAGCTCCTCGGCCGTGCCGCCGGAGTCGACGACGGCCTCGTGCACGACGTCGAGCCAGCCTCGGATGTCGTCCTTGCGGGCGGCCGTGGCCCAGGCTGCGTGCCAGGTGAAGGTGTCGGCCCAGTCGCCGTCCTGCTTCTGCGGCCAGGTCAGCTCGGTGGCGCTCATCGGGTGCTCCTCGTGGTCGTGGGGGCGATCGCGGCGGCCATCCGGGAGGCGAAGTCGCCCCACGCGTCGCTCATGGAGTCGAGGCGAGTACGGCCGGCGTCGGTGAGCGCGTACTGCTTGCGGCCGGGGCCGCCGTCGCCCGCGACCCACTCGGCTCGCACCAGGTCCTGCGACTCCAGCCGGTTGAGCACGGGGTAGAGCGTGCCGACCTTGAGCCCGAACAGGCTCAGCTCCTCGAGTCGTTGCGCGATCGCGTAGCCGTGCAGCGCGCCGTCGCGCAGCGTGAGGAGGGCCAGGAAGGGCAGGGCCCCGCGCAGCCACTCGGCCTCCGACGGTTCGCTCATGCTTCGACCGTAGATTCGAGTAGTTTGTGAAGTCAAGTAGTCAGGATCACGAATAGTTGCGCGGTGGACCGTGCGACCCGCGTCCTGACGCGCTGGCGACGGTCCGTCGTCGGTGGATCGTCAGGACGCGTCGAACTCCGGGGGCATGACGTTCTGGTGAACGACGGCGTCGATCCCTTCCCCTCGGGCGGTTGCCGTGCCTACGGTCCTCTCGACCTGACCAGTGACTTCGGGGGGAGTCCCACCATGTCGGTGCCTGTCATCGCGCCTGCTCACCACTCGTCCGACCTCGTGCCACCGCGGCGGCCACGACGCCGGCTTCGCACGCTTCTCGTCGCGCTCGCCACCACACTCGTGGCGACCGTGCTCGTGGCCCCGGCCGCGTCGGCCTCGCCGGAGACCCAGCTGGCCGAGCTGACCGTCCGGTCGGAGGCCGGCGGGACCACGTACGACCGTGACGCCTTCCGGCACTGGATCGACGCCGACGGCGACGGCTGCACCACGCGGGCCGAGGTGCTGAAGGACGAGTCCTCGACGTCGACCGGCCACACCGGCACGTGCACCATCACCAGCGGGTCGTGGACGTCGGCCTACGACGGGGTGCGCTTCACCGACGCGGGCGGCATGGACATCGACCACATGGTCCCGCTCAAGGAGGCGTGGATCTCGGGCGCCTCGGGCTGGAGCGCGACGAAGCGCGAGGACTTCGCCAACGACCTGGGGGACGGGCGCAGCCTCATCGCCGTCTCCGCGTCGTCGAACCGGTCCAAGAGCGACCAGGACCCCGACTCCTGGATGCCGCCCGCGACGTCGTACCGCTGCACCTACGTGTCGGACTGGATCGCGGTCAAGCACCGTTGGGGCCTGGCCGTCGACTCCGCCGAGAAGACTGCGCTCCGGGAGGTGCTCGCAGGCTGCTGAGCAGGGTCCGGATGCGACCACTCGTCCCGCGCCACCTGCCGCTCGTCGCGCGGATCCGCTCCCTGAGACACGCGTCTCATGAGGTGGTCGCCCCCGAGGCCCTCCGCTAGTGTCCGCGGAATGAGGATCGGAGTGGTCGCCGAGTCGCGCCCAGGGGAGACCCGGGTGGCCGCGACTCCCGCGACGGTCGTACGTCTGGAGAAGCTCGGCTACGAGGTGCTCGTGGAGTCCGGCGCGGGTGCCCGCGCGGCCTTCGCCGACGCGGCCTTCGCCGAGGCCGGTGCCTCGGTCGTGCCCGGAGCCGACGCCTGGTCCGCCGACGTCGTGCTCAAGGTCAACGCTCCGACGACCGACGAGATCGCGCGGCTGAACGACCACGCCACGCTCGTCAGCCTCATCGCGCCCGCGACGAGCCCGGAGCTGCTCGAGGCCCTCGCCGCTCGTCCGCTCACCGTGCTCGCGATGGACGCCGTGCCGCGCATCTCGCGCGCCCAGTCGATGGACGTGCTCTCGTCCATGGCCAACATCGCCGGCTACCGCGCCGTCGTCGAGGCCGCGCACGAGTTCGGCCGCTTCTTCACCGGCCAGGTCACGGCTGCCGGCAAGGTCCCGCCCGCCAAGGTCCTCGTGGCCGGTGCCGGTGTGGCCGGGCTCGCCGCCATCGGTGCTGCATCCAGCCTCGGCGCCATCGTGCGCGCCACCGACCCCCGCCCCGAGGTGGCCGACCAGGTCAAGTCCATCGGCGGCGAGTACCTGGCCGTCGACGTGGAGGTCGAGAAGTCCACCGACGGCTACGCCAAGGCCACCAGCGAGGAGTACGACCGACGCGCCGCGGAGATCTACTCCGAGCAGGCCGCCGACGTCGACATCGTCATCACCACGGCCCTCATCCCCGGGCGCCAGGCGCCGCGGCTGCTCACCGAGGCCGACGTGGCCGCGATGAAGCCGGGCAGCGTCGTCGTCGACATGGCTGCGGCGCAGGGCGGCAACGTGGCCGGGTCCGTGGCGGGTGAGAAGGTCGTGACCGCGAACGGCGTGACGATCCTCGGCTACACCGACCTGCCCGGTCGCCTGCCGACGCAGGCCTCGCAGCTGTACGGCCAGAACCTCGTCAACCTGCTGACGCTGCTCACGCCCGGCAAGGACGGTCAGCTGGTCCTCGACCACGACGACGTCGTGCAGCGCGGCGTGACGGTGGTGCACGAGGGCGACGTGCTCTGGCCCCCGCCGCCGGTCCAGGTGTCCGCCGCCCCGGCTCCGACCGCCGAGATGCCGGCCGTCAAGGAGGCGCCCGCCCCGAGGCCCGGCCTGACGCAGCGCGGCAAGTACCTGCTCATCGCCGCGGGCGTCGCCGTGCTCTTCCTCATCAACGCGTTCGCTCCGCCGCCGTTGCCCGAGCACTTCTTCGTGCTCACGCTGTCGATCGTCATCGGCTACTACGTCATCGGCAAGGTCCACCACGCGCTGCACACCCCGCTGATGAGCGTCACGAACGCCATCAGCGGCATCATCGTCGTCGGTGCCCTGCTGCAGATCGGCGTCGGTGAGGGTGCCGACAACGAGTGGGCAATCCGCCTGCTCGCGTTCGTGGCGGTGCTGCTCGCGTCCATCAACATCTTCGGCGGCTTCGCCGTGACCCGACGCATGCTCGGCATGTTCTCGAAGGGCTGATCGCTGTGACCGCTGAGAGCATCGCCACCGCGGCGTACATCGTCGCCGCCCTGCTGTTCATCCTGAGCCTCGCGGGGCTCAGCAAGCACGAGACCGCGTCGTCGGGCGTGGCCTACGGCATCGCCGGCATGGCCATCGCGCTCGTGGCCACGATCATCCTGGCCGTCGAGGACGCCGAGACCGTGGGCATCGTCCTGCTCGTCGGTGCCGTGGCCATCGGTGCTGCGATCGGTCTCTGGCGGGCTCGCGTCGTCGAGATGACCGGCATGCCCGAGCTCATCGCGCTGCTGCACTCCTTCGTCGGTCTGGCCGCCGTGCTGGTGGGCTGGAACGGCTACCTCGAGCACCCCGAGTACCCGCTCGAGTCGCTGGAGCGGATCCACTCGGGCGAGGTCTTCGTCGGCGTCTTCATCGGTGCGGTCACGTTCACCGGCTCGATCGTCGCGTTCCTCAAGCTGAGCGCCCGCATCAAGTCCGCGCCCCTCGTCCTGCCGGGCAAGAACTACCTCAACCTCGGCGCGCTCGTGCTGTTCTTCGTGCTGACGGTCGTGTTCGTCGCGAACCCGAACATCTGGCTGCTCGTCCTGGTCACCGCCCTGGCGCTCGCGCTCGGCTGGCACCTCGTGGCGTCCATCGGTGGCGGCGACATGCCGGTCGTCGTGTCGATGCTCAACAGCTACTCGGGCTGGGCCGCGGCCGCCGCCGGCTTCCTGCTGAGCAACAACCTGCTGATCGTCACCGGCGCCCTCGTCGGGTCGTCCGGCGCCTACCTCAGCTACATCATGTGCCAGGCGATGAATCGCTCGTTCATCTCCGTGATCGCCGGCGGCTTCGGCATCGAGGCATCCGCCGGCGACGCCACGGACTACGGCGAGCATCGCGAGATCGACGCCGACGGCGTGGCCGAGATGCTCAAGGACGCGTCGAGCGTCGTCATCACGCCGGGCTACGGCATGGCGGTGGCCCAGGCGCAGTACCCCGTGGCCGACCTGACCCGCAAGCTGCGCGAGCGCGGCGTCGACGTGAAGTTCGGCATCCACCCGGTGGCGGGCCGCCTGCCCGGCCACATGAACGTGCTGCTGGCGGAGGCCAAGGTTCCCTACGACATCGTGCTCGAGATGGACGAGGTCAACGACGACCTCGCCGACGTCGACGTGGTGCTCGTGATCGGTGCCAACGACACCGTCAACCCGGCCGCCGCGGAGGACCCGACGAGCCCGATCGCCGGCATGCCGGTACTGCGGGTGTGGGAGGCGCGGAACGTCGTCGTGTTCAAGCGGTCGATGGCTGCGGGCTACGCCGGCGTGCAGAACCCGCTGTTCTTCCGCGAGAACTCGCAGATGCTGTTCGGTGACGCGAAGGATCGCGTCGAGGACATCCTGCGCGCTCTCTGATCGGAACCCACCCGTGCCTGCGGGTGGGTCTCGTTACCGGGTTGACATGCAGGTATTGCCATATGAGGATGTCCGCATGAGTGGGTCCGATGCCTGAGCGCGGTGACGTGGCGGCGTACGACGCCGTCGCTGGACTCTTCGACGCCATGTCGACGCCGTTGCGCGCCGCCCTCGTGCACCGGCTCTGCGAGGGGGAGCAGACGGTCGGTCAGCTCGTCGAGTGGACGGGTCGGTCGCAGCCGCTCGTCTCCCAGCACCTGAGGATCCTGCGCACCGCCCACCTCGTCTCCGGCGAGCGACGCGGCCGCGAGGTCGTCTACTCCCTCACCGACGAGCACGTGGCCCACGTGCTGCTCGACGCCTTCCACCACACCCAGGAGAACCACCCATGACCGTCATCGACCACCGCGAGGCCGAGAAGCACGACCACACCCACGGACCGGGCTGCGGTCACGACGCCGTGGTGCACGAGGACCACGTCGACTACCTGCACGACGGCCACGTGCACCGTGAGCACGCGGGTCACTACGACGAGTGCGCCACCTGCTCGTGCGCGCACTGCTCGGACAGCTGCGCGACCTGCGTGTGCGACGACTGCACGTGCGAGACCTGCAACCACAACGTCTGCTCCTGCGCGCACTGCTCCGACAGCTGCGCCAACTGCGTGTGTGCCGACTGCTCCTGCAGCACCTGCAAGCACGCGGCCTGACGCTGGACGGCGGCGCTCAGGCGGCCGCGAGACGCCGCGAGGACCGTAGCGCCATCACCGACGCCGCGAGAGCGAGGGCGAGGACGGCCAGCGCCACGAAGAGGGCCACGCGGATGCCGGTGTCGCCGCCGGACCCGCCCGCCACCACCTGGTAGGTGGTGGCCAGCAGGGCGGCGCCGAGCGACGAGCCGATGCGCTGGCCGGTCTGCAGCGCGCCACCGGCCGCACCGCCCATGCGGGGCGGTACCTCCTGCAGCGTGAGGGTGATGTTCGGCGACACGACGGCGCCGCCGCCGAGGCCGGCCAGCAGCAGGAACGGGGCGAGCGCCCACCACAGGTCTTCGGTCGGCCGACCGGGAGCCACCAGCGCGGCGCCCAGCACGCCGACCATCATGACGCCCAGGGCGCCGACGGTGAGCGATCGTCCGACCGTGCTCACCAGGCGGCCCGCCAGGGGCGACGTGATGGCCGACCCGAGCGCGAAGGGCGTCAGCAGCAGCCCGGCGTGCAGGGCGCTGACGTCGCGGGAGCCCTGCAGCCACACCGACGCCACGAGGAACACGCCCGTGAAGCCGGTGAAGTACACGGTGCCCACGAGCATCCCGTTGCCGAAGCCGGGAAGCCGACGCAGCAGGTCGAGGTCGAGCAGTGGCTCGTGACCGCGCCGCTTGAGCCGGTGCTCCCAGGCGGCGAAGGCCCAGCCGAAGAGCGGCACGCCCACCAGCAGCACGAGCGGCCACCGCGCGCCGGACTCCAGGCTCACCAGCGGGTACAGCAGGCACAGCACCGAGAGGCCGAGCAGGACGGCGCCCGGGACGTCGATGCGTCCCGGTCCGCCGTCGGACTGGCGCCCGGGCACCATGCGGGCCACGGCGATCGCGGCGACGAGCCCGATCGGCACGTTGACGAGGAACAGGAGTCGCCACCCGAGGTCCTCCCCGACCAGCCCGATCACCAGCCCGCCGAGCAGGGGCCCCGTGGCCGAGGCGATCGAGACGGTGAGGCCGAAGTACCCGAACGCCCGTCCGCGCTCGGCGCCGGAGAAGAGCTGCTGGATCAGCCCGGAGCTCTGCGGGGTGAGGAACCCTGCCGACGCACCCTGGAGCAGTCGCGCCACGACCACCAGCTCGGCCGTGGGCGCGAGACCTGCCGCCGCGCTCGAGGCCACGAAGCCGGCCAGCCCGATGAGCATCAGTCGACGTCGGCCGTAGGCGTCGCCGAGCCGTCCGCCGGCGACGAGGGTCAGGCCGAAGGTCAGCGCGTACCCGGACACCACCCACTGCACGGTGCCCGGCGTGGTGTCGAGACCCTCCTGGATCGACGGGATCGCGACGTTGACGATGGTGACGTCGAGCAGCGACATGAAGCCGACCACGAGGGTGACGGCGAGGATGCGCCAGCGGTGGGGGTGCGGACCGTCGTCCTGCGGGGACGTCGACCGTCCTGTGGGGACGTCGACCGGATCCTCGTGCACCAGAACAGCCTGCCGGAGGAACCGGTGGACCGCAGCGTGGGTGCCGGGGTCAGTCCGCGACGCCGTACAGCCGGTCGCCGGCGTCACCGAGACCGGGGACGATGTAGCCGTTCTCGTCGAGCCGCTCGTCGAGGCCTGCGACCACGAGGTTCACCGGCACGCCGATCTCCTCCATCTCGCGCTCGATGCGCGCGACGCCCTCGGGAGCGGCCAGCAGGCACACGGCCGTGATGTGGTCGGCGCCGCGGTCGACGAGGAACTGGATGGCAGCCGCCAGGCTGCCGCCCGTCGCGAGCATCGGGTCGAGCACGTAGCACTGGCGGCCGGACAGGTCGTCGGGCAGGCGCTCGGCGTAGGTGTCGGCCTCGAGGGTCTCCTCGTTGCGCACCATGCCGAGGAAGCCGACCTCGGCGGTGGGCAGCAGGCGCTGCATGCCCTCGAGCATGCCCAGGCCCGCGCGCAGGATCGGGACGACGAGCGGACGCGGATCGGCCAGGCGTACGCCCTGGGCCTCGGCCACGGGGGTCGTCACGGCGACCGTCTCGACCCGCACGTCGCGCGTGGCCTCGTAGGCGAGCAGCGTCACCAGCTCGTCGGCGAGCCGTCGGAACGTGGGGGAGTCGGTGGACGCGTCGCGCAGCACCGTGAGCTTGTGGGAGACGAGCGGGTGGTCGGCGACGTGGACGTGCATGCGTCGAGCCTAGTGCCCCGGCGATCCACCTTCGCCGCCCGATTCGGGGGGACGGGTCAACCGTCGAGCAGCACGCGCTCGAGCCAGGGGTTGACGAAGGTGCGGTCGGGGTCGAGACGGTCGCGCAGGGCGCGGAAGTCGTCGAGGCGGGGGTAGGCCCGGCGGACGTCGAGGGTGAAGTGCTTGCCCCAGTGCGGTCGGGGTGCGAAGGGGGCGAGCGCCTCCTCCACCACGCGCGCCGCGGCGTCGGCCAGGACGGTGTCGCCGACCCACGTGAAGTGGAACGAGCAGGTGGTCTGCCCGAACTGCGGACTGAGCCACAGGGTGTCGGCGGCCACGGCACGGATCTCGGCGACCTGCAGCGCGACGGCGAGGTGCTCGCCCACGGCGCGCACGGCGCGGGCCGCGTCGGCCGCGTGCTCGAACGGGACGTGGAACTCGGACTGCACCTCGTCGCCCACGCTGGGCAGGAAGCCGGGGCGGAAGTGCGGGAGCCGTTCCACCCACGGTCCGGGGACGCCCTGCTGGGCGGTGCAGTGCACGGGGTCGAGGCCGGGGATCGGGTGCTGCTCGCCGGTCATGGGCGCGAGGCCCGTCGTCGCCAGGTCGAGCTCGGGGTCGCCGTCACGGGACTTGACCCACACGCGGTCGGGCGAGCCGTCCCACAGCGTGAAGACGCTGACGCTGCGGCCGAGCGCCAGGACGGACGCGAGCCGGTCCGGAAGCGTCTCGGGGTCGCCGTCGAGCAGCACCACCTGACGGTGGTCGACGGCCGGCACGACGTCGAGCTCGAGCGAGGTCACGACGCCCAGCGCGCCGAGACCGACGACCGTGCCGTCGAAGTCGGGCTCGCCGCGACGCACCGTGACGACGTCGCCCGAGGCCAGCACCAGCTCGACGGCGCGCACCTGGGTCGCGAGGTTGCCCGTGCGGACGCCGGACCCGTGGGTGGCGGTGGACACTGCTCCGGCGACGTTCAGGTGCGGCAGGGAGGCGAGGTTCTCGAGCGCCAGGCCGTGCGGCTCGAGCGCGACCGCGAGCTGCGCGTGGGTCAGGCCCGCCCCGACCCGGACCCACGTGCGGTCGTCACCGACCTGCAGCTCGTCGAAGGCCGCGACGCTCACGGCAGCGACCTCGGCACCCGCGGCGGCGTCGGGCAGGTCGTTGAAGGTGTGGGCGGTCCCGACGGGCCGCAGGCGCGTGGAACCGGCCACGAGCTCGCGCAGTGCGTCGAGGTCGTGGGGACGGTGCTCGCGGGCGAAGTGGTAGGGCACCGTGCCCGACCAGCTGGTTCGGCGTGGGTCGTGGGTCACGCTCCATGGTCGCACGGGGCCGGTCACGTTGTGAGCGCTCACAATTCTTTGGCGAAACCCTTGACCCTATGGGTTGTGAGCGTTAACAATCGGGCAAGCAGTGATGCAGGTCACGTGATCTGGCATCGGAGTGTGATCGGTTGTCCGCCCGCCACACGACCCCCCTGGCGCCCGGAAGGGCGCCGACCCACATGGAGGTAGTGCAATGTTGAAGAAGGTCATCACCGTGACGGCAGGGCTCGCCCTGCTGGGAGGCATGACGGCGTGCGGCAGCAGCTCCGACAGCGGCGGATCCGACGGCGGGAGCGACGCGATCACGATGGGCTTCGCCCAGGTCGGCGCCGAGAGCGGCTGGCGCACCGCCAACACGAAGTCCGTCCAGGAGACCGCCAAGGCCGAGGGGGTCGACCTCAAGTTCTCCGATGCACAGCAGAAGCAGGAGAACCAGATCAAGGCGATCCGCTCCTACATCCAGCAGAAGGTCGACGTGATCGCCTTCAGCCCGGTCGTCGAGACCGGCTGGGACGCGGTCCTGCAGGAGGCCAAGCGCGCCAAGATCCCCGTGATCCTCACCGACCGCGCGGTCGACTCCGAGGACGAGTCGCTCTACGCCACGTTCCTCGGCTCCGACTTCGTAGAGGAGGGCGAGAAGGCCGGCCAGTGGCTGGTCGACAACGCCGAGGACGCCGACGTCGACGGCAACGGCGACATCAACGTCGTCGAGCTCCAGGGCACCACCGGCGCCGCACCGGCCATCGACCGCAAGGCCGGCTTCGAGGACGTCACGTCCTCCGACGACGCCATCAAGATCGTGGCCTCGCAGACGGGCGACTTCACGCGTGACGGCGGCAAGAAGGTCATGGAGGCCTTCCTGCAGTCCAACGACGACATCGACGTCGTCTACGCGCACAACGACGACATGGGCCTCGGCGCCATCGAGGCCATCGAGGCGGCCGGCAAGAAGCCGGGCGAGGACATCAAGATCATCACGGTCGACGCCGTGAAGGACGGGATGACCGCGCTCAGCGAGGGCAAGATCAACTTCATCGTCGAGTGCAACCCGCTGCTCGGCCCGCAGCTGATGGACCTCGCGAAGAAGGTCGTCGCCGGTGACGAGGTCCCGAAGCGGGTCGTCACCGAGGAGGGGACCTTCACCCCCGAGCAGGCGAAGGACGTGCTGGCCGACCGCCAGTACTGACCGCCTGAACGACCCGACCCGGGCGCGGGGGTCGCTGCCACGACCCCCGCCCCGAGTCGCCCCACCCGGCCGACCGGTCGACCCGCCATCCGATCGACCCCGCCCGGCCGATCCCCCTTGTCCCGAGGAGTGACATGAGTGCAGGCACCGCCGCAAGAGCGGCCGCCCCCGCCCCCGGCGCCACGCCCGACGTCGACCCCGTGGTCGTGATGACCGGCATCGAGATCGGCTTCCCGGGGGTCAAGGCCCTCGACGGCGTGGGCCTGCGTCTGTATCCCGGTGAGGTGCACGCCCTCATGGGCGAGAACGGCGCCGGCAAGTCCACGCTGATCAAGGCGCTCACGGGCGTGTACTCCATCGACGCCGGCTCGATCCGCGTCGGGGGCACCGAGCACCGCTTCTCGGGACCGACCGAGAGCCAGGCCGCGGGCATCAGCACGGTGTACCAGGAGGTCAACCTCTGCACGAACCTGACGGTCGCCGAGAACATGCTCCTCGGCCGCGAGCCGCGTCGGCTGGGCCGCATCGACACCCGCGCCATGAACCGGCACGCCGGCGAGGTGCTGCGTCGGCTCGGTCTCGACGTCGACCCCGCATCGACCCTCGGTCGCCATCCCATCGCCGTGCAGCAGCTGGTGGCGATCGCGCGCGCGGTCGACGTCGAGGCCAAGGTGCTGGTGCTCGACGAGCCCACCTCGAGCCTCGACGCCGACGAGGTCCGGGTGCTCTTCGACGTCGTGCGCACGCTGCGTGACCAGGGCGTCGCCATCCTGTTCGTCTCACACTTCCTCGACCAGGTCTTCGAGCTGTCCGACCGCATGACGGTGCTGCGCAACGGACGGTTCATCGCCGAGCACCGCACCGCCGCGCTCACCCAGCTCGAGCTCGTGCAGGAGATGATCGGCCGTGAGCTCGAGGTGCTCGAGCGCCTCGACCGCGAGCCGGCCGACCCCGCTGCGCCTGCCGCCGAGCCCGTGCTGAAGGTGCTGGGGCTCGGACGCAAGGGCGAGCTGCAGGCCACGGACCTCGAGCTGCACGCCGGCGAGGTCGTCGGCGTCGCCGGCCTGCTCGGGTCGGGACGTACCGAGCTGGCGCGGCTGCTGTTCGGTGCCGACGTCGCCGACGAGGGCGAGGTGCAGGTGGGAGGGCGCACCCGTTCGTGGCGCACCCCCCGGCACGCGATCGGGGCGGGCGTCGCCTTCTCCAGCGAGGACCGTCGCGCCGAGGGCGTCGTGGGCGACCTCACCGTCGCCGACAACATGATCCTCGCGCTGCAGGCCTCCCGCGGCTGGCTGCGCCGGGTGCCGCAGGGGACGAGGGACGAGCTGGTCCAGCGCTACATCGAGACGCTCGACATCCGCCCGGCCGACCCGAACGCCCTCATGCGCAACCTCAGCGGCGGCAACCAGCAGAAGGTGCTGCTGGCCCGCTGGCTCATCACCGAGCCACGGCTGCTGGTGCTCGACGAGCCCACCCGCGGCATCGACGTGGGCGCCAAGGCGCAGATCCAGCAGCTCGTCGCCGAGCTGGCGCGTGAGGGCATGGCCGTCGTCTTCATCTCCGCCGAGCTGGAGGAGGTGCTGCGCCTCTCCGACCGGGTGGTCGTCATGCGCGACCGCCGCAAGATCGACGAGCAGGTCAACATCGACCTCGAGGTGTCCGACGTGCTGCACACGATCGCCGGAGGCGGTGAGTCGGCGGTCTCGCTCGAGGTGGTCACCGACCGCGGTCCCGACACCGCGGTGCAGGAGGGCAAGCACGTGTCCGACCAGCCCGCACACGGCCCCGCCGACCCGAAGGGAGCGACCCGTGCCTGACGTGCGCACGCTGCTCCGCAGCTCTCTCGTGTGGCCGGTCCTGGCCCTGCTCGCCCTCGTCGTGCTCAACGTCGTGGTGAACCCCGGCTTCCTCTCGATCCGTCTGCAGGACGGGCGCCTCTACGGCAGCGTGATCGACATCCTGCGCAACGGTGCCCCGGTGCTCCTGGTGGCACTGGGGATGACGCTGGTCATCGCCACCCGCGGCATCGACCTGTCGGTCGGCGCGATCGCGGCGATCTCCGGGGCCGTGGCCTGCGTGCAGATCGCGGGATCCTCGCAGGAGTCGGCCGCGGCCACCGCCATCGTCGCGATGTCGATGGCGCTCGCCGTCGCCGTGCTGCTGGGCCTGTGGAACGGTTTCCTCGTCTCGGTGCTGGGCATCCAGCCGATCATCGCGACGCTCGTGCTCATGACCGCCGGACGTGGTCTGGCCATGCTCGTGACCGACGGCCAGATCACCACGGTCAACAACCCGACGTTCCGACTCATCGGTGCCGGCTTCTTCCTGGCCGTGCCCGTCGCGGTGCTGGTGGCGCTCGTCGTGTTCGCCGCCACCGCTGTCCTGACCCGGCGCACCGCGCTCGGCATGCTCATCGAGTCGGTGGGCATCAACCCCGAGGCGAGCCGGCTCGCCGGTGTCCGTAGTCGGACCATCATCTGGACGGTCTACGTCTTCGCCGCCTTCTGCGCGGGCATCGCGGGCCTCATGATCGCCGCGAACACCAGTGCGGCCGACGCCAACAACGCCGGGCTCTGGATCGAGCTCGACGCGATCCTCGCCGTCGTCATCGGCGGCACGTCGCTGGCCGGTGGTCGGTTCTCCCTCACCGGAACGTTCGTCGGCGCGCTGTTCATCCAGACGCTCGCGACGACGATCCCCACGATCGGCATCCCGGCCGAGACGAACTACCTGTTCAAGGCCGTGGCGGTCATCGCGGTGTGCCTGCTGCAGTCGCCGCAGGCGCGCGGCGCCCTGGCGGCCCGACGAACCTCGACCCGCGCGAAGGCAGGTGTGGCATGACCACCGCGACCGTCCCCACCGGCTCGGCGCTGGACCGGCTGAAGGGATACCGCCCGCCGGACCGCTACCTGCCGGTGATCGCCACCTTCGCCGTGTTCGTCGGCATGTTCGGCCTCGGGTCGTCGCGCTACGAGGGCTTCTCCTCGCCGCAGGTCGTCGCGAACCTCTTCGTCGACAACGCCTTCCTCATCGTCCTGGCCGTCGGCATGACGTTCGTGATCCTCACGGGCGGCATCGACCTCAGCGTCGGCTCGGTGGTGGCCCTCTCGACCATGGTGGCCGCCTCGACCCTGCAGGCAGGCTGGAACCCGGCGCTCGCGATCATCGCCGTGCTGCTCACCGGCACCGTGATCGGCCTGGGCCACGGGCTGGTGATCCACTACCTCGGCATCCAGCCCTTCATCGCCACGCTCGCGGGCATGTTCCTCGCGCGGGGCCTGTGCTACCTGATCAGCGTGGAGTCGATCCCGATCCGCGACCCGTTCTTCTCCACCCTGGCCTCCGGCACGGTGACGCTGCCCGGCGACGTCTACGTCACCTGGACCGCGCTGCTGGCGCTGGCCGTCGTCGGGATCGCCGCGTGGGTGCTGCACCTGACCCGCTTCGGACGCACGGTGTACGCCGTCGGCGGCAGCGAGCCGTCGGCCGTCCTCATGGGCCTGCGCGTGGCCCGTGTGAAGGTCGGCGTGTACGTGGTGAGCGGCTTCTGCTCCGCCCTCGCCGGGCTGCTGTTCTCGCTCTACATGCTGTCGGGCTACAGCCTGCACGCCGTGGGCATGGAGCTGGACGCGATCGCCGCCGTGGTGATCGGCGGGACGCTGCTCGTCGGCGGCCGTGGCATGGTGCTGGGGTCGTTGCTCGGCGTGCTCGTCCTGGGCACCATCCAGACCTTCATCTCCTTCGACGGGACGCTCAGCTCGTGGTGGACGAAGATCTCGATCGGCGTGCTCCTCCTGGTGTTCGTCGTCATGCAGCGGTTCTTCACGAGGAGGCAGGCATGACGCTCAAGCACGAGGGGCCCCGCACCCCGGTGATGGCCGACGTGGCCGCGCTCGCCGGGGTGTCCCACCAGACGGTCTCGCGCGTGGTGAACGGTCTGCCGCACGTCGGCGAGGCCACTCGCGACCGCGTCCTCGCGGCCATCAAGGAGCTCGACTACCGGCCCAACACCGCGGCGCGCACGCTCGTGACACGGCGTTCGTCGATCATCGGCATCATCAGCACCGAGACCGGGCTGTACGGGCCGAACAGCATCCACCGCACGGTCGAGGAGGCCGCGCGCGAGGCCGGCTACTTCGCCGGCTCGGTCGGGCTGAAGACCATCACCGCCGACGGCCTGCAGGACGCGATCGAGCACCTGCGACGCCAGTCCGTCGAGGGCATCGTCATGATCGCCGCCCAGCACGAGGCGCTCGACCTCATCCGCCGCCAGGACCCGGGCGTCCCGCTCGTGGTGGTCGAGGGCGACCTGACGCGGGCCAAGTTCGCGGTCGGCGTCGACCAGCACCTCGGCGCGAGCGAGGCCACCCGGCACCTCCTCGACCTCGGCCACACGCGGATCGCGCACGTCAGCGGCCCGCGAGGCTGGACCGAGGCCGAGGCTCGCGCCCAGGGGTGGCGCGACGCGCTCGTCGCGGCCGGGCTCGAGCCCGGGCCGTGCCTCGAGGGCGACTGGACCGCCGAGTGCGGCTACGCGCTCGGGCTGGAGCTGGCCACCCAGCACGACGTCGACGCGGTCTTCGTGGCCAACGACCAGATGGCCATCGGCGTCCTGCGTGCCCTGCACGAGTCCGGACGCTCCGTGCCGGCCGACGTGAGCGTCGTCGGCTTCGACGACTCGCCGGAGGCGGGCTACCTGATCCCGCCGCTCACGACGGTCCGGCAGGACTTCCCGGCCGTCGGTCGTCGGGCGATCGCCGTGCTGCACGCCGCGATCGTCGGTGAGGACGAGAACCTCGACCGGCTCGTCGCGCCGCACCTCGTCGTGCGCTCCAGCACGGCCCCACGTGGCCTCGTCGGCGGCGCCGAAGGGGGAGAGCGATGAGCGGGCGTGAGACCTACGTGATCGGGGTCGACTACGGGACCCTCTCGGGCCGCGCCCTCGTCGTCCGCGTCAGCGACGGCGCCGAGCTCGCCTCGGCCGTGCACGCGTACCCGCACGCGGTGCTCGAGCGCACGCTGCCGGCGAGCCTCACCGGCGGCGCCGACGTCGACCTCGAGCCCGACTGGGCGCTGCAGGTGCCGCAGGACTACCGCGAGGTGCTGCAGGTCGCCGTGCCCGCCGCCGTGCGCGAGGCGGGCATCGACCCGGCCGACGTCGTCGGCATCGCCACCGACTTCACCGCCTGCACCATGGTGCCGACGCTGGTCGACGGCACCCCGCTGAACGAGGTCGACGGCCTCGCCGACCGGCCCCACGCCTACGTCAAGCTCTGGAAGCACCACGCCGCGCAGGGTCAGGCCGACCGCGTCAACGCCCTGGCCGCCGAGCGCGCCGAGCCGTGGCTGGCGCGCTACGGCGGACTCCTGTCCTCGGAGTGGGAGCTGGCCAAGGGGCTGCAGCTGCTCGAGGAGGACCCCGAGCTGTACGCGCGGACCGAGCGCTGGGTCGAGGCGGCCGACTGGATCGTGTGGGAGCTGTGCGGCACCTACGTGCGCAACGCCTGCTCCGCCGGGTACAAGGGCGTGCTGCAGGACGGCGCCTATCCGTCGAGCGACTTCCTGGCCGCGCTCGACCCCCGCTTCGCGGACTACGTGACCGACAAGGTCGAGCAGCCCATCGGCCAGCTCGGCGACCGCGCCGGTACCTTGACCGCCCGCGCGGCCGGTTGGACCGGGCTTCCCGAGGGCATCGCCGTGGCCGTGGGCAACGTCGACGCCCACGTGAGCGCCCCCGCGGCCCAGGCCGTCGACCACGGCCAGATGGTCGCCATCATGGGCACCTCCACGTGCCACGTGGTGAGCGCCGGCGTGCTGCGCGACGTGCCCGGCATGTGCGGTGTCGTCGACGGCGGCATCGTCGCCGGCAGCTGGGGCTACGAGGCCGGGCAGAGCGGCGTCGGTGACATCTTCGGCTGGTTCGTCGAGCACGGCGTGCCGCCGTCCGTGCACGAGGAGGCGGCCGCGCACGGCCGCTCCGTGCACGAGCACCTCACCGCCCTCGCGGCGGAGCAGGAGGTGGGCGAGCACGGTCTCGTCGCCCTCGACTGGCACAGCGGCAACCGCTCGGTGCTGGTCGACCACGAGCTCTCGGGGCTCGTCGTCGGTCAGACGCTGGCCACCCGGCCGGAGGACGTGTACCGCGCCCTCATCGAGGCCACCGCCTTCGGCACCCGCACCATCATCGAGGCCTTCACGTCCTCCGGCGTCCCCGTCGAGGAGCTCGTGGTGGCCGGCGGGCTGTCGAGGAACCGCCTGCTCATGCAGATCTACGCCGACGTGACGCGCCTGCCGCTGTCCGTCGTCGGGTCCGAGCAGGGCCCAGCACTGGGCTCTGCCCTCCATGCCGCCGTCGCGGCCGGCGCGTACGCGGACATACGCGCCGCCGCGAAGGTGATGGGGTCGGTGCAGCGCGGTGTGTTCACCCCGGACGAGGACGCCGCACTGCGGTACGACGTCCTGTTCGGCGAGTACACCGCGCTGCACGATCACTTCGGCCGCGGCGGGAACGACGTCATGCACCGTCTGCGCGCGGTCCGTCGCGACGCCGTCCGTCGTCGCCACGCCCGGAAGGATCCGTCGTGACCGTCACCGCCGACGTGTCGGCAGCGATCACGACGCTCCGCGAGCAGGTGTGCGCACTGCACGCCGAGCTGACCCGCTACGCGCTGGTGGTCTGGACCGCCGGCAACGTCTCGGCGCGCGTGCCCGGTCACGACCTCATGCTGATCAAGCCCAGCGGCGTCTCCTACGACGACCTGACGCCCGAGAACATGGTGCTGTGCGACCTCGACGGCAAGGTGCTCGAGGGCGACCTCGCGCCCAGCTCGGACACCGCCGCCCAGGCCTACGTCTACCGGCACATGCCGCACGTCGGGGGCGTGGTGCACACGCACTCCACCTACGCCACGGCGTGGGCGTCGCGGGCCGAGCCGATCCCGTGCGTGCTCACGATGATGGCCGACGAGTTCGGCGGCCCGATCCCCGTCGGACCGTTCGCGCTCATCGGTGACGACTCCATCGGGCGCGGCATCGTCGAGACGCTCGAGGGCAGCCGGTCCCCGGCCGTGCTCATGCAGAACCACGGCGTGTTCAGCATCGGCACGGACGCCCGCTCGGCCGTCAAGGCCGCCGTCATGTGCGAGGACGTGGCCCGCACGGTGCACGTGGCCCGCCAGCTGGGCGAGCCCGTCCCCATCGCCGAGCAGCAGGTCACGAGCCTGTTCGACCGCTACCAGAACGTCTACGGGCAATAGCCCTCGAGGGAGATCACGCATGAGCAAGCAGGAGGCCCGTGAGGTCTGGTTCCTCACCGGGAGCCAGTCCCTCTACGGCGACGAGACGTTGGCGCAGGTGGCCGAGCAGTCGCGCGAGGTCGCGGCCATGGTCGACGGTGACGACCGGATCCCCGTCCCGGTGGTCTGGAAGCCCGTGCTCACCACCGCCGACGCCATCCGGCGCGTGGTGCTGGAGGCCAACGCCGACGACGCGTGCGTGGGCCTCATCGGCTGGATGCACACGTTCTCCCCGGCCAAGATGTGGATCCAGGGCCTCGACGCGCTGCAGAAGCCGTTCCTGCACCTGCACACGCAGTGGCACCGCGACATCCCGTGGGCCACGATCGACATGGACTTCATGAACCTCAACCAGGCCGCCCACGGCGACCGGGAGTTCGGCTTCGTCCAGACCCGGCTCGGCGTCGCCCGCAAGACCATCGCCGGCCACGTGAGCGACCCGGCGGTGGGCGAGCGGATCGCCACCTGGGCCCGTGCGGCCACGGCGGCGCGCGACCTGCGGAGCCTGCGGCTCGCCCGCTTCGGCGACAACATGCGCGACGTCGCGGTCACCGAGGGCGACAAGGTCGAGGCGCAGCGCCGCTTCGGCGTCTCGGTCAACACGTTCGGCGTCAACGACCTCGTCGACGTGGTCGACGCCGTGGAGCCGGGTGCCGTCGACAAGGTGGTCGCCGAGTACGAGGACCTCTACGACGTCGCCTCGGACCTGCGCGCCGGTGGCGAGCGGCACCACCTCCTGAACGACGCCGCCCAGATCGAGGTCGGCCTGCGCCGGTTCCTCGAGGACGGCGGATACGGCGCGTTCACCACGAACTTCGAGGACCTCGGCGGCCTGCGTCAGCTGCCGGGCATCGCGGTGCAGCGGCTCATGGCCGACGGCTACGGCTTCGGTGGAGAGGGCGACTGGAAGACGTCGGTGCTGGTGCGCACCACCAAGACGATGACGGCCGGGCTGCCCGGCGGCACCTCGTTCATGGAGGACTACACGTACCACCTCGAGCCGGGCAACCAGAAGTCCCTGGGAGCGCACATGCTCGAGGTCTGCCCGACCATCAGCTCGCAGCGGCCGACGGCCGAGGCGCACCCGCTGAGCATGGGCAACCGGGAGGACCCGGTGCGGCTGCGGTTCGTCGCCGACCCGGGCGAGGCCGTGGTCGTCGGCCTGGCCGACCTGGGCGACCGGTTCCGCCTGACCGCCAACGACGTCACGCTGGTGGCTCCGGACGAGCCGCTGCCGAACCTGCCGGTGGCGTGCGCCGTGTGGCAGGCGCACCCCAACCTGCCCACGGCGGCGGAGGCGTGGCTGATGTCGGGCGGTCCGCACCACACGGTGCTCACGACGGCCGTCGGCATCGAGGCGTTCCAGGACCTCGCGGAGATCCTGCGCACCGAGCTCGTGCACATCGACGCCCACACGACGCCGCACCGGTTCTTGCAGGAGCTGCGCTGGAACGCGGCGTACTACCGCCTGGCCGACGGGATCTGACGCCGGCTGGCACCGGGGTGACGCAAGATTCTGCGTTGCTGCGCGGACGACGCAAGGTTCTGCGTCCGAGCACCCGGGCTCGAAGGATGCTGCGTTCGTGGCGGGATCCCGTCGTCGACGCAGCATCCTTCGGCGCCCAGCACGCGAAGGCAGAATCGTGCGTGCCGGCGCGGCCGGCAGTCTGGGACGATCAGGGGGTGACCGAGCCAGCCGCGTCGTGGGACGACGAGACCGCGATGCGTCGCGCCCTCGAGCTCGCGCGGGATGCGCTCGCGTCGGGTGACGTCCCGGTGGGCGCCGTGGTGCTCGACCCGGACGGTCGTGTGGTGGGGGAGGGCCTCAACACCCGCGAGCGCGACGAGGACCCGCTCGGCCACGCGGAGCTCGTGGCCCTGCGCGCGGCCGCAGCGACGCTGGGCACCTGGCGCCTCGACGGCTGCACGCTCGTCGTGACGCTCGAGCCGTGCACCATGTGCGCGGGTGCGGTCGTCTCCTCCCGTGTCGCCCGGCTCGTCCTCGGCGCGTGGGACGACAAGGCGGGAGCCGTCGGCTCCTTGTGGGACGTCGTGCGCGACCGTCGCCTCAACCATCGCCCCGAGGTCGCGTCGGGGCTGCTGGCCGACGAGTCCTCCGCCCTCCTGCGCGACTTCTTCGCCGCCCGCCGCTGACGGATCCTCCGGTCGACCGGGGCATCTGCGCCCGGCCGCACCTCGCCCGTCCTTCGATTCCCATCAGGTGATGGGAACGCCCCACTCCCCATGGAAGACCCTCCATGGGGAGTGGGGGAGAACCCGGGTGAGTCCGCGATCCCCATCAGGTGATGGGAATCGCGAAGCCGGGAGGAGCGGCGGGACGGCCGATGCAAGGACGTCCGACCAATGTCGAGGAAGGTCTTGACATGAGCCAGGTCACATCCATAACGTCATCCGGATAGCGGTACGCGTTCCGCAATACGGAACCTACAGAAGGATGGCCATGACGATCACCCCCCTCGCTCGCCGACTGGCGGCACTGTCCCTGACGCTGGTCACAGCGACAGCCCTCACCGCCTGCGGCTCCTCCGACGGCGCCGGCTCCGACTCCGACGTGAAGATCGGGCTCATCGCCGCCGAGCAGGGCCCGTTCGCCTTCGCCGGCTCGTCCTACCTCAAGGGTGCCGAGCTCGCCGCCGAGCTGGAGGGGGTCGAGCTCGTCGTCGAGGAGGGCTCGGAGGACCCGGCCAAGAGCATCACCGCGTTCAACAAGCTCACCGGCCAGGAGGGTGTCAGCGAGGTCGTCTGCTGCATCTCCAGCGCCGTGGCCGGCGCGATGAAGCCGCTCGCCACGCAGAAGAAGGTGCCGCTGGTCGTCTACGGCGCCACCACCCCCGACCTGGAGGACCCGCCCTACGTGCTCCGTCCCGCGCTGCTGCCGCAGCAGGGCATCGCGCCGGTCGCGGCCCAGCTCGTCGAGGAGCTCGGCATCGAGAGCGCCGTGCACGTGACCGCCAGCGACAACGACGGCCTGGTCGCGCAGAGCGAGGCCGCCCGCAGCTCGACGGAGGAGGCCGGCGCCGAGGACCTCGGCACGGTCAAGACGCTCGTCGCCGACACCGACTTCAGCGGTGCCGTGACCGAGATCCTGTCCAAGGACGCCGACATGGTGACCGTCTACACGCTCGGCGAGGCCGCGGCCACGATCACCAAGGCCCTGCGCGAGAAGGGCTACGAGGGCGTCATCCTCGCCAACAACGCCGTCGCGACGGGCCCGCTGCTCAAGTCCTTCGGCGAGACCCTGGCCGACACCTACTACTCCGTGGAGTACACGCCGGCGAGCGAGAACGCTTCTGCGCAGGAGTTCACGAAGGCCTACGAGGAGAAGTACGACGAGACGCCGGACCTGTTCGCCTCGCAGGGCTACGTCGCGGTCAAGTACGCCGCCAAGGGCGCGGCCGACGCCGGTGACGGCGCCGACGCCGCTGCCGTCGCGAAGTCGCTGGCCGCCATCTCCGAGCTGGAGTCCCCGTGGGGCCCGCTGACCTTCGAGAACGGGCAGGGCACGAGCGAGGACTTCCAGATCGTGCAGATCGACGACGCCGGCGTCCCGCAGCTCTGGAAGGGCGCGGGCGCGTGATCCACGACCACCACGACCAGGAGAGGAGGCGATGACATGGACGTCCTGGCACAGCAGATCCTGAACGGGCTGGCGCTCGGCTCCGTGTACGCCGTCTTCGGCGTCGGCTTCGGCCTCATGCTCGCCACCCTCGGCGTGCTCAACGCCGCCCACGGGACCTTCGCGACCTGGGGAGCCCTCACGGTGCTCTTCCTCGTCAACGACGCGGGCATCGGCTTCTGGCCGGCGCTCATCGCCGGGGTGCTCGTCTCGGGCCTCCTGGCCGTGGTGGTCGACTTCGTCGCCTTCCAACCCATCCGACGGCGAGGAGGGGACCTGCTGCCGGCGCTCATCACGAGCATCGGCGTGTGGATCTTCCTCCTCGCGCTCGCCCGGATGGTCACGGGCGCCACGACGTCGCGCTTCTCGCCCGACGCGGCGCCGAGCGGCTCGATCAGCTTCCTCGGCCTCACCCTGGGGCGCACCCAGCTGGTGAGCCTGGTGGCCGTCGCGGTCGTCGGCATCGGCCTCTACGCCCTGCTGCACCGCACGAAGGTCGGCGCTGCGATGCGGGCCGTGGGCCACTCGCCCATGGCGGCCTCGCTGGGTGGGGTCAACCCCGTGCTCATCGTGGCCACGACCGCCTTCCTCTCCGGAGCGGTCGCCGGCCTGGCCGGCATCACGATGGGTCTCAACACGAGCACCGTGAACTTCATGCTGGGCGAGGCGCTGCTCCTCAAGGGCTTCGCGGCGGTCATCATCGGTGGCTTCGGCGACGTGCGCGGCACGGTGCTCGGCGGGCTGCTGATCGGCGTCGCCGAGGTGCTGACCGCGCAGTACGTGTCGGGCAGCCTGCGCGACGCGGTGACCTTCGGGCTGCTGCTCGCCTTCCTGGTGTTCCGGCCGCGGGGCCTGTTCGGCTCCGCCACCGCGATGCAGACCGTGAGGGCATGATGGGCGGCCTCTGGGACCAGTACCGGACCGTCGTCGAGTTCGCGATGGCCAACGCGCTGTTCGCGCTCGGCAGCTGGATCGCGATGTGGGCGGGCGTGTTCAGCCTCGCCGGCGCCTCGTTCGGCGCGGTCGGCGGCTTCAGCGCCGCGTACCTCGACCTGCACATGGGCGCGGGCATCGTCGTCCAGCTCCTCGTCGGCGCCGGCCTCGGCCTGGCCGTCGCCGCGATCCTGTCGGTGCTCCTGCTCAAGCTGGAGAGCCACTGGATGGCGATGGCCACGGTGGCGCTGGTGCTCATCACCCGCGTCGTGGTCCTCTCGGCCGAGGAGTACACCGGCGGCAGCGTCGGCACGGGCGTGACCCGCAAGATCGACCTCGTCACGGTCGTCGTCCTGGTCGCGATCGTCTGCTACGCCCTCGCCCGCCTGCGCCGCTCGCGGTACGGCATGGCCGCCCACGCGGTCCGCGAGGACGCAGCGGTCGCCGCGGCCCTCGGCGTCAACCCGTTCACCGTCCGCGCGGTCGCGTTCGCGGCGAGCGGACTCGTGGCGGGCATGGCCGGGGTGGTGCTGGCGAACCTGCTCCAGTACATCGGCCCGGACACGTTCTTCATCACGCTGGCCTTCACCATGGTCGCGGCGATGGTCCTCGGCGGCACCTACCACTGGGCCGGACCCATCGTGGGCGCGATCGTCTTCGTCGGCCTGCCCGAGGTGGTGCGCTCCTACGTCGACGGGGTCGACGAGCTCATGACCGGTGCCCTGCTGGTGCTGATCATGGTCTTCATGCCGCGCGGTCTCATCGACCCGCGACGCCAGTGGGTCCGGCGGCTGCGTCGGACCGACGACACGCCCGTGGCCGAGCCCGAGCCGGAGGTGGCCCGATGAGCGACGCACTGCTGACCATCGAGGGACTGACCAAGCGGTTCGGCGGCGTGACCGCCGTCAACGGTGTCGACATGGTCGTGCCGCAGGGCACCGTCATGGGGCTCATGGGTCCCAACGGCGCCGGCAAGACCAGCCTCGTGAACCTGGTGACCGGCTTCTACACGCCGGACGAGGGCTCGGTCCTCTTCGAGGGCGACGAGATGGCGGGCCTGGCGCCGCACCAGATCAGCCGACGCGGCATCACCCGCACCTACCAGAACGTGCGGCTGCTCAGCGGCTTCAGCGTCCTGGAGCAGGTGGTGGCGGGCATGTACGCGTCGCGGAAGGCGTCGTCGCTGTCCAGCCTCGTGATGTGGCCGGGCGAGCGGCGGGAGCGGCGCGAGTGTCTCGAGCGCGCCGACGCCCTCCTCACCCGGGTGGGCGTGACGGAACGGCGTGAGCTGGCCGAGACGCTGCCGTACGGCACGCAGCGACGGGTGGAGATCGCTCGTGCTCTCGCCACCGACCCGCGCCTGGTGCTCCTCGACGAGCCGACGGCGGGCATGAACCGCGAGGAGTCCGTGGCGGTCGGTGAGCTCATCCGCTCGGTCCGCGACCAGGGCCTCACGGTGCTCGTCGTCGAGCACAACATGCGGCTGATCCTCGACTACTGCGACGCCGCCTACGTCATGAGCTTCGGCGAGGTGCTGTCGCACGGCACCCCGCAGGAGTGCGTCGACGACCCCGCCGTCCAGAAGGCCTACTTCGGAAAGGAGAACGATGCTTCAGGTATCCCGGCTCTGCGCGAGCTACGGAGCGATCCGCGCCGTCCGTGACGTCAGCCTGGAGGTCCCCGAGGGGAACCTCGTGGCCGTCCTCGGCGCCAACGGCGCCGGCAAGTCGACGTTGGTCCGGTCCATCGCGGGTGTGCACCGCGAGAAGACCGGCGACATCGTCCTCGACGGCAAGCCCGTCCAGAAGCTGCCGCTGCACCGCATCACGCGGCTGGGCCTGGCGCTCGTCCCCGAGGGTCGGCACGTCGTCTCGCCGCTCACCGTGGCCGAGAACCTCGCGCTCAGCACCTTCTCCGGACGGTCCCGACCCGAGCTGCTCGACCGCGTCTACGAGCTCTTCCCGCGGCTGGCCGAGCGCCGGACGCAGCAGGCCGGCTCCATGAGCGGCGGCGAGCAGCAGATGCTCGCCATGGGCCGTGCGCTCATGACCGACCCGCAGGTGCTCCTGCTCGACGAGCCGTCCATGGGTCTGGCCCCGTCGGTCATCGACGTCATCTACGGCGCCATCGCGGCCCTGCACGCCGAGGGCCAGAGCATCCTGCTCATCGAGCAGGACGCCACGCGGGCGCTCGAGGTGGCCGACCACGCGTACCTGCTGCAGCGCGGCGAGGTGCACATGTCCGGCACGCCGGAGCAGCTGGCGCACAGCGAGGACATCCAGAAGGCGTACCTCGGATGAAGGACGTCACGGGACCGGCGGGCAGCGCCGACGAGGTGGACCCTCGCAACTACGTCGCGTCGGTCATCAAGTCGTGCAACGTCGTCGAGGTGCTCGGCGGCGGCGACAGCGAGTACAGCCTCGGGGAGATCGCCGCGGCGACCGGCATCGGCAAGACGACCGTGCACCGGCTCCTGTCGTCGCTGCAGATGGCCGGCTGGGTCGAGCGCGGGCCTCGCGACGGCTACCGGCTCAGCATCCGCATGCTCAAGCTCGCGCACGCGTCGCAGCGCCAGTTCAGCATCCGCAACGAGGCGCTGCCCCACCTGCGGTCGCTCGCGGGCCACTTCGGCGACACCGCGTTCCTGCTGGTGCCCTCGGACGAGGGGGCCGTGGTCGTCGAGATGGTCGAGGGCGAGAGCCCCCTGAAGGTCAACACGGTCACCCTCGGCACCGTGCTGCCGTACCACGTGGCCGGCGGGCCGACCGTCATGGCGGCCTGGGACGACACCATCCGCGAACGGGTGCTCTCCGCACCACGCAAGCGCTACACCGACAAGACCGACGTCACGCGCGACGCCCTGGAGACGAAGTTCGCCCGCATCCGCGAGCAGGGCTACGTCTTCGCCGACGAGGACCTCAACAACGGCGTCGCCGTCGTGAGCGCGCCCGTGTTCGGTCCCACCGGTGCCCTCAGCTGCACCCTCAGCCTCGGAGGCGCCGCCCAGGGCTTCGGCCCGGACCGCCTCGACCACATCGTCACCGCCGTGCGCGAAGCCTGCGCGGCGCTCTCCGAGCGCCTCGGGGCGCCCGCGCCTCGGTGACACGAAGGAAGGAAGCACGATGACGAACCACTTCAGGAGCCAGCTCGCCGACGGGCTGGTCTACGCCCCCGGCGTCTGGGACGGCCTGACCGCCCGGATCGCCGAGCAGAGCGGCTTCACGGCGCTCTGCGCGTCGGGGTTCGCCATCTCGGCGTCCCTCGGCCTGCCCGACGCCGAGATGTACTCCATGTCGGAGAACCTCGACGCCGTCCGCCGCATCCGGGGGGCCTCGCGCCTCCCGGTCGTCGCCGACATCGACACCGGCTACGGCAACGCCGTCAACGCCGCCCGCACCGCACGCATGTTCGCCGACGCGGGCGTGTCCGCGGTCTTCATGGAGGACCAGCTGGCGCCCAAGCGCTGCCCCGCGGCCACGAGCGGCGCACCGACGCTGCTCCCCGCCAAGGAGGCGGCGGGCAAGGTCCGCGCCGTGCGCGACGAGGTGGGCGACGAGCTCGTCCTCATCGGGCGCACCGACGGCATCGGTGACGACGCCATCCGTCGTGCCGTCGCCTACGTGGAGGCCGGCGCCGAGATGATCATGCCCATCTCCAAGGGCTTCCCCGACGCCGAGTCGTGGGCCCGCCTGCACGCCGAGGTGGGTGTGCCGCTCATGTGCTCGCTCACCGCGTGGACGTGGACGGCCGAGCAGTTCACGAGCGAGGTGCTGCGCGAGATCGGCGTCGGCCTCGCGCTGCTCCCGACGCAGATCCTGCTCGCGGCCACGACCGCCACCCGCGCGTCGCTCGAGCGCCTGTCGGCGGGCGAGCCGCCGGCCGACGTCAGCCGTGACTACATGGAGCACGCCGACTTCCTGAAGCTCATCGGCTTCGACGAGGTCCTGCACAAGCAGTCCCTGTACATGCCCGAGACCCTCGAGGAGGCGTGACCATGGGACAGACCATCACGCAGAAGATCCTGGCCCGCGTCGGCGACCGCGACGCGGTGACCCCCGGCGAGAACTACCCCGTCCGCCCCGACTACATGATCGCGTACGACTTCCCGGGGTACACCGACCGCTTCTTCAAGCAGATGCGCGAGGACTTCGGTGTCACGAAGGTCGCCGAGCCCGACCGGTACGTCCTGTTCATCGACCACATGCTCACCAACAAGAACGAGCGCGAGGCCGAGGTCCACCAGGTCACCCGCGACTGGGCGCACGAGAACGGCGTGCACTTCCACGAGGGCGAGGGCATCGGCCACCAGGTCGCCGCCGAGCTGGGCTACGCGATGCCCGGGTCGTTCCTCATCCACTTCGACGGCCACATCTCCAGCCTCGGCGCGTTCGGTGCGCTCGGCATGGGCGTGCGCCGCGACCTGCTCGAGGGCTGGGTCACCGGCGGCATCCACCTCGACGTCCCGGCCAGCACCCGCTTCCACCTGACCGGGTCCTTCGCGCCCGGCGTGGAGAGTCGTGACCTGATCCACCGGATCATCTCCGACATCGGCGCGGACGGCGTGGCCTTCCAGGTCATGGAGTACACCGGCCCGGGTGCGGAGTCGATGGCCCTCGGCCAGCGCCAGGCCCTGTGCGGCATGGCGATGTTCGCCGGCGGGGTGTCGGCGATCTTCAACCCCGACGAGATGAGCCTCGAGTACAGCCGCAAGGTCGCCCAGCGCGACTTCGAGCCGCTCTACAGCGACCCGGACGCCGAGTACACCGCCCGCTACGACATCGACCTCGACGCCCTGAGCCCGCAGATCGTCATGCCGGGGTCGGCGCGTGCGTCGAACACCCGCGACGTGGCGGAGGTGCACGGGCAGAAGATCCAGCGCGCCTTCATCGGCTCCTGCGCGAGCGGCCGCATCGAGGACATCCGGGCCGCGGCCGGGATCCTCAAGGGCGAGAAGGTGGCGCACGGCGTGGAGCTCAACGTCGTGCCGACGTCGCGTCGCATCTACGAGCAGGCCGAGTCCGAGGGTCTGCTGGACACGCTGCGCTCCGCCGGCGCCCACGTCGTGGAGTCCACCTGCGACTTCTGCTTCGGCTACGCGAAGCCGCTCGAGGCCGGCGAGGCCTGCGTGTCGACCGGGGTGCTGAACATCTCCGGTCGCATGGGCAGCCCCGACGCCGACATCTACATGGGCTCGGCGACGACCGTCGCGGCGAGCGCGCTGACCGGTCGGCTCACCGACCCGCGCGAGGTGGTGAACCCGTGACCGCGACGACGGCCGCGCCGCAGGTGCTGCCCGACGTGCTGACCGGTCGCGTGGCCTGGATCTTCGGCGACGACCACGACATCGACCTGATGATCGGCGTGCAGAACATCAAGTACACCGACCCGGAGCACCTGCACAGCGTCTGCATGAAGGCGTACGAGGAGGACTTCACCGACAAGGTGCGCGAGGGCGACTGGCTCGTGGGAGGACGGAACTTCGGCTACGGGCACCCGCACTACGTGGCGATGACGGCGATGCGCAACGAGGGCATCGTCGGCGTGGTCGCGGAGTCCTTCTCGCCGGGCTTCTGGCGCGGCGAGGTCAGCAACGGCATGCCGCTGCTGACCGTGCCGGGCATCTCGACGTCGGTCGAGCGCTGGGACGAGATGGAGGTCGACTGGCGGGCGGCCACCGTCACCGTCCGGGCGAAGGACCTCGTGCTGCAGGGAGAGGTCCTCAACGACCGGACGCAGGACATGATCGCCGCTGGCGGTCGGTACCAGCTGCTCCTCGCCGAGCACGGCCGCTCGTAGCGGTCCGCCTCCGCCCCACCCGTCCCTCGATTCCCATCACCTGATGGGAATCCCCCACTCACCATGGAGGACCCTCCATGGTGAGTGGGGGAGGACCAGGGTGAGCTCGCGATTCCCATCAGGTGATGGGAATGGGCGGGTCGGACGGACCTCGCCGAGGCGCCATCCTCGGAGGTGATTCCTACTTCCGTCGTTCCCGGTCCGAAGGGGTGCGACCGGTGTCACAGTGACGTGGTCATGTCCACCACGGGAGGGAGAACCGTGAACACCACCATCATCGGCCGCACGTGTGCGGCGGCCGTCATCACGCTCATCGGCGTGGCCGGCGCGACGGCGCCGGCCAGTGCCGACGACGCAGCTCCGAGCTGCGACCCGGCCGTCGTCCAGGCCGCGCTCACGAAGGCCGAGGCCGACGCGCGCGCAGCGCAGAAGGCGTACGTCACCCACACGCGGACCGCCATGAAGGCGCTCGTGAAGCAGGTCAAGGTCGACGAGACCGCCGAGGCGCGTGCGGCGGCCAGGAAGGCCGGCCGTCTGACGGCGGCCGCCGCGAAGGACCCCGCGCTGCGTGATGCAGCGAAGGCGGCGCGGGCGACGGCGCGGGTGGAGGCCAAGGAGGCCGCACGCGCGCAGCGGGCGTCCTTCGCGACGCTCCAGCGCCAGGTCAAGGCCGACCGCGCGACGCTCAAGACGGCCTGGAACACCGCGAAGGCCGACCTCGCGACGCAGAAGCAGATCGCCGAGGACTGCGCCGAGGTGCCCGAGCCGCCCGTGGTCGAGGCCCCCGCGCCCGCCTGACCCGCGCTGGGTGACGCCACCGCCGCCGCCGCGTGCCTGAGATTCCCAGGTCGACCTGGGGATCTCAGGCACGGCGTGACCGGGAACAAGTTGAAGGTTGAACTAGTTGATGGGAGTATCGAGGCAAGGAGGCTCCCATGAGCAGCATGCAGTTCGGCATCTTCACCGTCGGTGACGTCACGCAGGACCCGACCGACGGCACGACGCCCACCGAGAACGCGCGCCTCAAGGCGCTGGTGGAGATCGCGAGGAAGACCGAGGAGGTCGGGCTCGACGTCTTCGCGAGCGGGCAGCAGCACAACCCGCCGTTCGTCACCACCTCGCCGACGACGCTCATGGCCTACATGGCCGCGCAGACCGAGCGGATCGTCTTCTCCACGGCCATCGCGCAGATCACCACGAACGACCCGGTCAAGCTGGCCGAGGACTACGCGGTCCTGCAGCACCTGTCCGACGGGCGCGTCGACCTCATGCTCGGGCGCGGCAACTCCGCCCCCGTCTACTCCTGGTTCGGGCAGGACCCGACGCGCGCGGTGGAGCTGACGGTCGAGAACTACCAGCTGCTGCGACGGCTGTGGGACGAGGACGTCGTGGACTGGGAGGGCCAGTTCCGCACGCCGCTGCGCGGCTTCACGGCCACGCCCCGCCCGCTGGACGGCGTGCCGCCGATGGTGTGGCACGCGTCCATCCGCACGCCCGAGGTGGCCGAGCTGGCCGCGTACTACGGCGACGGCTACTTCGCCAACAACATCTTCTGGCCCAAGGAGCACTACATCCGGCTGATCAACTTCTACCGGCAGCGCTTCGCCCACTACGGCCACGGCGAGCCCGAGCAGGCGATCGTCGGGCTCGGCGGTCAGGTGTTCATGCGCAAGAACAGCCAGGACGCGATGCGGGAGTTCCGCCCCTACTTCGACAAGGCGCCGGTCTACGGCCACGGCCCGAGCCTGGAGGACTTCACCGCGCAGACGCCGCTCACCGTCGGCAGCCCGCAGGAGTTCATCGAGAAGACGCTGACGTTCGCCGACTACTTCGGTGACTACCAGCGCCAGCTGTTCCTCGTCGACCACGCCGGTCTGCCGCTGAAGGAGGTGCTGCACCAGATCGACATGATCGGCGAGGTGCTGCCCACCCTGCGGGCGGAGTTCGAGGCGCGACGTCCGGCCGGCGTCCCCGATGCTCCCACCCACGCGTCGCGCGTGGCCGCGCGAGACGCGGCGCAGGCCGAGCGGGACCTCGACGCGGGAGCCCACGCATGACCCGCGTCGTCATCGTCTCGGCCGGGCTCGGCTCGCCGTCGACCACACGGCTGCTCGCCGACCAGATGGCCGCGGGCGTCCGTCGAGCCGAGCCGGGTGCATCCGTGGAGGTCGTCGAGCTTCGACCGCTCGCCCACGACGTCGTCGACGCGACGCTCACCGGGTTCGCGTCGCCGCGTCTGCAGCACGTGATCGACCAGTTGGGCGCGGCCGATGCCCTCGGCTTCGTCACGCCGATCTTCCAGGCGTCCTACAGCGGACTCTTCAAGTCGTTCGCCGACGTGCTCGAGCCCGACCAGCTGATCGGCAAGCCGGTGCTGCTCGGCGCCGCCGGTGGCACCGCGCGCCACTCGCTGGCCGTCGAGCACGCCATGCGTCCGCTCATGGCCTACCTGCAGGCCGTGCCCGTGCCGACCGGCGTGTTCGCGTCGCCGCACGACTGGAGCGCCGAGGGCGAGGGTGCGCTCACGTCGCGCGTCGACCGCGCCGTCGGCGAGCTGATGTCGCTGCTGGGCGGTGCGGGTACCGGACGCACGCGTGACGACGAGATCGACCTGTTCAGCGAGACCATGCTGAGCATCTCCGATCCGAGCCGCGGCGCCTGAGGACCTTCCGCGTCCCGCCCACCGGGGCTACCGTCGGAGGATGTGCCGCAACATCCGCGTGCTCCACAACTTCGAGCCGCCGACCACCGACGACGAGGTGCGCGAGGCCGCCCTGCAGTTCGTGCGCAAGGTGAGCGGGTCGACGAGACCCTCGCAGGCGAACGCCGAGGCGTTCGAGCAGGCCATCGACGACATCGCGGCCGCCACGCGCACGCTCCTCGACGGCCTCGTGACCAAGGCGCCGCCGAAGAGCCGTGAGGCCGAGGCGCTGAAGGGTCGCGCGCGCCACGAGAAGCGCATGGAGCGTGAGGTGCGGATCCGCACGGGGGTCGGGTCGGCGTAGGGCGAGTCGCGCGGGCACGCGGCACTAGGCGCTCGGCGGCGAGGCTGCGCTGCTGACGGTCGGGCCTGGGGTGGGACTGCGCTGCTGCGGGTCGGGTGTGGGCTGGGGCTGCGCTGCCGCAGCTCGGCGTCGACGTGCTCTCCGAAAGGCCTCGACGGTGCAGGGGCCGTCGGCGCGATCGAGCCCGCCGGCCGCGCCCCCATCGGTGGATCCTCAACCGCACGAGCGGCGCTGCGGTTGAGGATCCACCGATGGGGGGTCCGGACGGGGTGGGGTGGTGGATCCTCAACGCCAGAAGGGTTGCTGCGGTTGAGGATCCACCGCTCGGGGTGGACCAGCGCGACGGAGGCCCGCAGGCCCGGCCGACGCGCTGGGAGTCACCCGGTCGAGGCCCTCTCGGAGACCGAGCCCCACGCCCACCCGTGCCGGCGCAGCCCCGCGCCCACGGGGAGCCGCGCCGGCGCAGCCCGACGAAGCCCGGCAGCGGGCAGGGCGCGACGCTCTCGAGGCCCGTCTACCTCAGAGGTGCTCGACGAACCACTGCGTCGTCAGGTCGCGGCCGACGAGGTCGCCGAACGAGAGGGTGCCGAGGCCGCCCCCGGTCGTGTGCTCCTGGCCGGGCAGCTCGACGTAGCGCGTGGTGGTGCCGGCCTCCTGCGACGCGCGGGCGAAGTCGCGCACCGGCCCCGGCAGGATCAGGTGGTCCGCGCTGCCCTGGTAGATCAGCAGCGGCGGGTTGCCACGGCCGAGATGGTTCACGGAGTCGGTGAGCGCGTACCGCTCGGGGTGCTCCTCGGGCGGGCCGCCGACGTACTGGTCGCCGTAGGCGCGGCCGAGCCCGGACTGGTCGTAGGCGGCCGAACCGTCCACCGCGGGGTAGCCGGCGACGACCGCGGAGACCTCCGGGAGCTCGCCGCGGGTCCGGCACGACGGGTCGAGCTCCTCGAGGGCTCCGAGGTTGGCGGCGTTGATCGCCAGCTGCCCCCCGGCGGAGTCGCCCATGGTGCCCACCCGCTCGGGGTCCAGGCCGACGCCGGGACCCTCGGTGGTGACCCACGTGAGTGCACAGCCGACGTCGGCGACGGCGGTGTCCCACGTCTGACGTTCGGGGCTGGCCAGGCGATAGCTGACGTCGAGCACCGCATAGCCCCGCTCGAGCAGCGGCGGGTAGTACGGACTGGGTGCCGGGGCGCCACCCGTGAAGCCGCCTCCGTGCACGTAGACGACCACCGGGACGCCGTCGCCGTCGTCGGCCCCGTCGGGGAGATAGAGGTCCGCGTCGAGGTCCGTGCCGTCGACCGTGCCGACGGTGACGCTGCGATCGGGGGCGACCGTCCCCTTCAGGAACGGGACGACAGGAGCGAAGACCCCGACGTCCGCGCCCGCCTGCCTGGCGTCGACCACCTGGTACGACCACAGGCAGAGCGACGACGCGAGCACCGCCGCGGCCACCACGGTGGCCGGTCGCAGCAGGCCGCTGCCGCGGGCCCGACCGATGGCCAGGAGCAGGCCGAGCAGGATCGCGACGAGGACGACGTTCCACACGCCGAGCGCGTCGCGCCACACGCCTGTGGCGAGGACGACGTACTGCACCGGCCAGTACTGCAGCAGCGGAACCCACCACGACGGTGACGTCCACGCCACCAGCTGGCCCAGGGCCGCCACCGCGAGGAGCAGGGCGAGGACGACTCGGCCGAGGGTGTGCAGAACCGCACGCAGGCGTGAGCTGGCCTTCTGCACGTCGTCCTCTCGTCGTCCGTCCCGGGTCTCGACGCTACCGCTGTTCTCGGCCGACGTCGCCGCGAGCGCCTACGGTGAGGAGGTGGCTTCCGTCCCGTACCGACTCGTGCCGGCACCGCCGTCGCGGCGTCTCTCCGAGCGCTTCTTCGGACGGTTCCGGCGCGTCGGGCTCCGCGGCGTCCTGGCCGACCTCGACCGTCGGGGCAGCCGCGCCGAGGTCCCGGGGGAGGCCGCGGTCGGCGGCATGCAGTGGGAGGAGCGCGACGCGACCTCGCAGCGGTGGTGGCCGCAGGGCATCACGACGTCGGCCGATGCCTACGGCCCCGACCCGCAGTCGGGCACCTTCGAGGGTCGCCCGGTCGTCGTCGTCAGCTGGTACGCGCACGGCGTCCTCGGCTGGTTGACGCTGGGCTCGCGCATCTCCGTCATCGACCACGCCGACGACGCCGCACCCCGCTACCGGCACGTGCTGCTCGTGGCGCCGCGTCGGGTGCTCGGCCTGCACCTGCTGCGACCCGTGCGGGTCCACGCGGGGGGCATCGTCTGGTACGGCGACCACCTGTTCGTGGCGGGCAGCTCCGGAGGCGTCCGCGTCTTCGCCCTCGACGACGTGATCCGCGTGCGCAACCGGTGGCGCACCCGCGGCTACCGGTACGTGCTGCCCCAGCGGACCCACTACGCCGCCGACACCGACGCCGGTGTCCGACCGATGACCTACTCGTTCATGTCGCTCGACCGCCGGGGCGACGTCGACCACCTCGTCGCCGGCGAGTACGGCCGCAAGGGCGGCAGCCATCGCATGGTCCGCTACGAGCTCGACCGCGACACCCACCTGCTGCGCTCGGGCGAGACCGAGCCGGCCGTGCCGATCGAGGTGCACGACGCGGTCGCGCCACGCATGCAGGGTGCCGTCCTGGTCGACGGCACGTGGGTGATCACCGCGAGCGCGGGCGAGGACAACCCGGGCGACCTGTGGGTCGGGCGGCCCGGCGCCCTCACGCGCCGCCGCGGCGTGCTGCCCACCGGGCCCGAGGACATCACGTGGTGGCCGCAGCGTGGGCAGCTGTGGTCGCTCACGGAGTGGCCCGGCCGTCGCTGGGTCTACGCCATCGACGCCGACACCTGGGTGCGGCCGACGTCGCAGGAGTGACGGCTCAGAGGCCCAGCAGCGCGCGGGCGTCCTCGCGCATCTGCACCTTGCGCACCTTGCCGGTGACGGTCATCGGGAACTCCTCGACCACGTGCACGTAGCGCGGCACCTTGTAGTGCGCGAGGCGTCCGGTGCAGAAGTCCCGGACGGCCTCGACGGTGAGCGGCTCGGAGCCGTCGCGCATGCGCAGCCACGCCATGAGCTCCTCGCCGTACCTCGCGTCGGGCACGCCGACGACCTGGGCGTCGAGGACGTCGGGATGCGTGATCAGGAACTCCTCGATCTCGCGCGGGTAGATGTTCTCGCCGCCGCGGATCACCATGTCCTTGATGCGTCCGGTGATGCTCAGGTAGCCGTCGTCGTCCATGACAGCGAGATCACCGGTGTGCATCCAGCCGTCGGCGTCGATGGCCTCGGCCGTCTTCTCCGGCTCCTGCCAGTAGCCGATCATCACCGAGTACCCGCGCGTGCAGAGCTCGCCGGCCGTGCCGCGTGGCACGACCTCGCCCGTGGCCGGGTCGACCACCTTCGTCTCGAGGTTCGGGTGGACCCGACCGACGGTGCTCACGCGTCGTTCGATGCTGTCGTCGGTGCGGGTCTGCGTGGAGACCGGCGACGTCTCGGTCATGCCGTAGCAGATCGATACCTCCTCGGCTCCCATCCGCTCGATGACCTGCTTCATGACCTCCACGGGGCACGGCGATCCGGCCATGATGCCGGTGCGCAGGGCCGACAGGTCGTGGTCGTCGAAGGACGGGTCGGCGAGCATCGCGATGAACATCGTGGGCACGCCGTAGAGCGACGTGCACCGCTCCTCGGCGGCCGCGCGCAGGGTGGCGGCGGGGTCGAACACCGGGGCCGGGACCACCATCGTCGCGCCGTGCGAGGTGGCCGCCAGGTTGCCCATCACCATGCCGAAGCAGTGGTAGAAGGGCACGGGGATGGCGATGCGGTCGTCGGACGTGTAGTGCAGCAGCTCGCCCACGGCGAAGCCGTTGTTGAGGATGTTGCGGTGCGAGAGCGTGGCGCCCTTGGGGAAGCCGGTGGTGCCCGACGTGTACTGGATGTTGATCGGGTCCGTCGGGTCGAGGGTGGCCTCGATGGCGTCGACGTCGAGGTCGCTCGCGCGGCCCGCCTCGAGCAGCGCGTCCCACGAAGGGGTGCCGATGAGCAGCACGGCGGTGAGGTCGGGGTGGTCGGGACGGACCTCGTCGATCATGTCGGCGAACGAGCTGCCCTTGAGCTCGGGGACGGCCACGATCGCGCGCATGCCCGACTGGCCGACGACGTAGCCCAGCTCGTGCGCGCGGTAGGCGGGGTTGACGTTCACGAGCACCACGCCGAGCCGGGCTGTGGCGTACTGCACCAGGGTCCACTCCGCGCAGTTCGGTGCCCAGATGCCGACCCGGTCGCCCTTCTCGATGCCGAGCGACGCGAGGCCGCGGGCCACCACCTCGACGTCGGCGGCCAGCTCGCGGTAGGTCCAGCGTCGGCCGGTGGCGCACTCCACGAGTGCCTCGGCGTCGGGCACCCGCGCGACGGTGGCGGCGAGGTCGGCGCCGATCGTGGTCTCCAGCAGCGGCACCTCGGCGCTGCCTGCGGTCTGGCTGAGTCGCTGGTCCATCGTGTCCCCCCACGTGCCGGCCGACGTGACGTCCGAGCCGGGTGTGTCCTGGCTCACGTCGAGTCTGCCACGCGCTCGATGGGACGACTCAGGACGTCGCGTCGAGCACCCGCAGCACGTTCTTCCCGGTGAGGCGGGCGAGGTCGTCGGCCGACCACCCGCGCCGAGCGAGCGCGTCGAGCAGGACCGCGTGACCGGTCACGTCCCCCATCGCCTCGGGGAAGAGCTCGAACCCGTCGTAGTCGCCGCCGAGTCCCAGGTGGTCGACGCCGACGACCTCGCGGGCGTGCTCCACGTGCGCGACGACGTCGTCGACGGTGACCCGCGGCATGGGGCCGGCGCCGGTGGGGTCGACCTCCCGGTGGGCGAACCAGGCGCCGAAGTCGGCGTTCACGAACGGCGGCACGTAGGTGACCATGAGGACGCCACCGTTGCCGGGGAGCCGTTCGAGGACGTCGTCGGGGACGTTGCGCGGGTGGTCGGTGACGGCCCGGCACGAGGAGTGGCTGAAGATCACCGGCGCGGTGGTGACGTCGAGGGCGTCGTGCATCGTCGTGGCCGCCACGTGGGACAGGTCGACGAGCATGCCGAGCGCGTTCATCTCGCGCACCACGTCGCGGCCGAAGTCGGTCAGGCCTCCGTGCTCGGGCTCGTCAGTGGCGGAGTCGGCCCACGGGGTGTTCTCGTTGTGGGTGAGGGTCATGTAGCGCACGCCCAGAGCAGCGAGCTGTCGCAGGACGGCGAGGGAGCCGTCGATGCTGTGGCCGCCCTCGGCGCCGAGCAGCGACGCCAGGCGGCCCGAGGCCCACGACTCGCGCACGTCGTCGCCGGTGCGGCAGAGCGCGAGCCGGTCGGGGTAGCGCGCGACGAGCCGGTGCACCCAGTCGACCTGCTCGAGCGTGTACGTGACGGCGTCGGCCCCGCGCTGGTAGCACGGTGCGTAGACGGACCAGAACTGGCCGCCGACCCCCGAGCGACGCAGCCGGACCAGGTCGGTCTGGAACGCCGGGTCCTCGCCCGCTGCCGCGCGGTCCAGGTCGAGCCCGTCGACGGAGTAGCCGGCGCTCTCGCGCATCTCCCAGGCGAGGTCGTCGTGCCCGTCGATGAGCGGCGCGATCGCCACGGCCTCGCGGGCTGCCGACTCGGTGAGCAAGGATCCGAGAACGTCGTCCATGGGACCACGGTAGACAGCGCGACGGCCCCGGCTCAGCCCCCGGGGCAGGTGTTCGAGCCGCCGCTGAACGCCACGCAGCCGTTCGGGTCGCCCGACGGCGGATCGGGTGCCGTGCGGTCGCGCCAGTCGCGCGCCACGGCTGGGCCGATGAGCAGCACGGGCACGAGCGCCAGCGCCACCGCGACGCCCAGTCCGAGGGCGGCGGCGACGCGTCGGTTCACCAGGGCCGCGAGGAGCCCCATTGCCGGCAGCACGGTGGTCAGCCCGATCGCCACGGTGGCTCCCACGAGGACGCGCGTCTCCTCCGCCGGACTGAGCCCTCCGCCGAGGGTGAACCCGGTGGCGACGGCGTAGGCCCAGGCCGCGAGGCCCGCGACCCAGGAGACCCAGGCGAGCGCGAACCCGCGCCTGAGCCCGCGGTCCGTCGACGTCGGGCGGTGCTGCGCCACGGTGCCCCCTCGGCTCGGTCGAGCCGACGGTCCCCCAGCCCCGACCGGGTGTCAAGGTCCCGGGGGAGTGGCACGCTGGCCGCATGCACCCGCTGCACGAGCTGACCCTGACTGACTTGCGCCGCCGCACGAGCATCAAGTGGACGATGCACGACCCCGACGTCATCCCGATGTTCGTGGCCGAGATGGACGTGCCGCTCGCCGAGCCCGTGGCGCGTGCGCTGAGCGACGCCGTGACCCGCGGCGACACCGGCTACCCGCAGCCGCGCGTGTACGCGGAGGCCCTCGCCGACTTCGCCGCCGACCGCTGGGGCTGGACCGGGCTCGACCCGGCACGCACGCTCGCCGTCGCCGACGTGATGGTCGGCATCGAGGAGGTGCTGCGGCTCACCGGCGCCGCCGACGTGCCGGTCATCGTGAACCCGCCGGTCTACCAGCCGTTCTTCGACGCGGTCGGTCACGTGGGCCGACCGCTGGTGGAGGTGCCGCTCGGCGACGACGGGCGTCTCGACCTCGGCGCGCTCGCCGCCACGTTCGCCCAGCGCCCCGGCGCCACGTACCTGCTGTGCAGCCCCCACAACCCCACCGCCGTCGTCCACGCGGCCGAGGAACTGGGCGCCGTGGCCCGGCTGGCGCACGAGCACCGGGTCCGGGTGGTCGTCGACGAGATCCACGCGCCTCTCGCGCCGGTCTCCATCGACGACGACGCCTTCGTGCCCTACCTGTCCGTCGACGGCACGGACGACGCGTACGCCGTGCTGTCGGCGTCGAAGGCCTTCAACCTGGCGGGCGCCAAGGCGGCCGTGGTGGCCGGTGGCGCGGCCACCGCCGACGAGATCGCCTCGGTGCCGGAGATCGTGAGCCACGGGCCGAGCCACCTCGGCACCATCGCCCACGTCGCGGCGCTCACCGAGGGCCGCGACTGGCTCGACGCGCTGCAGTCCGACATCGCGGGCAACCGCGCGCTGCTCGGCGAGCTGGTGGCCGAGCACCTCCCGCGAGCCGGCCTGCTCGCCGGTCCTGGCACCTACACCGGCTGGCTCGACCTGCGCCCGTACGACCTCGGCGCGGATCCGGCGGCCACGCTCCTCGAGTCGGCCCGCGTCGCGCTGGCACCGGGACTCGCATTCGGTGGCTCGTCCGGCGTCGGTGATGGGCGCGCGCGACTGACCTACGCGACCCCGCCCGACGTGCTGCGCGAGGCGTTGGCCCGGCTCGGCGCCGTGCTCGACTGAGGGCGGGGATCGACTCGTGGCGCACTTCGTCGCGCCCGCCGCCTGGGGTGCGCGCAACGGGCCGGGCATCGTCCGCCGTGCCCTCGACGCCGGGCGCACCTGGCGGGCGGTGCTGCTGATGCTGGGCACGACGCTGTTCTCGTCGCTCTTCACCGTCGTCTGGGCGGTCACCGTGGCGATGGGACGGCCGCTGCTCTCGCTGGTCTTCGGCCTCGCGTGCTGGAGCGGCTGGGTGGTGGCCGTCGACGTGGTGGGGCGGTGGGTCCGTGCGCCGCACGCCGACGACGGGCCGGTGCTCGCCACGGCTCCCTCCGGACGTCCAGCCACTGCATGGCTCCGGCCGGGGTGGGCCCTCGCGCGACCGTGGGCCGTCGTCGCGGCGTTCTCGATCGTGGTGGTCGGCGAGGGCGTGGCCTGGGTGCTCGGGGACAGCAGTGCCTGGACGCTCCTGGGCGCGGGGTTCGTGGTCCTCCTGCTCGTGCCGAACCTCTGGATGGCGCGGCGCGGGGTGCAGGCGGGTGGGCTGTACCTGACGGCCGAGGGCGTCGAGCACGTGTGGGGGCCGGCGTCCACGCGGGTCTCGTGGGAGTCGCTCGAGATCGTCGGCCCGCTCGGCCTGGAGCGGACGCCCGGCCTCGAACGAGTTCGTCGGGGGGAGTGGTGGTGCGTGGACACGACCGACCGCAGCGGCCGCGCGATCCCGATCCCGTCCGCCTACCTGGGCGACCGCACCGACGTGCTGCGCCGCCTGCTGATCGACCACGCCACCCGGCCCGCGCAACGCCACGCGCTCGGGACGAGCCGGTCGCTCGAGTGGGCGGCGGCCGTGGCGGGGCTCCCTGGTCGGACCGCACCCGGCTGAGCGGTCAGGGCGAAGGGACGACGAGGTCGGCGGTCCCGCTCCGGGCCAGCACCCGCCGCGCGTTGGGCTCGTCCACCTCGTCGACCCACGCCTGTGCCGCCTCGGGGGTCTTGCCGTGCTTGACGTGGCGGTCCACGAGGCGTGATCGACGACGACCGTCGTCGAGGTCGACGAACCAGACCTCGTCGAGCTCGGCGTGCACCTCGGGCCACGGGTCGGCGTCGTCGAGCAGGTAGTTGCCCTCGGTCAGGACGACACGGTGCGACGGTGCCACGGTGATCGAGGCGGCGATCGGCTGCTCGAGGTCCCGCTCGAAGCCGGGGGCCAGCACGTCGTGGCCGGTCTCGGCGCGCAGGCGCCGCAGCAGGTTCAGGTAGCCGTGGGCGTCGAAGGTCTCCGGGGCGCCCTTGCGGTCGAGCAGGCGGCGTTCGGCGAGGGCGACGTCGGCCAGGTGGAAGCCGTCCATCGGCACGCGCACGGCCGGCCAGCCGTCGGCGGTGAGCCGGTTGGCCAGCCGCTTCGCGAGCGTGGACTTGCCGCTGCCCGGGGCACCGACGACGCCGACCAGCACGCGGCGTCCTGCAGCGGCGTCGGCCAGTCGGGTGACGCGCGCGGCGAGGTCGTCGAGGTCCACGTCCGGCATTCTCCCGCATCCTCCGGCGGCAGGCGTCCGGGGCACGATGATGTGTGATCTAGACATACTGTGTGTCACACAGTAATGTGGCAGCATGACCTGGGACGACCACCTCCGCACCCATCTGCAGGAGCTGCGCCGCGGCACCGTCGTGGTGGCCAGCCTCGCCGCCCTGCGCGAGCCCGGCTACGGCTACGGCCTGCTGCAGACGCTCGCCGACGCCGGCTTCAGCGTCGACGCCAACACGCTCTACCCGCTGCTGCGGCGCCTCGAGGACCAGGGCCTGCTGACGAGCGAGTGGGACACCACCGAGTCCCGGCCCCGCAAGGTCTACCGGACGAGCCGCGACGGCGAGCAGCTCCTCGCCGCGCTGCTGGCCGACCTCGACGCCGTACGCACCTCCATCGAGTCCCTCACGGAAGGGCATCTGCCATGACCACCCAGACGACCACCCTGACCGACCGCTACGTGCACGCCGTGCTGCGCTCGGTGCCCGAGGACCGACGCGACGACATCGGCCGCGAGCTGCGTGCCTCGATCGCCGACATGGTCGAGGCGCGCACGGATGCCGGCGAGCCCGAGGCCGACGCGGAGCGTGGTGTGCTCACCGAGCTCGGCGACCCGGGCCTGCTCGCCGCGCAGTACGCCGACCGACCGCTGCACCTGATCGGCCCCCGCTACTTCCTCACCTACTGGCGGCTGCTGCTCAGGCTGCTGGCCTGGATCCCGGCGACGGTCGCGGTCGTGGTCCTGACCGTCAGCATGATCGTCGAGCAGGACTCCGCGAAGGCGATCGGCGACGGCATCTCCGCCGGCTTCCAGGTGGCGTTCCACATCCTGTTCTGGTCGACCCTCACCTTCGCGATCCTCGAGCGGGTCGACGTCGACCCGGGGCTGCCGGGGTGGACGGTCGACTCGCTGCCCGAGGCGCCGGAGGAGCGCCAGATCACCCTGGTCGACACGGTGGCGTCGGTCGTGTTCATCGGCTTCTTCATCGTCGTGCTCATCGGTCAGAACTTCCGCAGCTGGGTGCAGGGTCCGAACGGCGACGACGTCGCCCCGCTCGACCCGGACCTCTGGTCGGGCTGGCTGCCGTTCCTCATCGGCGTGCTCGTGGTGAACATCGCCGTCGAAGTGTGGAAGTACCGCGTCGGTCGCTGGACCTGGCCGCTCGCCGGTGCCATGTCCGCGGTGTCGGCCGCGTTCGCCCTGCCGATCGGCTGGCTGGCCTGGAACGAGTCGCTGTTCAACCCGGCGTTCGTCGACGCCGTCGGCATGAGCGAGAAGGTGCTCGGCTACGTGAACGACGGCGTCGCCGCCGGCGCGGTCGTCATCGTCCTGATCGAGGTGGCCGACGTGGTCTGGAAGGCCCACCAGGCCGGCTCGGCGCCCCGCGGTTCCACCCCGATCGCCGCCTGACCTCGCTGCGGCCGCTCCGCCGGTGTCCGGTAAGGTTCCCGGCGGTGGCGTGTCCGAGCGGCCGAAGGTGCATCACTCGAAATGATGTGTGGGGTCAAACCCACCGTGGGTTCAAATCCCACCGCCACCGCCGACGACGAACCCCCGGTTCGGACTGGACTGCCAGTCTGGCCGGGGGTTCGTCGTGTGTCGCGGTCCGGGCGTCGGCTCACCCCACGTCCTCGAGAGCCCTCTCGACCTGGCGAGCCGGCGATCGGCGGACGACCTGCCAGGCGACGAGACCAATGATCGGGAAAACGACCGGCATCAGCGAGATGGCGAGGGCGTCGCTCCCGGTGACGGTCGAGTAGTTGGTCGCGATCAGCACGCCGACGGCGCCCAGACCGACGGCGGACACGATGGGAGCCCAGCGGGTCTGCAGCGCCGGCCCCGGAAGGCGCCCACGAAACGCCGCGACGGCCGCGCTGATCGACGTCATGCACGTCAGCACGATGAATCCGAGTGACGTGATGCCGCTGGCCGCCGGGAAGACGGTCGACAGCGGGGCCGCGCCGGAGGCCGCAGCGCCGGTCAGGATCACGGCGCAGATCGCCACCTGGGTGAGCACCGCCGTCACCGGTGTGCCGCGTCGGCTCGTACGCGCCCACGCCCGAGGCAGGAGTCGAGCCCGGGCGAGGGCGAAGAAGTACCGCACAGAAAGGTTGTGGAAGGAGACGGCGGCGGCGAAGAAGCTGACGGCGACCGTCACGGTGATGACGGCGCCGACGTCGGAGCCGAGGAGCCTCTCGGCCGCTCCGTTCAGCAGGGCACCCGGGTCGGCAGCCGCTGCCGTCGGTGCGTCGTCGTAGGCCGCGATGAGCGCCCACGTCGAGGTCAGGAACACCAGGACCAGGACTCCGAGGGCGATGTACGTGGCGCGCTTGATCTTCTGGTGAGGGGCGTTGCACTCCTCGCCGTAGGAGGCTGCCGCCTCGTAGCACGCGAAGGAGAGGAGCACGAACACGAGGGTGAGCGAGAAGTTGCCGCTGAAGACCTCGCTCGGTGTGAAGCCGGCGGCATCGAACCTGGACGGGCTGTCAAGGAGGACCGCGACCACGAACACCACGAGGAGCACCAGCTGCAGCAGCGAGATCGCTGCCGTGACGCGCGTGGAGACGTCGGCTCCGACGAATCCGAGCAGTCCGACGATCCCCAAGGCCGCTGCTGCGTACAAGAACCATGGGAGGTCCAGGCCCACGTACTGCGACAGGGCGACGTCGATGAAGAATCCGAAGGCGGTGACCATGGCCAGCGTCGCCACGTTGTACGCGAGCAGCGCGACGTAGGCCACCGCCGCGCCGAGCGTCGTGCCCAGGCCGTAGGTCACGAAGGCGTGGTAGGCGCCGGCGCTGACGACCTGCTGGCTCAGTGCGACATACCCCGCGGTGAAGACGGCCAGCAGACCGCCGACGAGGACGATCCAGCCCAACGTGCCGACCCCGGCGCCCGCTCCCACGCTGAGCGCGAGGTTGGAGGCCATCGCGGTGAGCGGTGCGGCGGCGGCGATGACCATGAAGACCATGCCGGGGACCCCGATCACGCCTCGGCGCAGGGGGGGCGACGTGAGGTCGCTCATGACAGCACCCCGTCCAGCCAGTTGAAGATCACAGCGTTGGCCTGACGGAACACGTCCACCTGGTTGTGAAGCGATCCTCCGTGCTCCGCGCTGAAGCTGACGAGCTCCGAGGGTGCGGTCAGGTGGGCCATCAGCATCTCCGGCTGCCCCTGGAAGGCGAAGTCGTCGCTTGCCTCGAGCACAAGGACGGGGCAAGCGATCGACTCCGCCACGCCGTCCCGGAGGTGGAAGTCGCCGTAGCGATCGAAGAGCGCCCTGCCGTGCTCGGCTCCCATGACCCACGTCCCGTGGTCGATGACCCAGCGGATGGTGTCCCGCTCGGCCGCGAGTTGCTCCAGCAGCAGGTCCAGCTCCTCGTCCTCCTCCGCGCGCAGGCGTCGGCGCAGCTCGGTCGGTTCGATCCCGGCGTCGCGGAAGACCAGGTCGCTGGGCACCAGGCCTCCGTCGTAGACCCCGTCCCAGGCGACGACGGCAGCGAGGCGGGGCTCGAAGGCTGCTGCTCGAGCCGCGAGGACCCCGCCGAGGCTGATGCCGATCAGGGCGATGCGCTGGTCGTCGACATCGTCGCGCTTCGAGGCGTAGTCGACGACCGGCGACACGACCTTCTCCCAGTCCGGGCGGAAGGGCAGGCCCTGCTCGCGGATGACGCGCCCCTGGCCGGGGCCCTCGAAGGCGATCACGTGGAACCCCCGCTCCTGTCCGGCGCGTCCGCCGAAGGACCACACCTCCTCTCCCGTGCCGTCGAAGCCGTTGTGGATCAACACGGTCGGGCGGGGCTCGCCATCCCGCGCGCCGTCGGCGCGGTAGAAGTAGCCGGGCAGGGTCGTGTCGCCGTACGGGATCTCGACAGGGGTCACTGGGGAGGGCATCAGGCTGGTCGCACGGCGGAAGGACTCGACGGCGTGGCGTGAGGCGGCGGTGATGCGCTCGTCGGCCGGGTCGGCGTGCAGGAAGAACTCCGAGGTCCTGAAGTAGTTGGACGACCGGAGGAACCCCTCGCGGGCTGAAACGACGTGGCCGCTGCGCTCGGCCTTTGCGGCGACGTCGTACAACCAGGACGCCGTCGAGTGCCAGGCGTCGTGCCATGAGTCGACGTCGCCGTGGACCACGCGCTGGGCAGTGGCGAAGCACTCGCCGATCTCGGCAGCCCCGTACGCCACCTGGCCCATCGTGCGCTGGAGCTCGAACTCGAACTGCGAGCCCGCCGGGAATCCGCTGGTCATAATGGTGTCCTCCGTCTCGTAACGAAACGGGTGCGTTTCGTTTGGATTCGGCTAAGATAAGCGTGTGACCCGTGTCATGTCAACGGATTCCATCCAGGGCCAGACTCCGCGGCTTCGCCACCGCGTCACCGATGCCGTGGTGGCAGCGGTGCTCGAGGAGCTCGCCGAGGCGGGCTACGGGGCCCTCACCATGGAGTCCGTGGCTCGTCGTGCCGGCGCCAGCAAGGCCACGCTCTATCGACGCTGGGGTGCCAAGGAGGAGATGGTCCTCGACGCCGTCGCGAGTGTGAGCCAGCCGCCAGAGTCGTCGGGGGACGCGACTGACGTCCGTTCGGCGATCGTGGAGATCCTGGCAGGCGTCGCCGCCTGGCTCGGCGACCCCATGATCCGCCGGATCCTCCCGGACCTACTCGCGGAGGGCCTGAGGAGTGAGGCGATGGGCCGGGCGCTGACCGCCCACATCGGCGAGCCGCGGCGGTCGGCTGTCGAGCGCGCCCTCGAGGGGGCCCGGCGGACGGGTGAGGTCCGACCCGACGTGCACCTCGAGCTCCTGCTCGACCTGACGGCGGCACCGATCTACTGGCGTATCAGCGGCCTTCGCTCCGAGGTCGACGAGGAGTACCTCGCGGAGCTCGCCGACCTGATCCACCGGTACGTCGCGCCATCGCCGTGATCCGCCTGCTCAAGCCGGTGTCCCGAGCAGCTGCAGCGTCGTCCTCCTGACGGACGTGCGCAGCTCTTCCGGCGTCCAGCCGCGCGAGCCGAGGAGGTGCTCGACGAGGTCCGACCTGACGGACCCCAGGATCAGGTGCGTGGTGAAGTCGACCGACCCGGCTCCGGACGAGACGACGCAGTCACGGATGGTGTCGAACCACCATGCATAGTGGGTCGCGTCGAACGGGCTCCCGGCTCCGACCTCCTCGAGGGCGAGCGCCAGTCGCCGGTGCCGCACCTTCAGGTCGAGGAGGGCCTCGACGATCGACACCAGTCGCTCGGTCGGGTCGTCGGTGCTTCGCGCCGCGAGGTGGGCCATCGTCGGCTCCGCGCAGGCGGCCATCGCTGCTCGCAGGAGTCCGGCCTTGTCGCCGAACGCGCGGAACACGGTGCCCTTGCCGACCCCGGCGCGCGCCGCGATGGCGTCGACGGACACCGGCACACCGGTCCTGGCCTCGGCGTGGAGGTCGATGGTGGCGGCCAGGACGACGCGATCGTTCCGTTCCGCATCGGCTCGTTCTCGCACCCCGGCATCATCGCACCTCCCGCTGAAGCGGACCGCCAGTCCGTATCTGCTACCGTCGGCGGCATGACGTCTGACCGAGAGAGAGTCCTGGTGACGGGAGCGACCGGGACGACCGGGCGACTGCTCCTTCGAGGTCTGGCTCTGCACGCCGACGTGGTGCCGGCGAGTCGCACCGCCGACAGGTCGGTCCCCAGCGGCGTTCGGTTCGTCTGGGGCGAGCCGCAGACGTACGTCCAGGCCCTCGCCGGAGTGAGCGCCGTCTACCTCGTCCCGCCGACCGGGGTGCCTGACCCGGCCGGCCTGATCACCGAGTTCGTGCGACTCGCCACCGATCGGGGAGTGCGCCGCGTGGTCCTGCACGGGGCGCAGTCCATCTCCTCGTCCGACCCGGGTCTGGGCGCCGTGCAACGGGCCCTTCCGTCGCTCGCGCCCGAATGGGCGGTGCTCCGACCGTCGTGGTTCATGCAGAACCTGGTGGGCGACCACCACCTCGCACGGACGCTGCGAGAGGAGTCGGTCCTCCGCACGGCGACGGCCAAGGGTCGGGTGGCCTTCGTCGACGTCGAGGACCTGGCCGCCGTGGGGGTGGCGGCGCTGGTTGGTGGTCGACTGGACCGTGAGGTCGTCGTCACCGGACCGGAAGCCCTTGGCTACGACGAGGTCGCCGCAGTCCTCAGCTCCGAGACCGGACGGAAGGTCCGGCACGTGTCCGTGGACGAGGACAGCCTGGCAGCGAGCCTTGCCCCCGCGTTCGGCCCCGCGTTCGGTCGGCTGCTCGCCGGCATGGACACGCGGATCGGTGCGGGGGAGTGGAATGACCCGACCGACGAGGTCCTGAGAGTCGCAGGAAGGCCACCGGCGACGCTGCGGGACTTCGTCCGTCGTCACGCCTCCGAGCTGGGGGCGAGCCGGTGAACGGGGTGCCTGCCGTCTACCTCGAACACGTCCAGGCGGCGGCGTCGGGCGACGGTGCTGCGCTGTCGCGCGTCTGGGCTGCCGACGGTGTGGTCGAGTTTCCGTACGCGGCGAGCATCGGCACCGCGGTGCGTCTGGACGGCCTCGAGGCGATCGTCGGGTACTTCGATGGCCTCGACGTCTTCGGCGAGTTCGCGTTCGGGACGCGTCAGGGGTGGCAGCTCGAGGAACGGCACTGGCTGGTGGAGATGCATGCGTCGAGCACCATCAGGGCGACGGGAGCGTTCTACGAGCAGGACTACGTGGTGCGGTTCAGGACGCACGCGGACGGTCGGATGGCCTGGATGCGTGAGTACTTCGACCCGACCCGCATGTAGCCCGCGACGCGGCGGGTCGACGACCGGAAGACGTCAGCGGCACCCCGGTCGTCGGATCGGGCTCTATGCTGATCGGGTGGGAGAGACCGCGATGCTGAGCCGGATGGCCGGCCTGCTCGCGTTCGTCCTCTGTCTCACCGCGACCGGCGAGTCCGCCACCACGGTGGGCGTCGCGGTCGTGCTGGCCGCGGCGCTGCTCGTCTCCGCCAGCTCGCGCGTGGTCGTGGCGCATCGCACCGGCGGAGTCGGGGTGGTCCGCGGCGAGGTCGCGGTGCCGGTTCCCGTGCTCTCGTCGCGCATCGCGGACCCGGTGCGTCAGCCGGTGCGTCCGCGCGCTCCCGGTCTGGTCTGAGGTCGCCTTCGGGCGACGCGCCCGATCCGACCCTCAGACCAGGAGATCCCCATGCTCGACCCGTTGAAGCACGTCCTGTCCACCCTCATGTCCACCGCCCACGCCCTTGCCGAGAACCTCGGGGCCGACCCCGGTGGTGCCGTCGGCTGGTGCCTCAGCATCGCCGCGATCGTGGTGGTGGTGCGTGGTCTGCTGCTGCCGCTCACGGTCCACCAGGTGCGCAACGCGCGGCGCATGGCGGTCGCCAGGCCCCACCTGCAGGAGATCGCCCAGCGCTACAAGGGACGCACCGACCCCGACAGCCTGCGCGCCATGATGGAGGAGAGGCGCGCCCTGTCAGCCGAGCACGGGGTCTCGAGGCTCGGGTGCCTGCCCGTGCTGGTGCAGCTGCCCGTCTGGTTCGCGCTGTACCACTTGATCTCCGACGTTGCCGCCGGCTCGGCCGTCGGGTCGATGGACGCCGACCAGGTGGCGCTGTTCGACCGCGCCCAGCTGTTCGGCGCCGGCCTGGCCGACAGCGGCGTGCTCGGTCAGGACGGCTCGCACCTCGCCGTGGTGCTGACCCTCGCCGTCGTGGCCGCGGCCGTGTCGTTCGCGACGCAGCACTTCTTCGCCCTGCCCAACACGACGACGGACGGCATGCCGGAGGCGGTGCAGCAGGCCACGCGCCTGATGCCCACGCTGTCCTCCGTCGGGCTGCTGGCGGCGGGCGCCTTCGTGCCGGTGGGGCTCCTCGTCTACTGGGTCTTCAGCCAGGTGTGGACGCTGGGTCAGTCATTCGTGGTGTGGCGCTGGTTCCCGACGCCGGGCACGCGGGCGGCGGAACGATCGTCAGCGCGACGGACGTCGGCCGTCGAGGGCTGAAGGGCGACGGTGGCACGATGGGTCCGGCTCGTCCGCCCGGAGGAGCCGGACCCGAGGAGTCGAGCATGGCGCGACACCACCAGGACCTGAGCGTCGTCGACGGTGCGACGGTGCTCGTCACCGGCGCCAACAGCGGCATCGGGTTCCACGCCGCCCGGCAGCTGGCCGGCGCCGGTGCTCAGGTGGTCCTGGCGTGCCGCGACGTGGCAGCGGGGCAGGCAGCGGCGGACGAGATCGGCCGCGGTGCCCTCGTGGAGCATCTCGACCTGGCGTCGCTGGACTCCGTGCGTGCGCTCGTCGACCGATGGGGCGGGCCGCTCGACCTCCTGGTGAACAACGCCGGGGTCATGGCCCCGCCGACGCGGCGGTCGACCCAGGACGGCTTCGAGCTGCAGTACGGCACGAACCACCTGGGCCACGTCGCGCTCACGGCCGGACTGCTCCCCGTGCTGCTGGAGTCCGAGCGGGCACGCGTGGTCACGGTCGCGTCACTGGCGCACCACGCAGGAGACGGCTCCATCCTCGAGGCCGGCCATCCCGCGTCCTACGACGCGCGGCGCGCGTACGGCAACAGCAAGCTGGGCAACGTGTTCCTCGGCCACGAGCTGCACCGCCTCGCCGCGGAGGCCGGGGCGCCGCTCGCGTCGGTGGTGTGCCACCCGGGCGTCTCCTCGACGCGGCTGTTCTCCAGTCGCGACGGCATGGGGGCGCGGGCCGCCGTGCGCATCGCCGCCCGCCTGGCCGGACCGGTCTTCCTGCAGTCGTCGGCGCAGGGGGCGACGGCGATCCTCGACGCCGCCACGACGGCGCCCTCGGGCGCCTACCGCGGTCCGCAGCGGCTCAAGGAGACCCGCGGCCCGATCGGCGACGCCAGGCTTAGCGACCACGCGCTCGACCTCGACCTCCAGCGGCGGGCGATCGCACTGGCGCTGGAGCAGACCGGGTCGACTCTCGCGCTGTAGACGGCCGGCGCCGTGCGGTCCCCCCGCCGAGACAGCCCGCACTGCTCGACGGTCAGTCGGCGAGGACGCTCATGACCGCGTCGTACGCGGGCGTCGGCTCTCCGTCGTCGAACAGGAGGTCGTGGCCCTGCTGCACGCCGTCGTCGTCGAGGTACCAGTCGTACCGATCGTCCACCCCCCATGTCGTGTAGGAGACGCAGGCGTCCGATCGGAGGCAGGAGGCGAGGACCGTGGCGTACTGCTCCGCCTGGGCGTCCTGCCCCTCGCTGTCCGTGACGTCGTTCTCGGAGATCCGGACGTCCAGCCCGGCATCGTCGAAGCTGTCGAACGTCGTGGCGAGGTCATCGGCCGAGATCGCATCGGTGTCGAGGTCGTAGACGTGAGCCTGGAGGCCCACGCCGTCGATGTGTCCACCCCGAGCGTTCGTGTCGAGAGCCAGCTGGAGGAGGGCGTCCTGGCGGGGACCCGGCACGTCGGCGCCGTTCTCGTTGATGAACTGCCTGACGTCCGGGTCGGCGTCGTGAACCGCCTGCGAGACGACCACCGGGTAGGTCGGCCCGAAGACACGGTGCCAGACGTTCTCCTGCAGGAAGGTTCCCTGGTCGACGTCGAACGGTTCGTTGACGACGTCGAGCGACTCGAGCCGACCCTTGAAGTGCGTGACGACGGTGGTCACGTAGTCGAGCAGGACCTCGGCACTGGCCTGGCGCTCCTCCTCGGAGCCGGTGGGGAGCTCCCGCATCCACCGGGGCATCGCCTCGGTGAAGGCGATCGTGTGGCCGTGCACGGCGATTCCCTTGCTCTCCGCGAGGTCGAGGAGGGCATCGGCCTCCTCGAAGCGGTACTCCCCCTGCCGCGGGGAGAGCGCCTGCGGCTTCATCGCGTTCTCCGGGGTGAGGGCGCCGAAGTTGCCCACGAAGCTGCTCGCGTAGTCCTCGTCCGAGGCGAGCGGACCCAGTGCCACGGCCGCGCCGATCAGGAAGTCCGGACGAGAACGGGCGGCACGAGCCTGCAGCCCGTCGGGAGCCACGCTCGCGTCGGCCGCCACGGGAGCTGCGGTGCTCAGGGAGGCGCCACGCGGCGCCGCGGCCGTGAGCGAACGGACCGCGAAGGACCCCTTCTCGCTCGACAGGCCCAACCACAGCGCGCCAGAGTCGAAGACGTCGCCGAGGGGCAGGGAGGACACCGTGTCCCCACCGCTCGCGATGTCGAGCCGGTCGCCGGAACGGTGCACGGAGAGCTCCGCCTCGGGGTCGGGAACCGTGGCGCGCACGTCCCGCACAGGCTGAGGGTCGGCCACGTCCTGCTGGGGGGAGCCGTCGAAGAGTGCGATCCGCAGGTCGTCGCCGCGGAGCGTGAGGTGAAGTCCCGCGGGCTCGATCCGGAACTCGTCGGCGATCACCGGTGGGCTGTCGTAGAGCGACAGGGTGGCATCGGCGGTCACCTCCGCGAACGACACCCCGAGCGTGAAGTCGTCCGCGGTCGCCAGATGCGTTCCCAGGTCGACCGGCGGGTTCGCCTGCCTCCTCCCGCCGTCCTGCTCGACGATGCTCCTCCCCGTCGCCGTCACCTGGAGACCGTCGGTGTCCTCGACGATCCCGGGCACGTGCCGCCAGTCCTCCTGCAGCAGGTCGATGACGGTGCCCGGTCTGGTCGCCATGTCCGGCGAGCTGCCGCCGGCCAGGGCGAGGACCAGGCTCGCCGACGCCAGGCTCGCGACGCGCCATCGCCGAGCGGTCAGGACCGTCATCGACGAACACCGTCATGGGAAGCCGGAGACGTCGCGTCAGTCGACGTGCAGCGCCGCGTCCTCATCGGTGGTGAACACGCACCGACACCACGAAGGCGAGCCACGAGGAGAACCTAGCAAGCCTCGATCGTGCGATCGCCCGGGTCGCGTCTGGTGGTCAGCACGTTGACCGTGACCCCGGACGCATCGCGGGCCGACGGCGGGGAACGTCCGTGACATGAGCAGCTCTCCCGCTGGACGAAGCCGACTGGCCGCCCAGGTCCGCGACGGCGTCGCGCGCCATCCCCGCGTACCGAGAGCGGCCAAGGCGGCGGTGGCCGCCGTGCTGGCGTGGCTCGCGGTCCAGCCCCTCGGCGGTGCTGCCGACGAGTACCCGTACTACGCCCCGCTGGGCGCGGTCATCGCCGTCTCCGTGACGGTGGCCGACTCCGTCAAGGCGTCCGTGCAGGGGGTGATGGCCATCCTGCTCGGGGCCGCGCTCGCCGTCGTGGCTGCCGCCGTGGTGCCGACGGTGCCGGGCCTGGCCGTCGTGGTGCTCCTCGGCACGCTCGCGGCAGGGTGGTGGCGCTTCGGCGAGATGGGCGACTGGGTGCCGATCGCAGCCCTGTTCGTCCTCATCATCGGCAGCAGCGGTCTGGTCGACTACCTCATCGGCTACGTGCTGCTCACCGGGCTGGGCGCGGCCGTCGGGGTCGCGGTGAACGCAGCCCTTCCGCCGATGCCGCTGGTGCCGGGGGACCGTCAGATCATCGTCGCCCGCGAGGCGCTCGCCGCGCAGCTCGACGACCTCGCCGACGCACTGCGCAGCGACCCGCCGCTGGACCGCGAGCAGTGGCTCGCCCGGCACCACGACATCCGTCCGCGCGCGCAGGCCATGGGACGGCTCGTCACCCAGGCCACGCAGGTGCGTCGGGTGAACTGGCGCGCCCGCCGGTGGCAGGAGTGGGCCGACCGCCAGGTCGAGCACGCACGGGCGCTCGAGCGCCTCTCGCTGGTGGTCGACGACCTCGCCGGCCTGCTGGCGATGACCGAGCACGCCGACCGCGAGGACGTCGCGCTCGGTCCGCGTCTGCGGCAGCCCGCGGCCGAGGCCATGGAGGCGGTCGCCGTGATGCTGCGTGAGGAGAAGGACGAGGACGGTCCGCCGTCCCAGGACGTGCGCGACCGCGCCGACGCCGCCGTCGAGGTGCTGGCCGACTCCGTGACGGAGCGGGTGCGGGCCGGGGTCACCGAGGTGCTCGCGGCCGGGGCCGTGGTCACCGCCCTCCGGCAGCTGGTCGCATCGGTGTGACGGTGCGGCTACCGGGTCCGGCGGTGCTCGACGTGGCCGTCCCCGCGGTCGTCGGACCTGGACGACTCCTCGTCGCGCCGACGCTCCCGCCGAGCCAGGGCCGATGTGGCGAAGGAGGCCGCCACCCAGGCGACGAGCACCCCGAGCGACGTCGCGACGCCCGCCCCTTGGCGGAAGGCCACGGCGCGGGCAGCGTCGAGGCCGGCCGCGTGCGGCAGCCATGACGTCACCGAGCGCCAGGCGACCGGTTGCTGCCACGGGTCGGTCCCGGCGAGCGCCGGCAGTGCGGTCAGGAGCAGGACCGCGATCGCCACGGCCAGGCCCCAGACGTCGAGCACGCTGAGCAGGGCCTGTGCGACCGCGCAGGCCGCCAGCGTCGTGGCGCCCAGCACCAGCCACCATCCGAGCCAAGGGCCGGACGTGGCCGCGGCCGCGGCGATGGCGAGCGCGAGCCCGACCACGGCGCTGAGCACCACCGAGGCCGCGGCCCGACGGACCCCGTCCTGCGCGGTGCGCGCCTGCGGTCCGCGCCACCAGGCGAGGGCCGCGACGCCGAGCATCCCCGCCGCCACCGCCGCCAGCGGGGCGAGGTCGACCACGCGTCGATCGAGCACGGAGGCCCTCGGTGGCACCTCCTCGACGTCGAGGGTTCGACCCAGGGACGCGGAGAGGGCTCGCACGTGCGCCACCACGGCAGCGGTCAGCTGAGGATCCTGCGACCCAGGGACCAGCACGAGGTCGCGCTCGGTCGCCAGGTCGACGACCACCACGGCCGTGGCTGCACCCGACTCCAGTCGGTCCACGCCCTCGCGACGGTCCTGCGTGGTGGACGCGTCGAGGATGCCCGCGGCGTCGGCGCGGTCGGCGAGCGCCTGCCCGACGACGGCCGGCGCGACGATCGTCACCGGCGCCTCGTGGGGGTCGTCGCCGACCACGAGGGCCGAGACGAGGACCAGGCCGACCACCTGGGTCACCACGACGAGGGCGAGCGGCACCCAGCGTCGTCCGGACATGGCTGGACCCTACCGACGTGAGATCGTGACGGCATGGTCCTGCCGCGTGCCCCGTGGCGCGTGCGGGTCCTCGCCGTCACGGTTCCGGCCCTGGTGGCCATGCTGGCCCTCGCCTCGCTCGCCGCCCCCGACGTCGAGGAACCGGCGCGCGTGGGTGCGGCCGAACAGACCCGGTGCCTGCCGATCGAGCCGATCCGCTCGGTCGCGGACCTCAACGACCTGGTCGCGAAGGTGCGGGGCCGGGGAGAGTTCGAGGGCGCCGACGTCGGCGCGGACGTCACGCTGCAGGACGGCCGACGGCTGTGGGTCTTCGGCGACACCCTCCGCTCGGCCGACTTCGACGGCCAGCGCTTCGTGCGCAACTCCATGCTGGTCTTCGACGACGAGTGCGCCGAGGTGGTGCTGCCGCCTGACAAGGGCGCGCTGATCCCGGACCGCGCCGACGGCGTGGGCTACTGGCCGATGTCGATCGCGAAGGTCGAGCGCACCGGCTACGACCTGGTCGGCGTGAGCGCCCAACGGGTCGAGGGCGCCTCCGCCCCGGACGGTGAGCTCGCGTTCGACAACCTCGGCCCCGCGATCGCCCTGTTCATCGTGCCGCGCGGCCGCACGCCGCAGCTGCTGTCGGTCCGCGACGTCGGCGCGGACCGGTCCGGCACCGAGCGGCCCACGTGGGGTGCCGCCGCGACGGTCCACGACGGCTGGGTCTACCTCTACGGCACCGCGAACCCGGGCGAGCGGCTGGTGTTCGGCTTCGACCTCCGCGTGGCGAGGGTGCGTCCCGACGACATCCTCGACGTCGGTCGGTGGCGCTACTGGGACGGCGAGTCGTGGGGCCGCAGGGCCGAGGACGCCGCGTTGCTGGTTCCTGCGCAGGGTGGGGTGTCGCAGACGTTGAGCGTGTTCGAGCGCGCCGGCCGGTGGTACGCCGTGAGCAAGCGCGACGAGTTCCTGGGCACCGACCTCGTGATCTGGTCCGCGCCCTCGCCGACCGGTCCCTTCACGGCGGGGCCGCCGCTGGCGTCGATCCCGTCGTCGTCGAAGGGGCGGCTGCGCTACATGCCGTTGGCGCACCCGGACCTGCTGCCCGAGGAGGGCAGCGTGGTCGTCTCCTACAGCCAGAACGACACCGATCCCGCGGTCGTGGCCGAGGACCCGTTCCTCTACCGGCCGCGGTTCCTGCGGGTTCCGCTGCCCTGACGCGTGGCGGGAGGCTCGCTGACCGGGGCCAGCACCGCTGCCAGCTCCGCCTGGTAGGCGGCGTAGGCGGTCGCCAGGGCCGGACCGTTCCAGGTCTTCGGTCGCAGCGACGGGGGCAGGGCGGGGTCGGTCCGCAGGTGCCGAACCAGCGCGGCAGCGACGGCGAGCCGGTCGGCGGGCGAGAGGTCCTCTGCGAGCGCCGCGAGCAGTGCATCGCCGGTGCGCGTCCAGGAGTCGAGGTCCCACAGCCGGCCGACGAGCGCGCGGACGTCGGACGGGTTCGACGTCGCGACCACGGCCAGGTCCGCCGACCAGTCGGGCAGGGGGCGGTCCAGGTTCGCCGGCCGCGTCCACACGCCCTCGCGCAGCTCCGCCAGCCGCAGCTGCTCCATCTCCAGGCGGAACGCCACCCGGTCGCCGGCCGCGCGGCCCGTGGCCACCACGACGACGGTCTCCCAGGTGCCGTCCCACGAGCGGTAGGGCGGGTCGAGCGCGGCGTCCTGGAACCGTTGGCGCGCCCGGAGCCGTTCGCCGATCCTGTGCACCCCGTCGGTGCGCTCGAGGTCGCCGGCCGCCACCAGCCGGGTGAGTGCCGCCCGCACCGTGGACTCGGGGACGTCGAAGACCTCGCCGAGGGCGACGAGCTGGGCGGCCGTCAGCTCGGGAGGGTGTACGGCGAGCAGCAGGCTGAGCACGATCGACCGCGCGCTGAGGGGGCGGACCTCCATCGGTCTCCCCCCTCGATCGAGCGACTGGACATTGCACTTTCTTGACAACTGTAGCGATGATGCAATGCTTGGTGCATGACCACCACGCCGTACCCCGCCGCCGACGGCCACGCTACTGCTCCGACCGGTGTGCAGGACGCCAACCAGGCCCCGCCCCTCGCGCCCTACGACGCCTCCGCCGACGTGGCACTCCTGGAGGCCCTGCACCGCGAGGGAGCCGGCTGGAACGAGGCCGACGTCCGGCGCGTCGGGCAGCTGGCGGGCGGGGTCGAGGCCCAGCAGTGGGCCGAGGACGCCAACCGGTTCGACCCGGAGCTGCGCACCGTCGACCGCTACGGGAACCGCGTGGACGAGGTCGAGTTCCACCCGGCCTGGCACCACCTCATGCGCACCTCGATCGCCGAGGGGATGGGCGGCGCGGCCTGGGTCGACGACCGGCCCGGCGCCCACGCGGCCCGCACCGCGAGGGGGCTCGTGTGGGGTCACACGGAGGCCGGGCACGGCTGCCCCGTGACCATGACGTACGCGGTCGTGCCGGCGCTGCGCCACCAGCCCGAGCTCGCCGCCGTGTACGAGCCGCTGCTCACGTCGCGCATCTACGACCCGGGGCTGCGGACCCCCTCGACGAAGCGCGGCCTGCTCGCCGGCATGGGCATGACGGAGCGCCAGGGCGGGTCCGACGTGCGCACCAACTCCACGGTCGCCCGACCCACCGGCGAGCCGGGTGTCTTCACGCTGCACGGCGCGAAGTGGTTCACGTCGGCCCCGATGTGCGACGTCTTCCTCGTGCTCGCGCAGTCGCCCGGCGGCCTGTCCTGCTTCCTGGTGCCGCGGATCCTGCCCGACGGCACGCGCAACCCGTTCCACATCGTCCGCCTCAAGGACAAGCTGGGCAACCGGTCCAACGCGTCGTCGGAGCCGGAGTTCGACGGCACGGTCGCCTGGCTCGTGGGCGACGAGGGGCGTGGTGTCCGCACCATCATCGACATGGTCGGCTGCACCCGTCTGGACTGCGCGGCCGGCACCAGCACCCTCATGCGCAAGGCGCTGGTGGAGGCCGGGCACCACGTGTCGCACCGCTCCGCCTTCGGCGCGCTGCTCGTCGACCAGCCCCTCATGCGCAACGTCCTGGCCGACCTCGCCGTCGAGTCCGAGGCTGCGACGTCGCTGACCATGCGGCTGGCGGGTGCCACCGACCGGGCGCTCCGGGGCGACGAGCAGGAGCAGGCGTTCCGGCGCATCGGCACCGCCCTCGGCAAGTACTGGATCACCAAGCGTGGCCCGGCCTTCACCGCCGAGGCCATGGAGTGCCTCGGGGGCAACGGGTACGTCGAGGAGTCGGGCATGCCGCGGCTCTACCGCGAGGCCCCGCTCAACTCCATCTGGGAGGGCTCGGGCAACGTGAACGCGCTCGACGTCCTGCGCGCGCTCGGACGGGAGCCGGTCGTGGCCGACGTGCTCATGCACGAGATCGGGCTCGGGAAGGGTGCGAACCGCCACCTCGATGCCGCGGCCGACCGACTGGGCGCCGACCTCACCGCGGCAACGGCCGACCTCTCGAGCATCGAGTTCCGTGCGCGTCGGCTCGTGGAGCAGATGGCACTGGCACTCCAGGGCTCGCTGCTCGTGCGGCACTCCACGCCGGCCGTGGCCGACGCCTTCTGCTCGTCGCGCCTCGGCGGGCAGGGCGGGCTGGCCTTCGGGACGCTCGACGTCGGGGTCGACACGGCCGCGATCCTCGAGCGCGCGCTCCCCGACGCCTCCTGAGCCCTCCCACGTCGGCCGGGCGGCGGTGGCCGCGGCTCAGCCCTCGGGGCGTGGCGACAGGACGTTGCCGGGGTTGAGGCGCCCGGCGGGGTCGAACGCGGCTTTCACGGCGTGGTGCACGTCGAGGGCCACGGGGTCGAGCTCGCGCGTGAGCCAGCCGGACTTGAGCCGGCCCACGCCGTGCTCGCCGGTGACCGTCCCACCCAGCTCGAGGGCCAGGGCGGTGATCGCGTCGAAGGCGCGGTGCGCCGCCGCCACGTCGGCCGGGTCGCGCCGGTCGAAGATGATCGTGGGGTGCATGTTGCCGTCGCCGGCGTGCCCGAACACCCCGATCCTCAGGTCCTCGTCCGCGGCGACCCGCTGGATGCCGGTGACCAGGTCGACGACGGCCCGCCGCGGGACGCACACGTCGTCGAGCAGCCAGTCGCCCAGGCGCTCGAGAGCAGGAAGCGCCTGGCGTCTGGCCTCGAGCAGCTGCGCGCCCTCGGCGGCATCCGTGGTGAGCGCCACGTCGACCGCTCCGGAGGCGTCGCAGATGCGGCGCACGGCCTCCACGGTGGTCTGCGCCTCGGGCAGGTCGGTCTGCACCAGCAGCATCGCGGCGGCGTCGATGCCCATGTGGGTGTGTGCGTCGACGGCCGCGAGCGTGGTGGCGTCGAGGAGCTCGAGCATCGAGAGGTCGATGGCGTCGGCGGAGAGCCGTTCCACCGCCCGGCCGGCGTCCTCCAGGTCGGCGAAGGTCGCGACGACGGTCGAGGGTGGAGGGGGAGCGGGTCGCAGGCGGAGCGTGACCTCGGTGATCACGCCCAGCGTGCCCTCGGAGCCGACGAGCAGGCTGGTCAGGTCGTAGCCGGCGACCCCCTTCACGGTGCGTCGCCCGGTGCGCATCACGCGTCCGTCGGCGAGGACCGCCTCCAGGCCGAGCACGTAGTCACCGGTCACCCCGTACTTCACGCAGCACATGCCGCCGGCGTTCGTGGCCACGTTGCCGCCGATGGTGGAGATCGCGACGCTGCCCGGGTCGGGTGGGTAGAACAGCCCGACGTCGGCCACGGCCGTGCGCAGGTCGGCGGTGATCACGCCGGGCTGCACCACCGCGACACGCTCCTCGACGTCGATCGAGAGGATCCGGTCGAGCCGACGGGTGCTGAGGACCACCGACCCGGCGGGAGCGTTGGCGCCGCCGGCCAGTCCGGTGCCGGCCCCGCGGGTGACGACCGCCAGGCCTGCCTCGTCGGCCGCGACCACGCAGGCCGCGACCTCGCGGGTCGTGCGTGGCGACAGCACCGCCACCGGCAGCGCGCGCTCCACCAGCTGGGCCTCGTCGTGCGCGAACCCGGCCACGACGTCGGGGTCGGTCTGCACCACCTCGGCGGGCAGGCGGCCGAGCGCGGAGGTCAGCGTGGTGCCTTGACCGCCACGACGGGGCACTCGGCCTCGAGGAGGATCCGCTGCGACGTGGAGCCGAGCACGAGCTTGCCCACGGGCGAGCGGCGTCGCTGACCGATCACGACGAGCGAGGCGTCGTGGCGGTGGGCGTTGTCGAGGATCGAGTCCGCGGCACCGCTGGAGCCCACGAAGTGCACCACCTCGTGCTCGACGCCGGCGTCGGCCAGGCGCGACTCGAGCTGCTCGACGACCGACTCGGGCGTGACGTCGGGGTGGGGCGTGTCCGAGGCGATCACCACCACCTTCGCGCCCACGGCGGCAGCGTGCTCGACACCCCAGCTCCAGGCGGCCTCACCCTCGGGCGTGGCGACGTATCCGACGACGATCGTGGTCATTCGCTCCTCCTTCGCGCTGCCTCCACGGTACCGGTCGAACGTCTTCCGCGATCGGGATGCGAGATGGGGCCGAAAAGGACTAAAGTCCCGATTGAAACCGGGACAACGTCCGCATGTGGTGGTTGGGAGGCCGCCATAGGGCACGAGTGACGCGCAGAGCGTTGGGCGTTGTTCCGCAACAGAGGGAGAACACCATGCAGACCGCCGTCAGGCGGCGCTGCGCGGGCGGGGCGACACGTGTCGTCCTGCTCGTCGTCGGCGCCTTGTTGATGTCCACGCTCGTGGCGCCGAGTGCCGACGCCGCCCGTCGGTACACGGTGACGGCGAAGAAGAGCGCCACCGCCACCTCGACCGTGACCCGGTCGGCCGTCCACGACGGGTACCGGGGCACGGCGACGATCCGACGGACCGCCCGCGCGGTCGCAGCCGCCAAGGCGACCAGCACGAGCAAGAAGAAGGCCACGTCCTTGGCCCGGTCGCGGGCTCTCTCGCGGGCACGGGCCACGGCCAGGAAGCGGGCCACCGCCAGCGCCAGTGCAGCGGCCACCTCGCTCGCGCGGTCGCGCGCCGTGGCCGCTGCGAAGGCCAAGCCCGCGCCGAAGCCTTCTGCCTCGCCGACCCCCACTCCGACGGCGACGCCCACGCCCACGCCGACCCCGACCCCGACGCCGACCCCGACGCCGACGCCTGTCCCGACCACCGGGTCCGACGCGTCCGCCGACGCCTGCGGCCCCACGCGGCTCAAGACCGACGGCTCGGCCTGGAGCTGCACCTTCAGCGACGACTTCGACGGCGACGCCCTCGACAGCAGCAAGTGGCTCGTCGCCACGAGCGAGGCCACCGGCCTCACCTACGGCGACTGCTGGGTCGACCGCCCGGAGAACCTGAGCGTCGCGGACGGCAGCCTGCGCCTGACCACGCGGATGGAGGACGAGCCGGTCACGTGCACCGCCGAGGGCAAGACCGTGACCACCCGCTACACGTCGGGCTCGGTCACCACCTGGGGCCGGTACACGCTCGACCGCGGACGAGTCGAGATCCGGGCCAAGATGCCCACCACCACGCAGCCCGGCGTGCAGAGCGCGCTCTGGCTCTTCCCGGAGACGATGAAGTACTGGGACGTCGCCGGCTCGGGCGAGATGGACATCGCCGAGTTCTACTCGCAGTACCCGGACCGGCTCATCCCGACCATGCACTACGCCACGACGTCGCCCGGCTTCACGAACTACTACTGCATGGTCCAGGACCCCACCCAGTGGCACACCTACTCGCTGGAGTGGGACCGCGACCGGATCCGGGTCGAGTACGACGGCGCGGTCTGCCTCGACCACAAGATCACGCTCGTGGGCCAGCTCCTCCAGGGCCAGCCCTTCGACCAGGACTACACGATCAACCTCACCCAGATGCTGGGCTCGGGAGCCAATGCGCCCACGTCGGACACGCAGCTCCCTGCGACGATGGAGGTCGACCACGTGCGGGTCTGGCAGTGAGGTGAGCAGGGCCCGATAGCGTGACCACGTGAACGACGTGTCTGCGCGCCGCCTGCTCCTGGTCAACGGTCCCAACCTCAACCTGCTCGGCACCCGCGAGCCCGAGGTCTACGGCAGCGCCACGCTCGCCGACGTCGTCGCGCTCGTGGAGCGCACGGCCGACGAGCTCGGGTACGCGGTGAGCGCGATGCAGAGCAACCACGAGGGTGTGCTCATCGACGCCGTCCACGACGCGCGAGGCACCTGCGCCGGCATCGTCATCAACCCCGGTGGCCTGACGCACACGTCGGTGGCGCTGCGTGACGCGCTCACCGGAGTGGCGCTCCCGTTCGCCGAGGTGCACGTGTCCGACGTGCACGCCCGCGAGGAGTTCCGCCACTTCTCGTACCTGACCGACGTCGCCGCCCTGACCGTGGTGGGCGAAGGGGTCGACGGCTACGCCCGCGCCGTGCGCGAGCTCGTGGCGCAGCTGGAGTCCCGGTGAGCGGCCCGCGCAACGTCCCGCACAAGAAGCAGCTGGCGGTCTCGCGGCGGGTGCGGGTGCCCGGCCCCGACGCGGACTGGTCGGCGCTGCACGGGTTCGCCCAGACCTTCGACGCGGCGTTCTTCCTGTCCTCCTCGACCGCGACGATCGTGCAGACCGCGTACCGGCCCGCCTTCGACGCGGTGGAGCGCGGCGAGGACCTCGACGGCTCCCTGGGCATCGCGCTGCTGCGTGCGGCGCTGTGGTTCCAGGCCCGATCCGACACCTTCTCCGGGGCCACGGACTTCTCCGGCCCCGAGGTCGAGCGCTTCTACCGGGCGGTCTGCGCGGAGCTGCACTCCCGCACCCACGGCTGGGTCGACGACCAGTCCTGACCGACGTCCCCCAGGCCTTCGCGGATCCTGGGCTGCGCTGCGCGGCTCGTCGTCGGTCGATCGTCAACCGCAGAAGCCGTCCTGAGGTGGAGGATCCACCGATGGACGGCGTGCTCGGCCGCACCGGGCGCCCCTGCTCCGTCGAGGCCTCTCGGAGACCAGGCCCGCACGGAGTGGAAGGCAGCGCAGCCGCAGGCCCGGCCCGAGTGGAGGCAGCGCAGCCGCAGGTCCAGCTCGAGTGGAGGCGGCGCAGCCGCAGGTCCGGCCCGCTCGTCCGGCGGGAGGGGCCGATCCTGCCTACCGTGGGCGGATGAGCCGCTACCTGATGATCGTCGCCGTGGCCGTGCCGCCGTTGTTCACGGCGGTCCTGGGGCTGACCCACCCGGCCGTGCTCACCGTCGAGGACGCCGGGCACTGGCAGATGATGCACACCGTGCTGCTGCCGGTCTTCCCGCTGCTCGCCCTCGGACCATGGCTGGTGGCGCGCACCCACGATCGCGTGGTCGGGGTGGTCGTGGGCGTGCTCGCCTACGTCTACGCCTGCTTCTACACGAGCCTCGACGTGCTGGCCGGCATCGCCGGCGGTGCCATCAAGGACGCGGAGGCCGGCGGACTGGGCATCGTGTTCCCGGTGGCGGGTGACCTGGGGGCCATCGGGTCCTACGCCTACATCGGCGCCACCGCGCTGGCCGTCGGGGTGGCCAGCCGGGCCGGGGTCGTGCGGGCGCTGCCCGGTGCCGTCCTGGTGCTCGTCGGGTCGGTCATGTTCTGGCAGGAGCACGTCTACCGTCCGTGGGGCGTGCTCTCCATGGTGCTGCTCGCCGCGGGCTGGACGTGGCTCGTGGTCGCTACAGCCCCTCGAGCACGTTCAGCGTCGACGCCCACGCCTCGCTCTGCGGGTCGATGACGACGAAGTGGTCGCCGTCGACCGGCGCGAGGTTCGCGTCGGCACCGGCGGCCCGCGCCGCGTCGACGTAGGTGCGCGACTGCGAGTACGGCACGTTCGTGTCGGCGCGACCGTGCACGCACCACACCGGCACGTCGAGAGGGACCTGCTGCAGGGGATCGGCGTCGGGGACGTCGGCGACCGGTGCACCGAGGAAGGCCTCGACCGCTCCGGCCCCCAGGTCCTCGCGGACCGCTCCCACGAGGTCGAGCACGCCCGCCTGCGAGACGGCCGCCGTCACCGGCACGCGCGCGTCGCGCCAGCGGTCGAGGCGCTGACGTCCCGCGGCCCACACCGCGAGGTGCCCGCCGGCCGAGTGCCCGAGGGTGACCACCCGGCTGAGGTCGAGGTCCTCGACGTCGGCCAGCGCGTCGATGCCGGCGCTCACGTCGTCGGGCGTCTGCGGCCAGCCACCGCCGGAACCCTTCCCGCTCCCGACCCGTCGGTACTCCAGGTTCCACGCCGTCCACCCCTGCGCCGCCAGCGACGCGGCGAGCGGACGTCCGAGGGACAGGTCGTACTCCGCCCGCCAGAAGCCGCCGTGGATCACGACGACGACGCCTCGTGACTCGCCGGTCGGCCGGGTCAGCTCCGCGAACTGCGCGGGGTCGGTGCCGTAGGTGATGCGCTCCACGGAGCCCATCGTCGCACCGCCGTCCCCACCGCTGGGGCCGCCTCCGGACGAGCAGGCCGCGAGCACGCCTCCGCCCAGCACCGTCGAGCCGACGACCGCGGAGCCGAGGGACAGGAACCGACGTCGACGCATCCGTCCATCCCACCGCACGCAGCTCGTCCCTGCAGGTTAACGGGCGGTCGGCGGCCGATAGGATCAGCACTCGGCGAGCGCGGGAGGCCCGGAGATGGACATCCACGACCTCGACGCGTTCCTGCTCGTCGGGTCGGCCGTCCTCATCGCCGCGATCCTCGCCGTGCGGCTCTCGGTCACCGCCGGCCTCCCCTCGCTCCTGGTGTACCTGGGCATCGGCCTGCTCATCGGCGAGGAAGGTCTCGGCGTGCAGTTCGACGACGCCGACCTGGCCCTGGCCATGGGCTTCGGCGCGCTCGTCCTGATCCTCGCCGAGGGCGGTCTCACCACCCGCTGGGAGCACGTGCGCCCGTCGATCGGCCTGGGCCTGCTGCTGGCCACGCTCGGCTCCGTGGTCAGCGTGCTGGTGGTCGCCCTGGCGGCCCACTACGTGCTCGACCTGCGCTGGGAGATCGCGGTGCTCCTCGCCGCCGTCCTCACCCCCACCGACGCGGCCGCGGTCTTCTCGGTGCTGCGAGCCGTGCCGCTCACCCCGCGCGTCAAGGGGGTGCTGGAGGCGGAGTCCGGCCTCAACGACGCTCCCATCGTCGTGCTCGTCACCGCGATCAGTGCAGGCCAGATCGCCGACGGGGGCATCGCGTCGTTCGCGGGACTGATCGTGTTCGAGATCGTCGTCGGCGGCATCGTCGGCCTGGTCGTCGGCTTCGGCGCGGGCCGGCTGCTGCGCAGCATGGCGCTGCCCGCCTCGGGCCTCTACCCGCTCATCGTGCTCGCGTTCACCGTCCTGGCGTACGGGCTCGCGGTGCTGGGCCACGCCAGCGGCTTCGCGGCGGTCTACCTGTGTGCCCTCGTGCTCGGCAACACCGAGCTGCCGCACCGCGTGGCGACCCGCTCCTTCGTGGAGGGCGTCGGCTGGCTCGCCCAGATCGGGCTGTTCGTCATGCTCGGCCTGCTCGCTAGCCCCTCGGAGTTCACCCTGTGGCACATCTGGACCGGTCTGGTCGTCGGCGCCGTGCTCACCTTCGTGGCCCGGCCGCTCTCGGTCGCCAGCTGTGCGGTCTGGTTCCGCGTGGGCTGGCGCGAGCAGCTGTTCGTGGGGTGGGCCGGCCTGCGTGGCGCGGTGCCGATCATCCTGGCCACCATCCCGCTCGCCGCCGACGTGCCCGGCTCGCGCGACCTGTTCGACATCGTGTTCGTGGCCGTCGTGGTCTACACGCTCGTCCAGGCCGCACCCCTGTCGCGGCTGGCCCGCTGGTGCGGGGTGCTCCACGACGAGGTGCGCGACGTCGAGGTGGAGGCGGCACCGCTCGAACGGATCTCGGCCGACCTGCTGCAGGTGCACGTCCCGAGGAAGTCGCGGCTCGCCGGCGTCGAGGTGGGCGAGCTGCGGCTGCCGCAGGGCGCGTCGGTCTCGCTCGTCGTCCGCGACGGTGAGCCGTTCGTGCCGCACCGCACCACCCGCCTGGTCCGGGGCGACGACCTGCTGGTCGTGGCCACGCGTGACGTGCGCGAGGCCACGGAGCAGCGGCTGCTCGCCGTCGGGCGCCACGGTCGGCTCGCGGGCTGGGACCGCGAGGAACCCTGACCGGGTCGGGCGGCGGGTACGACGGCTGGGTCAGACGGCTGGGTCAGACAGCTGGGACGGTGGGCAGGCAGACCGTGAAGCGGCGGTCGTTCTTCGTCGTGCGCACGTCCTTGCCGAGCTTCTTGAAGTCGTCGCCGACGATCACCGTCACGGAGTCGCCGTCGACCTCGATGTCGGGCTCGGCGTACTGGACCTTGGAGCCGAACTGCGCGGCCACCAGCCGGACCCGCGGGTCGTCGCGGTCGTTGGTGAGCACCACGGCGACGTCGGCGTCGACCTTGCTCGTGGAGTTGCCGATCTGGCCGGCCAGGAACCCGCGACGCTGGAGGTTGATGCTGACCCGGTTGGCTAGGCCCGCGCGGGAGCTGGCGTTGTAGACGTCGACGGTGATCAGGTTGCTCGTGACCTCGTCCTCGGCCGCGACCACGCGCGTCTCGCACGTGGGCCCGGCGTCGATCGTCTCGGCCGACGCGGTCAGCAGGCGGAAGCCCACGAAGAGCCCGGCGACGAGCACCACGACGCTGCCGAGCAGCACGAGCGGTCCGGCGGCACCGCTGCGGGCGTTCATCGGGACCCGCTCAGGGTGTAGACGCGGGCGTGGAGCATGGCGCGCTGCTGGAGCGCTGCGCGGACCGCACGGTGCAGGCCGTCCTCGAGGAACAGCTCGCCCTTCCAGGCCACGACGTGCGCGAACAGGTCGCCGAAGTAGGTGGAGTCCTCGTCGAGCAGGTTCTCGAGGTCGAGCTGCGTCTTGGTGGTGGTGAGGTCGGCGAGCCGGACCTGGCTGGGCGAGACGTCGGCCCACTCACGCTGCGACAGGCCGTGGTCGGGGTACGGCCGCCCGTCGTTCACCCTCCGGAAGATCACCTCGTCAGTGTAGACAGGTGTGCCGTCGCCGAGCGGTAGCCTGACCGGCATGAGCAGCCCGGACGAGGTCGGAGCCCCGAAGTCGGCGCAGCAGGCCGCCGAGGAGGCCGCGCAGGCCGCTGCCGCCGCCGAGACCGTAGCCGCGGAGGCCAGGCGCCGCGCCGACGAGCTCGCTCGCGCCGCCGCGGAGCAGGAGCAGCAGCGGGCCCAGACCGAGCCGGCCCAGACCGAGCCGACCCAGACCGAGCCGACCCAGACCGCGCCGACCCAGACCGCGCCGGCCGTCGCCGGCGACCTGAGCGAGCACGCGGAGCTCGTGCGCAGCGGCTACGCCTTCGAGGGCTCGGTGCTGGAGATTGGCGCCCTCGTGGAGGCCGACGTCGCCGTGCCGGGGGCCCAGGTCCGGATCCCGCTCGGCATGCTCAACCGGCACGGCCTGGTCGCCGGAGCCACCGGCACTGGGAAGACCAAGACCCTCCAGGTGCTCGCCGAGCAGGTGGCCGCCCAGGGCGTGCCGGTGTTCGCCGCCGACATCAAGGGCGACCTCTCGGGCATCGCCGTCCCGGGCACGCCGAACGAGAAGCTGGCCGCACGGTGCGAGAGCATCGGCCAGACCTGGCAGCCGACCGCCTCGGCCACCGAGTTCTTCACCCTCGGCGGCCTCGGCACGGGGGTCCCGATCCGCGCGAGCATCGACTCGTTCGGGCCGCTGCTGCTGTCGAAGGTGTTGGGCCTGAACGCCACCCAGGAGTCGTCGCTGGCGCTCGTCTTCCACTACGCCAGGAACAAGGGGCACGCCCTGGTCGATCTCGGCGACCTCCGGTCGGTGCTCACCTGGCTCACCGGCGACGGCAAGCCGGAGCTCAAGGAGCTGGGAGGGCTCTCGGCCTCCACCGCCGGGGTGATCCTCCGCGAGCTCATCGCCTTCTCCGACCAGGGCGCCGACGTGTTCTTCGGTCGACCCGAGATCGACGTGTCCGACTTCCTGCGCACCGCGCCCGACGGCAGGGGGATCGTCTCGCTGCTCGAGGTCCCGTCGGTCCAGGACAAGCCGGCCCTGTTCTCGACCTTCCTGCTGTACCTGCTGAGCACGCTGTTCGAGACCCTGCCCGAGGTCGGCGACGCCGACAAGCCGCGCCTGGTGTTCTTCTTCGACGAGGCCCACCTGCTGTTCAAGGACGCCTCGAAGGACTTCCTCGACCAGGTCACGCAGACCGTGCGGCTGATCCGGTCCAAGGGCGTCGGCGTGGTGTTCGTGACCCAGACCCCGAAGGACGTCCCGTCCGACGTGCTCGCCCAGCTCGGATCGCGCATCCAGCACCAGCTGCGGGCGCACACCCCCGACGACGCCAAGGCCCTGCGCTCCACCGTGTCGACCTACCCGACGTCGACGTACGACCTGGAGGAGGTGCTCACCCAGCTCGCCATCGGCGAGGCCATCGTCACGGTCATGAACGAGAAGGGGGCACCCACGCCGGTCGCGTGGACCCGGGTGCGGGCACCGCAGGGCTCGATGGATCCGGCGCCGGCCGCTCACGTCGCCGCCGCGGTGCAGGCCTCCTCGCTCATGGCCCGCTACGGCACGCCCGTCGACCCACCGTCCGCGTCGGAGTCCATCGACGCCGCCCGCGCCGCCGCAGGAGCCCAGGCCGATGCCGACGCCCGGGCCGAGCAGGCGTCGAAGGAGGCCGAGCGGGTCGCGCGCGAGGCCGACCGGATCGCACGGGAGTCGGGAGGTCGTGCACCGCGGTCCCGGCGCACGACCCGCTCGAGGCGGTCCGAGCCCGGTCAGTCCGCCCTCGACGAGGCGTCCCGCGTGATCGCCCGCGAGATCGGCAAGCGGATCTTCGGTCGTCGGCGCTGACCTCCCTGCGCCGTTGCTGCGGCCTCGACCCCGACGGACCCTGAGGCGTCCCGGGGTCGGTGTCGGTGGTGGATCGGGGGTCGTCCCCGAGGTGCGATCGTGGACGGTCGCGCCATGCTGGAGCGGTGAACAGGACGCGACTCGCCCGTGGATCGCGGGTGACGCCACGCTTCGTGGTGCTCGAGGTGTCCCTGCTGGCCGTGCTCTACGTCGGCTACAGCGCGTCGCGGCTGCTGGCGTCGGACGACCGGGCCGAGGCGCTCGACCGGGCGCGCGCCCTGCTGGGGCTCGAGCAGACGTGGCACCTCGACCTCGAGCGGGAGCTCAACACCTGGCTCGCGCAGCACGACCTCCTCGCCGTCGCCTCGAGCTACTGGTACGCCACGGCGCACTACGTGGTCACCGCGGCCGTGCTCGTGTGGTTGTTCGTGCGTCGCCCGGGGCTCTATCCGCGCGCCCGGACGGCCCTGGTCGTGGCCTCGCTGGCCGGCCTGGCGTGCTACCTCACCATGCCGATGGCGCCGCCGCGGTTCGTCGAGGGCTACTCCGACGTGCTCGCGCTGCACTCCCAGGCCGGGTGGTGGGGCGGCGACGCATCGGCGCCCAAGGGACTGGGCGACATCACCAACCAGCTCGCCGCGTTCCCGTCGCTGCACGCGGGCTGGGCGCTGTGGGTGGCGATCGTGGTCGCGAACGCCGGGGTGCACCGCGCCTGGCGGGCCGTCGGCGTGGTCTACGCCCTCGTCACGGCGTTCGTGGTGGTCGCCACCGGCAACCACTGGGTGCTCGACGTCGTGGCGGGCTGGGCGGTCGTCGCCGTGGCCTGGGTCGTCGTGGAGATCGTGGTGCTCCGGCGCGGGGCGGTCGGCGAACGCGTGGAGTCAGCGACTTCCTAGGCTGGGGTGCATGAGCGTCCCCGTCACCGTGTCCGTCACGCGCCACGTCGACCCGGCGCACGAGGACCAGATGCTCGCCTGGCTGCGCGCCGGCTCCGAGCTCGCCGAGCGCTTCGACGGGTTCCTGGGCTCGGGCTGGGTGCGGCCGGCGCCCACGTCGAGCGAGTGGCACATGCTGTTCCGCTTCGCCAGCGCCGACGACCTGGAGGTGTGGATGTCGTCGAGTCAGCGTCGCTGGTGGCTCGACAGCGCCCAGGGCATCGTCGACGAGTCGCGCCTGGAGAAGCGCACCGGCATCGAGGGCTGGTTCGACGAGCCGTCGGGGGTCGACGTCGAGGACCTGCGCCCGCCCGTCTCCGCACCGCCGCGCTGGAAGCAGATGGTCTCCATCTTCCTGGTCTTCTTCCCGCTGAGCCTGGCGGCCAACGCGCTGGGCGCGCACCTCGTGCCGGACCTGTGGCTGCCGTGGCGCGTGCTGCTCACCGTGTGCGTCATGACGCCGCTCATGACCTACGTGCTGCTGCCGTGGATCACCCGGCTGCTGGCGCCCTGGCTGCACCGGACCTGAGGCGCTACGCCTTCTTCTTGGTGCGTCGGGCGGGCTTGGGTCCGGGACGGTGCACGAGCACCGGGCAGGTGGCCTGGTTGAGCACCTTGTGCGACACCGAGCCCATGAGCACGGCCTGGGTGCGGGTGCTCTGGCTGGCCAGCACGATCAGGCCGGAGTCGAAGCGCTTGGCGGCCTTGATGATCTCGTTGGCCGGGGAGCCGCTGTAGACGTGGGTGGTGACCGTCGGGCCCCAGCCGTCGAGCGCCTCGGCGACCTTGAGAGTGGCCTGCTCGGCCTCGCGGCGGAACGACATCTCCACGCCGCCGCCGTCCTTGCTGCCCTCGGTGGCGAACGGGACGGCCGCGAGCGGGCTCACGACCGCGACCACGCTGACCTTCGTGACGGCCTCGTGGTCGACGAGGTTGCGCAGGTACTTGGCGGACTCGAGGGACTGCTTCGAGCCGTCGGTGGCGACGAGCACGTGCATGGCTACTCCTGAGTGGGTCGGTGCGGGGAGACTATCCGGCGAGGTCGCTGGGGTCGAGGGGCTCGGGATCGGCAGAACGTGGATCGGCCTTCATGGCGAAGGCGTTGACGAAGTACATGGCCACGCCGATCGCGAGGATGGCGGCGCACCACACGATCGACCCGGGGTCGTCGATCATCGTGTGGATGAGGATGCCGAGGTTGGCGACGACGCCGGCGTACAGGATCAGGGTCGGCGCGGAGTAGTGGTCGTGGTCGACGGCGGTGCCGCGGAGCTTGAGCGCCGCCAGGCACACCATGCCGTAGACGACGATGAGGAACAGCACCGTCACCGTGGCCAGGCGGTCGACGTCGGCGATGGCCAGCAGCAGGCAGACCAGCGCGGCGGTGAAGATGATCGAGACCCACGGGGTGCGCCGCGTGGCGTGCGTGCGGGCGAAGACGCGCGGCACGATGCCCTGGCGGGCCATGCCGTACATGATGCGGGACTGCGCGACCAGCGAGACGAGCGTCGTGTTGGTGACCGCCACCAGGGCGATGGCCGAGAACACCATCTCGGGCACGGGGATCGGCCCGGCCTGCACGACGGTGAGGAGGCTGCCGTCCTCGCCTCCGTTGGCGGCCAGCTCGTCGATCGGCGCCACCATCGAGGCGATGAACGCGATGACCATGTAGAGGACGCCGGCGAGCGTCATGCCGCCGAGGAGTGCCTTGGGGAACGTTCGGCTCGGGTCCTGAGTCTCCTCGGCGATGTTGGCGGCGTTCTCGAAGCCGGTCATCGCGAAGAAGGCCAGGGCCACGCCGCTGAGCACGACGATCGCGGGGTTGCCGTCGTTGAGCTGGAACGGCTGCTCGAGGTTCGCGTCGCCCTCGGCCACCACGACGGCACCGACGGCCAGGATGATGAGCAGGCCGGCGGTCTCGATGATCGTCATGATCATGTTGGTCCACACGGACTCGGTGATGCCGCGGAAGTTCAGCAGCGACAGCGCGACGATGAACAGGATGGCCACGAGCGTGACCGGCACGCCCTCGACGAACGACGTGAAGTAGGTCCCGCCGAACACCCGCGCCAGGGTGCCCGCCGCGGCGATCGTGGCCGCGAGCAGCGAGAACGTGACCATGAAGGTGAGGAACCGGTTGCCGAACGCCTTGTGCGTGTAGAGAGCGGCGCCGGCGGCCTGCGGGTACTTGGTGATCAGCTCCGCGTAGGCGAACCCCGTCAGCAGGGCGACGGTGACGCCGACGACGAACGAGAGCCAGAACGCACCACCGACGGTGAACGCCATGACGCCGATGAGCGCGTAGATCCCGGAGCCGAGCACGTCGCCCAGCACGTAGAAGAACAGCAGGCGGCCGGAGATGGAGCGCTTGAGCTCCTCCTGCTGGCCCCCCGGCGTGGTGTCGGTCCGCTCGGACATGACGCCCCTCCCGCATCGCGTGTTCCGATGATCGTGGCCCCACCCGTGCGGGTCCGCAACCCCAGCCGCGGCCGAATCAGCAGCAGCGCGCCATGGGGGCGTGCTCCACCTGGTCGGCACGGTGCCGCTCGAACGCCCGCCGGGTGGTGGGCTCGACCCCGTCGCGCTCGCACGCGTCGAGGTAGTCGTCCCACGCCGCCTCGCCGGTGAACTCGCGGACGAGGCGGCGCAGGCCCGCGAGCCGCTCGCCCAGGCGGCTCATCGTCGGCCTCCCACGCGGGAGGGGTCGCGCTCCTTCTCCCACGCGGCCACGGCCTCCTTCTCCTCGCGGGTGGCGATGAAGTCGGCCGGTGCGACGATCTGCGACGGGGTGTGCGGCACCTCCGTCGTGGGCAGCGACCCGGCCTTGATCGCCCGCACCCAGATGACCACCGCGTTGGCCACGATCACGATCACCAGCAGGGCGAAGGTGGCCTGGATGACGCCGTTGGTCGTGGAGTTGCGGATGATCTGGTCCATCTGGCTCGCGTCGGCGGCCGGGGCCAGCACCTCGCCGGAGTCGCGTGCGGTGCGGTAGCGGTCGGCCTGGGCGAAGTAGCCGATGGCGGGGTTGTCGCTGAACACCTTCTGCCAGCTGGCCGTCATCGTCACGATCAGGTCCCACGCGAGCGGGATGCCCGGGACCCAGGCGTACTTCACCTTGCCGTGCTTGATGAACAGCGTGACGCACAGCGTGAGCGCGATCGCGGCGAGCAGCTGGTTGGCGATGCCGAACAGCGGGAACAGCTGGTTGATGCCGCCGAGGGGGTCGCTGATGCCGATCCAGAGGAAGTAGCCCCAGGCGCCCACCGTGACCGCGCTGGCCGCCCAGGCGGCGGGACGCCAGGAGACGTCGCCGAAGCGGGTCCACACGTTGCCGATCGTGTCCTGCAGCATGAACCGACCCACGCGGGTGCCGGCGTCGACCGCGGTGAGGATGAACAGCGCCTCGAACATGATCGCGAAGTGGTACCAGAACGCCCGGAGCCCGCCGCCGAACGCGTCGGAGAAGATCTGCGAGAGACCGAAGGCGAGGGTCGGGGCGCCGCCGGTGCGCGAGATGATGGTCGACTCCTCGATCGAGGCCGCGGCCGCGGTGAGGTCGCCCGGGGAGAGCGTGAAGCCGAGCTGGCTGACGAACGCCGCGGCCCCCTCGGGCGTGCCGCCGGTCGCGCCGGCGGGGGCGTTCATGGCGTAGTAGAAGCCCTGGTCGATGACGACCGCGGCGATGAGCGCGCTGATGGCGACGAACGACTCCATCAGCATGCCGCCGTAGCCGATCATCCGGACGTGGCTCTCCTTCTGGATCATCTTCGGCGTCGTGCCGGAGGCGATCAGTGCGTGGAAGCCCGACAGCGCGCCGCAGGCGATCGTGATGAACACGAACGGGAACACCTTGCCCGCGAACACCGGGCCGTCGCCGTCGGTGGCGAAGCTCGTGACCGCGTCTGCCTGCAGGGTGGGTGCGGCGATGACGAGGCCGACGGCCAGCAGGACGATGACGCCGATCTTCATGAACGTCGACAGGTAGTCGCGGGGCGTCAGGAGCATCCACACCGGCAGGATCGAGGCGACGAAGCCGTACACGACCAGCGCGACGACGAGGCTCTCCTTGCTCAGGGTCAGCGTGTCCGCCAGGCCGGTCTGGTCGATCCAGCCGCCGCCGATGATCGCGAGCAGGAGCAGGACGACACCGATGACCGTGACCTCGAGGACGCGCCCGGGCCGGATGTAGCGCAGGTAGAAGCCCATGAACAGGGCGATCGGGATGGTCAGGCCGATGGAGAACACGCCCCACGGCGACTCGGCGAGCGCGTTCACGACCACCAGGGCGAGGACCGCGAGGATGATGATCATGATCGCGAAGACGGCGATGAGCGCGGCCGTTCCGCCGATCACGCCGATCTCCTCGCGCACCATCTGGCCGAGGCTCTTGCCGTCGCGCCGCATCGAGAGGAACAGGACGACCATGTCCTGGACGGCGCCGGCCAGGATCACGCCGACGATGATCCAGATCGTGCCGGGCAGGTAGCCCATCTGCGCGGCGAGCACGGGCCCGACGAGCGGCCCGGCGCCGGCGATGGCCGCGAAGTGGTGGCCGAACAGCACGCGTCGGTCGGTGACCTCGTAGTCGACGCCGTTGTCGAGGCGCTCCGCCGGCGTGGCGCGGGTGTCGTCGACCTCGAGCACCTTCCTCGCGATGAAGCGGGAGTAGAAGCGGTAGGCGATGGCGTACGACGACAGTGCGGCGAACAGGATCCACAGGGCCGACACGTCCTCGCCGCGCGAGAGCGCGAGGACGGCCCAGCAGACCGCTCCCACGAGGGCGACGGCCGACCAGACGACGATCGTGCGGACCCGGCTGCCGCCGGTGTCGGCGGGGCTCGGTGCGGACGGAGCTCGGGTGCTCATGGGTTCCCCCTCAGGACGCGTGACGGCGCGCAGGACCACCGCGCCGACCCATCCGACCACGGGTGACGCCGCTCACGCCAGTTGCGTACGTTGCGTCGCGCCGAGCGGCACCGTCCCCGCGGCGAGCGGCCCCCATCGGTGGATCCGCAACAGCTGGCGTCGGGGGCGCAGGGTCAGGCGCTGCGGCGTCGACGCGCGACGAAGGTGGCACCGCCGGCGAGGAGCAGGCCGGCGCCGAGGGCGAGGAGTGCCGGCTGCACGGGCGCGCCGGTGTCCGGCAGGGCCGAGCCGGACCCACCCGGGCCGGACCCGTCCGAGCCCGCGGCGACGACGTCGAAGGGCTGCCAGGCCGTCACGATGCCGGTGGACGGGTCGATCGCTCCGACGTGATGCCGACCCGAGAAGCCGGTGGGCACGTCGACGCTGACGGCGCCGGACGGCAGCGGGCCGGTGAAGACGACCTCGATCGTCGAGGCGCGGACGATCACGCGGAGCTGGTCCTGCTGGGCTTGCTGCATCTCCGTGATGAAGCCGATGATCTGCCGCATCATCTCCTCCAGCGCCTGCTGCTGCTCCTTGGTCGCGTCCCCCAGCTGCTGCTCGTAGGCGGCCTTGGCCTCCTCGAGCTGCGCGTCACGTTCATCCTCCACGGGCCGGGGATCGAAGCCGATCGAGCCGCCGGGGCGCGAGCCGATCGGCGCCCGGGTGGGCATCTTCGCGCCGACGACCTGCTCGGTGAGCTCGAGCTGCGCGTCGATGGACTTCTTGAGCTCGTCTGCCAGCCGGGGGCCGGGACTCGCCGCCAGTCTCGCGAGCTGCTCCTGCACGTCCTGCGCCGCCTGCTTGGCGTCCTGGGTGGCCTGCCCCACCTGCTCGAGGCGGCGCACCTGCGACTCGCTGAGGCCCGGCCCCGCGGGATCGGTGCCGCCGGATCCCCCGGGGTCGAGGGTGCGGGTGATGCTGCCTGCCGTGCCGGTGAGGGTGAGGGCACGGCTGCCCGCCAGGGCGCTGAACTCGACCCGACCCGAGCTGTCGGACTGCGCGCCGCGCCGGGTGCTGCCGTCGACCAGCGTCACGTCGGTGCCCGGCTCGAACCCGGTGCCCACCACGGCGCCACCACCCTCGCGCACGGTCAGGCCGAGCACGGTGGTGCGCACCTCGGTCGATCCCACGGCGCCGTTCTCGAGCTCGAGGATCGCGCGGTTCACGCCGGGCTGGGCGAGGAACTCGTCGCCGTCGTTGCGGACCGTGACGTCGACCCGTCCATCGCCACCGGCCGTCCCTCGGGCGACGTTGTCACCCAGGTAGCCGCTCGCGCCGATCGCGGCCGGCAGGCCCTGGGCCGAGAGGCGGACCCCGTCGGCGGCGAGCTTGTCGGCGGTGACCCAGGCCGGGGAGGCCGTCACGACGAAGGGGTCGGGCAGCACCTCGATGGTCTGCGCCGCCAGCTGCGCGTCGCCGTCGTGGAGGGTCAGGCGGTGGGTTCCGACGCTGATGGTCGGGAAGGTGACGTACTCGTCGAACCCGCCTCCCGTGACGCCGAACGTCTCGACCGCGGTGCCGTCGAGCCTCAGCTCCACGGACTCCGCCCGGACGTCGGAGGCCGACACCGGGACGCCGAGGTACCGGTAGCGGGTGAGGCCGTCCGGCGTGCGCGCGTCCAGGCTCGCCTGTGCGGGCAGGGGTGCCGTCGTGGTGGGGGACGAGCTCGCCGACGCGACGGCCGCCCTCGGGGCGGACCCGTCGTCGGGAGCGGTGGCGGCCGAGGTCACGGCCGGGACGGCGACCATCACGAGACCGGTCAGGACGACGAGGACGAGGGCACGCAGGAACGACACGGAGTCTCCAGGGACGAGGCAGACGCCGGCCGGGTGCTCGACCGGTCGCTCGAAGCCTAGGGAACCGAGGCTCCCGGCGTCCGCCGAACGCACGAAGAACTTCCAGGTTCGGCGGGACCGCGCGGGAGTAGGGTCGCGGCATGAAGGCTCTGGTCACAGGTGGGGTGCGGTCGGGCAAGTCGTTCCACGCGGAGTCGCTGGTGGTCGCGCACGAACGGGTCGTCTACGTGGCGCCCGGCCCGGCGGCCGACCCCGACGAGGACCCCGAGTGGGCGCAGCGGGTGGCTCGGCACCAGGAGCGACGGCCCTCGCACTGGACGACCGTCGAGACCACCGAGCTCGTCGGCGCGATCGAGGGCGGTGACGCCGACGCCGACACGGCGGTGCTCATCGACTGCCTCGGCACCTGGCTCACGAGCCAGATCGACGAGCTCGACGGCTGGGACGCCATCCGCGAGGAGTGGGAGCAGGTGCTGCTCGACCGCGTCGACGCCGCGGTCGAGGCCCTCGCCCGGACGCAGCGCACGGTGGTGCTCGTGACGAACGAGGTGGGGCTCGGCGTGGTGCCCGAGCACCGGTCCGGCCGGATCTTCCGCGACCTGCTCGGTGTCGTGAACCAGCGCTTCGCCGCCGAGTGCGACGAGGTGCTGCTCGTCGTGGCCGGCCGGGTCATCACCCTCTGACGCCGTCCGGCTCGCGGGGCGGGTGACCCCGGCCGCGGGCTAGCGTCGGGGAGTGCATCCTGACGTCGAGGTCCTGCGCGCGACGATCCGCGTGCCCACCGTCGCCGAGCGTGACCCTGACCTGACCGACCCGGCGCCCTTCGACCAGCTGCACGCGCTCCTCGCCGAGCACTTCCCGCTGCTGCACGAGCGGCTCGAGCGGGTCGACCTGGGCGAGGCCGCACCGCGCGCGCTGCTGTGGCGGTGGGCCGGGACGTCCTCGGACCGTCCGGTCGTGCTCATGGCCCACCAGGACGTGGTGCCGGTGACGCCCGACGACCCGTGGACGCACCCCGCCTTCGCCGCCGACGTCGTCGAGACCCCCGAGGGACCGGCGATCTGGGGCCGAGGCACCCTCGACGACAAGGGGCAGCTGGTGGCGATCTGCACCGCCGTCGAGCGTCTGCTCGCCGACGGTCTCACGCCGGCGCAGGACGTGTGGCTGTCCTTCGGTGCCGACGAGGAGGTGTCCGGACCGTCGGCACCCGCGGCGGTCGACGAGCTGCGGCGACGCGGCGTCGAGCCGTGGTTCGTCCTCGACGAGGGCGGCGCCGTGGCGGGCCAGGCCTTTCCCGGCGTGGGTGCCCCGGTCGCCGTCGTCGGCGCCACGGAGAAGGGCACCACCACGCTCTCGCTCACCGTCACCGGGCGCGGGGGTCACTCGTCCACGCCCGCGCCCAAGGGCCCGACCGCCCGCCTCGGACGCGCGCTGTGGCGCCTCGACCAGAAGCAGTTCCCGATCAACGTCCCGGGCCCCACGGTCGACCTGCTGCGTCGGCTGGCCGGCCACCTGCCGCTGCCGCTGCGTGCTCTCCTGACCGGCGCCACCCGGACCCCGCCCGGCGTGCTCGGTCGTGCGCTCGTCGCGGCCGGGCCCGAGACCGCCGCCATGGTGCGGACGACCATGGTGGCCACCACGCTGTCCGGTGCGCCCGCCCACAACGTCATCGCCGCCCGGGCGCGGGCCGAGGTGAACCTGCGGATCATGCCGGGGGAGAGCGTGGCGTCGGCGCTCGACCACGTGCGCGACGCCGTCGGCGACCAGCAGGTGGCGGTCGACGTGGTCGAGGCCAACGAGCCGAGTCCCCTCTCGCCCACGACCGAGCCCGAGGCCCTGGGTGCATTCGCGCTGCTGGAGCGCACGATCGCCGACGTCTTCCCCGACGCGATCGTGACGCCCTACGTGATGATGGCCGGCACCGACAGCCGCTTCTTCTGCGACATCTGCCCCCGCGTCTACCGGTTCGCCCCGCTGCGGATGAGCAAGGAGCAACGCGCCTCCATCCACTCCTTCGACGAGCACGTGCACGTGGCCGCCTGGCTCGAGGGCGTCGACTGGTACGTCGCGCTGCTGAGGTCGCTGTGAGCACCCCGGCGGGGGTGCCGGGCCGTGGGCGGCAGAGCACCCCGGCGGGGGTGCCGGGCCGTGGGCGGCAGAGCACCCCGGCGGGCGTGCCGGGCCGTGGGCGGCAGGTCAACACTGGCCTGTGGGCGGTGGTCGGCTTCCTCGTGGCCGTCGAGGTCGTGAGCGGCATCCTGCAGGGCTTCTACACGCCGATCTTCTCCGACATCGCGCGTCACCTGGGCATCCGCGACGCCGACGTGAACTGGTTCGAGGCCGCGCAGCTGGTGCTGTCGGCGCTCGCGGTGCCGCTGCTGTCGCGGCTGGGCGACCTGTGGGGCCACCGCAACGTCCTGCTCGTGTCGACGGCGGTCACGGCGGTCGGCTCCTGGGCCCTGGCCTTCGCGCCCGGCTTCTCCACGTTCCTCGTCGGCTGGGCGCTGCAGGGTGCGTACGTGGTGTGGCTGCCCGTGGAGGTGGCGATCATCCACCGCCGCACGGCCGGCTCGCCCGACCAGCACCGCCTCACCCGTCGGTCGGCCGCCTTCCTGGTGGCGGCGCTCGAGACCGGCGTGATCGTCGGTGCGCTCACGTCGGGCGCCCTGGTGGAGTCGACGTCGATGACGGTGCTGCTGTCGCTGCCCGCCGTGGCCGTGACGCTGTGCCTCGCGATCGTGTGGTTCGGCATCGAGCGTGACCGCGGACAGGCGTCGGGCGGGTACGACTACGGCGGGCTCGCGTGGCTCACGGTGACCCTCGGGCTGCTCATGGGCGGGCTCATCGCCATCCGGCTGATGGGCGTCGGCTCCCCGGTCCCGTGGTCGCTCGTCCTGCTCTCGTTCGCGGCGCTCTCCGTGCTCGTCCGGTACGAGCGAGGGCTGGCCGCCCGACCCGACGACGGGGTCGCTCCGCTCATCGACGTGCACACGTTCGTCCGCGCGGCCCAGTGGCCGGTGCAGCTGACCGCGTTCCTGTTCGGCATGTCGGTGCTGGGCGCGCAGATCCCGCTGTCCACCTTCGCGCGGACCGATCCCGACGTCGCGGGCTTCGGCCTCGGCGCGTCCGCGGCCTTCGTGTCCACGCTCATCGGCGTCTACGTCGTGACGATGGTGGTGGGTGCCCTGCTCCTGCCGGTGCTCTCGCGCACGCTCGGCCCGCGCGGGGCTATGGTGGCGGGCTGCACCGTCGTCGGTGTCGGCTACGGACTGTTCCTGCCGCTGCACGACACGACCACCCAGACGCTCACCAACATGGGCGTCGCCGGCGTCGGGTCCGGGCTGCTCGTGGCGGCGCTCCCGGCCGCGGCCGCTGCAGCCGCGCCGCCGGAGGCCACCGGCTTCGCGACCGGCATGACCAACGCGACCAAGACGGTGGGTGGCGCGATCGCGTCGGCCGTGTTCGCCATCGCCCTGGCGTCGACCGGGTCGATCGACGACCCGACGCTCGGCACCGCGCCCCTCTCGGGCTACCTGACCGTGTGGGCCGTGTGCTCGGTGAGCGCCTTCGCGGCCGCCGTCGTGCTGACCTTGACCCGCAGGACGTCCGAGACGCGGTGACTAGGGGGCCTGGGCGCCGATGGGGTTGGGGTAGGTGATGGCACCGGCGGCGACCACGGCGCGGGCGGCGGCGACCAGGTCGGACTCCACCGACACCGCGTGCGCCGTGGCCTCGGTGTCGAGGGCGGCGTCGACGGCACGGTCCGTGGCGTCCTCGAGTCGCTCGCGGGCGGCCCGGCCGGTGTCGGTGGGTGCGCCGTCGGCGTCGACCCAGCCGCGACGGCGCAGGTCCTCCAGCGCCTCGGCCCACTCGTCCTCGGTCCAGCCTCGGACCGAGCGCTGACGCTCCGGAGCCCGGCCGAGCGCCACCTGCAGGGCGTTCGAGGCGGCCCCGCCGAGACCGGCGGTGACGAGCACCGACACGTGGGCGTCGCCGCGCAGCTCGCGCAGCACGCTCGCGTGGCGCCACAGGGCACCGACCGCGTCGTCGGGCACGGCCAGCGACGACTCGGCCGCGGCCAGCGGCTTCCCCGCGAGGTCGGCGCGACCGACCACCTGCGCGAGGCGCGCGGCCAGACGCTCGACGTCGTGCGCGGCGAGGGCGGGACCGAGCACGTCACGGGCGATCGCGAGCCGCTCCGCCAGCACCGCCTGCGGGTCGGCCATCCGCCACGCGTCGGGGACGGCCCGCTCGACGAGTCGCGGCGCGAAGCCGTGGAAGGTGGCCACGACCACTGCGGCGGCGGGAGTGCCGAGGGCGCCGGCGCGCGAGGCGGCGTAGCCCATCCAGTAGCCCTTCAGCCCCAGGGACTCGTAGCGGGACTGGGCATCGGGGGCGAAGTAGACCACGGAGTGCAGGGCCTCGATCGAGCGCCAGAAACCGGTGAGCGGGTGCACGGGCGTCTCCGAGGGGTGAGGTGTGACGTGGCTCCCAGCAGGTTGCCGGGGCGGTCCGGGTTTGCTTAGGTAAGGCTTGCCTACACGATCTTCGGGGGAAGGAGCATGGTGGACGACCACCTGTTCAGCCCGGCCAACGCCGAGCACTATGCCACGACCATGCGCGCCGGGCTCGACGTGCTCACCGAGCACCTCGGCAGCGTCCGGACGCCCTTCAGCGGACGCTCGGTCACCGACGTCGCACGCGCCGTCGACGCCGTCGACCTGGACCGGCCCGTCGACGTCGACGCCGCGCTCGCCGAGCTCCGCGACGTGTACCTCGACGACGCAGTCTGGTTCCACGACCCCGGATACGCCGCCCACCTGAACTGCCCCGTGGTCGTCCCGGCGCTGCTGGCCGAGCTCTTCGTCTCGGCCGTGAACTCCTCGCTCGACACCTGGGACCAGAGCGCGGGCGGCACGCTCATCGAGCGCCGGCTGGTGGACTGGACCGCCGGACGCATCGGGTTCGCCGTCCCCGCCGAGGGCGGGACCGCCGATGGCGTGTTCACGTCGGGCGGCACGCAGTCGAACCTGCAGGCGCTGCTCATGGCACGCGGCGAGACCTTCCTGCGCGGCCACGTCGACCCGGGGCTCGCCTACGCCGACTCGCTCGCTCGCTTCCGGGTGTTCTGCTCGGCCGACGCGCACTTCAGCGTGCAGAAGTCGGCCACGATCCTCGGCCTCGACGCCGATGCGGTGGTGCCCGTCGACGTCGACGCCCGGCATCGGATGGACCCCGTCGCCCTGGAGCGGGCGCTGCACGACTGCCTCGCCCGCGGCCTCGTCCCCATGGCCGTGGTGGCCACGGCGGGGACCACCGACCTGGGTGCGATCGACCCGCTCGGGGCCGTCGCCGACCTGTGCGCCGAGCACGGCGTGTGGATGCACGTCGACGCCGCGTACGGGGGTGGGCTGCTCGCGTCGCCTCGACGTCGGCACCGGCTCGACGGCATCGAGCGGGCCGACTCGGTCACCGTCGACTTCCACAAGACGTTCTTCCAGCCCGTGAGCGCGAGCGCCGTCCTGGTGCGCGACACGGGGGTCCTGCGGCACGTGACCTACCACGCCGAGTACCTCAACCCGCGGACGGCCGACCTGCCGAACCAGGTCGACAAGAGCCTGCAGACCACCCGCCGGTTCGACGCGCTCAAGCTCTGGCTCACGCTGCGCGTCATGGGTGCCGACGCGATCGGGCAGGGCTTCGACACCGCGATCGACCTCGCCCACGCGACGGCGGACTGGGTCCGCGAGCAGGACGACCTGCAGCTGCGGGCCGAGCCCGAGCTGAGCACCGTCGTGTTCCGCTACCGGCCCGACGGCCTCGCCGACGACCTCGCCGACGACCTCAACCCCCGGATCCGGCGCACCCTCTGGGGCGACGGTCGCGCGGTCGTCGCCGGCACGAAGGTCGACGGGCGGGCGTGGCTCAAGCTCACCCTGCTCAACCCGGCCGCCACGCTCGAGGACGTCGTGGCCGTGCTCGAGCGGGTGCGCTCGACCGGTGAGGACCTGCTCGAGCGCGACCACGAGGAGGTCGACGCATGACTGTGCCTGATCGCCGCCCACGGCCCGGCACCCCCGCCGGGCGGGGCCGGCAGGAGGTCCTCGACTTCGTGGCCGTCGGCGCCGGACCGTTCAACCTCGGACTGGCCGCCCTCGCCGAGCCCACCGGCCTGCGGGGCGTGGTGCTGGAGTCCCGCGACGACGTGTCGTGGCACGCGGGCATGATGCTGCCCGAGGCCACGCTGCAGGTGCCGTTCATGGCCGACCTCGTGACCATGGCCGACCCGACGTCGCCCTACTCGTTCCTGGCCTACCTCAAGCAGGTCGGGCGGCTGTACCCGTTCTACATCCGCGAGAGCTTCTACCCGCTCCGCCGCGAGTACGACCGCTACCTGCGCTGGGCCGCCGAGCGGCTGCCCGTGCGCCTGGGTCACCACGTCCAGTCGGTCCGCCGCGACGGCGAGCTGTTCACGGTGACCGCCTTGACGGCCGACGGCCCCACCACGCTGACGGCCCGCCACGTGGTGCTCGGCGTGGGCACGCGTCCGCACGTGCCCGACGCGGCGCGCGCGCTGCTCGAGGGTGGGCACGGTGGGACCGTCGTCCACACCGCCGACTACCTGCCGCGCAAGGAGGCGCTCCAGGCCACCGACTCCATCACGGTCGTCGGCAGCGGGCAGAGCGCCGCCGAGGTGTACCGCGACCTGCTGGAGGACGCCGGGCGGTGCGGCTACCACCTCACGTGGGTGACGAGGTCGCCGCGCTTCTTCCCGATGGAGTACACGAAGCTGACGCTGGAGATGACGTCGCCGGAGTACACGGCGTACTTCCAGGCGCTGCCGACGCAGGTCCGCGACCGGCTGGTCGGCGAGCACAAGCCGCTCTACAAGGGCATCAGCGGCGACCTCGTCGACGACATCTACGACACGCTCTACCGGTTGAGCGTCGACGGCCCGGTCACGACCGACCTGCTGGCCGGCACCACGCTCACGTCGGCGTCGTGGGACACGCAGGCGGGTCGGGTCGGCCTGGAGCTGCGCCACGACGAGACCGACGTGCCGTTCCGCACCACCACGGCGTCGCTCGTGCTGGCCACCGGGTATCGGGCCGGCCTGCCCGACCTGGTGGAACCGCTGCACGACCACGTCAGGTGGGACGAGCGCGGCCGGTACGCCGTCGCGTCGGACTACACGATCGACGCCGACCACCGGGTCTTCGTGCAGAACGCCGAGGAGCACACGCACGGCTTCGTCGCCCCCGACCTGGGCATGGGGGCCTTCCGGTCGTCGGTGATCGTCAACGCGATGGCGGGCCGGGAGGTGTACCCGGTGGAGGAGCGCATCGCCTTCCAGACGTTCGGGGCACCCGCCGACGACCGCGCCCTGTCGGGGGTGGACCGATGAGGCCCGGGTCGATGAGGCCCGGATCGATGAGGATCGGGCTGGAGCCGCTCGACGTCGACCGCCACGCCCCGCTGCTGCACGCGTGGGTGACCCACCCGCGGTCGGTGTTCTGGATGATGCAGGGCGCGAGCGTCGACGACGTGCGACGCGAGTACGCCGACATCGTCGCGAGCCCCCACCACGACGCCTGGCTGGGCCGGACCGGCCCCGGCGGGGGTGCCGGGGCGTGGCCGGCAGAAGGTACCCCCTCGTTCCTGGCCGAGACCTACGACCCGGCGCACTCTCCCCTGGCGTCGATCCACAGGACGCAGCCGGGCGACCTCGGCATGCACGTGCTGGTGGCGCCGACGGACACGCCGGTGCACGGCTTCACGGCGGCCGTCTTCGCGGCCGTCGTGCGGCACTGCTTCACGCTCCCGGGCCACGACGGCGTCACGACCCGCCGGGTGGTGGTGGAGCCCGACGCCCGCAACACCGCCATCCACGACCTCAACGCCCGAGCCGGCTTCGTGGCCGAGCGCGAGATCGACCTGCCCGACAAGCGGGCGCTGCTGAGCACCTGCACGGCGGAGGGCTTCGCCGCCAGCGAGCTCGGCGCGACCGACGACCCGACGGGAGACGTCGCATGACCCCCACCGCCCTGCTGGGGACGCCACACATCCTCGAACCCCAGGCCCTGGACACCGCCGACCACCTGGAGCCGGTGACGCTCGAGCGCGCCCAGCGTCGGCTCGTCGCGAAGGCCCTGGGCGAGCTCACGCACGAGCGCCTCCTGTCGCCCGAGCCGGTGGCCGATGCGGGGGGCTGGTGGGAGGTGCGCACCACCTCCTCGAGGTGGCGGTTCCACGCCCACGTGCACGAGCCGGAGCACTGGTCGGTCGACCCGTGGTCGGTGCTGCGGTCCGACGACTCCACCGAGGGGGGCGAGGCGACGCTGCCGGTCGACGTGCTCGAGCTGGTGGCCGAGCTGCACGACGAGCTCGGCATCCCCGACCACCTGGTGGCGGTGTACCTGGAGGAGCTGAGTGCCACGCTCGCGGCGGCGTGCTGGGCCGACACCCACCACGCGCACACCGTCGAGGACCTGCTCGACGCGGACCTCGCCACGGTCGAGGCCGCCATGCACGAGGGGCATCCCGCGTTCCTCGCCACGAACGGTCGGATCGGGTACGGGCTCGACGACTACCGCGCGTTCGCGCCCGAGACCGGCAGCGACGTGCAGCTGGTGTGGCTGGGCGTCCGCCGTGAGCACGCCGTGCTGGCCCTGGGGGAGGGTCTCGACGAGGACGCGCTCTACGCCGACGAGCTCGACGCGGACCAGCGCGACGCCTTCGACACGCGGCTGCGCGACCTCGGTCTCGATCCCCGCGACTACCTCCTGGTGCCGGCGCACCCCTGGCAGTGGACGAACAAGCTGGCCGTGACCTTCGCGGCCGACGTCGCCCGACGTGACGTGGTGCCGCTCGGCACGAGCCGCGACGCCTACCGTGCGCAGCAGTCGGTGCGGACGTTCCTCAACGTGTCCGACCCGTCGCGCATGTACGTCAAGACGGCGCTGTCGGTGCAGAACATGGGCTTCATGCGGGGGCTGTCGCCGCACTACATGCGCGGCACGCCCGCCATCAACGACTGGGTGCACGCCCTCGTCGAGGACGACGCCGAGCTGCGTCGGTGCGGGTTCACGGTGCTGCGCGAGCGGGCCGCCGTCGGCTACACCGGTGGGGTCTACCAGCGCGTGGCCGGTGCACGCCGCGGGCCGTACCAGAAGATGTTCGCCGCGCTGTGGCGCGAGACGCCGCGGCTCGGGGCTGGGGAGCGGGCCGCGACCATGGCGTCGCTCCTGCACCGCGACCGCGAGGGGCGGAGCCTGGCCGCAGCGACGATCCGGGCGTCGGGGCTGGCGCCGGCGGACTGGGTGCGCCGCTACCTCGACGCCTACCTGCGGCCGGTCGCGCACTGCCTGTGGGCGCACGACCTGGCCTTCATGCCGCACGGGGAGAACCTGATCCTCGTGCTGCGGGACCACGTGCCCGTGCGCGCGGTCATGAAGGACGTGGGCGAGGAGGTCGCGCTGCTCGCGGGAGACGGACCCGAGGCACACCCGCTCGACTCCCTGCCCGAGGCCGTGCAGCGGATCCGGGCCCGGGTGCCGGAGGGCCAGCAGGCGCTGGCCGTGCTCACCGACGTGCTCGACGGCTTCCTGAGGTTCCTCGCGGCGATCCTCGCCGACGACGGGGTGCTGTCGGGAGAGGAGTTCTGGACCGTGGCGGCGGCGTGCCTGCGCGACCTGCAGGCCGACCACCCCGAGCTGGCCACCCAGTACGCGCGGTACGACCTGCTGGCACCCGACTTCGAGCACTCGTGCCTGAACCGGCTGCAGCTGCGCAACACCCTCGAGATGGTCGACCTCGCCGACCAGGCGCAGTCGCTGCAGCTCGTCGGACGCCTGGCCAACCCCCTCCACGGCCGATGACCCCGGCCCCCACCCCGCCTCCCGAAGGGTTGTCGACGGCTCTCTCGGGCGGGAACCGTCGGCAACCCTTCGGGACGCGGGTCGGGGGTTCGTCGTGACGGTGCTGAGGGTCGAGGCGACGTCGCTGGAGGGGCTGGCGTTCGCGCAGGGTCGGGCGACGGCCGAGGTGTCGCGGGAGCGTCTGCTCGAGGACCTCGCGCACGTGGAGTCGACCACGAGCACGCCGTGGGACGCGTTCTGCGCCCGGTCGCTGCTGGCGCGGACGGCCCGGCGCGCCCACGAGCGGCTCGACGACGAGACGCGGGCGTTCGTCGACGCCTACGCCGCGGGCGTCCGCGCGGGTGGGCTCGACGCCTGGCGTGACTGGACGTCGCTCGGTGTGATGGCCGTGCACCACGCTCTGTTCGGCAGCCTCGGCCACCACCTCTGGCGTCGGCACGTGGCGCGGGTGCTGGGACCCGATGCCGTCACGACGCTCGCGCAGGAGGTGCCGGCACTGTCGGGCAGCAACGCCTGGGTCGTCGGTGGGCGGCGCTCGGCCGACGGGCTGCCGCTCGTCGGTGCCGACCCGCACCGCATCGTCACCGTGCCGGGCGTCTACCAGCAGGTACGGCTCGTCACCACGGACGAGGACGTCGACGTCGTCGGCCTCACCTTCCCGGGGGTGCCGGGCGTGCAGCACTTCGGGCACACCGGCACGGTGGCGTGGGCCATCACCAACGCGATGGCCGACACCCAGCAGCTCACCGACGTGTCGGCGCAGGAGCCGCGCGACGTGGTCGACGGCGTGCCGGTGACGGCGCACGGGCCGCTGGTCCTCGAGCACCCGGACGGCTCCGGCGTGGCCGTGCGCACCGTGCCCTGGCTCGTCGATGACCTCGGCCTCGCCGCGCTGCTGCCGCTGCTGCGGGCCCGGTCGGTGGCCGACGTCGACGCCGCGCTCGACCACTGGGTGGAGCCGGTCAACGACGTGCTGGTGGCCGACGTCGAGGGTGCGGTCCTGCACCGCGTGGCCGGCCGGGTTCCTTGGCGCGCTGCCTCGGGGGAGTGGGCCGGATGGGTCGTGCCGCACCGCCGCGAGGTCGGGGCCGACGAGCACCAGGTGACGGCCAACCACCGCCAGGGCGAGCACAGCGCGGCGCTCGCCGACGAGCTCGCCCCGCCGCACCGTGCGCGCCGGCTCGAGCAGCTGATCGACGAGCGCCCCGTGCTCGACGTGGAGCAGGCCGCGGCCCTGCACGCCGACACGCTGCTGCTGCCGGCCGAACACTGGCAGCGCCGGCTCGCCGGCCTGGACCTCGCAGGCGAGCCCGAGCAGGTGCGCGAGCTGCGTGACCGGATCGTCGCGTGGGACCGGCGCATGGACGCCGACTCGGTGGACGCCGCACTCTTCGCGGCGCTGCGCTCGGCCGTGGTGCGTCGCCTCGTCGAGCACCCGGCGCTCGCCCCGCTGCGGGAGCCGTCGGCGGACCTGTGGACCGGGCCCGGCGAGCTGTTCGCCCCCTGGCTGCGCCCCGAGCCGCGGGTGGCGCTGGCCCTGGATCGATGGCTGGAGCCCGCCGGTGTGCCGGTGCCGGGAGTGGACCTGGAGGAGGTCCTGCGCCTGGCACTGCGCGAGGCGGCTCCGCAGCTGTCGGCGCCGACGGCGTGGGGCGACGTGCACACCTTCACCCCGCTCGGCGGGCCGGCCCTCCGACTGGGCGGTGACGAGGGGTGCGTGCTGTCGACGTCGTCGGTGCCGGGCGTCGACGACCGCGTGTGGCGGGGGCCGGTCGCGCGCCTCGTGTGGTGCCTGGCCGACCGGTCCCGCAGCCGGTGGACCGTCCCCGACGACCTGGAGGTGTGGGCCGCCGGGTCCACGTCGCCGATGCAGCCCGACCACGAGGAGCCCTGACATGGCGGACACGCCCCCCTTCACGCACAGACCCGTCGACCCCGTGGGCGACCTCGACCTGCTGCACGGCTGGGTGACGCAGGAGCGTGCCCGGTTCTGGGGCATGACCGACCACACCCGCGACGAGGTCGGCGAGGTCTACGCCTACCTCGACTCCCTGGGGACGCACCACGCCTACCTGGTCCACGAGCACCGGGCCGACACCGTCCCGGTCGCCGTCTTCCAGACCTACGAGCCCGAGCACGACCCGGTGGGGGAGGCCTACGACGTGCAGCCGGGTGACCTGGGGGTGCACCTGTTCGTGGGCCCCGGGGAGCGTCGGCCGGGCTTCACCGGCTCGCTCGCGAGGTACCTGCTCGGCGTGGTGCTCGAGGATCCGTCGGTGCGGCGCATCGTCGTGGAGCCAGACGTGCTCAACGAGCGGTCGGTGGCCCGGTTCCGTCGTGAGGGCTTCGAGGTCGGTCCCGTGGTCGACCTCGGGCACAAGACGGCGCAGCTCGCGTTCCTCCCGCGTCCCCGCTAGGGCGTGTGGGCGAACGGGTCCCCGGTGGCCGCGTCGTAGAGCTCGACGTCCGACAGCGGGACGGTGCGGCGGGAGACGCCGACCTTCGTCCAGGCGAAGCCCTCCGGCGGGTCCTCGCCGACGGCGACCAGGTGCACGCCGTCGACACCGTCCTCGAACGCGGCCACGTAGTCACCTCCACCCGCGTAGCGGGCCCGCAGGCCGACGTGCTGCGCGGGCCGCACGTCGCCGCGGCCGTTGCGCCAGCCGTAGGCGGGGGTGTCGTAGTACGAGACGACTCGACGTCGACCGTCGGCCTCGAGCCGCCAGAGCTCGGTGCCCGACGGCGCGCGCGTCTCGGTGAGCACGCCGTCGCGCACCTCGACCCCCGGCAGCTCCGGGACCACGAGGAAGTCGACGAACCGACCCGCGCCCGGAGCCGGCGCGGGGTGGCCGAACGCCGCCCGTGCCGCGTCGGCGTCGGCGTAGGTGGCCTCCGCGAGCAGCACGACCGGACCGACGACGACGTCGAGGCCCGCGAGCATGATCCCGGTGGTCTGCCCCGGAGTGAGCAGCGCGAACCAGCGGCGTCGGGCGGAGTGCGTCACGGGGTGAGCAGCACCTTGCCGGTGGCGCGTCGCTCGTCGATGGTGGCGAGTGCCTGAGCCGCCTCGTCGAGGCCGAACGTGGCGCCGATCGGCGGCGTGAGCGCACCCGACTCCAGGTGCGGGGCGATGGCCGCCCACTCCTGGGCGACGTGCCCGGGACGGGCGAGCGCGTAGGCGCCCCAGCCGACGCCCACGACGCTGAGGTTGTTGAGCAGCAGCCGGTTGACCTTCACCTCGGGGATGTCGCCGGCGGTGAAGCCGATGACGAGCAGGCGGCCGTCCTCGCGGAGGCTGCGCAGGGAGTCGGTGAAGCGGTCGCCGCCCACCGGGTCGACGACGAGGTCGACCTTGCCGGACGCCTTGACCGCGTCGAGGAAGCCGTCGGCCAGCACGAACTCGTCGGCGCCGGCGTCGATGGCCACGGCGCCCTTCTCGGCGGTCGACGTGACGGCGATGACGTGGCCGGCGCCGAACGCCTTGGCCACCTGGATGGATGCCGTGCCGACGCCTCCGGCGGCCCCGTGCACGAGCACGCGCTCACCCGGTGCGATCCGCCCGCGCTCGACGAGGGCGAAGTAGGCCGTGAGGTAGTTGAGCGGCACCGACGCGCCCTGCTCGAAGGAGACGGCGTCGGGGAGGTGGAACGTCATGTCGGGCTGGGTGACGGCGTACTCGGCGAACCCGCCGAGCATGCAGAACCCGGCCACCCGGTCGCCGGGGGAGAAGCCGGACCCCTCGGGGGCGGTGACGACCTCGCCCGCGACCTCCGAGCCCGGCACGAACGGCAGCTCCGGCTTGAGCTGGTACAGCCCGCGGGTCTGCAGCACCTCGGGGAACGAGACGCCGGCGGCCCGCACCCGCACGAGCACCTGCCCGTCGGCGGCGGTGGGGTCGGGGAGCTCGGTGACCTCGACGGCCGAAGGCCCGTCGAGCGTCGTGATCTGCACGGCACGCATGGCCCGACCCTAGGGCCGTGGAGCACCGCTAAGCAAGCGCTTAGTGAGAGTTCGTGGCGTCGCGCCGGAATCGTTCGGGGTCAGTGCCCGCGACGCAGACGGATGCTGTCGCGGCCGTTGGTCGCGAGGTACCGGGTGACGTTGAGCAGCGCGTGCCGGTCGGGTGCGGGCTCCTTGCCGTCGGCCATCCGCCACATCTGGACGGTGTAGTAGGTCAGCTCGGTGAGGTTGTCGAGCATGCGGATCCCGCTGCGCCGGGGGCGGACCGTGCTCGCGTCGGCCCGTCCGTCGAGCAGCCGGCCGGGGACGTCGGGCTCCACGGTGAGCGGGCGGCCGAGCCCCACGAGGTCGATGCCGCCGTCGCCGAGGGCGTCGGCCATGCCCTCGACGGTGCGGAACCCACCGGTGACCATGAGCGGGAGGTCGGGGAGCTCGGCGCGGACCTGCTCGGCGAACGCGAGGAAGTAGGCCTCGCGCCGTCGGGTGGAGTCCTTGAGGCTGGGGTCGACGCCGAGCATCGCGGCCGAGGCGTACGTGCCGCCGGAGACCTCGAGCAGGTCGATGCCCTCCGCGGCGAGCGCGTGGACGACGGCGAGCGACTCGGCCTCGTCGAAGCCGCCCTTCTGGAAGTCGGCGGAGTTGAGCTTGACCGAGACCGGGACGTCGGGACCGACGGCGGCGCGCACGGCGCGGACGACCTCCAGCAGGAAGCGACGGCGCTTCTCGGGCGTCACGCCCCACGCGTCGGTGCGGCGGTTCGACAGCGGCGACAGGAACTGGCTGACGAGGTAGCCGTGCGCGCCGTGGATCTGCACGCCGTCGAACCCGGCCTGGGTGACGACGCGGGCAGCGGTGGCGAACCGGGCGACGACGTCCTCGATCTCGGCGCTCGTCAGCGCGCGCGGCTCGGCGAAGACGCCTGCCGTGCCGGGCACGGCGACGTCCGAAGGTGCGACCGGGTGCGCGGACAGCGAGCGCGGGACCTGGCGGCCGGGGTGGTTGAGCTGCACCCACGCCGCGCTGCCGCCGGACTTCATGACCTGCGCCCAGGCGGCGAGGTCGGCGGCGTCGCGGTCGTCCTCGACGACGACGTTGCCGGGCTCGCCGATCGCCCGGCGGTCGACCATGACGTTGCCGGTGATCATGAGCCCCGTGCCGCTGTGGGCCCAGCGGGCGTAGAGGCGCCGCAGCCGACTGCCCGGCGAGTGGTCGCGGCGGGCGAGCCCCTCGCTCAGGGCGGCCTTGACCAGCCGGTTGGGCAGGGTCGAGCCGCTGGGCAGCGTGAGCGGCGCAGTGAGCACCGACCGGTCGACGGTCGCGGGGGCAGGGTTCGTGGACATGGGTCCTCCGACGCAGTGGTCTGTCAGGGATGCGGGTCAGCGGGAGCGCAGCACGGTGTCATCGCGCGCGGAGCACGACGGGCGCCTTGTCGTCCGGGACGTTCGTGATGTTGCGCAGGCGCGGCCCGGTGGGCTTCTCGGTGTGCACCTCGAAGCGCTGCAGCACCTCGCGCAGCACCACCGTGCCCTCCATGAGCGAGAACGCGGCGCCGATGCAGCGCCGCACGCCACCGCCGAAGGGGATCCAGGTGCCGGCCGTGACCTCGCCGTCGAGGAACCGGCCGGGACGGAACGCGTGGGCGTCGGCGAACGAGGACTCGCGGCTGTGCGACAGCATGATCGACGGGGTGACCGTGGTGCCCCTCGGGAGACGTCGGCCCGCGACGACCTGGTCGCTCTGCAGGGACCGCGCCACGAAGTCGATGATCGGGTGCAGCCGCATGGCCTCCTTCAGGCACGCCTCCAGGAAGGTCTCGTCGCCCTCGTCGGCGGCTCGCGTGGCCCGGGCCAGCAGCACCGGGTCCTTGCCCAGCTCGTGCAGCGTCCACGACAGCGCCGACGCCGTCGTCTCGTGCCCGGCCAGCAGGAGTGTGACGAGCTGGTCGCGCAGCTCCTCGTCGCTCAGCCCGTCGGTGCCGTCCGCCGCGCGTGGCCCGGCATCCCCGCCGGGGGCGGCCTCGGGGTCGTCACCGGCGCGCAGCAGCCGCGACAGCACGTCGTCGCGACCCTCGAGGTCGCCCCGTTCGTGCTCGGCGCGACGCTCCCGGATCTCGGCGTAGAGCAGGTCGTCGACCTCGCGCAGGTTGGTGAAGAAGCCGCGCCACGGCGGGACCTTGCGCAGCCGCGGGAAGATCCACGACAGCAGGATGCCCGCGTCGATGTCGACGATCCGTGTGACCTTGGGACGCAGCACCGAGAGCCGCTCCTCGTCGGTCACGCCGAAGACCACCTGGAGGATGACCTCGAGGGTGATCGCGTTCATCGCGTCGAGCGTGACCAGCCGCTGCCCGTCGTGCCAGCCCTGGACGGCCTCCTTGGCCAGACCCTCCACGAGCGGTCGGTAGCTGCGCATCGCCGGGCCCGTGAACGCCGGCATCAACAGCTTGCGGCCGCGCTGGTGCTCGGCGTCGTCGGTGAGCAGGAGCGAGTGCTCGCCCATCACCGGCTTGAGGATCGCGTTGCCCTCGCCGGCGTGGAACTGCGCCGGGTCGGCGGCGAAGATCTCCTTCACGTCTGCGGGGTCGGAGTGGATCACGAGGGTGCGCGGTCCGGGCAGGATCTGCACCGAGAACGTGTCGCCGTACGTGGCGTGGGCGTCGCGGATCAGCGGCCCCCGCTTGCGCATGAACCGCATGGTCATGAGCAGCGGGTTCCCGCGCGGACCCGGAGGAACGTCGTAGCTCTGCTGGTCCGCCGCCCCGGCCGGTCGTGGGGTCCCGGCACCCCCGCCGGTCACGTCAGGCCGCCTTCTCCCACGCGAAGTCCTGGGCCTCGACCTTGCGGGTCACCCACCAGTAGCGGAAGGTGAAGCCCGGCCAGATGGTGCGGTTCTTGCCCTGGCTGTCGAGGTACCAGCTGGTGCAGCCACCCTGGCTCCACACGCCCTTGCTGACCTTCTCCTGCAGGGCGTCGTTGAACTGGCGCTGCGCCTGCGGCGTGGGCTCCACGGCCTGGGCGCCGCGCTCGTCCATCTCGTCGAGCATCGACAGGATCCACTTCGTCTGCTGCTCGATCATGAACACGACCGAGTTGTGGCCGAGGGCCGTGTTGGGGCCGAGCAGGAAGAAGAAGTTCGGGAAGTCGGTGACCGAGATGCCCAGGTAGGTCTCGATCCCCTTCTCCTTGAACGTCTTCGACAGGTCGCGGCCACCCTTGCCGGTGACGTGCACCCACTCGAACGCGTCGGTCACGTGGAAGCCGGTGCCGTAGATGATCACGTCGGCCTCGCGGAACGTGCCGTCCTTCGCGCGGATGCCGTCGGCGGTGATCTCCTCGATGCCGTCGGTGACGAGCTCGACGTTCTCGCGGTTGTAGACCGGGATGTAGTTGTCGGTCTTCAGCACGCGCTTGCAGCCGAGGCGGTAGTCGGGGATGAGCTTCTCGGCCACCGCGGGGTCCTTCACCGTCCTGCGGATGTAGCCCGAGACCTTCTTCTCCATGACGCTGGTGATGTTCTGCAGCGGTCCGGTGAAGCCCAGCTGCTGCGCCTCGTTGAGCCAGTACATGGCGTTGCGGTAGGCGCGCGTGCCGCCGGGCAGCTTCTTGATGAAGGCCTTCTTGCGGCCCTCGATGTCGTGGTTGTGCTTCGGGACGACCCAGGGGGCGCTGCGCTGGTAGACGTCGAGCTGGGCGACGTCGCCGACGATCTGCGGGATGAACTGGATGGCGCTGGCGCCGGTGCCGATGACGGCGACCTTCTTGCCGGTCAGGTCGACGTCGTGCTGCCACTGCGCGGAGTGGAAGCGAGCACCCGCGAAGCTCTCGGCGCCCGGCAGGTCGGGGATGTTCGGGATGTGCAGGCCGCCGATCCCGGACACGACCACCCGGGCGTCGTAGGTCTCCTTGGAGGTGCTGACGGTCCAGCGCAGGCGCTCCTCGTCCCACTCGGCGCCGGTGACCTCCGTGCCGAAGTGGATGACGTCGTAGAGGTCGTGCTTCGTCGCGACGCCGCGCATGTACTGCCAGATCTCCTGCTGCCCGGAGTACTCGCGGCTCCATCCGGGGTTGAGCTCGTAGGAGAAGGAGTACATGTGGGACTGGATGTCGCACTCGGCGCCGGGGTAGGTGTTGTCGCGCCAGGTGCCGCCGACGTCGTCGGCCTTCTCGATGACGACGAAGTCGTCGCGTCCGGCCTCGCGCAGCTTCATGGCCATGCCCATGCCGCTGAAACCGGTGCCGATGACCAGGATGTCCGTGGAGATCATGTTTCGGATACTATCGGTATCTGAGTCCCGTGACCAGGTGGTGCGGGACACGTCGAGGGAGGCAGCGATGACCGTCGAGAGCGAGCGCACCGTCACACGGGCGCAACGTCAGGCGCAGACCCGCGAACGCCTCGTCGAGGTCGCCCGCGAGCTGTTCCTCGCCGACGGCTACAACGCCACGTCCCTCGACAAGGTGGCCGTCGCGGCCGGCTTCTCCAAGGGTGCGGTGTACTCCAACTTCTCCGGCAAGGAGGAGCTCTGCATGGCGGTGCTCGACACGATCCACGAGGAGCAGATCTCCGGGGTCGTCGCCGCCTTCACGGTCGACGCCGACCTCGACGGCCGCATCGACGCCTTCGCCTCCTGGGCCCGCGAGAAGCTGGGCCACCCGCGCTGGACCGCGCTCGAGGTGGAGTTCGCGGCCGTCGCGCGGCAGAGCCCCTGGGTCGCCACCGAGCTGGTCAAGCGGCACCGCATGCTCGTGGCCGCCAGCGCCGACCTCATCGAGCGGGTCATGGCCGACGCCGGACTCGCCCTCGGCATGGAGGCCCGCAAGGCCGCCACCGCCCTGCTCAGCCTCGGCATCGGTCTGGGCGCCATGCGCTCGCTCGACGGCGAGCTCGACGTCGACGTCTTCGCCGAGACCATGCGCGCCCTGCTCCGCGGCTCCACGTCGGCCTGACGCGCGACCAGGCTCAGTCCCTCCGTTTCGGACAGTTCCGGGGCGGTCCGGGGCCCACGTGTGCCCCGTACCTGTCCGAAGCGTGTGGCCCGCGGCTGCGCTGCTGCGGGTGGGTCCGGGCGCGGTCTCCGAAAGGGCCTCGACGGTGCGGGTGCGTCGGGCTCGGCCGAGCTCCCCGGCCCCCGCCAGGCGTTATGACGCTTTGAGGTCGATCTTGACGGCGCGGACCGACCTCAACGCGTCAAGACGTCCGTTTCGGACACTTGCGGGGCGGTTCGGGACCCATCAGTGCCCCGGAAGTGTCCGAAACGGGAGGCGCAGCCCGGGAGCCCGGTCGGCGCGCTGGTGGCGTTCCGGTCGAGGCCCTTTCGGAGGCCGCCTCGCGACGGATCTCAGCCGACGCAGCCGCAGGTCGAGACGGACCCGAGCCGACGCAGCCGCAGGGCCGCGCCGGAGGAAGGTCAGTAGCCGCCGTTGTCCTTGAAGCGGTCGAAGCTGCGGTTGACCTCGGCCTCGGCCTCGACGCGGCCGGTCCAGGTGGAGCCCTCGACGGACTTGCCGGGCTCGAGGTCCTTGTAGACCGTGAAGAAGTGCTCGATCTCGAGGCGGTCGAACTCGGGCACGTGGTGGATGTCGCGCAGGTGCTCCTGGCGCGGGTCCGTGGCCGGGACGCAGAGGACCTTGTCGTCGCCGCCGGCCTCGTCGGTCATGCGGAACATGCCGATCGCGCGGCAGGTGATGACGCAGCCGGGGAACGTCGGCGACGGCAGCAGCACCAGGGCGTCGAGCGGGTCGCCGTCGAGGCCGAGGGTGTCGTCGATGAAGCCGTAGTCGGCGGGGTACTGCGTGGCGGTGAACAGCGTGCGGTCGAGCCGGATGCGGTGGCTCTTGTGGTCGACCTCGTACTTGTTGCGCTCACCCTTGGGGATTTCCACGGTGACATCGAAGATCACGGGTCGGGCCTCTCGTCGCTGCTGGTTGCCTGAGCGCACCGGGCGACCGCCGTCGGGCGGGACCGCAGGGATGGGCGCTTCGTGCATAGTCTGGCCCATGTGACGCGACGAGATCGAGGCAGGGTCGCTCTGCCGTGGGCGCTGGGCGGGCTGTTCCTCGCCGTCGTGCTCGTCGCCGGAGTCGGCCTCGGCTGGACGTCGGGCCGGCTCAACCCCGTCGTGTGCGGCGGCCCGTGCGGGCCCGAGGCGGTCGCCCCGCCGGAGGCGCTCACCCTCGATGCCGCCCCGCAGCGCGTTCAGCCCGATCCCGTCATGACCGGCGCCCTCGACCCCGACGCCGTGCGTGCCGCCGTCCAGCCGCTCCTCGAGGACCCTGCCCGCCGCGCCGAGCTGGGCGACCGGCTCGGCGTCGCCGTGGTGGGGCTCGACGGCACGTCGGTGTTCGCCCGCGACGCCGCCGAGGCGTTCGTGCCGGCCTCGACGACGAAGCTGCTCACGGCGTACGCCGCGCTCTCCCTTCTCGAACCCGGATCGCGCTTCAGCACCTCGACCGTGCTCGACGGCAACGAGGTCGTGCTCGTCGGCGGCGGTGACCCGTACCTGGCGTCGAGCCGACCCGAGCGGCCCACGCGCGTGGACCGCGCCGACCTGCGCACGTTGGCCGAGCGCACCGCCGCGGCGCTCGACGACGCCGGCGTCGGTGAGGTGTCTCTCGGCTACGACGCCGGCCTCTTCACGGGTCCGTCGGTGAGTCCGGGCTGGGAGGACTCCTACGTGCCCGGGCAGGTCGTCACGCCGGTGAGTGCGCTGTGGGCCGACCAGGGGGTGCGCGACGGGATCCGGTCCGGGGACCCGGCCCGCGCCGCGGCCGACCGGTTCGCAGGCTACCTGCAGGACGAGGGCATCGACGTCGACGGCGACCCGGACCGGGCCGACGCGCCGCCGGACCCGCAGCGGGTGCTCGCCGCCGTGCAGAGCGCCACCGTCGCCCAGATCGTCGACGCCACGCTGGTCCGCAGCGACAACGAGGCCGCCGAGGTCCTCCTGCGGCACGTGGGACTGGCGGCGGGCGGCCCGGGCAGCTTCGAGGGCGGCACTGACGCGGTGGCGGCCACGCTCACCGAGGCGGGCGTGCCCGTCCAGGGCCTGCGGCTCGACGACGGCAGCGGTCTGGCGCGGTCGAACCGGATCGCCCCCGAGACCCTGGCCGGGGTGCTGCGCGTGGCGGCGTCGCGCGCCTCCACGTCGGAGCTGCTCGCCGACCTGCCGGTCGGCGGACTCACCGGCACCCTCGAGGACCGCTTCGACGAGGACTCCGCGGGTCGGGGTCTCGTGCGCGCGAAGACCGGCACGCTCACCGGTGTGCACTCGCTGGCCGGGTACGCCACCGACGCCAGAGGGGTGCCGATCGTCTTCGCGGTCATGGTCGACGACACCGAGGGCGTGAACCCGTTCGTCACGCAGGCCGCGATCGACGACGTGGCGGCGGCGCTGGCGGCCTGCACCTGCGGTCCCGACGCGACCCAGTCCTGATCTCGGCCGCCCTGACCCCACTGCCCCGCGAAGAACAGTCCTGTAGTTCACGCGAAGCCGTGACACGTGTGACGGATGAGACGCACGATGGTCGTCCGCCGGGTGGGGAAGCCCGACGGGCGAGGGAGATCATCATGCGCAGGCTCGGGCTCGCGTGCGCCGCCGCACTCATGTGCGCGGCCACGCTCACCGCCGTCGGTGGCACGTCGGCGGCGGCCCAAGCCGCGACCGGGACGACACCGGTGCCGCTCCCCGCGAAGCCGAAGGGGCTCAAGGCCCCCGTCGCGCTGCCCAAGGCCGTCGACCCGCCGTCGGCGTACGCGCCGCAGGTCGCGTGCCAGCCCGGCACGCCGGCCGGTGTCGCGAAGACACGCGACCTCGTCATGCGGACCTACGGCGTCGGGGGGAAGGGCAACACGGCGCGAGGCTGCTCCGAGGGGGTGTCCGAGCACGCCGACGGGCGGGCCTGGGACTGGATGGTGGACGTGAAGGACGCCGAGGAGAAGAAGGCCGCCGCCGACTTCCTCGCCTGGCTGACGAAGGACGGCGGCACCAACGCCCGGCGTCTCGGCATCATGTACGTCATCTACAACGAGAAGATCTGGGCCGTCTACCGGTCCAAGGAGGGCTGGCGCCCGAGCTCGGGCCACCGCGACCACGTCCACCTGTCGTTCAGCTGGAACGGCGCCCGAGGAACCACCAGCTTCTGGACCGGGAAGGTCCACCCCGTCGACCACGGGCCGTGCTCCCGCTTCGCCGGGCAGCCGGCCGTCATGAACTCGAAGGCGCGCACCACCCGCTGCTACGCGGCCGTCCCCCTGGTCAAGAGGACGTCGTGGGCCACGATCGCGCTCGGGTCCCGCGCGGGCACCGTGAAGACCGCCCAGAAGGCGCTCGGCGTCAAGCAGACCGGGACCTTCGACGCCGCCACCCGCGAGGCCGTCAAGGCGTACCAGAAGAAGCACGACCTGCCCTGGACCGGGACCATCGACCAGCCGACGTGGGCCTCGCTCGTGCCCGCGAAGGTCACCTCGGACGTGGCCAAGGGCCTCTCGGCCGCCGAGGCCGCGGCCTACGGTGCGGAGCGCTACACCTCCTCGATGCCCGAGCGGACCACCGGGAAGGCCGTGCTGGTGCTGCAGGTCGCGCTCGGCATGAAGCGCGCGGACCGCAACGGGTACTACGGACCCCTCACGGTCGCGGCGGTCCGGGCCCGGCAGAAGGCGATGGGCCGCTCCCAGACCGGCACCTGGACGAAGGGCGACTGGGCGGCCCTCGCCTCGTGACGTGGCCGACAACCCCGTCGTTGGAGTGGTGCGGCGAGGCGGTGCGCGGGATCATCGAGGCATGAGCGAAGACGAGGGACGTCAGCCAGACGAGCGCGCCGGCGAGCGCGATCGCACCCACGGCAAGGACGAGCGCCGGTACGTCCCGTCCGACGTCGACCCCCAGCGGTGGGTCAAGCGGCTCGTGTGGGCCCTCGTGCTCGTCGCGGTCGTGTACGCCGGGGCCCTGGTCGCGTCGGCGTTCTTCCCGCGGTGGTGGGCCCAGCGCATCGGCGACCAGGTGAACGGCGACCTCACGAGCGGCATCCTGTGGGGCCTGTTCTACGGGTTCGTCTTCACGATCGTCCCCCTGATGATCGTCGTGCAGCTGCGTCGCCGGTTCTTCAACTGGACGTGGCGGGGCATCCTGCTGGTCGTGGCGATCGTCCTGGCGGTGCCGAACTGGCTGACCCTCGCGGTCGTGCTGGGCACGGGCAACGCGGCGCACGCGGGCGAGCGCATCATGGACGTCGAGGCTCCTGGGTTCCGGATCGCGACGGCGATCGGTGCCGTGGGTGCTGCCGGACTGGTGGTGGTGCTGCTCGTGACGGGCGTCGTCGCGACCCACCGACGCAAGCAGGTGCGCACGCTGAAGGGCCGGCTCGACGAGCGCGAGAGCGGCCCGGTCGACGGTTCCCGCGACGGCACCGGCGCCGGCCCGGGGACTGGCACCGGGACTGGCGCCGGGCGACGCACCGACCGGTCCTGACGCCGAGTTGCGAGCCGCGGCCACGGTGCCAATGTGGGAACCGCGGCACCCGCCGCACAGTCGACCCCAGGAGGAACACATGAGCGAGCTCAACCCAGAAGGTCCCGCTGACGGTGGCGCCGAGGGCACGCCGGGCGTGCAGGACGGTGGCGCTGACGGTGGCGCCGAGGGTCCCGCCGACGGTGGCGCCGAGGGCACGCCGGGCGTGCAGGACGGTGGCGCCGACGGTGGCGCCGAGGGTCCCGCCGACGGTGGCGCCGAGGGCACCCCGGGCGTCCAGGACGGTGGCGCCGACGGTGGCGCCGACGGTTCGGCCCAGTAGGTCGTGACCACCACCGAGCAGGGAGGGGTGGCCGGTCTGCGGACCGGTCACCCTGCCCTGCGTCGTCTCGTCGTCGACCCCGTCGGCTTCGCCGCCGACACGTGGGGTCGGGCGCCGCTGCTCACCCGCGCGGCCGACCTGCCCGCGCGGTTCGACGACCTGTTCGGCGAGTCCGCCGTCGACGAGCTCGTGTCGACGCACGGGCTGCGGACACCGTTCCTGCGCGTGGCCAAGGACGGCACGACGCTGAACACGCGCGCGTTCACGTCGGGCGGTGGCGTGGGGGCCGGCATCGCCGACCAGGTCGACGACACCCGCCTCACGTCGTTGTTCGCCGACGGCGCCACGCTCGTGCTGCAGGCGCTGCACCGCACGTGGCCCGCCGTCGTCTCGTTCTCCCAGGCCCTGGTGGCCGACCTCGGGCACCCGGTCCAGGTCAACGCCTACGTCACGCCACCGCAGTCCCGCGGGTTCGACGACCACTACGACGTGCACGACGTCTTCGTGCTGCAGATCTCCGGAGCCAAGCACTGGCGGATCCACGCCCCGGTGCACGAGGCGCCGCTGCGTGACCAGCCCTGGACCGACCGTCGTGACGCGGTGCGGGTCGAGGCGGAGCGCGAGCCGCTCATCGACGCCGTGCTCGAGCCCGGCGACGTGCTCTACCTGCCGCGCGGCACGCTGCACGCTGCCACCGCGCTGGGCGACGTGAGCACGCACCTGACCTTCGGCGTCCACACCTGGCACCGGCACCACGTGGCCGAGGAGCTGGTCACGGCCGCGCTCGCGGTGGTCGCTGACGACCCCGACGTTCGTACGTCGCTGCCCCTGGGCGTCGACGTCGCCGAGGCAGGCGACCTCGAGGCGCACGCCGAGCTGGTGCGCGACCGGCTGCTGTCGGCGCTGCGCTCCGTGCCCGTCGAGACCCTGGCGGCCGCTCTCGGGGCGCGCGACGACGCATCCGGGCGCCCTGAGCCGGTGGGCCCGCTGGCCCAGCTGCGCACGGCGCAGAGCCTCCACGACACCACGCCGCTGAGGCTGCGCGAGCAGCTGGGCGCACGCCTCGACGGCACCACGCTCACCGGCCGCGCCGGAGCGGTCGACGTGTCCGCCGTCGACCCCGGGGCGGTCGCCGCCCTGCTCGACGGCCAGGCCGTCCCGGCCGGGTCGCTGGGTCTCGACGCAGCCCGCCGGCTGGTGTCGGCCGGCGTCGTCGTGCCCGCGTGACCTGCTGCGCTGAGAGAGGATCGGCTCGTGGCCGACCTCGATGACCTGTGCGCGGCGCGGGCCCGTGAGCGGTCCGACCCGCTCATCGGCACGGCCCTGCACGTCCGTCGGTTCCTGCTCGTGGAGCACCAGGGACCGTGGCCCTTCCACGCGCTCGAGTCCGAGGGTCTCGACCCGGACGTGGTCGCCCGGCTGGTGGCCGCCACGCGAGAGGTCGGCGCGCGCACGATCCTGATCCGTCGTCCGGGTCGGCGGTCCGAGGCGTCGGGCCGTCGGGCGTGGGCAGTGGCGGACGTGGAGGACGGCCGCATCCGCTGGGGCGCCTGGACCGATGCCGCGGACCTCCTCGAGGCGTGCGCGGTGCTGCGCGAGGACTCGGGCGGACCCGGCTGGAGCGACGAGGCCGCGGTGCTGGTGTGCGCGCACGGACGGCACGACACGTGCTGCGCCGTGCGCGGTCGCCCGGTGGCCGCTGCGCTGGCCGAGCGGCTCGGCGACGTCGTGTGGGAGTGCAGCCACGTCGGTGGCGACCGGTTCGCGGCCAACGTCGTGGTGGTGCCCGACGGCACCTTCTACGGCGGTCTCGACGCCGACACCGCGGTCGGCGTCGTCGAGGAGCACCTGGCCGGGCGGGTCACGACCGCGCTCCTGCGTGGCAGCAGCGCCCTGCCGCCGGCTGCGCAGGCCGCGGCCGTCGCGGTGCACGAGCGATGGGGCCCGGCGGGCCCGCGTGACGTCCGCTCGGCGCAGGTGGACGACCTCGGTGACGGACGCTGGAGGGTCCGGCTCGACTGCTCCGGTCCGTTGCCGTCGGCCGTGGTCGCCGACGTCCGCGCGGTGCACCGCGACCCTGCCGTGCTCACCTGCCAGGCGCCCCGTGCGACCTCCGCCCGTGCGTTCGTCGTCGACGCGCTGAGCCCTGCAGCGTCGGCCTGAGTCGGGTCAGCGCGGCACGAGCGGCTCGTCGCGGGTGCGACGCAGCACCGTGGAGGCCTTGCGGTTGAGCAGGCGCATGGCGGTCGTGTAGCCGAACGGCGCGAAGCGCTGCGCCAGGTGCCCGACCTGGATGTCGCGCGACGTGAAGACGAGGTAGCGCCCCTTCTCGATGCCGCGGAGCATGGCGTCGGCTGCCTCCTCGGGGGACACGGCGTGCTTCTCGAACCGTCCGACGGCCTTGGCGACCCGGGGGTCGTCGCGGTCCACGCCGACGATGTCGACGGTGCCGACGAGCGGCGTCCGGACCGCGCCGGGGCAGACCAGGGTCACGCCGATCCCGTGCTGCTCGAGGTCGAAGCGCAGGACCTCGCTCACCCCCCGCAGGCCGAACTTGGCCGCGCTGTAGGGCGCGTGCAGGGGCAGTCCGAACAGGCCCGCCGCGGACGAGACGTTGGCGACGTGCCCGCCGCGACCGGCCTCGATCATGCGGGGCACGAAGGAGCTGAGCACGTGGATGGGACCCATGAGGTCGATCTCGACGGTGCGTCGCCAGTGCTCGGGGCGCAGGTCCTCGATACGTCCCCAGGTGGAGATGCCGGCGACGTTCAGCACCACGTCGACCGCGCCGACGTGACCGTGCACCTCGTCGGCGAACGCGCTCACGGCGTCGAGGTCGCTGATGTCGAACGCCGCGTGGTGCAGCACCGAACCGCCGGCGGCGTGCACGAGTGCGACGGTCTCGTCGAGCCCGTCGGCGGCGACGTCGGTGAGCACGAGGCGCCCGCCCCTCGGGGCCAGGCGCAGCGCCGTGGCGCGACCGATGCCGCTGGCGGCACCGGTGATCACGACGGTCTTGCCCTCCAGGGAGGTGCGGGTGCGGGCCATGGTCGTTCCTCTCGACGAAACCAGTGCGATCGTACCAGTTGGTGTCGGGTGGGGCGACGGTTCTGGTCGAACGATGGCGAGCCCTCGACCTGCGGCTGCGTCGGCTGCGGTCGACGTCGCGGCGGCCTCCGAAAGGGCCTCGACCGGAGCGGGACCAGCGCCCTGCCCGAGCCCACGGGCTGCGGCATCCGTCTCGGACAGTTCCGGGGCACGTTTCGGGGTCGAAGGGCCCCGCAGCTGTCCGAATCGGCGCGGGCTAGGGGCGGGGCCGGGGAGGTCGGGTGGGTCCGGTGCCCCTCCTCCGTCGAGGCCCTTTCGGAGGCCACCTTCGAATCCCGCCGCGCCGACGCAGCCGCAGGTCCACTCTTCGGACAGTTCCGGGGCGGTCACCCCGGTCCCGACGCCCCGGAAGTGTCCGAATCGGAGGGACGCGACCGGCCGCGCGTCGGTGCCGGAAAGCGTCCGCCTCGACCCCTAGCGTGATCCCCGAGGACGACGGAGAGGCAGGTGGTCGGGCGATGCGGGCCAACCGGTTCGACGGCTTCTGCTCCGCGTGCGCCCAGCACGTGCACGCCGGGGCCGGGCACCTCACCGGCACGCCCGGGGCCTGGCGCACGTGGTGCGTCGCCTGCTCGCCGCGGCCTCCGCAGCGCGGCGACCACGACGGGTGGCACCGGCTGCCCCTGGCCTCGCTCGACCTCGAGACCACCGGCACCGACCCCCTGCGCGACCGGGTCGTCAGCTACGCGCTGCTCGACGAGCCCGGGTTCGAGATCACCGGGCTCGTGCAGCCCGGTGTCCCCGTGCCCGAGGCGGCGGCGCAGGTGCACGGCATCACCGACGCGATGCTGGCCGACGCGCCCACGCCCGCCGAGGCGCTGCCGGTCGTGCTCGACTGGGTGCAGACGCTCGTCGAGCGCCGGGTCGGTCTCGTGGTCTTCAACGCCTGCTACGACCTCTCCATGCTGCGCGCCGAGGCGGTGCGGCACGGGCTGACCCAGCCGGACTGGGACCGGCTGCTCGTCGTCGATCCCTATGTCGTCGACTGGGGCGTCGAGCGAGGCGGTCTCGGACGTCGGCGGCTCGGCGACGTCGCCGCCTACTACGGGGTCACGCTCGACGGTGCGCACGACGCCACGTGCGACGCGGTCGCCGCGCGGCAGGTCGCGGTCGAGCTGGCCGCCCGGCACGCGCACGTGGGCGGCCTCGACCTCGACACCCTCATGGCCAGCCAGCGGTCGTGGTACGCCGAGCGCGCCGAGGACTGGAACGCCTACGCCCGCAAGGCCGGGCGCGACCTCGACGACCCCGCCGGCTGGCCGCTCGTCGGCTGACGGGCGCCTACGCCGCGACGGTGCCGCGGACCCGGGCGAGGATCGCGGCGGCTGCGGCCGCCGGCTCCTCCTCGGGGATCCAGTGCGACGTGCCCTCGAGCACCGTGTAGCGGTAGTCGGCCGTCACGTGCTCGCCGCACGCGTCGGCACCGGACCGGCCGATGGCCAGGTCGTCGGTGCTCCACACGTAGGTGGTGGGCACCTCGACGTCGGGCAGGTCGCCCAGGTCGGACGTCATGGCGCGGTACCAGGCCAGCGCCGCGGTGAGCGCGCCCGGCTCCTGCAGCTGCGCGACGTAGGCGTCGACGAGCTGGTCCGGGACCGCGCCCTGGTACATCGCCCGCAGACGTCGGGCGTCGTCCTCCAGCAGCAGGGTCTCGGCCTTGCCCTCCTGGCGCAGGAGCCCGATGTAGGAGGCCTTGTCCTTCGCCTCCTCGTCGCCGCGCAGGGCGGCGTTGTAGGCGGCCAGGTGGGGGACCGAGAACGTGGTCAGGGTCCGCAGCCGGTGTCCGTGGTGGGCGGCGACGTACCAGGCCACCGCCGCACCCCAGTCGTGGCCGACGAGGTGGAAGGTCTCGAGGCCGAGCGCGTCGGCGAGGTCGACCACGTCCTGGGCGAGCGCAGCCGTCGTGTAGGCCTCGACCGCGTCGGGTCGAGCGTGGGGGGAGTAGCCCCGCTGGTCCGGCGCGACGACGCGCAGGCCGGCCTCGGCGAGCACCGGTGCCACCTCCGACCACGTCAGGGAGGTCGCGGGGAAGCCGTGCAGCAGCACCACGGGCTCGCCGGAGTCGGGGCCGGTCGTGCGCACGTCGAACGTCAGGTCGCGGACGGGGACGGGCTCGGTCTCGTCGAACGTCATGCACCCATCCTCACGCACGGCGGGGCCGCCGGTCAGGAGGGCGGGGCGCCGATGCGCTGGAGCGCCGCCGCGTCGAGCGCGGCGCCGGTGGCGACGTCGGGCGCGGTGCCGCCGCGGTCGGCGTGCACCCACCAGCGGTCCGCGTCCGAGGCCGGCTCCTGGGGGTAGTGCGCGACGGCGTCGTCGAGCAGGTCCTCGAGGGCGGTCCTCAGGCGCATCGTCAGGTCGTGGACGCTCTCACCCTCGAGGGGCAGCAGGGCCTCGCCCACGACCACGTCCACCACCACGCCGCGGCGCAGGGTGCGTCGGCCGTCGACGGTGAGCAGCCGGTGTCCGCCCCACACGACGCACGGCACGAGCGGCACCGGGGCGCCCGTCACGCGCGCCCCGTGGAGGGCGAGCCCGGCCGCGCCCGGCTTGAGCGCCTTGACCCGGAACGAGCGGCTGATCGTGGCCTCCGGGAACACGCCCACCGCCTCGCCGTCGGCCACGAGACGCCGGGCGCGTCGGTAGGCGCTCGCCCCGGCCCAGCGCTCCACCGGGACGTGGCCCATGGCCCGCATGGCCCGGCCGACCAGCGGCAGCTCGAACACCGAGGCCTTGCTCATGAAGCGGACCAGGCGGCCACGCTCGCGCGCGGCCCAGCCGACCAGCACGAAGTCGAGGAAGCCGGTGTGGTTGCTCGCCAGCACCACGGGACCCGCTGCGGGGAGGTTCTCCAGACCGCGTCCTCGCAGTCGGACGCCCCATAGGCGCAGCACGACGGCGCCCAGCCGGTTCACGACCCGGTAGGTGCGATCGGTGCGGTGGTGTCCGCCGGTGCCACGTGCCACGTCAGGGGTTCGGCGCGGACGGGGTCTCGGACGGGAAGCAGTCCGTGGCGCGCGCGACGTGACCGGTGCGCAGGCCCCCGGCCGCCAGCAGCAGGATCGCCGCGCCGTAGAGCGCCATGATCGGCACCGACACCACGGCCGACCCGGGATCGACCCGACCGGCCTCGCCGAGGGCGATGATGCCGTCGGAGACCAGGAACAGCCCGCCACCGATCCCCGCCAGTCGGTCGACGGTCGAGGCGGTCACCGCCGTGGCCAGCAGGAGCGCCGCGTAGACGGGGATCACCGGGCGCAGGTCGGCGGCGAGTCCGCCCCACGCCCACGCGACGACCACGACGCCGGCCACGAGGTACAGCGCGACCAGCGCGGCGGACGGCCGGTGCACCCGCAGGGCCCCGGCGCGCACGAAGAGCGTCACGAAGCACACGTGGGCCGCGGCGAACGAGGCCATCCCGGCGACGAACAGGTCGTCGAGCTCGAGGAGGAGGTCGCCCCCGAGGCAGAGCAGGAGTGCCAGGGCGAGCAGGCGTGGACCGCGGGAGGTCAGCACCCAGGCGACGAGGACGGGGGCGAGCAGGCACTTGGTGACGCTGTCCCAGGGGGTCACGTCGGCGGCCAGCAGCACGAGGTGCACGACGAGCACCCCGAGGAAGGCCGCGACGAACGGGGTGGCCGCGCGCCACGGCGCACGAGCGGTCTCGAGCAGGCTCATCGGCGCAGGCTACCCCGCGGGGGCGAGGTCGCGCGGGTCGTCGGTGACCCCGTTCTCGACGCGGCGGGAACGCTTGTCCTCGTACATCGAGACGTCGGCCCGCCGGAACGCGGCGTCGGCCGGTTCGTCGCCGGGGTACACGAGCGACCACCCCACGGAGACCTCCACGTCGTGCTGCGCGAAGGACGCGCGATAGCGCCGCAGCATCTCCCCGAGCGACCGTGGGGACACGTCCTCGACCAGCACGGCGAACTCGTCGCCGCCGTACCGGGCTGCGGTCTCCCCGTCGCGTCGTGCCGCGGTCAGGGCGGCGGCGACTCGTCGCAGGACGGCGTCTCCCTCGGTGTGGCCGAGGTCGTCGTTGACCGCCTTGAGACCGTCGACGTCGGCGACGACCACGGCGGCGAGATCGCCGTACGCGCTCGTGCGCACGGCCGCGTCGGCCAGCAGGGCGTCCCAGCCGCGTCGGTTGACCAGGCCGGTGAGCGCATCGGTCTGGGCCAGCGCCTCCGCGGAGCGCCGCGCGCGGTCGCCGCTCTCGAGCCGGCGCGCCAGGGACACGTGGGCGCCGAGCAGGTGGCTCAGCAGGCCCAGGAGCTCGACGTCGACGTCGGCCGACTGCTGGAGCGGTTCGACTCCGAGACCGCAGAGCATGCCGAACATCTCGCCCTCGGCGTCGATGATGGGCTGGCTCGCGTAGCTGCGCGTGGCCCCGATCGTGAGGTCGCGGTAGTCCGGGTGGGTCGTCACGTCCTCGACGACCGGGTCGGCGCCCAGGTCGACGACCCGCCGGCAGAAGCTGTCGGCCCAGTCGCGCCGGTCGCCGACGGCGATGAGGCTCTCGCCGCCGACGTGCAGGTGGACCTGCTCGCCCCCGACGACCCGGTTGACGGACCAGTCGCTGATGGGGGTGTGCTTCCGCAGGTACGCCACGACCCGGTTCGCGACGGCGCTGAACGTGTCGGAACCTTCGGGCGGGAGGTCGAGGGTGGTCATGCACCCATCCTGCCCGGGTCCCGGTGGCCGTGAGGTGCGAACCGGAACGTGGCCGGTACCAGAACGGGAGCGACGGTACTCACCCTGGTACGCTCGGGCTCGTCCAGACCATGGAGGGGAAGGCCGTCATGCCCGTCGAACGCCTCATGCCGACCGAGGAGTCGGCCGACCTGGTCGCGCTGACCCGCGAGCTCGTCGACGACAAGCTGCGACCGCGCGTGGCCGAGGCGGAGGCCACCGCCACGTTCCCGCGCGACGTGTTCGCCACCCTCGGTCGCGCCGGCCTGCTCGGGCTGCCGTACCCCCAGGAGCTCGGCGGAGGAGGGCAGCCCTACGAGGTCTACCTGCAGGTCGTCGAGGAGATCGCCTCCGCCTGGGCCAGCGTCGGCGTCGGCGTCAGCGTGCACGCCCTCTCGTGCTTCGGGCTGTTCGAGGCCGGCACGGACGAGCAGAAGCAGCGGTGGATGCCCGACATGCTGGGCGGTGAGCTGCTCGGTGCCTACTGCCTGTCGGAGGCCCACGCCGGCTCCGACCCCGCCGCCATGCGCACGAAGGCCGTGCGTGAGGGGGACGACTACGTCATCAGCGGCGCCAAGGCCTGGACCACCCACGGCGGGCAGGCCGACTTCTACAAGGTCATGGCCCGCACCTCCGACGACGGCGGGAGGGGCATCTCCTGCTTCCTCGTCCCGGCCGACGCCGAGGGCCTCACGGCCGACGTCCCCGAGCAGAAGATGGGCCTCATGGGCTCCACCACCGCCACGATGCTGTTCGACGGGGTGCGCGTGCCGGCCGAGCGACGCCTCGGGGCGGAGGGCCAGGGGCTGGCGATCGCGCTGGCGGGGCTCGACGCCGGACGCCTCGGGATCGCCGCCGTGGCCGTCGGGGTGGCCCAGGGCGCGCTCGACGCCGCCGTCGCGTACGCCAAGGAGCGCGAGACCTTCGGGAAGGCGATCATCGACCACCAGGGCCTCGGGTTCGTGCTGGCCGACATGGCCGCGGCCGTCGACTCGGCCCGTGCCACCTACCTGCACGCCGCCCGCCTCAAGGACGCCGGCCGTCCCTACGGTCGCGCGGCGTCGGTGGCCAAGCTCGTGGCCACCGACAACGCCATGAAGGTCACCACCGACGCCGTCCAGGTGCTCGGCGGCGCCGGCTACACGAAGGACTTCCCGGTCGAGCGCTACATGCGCGAGACCAAGGTCATGCAGATCTTCGAGGGCACCAACCAGATCCAGCGGCTCGTCATCAGTCGTCACCTGAAGTAGAGAGAGAAGGACACCCCCATGCAGCTCACCGGAACGTCTGCCGTCGTCACCGGCGGTGCCTCGGGCCTCGGCGCGGCCACCGCCGCCGAGCTGGCCGCCGCCGGCGCCACCGTCGTCGCGATCGACCTGGCGCAGTCCATCGAGAAGGCGCCCGACGTGGACGGCGTCGTCTACGTCGAGGCCGACGTGACCGACGAGGGCCAGGTGCGCAACGCCGTCGCCGCCGCCGGTGAGCACGGTCCGCTGCGCGTGGCCGTCAACTGCGCCGGCATCGGCACCGCCGGGCGCGTGCTCGGCAAGGGCGGTCAGGGCATCCACGACCTCGCCGCGTTCGCGCGGACGATCAACGTCAACCTCGTCGGGTCGTTCACCGTGCTGGCCGTCGCCGCCGAGGCGATGGCCGCCACCGAGCCCCTCGAGCACGGCCAGCGTGGCGTGGTGGTGAACACCGCGTCGATCGCGGCCTTCGACGGCCAGATCGGGCAGGCCGCCTACTCCGCCAGCAAGGGCGGCGTCGTGGGCATGACCCTGCCGGTCGCGCGCGACCTCGCGCAGTACGGGATCCGCGTCAACACCATCGCCCCCGGCATCATCGACACCCCCATGCTCGCCGCGGTGGGCGACGACATCCGCGCGGCGCTGGCCAAGGGCGTCCCCTTCCCGCAGCGACTCGGTCGTCCCGAGGAGTACGCCCAGCTGGTGCGCATGATCGTGGAGCACGACTACCTGAACGGCGAGACCATCCGCATGGACGGCTCACTGCGGATGGCGCCGCGATGAGTGGGGCCGTGGACGGTGGGGCCCCCGTCCTGCTGAGCGTCGCCGACGGCGTCGCCCACGTCGAGCTGAACCGGCCCGACGCCTCGAACACGATCGACCTGCCGTGGACCGAGGCGTTCACGAGCGCGCTGCAGCAGGTGGGCGACGACGACACCGTGCGTGTCGTGCTGCTCACCGGTCGGGGCCGCATGTTCTGCGCCGGGGGCGACCTCGGCGCCATGGACGCGGCGCCCGACCGGTCGGCGTACCTGCAGGAGCTGGCCGACGCTCTGCACGTGGGGGTGCGTCTGCTCGACGGCCTCGACAAGCCGGTGGTCGTCGGGGTGCACGGCGCTGCGGCGGGCGCGGGCCTGTCGCTCGTGCTCGGCGGCGACCTGGTCGTGGCCGGTCGGTCGGCGTCCTTCGTCACCGCCTACACGTCGGTCGGCCTGACGCCCGACGGAGGGCAGTCGTGGCTGCTGCCCCGGGTGGTCGGGCTCCAGCGTGCGCTCGAGCTCACCCTCACGCCGCGTCGGCTCTCGGCCGACGAGGCCCAGGAGTGGGGGATCGTCGGGCGCGTCGTGGAGGACGAGGCGGTGGCCGACGAGGCGCACGCGCTCGCTCGACGTCTGGCCGACGGTCCGGCCGCGGCGTTCGGCCGGGCGCGACGTCTGCTGCGCAGCTCCTACGACACCGGGCTGTCGGACCGGCTCGACGTCGAGGCGCGCACCATCGCGGCCTCGGTGGCCGAGCCCGAGAGCACTGCGCTGATCACGCGGTTCCTGTCACCCCGTCGCTGACGACGCCGCCGGCGGCGGCCCCGCCGAGCACGGGCTCGATGCACAGCTGGAGCACGTCGACCAGGGCGTCGACCAGGTCCTCGCGGGAGCGCGCGCCCGGGTCGGCGAGCCAGCGCGACACGACAGCGTCGGCGAGTCCCACGAGCCCGGTGGCGTAGACGTCGCGCAGGGGCAGCCGGCCGGAGGCGTCGGGACCGAGGAGCTCGCCGGCGATGGACGCCACGACGGTGACGACCACGTCGGTGATGCGATCGACCGGGCTGCCGGACCCGGGAGCCGACGGGAGCGCGCGCACGAAGTCGTAGAGCGGGCGGTGGTCGAGGACGAAGTCGAGGTAGGCGTCGAGCGTCCCCCGCAGGCCCGCCTCGATGCCGTGGTCCGCGGTCATGCGGGCGATCACGTGCTCGAGCAGCATCGACACCACGCGGTCGGCGATCGCGACGTCGAGGTCGTGCCGGTTCTCGAACTGGCGGTAGAGCACCTGCCGCGTCACGCCGCAGGCGCGGGCGATGGACTCCACGGGGGCGTCGGGGCCTTCGCGGTCGAGCACCTCGATCGCCGTCCCGGTGATCTCCTCGCGCCGGCGCTCCCGGTGCCCGACCCAGCGGCTCGCGCGGCCGTCGGGCGGGCCGGGTGGCGTGGTCATGGACACACCCTATTCGCGATGCTGTGACGACGTGTAACTGTTACGTTCTGTAGCAGTCACTCTCCCGGAGGTCGTCGTGTCCCCTCTCGCCGCCATGCCCGCCTGGGCCGCCCGCGTCATCGCCGTGCAGATCATCGCGGTGCTGACGATGATCGCGATCGGCCTGGTCGTCCTGCTGCCCTACCTCCCGCGGCTCGCGGCTGCCGGCGCGGCGCTGCCCCAGATCACCGAGTCGGCCGAGCGGTCGCCGACGACCCTCGACCAGGTGGAGCGCATCGACGGCAACGTCGAGAAGGTGGTGCCCCCGGTGCTCGAGGCCGTGGCGGTGCTTCCGGAGGTCGGGGAGCAGCTCACCGAGCTGCTCGGGGTCGCACGCTCCCTCGGGTCCGCCGCCGACGGCGTCGTCGCCGCGGCCGAACCGTTGGCCGCCGTCGGCACCGACATCCGCGCGCTGCAGGAGCGGCTCGACGGCCTGGAGACGCAGCTGGGCAAGCTCGAGGCGCTCGGTGAGCCGCTCGACTCCCTCGCGGCGTCGGCCGAGCCGCTCCCCGGCCAGCTCGAGCAGCTCACCACGGCGGCGACGGCCATCGCGTCGCTCGTGGACGTCGTCGACCAGCTGGTGGCCTCGATCGGCCGCATCGAGCAGCACGCGGCCAACCTCGACCGCAAGACCGGCCCCGTCCTGCTCCCGGACCTCACCGGCGTCCGCTGACGACCCGGCTCGTCTCCCCGTTTCGGACACTTCCGGGGCGGTTCGGGGCGTCGAGGTGCCCCGGAAGTGTCCGAAACGCGGGGACGAGCGGTCAGTCGGAGCGGGTGGCGTGGTCGACCAGCACGGCCAGCTGGTGGAAGGCGGCCGCGTCGTCGAGGCCCGTGTCGGCCTCCACGGCACCGCGGTGGATCGCCTCCAGCACGAGCCCGGCGACCGCGCCGACGAAGCGTGGGTCGAGGCGTCGCCGCCCCGAGGCCTCGACGAGCTCCTTGACCCGCTGTGCCGCCAGGCGCACGTTGGTGCGGTAGACGTCGCGGGCGGGCTCGTAGGCGTCGAGGTCGGCGAAGTAGGTGGGACCGGCGGGGGCGAGCTCCTCGGCGATCGCGTCGAGGTACACGCTGATGCGCCGGCCGGTGTCGGGCTCGGCGGCCACGCGACGCTCGACCGCCTCGGTGGAGCGTCGGAACGACTCGCGCACGGTCGCCTGGATGATCTGCTCCTTGCTCGCGGCGACCACGTAGAGCGTGGACTTGGAGCAGCCGAGACGGCGGGCGAGGTCCTCGAGGCTGAAGGCCAGGAAGCCCTCGGCGTGGAACAGTGGGATGAGCTCGTCGAGGAGGGCGCCGCGGCGTGCGTCGTCGCGGGCGGCGACGCTCGTCGGACGGACCATCGCACCAGGATACCCGGCGCAGTACCACAGGGGCTGTGTCGGTACTGGGAGCGTCGTGTCCACCGACTGGACGACGGCCCGGGCGAGGTCTGCCGGGTCCCGGGACAGGCACTACTGTCGGCAGCGTGGCACGGGGGCGTCGGGTCGAGGTGGCCGTGCTCGCGACCGTTGTCCTGCACGTCGACGACGAACCCGTCCGGCTGTCCGGTCTCGAGCGAGCGGTCCTAGCGCGCATCGCCCTGACGAGGTCGGCCACCGCCGCCTCCCTGCTGACGTGGCTGTACGGCGAGGACCCGCCGGCGTCGGCGCCGAACCGCGTGCAGGCGTTGATCTCGGGGATCCGACGCAAGTGCTCTGCCCCGGTGATCGAGACCACGCCGGGCGGGTACCGCCTCGTCCCCGACGTGCAGGTCGACGTCGAGCGGCTGGCGGTGCTGCGGGACCGCGCCCGTGAGCTGGCGGCGGTCGCGGACCCGGCCTGCCTGCGGTCCTTCCGCGAGGCGTCGACGCTCCTGGGTGACGAGTCGTTGCAGGACGTGCCGTCCACGGCCGCCGTCGAGATCGAGCGGTCCCGGCTCGACGCCGAGCGGCTCGCCCTGTGGGAGGAGCACGCCGCCGCCGCGCTCGCGCTGGGCCGCGCCGACCAGGTGGTCGCCGACCTCGCCACGCTGACGGCTCGGCACCCGTTCCACGAGGCGTTGCTCGCCCAGTACGTGCTCGTCCTGGCGTCGACGGGGCAGCAGGAGCGTGCTCTCGGGGTCTACCGCGAGGCCTACGACCGGCTCGACAGCGAGCTCGGGGTCGAGCCCTCCGCGCGGCTCCGGGAGGCGCATGCCGAGGTGCTGCGGGGGCCCCAGGTGCCCGCGCCGGCCGGTCGGGTCGCCCACGTCCCGCGCACCCTGCCGCGGCGGGCGCCCGGCTTCGTCGGTCGAGACGAGGAGATCGACCGCATCGTCGGGGCCGTCGCCCAGGTCGACGACGCGCCCCTCGTCGTCCACCTCACCGGTCTGGCCGGCATGGGCAAGAGCGCGCTGGCCGTGGAGGTCGGCCAGCGCCTGCGCGACGACTTCCCGGACGGCTCTCTGCACCTCGAGGCCGGCAGCGCGCCCGCGCTCGAGGTCGGTGCGGTCCTCGCCACCTTCCTGCGCCTGCTCGGGGTGCACCCCGACGCCGTCCCTGGCGGCACCGCCGAACGGGCCGCCCTCTACCGGTCGCTGCTCGACGAGCGGCGCGTCCTCGTGGTGCTCGACGGCGTCGACGCACACGCCGGGGCGACGTCGAGCGAGCTGTCGCTCCTGCTTCCGGCGTCGCCGGGGTCGATGGCGATCGTGTGCTCGCGCTACGACCTCGCCTGGTTGCAGCCGGACCTCCACGTGCAGGTGGGGCCGCTGTCCGGCACCTCCGGCCGAGCGCTCCTGGCCGGGGTGCTGGGGGACGACCGGATCCGTGCGGACCATGACGGTGCCGACCGGCTCGTCTCCACGCTGGGCGGCATGCCGCTCGCGCTGCGCCTCGCCGCCGGACGCGCGCGGCAGCGTCCGGACGTGGGGCTCTCACGCCTGGCCGAACGGCTGTCGTCCGGGGGACTGGGCACCGACGACGTGGCCGCCGCACTGGCGACGAGCCTCTCCGACGTGTGGGAGCGCGTGCCCGAGAGCGTGCAGGAGGTGGCCCGACGGGTCGCGCGACTGCCGGTGGCGACCTTCAGCGCCTGGGTCCCTGGCGCGCTGCTCGGCGACGACGCGGCAGGAGAGCACGCGATCGACGCGCTGTGCGCGGCGCACCTCGTGGAGCCGGTGCGCCGCAGCGGCCAGACCCCCCAGTTCCGACTCCACGACGTCGTGGCCCGGTTCCTCGTGGGCTCGCACGACGACGATGTCGACGTGGCCGACGTGGCACTCGTCGCCGAGCAGCTGCTGGCACGTGCGGTGGTGCCGTACCGGGACCATCCGACCCAGCTCGTCCCGGTCCCACCGGCACCGGGTCGGGCCGTCGGCGACGGTCCTCGGCGGGGCACGCCGGCCCTCCAGGAGCGCGAGTCGGCCGTGGCGTTCTTCGCGACGGAGAACGCCACGGCGCGGACCCTCGCGAGGACGCTCGCGCCGGTGCGGGCCGACCTCGCGTGGAGGCTGCTGGCGATCACGGCCCCGGCGCACCACGTGTCGCCGTCCGAGGGCGACTGGCTCGACGCCCTCGACGTGGTCGAGAAGCACCTCGACGCCATGGACGGCGACCGTCGACTCGGTGCGGCCCACCTCGACCTGTGCCGTGCGTGGCACCTGCAGTCCCGGGCCTCCTCCTCGGAGCCGGCGCGGGCACTCGCCGACGCCGCACGTCGGCGGCTCGTCGAGCAGGGGGCGCACGCACCTGCGACCGCCGCAGCCGTCGTGGCGGCGTCGTCGGCGCTCTCCGTGGGTCGGCGCGACCTGGCGGAGGCCGACCTCGCCGGGGCCGACGAGTCGCTGGACCACCTCGACGACGCGGTGCTCGCAGGCTGGGTCGAGATCATGCGTGGCACCGTCCACCACGACTACGACGAGCTCGACGCCGCAGCGGGTGCCTTCACCCGCGCCCGCGAGCTCCTGGCCGCCACCGCGGCGCGCGGCGCGTTCCGCCAGGCCACCCTCGAGCTGTCGCGCACCTGCCGGCGGCGGGGCTCGATCGACGCCGCCGAGGCGCTGATCGTCGAGGCGCTGGAGCTCTTCGACGGCGGGGTCGACGACCACGTCCACGGCTACGTCGTCGACGCCCGCGCCGAGGTCGCCGTCGCCCACGGCCAGGCGACGGAGGCGTTCGAGCGGGCGCAGGAGGCGCGGGCGTGGGCCCGGCGTGCTCGCGACGCCTTCCTGGCGGCCCGGTCGCGCCGCTCGCTCGCCGGCGCGCTGCGCCTGCTCGGCCGCCTCGAGGAGGCCGAGTCCGAGCTGGTGGCCAGCGTGGAGGAGCTCACCGCCCTCGGCCGGACGCTCAGCGCCGCTGCGTCGCTGCGCGACCTCGCCGTGCTGCTGGAGCTGATGGGCAGACCCGACGACGCCGGGGAGGCGTCGCGGCGCGAGCGTGAGGCGCGCGCCGCGGCGCGCCTGCACCGTTCACGGGTGGATCCCACGGGACCGACCCCTCGTGCGGTCCCGTCCGGCTCCTCCTAGGTCGTCCACGTCGTCGATCGTCGCGGACGCCGCTGCGAGGACGCTGCGAACGACGCGGAGCAGGATCGCAGCGCCGGTCGACAGCCTGGTGGGGTTGGCGCGGCAGAGGCTGCGCCCCGACATCGGAGGACCCATGAACACACGACGCACCCTCGTGGCCGCCGCGGCCGGCTCGATGGCCTCGGCCGCCCTGCTCGCCGGATCACTGGCCACCGGAACGGCCACCGCCTCCACGGTCTCGACGGAGGCCGAGGCGTCGCCCCAGGCCCGTCCGGCCTTCAAGGTGCCGTTCCGCTGCGGCCAGACCTGGCGAGCCGACACCCGCGACGGCCACAGCCCGTCGAGGTACGCGATCGACTTCAACCGAGGTGGCGGCAACGACGACCTCGGGCTGCCCGCGGTCGCGAGCGCGGCCGGCACCGTGACGAAGGTGCGTCGCCTGACGACCAGCTACGGCCACTACGTCGAGATCTCCCACGGCGGCGGCTGGTCGACGCTCTACGCGCACCTGCAGGAGGGCAGCATCAACGTCTCGGAGGGTCAGCGCGTCACGGCGACCACGCTGGTGGGCAAGGTGGGCAGCTCCGGCGGGGACTTCACGTCCCACCTGCACTACGAGCAGAAGCTCAACGGCGCGGTGCAGCCGGCGGTCATGGGTGGACGCGCCGCCACGTACCCGGCCACGCCCGGACCGAGCTTCACCCGCCCCTGCTGATCGGGGTCGCACGACGTCGGGGTCCGCACCTCAGCGGGCCCCGACGTCGTCGTGCGGGCGCTCAGGCCAGCGCGGTCGCCAGCGGGGTGGCCGGCCGGCCGGTGAGGTCCTCCACCGCGGAGGTGACCTCGGCGAGGCGGCCCTCGCGGATGGCCGTGCCGAACGAGGCGAGGAGCTCGGCCACGAAGGTGGGCAGTCCGGCCTGCTCCAGTCCTGCGACGTAGGCGGCGTCGTCGACCTGGACGACCTGGACCGGCTCACCCCGGCGCTCGGCGGCGAGGGCGGCGATGTCGGCGGCCGTCACCGACGTGGGTCCCGTGACATCGAGTGCCGTGTCGTCGACGTCGGTGCTCAGGAGGGCGCCCACTGCGGCGGCCGCGCAGTCGGCCCTCGTCACGTACGCGGCGCCGGCCTCGCCCGTGTTGGTCACGTAGGTGCCGGACGCCGCGGCCTGCGCCACCACGTCGGACTGCATGTCGGCGTAGAGGTTGTTGCGCAGGAAGGTCCAGCGCAGGCCGCTGTCACGCAGTGCCTGCTCGGTGCCGAGGTGGTCGGGCGTCACGAGCGCGGGGTTGTCCTCGCTCGGGTCGGGCAAGGACGTGTAGAGCACGCGGCGGACGCCGGCCTTCGTGGCGGCCTCCACGGCGGCGCGCTGGCCCTCCAGTCGGGAGCCGACGACGTCGGTGGAGACGAGGAGGAGCTCATCGATGCCGGTGAACGCCTCCACGAGGCCCTCGGGGCTGTCGAAGTCGGCCGCGCGGGTGGTGGCGCCTGCGGCGGCGATCTTCTCGGGGGAGCGGCTGAGGAGGACGACGTCGGCGGGGGCGACCTTCTGGAGGAGGAGCTCCGCAGCGAGCGAGCCGAGCTGTCCGGTCGCGCCGGTGATGCCGTAGGTGGTCATGAAGGTTCCTTACTGTCATCAGTCTGGTTGCTGTTGGTCACAACTATAACCACACTGGTGGCGGTATGGCATCATGGGGGCATGGCCAGCCCGCAGAGCACCCAGTTCGCCGTGGCCGTGCACGTCCTCACCTACCTCGCAGGAAGCGGGGCGGGGCCGTCGTCGCCGCATCCTCGCACCGTGGGTGCGACGGAGCTCGCGGCCAGCACGCAGGTGACGCCCGTGCACGTGCGACGTGTGCTCGCTCCCCTGAGGGAGGCCGGCATCCTGGCGTCCACGCCCGGCGCCCGCGGCGGCTGGCGCCTGCTCGTGGAGCCCGAGCGGATCACGCTCGACACCGTGTGGCGCCTCGTCCGCGGGGACGAGCCGGTGCTGGCGATCCACCTGCCGAGCCCGAGGTGCCCTGTCGGGCGCAGCATCCAGGACGGCCTGCACGACGTCGACGCGGCGGTCGCGCGCGCCACCGAGGAGGCCCTGGCGCGGACGACCGTCGCCGACCTCGTCCCGGCCTAGTCGCCCGCCTGCAGGCGCAGGCCTGCGAGCAGGAGGTCCAGGCCGGCGACGAACTGTGCGCTGTCGTCGTGGTCGGCGAACACGTCCAGGATCGTGTGGAGGAACGGCCACGTCGCAGGATCGAGGCCTCTCCACTCGTCCACCGTGCGGCTCATGTACTCCGCGCGGGTGGTGCTGCCGTCGATGACCTCCTCGGGCGGCTGCTGTCCGAGGTCGGCGGCGATCCCGACGACGTAGCCGACCACGGCCGACGCCGCGTTGAAGGTCTCGAGGGGACCCAGTCCGAGCCGCAGGACCTGCTGGCCCACGCGCTCGTAGTAGCGGAGCGAGTTGGGCTGGGACCCGGTGTTGCGCATGAAGTAGGCGCCGAGCCACGGCCGGTCGACCACGGCCTCGAAGAGCGCGATGGCCGTGCTGCGCAGGTCGTCGATCGGGTCGCCGTCGACGAAGTCCTCGGTGGCCTCGAGCACGCCCTCGAGGACGAAGTCGGCGGCCCGCTCGAGCAGCTCGTCGCGACTAGAGACGTACCAGTAGATGCTGCCCACGCCGCCGCCCATGCGTGCGGCGAGGGCGCGGAACGTGAGGGCGGAGTCGCCGGCCTCGTCGAGCAGTCGCACGGCCTCGGTCATGACCGACTCCATGGAGTGCGAGGCGCGGCGGCGCTGCTTGAGGCGGTCGTCCGGACCTCGGTTGCGCGGCGGCGTCACGATCGGCGTCTCCTCATGCCTTGCATCGTACCGAACGTTGTTCTATCGTATCGAACGTCGTTCGAGAACCGAACGGCGTTCGATGCCTCCGGAGGTGCGCCATGAGCCACGACACCGCGTCCCCGACGACCCGCACCTACACCTCGCTGCGTGCCGCCTGGATACCCCTGACCGCCCTCTGTCTCGCCTTCTTCGTCGAGATGGTCGACAACACGCTGCTGTCGATCGCGCTGCCCACGATCGGCCGCGACCTGCACGGCACCACCACGTCCCTGCAGTGGGTCACCGGCGCCTACGCGCTCACCTTCGGCGGGCTCATGCTCACCGCGGGCTCGGTGGCCGACCGCTTCGGTCGACGCCGCGTCCTGCTCGTCGGCCTCGTCGCCTTCGGCACCATCAGCCTCGGCGCCCTGCTCGTCGAGTCGACGGCCGAGCTGATCGCCCTGCGTGCCGCGCTCGGCCTGTGCGCCGCCGCGATGGCGCCGATCACCAACTCGCTCGTGTTCCGGCTGTTCGACGACGAGGACCTGCGGCGGCGCGCGTTCCCGCTCATGATGATGGTCGGCATGGCCGGGTTCGTCCTCGGACCGGTGCTGGGCGGCTCCGCGCTCGAGCACGTCGGGTGGGAGTGGCTGCTGGCCGTGAACGCCCCCATCGCCCTCGTCGCATGGATCGGTGTCCGGATCGGAGTCTCGGCCGACCACCCCGACGACCTCACCGACGACGCCCTCGACCTGCCCGGCGCGTTCCTCAGCGTGATGGCCATCGGCCTCGGGGCCTACGCCCTGACGAGCGGGGTGGAGCGCGGCTGGCTCTCGGCCGTCACCCTCGCCTGCGTCCTGGGATCGCTCGCCGCCGCGGCCACGTTCGTCCGGCACGAGCGCCGTACCACGTCACCGATGCTCGATCTGCGGGTCTTCTCGCGTGGCACGGTGCGGGGCGCGACGATCGCCCAGGTGGGCACGTCGGTCGCGATGACGGGCGTCCTGTTCGCGCTCGTGCTGCACTTCCAGTACGCCTACGGCTGGAGCCCGGTGCGCGCCGGTCTGGCGAACCTGCCGATGATCGCCACCATGCTCGCGTCCAACCCGCTCACCGAGGTGATGGTCCGACGGCTCGGCCACCGCATCGCCTGCCTCGTGGGTGCCGGCCTGCTCGCCGCCGGCCTCGTGTGGATGGCGTTCGCCGTGGAGCACGGCTACCTGGCGATCGTCGTCGGCATGGTCGTGATGTTCGTCGGCCTGCGCACGGTGATGATGACCTGCGCCGTCGCGCTCATCGGGGCCATGCCCGGCAACCGCACCTCGCTCGGCGCCGCGTTGAACGACACCGCGCAGGAGGTCGGCACCAGTCTCGGCACCGCCCTCGTCGGCACGCTGCTCGCCACCCTGGTGGTGCAGGTCCTGCCGACCGGGAGGTGGAGCGCCGAGCTCGTGCAGTCGTTCTTCGACGGGGAGCGGGTCGTCTTCCTGGTGCTCGCCGTGCTGGCCGGCGGGATCGCGGCCTACGGGGCGAGCACGTTGACGGACTCCCGAGCCACCGAGGAGGAGCCGGCGACCGCATGACCGGGGTCGCTGCGCCGGTGGACGAGGATCGCTCGGCACTGATGGATCAGAGCTGGCGGAGCAGGAAGAGGTCCATCACCCAGCCGGCCTCGGCCTTCGCTGCGACACGCTCCGCGGTGATCTCGGCCGCGACGTCCTTGACGGCACCGGAGACGAGGTGTTCGGACGGCGATCCGAGGTTCGCGCCCCACCAGACGTGCCAGTCGTCGAGGCCGCTCAGGTCCGTGCCCGACGTCAGGAAGACGACGACGTTGTCCTGCCCCTGCTCGAGGGCCTCGCGGAGCCGGCGCTCGGTGGTCACGTGGATCGGCTGCCCGACCTCGTGCAGCACGATCCGGTGCCGGGCGGCGAGCAGCTGCAGGGCGGAGATGCCGGGCAGCACGTCCCAGTCGAACGTCAGGTTCCCGCGCGCCAGTACTCGTTCGACCACGCGGATCGTCGAGTCGTAGAAGGCGGGGTCGCCCCAGACGAGCAGCACGGCGTCGCCCGGGTGGGCGAGCAGCGCCGACTCCCAGGCCTCGGCCCGTGCCTCGTGCCAGTCGCCGACCGCGGACTCGTAGTCGAGGGCTGTCCTGTCCCGCGGTGGATCGACGACCTCGATCACGCGCAGGTCGGGCGCGTGGTGGGCCAGCAGCTCCCGGCGCGCGGCGGCGAGCGGGTCACCGGCCCGCTTCACCGTCACCAGCGCGACCGACGCCGACCGCAGCGCCGCGACCGCCTCGACGGTCAGGTGGTCGGGGTGGCCGAGACCGATCCCGACCAGGGTCACTCGCCGCCCAGGGCCCGGCACCCCTGCCGGCGTCACTCGCCGCGTCACGCGTGGCGGTCCTCGAGGTCTCCCTCGAGGTCGAGGTAGACCTGCTGCATCGCGGCGACGACCTCGGGGTCGGGCTCGGCCCAGAGGCCGCGCTCGGCCGCCTCGCCCAGCCGCTCGACGATGCCGCGCAGCGCCCAGGGGTTCGACTTCCGCATGAACTCCTGGTTGGTCTCGTCGAGGACGTACTCCTTGGCGAGCGACTCGTACATCCAGTCGTGCACGACGCCGGCGGTGGCGTCGAATCCGAAAAGGTAGTCCACCGTGGCGGCCAGCTCGAACGCGCCCTTGTAGCCGTGGCGCTGCATCGCGCCGATCCAGCGCGGGTTCACCACGCGGGCACGGAACACCCGGTTGGTCTCCTCCTGCAGCGTGCGCGTGCGCACCGCGTCGGGCGACGTCGAGTCGCCGACGTAGGCCTTGGGCTCGGCGCCGGTCAGCGCGCGGACCGTCGCGATCATGCCGCCGTGGTACTGGAAGTAGTCGTCGGAGTCGGCGATGTCGTGCTCGCGGGTGTCGATGTTCTTCGCCGCCACCGCGATGCGGCGGTAGTTGGCACGCATGTCCTCCGACGCCGGGGCGCCGTCGAGGTCGCGACCGTAGGCGAAGCCGCCCCACGCCGTGTAGACCTCGGCGAGGTCGTCGTCGGTCTTCCAGTTGCCGGCCTCGATGACCTGCAGGATCCCGGCACCGTACGAGCCCGGCTTCGAGCCGTAGATGCGCGTCGTGGCCCGGCGCTCGTCGCCGTGCTCGGCGAGGTCGGCCTGGGCGTGGGCACGCACGAAGTTCTGCTCGAGCGGCTCGTCGAGCTCGGCCACCTGGCGGATGGCGTCGTCGAGGATGCCGATGACGTGCGGGAACGCGTCGCGGAAGAAGCCGGAGATGCGGACCGTGACGTCGATGCGCGGACGCCCCAGCTCCTCCAGCGGGACGACGCGCAGGCCGTTGACGCGGCGCGAGGCCGGGTCCCACTCGGGCTCGACGCCGATGAGGGCCAGCACCTCGGCGATGTCGTCGCCCGAGGTGCGCATGGCCGACGTGCCCCAGACCGAGAGGCCCACGGATCGCGGGTACTCGTCGGTGTCGGCGAGGTGCCGCTCCACGAGCGACTCGGCCATCGAGCGGCCGGTCTCCCACGCCAGCCGCGACGGGACGGCCTTCGGGTCGACGGTGTAGAAGTTGCGGCCCGTGGGCAGCACGTTGACGAGTCCGCGCAGCGGGGAGCCGGACGGACCGGCGGGGATGAAGCCGCCGTCGAGCGCGTGCAGCACGTGGTCGAGCTCGTCGGTGGTCTGCGCGAGGCGCGGGACCACCTGCGTGGCGGCGAAGTGCAGGACGTCGCGGACGACGGGGTCGTCGTGCAGGCCGTCGACGGCGGAGGGGTCCCAACCGGCCTCCTCCATGCCCTGCACCAGGGCGTGCGCCTGCTGCTCGATCTCGTCGATGGCGCGCAGGGCGTCCTCCCCCTCCTTGAGCCCCAGGGCCGACCGCAGGCCGGGGACGGCTCCGGTCTCGCCGCCCCAGATCTGGCTCGCCCGCAGGATCGAGAGCACGAGGTTCACGCGCGCCTCGCCCGCCGGAGCCTGGCCGAGGACGTGCAGGCCGTCGCGGATCTGGGCGTCCTTGATCTCGCAGAGCCAGCCGTCGACGTTGAAGATGAAGTCGTCGAAGTCGTCCTCGTCCGGGATGTCGTCCAGGCCGAGGTCGCGGTGCATCTCGGCGGCCCGCATGTGCGTCCAGATCTGCGAGCGGATCGCCGGCAGCTTGGCCGGGTCCATGGCGGCGATGTTGGCGTACTCGTCGAGCAGCTGCTCCAGCTTCGCGATGTCGCCGTAGCTCTCGGCCCGCGCCATGGGCGGGATGAGGTGGTCGACGATCGTGGCGTGGGCGCGTCGCTTGGCCTGCGCCCCCTCGCCCGGGTCGTTGACGAGGAACGGGTAGATCAGCGGCAGGTTGCCGATGGCGGCGTCGGTGCCGCACGACGCCGACAGGGCCGCGTTCTTGCCCGGCAGCCACTCCATCGAGCCGTGCTTGCCCAGGTGCACGACGGCGTGCGCACCGAATTCCTCCTCCACCCAGCGGTAGGCGGCGAGGTAGTGGTGCGAGGGCGCCATGTCGGGGTCGTGGTAGATCGCGACCGGGTTCTCGCCGTAGCCGCGGGGCGGCTGGATCATGAGCACGACGTTGCCGGCGCGGATCGTCGCGAGCACGATCTCCTGCTCATCGTTGACGAACAGCTTGCCGGGGGCGGGGCCCCAGGCCTCGAGCATCCCGTCGCGCAGGTCGGGGTGGAAGCCGTCGAACCACTCGGCGTACCGGGCGGCGGGGATGCGCACGTGGCTCTCGGTGAGCTGCGTGTGCGTGAGCCACTCCTCGTCCTGGCCGCCGGCGTCGATGAGCGCGTGGATGAGGGCGTCGCCGGCCTCGGTGAGGTCGTCGAGCTCCAGACCGGGGATCTGTCCGGGCTCGCCGAGGTCGTAGCCGGCGTCACGCAGCTCGCGCAGCAGACGGATCGTCGAGACGGGGGTGTCGAGGCCGACGGCGTTGCCCACCCGGCTGTGCTTCGTCGGGTAGGCCGACAGCATGAGCACGACCTTGCGCTCGGCCGGCGGGGTGTGGCGCAGGCGGGCGTGGGCGGCGGCGATGCCGGCCACGCGCGCGCTGCGCTCGGGGTCGGCCACGTAGCGGGGGAGACCGTCCTCGTCGACCTCCTTGAAGGAGAACGGGGCGGTGATGATCCGACCGTCGAACTCCGGGATCGCGATCTGGTTGGCCGAGTCGAGCGGCGAGACGCCGTCGTCGGAGGCCTCCCACTCGGCGCGGCTCGAGGTGAGGCTGAGGCCCTGGAGGATCGGGATGTCGAGGGCCTTGAGACGCGCGACGTCCCACGACTCGTCGTCGCCGCCGGCGCTGACGGTGCCCGGCTTCGTGCCGCCGGCCGCGAGCACCGTGACGATGAGGGCGTCGAGGTTCGCCATCTCCTCGAACAGCGCGTCGGGGGCGGCGCGCAGCGACGAGCTGAAGATCGGGACGCCGACGGCGTCGCCGGTGTCGTCGATCGCGTCGGCCAGCGCGTGCGCGAAGCCGGCGTTGCCGCTGGCCTCGTGGGCGCGGTAGTACAGCACGCCGATCCTGGCCTTGCCCGTCTCGTCGTCGCCCTGCGGGCGAGGAGCAAGACCCCATTCCGGCAGGACCTTCGGGGGCTCGAACCCCTCGCCGGTCAGCATCACGGTGTCGGAGAGGAAGGCGTGCAGCTGGGCGAGGTTCTCGGGGCCGCCCTCCGCGAGGTACACGTGGGCGTCGGCGCAGACGCCGATCGGGACGGTCGACTGCTCCATCAGCTCGGCGCTGGGCGACTGCTCGCCGCCGAGCACCACCATCGGCTTGCCCGTGGCGCGGATGCGCGCGAAGCCCGAGCAGAGGTCCTGCGGCGAGCCGAGGATGCGCGCGACCACGAGGTCGGCCGCCTCGATCGCGGCGGCCATGTCCTGGTGGCCGGGCTTCGCCGGGTTGGCGTAGACGTAGTCGGCGCCGCTCGCGCGGGCCGAGAGCAGGTCGGTGTCGGACGTCGAGAGCAGCGCGATACGCGTCATCAGGGTTCCTCCTCGGGGTTCTCGCCCCGTGCGGTGGGAGTCGCCGCGGAAGGTGTCTGGCTGGCCTGCAGGCAGGCGTCACAGTGGCGGAACCGCGCCGGACTCGCACCGGCTTCCCTGATCCGCGGCGACGGATCGCGGTCAGCCTAGCGGCCTCGCGCCGGGATCACGCAGTCGCCGCAGTACCCGCCGCCGGGGATCCGGTAGTAGAGGCAGCAGGAGCGGCGCACGTACGGCGGTCCCACGTCGCCGGTGCCCGCGAGGTAGGGGTGGGTGAGCGCGTCGGCGCCGACGTCGAGCGCGGCGTCGCGCAGGTCGGGCCGGGCGAGCGTGGCCATCTTCAGCGCACCGAACGCCGCGGACGACGCGTTGCCCGCCAGCACCTGCTCCGACAGGCCATGGGCGTCGTGCAGACGACGGGCGAGGGGCTCGACCACGTCGGACAGGACGGCGTGAAGGTCGGCCGGACCCCAGGCGCCGGCCGCGAGAGGGAAGGTCCCGGTGGGCTGCTCACGCCAGTGGAGGTCGGCCGGGGCGTCGACGTCGAGCAGCAGCGCCCCGATCGTCGGCGACAGCAGCCGGGCGAAGAGACCGAGCGATGCGATCGAGGCGGCCACACGGGGTTCCACCTCCGCGTTCGAGCGCGACCGGAGGACCAGGTGCGCCGCGACGACGCGGTGGTCCGGGAACGGGCCGTCGAGCAGCTCCGCGAGGGGGTGCCAGCCCTCGCCCGTCACGGTCTGCTCGACGGCGAAGAACTCGCCCAGCCGGGCGAGCGCGGTCACTCGGGTGACCCGGGCTCACGCTCCCGGTCCGCCTCCAGCTCGCGCTTGAGCCGGTCGAGCGTGCGCCGGATGTTGCCGCGCTGGAACGTGGCGAAGGAGTCCCGCCCGGTGGCCACGCGGTCGAACACCGAGGCCGTCCAGTCGGGCCAGCCCTTGCGGCCGTCGACCCAGGTCTCCGTGACGAGCGTGCCTCCCACGGCCGGCTCGAACGCGTACTCCCACGTGGCGACGCGCACCGGCAGCAGCCGCTCGCCCAGTCCCCACGCACGCACGTCGAAGGCGAACCGTCGGCCGGGCTCGGCGATGGTCACGACGCACCGGGTCCTCCACCGGCCGCGACCGCGCTTGTTGTCGCCGACGAACACCGTGCCCTTGACCACGGGAGCGTCGGGATCGGCAAGCGTCGCGCCGGTGTTCTCGGGACTCCAGCGCCCCATCTGCCGCACGTCGCTGACCGCGGCGTAGGCGGTCTCCGGGTCGACGCCGACGACCACGGTGTCGCTGACGGTGAGGGCTCGGGACATGCAGGGGAGGCTACTCGCGTGCACGTGCTCGCACCGAGGGAAGGTGTGACGTCGTGACGCGGCTCGCACCCCCGTGCCAGCATGACCGCCATGGACCTGCGCGAGGTGACCGACAGCACCAGCTGGCGCGACCCTGCCCCGCCGCGCCTGCCCGCCGTCGACGTGCCGTCGTGCACGCACCCGCCGGACGCCGAGATCGGTGCCGGCCGGGTGGACCTGTTCGGCATCGACCACGACGACGTCGCCCGGTTCCACCGCACGAGTCGAGGTCTCACCCATGCCTACACGGCCGGCCGCCCGCACGACGGGGCCGTCCTGAGGCACGTCCCGATGGGCTACACCCAGCTCTACGACCACGAGAAGGTCGCCGTGGTCGTCGACGGGCGGGTGCTGCGGCTCTGGGCCGCTCGCGGCACCGTCCAGGCCTTCGACCTCGTGGTGCCGCCGTCGTCGGGGCAGGACCTGCTGGTACTGGGAGCGTCGCACCCCGTTCGGTATGCGGTGGGGGAGGCCTGCAACCTCTCGGCGCGGCTGCCCGGCGTCCCTGTGCTGGTCGCGCGACGTCTCGCCGAGCACGGCTGGCACTGATGAGGTCCGCTGGGCACTCGGTACGGTTCCCCCGTGCCTGACCACACTGCGCCCGACCACAGCGTGCCTGACCTGACGTCCCCCACCTCCGTGCGCCCGCCGGACGCCGCGGCCCACGCCGCTGCCGCCGCCCGACTGGCCGACCTCGCCACGCCCCCCGGCGCGCTCGGACGTCTCGGCGACCTGGCCTGCTGGATCGCCGCCACACAGGGCGAGGTGCCGCCGCGTCCGGTCGAGAACGTTCGGGCCGTCGTGCTCGCCGGCGACCACGGCGTGGTCGGCTCGGGCGTCTCCGCGTTCCCGAGCGCCGTCACCCCCGCCATGGTCCGGACCTTCGCGTCCGGCCGGGCCGGCGTGAGCGTGCTCGCCGCCCAGCACGGCGTGAGCCTGCGCGTGCTCGACCTCGGCGTCGACGACGACCTCGACGGCCTGCCCGACGAGGTCCGCGTCTTCAAGGTGCGGCGCGGCTGCGGCTCCATCGACGTCGAGGACGCGCTCACGTCCGAGGAGACGGGTCTGGCGATCGAGCACGGTCGCACGATCGCGGCGCAGGAGATCGCGTCGGGTGCGCAGCTGCTGGTCACCGGCGACATGGGCATCGGCAACACGACCCCGTCGGCCGCGCTCGTGGCCGCGTCGCTCGGCCTCCCCGGCGTCGAGGTCGTGGGTCGCGGGACCGGCATCGACGACGCAGGTCTGGCCCGCAAGGCCGAGGTCGTCCAGACCGCGCTGGACCGTGCCGGCGAGCGTGTGGCCGACCCCGTCGACCGGCTCACCGCGCTCGGCAGTGCCGACCTCGCCGCGACCGTCGGCTTCCTCGTCGCCGCGGCCGAGGCGGGTGTCCCCGTGCTGCTCGACGGACTCATCTCCGTGGCCTGCGCCCTGACCGCCGACGACCTCGCACCCGGTGCAGCCGCCTGGTTCGCCGCCGGCCACCGCTCCACCGAGCCGGCGCAGGGCTTCGCCCTCGAGAAGCTCGGCCTGGAGCCCCTGCTCGACCTCGGCATGCGGCTCGGTGAGGGCAGCGGCGCCGTCGCCGCCGTGCCGCTGGTGCGCTCCGCGGCGCTGCTCCTGCGCGACGTCGCGCTGCTGTCGGAGGTCCTGGGCGGCTGAGTCGGCCGGGCGTCGAACGGGAGTGCTACGGTGCGGCTGCCACGCGAGGGAACCCGGTGAGAGTCCGGGACTGACGCGCAACGGTATGGGCGGCGACGCCTGAGTCCGACACCCGCTGGCGACCCGCGGCACTCGCCGTGGGGCTCCACCGGGTCTCGCGCAACGGACCCCCGAGCGAAGGATCGCGATGCGACCACGCTTCAGCCCCTCCCTCTCCGCCGCCCTGCTGGCGGCCACGCTCCTCGCCGCGTGCGGCTCGTCGACCGACTCAGGGTCCTCGACGTCGGCCGCGTCCACGAGCGGCTTCCCGGTCACGGTCGAACGCTGCGACCGTGACGTCACCGTCGAGAGCCCGCCGCAGCGCATCGTGTCCCTGAACCAGGGCACCACCGAGATCCTGCTGAGCCTCGGCGTGGCCGACCGCATGGCGGGTGCCGCGGGCTGGACCGACCCGATCCTGCCGTCGCTGGCCGAGGAGAACGCGACGGTCGAGCGTCTCGCGGACCAGGCGCCGTCGTACGAGGACCTGCTCGCGACCGAGCCCGACCTCGTGACCGCGTCGTTCGCGAACACCCTCAGCGAGGGCGGCGTGACCACGCCCGAGAAGCTGGCCGGCTTGGGCGTCCCCGCCTACCTGTCGGCCGTCGAGTGCGAGAAGTCCGACTTCGGCGCCGGTGACGGCACCCGTGACGAGCCGCTCGAGATGGAGTCGATCTACACGGAGGTCCGCGACCTCGCCGCGCTCGTGGGCGAGGAGCAGGCCGGCGAGGACCTCGTCGCCTCGCTCGAGGATCGCATGGCCGCCGCCGCCGCGGCCGACTTCGACGGCACGTCGGTCTTCTACTGGTTCGCCAACTCCGAGGCGCCCTACGCCGCGGGCTGCTGCGGGGGGCCGGGCATCATCACGCGAGCGCTGGGCCTGGACAACGTGTTCGAGGGCGAGCAGGACGAGTGGCCGCAGATCGGGTGGGAGTCGATCGCGGCCACCGATCCCGACGTCCTCGTCATCGGGGACCTGACCCGCAGGAGCCAGACCGCGGAGAGCGGCAAGGCCAAGATCGCGTTCCTGGAGTCCAACCCGGTCACGCGGGAGATGACCGCGGTCAAGGAGAAGCGCTACGTGCTGCTGGCCGGCGCCGAGCTCAACCCGTCGATCCGCACGGTCGACGCCGTCGAGAAGGTCGCGGAGGGCCTGCGCGACCTGGGGATCTCAGCGTCGTGACCTCCCTGCTGGTCGACGAGCGCGAGGCCCCGGGCGACGTCGCGACACCGCCCGACCGGGGGGCTCGGGGCTCCCGACGCGGTCTGGTGCTGGGCGTGGTGACTCTCGCCGCGCTCGCGGTGTCGATCGCGGTCGCCACCACGATCGGGCCGTCGGACCTCGGCCCGCGCGACGCCGTGGCGGTCGCGCTGGCCAAGGTCGGGCTCGGGTCGTCGGGCCTCACCGGCATCCAGGAGGCGATCGTGTGGGACCTGCGCCTCCCGCGGGCGGTGCTGGCCGCAGCCTGCGGGGCCGGGCTGGCCCTGTGCGGCGTGGTGCTGCAGTCGCTGCTGCGCAACCCGCTGGCCGACCCGTTCGTGCTCGGCATCTCCTCGGGCGCATCCACCGGTGCCGTGGCCATCGTGGTGCTGGGTGTCGGAGCCGGCTCGGCCACGCTGGCCTCCGGGGCGTTCGCCGGGGCGCTGCTGGCCTTCGGGCTCGTGCTCGTCCTGGGCATGGCCTCCGGCGGGACGACCGACCGGATGATCCTCGCGGGCGTCGCGGCCACCCAGCTGTTCGCCGCGCTCACGTCGTTCATCGTGTTCACCGCCGCCGACGCCGAGCAGACCAGGGGCGTGCTGTTCTGGCTGCTCGGGTCGCTCGGCACCGCCTCGTGGCGCGACGTCCTGGTGTGCGGGGGGCTGGTGCTGGCGGGCCTGGTGGTCTGCTGGCTCGCGGCCGGGGCGCTCGACGCGTTCACCTTCGGCGAGGACGCGGCGGCCGCGCTGGGGGTCTCCGTGCTGCGCATCCGGCTGCTGCTCCTCGTGGTCACGGCCCTGATGACCGCCGTCATCGTGTCGACGTCCGGCGCCATCGGGTTCGTCGGGCTGGTGCTGCCGCACGCCGCACGAGCCGTGGTGGGGGCGCGGCACCGGGTGCTCGTGCCCGTCTCCGCCGTGCTGGGCGCGATCTTCCTGGTGTGGGTCGACGTCGGCGCGCGCACGGTCATCGCTCCGCAGGAGCTGCCGGTCGGCGTGGCCACGGCGCTCGTGGGCGTGCCGGCGTTCGTCGTGATCCTCCTGCGGCGGAGGCAGCGCTCATGAGCATCAGCGCCCGCACCGTCTCGTGGGGGGTGCGCGACCGGCTGATCGTCGACGGCGTGGACCTCGACGTCCGGCCCGGCAGCACCGTCGGCCTGCTCGGCCCCAACGGGTCCGGCAAGTCGTCGCTGCTGCGACTCCTCGCCGGTCTGCGACCGGCCTCCTCGGGGGTCGTGCGTCTGGGTGAGGACGACGTGACGCAGCTGAGCCGACGGCAGGTGGCGCGTCGTCTCGCCGTGGTCGACCAGGACGTCACCACCGACACCCAGCCGACCGTGCGCGACGTCATCGGTCTCGGACGGCTGCCACACCGCTCGACGTGGGCTCCCACGTCCGCCGCGGACCGGGCCGTCGTCGAGCGGGCCGCCCGCACCACGCGCACGTCGCACGTGCTCGACCGCGCCTACTCGACGCTCTCCGGGGGCGAGCGCCAGCGGGTGCAGATCGCCAGGGCGTTGGCCCAGGAGCCGACCGAGCTGCTGCTCGACGAGCCCACCAACCACCTCGACGTCCGCCACCAGCTGGAGCTCCTGGAGCTGGTGCGGGCGGCACGCACCACCACCGTGATGGCGCTGCACGACCTCAACCTGGCGGCCACGTACTGCGACACCCTCGTCGTGCTGGCCGACGGTCGGGTCCGGGTCGCGGGGCCACCCGCCGAGGTGCTCACCGCCGAGCTCGTGGCCGACGTCTACGACGTGCAGGCGGTCGTGACCGTCGTGGACGAGGTGCCGCACGTGAGGTTCACCGGGGTGACCGGCGCATGACGTCCGGGGAGCTTCCCTGTGGGGCCGGGTCGTACCGCCCTGGGAGAAGGCGTCGACCCGGCCCACCCGGCACGCGGCGTTGGGAGTGGTGCACGCGCGCCGTCACTGCGTACAACGTGGTTGAAGACGAAACGACACCCCTGGTGTGGGGTGATCCACGTCGCGGTCGTCGCGACCCGTCCGTCCACGCATCGGCGACGAACGTCACTCCCCGCCATCGTCGAACGAGGATGGAGCCATGAGCCCCGGCCCTGACGGCAGCGCTCGCGACCGCGCCGACCGATGCCCCGGTGTGCTGCGTCCCTGGATCGCCGACGACGGCGCGCTCGTGCGGCTCAGGCTGGTCGGCGGGCGGCTGCCGTCGCGTGCGCTCGCGCGGCTCGTCGACGTGGCCGAGCGGCACGGCGACGGGACGGTCGCGCTGACCCGGCGGGCGAACCTGCAGGTCCGTGGGCTGGCTGCCCCCGACGGTCTCGTCCCCCCGGTCGTGGTGGCCGAACTCGAGTCCACCGGCCTCCTGCCGAGCCGCACCCACGAGCTGGTGCGCAACGTCATGGTGTCCCCGCTGTCGGGACGCAGCGGCGGGCTCGCCGACCTTCGCCCCGTCGCCGAGCGGTACGACGCGCTGCTGCGCGGTGACGACGCCCTGGCCGAGCTGTCCGCGCGGTTCCTCGTCGTCCTCGACGACGGCCGCGGCGACCTCGTCGACCGGACCCTCGACCTCGGAGCCGTGGCGGTCGACGCAGGCCACGCGCAGGTCCGGGCCGGTCGGCACTGGGGCGAGGTCGTGCCGCTCGACGTCCTGCCGGACGTGCTCATGGCACTGGCCCACCGGTTCCAGCGGGTCCGTCCGGACGTCGGCACCTGGCACGTCGACGACCTGCCGGAGCACGGCGCCGCGGTCATGGGCGACCTGCACGCCCGCGACCTGCGCACCCAGGTGCGCGCCCTGCCCCTGCCCGAGGGCGTCGGCCGCCAGGACGACGGGCTCGCCTACGAGCACGTCACCGTGCCCGGCGGCGTGCTGCGCCGTCCCGACGTCGACGCGCTGCTCGCCCGCGCCGGCGCCGAGCTGGTGGTCACACCGTGGCGCAGCGTCGTCCTGCCCGATCTGCCCGCACGACCTCCGGAGACCGCATGAGAGCCCCCACCCGACGCTTCGACTACGAGGGCAGCGGCGCTGCCATCTACGTCGACTCCTTCGCGACGATCCGGCGGGAGACCGACCTGTCGCGCATCCCCGCCGACGCCGAGAAGGTGGCGGTGCGGATGATCCACGGCACCGGGCAGACGGACCTGGTCGACGACCTCGTGGTCCACCCGCGGCTGGTGTCGTCGGCGCGAGCGGCGCTGCGGTCGGGCGCACCGATCCTGTGCGACGCGACGATGGTGGCCTCCGGAGTCACCCGGGCGCGGCTCCCGCAGGACAACGACGTGCTGTGCCTGCTGCGTGACGAGCGGGTGCCGGACCTGGCGCGGGAGTGGGGGACCACCCGGTCGGCGGCCGCGCTCTCGTTGTGGGGCGACCGGCTCGACGGTGCGGTCGTGGCGATCGGCAACGCGCCCACGGCCCTGTTCCACCTGCTGGAGCTGCTGGCCGACGGTGCGCCCAGACCGGCGGCCGTCGTGGGGGTGCCAGTGGGCTTCATCGGTGCTGCCGAGTCGAAGGACGCGCTCGCGTCGTTCGCCGACACCCACGGCATCGACGTGCCGTTCGTGACCGTGCGCGGGCGTCGGGGTGGCTCGGCCATGGCGGCGTCGGCCCTCAACGCGCTGGCGCAGGAGGAGGAGTAGCCCCATGTCGGGACGACTGTTCGGCGTCGGGGTCGGTCCCGGCGACCCGGAGCTGGTGACGCTCAAGACCGCTCGGCTCATCCGCGACGCGGACGTCGTCGCCTACCACCAGGGCGTCGGCAAGCGCTCGAACGCGCGGCGGATCGTCGACGACCTGGTGCCCGAGGGCGTTACCGAGGAGGTGCTGCAGTACCCGGTCACCACGGGAGAGGTGCAGCACCCCGGTGGCTACGCGGGCGCGATGGCCGACTTCTACGAGGAGTGCGCCGAGCGCCTGCGTGCCCACCTGGCTGCGGGCCGCGACGTCGTGGTGCTCGCCGAGGGCGACCCGATGTTCTACGGCTCGTTCATGTACCTGCACGACCGGCTGTCCGGCGACTTCGAGACGGAGGTGGTGGCCGGGGTCCCGGCGTTCGCCGCCGCCACGGCGCTGGCCGCCACCCCGTTGGTGCGCCAGACCGACGTGCTGACCGTGCTGCCCGGGACGCTCCCGGAGGCCGAGCTGGCCCGACGGCTCGCCGACACCGACGGGGCGATCATCATGAAGCTCGGCCGCACGTTCCCGGCCGTCCGCTCCGCGCTGGAGCAGGCCGGACGGCTCGACACGGCGCTCTACGTCGAGCGCGCCTCCATGCCCGAGCAGCGGTGGATGCCCGTCGCCGACGTCGACGCGTCGTCGGTGCCGTACTTCTCGCTCGTCGTGGTCCCGGGCGACGGCCACGGCCGGCGCTACGACGCCCCGGAGCCGTCCGCGGGTGTGGCCGAGGCCGCTCAGGGAGAGGTCGTCGTGGTCGGGCTGGGCCCCGGGCCCGACGGCTGGCTCACGCCCGAGGCGTCCGACGAGCTGTCGCGCGTGGGGCACGTGGTCGGCTACGCGCCGTACGTGGCGAGGGTGCCGCAGCGGGTCGGGCTCGTCCGGCACGCGTCGGGGAACACGGTCGAGATCGACCGCGCCACCCACGCGCTGGAGCTCGCTCGGGCGGGTGAGCGGGTGGCCGTCGTGTCGGGCGGCGACGCGGGCGTGTTCGGCATGGCCACCGCGGTGCTGGAGGCGCAGGAGGCGCGCTCGGACCTGCACGACGTCGTGGTCCGGGTGGTGCCGGGCGTCTCCGCCGTCCAGGCCGTGGCGGCGCGGGCGGGGGCACCGATCGGCGGTGACTTCGCGGTCATGAGCCTGTCGGACCGGCTGAAGCCGTGGTCGGTCGTCGAGAGGCGGCTGCGCGCCGTGGCTGACGCCGACCTCGTGCTGGCCGTCTACAACCCGCGGTCCCGCTCGCGCACCACCCAGGTCGCGGACATGCGGCGCATCCTGCTCGAGCACCGCGACCCCGGCACCGTGGTGGTCGTGGGCCGCGACGTCGGCCGCGCCGAGGAGTCCCTCGTCGTGACCACCCTGCAGGAGCTGGACCCGGAGTCGATCGACATGAAGTGCCTGCTGGTCGTCGGCTCCTCGACCACCCGGGTCAGCCCCACCGGCGCCGTCTGGACACCCCGCTCCGTCGAGCCCTGACCGCCTGGTCCCCACGTTTCGGACAGCTCCGGGGCACTCGGGATGCCTTCAGTGCCCCGGAACTGTCCGAAACGGAGTGACTAGCGGCGCTTGGTGGACCGGTCGCGGGTGGGGGAGTAGAGGTAGGACTCCGCTCCGTCCGGTCGCGAGACCGCCGGCCCGACGAGGATGACGGCGGCCTGGCGCAGGCCCGCGGCCTCCACCTGGTCCGCCACGTCGGCGAGGGTGCCGCGCAGCACCATCTCGGCGTCCTGCGACGCGTTCGCGACGACCGCCACGGGCGTCTCGGCACCGAGCACGGCCGCGAGCCGGTCGGCCAGGTCACGGGTGCGGGTGATGGCCAGGTGCAGGCACAACGTGGCACCCGTCGCCGCGAAGGTCTCCAGCTCCTCGCTCGACGGCATCGCGGTGGAGCGCGCCTGGGTGCGGGTGAGGACCACCGACTGCACCACCTCGGGCACGGTCAGCTCGACCCCCAAGCGGGCCGCGGCCGCGGCGTAGGCCGGTACCCCGGGGGTGACGTCCCACGACACGCCGGCGGCGTCGAGCCGACGCGTCAGCTCGTGCAGCGCCGAGTACACCGACGGGTCGCCCGACGACAGCCGCACCACCTCGAGTCCCGCCGCGTGCCCGTCGACGCACGTGGCCGTGATCGCGTCGAGGTCGAGGTCCTGGGTGTCGACGAGGCGTGCGTCGGGTCGGCAGTGCTCGAGCACGGCGTCGACGTAGGTGCCGGCGTACAGCACGACGTCGGCGTGCTCGAGGAGCCGGACGGCCCGCACCGTCAGGAGGTCCGCGGCACCGGGTCCGGCGCCCACCACGTGCACGGTCATGCGCGTCCTTCCTTCACGACCGACCACTGCGTCACCGCACGGGCCGGGGTCCACGACGTGAACGACCCGAGGGGTGCGGCCGTCTCGACGAGCAGCCGCACCAGCTCGCCGCCGTGCTCGGCATGCCACGCGACGAGCAGCTGCTCGGTCTCGAGCGTGACGCCGTGCACCACCAGGCGTCCACCCGGGCGCAGCGCCCCCCAGCAGGCGTCGAGCACGCCGCGGACCGTCGCACCGCCACCGACGAACACCGCGTCGGGGGTGTCCAGGTCGGCGAGCGCATCGGGCGCCGCGCCCGTGACCACCTGCACCTCGGGCACGCCGAGGGTGCGGGTGTTGCGGACGATCCGCTCGGCACGCTCGGCGTCCCGCTCGACGGCGACGGCCCGGCACCTCGGGTGGGTGCGCGCCCACTCCACTGACACCGACCCGGCGCCCGCGCCGACGTCCCACAGCAGGGCGCCGGGCGTCGGGGCCAGGCGCGCGAGGGCGCTGGCCCGCACGTCGCGCTTGGTGACCTGGCCGTCGTGCTCGAAGGCGTCGTCGGGCAGGCCGGGCACGAGCGGCAGCACACGCGCACCCGCGTCGCGGACCTCGACGGCCAGCACGGTCAGCGCGCCGACGTCGTCCGTCCAGGTGGTCGCGACACCCTCGGTGCGGGACTCGGTCTCGGCACCCAGGTCGGTGAGCGCGGTCAGCGTGCTCGTGCCGTAGCCGTGCGACGCGAGCAGCGCGGCCACCGCCGCGGGCGTCGACGCGTCCGAGCACAGCACCAGCAGACGGGCCCCCGGGGCGAAGGCGGTCACGAGTCGGTGCACGTCGCGGCCCACCACGGTCACGACGTCCGACGACTCCGCCGACCAGCGCATCCGGGCCCGCGCCAGGGCGGCGGACGAGACGCCCGGCAGCACCTCGACGGCGTCGGCGCCGAGCAGGCCGACGAGCGTGGTGCCGATGCCTGAGACCAGCGGGTCGCCCGACGCGAGCGCCACCAGGCGCCGCCCCTCGAACCTGGAGACCAGGTCCGGAAGCCCGTCGCGCAGGGGCGAGGGCCACGGCACGCGCTCGGCCGGCACGTCCGCGGGGACCATCGCCAGGTGCCGCTCGCCTCCCAGGAGGACGTCGGCCGACTCGACCGCGGTCCGGCGGGCGGCATCGAGCCCGGGCCAGCCGTCGGCACCGATCCCGACGACCAGGAGGGGGGAGCGAGCGGAGGTCATGTCTCGCGAGGCTAGTGGGTTGCCGCACCACGTCGGCGCACCGGTAGCCTGGCGCCCGACCAAACTTCACATGACGCGAGGTGCCCCAGAACCTGGGGAGAATCGGGAAGCCGGTGCAAGTCCGGCACAGGGTCCGCTGCGGTGACCACCTGAGGGTGGAAGTCCGAAGACCGGCCTCGCGCTCAACCAGCCATGGCGATCGAGCGGGAGCCCTCATGCCACAGCACTACCCCTTCACGGCCGTCGTCGGAGCCGAGCCCGACCAGCTCGACGACATGGCCCTCGCCCTCGTCCTCACGACGATCTCGCCCGCCATCGGCGGCGTGCTCGTACGAGGGGAGAAGGGCACGGCGAAGTCGACCCTCGTGCGTGCCCTCGCGGCCGTGCTGCCGCCGATCGAGGTGGTCGCGGGCGACCGGTTCTCCAGCGATCCTGCCGACTCCGCCCTGTCGCCCGACGGTCCGTTCGGGCCGGACGCACCGGTCGAGTCCCGCCCCGTGCGGCTCGTCGAGCTGCCCGTCGGCGCCACCGAGGACCGCGTGCTCGGCTCCCTCGACCTCGAGCAGGCCCTCGGCAGCGGCGTCACCCGCTACGAGCCCGGCCTGCTGGCTCGCGCGCACCGCGGCGTGCTCTACGTGGACGAGGTCAACCTGCTGCACGACCACCTGGTCGACCTCCTGCTCGACGCGGCCGCGATGGGCCGCTCCACGGTGGAGCGCGACGGCGTGTCCGTGGAGCACGCCGCCCGGTTCGTCCTCATCGGCACGATGAACCCCGAGGAGGGCGAGCTGCGGCCCCAGCTGCTGGACCGCTTCGGCCTCGCCGTGGAGGTGGCCGCGCCGCGCGAGCCGGCCACCCGCGCCGAGGTCGTGCGTCGCCGGCTGGCCTTCGACGCCGACCCGACCGGCTTCGCGGTGCGCTTCGCCGACGCCGAGGCCGCGCTCACCGCCAGGATCAGTGCCGCCCAGGACCTCGTGACCCAGGTGCCGCTCGACGACGCGACCCTGGTCTCCATCGCGGAGCTGTGCTCGGCGTTCGGGGTCGACGGCCTGCGTGCCGACATCGTGACGGCCCGCACCGCTGCCGCCCACGCGGCGTGGCACGGGCGCACCACCATCACCCGCGACGACGTGCGCGCGGCCGCCCGCCTCGCGCTGCCGCACCGTCGTCGGCGCAACCCCTTCGACGAGACCGGGCTCGACGAGTCCGAGCTCGACGACCTGCTCGGCCCGGACGAGCCGCCCGCGGGCGGCCCCGACGACGGGGGCTCCGACGGTCCTGACGACGAGGGCCCTGACGACGGGGGTCCCGACGGTGGTGGCCCCGGCGGCGGCAGCGACACCGCGGCCGACGCTCCCGCGCCCGGTGAGGCGCCCGCTCCGTCCGGCGGCGACAGCGGCGAGGGCTCCGGCCAGGCCGCGGAGTCCACGGTCGGTGCCGGGCAGCCGGTGCGGGCCCGCCTGCTGCAGGTCGACGGCGTGGGTGCCGGCGTCTCGGGTCGTCGCTCGCGCGCGGTGACCGACGACGGCCGACGCATCGGTGCGCGCACCCCGGCCGGCCGCAGCGGCTCCTTGCACCTCGTCGAGACGGTCCGTGCCGCCGCGCCGCACCAGCACGCGCGCGGACGCGCCGACGGAGGCCGCGTGCTGCTGCGTCCGGCCGACCTGCGCGTCGCCGTGCGCGAGGGACGCGAGTCCAACCTGGTGCTGCTCTGCGTCGACGCCTCGGGCTCCATGGCGGCCCGGCGCCGGATGGAGCAGGTCAAGACCGCCGTGCTCTCGCTGCTGCTCGACGCCTACCAGCGCCGCGACAAGGTCGGGCTGGTCACCTTCCGCGGCGCCGGCGCCACGCTCGACCTGCCACCCACGTCGTCGGTCGACGTCGCCGCGCGCCGGCTCGAGGAGCTGCCGGCAGGCGGCCGCACCCCGCTGGCCGAGGGCCTCGCCGCTGCCGCGGACGCGCTGCGTCTCGAGCGCATCCGCGACCCGCTGCGCCGACCGCTGCTCGTGGTCGTCACCGACGGTCGGGCCACGTCGGGCCCTGACGCCCTGGCCCGCGCCCACCGGGCGGCCGACCACCTCCACCGCTCCGGCGTGGCGTCGGTGGTCGTCGACTGCGAGACCGGCGGGTTCCGGCTGGGGCTCGCGTCGGTGCTGGCCGACCGGCTCGGCGCCCAGCACCTCCCGCTCGGCGAGGTGAGCGCCGAGAGCCTGACCTCCGCCGTCCGCACGGTGAGGGAGGTGGCCTGATGCCCCAGGGTCAGCCGCTGGTCGTCCCCGACGACGGCCTCACCACCCGCCAGCGCCGCAACCGTCCGCTCGTCATGGTGCACACCGGCCCCGGCAAGGGGAAGTCCACCGCCGCGTTCGGCCTGGCCATGCGCGCCTGGAACCAGGGCTGGAAGGTCGGCGTGTTCCAGTTCGTCAAGTCCGCCAAGTGGCGCGTCGGCGAGCAGTCCGTGCTCGAGCACCTGGGCCGCCTGCACGAGACCGAGGGCCTCGGCGGGCCCGTCGAGTGGCACAAGATGGGCTCGGGCTGGTCGTGGTCGCGCAAGTCCGGCACCGACGACGACCACGCCGTCGCGGCCGCCGAGGGCTGGGCCGAGATCAAGCGCCGTCTCGCCGCCGAGACACACGACCTCTACGTGCTCGACGAGTTCACCTACCCCATGAAGTGGGGCTGGGTCGACGTCGACGACGTCGCCGACACCCTCGCGTCGCGGCCCGGTCGCCAGCACGTGGTGATCACCGGACGCGATGCCGCCCCCCGGCTCCTGGAGGTGGCCGACCTCGTCACGGAGATGACGAAGGTCAAGCACCCCATGGACGCCGGCCAGAAGGGTCAGCGAGGGATCGAGTGGTGACCATCCCGCGCCTGGTCGTCGCCGCGCCCGCGTCGGGCCACGGCAAGACGACGATCGCCACGGGCCTCATGGCGGCGCTCGCCCGCACCGGGCTGCGGGTCTCGGGCCACAAGGTGGGACCGGACTACATCGACCCCGGCTACCACGCGCTGGCCACCGGTCTGCCCGGCCGCAACCTCGACCCCCACCTGGTGGGGGAGGAGCGTCTCGTCCCGCTGCTGCTGCACGGTTCTGCCGGTGCGGACCTCGCGGTCGTCGAGGGCGTCATGGGTCTGCACGACGGCATGCTCGGCACCGACGGCTACGCCTCCACCGCCCACGTGGCCCGCGTGACCGACAGCCCGGTGGTGCTCGTGGTCGACGTGTCCTCGGCGTCGCGCTCCATCGCGGCGCTCGTCCAGGGCATGGTCGCCTTCGACACGTCGGTGCGGGTGGCCGGCGTCGTCCTCAACAAGGTCGGGTCCACGCGGCACGCCGACGAGGTGGTGCGCGCGCTCGAGAGCACCGGGGTGCCGGTGCTCGGCATCGTGCACCGCGACGACGGCGTCGTGGCCCCGTCGCGCCACCTGGGCCTGGTGCCCGCGGCCGAGCGGGAGGACGCGGCGGCCGCGCTCGACCGGCTCGCCACCCGGGTCGCGAAGGCCGTCGACCTGGAGGAGGTCGTGCGCATCGCCCGGTCGGCGCCGACCCTGCAGGGCGCGGCGTGGGACGCCGCCGACGAGGTCGGCCCTCCGCCCGCCGGGCCCCGGCGCGTGGTCGCCGTGGCCGGCGGCCGCTCGTTCACGTTCCGCTACGCCGAGACGGTCGAGCTGCTCGACGCCCTCGGCTGCGACGTGCGGGTGTTCGACCCCCTGCACGACGAGTCCCTGCCGGAGGGCACGTCGGGGCTCTACCTGGGTGGCGGCTTCCCCGAGGTGCACGCGGCGACGATCTCGGCCAACGAGCCCCTGCGCCACGCCATCGCGGACGCCGTGGCCGCCGGGGTGCCGACCGTGGCCGAGTGCGCGGGCCTGCTGTACCTCTGCCGCTCGCTCGACGGCGCGCCCATGGTGGGTGCGCTCCCGGCCGACGCCGCCATGACACCGCGCCTGACCCTCGGCTACCGCACGGCGGTGGCCCCGGTCGAGCACCTGCTCGCCCCCGTCGGCGGCCGCGTGACCGGCCACGAGTTCCACCGCACCCACGTCACGCCGTCGGCCGGCGCCGACGACGCGCTCGGTGTCGCCTGGACGAGCGCCCACGGCGAGGCCGGCTTCGCGAGCCCGACGCTCCACGCCTCGTACCTGCACACGCACTGGGCGGGTCACCCCCGCATGGCGGCGCGCTTCGCCGCGGCGGTCCACGCCGCGCCCGAGCGGTCTCGATCCGCCCCCGAGAGCTCCTTCGTCGCCTCGGCGGCCACTCGACCAGCGGCGGGTGGCAACCGCCGGCCGCGTGTCGAGGCCGTCTCCCCGCCCGACCCGCTCCGCCACCACGGCGACGTCGAGGCCACCGACGGGCTCGTCGACCTCGCGGTCAACGTGCACGACGGGCCGCGTCCGACGTGGCTCGACCGTGCCCTGCGCTCCGCGCTCGACGACGTCGACCGCTACCCCGACGCCCGCGAGGCCGAGGCGGCCGTGGCTCGTCGTCACCTGCGCGCCGACGACGAGGTGCTCGCCACCGCCGGTGCGGCGGAGGCGTTCACGCTGCTGGCCCGCGCCCGCGACTGGCAGCACCCCGTGGTGGTGCACCCGCAGTTCACCGAGCCCGACGTCGCGCTGCGCCAGGCCGGCCACGACCCGCAGCACGTGCGGCTCGGCCACGACTTCGCGCTCGAGCCCGACCGCGTCCCCGACGACGCCGACCTCGTGGTCGTCGGCAACCCCACCAACCCCACCGGGGTGCTGCACCCCGCCTGGGCGATCCGTGCCCTCGCGCGGCCCGGCCGCGTGGTCGTGGTCGACGAGGCGTTCATGGACGCCGTGCCCGGGGAGCAGCACTCGTTCGCAGGCTCGCCCCTTCCCGGGGTGCTGGTCGTGCGCAGCCTGACGAAGCTCTGGAGCATCCCCGGCGTGCGCGCGGGCTACGTCCTCGGCGACCCCGAGCTGCTGGCCGACCTGCGCGCCCAGCAGCCGCCGTGGTCGGTGTCGACGCACGCCGCCGCCGCGATCGTCGCGTGCACGTCCGACGACGCCCGTGCCGAGGCGACCCGTCGTGCCGCCGACGTGGGCCGGCACCGCGCCGTGCTCACCGACGGCCTCGACGAGCTGGGCGTCCACCACCTGCCGTCGTCCGCGCCGTTCGTCCTGGCTCGGGTGGGGCCAGGGGTCCACGGTGCGCTGCGCGACGCCGGGTGGGCGGTGCGGCGCGCCGACACCTTCCCGGGACTCGACGACGCCTGGATCCGCGTCGCCGTGCGCGCTCCTGACGTCACCCGTCGCTTCCTCGCCGCGCTCGCGCAGGTGCGGTCGTGAGTCGGCGCGTGCTCGTGGCCGGCGGCGGCCTGCGCGCCGCAGCGGCAGCGTCGTCGGCCCTGGCCGAGGGCGACACCGTCACGGTCGTGGCCCCCGACCTCGTGGCCACGCTCGAGGACCTCGTCCACCGCGGCCTCGTCTCCTGGCGGCGCGGCGAGCTGTCGCTCGACGACGTGCTCGCGGCCGACGTGGTGCTGCGGGTGCCGGCCGACGGTGCCCATCGCCGCCCGTCGCCCGGCACCCCCGCCGGTGCCCCGGGTGACGTCGTCCTCGTCGGCGCCGGGCCGGGCGACCCCGACCTCATGACCGTGGGTGGCCTGCGCGCCCTGGCCGAGGCCGACGTCGTGGTGACCGATCGGCTCGTCCCGCTCGCCGCGCTCGACGCGGTGCGGCCCGACGCCCAGGTCGTCGACGTCGCGAAGATCCCGGGCGGCCCGTCCACCGGACAGGACGCGATCGACGCGCTGCTCGTGGAGCACGCCCTGGCGGGCCGGCGCGTGGTCCGGCTGAAGGGCGGCGACCCGTTCGTGTTCGGCCGCGGCGGCGAGGAGGCGATCGCCTGCGCCCGCGCGGGTGTGCCGGTGCGGGTGCTGCCCGGCGTCACGTCGTCGGTCTCCGGCCCGGCCCTCGCGGGCATCCCGGTCACCCACCGGGGGCTCACGCAGGGCTTCACCGTGGTCTCGGGCCACGTGCCGCCCGACCACCCCGACTCCACGGTCGACTGGAAGGCGGTCGCGTCGACGGGCACCACGATCGTCGTGCTCATGGGCGTGCGCACCCTCGGCGCCATCGCCGAGGCGCTGGTGGGCGGTGGCCTCGACCCCGACACCCCGGCCGCGGTGGTCGCCGACGCGGGCCTGCCCAGCCAGCGTCGGGTCGACGGCACCGTCGCCACGATCGCGCGCGTCGCTGCCGACGCCGGCATCGGCGCTCCGGCGGTCACGGTCGTCGGCCGCGTGGTCGAGGCGCTGCCGCTCGAGCCGGCACCAGTGGTGTGAGCCGGTGACCCGCCTGCTGTGGATGCGCCACGGCGAGTCCACCTGGAACGTCGCCGGCCGCGAGCAGGGCCGCACGGCCCACCCGCCGCTCACGGACCTGGGGCGGCGCCAGGTGCTCGCTGCCGCCGATCAGCTGGCCGACGCCGACGTCGCCGCCGTGGTGTGCTCGCCCCTGGTCCGTGCCCGCCAGAGTGCCGACCTGGTGGCGGCGCGGCTCGGGCTCGAGGTCGTGGAGGACCCGCGGCTGGTCGAGCGCGGTCACGACGAGACGCTCGACGACGTGCTCGGGCGCCTCGCGGACTTCCTGGCGTCGGGCCCGGCCGACGACACGCTCGTGGTGACCCACGGCGACGTGATCGCCTACGTCGTCGCGGCTCTCGACGGCACGGCACCGTCCCTGCCCGCCAACGCCGAGGTCCGCGTGACGCAGTCGTAGGAATCGATCGTGGGAGACCCTCGCGCAGGACCCCTCGACTGCCCTACGATGACGAACGATCGACGGTGCGGAAGCCGGTGGGAATCCGGCGCAGTAGCGCTACTGTGACGCCTCAGCACGACGGGGCGGAGCCAGACCCAAGCCGACGACAGCCATCCATCCACGGGACGCACTCATCCCTCAGGAAAGGCCTGCCATGTCGCAGCTCTCCCCAGCCCGCTCCGTCGACCTCGTCGGTGTGGCCACGCCCATCTCCGTGCGCGAGCTCGCCCCCTGGGCGCTGTTCGTCGCCCTGTTCGCCGTCCTGGCGCTGTACTTCGTCGGTGCCGAGCAGGGAGCGACCTCCCTGCTCGCGGGCGACACCGTGCACGAGTGGGTCCACGACGGACGCCACCTGCTCGGCTTCCCCTGCCACTGATCAGCACTGTCACTGATCAGCCCTGTCGCTGACCAGCCCGACGTCTGACGGCGCCGCACCGAGCCCCGGTGCGCGACCCGTCCTCCCTGCCTGCGCCCGGCGCGGCCCCCACGCGAGAACGGAACCCTGCATGTCCACGTCCCTGACCCCCCGCACCTTCCTGGTCCACGGCCTCGTCGCCGGCCTCGTCGGCGGCATCCTGGCCTTCGTCGTCGCGTTCGCCGTCGGCGAGCCGCCCGTCGACGACGCGATCGCCCTCGAGGAGTCCGCGTCCGCGCCGGCCGAGGCCGGCGCGCACTCCCACGAGGAAGGCGCGGCGCACTCGCACGGCGAGGAGGAAGGCGCGGCGCACTCGCACGGTGACGACGAGGCGGGCGGCATCACCCGAGGCCAGCAGGCCGGGCCCGGCCTGCTCACGGCGACGGTCCTGTTCGGCCTCGTGGCCGGTGGCGTCGCCGGCATCGCCTCGGCCTTCGCGGTCGGGCGGCTCGGCGGGCTGCGCCCCGTCGCGTCGACCGGTGTCGTCGTGGCCCTGGCCTACCTCGCCTACACCGTCGTCCCGTGGGTGAAGTACCCGCCGAACCCGCCCGCGGTCGGCTCGGGCGACACGATCGGGGAGCGGACCGCGCTCTACTTCGGCTTCGTGGCCGTGTCGTTGCTCGCCGTGGTGGCGGCCGTCCTGCTGGTGCGGGCTCTCCTGGCGCGCGGACCGTGGCTCGCCGTGGTCTCCGGCGTCGCGCTCTACCTCGTGGTCGTCGGCGTGGCGGCCGTGGTGCTCGCGCCGATCGACGAGGTGCCCGACAGCTTCCCGGCGAACACGCTCTACTCCTTCCGGGTCGGCGCGCTCGCCACGTCGACGGCGATGTGGGCGGGGGTGGCGCTCGTGCTCACCGGCCTCACCGCTCGCACGTGGCGGGCCCGCCAGGCCGACGAGCTGCGTCGAGCTCGGGCCGCGGCGCTCTGAGCCCGTCCCGATCCGCGATGATGCGTCCATGACCGCCGCCTCGACCGTCGACGCCTGGCGGCTCGCCGTGGGCACGCTCACCGCGTGGCCGGTGCGGCCGCCCCGGACGGTCGACCACCTGACGGCCGGCCGGGCCATGGTGCTCGCTCCCGTCGCCGTGCTGCCGCTCGCGATCGGGGCGACCGCCCTTGCGCTGGGGGGCCAGGAGCTGGGGCTCTCGCCGCTGGCCACGGGCCTGCTCGTCGTCGGCCTGCTCGCGCTCGGCACCCGGGCCTTCCACCTCGACGGCCTGGCCGACACCGCGGACGGACTCACCTCCTCCTACGACCGCGACCGCACGCTGGCAGTCATGCGATCGGGTGACGTGGGGCCGGCCGGCGCGGCGGCCCTCGTGCTCGTGCTCGGCCTCCAGGCCGCGGGGGCGGCCTCGCTCGTGGCCGCGGGCGACGCGGTGCTGCTCGGTGCCGCGGTCCTGCTGTCGCGGTCCGGCCTGGTGGTCGTGTGCTCACGAGCGGTGCCTGCCGGGGACGGCTCGGGCCTGGGCGCCACCGTGGCGCGGAGCGTCCCGCTGCCCGTCGCGGTCGTCGCCCACGCGGGCTGGTGCGTGCTGCTCGTCGGGGCCTGCGTGCTCGCGGACGTGCCGTGGTGGCACGGGCTGGCCGCAGCGGCGGCCGCCCTGGTCGTCCTCGGCCTGCTGCTGCGTCGCGCCCACCGTCGCATCGGGGGCGTGACGGGCGACGTGATGGGCGCCGGCATCGAGCTCACCCTCGCCACCGTGCTCGTGGTCCTCTCGTGAGACCGGCCTCTGCAGGTCTGGTGCTCGGGTTCGTGGCCGACCGCCTCCTCGGTGACCCCCGCCGGCTGCACCCGGTGGCGGGCTTCGGGCAGGTGGCCGCGGCGCTCGAGCGCCGCACGTACGCCGACCGACGTGGTGCGGGCGTGCTCCACGTGGGCGCGCTCGTCGGGGGCGCGGGCGCGGTCGGTGTGGTCGCCCGCTCCGTCGCGCGCCGCCGAGGACCCGTGGCCGAGGCGGTGCTGACCGCGGCATGCACGTGGGCCGTGCTCGGGGGGCGTTCGCTGGAGCGCGAGGCGCTCGCCGTGCACGCCCTGCTCGACGCCGACGACCTGGACGGCGCCCGACGCCGCGTGACCCATCTCGTGGGCCGCGACCCCAGCACCCTCGACGTCGAGGGCGTGGCCCGTGCGACGGTCGAGTCCGTCGCCGAGAACACGTCCGACGCCGTCGTCGCGCCCCTGGTGGCCGGTGCCGTCGCGGGGGTTCCCGGGCTCCTGGCCTACCGCGCCGCCAACACCCTCGACGCCATGGTGGGCCATCGCACCCCTCGACTCGAACGCTTCGGCTGGGCCGCCGCCCGCCTCGACGACGTGCTCAACCTCGTCCCCGCGCGACTTTCCGCGACCCTGGCCGTCGTCACCGCCCCGCTCGTCGACGGCAGCCCCGTCGCGGCCGCTCGCGCGTGGCGCCGCGACGCCCGCCACCACCCCAGCCCCAACGCCGGGCCGGTCGAGGCCGCCTTCGCCGGTGCGCTCGGGGTGCGGCTCGGCGGCGTGAACGTCTACGCCGGACGCACCGAGGACCGTCACACGCTCGGTGACGGCCGACCCGTCCACCCCGACGACGTCGCCCGCGCGACGAGGCTGGCGCGAGCGGTCGACGTGGGCGCGCTGCTCGTCTGCGTGCTCGGGCCCAGGTCCCTCACGCCCGGTCGGCGGCGCGGTCGGCTGCCCACTCGGCGGCAGTGCGGACGTCGCTGACCGTCTCCACCCCGGGCGGGCTCGGGGGCCGGCGCACGACCACCACGGCCGCGCCCCGCTCGCCCGCCGCGTCGAGCTTGGCGACCGTGTGGCTGCCGCCGGAGTCCTTCGTGACCACCACGTCCACACCGTGCTCGGACAGCAGCGCCCGCTCCGACGCCAGGTCGTAGGGGCCGCGGCTGTGCAGCAGCGTCCAGGCCGGCGGCAGCTCGAGCTCCGGCTCGTCGACCACCCGCACGAGCGCCGCGACGTCCTGCAGCGGCTCCACGAACGGCGCGAGCCCCTGCCGCCCGATGCTGAGGAAGGGGCGGCTGCCGAGTCCGACGGTCAGCGCCGCGGCGTCCGCGTGGGAGTCCACCCAGTGCCACCGGTCGGCGTCGGGGTGCTCGCTCCAGCCCGGCCGCGCGAGCCGCAGCAGCGGGACGTCCTCGGCGTCGCACGCCGCCGCCGCGTTCGCGCTGATGCCCGCCGCGAAGGGATGGGTGGCGTCGACGACCGCCCTCACCCGCTCGTCGCGCAGGTACGACCGGAGGCCGGCGACGCCACCGAACCCGCCGATCCGCGTCTCGCCGACGGGCAGCCGTGGTCGGGCCACCCGCCCGGCCAGCGACGACGTGAGCGCGACGCCGGCGTCGTCCAGTCGTGCCGCGAGGGCGCGCGCCTCCGCGGTGCCGCCGAGCAGCAGGATCATGCGCCCGCCCCCGGCGGGAGCAGGGGCAGGTCGGACGGGGCGCCGTCGCGGGCCAGCCGCTCCAGGGCGTCGACGTCGAGGTGGGTCTCGACCAGGTCGCCCAGTCGGTCGAGCCGCGCCTCGCGCAGGCCCCCGAACGACACGTCCGACGGCGGCAGCACCGTGCCCGCCGCAGCTGCTACGTCGGCCAGCAGCGCCCGGCGGAACGCGTCGCCCTCCAGGCTGCCGTGCCACATCGTGCCCATCACCGCGCCGCTGCGTGCGCCGCCCAGGAACTCCTCGCCCGTCCCCCGGGCGATCCGTCCGTGGTGGATCTCGTAGCCCGACGTCGGCGCCCCCAGCGCCTCGCCGGTCGGCAGGCGCAGCACCTTCTCGGCGCCGAACGTCGTCTCGACGTCGAGCAGGCCCAGGCCCTCGACGCTGCGCGCCGTCGACGCCTCCACCGCGTCGGGGTCGTGGACGTGGCGGCCCAGCATCTGGAAGCCACCGCAGATGCCGAGCACGGGTCGGCCCGCGCGGGCGTGCGCCACGACGGCCCGGTCGAGCCCGCGGGACCGCAGCCACACCAGGTCGTCGATCGTGGCCCGGGTGCCGGGCAGGACGACCAGGTCGGCGTCGGCGACGTCGCGCGGGTCGGAGACGAACACGACGTCGACGCCGGGCTCGACCCCCAGTGCGTCGACGTCGGTGAAGTTGCTGATGCGGGGCAGGCGCACCACGGCCACGCGCAGCGCGCCTGCGGCTCCCGATCGCCGTCCGTCCAGGTCGAGCGCGTCCTCGGAGTCGAGCCACAGCGACGGGTCCCAGGGCAGCACGCCGTAGAACGGGCGCCCGGTCAGCGAGGTCAGCCGCTCGAGGCCCGGATCGAGCAGCGAGACCTCGCCGCGGAACTTGTTGACGACGTAGCCGGCCACCAGCCGCTGGTCGTCGGCGTCGAGCAGTGCGACGGTGCCGTGCAGGGCGGCGAACAGGCCGCCGCGGTCGATGTCGCCCACGACCACCACCGGCAGCTCCGCGTGCTGCGCGAGCCCCAGGTTCACGTAGTCCGACGACCGGAGGTTGATCTCGGTGGGGGAGCCCGCACCCTCGGCCACCACGACGTCGAACCGCCCCGCCAGGTCGTCGAACGCCGCGTGCGCGGCCGCGGCGAGGTGCCGCCGCCCCTCCACGAAGTCCGTCGCGTCGACGGTGCCGCCCGGACGCCCCATGACCACGGCGTGGCTGCGCCGGTCGCTGCCCGGCTTCAGCAGCACCGGGTTCATCGCGACCTCGGGCGTCGCCCGGGCCGCGAGCGCCTGCACCCACTGCGCCCGACCGATCTCCCCGAACCCGTCGGTGGACTCGCCGCCCAGCGGCACGACCATCGAGTTGTTCGACATGTTCTGCGCCTTGTAGGGCGCCACGCGCAGACCGCGCCGCGCGAAGGCCCGGCAGATCCCCGTCGTCACCACGCTCTTGCCGGCGTCGGACGTCGTGCCGGCGACCAGCAGCCCAGGAGTGCGCATCGCAGCACAGCCTAGAGGCGCACGTTCTAGGGTCGGGCCATGCAGGTCACGTTCCGCAGGCTCCAGCCGGGCGACCTGCCGGTCCTCGCGCGCTGGCTCGCTGCCCCGCACGTGCACCGGTGGTGGTTCCAGGAGGCCGACCCCGAGGCGCTGGAGCGCGACTTCGGTGCGGTCATGCGCGGCGAGGAGCCGGCCGAGGACCTCGTGGCCACCGTCGACGGACGTGACGTCGGCCTCTGCCAGCGCGCCCGCTGGGACGACTACCCCGACGACGAGGCCGAGCTCGCGCCGTTCCTCGACCTCCCGTCCGGCGCCGTGACCGTCGACTACCTCATCGGCGACCCCGCCGACACCGGACGCGGCATCGGGCCTGCCGTGATCGCGGCGCTCGTCGCCGACACGTGGGCCTCGTACGCGGACTGCCCCGCCGTGGTCGTGCCGGTCGCCGCGGGCAACCGGCCGTCGTGGCGGGCACTGGAGAAGGCCGGCTTCCGCCACGTGGGCACGGCGCGGCTCGAGCCCGACAACCCGGTGGACCCGCCCGACCACGTGGTGCTGCGGATCGACCGACCCCGCTGACCGCGGCTCAGTGCAGGTGCACCCGGCGGCCGGACACGTGCTCGGGGTGCAGCCGCACCAGCACGTCGCGCACGCCGCCGGCCCAGGTGCGTGGCGGCGCGCCCACCAGGTCGGTGGCGTCCTGCGGGCTCGTGCGGCCCCGCACGGTCACGTTCCAGCCGTGCTGGTCCAGCTCGGCCTGGTGCGACGTGGCGAACGCGACGTCCTCGTGACCGTCGGCCAGCTGGGCGAGGAAGCTGTCGGCGGACGTGCGGAAGATGACGTCACCGTCGCGCACCACGTAGTTGACGGGCACCAGCTGCTGCCCGTCGTCGTCCACGAACGCGACCATGCCCACCGTGCGCACCGCCAGCAGCTCGAGGCACTCCGCCGCGTCGATCGGCCTCAGGTCTCCCTGCTGCATGCTCTCCACTCCTCCCGGTCTTCCCTGACCCCCCGTGTCCTACCCAGTGTGCGCCTGTCGTGGGTGCACACGTCGACCCCGTCGAGGCAGCACACTGTGCTCATGCGTGCCGTCGTCTGCCACCAGCAGCAGCTCCAGCTCACCGACGTCCCCGATCCCGTCCCCGGTCCCGGCCAGGTGCTCCTGAAGGTGCTCCGGTCCGGCATCTGCGGTTCCGACCTGCACGCCCGCGTGCACGGCGACGCGACCGCCGACATGGCCGGCGAGGTGGGGTACGACCACTTCATGCGGTCCACGTCGTCGGTGGTCATGGGCCACGAGTTCGTCGGCGAGGTCGTCTCGTACGGCCCGCGCACCCACGGGCGCTGGAAGCCCGGGACGCGCGTCGTCGCGCTGCCGCTGCTGGAGACCGCCGACGGCCTGCACATGACCGGCCTGAGCGAGCACGCCCCGGGAGGCTACGCCGAGCAGATCCTCGTGTCCGAGGCCGTCGCCTTCGAGGTGCCCGACGGCGTCGACGTCGAGCACGCCGCCACGACCGAGCCGCTCGCCGTGGCCTGGCACGCGGTGCGCAAGGGCCAGGTCGGCCGCAAGGACGTGGCCGTCGTCATCGGCTGCGGGCCCATCGGCCTCGCGGTCATCCTCATGCTCAAGGCCTCCGGTGTGCGGACCGTGGTGGCCAGCGACTTCTCCGCCGGACGCCGTGCGCTCGCGGAGCGCTGCGGCGCCGACGTGGTGGTCGACCCCGCCGTCGAGTCGCCGTGGGACCGCTTCGAGTCCGACAAGCGCTACCTCACGTCGGCCCCGGACTTCATGGACCTCGGCCTGAGCACCATGAAGAAGCTGCGCGCTGTCCCGTTCCTGCCCTGGCCCCGGGTGTTCCAGGCCGCCGAGAAGCTGGGTGCCCTGCCCACGGGACCGGTGGTGTTCGAGTGCGTGGGCGTCCCCGGCATCCTCGAGCAGATCATCACCGCGGCGCCGCTGCAGTCGCGCATCGTCGTCGTCGGCGTGTGCATGGAGCCCGACACCTTCCGCCCCTCGATGGCGATCAACAAGGAGGTCGAGCTGCGGTTCGCCTTCTGCTACGACCCGGCCGAGTTCCACGCCACGCTGCAGATGATCGCCGACGGCAAGGTCGACCCCTCACCCCTGATCACCGGGACGGTCGGGCTCGACGAGGTCGCCGACGCGTTCAGCTGGCTCGCCGACCCCGAGCAGCACGCGAAGATCCTCGTCGACCCGAGCCGCTAGGCGATCGTCGGTCGCTACGGCGCCTCGGTCGGCCGGGGCAGGGTGAACGGCACGCTGGGCGGCGCCCACTCCTCCTTGCCGAGTCGGGTCATGGGCGCCAGCAGGTCGAAGGCGGGGTGGCCCTCGACGAGCACGTGGTCGGCGACGCTGAACAGCAGCACCTCCGCCAGCACGAGGGTCGAGTCACCCAGCTCGGTGGTCGAGTGCAGGCGGCACTCGATCGCCGCGGGCGAGTCGCGGACCCGACGCGGCGTCACGAGCTCGCTCGGCTCCGTCTCCAGGCCCAGCGCCTCGGCCTCGTCGACACCGTGCTCGTAGGGCGCACTGCTGCCGTTGACCGCCTCGGTGAGCGGCTGGGTGGCCAGGTTGACCACCAGCTCCTTCGTCTCCAGGACGTTGCGCAGCGTGTCCTTGCGGCCGACGGAGGTGAACGCCAGGATCGGCGGGTTCGCGCACGCGACGGTGAAGAACGAGTGCGGGGCCAGGTTCCCCCGGCCCTCGCCGTCGACGGTGCTGATCCACGCGATCGGTCGGGGCACGACGAGCGCGGTCATGAGTGGGTAGGGCTGGACGCCCTCGTCGCCGACCCGCAGGCTGGTGCGGTTCACCGGGCGATCGAGGCGACGTCGATGACGGCGCGGTAGCGCACCTTGCCGTCGACGACCTTGTCGTAGTAGTCGCCGACCTGGTCGGCGTCGATGACCTCGACGGTGGCGGTGATGCCGTGCTCGGCGCAGAAGTCGAGCATCTCCTGGGTCTGGGGGAGGCCGCCGACCATCGAGCCCTCGAGCGCACGGCGGAACGAGAGCAGCGAGAACGCGCCCATCTCCAGGCTCTCGGTCGGGGCGCCGAGGTTGACCATGCGGCCACCGCGGTCGAGCAGACCCAGGTACTGGTCGAGCGGGACGGCCGCGCCGACGGTGTTGAGGATGACGTCGAAGGAGCCGCGCAGCTTCCGCAGCGCGCCCTTCTCCTCGGTCGCGACGTAGGCCTTGGCGCCGAACTCGAGGCCGTCGTCCTTCTTCGCGTCGGTGCGGCTGAGGACGGTCACGTCGGCCCCGAGGGCGGCGGCGATCTTGACGGCCACGTGGCCGAGACCGCCCATGCCGATCACGCCGACGCGGGTGCCCTCGGTGACACCGTGCCGCACGAGCGGCGCGTAGGTGGTGATGCCCGCGCACAGCAGCGGGGTGGTGGCGGCGAGGTCGACGCCGTCGGGGATCTTCACGGCGAAGTGGTCGCGCACGACGACCTGCTCGCTATAGCCGCCGTAGGTGATGGCGCCGTCGTAGTCCTTCGCGGAGTACGTCTGCACGACGCCGCGGCTGCAGAACTGCTCCTCGCCGTCGCGGCAGGCGTCGCAGTCGAGGCAGGAGTCGACGAAGCAGCCGACGCCGACGGTGTCGCCGACGGCGTGTGCGGTGACGTCGGAGCCGGTCTCCTCGACGGTGCCGATGATCTCGTGCCCGGGCGTCATGGGAAAGATCCCGCCACCCCACTCGTCGCGGGCCTGGTGGATGTCGGAGTGGCAGATGCCGGCGTAGCGGATCTTGATCCGGACGTCGTTCGGCTTGAGGTCGCGGCGCTCGAGGTCGACGGTCTCGAACGGCTTCCCGGCCTCGGGGACGGACAGTGCGGCAACGGTGGTGGTCATGGAGTCCACGCTAGGCAGGCGCGGGAAGGTCCGCAGGGCGAGGGCACGTGAGATGCCCGACGGAGCTCGTTCCCCGAGCCTGTCGAGGGGCCGACTCGAACCGCTCCGAAGTGTCGGCACGCAGCCCTAGCGTGGTGCCATGGACGCACTCGTGGGCGAACGCGCCGACCTGCTCGACTCGCTGCGCAAGCACCGGGCACTGTTCCTCGGCACCGTCACCGGACTGTCCGACGAGCAGGCCCGCCTCACGCCCACGGCCAGCGAGCTGTGCCTCGGCGGGCTGGTCAAGCACGTGGCCGCCGCAGAGGGGGAGTGGGCGCGCTTCGTGGTCGACGGCCCCGCGCCCCAGCCCGACGTCGACTGGCAGAACATCGACTGGAGCGACCCGCCGCAGGCCGTGCTCGACCGGCAGGACGAGTTCCGACTGCTCGAGCAGGAGACCCTGGCCGGCGTCGTCGCGCTCTACGAGCGCACGGCGCTCGCCACCGACGAGCTGGTCGCCTCCGTCGACCTCGACGCGCGGCAGCCCTTGCCCGACGCCCCGTGGTTCGAGGCGGGCGCGTCGTGGTCGGCACGCCGAGTGTTCCTGCACCTGGTCGCCGAGACCTCCCAGCACGCCGGTCACGCCGACGTCCTGCGCGAGAGCATCGACGGTCGCAGGTCGATGGGCTGACCGTGCTCGTCGGCGCCGCGGCACAGGGCGCCGCGGCTAGGCTTCGGGCATGTCGTCGCAGCTGACCGTCGCCGAGGCCGCCGGCCTGCTCGAGGTCTCGACGGCCGAGGTCCACCGGCTCATCGCCACCGGGCGTCTCGACCACCAGCTGGCCTGCTCAGGGCGGTGCGAGCTGCTCGTCAGCCACGAGTCGGTGGTCGCGGTGAGGAGCGCCCGACAGCCCGGCTGAGCCGCGACCTTCGGCCGAGGGGTCGAGCCTTTCGGCCGGCGTGGCAGCCTCTGCCCGCGCCTAGCGTGCAGTCATGACTGATCCGTCCGTCACCGATCTGCGCATGACCGACACCGACCGCGTGTGGACGTTCGTGCTGCTCGGGGGTGGCGGCGGGGCGCTGCTGCTCGTGCTGCCCTGGCTGCTGGACCTGGTCAGCGGGTTCCCCCTCGTGCCGTTCGAGGCGGTGGCGGAGTGGGTGGCCGGCTTCGACGAGCCCTGGGCGTGGGCGGCGCGGCTCGCCGTCGGCGGTCTGCTCGGCTCGGCGCTGGCGGCGTTCGCGATCGCCGACGAGCACCGGATCCTCCTGGGCGACGACCAGCTCGTCGTCGTGCACGGCAGCGATCAGCGCATCCTGCGCCGCGAGCAGGTCGTCGGCGTCCACCGCGACGGCAAGCGCCTCGTGATCGACGGCGACCACGGTCGGGTGCTGTTCGACGAGACCCTCGAGGCGCCGCGGGACCAGGTGCGCGAGGCCTTCCTCGCGCACGCCTACCCGTGGGAGTCCGCGTAGCGCTGCCGATCGACCTCCCGATGTGCGAGGGTGCGAACGCCCTGGGTCAACGATCGCGGAGGAGCACGTACCGATGGCCGACTACGTCATCACCGGCGCGTCCGGCTTCATCGGCCGTTCCCTCACGGAGCGACTGCGTGCCCGGGGCGACTCCGTGCGTGGCATGGACCTGCACGCCGACCCCGCGCACGACGTGGTCGCCGGGGACGTCACGGACCCGGAGTCGTGGAGCGACGTGATCACCCCGGGGGCGACGGTCGTGCACACGGCCGCGCTCGTGTCCAACCTGCCGACGCTGGAGGAGGCGTGGCGGGTCAACACGCTCGGCACGCGGCGGGTCCTCGACGCGGCGGTCTCGCGTGGGGCCGCGCGCGTCGTCTACCTCTCGTCGGTCCGCGCGTTCTCGGACCTCGGCTTCCCCGACGGCGTCACCGAGGACCATCCCCTGAGGCCCGACGGCAACCCGTACGTCGACACGCGCATCGCCGCGGAGCAGGCAGCGATGCAGGCGCACGCGGCCGGCGAGATCGACGTGACGGTCGTGCGCCCCGGCGACGTCTACGGCCCGGGATCGCGCCCGTGGACCCTGCTGCCCGTGCGGATGATCAAGGCCAACCGCTTCCTGCTTCCCGCGATGGGGCGGGGGATCTTCAGCCCGGTCTTCGTCGACGACCTGGTCTCGGGGCTGGTGCTGGCCGCCGACCGTGGGGAGGCGGCCGGCCAGGTGTTCACGCTCAGCGGTGGGGTGGGCGTGGAGTGCCGGGAGTTCTTCGGCCACTACTACCGGATGCTGGGCAGGCGGGGCCCCGTCGTGATGCCCACGGCGGCGGCCCTGGCGCTGGCATCGGCCGCGGCCAAGGTGAACCGGGTCCGTCGTGCCGACGACGAGACGAACACGACCGCGGTCCGCTACTTCTGCCGGACGGGCACCTACTCGATCGACAAGGCTCGGTCGATGCTCGGCTACGACCCCGCCGTCGACCTGGACGAGGGGATGCGCCGGACAGAGGTGTGGTTGCGCGACGTCGGCGAGCTCTGAGAAGCCCCCGACGGGCGCCGGATCGAGTGCCCCGACGTGCCGAGCCCTGCAATTGCAGGGAACTGGCCCGCGGTCGAGACGTCACAAGGGGGGCGGTTTGACCGGACCGGGGAGGGGTCTGTAATGTTCTTCTTGTTGCGCCGCTCGCCGGAGCACGAGGCCGAAAGGCCGCGTGATCGGAGCGCGCAGAGCTTGTACCGAAACGGTCAACGCCAGGGCTTTCGCCCGGAGACGGACCGCTGACAACGGCAGGCGTCGGATGGAGACAGCAGCAGCATCGCTTCTCCGTCCACCAGGAAGCCTCTGGCTGACCCACCTCACGGTGTGGTCGTGACAGATGTGCGTCTGATCCTTGAGAACTCAACAGTGTGCCAAAAGTCGACGAGATAATCAGTAGTAACCCTCGTCTGTGGTGTCGGGGCCCTTGTGGTCTTGATGCTGTGGCGAGTTTTGAAATTCCGACAATTGACTGTCAGCAGGAGGCTCGTGATGGTGGGGTCGGTG